>NZ_CP032698.1:5595362-6994203 GCF_003627815.1 Streptomyces hundungensis
GGCGAAGGGGGCCTCGTGTACGTCCGGGCCTCCACCGTCGTGGTGCCCTACGACCTCGCCGAGGGGCGGCCCCGGCGGATCACCGCCGAGGAGAAGTCCTTCCTGCGGGAGTACCTCGACGACGGCTCGCGCGCCGGGCAGGAGCGGGCGGCGGCGTGAGCGGTGTGCGGTGGGGCGCGGGCCTCGGGGAGGCGGCCGACGTGTGTGTCGTGCCGTGGGGCGCGGGCCTCGGGGAGGCGGCGTGAGTCTCGTGTTGCGGTTCGAGGACGGCGGGGAAGCGGCGGATCTCGGCGCGTTTCTGGGGCGCCTGATCCACTACGACCGGGCCGCCGCGGTTCGCCTCCAGGCGGGCGGCGGGGCGCTCGGCGTCTTCGGCCGGCCGCCGTCCTTCGAGGTCCTCGCGATCCGTACGGCGCGGCTCGGCGACGACGCCCTCGCTCTGGACGTGACCGTCTCCGCCGGTGAACTCCTCGAATCCATCGACGAGTCGGCCGCCACGGCGCGGGTTCCGGCGGCGGTCACCGGTCCGCCTTGGGCCGGGGTCCTTCCGCCGCGCGGCGGCTGGGAGCCGGTGCCGGGGCTGCCCGAACCCGAGCGGATGCGGGAGGTCGTCGCGGCGGCCGTCGCGGAATTCCGGGGGCGGGACGAGGCGTTGCCCGCGGGGGCGCGTACGCGGGGGGAGCGGGAGCGGATCGGGCACGAGATCTGGTCCCGGACGCTCGGGACGACCGAGCTTCCCCTTCGGGCCGTGCATGCGGCGCAGGCGCTCGGGTTTTTGCGGCCGGTGCGGGTGCTTGTGTCGGGGGGGTCGCCTGTTCCCGAGGCGGTGGCGTTGTTTGCCTCCGGGCCGTGGTTGCGGCTGCGTACGCCGTACGGGTCTGTTGTGTTGCGGCGGGGTGGGGTGGGGGGTTGGGGGTCATGCCTGCGTAGCCCCTGCGGGGTGCTGGGGCGGGTTGTGTGCGGGGCGTTGCTGGTTTTGCGCAGTTCCCCGCGCCCCTTCAACCCGCTGTTGTCTGCGGGTAGTTGACGGTTCTCGCGCAGTTCCCCGCGCCCCTGATAGGCCCGCTTTCGTCTGCGGGTCGTGGTCGTTTCTTGCGCAGTTCCCCGCGCCCCTAAAACCCCCCGTTCGTCTGCGGACCTTGGTCGCTTCTCGCGCCGTTCCCCGCGCCCCCAAAACCCCCTGTCGACCGCGGGTCGTGGTCGCTTCTCGCGCCGTTCCTCGCGCCCCCAAACCCCCGTCGTCTGCGGGTCGTGGTCGCTTCTCGCGCCGTTCCTCGCGCCCCTAGGGGGTTGGCTCCTAGGGGGTTGGCTCTTGGGGGTGTTGGGTGTCTGGGTGGATTTGGATGTGGTCGGGTTTCAGGGCCAGGGCCACTCGGTGTTCCATGTTCAGGGCGCGGGTGTATTCGGCGGGTAGTTGGAGGCGGCCGGCTCGGTCGAGCATGGCGTATTCGCGGGTGACCAGGGCTTCCTCGCCGGTCGTCGCGTCCACCTGGGTGCGGCGCAGGACCTCCGTCGAGGTGCGGCCGTCGCGGATGGCGACCGTGCGGCGGACCTCGCTCGCCACCGCCTGGTCGTGGGTGACTATCACGATCGTCGTGCCCAGCTCCTCGTTGGCCGTGCGGAACGCCGCGAAGATCTGCTCGCCGGTCGCCGAGTCCAGCTCGCCCGTGGGCTCGTCGGCGAGCAGCACCGAAGGACTGTTGGCCAGGGCCACCGCGATCGCGACGCGCTGCTGCTCGCCGCCGGACAGCTGGTGCGGCCTGCGGTCGCGGCAGTGGGCGACGTCGAGCAGGGTGAGCAGTGAGTCGGCCCGCTCGGCCTTCTTGCGCTTGGGCTCGCGGCTGCCCAACTGCATGGGCAGCGCCACGTTCTGCACCGCCGTGAGGTAGGGCAGCAGATTGCGGGCGGTCTGCTGCCAGACGAAGCCCACCACGTCGCGGCGGTAGCCGAGACGGGCCTTGGCGTCCATGGCGAGCAGGTCGCGGCCCGCCACCCGCGCGGCCCCCGCCGTCGGCACGTCCAGGCCCGCCAGGATGTTCATCAGTGTCGACTTGCCGCTGCCCGACGCGCCGACCAGGGCCATCAACTCGCCCTCGGTGACCAGGAGATCGAGCCCCTGGAGGGCCTGGACCTCGACGCCGTCGGTGGTGAAGACGCGTACGAGGCGGTCGCAGGCGATCAGTGCGTCATGGCCGTAGGCGGGGCGATCCCGGTGGGCCGTGGCCCGGCGCTCCAGGTCTTCGAGAGAGGTGGTCATCGAGCGTCTCCTGCCCTGAGTTCGGTGATGGATCCACGGCGTCCGCTCCACCAGGCCTGCGCCGCGGCCACGCCCGCCGCGAGCAGCACCACGCATCCGGCGGGCAGCAGCAGCGACATCGGGTCGGCGCGCAGTTCGGAGCCGACCGGTGCCAGGCCGCCCGTGGTGGCCAGGGCCAGGCCCGCGAGGTCGATGCCGGGCGCGAGCAGCGCGATCGAGGCCCAGCCGGTGAGCGCTCCGCCGGCCGCCGCGAGGAAGGCGGGCGGCAGCGCCTCCAGGACGAGCAGCGCGCGGCCCTGCCGACGCGACAGGCCCATGGTGCGCAGCCGGGCCAGCAGCGCGGAGCGTTCGGGGGCGCCGCGCAGCAGGGAGAGGAGCAGGGCGAGGACGGCGAGGCCCGCGCCCGCGGCGACGGCCGCCGCGTAGATGCGTCCGGCGCCGGTCTGGAGGGGTGAACTCGCGTACTCGCGGCGCGCCTCGGAGCGCAGCCGTACGCCGGTGTGGGCGTTCTCGGCGCTCTTGCGCAGCGCCGCGGCGTCGATGGAGGTGCCGCCGACGAGCAGCGTCGTCGGCTCCTTCGCGCCGAGGCCCGCGGTGTCGAGGAGCAGGTAGTCGCTCCCCGGTACGGCCGCGGAGGCGTCCTGTGCGGCGGTCACCCGGACCCGTACGTCATAGCCCGCCACGCGCAGCGCGACCGGCTCCTTGCCCAGGCGCTGGGCGACGGAGGGCGAGGCGATGGCGGGCAGTACGGTCTTGCCGGGTGCGCCCGGCGGGGCCTCGAGCCGGTCGGCGTCGATGCCGAGGGCGGTGCCCGCGGTGAGCCGGGCGTAGGAGGCGGGGTCCACGGAGGCGACCGCCGCCTTGTCGCCGTCGGGCAGCGTCACCGCGTACTCGATGTGTACGGGGGACACGCCCCGCACGCCTGCCACCTTGGCGACCCGGTCCGCCAGGTCCTTGGGCAGGGAGAGGTCGCTGTCGATCCGGGCGTCGGTGCCCGTGGCGTACAGCGCCGCCCGGTCGCGCGCGTCGTCCGAGCCGGCCAGGACCGAGCCGCCGAACGCGGCCGTGGTCAGCGCCGTGAGCAGGGCGAGCAGGGGCAGTACGCCACCGCCCGAGGCGCGTCCCGCGCGGGCCAGGGACAGGAAGCCGACCGTGCCGCGCCGCCGGGCCGCGGGCCGGGCCGCCCAGCGCAGCGGCAGCGGGTAGAGCCGGATCAGGACCAGCGCGGCGATCACCCCGACGAGCACCGGGGCCGCGCTGACCAGGGAGTCGGCGGAGGCGCCGGAGGTGCCCCGGCGGCGCAGCGCGAAGACCGCGCCCACCGCGAGGACCAGCAGCGTCAGCTCGGCCACTGTGCGCCGTGCGGAGGGCTTCTCCCGTACCAGATCGGTGCGTTCGGCCGCCGAGCCGACCGCGCGGTGGGTCAGCGCGGCCCGTACCGGCAGGGCGAGGCAGCCGAGCGCCGCGACCGCGCAGGCGGCGGCGAGCGCGGGCCACAACCGGCCGCCGGGCACGGCGAGCACGGCCCCGAGCAGGCCGAGGGCGGCGGCCGGAACCACCACCACCGCGCTCTCGGCGCACAGCCGCCCGGCGAGCTGGCGCAGCGCGCCGCCGCGGGCCCGCAGCAGGGCGAGTTCCGCGGTGCGGCGGGACGCGGCGAGCCCGCCCGCCATCAGCAGCACCACGGCGGCGACCGTCGCCGTGCCGAAGCCGGCGACCGCCACCACCGGGCTGATCGAGTCGCGCACCGTGGCGTACGACAGGAGCACCCGGTCCAGCTCGGTGTAGACGGTCGCCGAGACGGCGAAGACGTCCCGCACCCTCGAAAGCCCGGGGCCGTTCTGGAGCGCCGCCACCGCCGACTTCAGACCGTCGAACTGACGGGCATTCAGATGGTGTGTGCCGGGGGCGAGTTGGACGTACATCTCGGGCTTGCTGTCGGTGGCGAGCAGGGCCGGGGCGGCGCCCGGGGCGAGCAGCAGCCCGCCGTGCCAGAACCGCGGCGGATCGGGATCGTCGTTGGCGGGCAGCAGCTGCGGGGTACGCAGCACCGGCGCGACCGACCAGTACCCGGCCTCCGGCAGCAGCGGCTCCACGACGCCGGTCACCTTCAGGGCGAGCGGTGGCCGGCCCAGGCCGTCCACGTGCAGCACCGAACCCGCCGTGATGTGGAGGGCGTTGGCGGTGGCGGAGGTGACGGCGACCTCGGCTCCGGCCGACTTCTGGTCCGCGCGGCCCTCGGGCAGCCGGCCCGACACCACACGGGCGTGCGCGGCCAGATCCGAGGGGGTGGCCACGGTGAACCGCGGCGCAAGCCCGGAGGGACGGGCCAGGAAGGGTTCCTCGGACGCCAGCTTCTGCGTGGTCCGCAGCCCGTACGTGGACTGGGAGCGGTCCGTGGTGAGCGGGGTGGGCACGCTCCCCACGACCGCCTCGAAGCGCCGCTCCATCTCCTGGGGGGAGACCAGCGCGGCTCGCTGCTCGTCGCGCAACGCCATGCCGGGCGCGCCCGCGGCGAATTGCAGGGCGGTGCGGCCCGGGGCGGCCGAGGCCACGGTCTCGCGCAGCCCCTTGTCCTCGTACGCGTCGACGCCCCGCGGGTAGGCGGCGGCCAGCCATGCGGTGACCAAAACCAGGAGGGCGAGCGCGGCCGCGGCGCCCGGCGCGGTCCGCAGCCGGGTCCGCACCCAGGGTGCGAGGGCCTTGCCGGTCATGTCAGTTGCCCCCCTGGGTGCGGAGTGTGACGGCGGGGTCGGTGCGGCGAAGGGCGATCGCCGCGACGATCAGGACCGGCACCGCGGCCACCCCCGCGAGCAGCAACGCCACCCGCCCGGCGGGCAGTTCGACCAGAACGGCGGGCACCGGCTGGGCGGCCTGGTCGGTCAGCACGATCAGCGGCACCACCGCCCGGGCGAGCACTTCGCCGAGGCCGAGCCCGGCCAGCAGTGCGATCCCGACCAGGACGCCCTGTTCGGCGGCGATCAGACGGGCGAGCTGACGGCGCGGGGTGCCGAGCGCGCGCAGCACGCCGAACTCCCCGGCGCGTTCGCGCAGCGACCCGGCCGCGCTCACCGAGAAGCCCACCGCCGCGAGCGCCGCCGCCACGATCGACGCGGCTGCCAGCGCGGACTGCGGTCCCGCGCCCAGCGGGTCGTCGCCCAGCTCCCTGGCGATCTCGGAGCGGGACACGATCTGCGCGGGGTCGATGTCGGGGCGGCTCTTGAGCGCCGCGGTGGCCTCGGCCGCGCGGCCTGGCCCGGTGGTCAGCCACCACTCCGTGGCGGACAGGCCGTCGCCCGTGTCCCGCAGGACCTGGTTGGCGGCCCGCAGGTCGAGGAGGAGTCCACCGCCGTCGGTGCCGGGCGTGCCGGTGGCCGTGCCGTCGCCGCCGAGGGCGCCGCTGCCGGTGGTCGGGAGCTGCCTCAGCCGGTCGACGATCCTCACCTTGAGGGTCTTGTTCGCGAGCGGCACGTCGATGGTCTCGCCGACCTTGCTGCCGCTGGACTGGAGGAACCGCTCGTCGGCGACGGCGCTCAGCGCGGGCGGCGCGCCGTGCGGCGCGACGAGCCGCACGGTGCGGGTGACGGATCCGAGACCGGTCTCCGAGTTCGTGGGGCCCGGGGCGTCCGTGCTGTCGGCGGTCCACCGTCCGGCCGGCACGGTGACGGACGTCTGCTTGCCGCCGGGGCCGGTGGCGCGCAACCCGTCCAGGGTGATGCTCTGGCGCACGGCCGGGCCCTCGGGCAGCTCGCGCACCACGTCGAGACCGGTCAGGCGCAGCGGCCCCGCGGGCCGGCCGGTGGGCTCGCCCGCGGCGGCGGACAGGTCCAGGCCGAAGGGGTGGGGGAGGCCGTCCGAGGCAAGTGTTCCGAGGGCGAACCGGTACGGCGTGCCGTAGCGGTCCTCCAGGGTGAGCGTCGCGGCGCCGGGCGGCCCGTCCGGGGCGCCGCCGGTCAGCCGCAGGGTGAAGTCGATCCGCTGGGCGTCCGCGGGAAGTGCGGCACCGACCGCGGCGTCCTGCTCCGGCGTGAGCAGGGCGAGCAGCTCCTTGCCGGAGCGGTCACCGAGGTCGCCGCGGAGCAGGAAGCCGTCGGCGTGCCGGGTGTCCAGGGCCACCACGGTGCCGGCGCGCCCGGCGCTCATCGTCATCGAGCCGCGTACGGCGGGGGCGATCGCGGTCACCCCGGGCACCGTGTCGTAGGAGCCGCCCTGCCCGAAGGGGCCGAGGGTGGAGCCGAGCACCCGGATGTCGGTGCCCGCGCGGAAGTCCGCCTGATCGCTCTGGGAGCGGTTCCAGGTGCCGGACTGGGCGAGGGTGAGCAGACCCATCGCGACCGCCAGGACCAGGAGCAGCACCGGGCCCGCGCCGCGCAGCGGACGGCGGCTGAACTGCCAGCCCGCCAGCGCCAGGGGCAGCCCCCGGCCGCCGGCCGCCCGTCGCTCGGCGAGCCGGGCCGCGGGCGGCATCAGGCGCAGCACGAGGACGGTCCCGGCGAGCAGGGCGAGCGAGGGCGCCGCCACGAGCAGCGGGTCGATACCGAGGCTGCCCGAGGAGTCGGCGTCGAGCGCGCCGGAGCCGGAGGCGGAGGTCTGCCGGTCCAACTGCCAGTAGGCGACGCCCGCGATGACCAGGAGTCCGATGTCGGCGCCCGCGCGGACCGGCGCGGGCAGCGCGCCGTCCCGGCCGCCGCGCCGCAGCGGCCCCGCCGACAGGGCGGGCGCCACCACCGCCGCCGCGCAGCCGAGCGCGACGAGCAGGGCGACCAGCCACACCGTGGCGGTGACGGAGGTGTCCAGGTGAAGGCCGACCCGCGCGAGCGCGCCCCGCCCGGCGAGCAGCCGGGTCAGCGGGCCCGCGAGCAGCGGCGCGAGCAGGGCCGCGGGCACCGCGAGCAGCAGGGCCTCGGCGGCGGCGAGCCAGGTGATCTGACGGCGGGATCCGCCGCGGGCGCGCAGGAGTTCGGTCTCGCCGGACCGTTCGCTGCTGAGCAGTCGGGCGACCAGGAGCAGCGCGTACCCGGCGAGCATGACCAGTTGGAGCGCCACGATGAGCAGGGTGGAACGGGACACCAGGAGCGAGCGGTCGGCCCGGTCGAGGATCTCGGGAAGCGAGGTCGTCGCGGTGGCGTTGCCCCCGAACACCGTTTGTTTCATGAGGGACTTGGGCCCCTCGGTGGCGGTGGTGCGGAGCTTGTCGATCCGGGCGACGCCGATGCCGGAGAAGTCGGCGCGGGCGAGCCAGGCGCTCTGGCCGGGGCTGACCCGGCCGGCGAGCACCGAGGGGTCGGCGAGCAGCGGCCCGTAGGTGGTGAAGGCCAGCTTGTGCATACCCCGGCCGCCCAGCTCGTCCAGGCGCCAGTACGGGTCGGAGACGTCGGCGGCCCGGTAGATCCCGGTGATCTTGACGGTGACGCCCGGGCCGCCCAGCCGGTCGGCGAGGGCGAGCGTGGCGCCGGTCGCGAGGTGCAGCCGTCCGGCCGCGGACTCGGGCAGGGCCACCTGGATCTCGGCGCCCGCGGTGGTCGCCGGGGCGGCGGGCCAGCTGCCCGAGGTGAGACGGATCCGCGAGCGGTCCATCGCGGCGAACAGGGTGAGGTCGGGGTCGCCGCCGCGGGCGTCCGGCGACTGGAGGGAGCGCGGCAGGGCGTAGGGCCCGGACTGGGTCAACTCCTGTGTGGTGACCGGGAGTTGGTCGAAGGTGGCGCGAGCTCCGGTACGTATCGCCTCGGCCGCGGCCGCCCGCTGGTCGGGCTTGACCCCGGCCTTGACGACCAGCGCCGCTGGCGCCGCGGAGCGGGTGGCGAGGGTGTGCCGCAGCGCCGCGTCCGAGACGGATCCGGAGAACGCGGCGAGCGCCGCCAGGACCGAGGTCGTGAGCAGCACGGCGAGCAGCGCCGCCAGGAGCAGCAGACGGTGTGCGCGGACGCGCAGAAAGACGAACCCCGGCACACGGCCCCCCTTGGGCTTTTAGGCCATCCCCCCGAAATGTGTCCAGATGCTTTCAGGAGTCGTGGGGTCGAGGAAACCGCTTGCCGAACCTTCTTGCCCGATCGTGATCGGAATGCGACAACGGACGACCGGATTCCGGTCGCGAGGGCAGTTTTCGCAGGTGCGTTGGGGCAGCGGCGGAGCTACCGGGTGGGTCAGCCCTCGGAGTTGACCATCGAAGCGGCCGCATACGTCAGGTAGTTCCAGAGCGTCCGCTCGTGCTCGGGGGACAGGCCGAGCTCGTCGACGGCCGTCCGCATGTGGCGCAGCCAGGCGTCGTGCGCGGCCCGGTCCACCGTGAACGGGGCGTGCCGCATCCGAAGCCGCGGATGGCCCCGGCCGTCGCTGTAGGTGCGCGGACCGCCCCAGTACTGCATCAGGAACAGGGCAAGACGCTCCTCGGCCGGGCCCAGGTCCTCCTCCGGGTACATCGGGCGCAGCAGCGGATCCTCGGCGACCCCCCGGTAGAAGAGGTGCACGAGCCGGCGGAAGGTCTGCTCGCCGCCGACCTGCTCGTAGAAGGTCTGCTCCTCGAGCGTGCCGCGCGGAATCTCGGTCACGTTGAACACCCTCGCAATGTCGTTCGGGCCTGCCCCGGGGTGCCGCCCGGAGTCCGGGGGCCGTCCCCCGGCAGTGCGGCACCCCTCCATGGTCTCAGACCCGGTGGCCGAGGACCGGGGGCGTAGGACCACTCGCCTCCTCGGCTCCGCCGCAGCACAGTGGACGTATGAGCGCGGACCTGGCACTGAGGCGGGCCCTGGTGCGGGAGATCGCTGCGGGCGGAGCGCTCGCCGACCCGGCCTGGCGGGCCGCGTTCGAGGACGTGCCGCGCCACCTCTTCGTGCCGTACTACTACGAGAGCGCGAGCGGCGGGTACGTCCGGCTCTGGGGCGAGGACCCCGACCCGGCCCGGCGCGAGCGCTGGCTGACCGGGGCGTACGCGGACGCGCCGCTGGCGACCCGGATGCGCGACGGCGAGCTGCTCTCCTCCAGCAGCCAGCCCTCGCTGATGGCGCGCATGCTGGAGGCGCTCGACGTCCGCGACGGCGACCGGGTCCTGGAGGTCGGCGCGGGCACCGGTTACAACGCGGCGCTGCTGTGCCACCGGCTCGGCGAGGCACGGGTGACCACCGTCGATCTGGACCCCGAGATCACCGAATCGGCGCGGGCCCACCTGGAGGCGGCCGGCTACCACCCCGCCGTGATCACCGGGGACGGGGCGCGCGGGGCGCCCGCGCGGGCGCCCTTCGACAAGATCATGGCGACCTGCACGGTGGGCTCGGTGCCCCAGGACTGGCCGGCCCAGTGCCGCCCCGGCGCGCTGATCCTGGCCCCGCTGGCGACCGGCCTGATCCGCCTTGAGGTGACCGGCCCCGACCGGGCCGAGGGGCGCTTCCTGCACACCCCGGCCTACTTCGTGCCGCTGCGCGGTACGCGGTCGGGGGCCCGGCCGACCCCGCACACCGGCGGTCTGCCGCGCGAGAGCGTAGTGGACGAGCGGTTCCGCTTCCTGCTCGAACTGACCGCGGGCAGCCTCGACCCGTACGACGCGCACGCGCTCTGGCTCCGCGAGCAGCGGCCCCCGAGGGAGCGGTTCGGGGTGACGCTCCGGGGCGGCGCCCAGTGGGCGTGGCTGGACGATCCGCAGGGGCCCTACAGCTGGCCCCTGCGGGAACCGCCGGTTAGCCCCGGCGCACGGTGATCGTCGTCCAGGCGCCCACGTGCACCCGGTCGCCGTCCTGGAGCGGCACCGGCACGTAGGGCTGGATCGGCTCGCTGGCGCCGTTGACGGTGGTGCCGTTCGTCGAGTTCTGGTCGACGACCGCCCAGGTGCCGTCCGGCTGCTGCACCAGCACCGCGTGCTGGTGCGAGACGCCCGGGTCCTCCGGCGGCACCGACAGGTCGATGTCGGGTGCCTCGCCGGTGGAGTGGCGCCTGCGACCGATGGTGATCTGGTTGCCGGAGAGCGGGCGCTGCTGCTCGGGGGAGTACGCGGGCAGATTGAGCCCGGCCGCCTCCGGGCCGCTGCGCTGCATCATCGCCAGGAAGTAGTCCCGGTCCGGCCCGATGGTGATGGACCAGGCGGCCGGCGCGGGCGGCGTCACGGGCCGCGGCCACTCCTCGCCACCGCGCTCGGGTGCGGGGGGTGTCGCGGGGTGCGGCCAGTCGTCGCCGCCGCGCTCGGGTCCGGGGGGCGCCACGGGCTGCGGCCAGTCGTCGCCGCCGCGTTCCGGTGCGGGGGGCGCCACGGGCTGTGGCCACTCCTCGCCGCCGCGCTCGGGTGCGGGCGGGGTCACCGGCAGGGGCCAGTCGTCGTCGCCTGCGCGCTCGGGCGTCGCGGGGGCGCGGCCCGGGCCCTGGGCGGGCTGGGACGGCGGCGGCAGCATCCAGTCGTCGTCGGCCGGGGGCTGCTGGACCTGCGGCGGCGCCGGCGGCGTCGGCCGCTGGAAGGAGGGCGGCGGCGGGGGCGGGCCGCCCTGCGCGCCGTTGAAAGGCTGGGGCGGCTGCTGCTGGAACGGGTTCGGCGGCAGCTGCTGCCCGGGGCGCTGCGAGGGCTCGGCGGCGAGCGGCTCGGCGGCCCGGTTCACCTGGGAGGGCCGCGAGCTCTGGTACTCGTACGGGTCGCGGGGCGCCGGCGGCGGGCCCTGCTGGAAGGCGGGCGGCAGCTGCGGACCGGGGCCGGGCGCGGGGCCGGGGCCCGGTGGGGGCATCGGCTGCTGCGGGGCGAGCGGGGTGTACGAGGTCGCCGTGTTGGTCAGGAAGTTCCAGCGGCACTCCTCGCAGAACGGCGCACCCGGCTCGCGCGGGGTGCGGCACTGCGGGCAGAGCTCGGCCTGGGCGGTGGCGTTCGGATCCCCGGGGCCCGGATAGCCGTACGCGGGCGGAGGCGGGGGAGGCGGCGGCACGGCGCCCATGCGATGGCCGCAGATCTCGCACCAGTCGTCGGAACCCGACTGGTGTCCGTTCGGGCAGGTCGGCATGGAGTCGCTTCCCCCTCTCGTCATCCGGCCCGGCGGGCCGTGGCGTTGTGCTGGTGTAAAACGGACGTAGCTACTTCTTGTTCGCTTCTTGCTACTTCTTGACGCGAACGGTCTTGGTGGAGCGCGTTTCGAGGGTCATCTCGTCCGCTTCCGCGACCTTCGCCTTCAGTCGCACAGTACCCGTCGCCTCGTCGACGACGTCCACCACCTTCGCGAGCAGTTTCGCGGTATCGCCGTTGCCGGAGGCCGCGGCCAACTGCACCGCCCGGCCCAGCTTGGCCGTCGCACCGTCCACATCGCCCGACTTGCGCGCATCGAGGCCCTGTTGGATGACCTGGGCCAGTTCGGCCTGGCCCGTGTAGTGCGCGACCTGCGGGTTGATGGAGGTGGATGCCGCCATGTCGTCGGTCCACACCGCCCGCACCAGACCCTGCGAGAGCACCTGCGGGGCCCCGCCGTCGGAGCCGGGCACGATCAGCGAGACCCGGGCCGCCAGCATCTCCTGGCCGACATTGGCCCGCGGCACCTCGACGCAGACGTGGTAGTCGCGGGACTCGTCCCCCCAGGAACCGGTCGGATAGTCCCCGGCGCGCGGGCCCACCTCGGTGCGACGGGACGTCAACTCCTCAACGGTGGGCGCCACTTGCTTGACGAACTTGATCTCCACGCCGACCGGGGTCCACAGCCGCAGCGCCACGTCCGCGACCTCCTTGCCCATCGCGTGCTCCATCATCCGCGTGAAGTCCGCCGCCAGATTGGCCGGATCGGCGACGATGTCCGCGGTGCCGAGCAGTGCGGAGGCGATCGAGGTGACCTCCTTGACCTCCCAGTCGGTCCCGACGCCCCGGGCGTCACAGGTGAACCGCCCGGCGCAGGCCGCGAGGGCCGCGTGCAGATCCTCGGGCGACTCGTGTTCGTTGCGCCCGTCGGTGAGCAGGATGCCGTGCCGGATGGGAACGTCCGCGGCGCCGAGCAGCCGGTCCGCGAGCCGCAGCCAGGTGCCGATCGCGGTGCCGCCGCCCGCGCTCAGCTTGCGCAGGGCCTCCTTGGCCTGGGCGCGGGTGCGGCTGTCGGCGGTGGCGAGGCGGCCGTTGCCCGGGTAGACCTCGCGCGCGATGTGCGTACCGGCGACGACCGCGAAGCTCACCCCGTCGCGCAGGGTGTCGATGGCGGCGGCCGTCGCGTCCCGGGCGTTGCGCATCTTGGTCGGCGGGTAGTCCATCGAGCCCGAGCAGTCCACCATGATCACCACGGCCGCGGCGGGCGCCCGGCCCGGTATGGAGGACGGCGCGGCCGAAGCGGTGAGGGGGGCGCCGCCCAGGGTGCCGCCGCCGGTGGAGGCCACGGTGACGATCGCGTTGACCTCGCGGCCGCCCTCGGGCAGGAACTCGTTCTGGTACACCTCGACGGAGAACTGCGGCACGGTGGACTTGGAGAAGTTGGCCATCGAAAAGGCTCCTTGAGGCTCCATGGACTGGAAGTGAAGGAAGTCGAGCACGTGGCGCAATAGGGACGGTGGCCTAGTTGTAGGCGGATCCTGCCCCTTGCTGCTCCACCGCGAACGGCAGCACGGCCACTGTTACGTTGTCGTGGCCCCCACCGTCCAGGGCGTGCCCCACGAGCACCTGCGCACTGTGCAACGGCCGCCCGGCGGCGTCCGGGGGAAGGACGCGGGCCATCTCCTCGGCGGCCTCCGCGTAGTTCCACAGGCCGTCCGTGCAGACCACCACCACGCCGGGGCGGTCCGGCTTGAACGAGGCGGTGTGCGGGTCCAGTTCATAGGCGTCCGCGCCCAGCCACCCCGTGATGGCGTGGGCCCGCTCGTCGGCGTAGGCGTCGGCCTCGCTCATCAGGCGGGCCGCCACCATCTGCGCGGCCCACGAGTCGTCCTCGGTGAGCCGGGCCGGGGCGGCCGTACGGTCGTCGGGCACCCAGTAGGCGCGGCTGTCGCCGACCCAGCCCACCACGAGCAGACCGTTCGCCGAGACCGCCCCGACCAGCGTGCAGGCCGGCGCGTTCTGCTGGCGGTGCGCGTCGTGGCCGAGGGCCTGACCGGGCTCCTCGGCAAGGGAGTTGACGGCTTCGGCGGCGGCGAGGATCGCGTCGTGCATGGCCTGCTGGGGGTGGGTGCCCTGGGGCAGGGCCGCCAGCAGCGACTCGTTGGCGGCGGTGGCCGCCGCCGCGGACGCCTCGTCGGGGCGGGTCGCCGACGACACCCCGTCGCAGACGATCGCCACCACGGCGGGCGAGCCGTCGGGCAGCGCCGTCGAGGAGAGCGCGAAGGAGTCCTCGTTGCGGTGGTGGCGCAGCCCGCGGTCGCTGACCGCGCAGACCGAGCCGAGCTCCTGCTCCATGTGGTCGCGCTCGCGCGGCTGGGCGTGCCCGCAGTTCTCGCAGTACCCGTCGTCGTCGACCCGGCCGGCCCGGCAGGCCACGCACACCTTGGCGCCCGGCGCCGGGGGGCGGGCCACATGGGTGTCCGGGTCGGGCTCGGCGGCGCGCGGGTCGGGCGCGGGCAGCGGATACTCCTCGGCCCCGCCGGCGACGGCCGCTGGCGGCTCGTCCGTCCTTACGGGGTAGGGGAGTTGGGGCTCGCCGGGGCCGACGAGGGGCGAGGCCATCTCGATGGTGGGATGGTCCAGCGGCGGCTCGGGCACGGCCGACAGGTCGTACCCGCAGGCCCCGCAGAACAGGTCGCCCGTCTCCAGCGGCTCTTCGCAGCCGGGGCAGGCGGCGAGCTGATGCGTCTGCGACATCGTCACACCCAGGTCCGGGGGCGGAATCGGTTGGCCCGTTCCACCAGGTCGATCCTTTCCTCGCCACGCTGTGCGAGCCGGGCGAGCATCCGGTACGAACGTTCCAGACCGAAGCGCAGGCCCCGCTCGTCGACGTCGCTGCCGAGCAGTACGGTCCTTCCCTGCCCGGCGCCGGTGCTCCCCGACAGTACCCAGTCCAGGGCGGTGCCCAGCACCTCGGTGGTCAGCTGTTCACGGCGTACCGCGTCGAGTCCGAACGCGTCGAGCGCCTCGACCTGGGCCGCCGCCGCCAGCAGATCGTCGAGCAGCGGGTCCTGCGGGGACCTGCTGCGCAGCCGCGCCCGGACCGCCGCGACGCGCGCCGCCGTGTAGTGGATGGAGGCCTCCGGCACCGACTCCAGCGTCCGTACGGCGCTGGTGCGGTCCCCCGCGGCGAGCTGCACCCGGGCGAGGCCGAAGGCGGCACTGACGTAACTCGGGTCGGTCGCCCACACCAGGCGGTAGTACTCGGCGGCGTTGTCGAGCTGGCCCAGCACCTCCGCGCACACCCCGAGAGCCAGCTTGGGCGCGGGCTCGCCGGGGAACGCGTCGTAGATCGCGTCGAAGGACAGCGCCGCGTTCTCGTTGTCGCCGGCGGCCAGCGAGGCGAGCCCCCGGTACCAGACCACCCGCCAGTCGTCCGGGTGGTCGGCCTCCAGGGCGTCGAGGGCCTTGCCCGCCGAGACCCGCTCGTCCATGTCGAGTAGGGCCCGCAGCTCGCGCAGCCGGCGCTCGATGGAGTGGGCGGGCGCCGAACGCAGCGCGGTGATCAGCTCCGCGGGGGCCGCGGCCATCAGGCCCGCGAGGAACCCCGCGTTGGGGTCGCCCGGGTCCACGTGCGGAACCGGCAGCGCCAGCGCGGTGGTGCGCGGGTCGAGCCGGGCGAGCAGGGGCGCGCCGGGCCCGGAGCCGGTGGCGCCCTGACGCGGCACCGGAATGGCACCCTGCGTCGCCGGGTGGGACGCGCCGGGGGTGTGCGGCGCGAGGGCAGGCGCCGGAGGCGCGCCCACCGGGACGGCGGCCCGCGCCGGGTCCGGCGTCAGGGCGGCGGCCGGGGCCCGGCCCGCGGCGAGCGCCCTGCGGGCGCGTCTGCCCACCGGCGCCGCACGCGACCCGAGCCGCGAGACGTCCCCCTGGTGCTCGGCGAACAACTTGGTGTCGGTGACGCGCAGTTCGGTGCCGAACAGGGTCGACAGGGCGGGCCGGGGGCGGCCCGTCTGGAGCGCCACCACCTCGCGCAGCACACCCGTCAACTGCTCCGCCATCTCCTGCGCGGAGGCGAAGCGGCGCGCCGGGTCCGGGTCGGTGGCCCGCACCAGGAACCGGTAGAACGACTCGTAGGTGCGGAACACGTCGATGGTGTCGGGGTCGGGCAGGCTGTCCGCGTAGACGTTGGTGTAGCCCTGGAAGTCGAAGGTGAGCACGGCAAGGGTGCGGGCCACCGTGTACAGGTCGGAGGCGACCGAGGGGCCCGCCTCGGCGACCTCGGGCGCCTGGTAGCCGACCGTGCCGTAGATCGCCGACTCGTCGTCGTCCATGCGGCGCACCGCGCCCATGTCGATCAGCTTCAGCTGGTCCTCGGTCTGGATCGCGTTGTCGACCTTGAAGTCGCAGTACAGCAGGTTGCGGCTGTGCAGATGGCCGAGCGCCTCCAGCGCCTCGATGCCGTACGCGCAGGCCTGTTCCACGGGCAGCGGGTCGCGCTTGCCGACCGCCGTGCGCCGCTCGTTGGCTATCTCCTTCAGCGACTTGCCGCCGACGTACTCCATGACGATGTAGCCGTCGAGCGAGCCGGTCCGCTGGTCGAGGTGTTCCACGAAGTTGTAGATCCGCACGATGTTGGAGTGCTCGATCTCGGCGAGGAAGCGGCGCTCGGAGATGGCCGCGGCCATCGCGTCCTGGTCGCCGGTGTCGAGCAGGCCCTTGAGGACCACCCAGCGGTCGGAGACCGCGCGGTCCACGGCGAGGTACACCCAGCCGAGGCCGCCGTGGGCCAGACAGCCCACCACCTCGTACTGGCCGTGCACGATGTCGCCCGCGCGCAGCTTCGGCACGAAGGAGTAGGGATGGCCGCACTTGGTGCAGAAGCCCTCGGTGCGCCCGGGCCGGTCCCCGCGCGAACGGCCCACCTGCGCCCCGCAGTCCGAACGCGAACAGAACCGCTTGCGCTCGGGGACCTCGGGACGTTCCATCACCGCCGAGCGCGGGTCGGGGCGCGGCACCCCCGGCACCGACACCAGGCCCGCGCCCAGCCTGCTGCGCGCCGAGGAGTTGGCGGCCGAGCCCGAGCTGCGTACCGAGACCGAACGCGAGGTGGCGGCGCCGGACAGCGACGACAGCCGCCCGGAGACCGAACGCCGCGAGGTCGAGGACCGCGACGAGCGGGAACCGCGCGCGGAGGCGTGCGAGGACTGCGAGGCCGAGCGGTGGCCGCCGCCGGTGATGCCGGTCGGCGGCGACGACACCATGCCGGTCGGCGAGACGACGGGCGCGAGACCGCAGGTGTCGCAGTACAGCTCGCCGCCGCCCATGTCCTCGTACGAACCCGCGCAACCGGGGCGCTGGCACTGGGTGTTCTCGCTCACGAATCCCCCCTCTGGTCAACGGGCCCGGAGTCTCTAGGGACCAGGACGTCGGCTGCGGCCCGCTGGTAGCGCAGCACCGCCTCTTCGGCGACCCGCAGATCGCACGGCGCCGACCACAGCATCCGGCGGGCCGCGTCGTAGCGCTCGATCAGGAACGGGTCCTCGGCCATGCCGTGCCGGGCGACCTTCGCCTTGTACGCGTCGAGCCGGCCGCGCAGCTCCGCGCGGACCGCCAGCGGCGCGGTGACCGCGGTCAACGACTCGCGGGCGCGCAGGAGTTCGTTCTCGGCCTCCTGTTCCAGGGACTCCAGGAGCGGCGAGAGCCGGTGCCACTGGGAGTGCCTGCGGTACTCGGCGGCGGTGGCGAGCTGTTCCTGGAGCGCGATGGAGGGGCCGCTCACGGCGGGCACCTCACTGGCGGCGATCTTCGCGAGCACCTCGCCGCGCGCCGAGCGGGCCTCGGCCAGCGTGCGGTCCGCCCGCGACAGCACGTCGCGCAGCCTGATCAGGCGCTGCTCGGCGTCCTGACGGACCGTCAGCACCGCGTCGATCTCACGCCGTACGTCCTCCAGGGCGCGTGCCGCGCGGTCGTAGCGGCCGGTGTCGGGCCGGCCGCCGCCCGGCGCCGAGCTGCCCGGCGCGGGCACCCAGAACGCGAGCGGGTCGGCGATCACCTGGGCGCGCAGCTCGGCCAGTTCGGCCGTGATCGACTCCAGGTCGTCGCCCGAGGGGTGCTCGCCGGGCCGCACGCCCACCGAGTGCGCGAGCTGCCGGGTGCGGTGCAGCTCGGCGGCGAGGAGGTCTATCCGGGCGGGCAGCGCGGACCACACCGTGTCGGCGGCCACGACCAGGTCGAGCGAGCGCGCGTACAGCTCGTTCATCCGGTTGACCAGCTCGCCGAGCGTGAAGCGTTCGGTGAGCTTCGCGGGCCCGCCGGTCAGCGTCGGGGCGCTGTGCAGGGCGGCGCCCGACAGCGTCACGGACTCGCCGCGCAGCCGCTCGGTCAGCTCCGCCAGCTCCTCCCGCCCGGGCCAGCGCCGCCGCTCGCGCAGCTCGCGCGCCGCGTCCAGGGCCGCCGTGTACGCGTCGAAGTACGCCCACAGCAGGGTGATCGACTGCTCGGTGGCCGCCCAGCGCTCCTGGGTGACGCCGGTCAGGGCCGCGCCTTCCAGGAGCCGGCGCCCGGCGTGGTCCTGGAGGGCGAGCAGCGAGGTCTCGACGGCCTCGTGCTCCGCGTCGAGGCGCGCCAGGGCACGGTCCACCTCGTCCCGGTCCATGACCGGCCCCGGGGGTCCCCCGGTGGAGCTGGGGGAGGATCCCGCGCCCATCGATCACCTCTCCGCTCTGTGGTACGCCTGTGCCGTCAACTGGCTCATCCCGTCCGGTACTTGGGGGCGGGCGGCCCGGATATGCCGGGCAGGTCGGCGGCGAGCCACTTGTGGTACGCCGTCATCCACGGGCTGCCCGCACCGCCACCCCGGTAGTCCACCAGGACCTGGTTGATCCGGCGCACCAGGTCGGTGTTGCCGAGCTTGACGGCGGCGCCGTAGTACTCGGTGGTGAACGGGCTGCCCTTCAGCTGCACCGCCGGGTCCTGGGCGGCCTGTCCGGCGGCCAGCGCGTTGTCGGTGACGACCGCGTCCACCAGGTTCTGCTGGAGGCGCACCAGGCAGTCCAGCTGGTTGGGGACCGTGAAGTCCTGGTAGTCGGCGCCGTGCGCGTCGGCCTTGAGGGCGTCGAAGGCGGTGGAGCCGGCCGCCACACAGACCCGCTTGCCCTTGAGGGAGTCGTCGAAGCCGGTGATGGCGGACGCCTTGGGCGCCAGCACCTGCTGGCCCGCCTCGAAGTAGGCGGTGGAGAACGAGGCCTGCTTGATGCGGGAGCAGTTGACGGTCATCGTGCGCACCACGACGTCGACCGTGCCGTTCTGGAGTGCGGGGATGCGCTGGCTGGTGGGGATGGCCCGGTAGATCACCGCGTTCTCGTCGCCCAGGATGTTCTTCGCGATCGCCTTCACCAGGTCGATGTCGAAGCCTTCGAGGGTGCGGGTGGCGGGGTTGCGGTAGCCCCAGCGGAAGCTGTTCTGGTCGACGCCCGCGATCAGCTTGCCGCGCTGCTTGATGGCGTCGATGGTGGGGCCGTCCGCGCTCGACGCGGGCAGGCTCGCCTCAGGGTCCTTGCAGTCGTCGGCCTTGGCCCGCACGGCCCCGGCCGTGCCCGGACCCGCGAGGCCGGCCGCTGCCGCCTCGCCGCCGTGCCGGGTCAGCGGGATGAGCGCCCCGGCCGCGAGGGCGAGCGCGAGCGCCATGCCGGCCACCCCGCCCCAGCCGCGCAGCCGCCCGCCCGAGCCCCGCAGGGCGGGCCTGGCCCGCCCGGGTGTGTCGGTGCCGGGGGCGGCCGGGCGTGCCGGGTCCGCCGAGCTGTTCGCGCCGCTCATCGCGACCCCTCTCGCCCATCCGCCGCTGCTTGCGCGTCCGTTGCCGCTCTCCATGGCGCTCACCTGTACTCCGCGAGCCTGCGGCTGATGCCGACTCCGGCGGCCGCCGCCGCGAGCACCGCGAGCAGGGCCGCGCCCAGCGGCAGGCCCGTCAGGGCGCCGTGGCCGTCGGAGGCGGCCGTGGTGAACTGGCGCTGCTCGTGGGCGATCGCCGAGTCGAGCTCCTCGTCCACCTGGTCGAAGCACTCACCGGTGGAGCCCTTGGCGCCGAGGACCTGGGTCAGCGCGCCGTCGTAGTCACCGCTGTCGTCCGTCCTGCGGGCCGCCGTGTGGCGCTTCTGCCACTCCTCCATGTCGCCGACCGCCTTGGCCACCGGGCCCTTGCCCGCGTCGTCGTCGGCGAGGCTCCTTGCGGCGCCCAGCCTGCCCGACAGGGACGCCATCTCCTTGGTGAACTCCGCCTCGTACAGGTCCTTGCCCTCGGGGGTGAGGACCGCGCCGCGGGCCACCAGGGTCAGGTTCTCGTTGGCGCGGGCCTGGAGCGAGCTGATCCGGGCGTCGTTGAGGACCTTCAGGGACTCCTGGCCGTGCTCGCGCGAGGTGGACAGGTCGGAGGCGGCCACCGCGTGGCCCACCACCAGCCACAGCAGCACCACCGTGGAGGCCGCCGTCGCGGCGAGCAGACCGTGGTTGAACACCCGGTTGGTACGCAGGTAGTTGCGGCGCTGGACCCACACCAGGCCGCCCAGCGCCACGAGCCCGAGGACCGTCGAGGCGTACGGCCAGGTGTCCGCCTGGTCGTAGTCGTCGTACAGGCGCCCCGTCTCGGCCTCGTACAGCTTCTGGGCCGCGGGCAGCAGGCTGGTGCTCATCTTCTGGTTGGCGAACCGCAGATAGGCGCCGCCGACGGGGAAGCCCTGCCGGTTGTTGGCCCGCGCCTGCTCGACCAGGCCGTTGTAGAGCGGGAGTTGTTCGTTGAGGGTGGCTATCTGCTGGGCCGACTCGGCGGAGCCCCTGGTGTTCGCGGCGGCCTTCACCAGGAGGCGGGAGGCGGTCGCGATGTCCATGTCGTAACGCTTGCGCACGTCCAGCGGTTCCTGGCCGCCGGCCAGGAACCCGCTCGCGGCGGCCGTGTCGGCGTCGGCGAGCGAGCGGTAGATGGACGCCGCGTCCGCGCTCAGCGGCTGGCTGCGGCTCACCACGTCACCCGCCGCGGCCGAGCGGTCGGAGACCTCCCAGGCGGTGACGGCGCCGAAGGCGACCACGAGCACCGCCACGACCGTGCCGATGAGCCACAGCCGGCCCGGCTCGGTCGTCGCGGCGGCGCGCAGCTTCTCGCGCGCCCCGGCCAGGCCCCCGCGCGTGCCGGGTCGCGGCTGCGCCGCGGACCGGGTCGCGGACTCCCGCGCCCCCGGTTCGCGCACGTTCGGCAGATTCGCCACCTGACCTCCCCCTCGGTCGCTGCGTAGGCAGTATGGCCGCAGGGACCGACAACCATCCAGGGTTGTCTGGATCTTGTTACCTGCCGTTGTGCGCCCCTTGCCCCTGCCCCACGTCCCCACCATGTATACGCGGTGGCGATCCATTCGGTTCCCCCGAGGGCGGGGACGGCGCAAGCCGGGTCTAGCCGTACTGCCGGCGCAGCCGCGCGTAGGCCTCGGCGGGGGCCGACAGCGCGTCGAGGCCGAGCAGTCCCGCGCCGAGCACGGGCGAGGTGGTCACCACCAGCGGCTCCGCCTTGGGCGCCCGCGCTGCCAGCAACTCCCGTACGCGGCCGACCAGTTGGGGATGGCGGGCGGCGAGGACGCTGCCGCCGAGCAGTACCGGCGTCGCCACCTCCAGCAGGCCGAGCCGGTCGAGGGCGACCGTCGCCAGCGCCACGATCTCCTCGGCCTGCCGGTCGACGAGGGCGCGCGCCACAGCGTCCCCGGCCGCCGCGACCTCGAACAGCACCGGGCTCAGCTCGTGCCGGCGGGCCAGCGGGATCTTCTCCAGGTGCAGCGCCTCGATCAGCTCGTACATGGAACCGAGGCCGAAGTGGGCGGGCAGCGCGGCGGCGAGCGCGGTCGGCTCGCCGCGGCCGTCCTCGGCGCGCGCCGCGAAGAACAGGGCCTCCTCGGCGAGCCCGCCGCCCCCGCCCCAGTCGCCGGAGATCTTCCCGATCGCCGGGAAACGCGCGGTGCGCCCGTCCGGAGTCATGCCGACGCAGTTGATGCCCGCGCCGCACACCACCGCGACACCGCTCGGGCGCGCACCGCTGGGCAGCCCGGCGCGCAGGATCGCGAAGGTGTCGTTGTGGACCCGTACCGACTCCCCCCAGCCGCGCGCCTCCAGGGCGGCCGCCAACTCCCTTTCCTCGACCGGCAGATCGGCGTTGGCCAGACAGGCCGAGACGTGTTCGACGCGGAGCGGGCCGGGCTCGCGGGAGACGAGGTGGGCCTCCTCCACCGTGGTGGCCAGCATGTGCATGGCCACCTCGACGCCCACCGACGGCGGCCGGAAGCCGCCGCCCCGCGCGGTGCCCAGCACCGTGCCGTCCGCGCCGATCAGTGCCACGTCGGTCTTGCTGTTGCCGGCGTCGATCGCCAGCACACTCATGCCCACGCGAGGTGCTCCCGGTTGTGCGCGATCAGCCGGTCGGTGAGCCCGTCGGCGTAGTCGTACTGCCCGACCAGGGGGTGGGCGAGCAGCGCCCGGAACACCCGGTCGCGCCCGCCGCGCAGGGCGGCTTCGAGCGCGAGGTCCTCATAGGCGGTGACGTGGGCGATCAGCCCGGCGTACAGCGGGTCGAGCGCGGGCACCGCCAGCGGGACCGCGCCGCTGGCGTCGATGCGGGCCGGCACCTCGATGACGGCGTCGTCCGCGAGGAAGGGCAGCGTTCCGTTGTTGTACGCGTTGACGACCTGCACGGGGCTGCCCCCGTCGCCGAGCAGGGAGGCCGCGAGGTCGACGGCCGCCTCCGAGTAGAAGGCGCCGCCGCGCTTGGCGAGCA
Organism: Streptomyces hundungensis; assembly: GCF_003627815.1. NCBI lineage: Bacteria > Bacillati > Actinomycetota > Actinomycetes > Kitasatosporales > Streptomycetaceae > Streptomyces > Streptomyces hundungensis. Next base: position 5,617,398 of record NZ_CP032698.1, read on the forward strand.
GCGCGGGCTTCTCGTCGAGCGCCGGGTCGCCGTACATGGTGAGCAACTCCCGCTCCATGGCGGCCACTTCGGCAGCCCGCGACGGCTTGGTGGCGAGCTCGCGCACCACCTCGTCGTGGGCGTAGTAGTAGCGGAGGTAGTAGGAGGGGATCACGCCGAGCCGGTCGAGCACCTGGCGGGGCAGGCGCAGTTCGTCGGCGACGGTGTCGCCGTGCTCGGCGAGCAGCTTCGGCAGGACGTTCTCGCCCGTGGGCCCGCCCAGGCGCACCCCGAGCTCCCAGGTGAGGTGGTTGAGGCCGACGTGGTCGAGGTGGACCTCGGCGGGCGTGACCTGGAGCAGGGCGGCGAACTTGCGCTGGAGCCCGATGGCCACGTTGCACAGGCCGACCGCCTTGTGGCCGGCCTGGAGCAGGGCCCGGGTCACGATGCCCACCGGATTGGTGAAGTCGATGATCCAGGCGTCCGGGTTGGCGCGGCGCACCCGCTCGGCGATGTCCAGGACGACCGGCACGGTGCGCAGCGCCTTGGCGAGGCCGCCCGCGCCGGTGGTCTCCTGGCCCACGCAGCCGCACTCCAGCGGCCACGTCTCGTCCTGCTGCCGGGCGGCCTGGCCGCCGACGCGCAGCTGGAGCAGGACGGCGTCCGCGCCCTCGACGCCCGCGTCCAGGTCGGAGGTGGTGACGATCTTCCCCGGGTGGCCCTGCTTGGCGAAGATCCGCCGGGCGAGGCCGCCGACCAGGTCGAGGCGGTCGGCGGCCGGGTCGACCAGGACGAGCTCACTGATGGGCAGCGTGTCCCGCAACCGGGCGAAGCCGTCGATGAGTTCGGGGGTGTAGGTGGACCCGCCCCCCACTACTGCGAGCTTCATTGAATCGATCAGCCCTTCACTCCGGTCAGCGTGACGCCCTCGACGAAGGCCTTCTGTGCGAAGAAGAAGACGAGGATCACGGGGGCCATGACCAGTACGGTCGCGGCCATGGTCAGGTTCCAGTCGGTATGGTGCGCGCCCTTGAAGGACTCCAGGCCGTAGCTCAGCGTCCAGGACGCCGGCGTGTCGGACGCGTAGATCTGCGGTCCGAAGTAGTCGTTCCAGGCGTAGAAGAACTGGAACAGCGCGACGGCGGCGATGCCGGGGCGCGCCATCGGCAGCACCACCTTGATCAGCGTCCTGAACTCCCCGCACCCGTCGACCTTGGCGGCGTCCAGGTACTCGTTGGGGATGGTCATCAGGAACTGGCGCAGCAGGAAGATGGTGAACGCGTCGCCGAACGCCAGCGGGATGATCAGTGGCCACAGCGTGCCGGACAGGTCCAGTTGCCGGGCCCAGAACAGATACATCGGAATGATGATCACCTGCGGCGGCAGCATCATCATCGAGATGACCAGCATCAGCGAGAGATTGCGGCCCCGGAAGCGGAACTTGGCGAGCGCGTACGCCACCGGGACGGACGACACCACGCTGAGCACGGTGCCCAGGCCCGCGTAGAGCAGGGTGTTGCGCCACCAGGTCAAGAACCCGGGCACCTCGAACACCGTGCGGTAGTTGGACCACGCCCAGTGGTGCGGGATCAGGTCACGGGTCAGGGTCTGCTGGTCGTCCATGAGCGAGGTGAGCAGCAGGAAGACGAAGGGCAGCACGAAGAAGAGCGCGGCCGCGACCCCGAGCGAGTGCACCGCGATCCACTGGAGCAGGGCCTTGCGCCGGGCCGTCCTGGCCGCCGGGGTGGCGGCGGGGGCCTCCGGTGCTTCCGGTGCCTTCGGCGTCTTCGGTGTCTCCACGGCGTAACTCATGTCACTCACCTGCCTGGATCAGACCGCCGCGCCGCTTCATGAGCAGCGCCGTGAAGGCCATGGAGAGGGCGAACAGGACGAGGGCGACCACGCACGCGGAGCCGTAGTCGAAACGCTGGAAGCCCAGGTTGTAGACGAGCTGCGGCAGGGTCAGCGTCGACTTGTCGGGATAGCCGGGCTCGAACGGCTGGCCCGAGTTGCCGATGACGCCGGAGGCCACCTTGCCCGCCACCAGCGGCTGGGTGTAGCTCTGCATCGCCTGGATGACGCCGGTGACCACGGCGAACATCACGATGGGCGAGATGTTCGGCAGGGTGACGTAGCGGAACTTGTGCCAGGCGCGCGCCCCGTCCAGATCGGCGGCCTCGTACTGCTCCTTGGGCACGTCGAGCAGCGCGGCCATGAAGATGACCATGAGGTCGCCGACGCCCCACACCGCGAGCAGCGTGAGCGCGGGCTTGGACCAGGACGGGTCGGTGAACCAGTCCGGCGCCGGGATGCCCAGGTCGCCGAGGAGCGAATTGACCGGCCCGGTACCGGGGTTGAGCAGAAAGACGAAGCCGAGGGTCGCGGCGACCGGCGGGGCGAGGTAGGGCAGGTAGAACAGGGTGCGGAAGACGCCCACCCCTGTCTTGATCTTGGTGATCAGCATGCCGATGCCGAGCCCGAACACCACCCGGCAGGCGACCATGACGACCACCAGCCACAGGGTGTTGCGCAGTGCCGGCCAGAACAGCGGGTAGTCGTTGAAGACGTACGACCAGTTCTTGAGGCCGCTGAAGGTGGCCGGGCTGAAGCCGTCGTAGTGGGTGAAGGAGAAGGAGACCGTGGAGATCAGCGGGTAGGCGAAGAAGACGCAGAACCCGATCAGCCAGGGCGACAGGAACGCCAGGGTGCGCAGCGCCGAGCGGCGGTGCTTGGCGCGCAGTGTGTACGGGGTGCTCATGGCCGGGCTACTTCGCCTGCGCGATCGCGGCGTCGATCTCCTGGGCGGTCCTGGCGAGCCCCGCCTTGATGTCGCCCTGCTTGCCGCTCTCCACGTCGTAGCCGAGGTTCTGGAGCGACACCAGGTACTGGCCGCCGTTGAAGGAGGCCGGGGTGGTGGTGGAGTTCGGGTTCTGCGCGATGTCCAGGAAGGTCTTGAAGCGCGGGTCGGCCGTCAGCTTCGGCGACTTGAGGGCGTCCAGGGTGGACGGCACGTTGTGGATGGCGTTGGCGAAGTCCACCACCGCGTCGGTGTCGGTGGTCAGGAACTTGACCAGCTCCCACCCGGCGTTCTGCTTCTTCGACGTCGCGGCGATGCCCGCGATGGTGCCGGTCAGATACCCCTTGCCGTGGGTGGCCTTCTGGCCGTCGGGCACGGGCAGCGGCGCCACCCCGATGTCGAACTTCGGCTTGGCGGCGAGCGCCATGCCGAGCCGCCACTCACCGTCCATCGCCATCGCGACCTGCCCGGTGTTGAACGGGTTGGTGTCGCCGTACTCCTCGCCGAAGGAGGCGCGGAACTTCTCCAGCTTGGTGAAGCCGCCGAGGCCGTCCACCAGTTGCTTCTGGAAGGCGAGGCCCTTCTCGAAGGCCGGGTCCTTGGCGATGTTCGACTTGCCGCTGGCGTCGAAGTACGTCGGCGACCACTGCGCGAGGTAGTGCTCGGTCGTCGTCTCGTAGCCGTGGTAGTTCGGCATGAAGCCGAGCTGCTCGTACGAGTCGCCCTTCGGCTTGGTCAGCAGCTTGGCGTCGGCCTCGAACTCCGACCAGGTGGTGGGCGGCCCGTCGATGCCGGCCGCCTTGAACGCGTCCTTGTTGTAGTACAGCGCGTAGGAATCACCGAGCAGCGGGAGCGTGCAGCGCTTGCCGTTGAACTGGGTGTACTCGTTCATCGTCTTGGGGAACGTCTTCGCCGGGTCGATGCCGTCCTTCTTCAGGAACGGCGCGAGGTCGACGAGGGCGTTGGATGAGCAGAACTTGCCGACGTTGTTGGTGGTGAACGACGACACCACGTCCGGGGAGTTGGAGCCGCCCGCGCGCAGCGCCTGGTTGATCTTGTCGTCGTTGATGCCGCCGACGACCTTGACGTGGATGTTGGGGTGCGCCTTCTGGAAGGCGTCCACGTCGGCCTGGATGGCGGCGGCCTCGCCGGGGGAGTTCCACCCGTGCCAGAAGGTGATCGTCGTGTCCTTGGACGCGTCGTCGGTCGCGCTGCTGCTCTGGCCCGTACACGCGGAGGCGAACAGGGCTATGGAGGCGGTCGCGGCCAGTACGGCGGCCGACTTCCGGCGGAATGCGGGCATGGCGGTGTCTCCCGGGGAGGGGGTGGAGGGGGTGGTGGGGCGGGGATGGTGGGGCGGGGCGGTTCAGCGGGTGGTGTCGAAGACCTCGTCGCGGGTGGTGGCGAGGGCGGCTTCCAACGCGCCCCGCAGAACGGGGAGTTGAGTCACCTCGCCGATGACGAGCCGGGGGCGGGAGGCGGCCAGCTCGCCCAGCTCGCTCTGGACGAGCGCGCGCAGCGGCTCGCCACCCGCGGTCAGCAGACCGCCGGAGAGCACGACGAGTTCGGGGTCGAGCACCGCGACGAGGGAGGCGAGGCCGGTGGCGAGCGCGGTGGCGAAGGCCTTCAGGAGAGCGTGCTCGGGGCCTTCGGCGGCTGCGGCGCCCCGGGTGATCAGGGCGGCGGCCACGTCGTTGAAGGGCCCCGCCGGAATGTCGGCGACGCCCAGTTCACGGGCCAGGCGCGGCACGGCCTGGCCGCCGGCCAGCTCCTGGAAACCGCCCGAGTTCGCCTTGGTGACATGCCGTACCAGGGGCGCGCCCGGCACCGGCAGGAAGCCGACCTCGCCCGCGCCGCCGGTGAAGCCGCGGTGCAGGCGGCCGCCGAGGACCAGGGCGGCGCCGAGCCCGCCCTCGTTCCACAGCAGTACGAAGTCCTCGTGCCCGCGGGCCGCGCCCAGGCGCTGCTCGGCGATGGCGGCGAGGTTGACGTCGTTCTCGTACTCGACCGGCATCGGCAGCGCCGCGGCCAGCTCGTCGAGGAGCGTGGGGGAGTGCCAGCCCGGCAGGTGGGAGGCGTAGCGCAGCCGGCCGGTGCCGGGGTCGAAGGCGCCCGGGGTGCCGATGACGGCCCGGTGGACGTCGGCCCGGGCGAGCCCGGCCGCCTTCACCGCCCCGTCCAGCGCGTCGGTGACCTGGCGCACCACGGAATCGGCGCGGCGTCCGGGGGTGGCGACCTCGAACTCCCCGACCACGCCGCCCGCCACGTCGGCGACGGCGGCGCGGATCCGCTGGGGCGTCACATCGAGGCCCGCCACGTGCGCCGCGCTCGCGTTCACCGCGTACAGCTGGGCGTTGGGGCCCGGGCGGCCCTCGGTCGTGCCGGTGGCGACGACCAGGCCGGCGGCCTCCAGACGGGCGAGCAACTGGGAGGCGGTCGGCTTGGAGAGCCCGGTGAGCTTGCCGATGCGGGTGCGCGAGAGCGGCCCGTGCTCCAGGAGCAGATCGAGCGCGGCGCGGTCGTTCATGGCGCGGAGTACGCGCGGAGTTCCCGGGGTAGTACCGGCCACGACGGATCCACCTCCCCCTTCGCTCTCTCCCACATCACTGTTAGGAAAGTTTCCTATTCGTTGGGAGGAACGTAGGGCGCCCGTCGGTGGCACGTCAATGGGAAGGGGACGCGGCTATCAAAGCGTTATCGGGAGGCGGGGTGAGGCACGGGGAGCGGGAGGAGGCGGGGAGAGGCGGCTGCCGCTACTTCGACAGGTTCGAACTCGCGCTGTTCGGGGCCGGGTTCGGGATCGGGGTCGTGGCCAGGGACTGCGGGGAGGTCGGGTTGGCCAGCGCCGAGGGGGCGGCGACGGCGGCGGACGGGTCGACGACCGGGGGCTCCTCCGCGAGCGGGAGCCCGCCCACGATGCGGATGCCCGCCGCGTCCAGCGCGATCTTGATGCGCCAGCGCAGCTCCCGCTCCACGCTGAGCGCCTTGCCCGGCATGGTCTTCGCCGAGACGCGGACCACCATCGAGTCCAGCAGCACCTCGTCGAGGCCGAGGATCTCCACCGGGCCCCACAGCCGCTCGTTCCACGGCTCGTCCTTCGCCAGGGACTCCGTCGCCTCGTTGATCACCGTACGCAGCCGCTCCAGGTCCTCACTCGCGCGGACCCGGACGTCCACCCCGGCCGTCGCCCAGCCCTGCGACAGGTTGCCGATGCGCTTGATCTCGCCGTTGCGGACGTACCAGATCTCACCGTCCGCGCCGCGCAGCTTCGTCACCCGCAGACCGACCTCGATCACCTCGCCGGAGGCGACCCCCGCGTCGATCGAGTCGCCCACCCCGTACTGGTCCTCAAGGATCATGAACACGCCGGACAGGAAGTCCGTGACCAGGTTGCGGGCGCCGAAACCGATCGCCACACCGGCCACACCCGCCGAGGCGAGCAGCGGCGCGAGGTCGATGTTGAGGACGCCCAGCACCATCAGGGCGGCCGTGCCCATGATGAGGAAGGACGCCACCGAACGCAGCACCGAGCCGATGGCCTCCGAGCGCTGGCGGCGCCGCTCCGCGTTCACGAGCAGCCCGCCGAGCGCGGTGCCCTCGACGGCCTGGGCGCTGCGGTTCATCCGGTCGATCAGCTTCGTCAGGGCCCGGCGGACCAGGACCCGCAGGACCGAGGCGATGACGATGATCAGGAGGATGCGGAATCCGACGTACAGCCACGTCGACCAGTTCTGCTCCACCCAGCCCGCCGCCTCGGTGGCCGACTTCTGGGCGTCCTGAAGGGTCGGGGGTGCGGTGGGCGGCGGCGATCCGTCGGCCAGGACGGCGGACCAGTTCACGGCAGGAACCTCCAGCGTTGCGGTGCCGGCGAAGGCGATGGCAGACCCACCACACTAACGGGGCAAGCGGGGTGCCCCGTTGACGTGTTCGGGGGAGAGCGCCGCCACGCGGGGTAAAGAAGGCGGTGTGGTCGAAAACACTTCGAGCCCGTTACCCGGACGTGGTGGCGCTTCGACCAGCCATGAGGAGAGACTGGAGAGCAGATCGTCCCGGCGCGAGCCACGCGCCGCCGGCGTAATAGGAGGCACCCGTGCCGCACGTCCTGGTCCTCAACGCGTCGTACGAGCCCCTCGGCGTCGTACCGCTCCGCCGCGCGCTCGTCCTCGTCCTCGAAAACAAGGCCGTCAGCCTCGAGGAGTCCGGCGCCTTCCTGCACAGCGCGACCCGTGCCGTCGCCGCCCCCAGTGTGGTCCGGCTCAAAAGATTCGTGCGGGTCCCCTACCGGGGGCCCGTTCCGCTGACCCGCCGTGCCCTGTTCGCCCGGGACGGCGGTCGCTGCATGTACTGCGGTGGCGTCGCAACCAGCGTCGACCACGTCATCCCGCGCAGCCGCGGCGGCCAGCACGCCTGGGAGAACGTGGTCGCCGCCTGCCGGCGCTGCAACCACGTCAAGGCCGACCGCCACCTGATGGAGCTGGGGTGGCGCCTGCGCCACCAGCCCGCCCCGCCCACCGGCCTCGCCTGGCGGATCATCGGCACCGGGCACCGCGACCCACGCTGGCTGCCCTACCTCCAACCCTTCGGCGCGGACGACGCCCTGGCCCGGATCGACGGCATCTCCGCCTGACGCGATCCGGGCCTCTTCGTCCCGCCCGGCGACGCGATGGGTGACGGGCCCGTCACCCATCCGCCGAAGGCGTCGGTGCCACGGGCCGATGTGTCTGGTATGTCTGGTGTGATGGACTCGGTACGAGCTTGTGTGCGGCGGTACGTCTGGCGGGCTGTTCGCTGGGTAGGGCATCCCTGTTCCTGCCCCCCATCGAACCTGGAGGCCTCCGTGGTCGCCACCGCGCCCGAGCAGCCGCTGACCAGCGAACCCCCGATGGCCGACGCCGAGCCCCTCATCAGCGAACCCCCCATGGGCGAGACCGCCCCGCTGACCAGCGAGCCGACACCGGTCGCCGCTGCCGCGGGGTTCTGACGCCATGACGCTGGCCCGGCTCGCCGCCCGGCACGGCGTGGCCATGTCGTACTCCCCGTCGCCGGGCCTCACCGTCACCGTGCCCGAGGCCACGGTGGTCGCCGTCCTCGCGGCGCTCGGCGTCGACGCCTCGACGCCCGCCGCGGTGCACCGGGCCCTGGCCGACGCCGAGGCCGCCGACCTGACCCGGCTGCTGCCCCCCACTCTGGTACGCCGCGGCGACGGAACGGTGCCGGGCCTCGGCGACGAGCTGACGGTCATCGGAACGCCGGTGGCCCAACTCCCGCTGGGCGTCCACCAGTTGGACGTACGCCACCGGGACGGCCGCACCGCGACCGCGACGCTGATCGTCGCGCCCCCGGCCGTGCCGGGGCCCCCCGGCCGCACCCACGGCTTCCTCGTCCAGCTCTACTCGCTGCTGTCCACCCGCTCCTGGGGCATGGGCGACCTCGGGGACCTCGCCGAACTCGCCGCCTGGTCAGGCCGCACCCTCGGCTCCGGATTCGTGCAGGTCAACCCGTTGCACGCGGCGGTGCCCGGAGCGCCGACCGACCCGTCGCCCTACCGGCCGTCCTCGCGCCGCTTCCCGGACCCCGTCCATCTGCGCGTCGAGAACATCCCCGAGTACGCCCACGTCACCGAGCGCGCCGCACTCGACGAGCTGACCGAACGCGCCGCGGGACTGCGCCAACGGGTGCTGTCCAAGGGCGAGTTGATCGACCGGGATGCCGTGTGGGAGGTCAAGCGCGAGGCCCTCGAACTCGTGCACCGGGTGCCGCTCGGGCCCGGCCGCCGCGCCGCCTACTGCGACTTCCTCGCCGAGCAGGGCCAGGCCCTGGAGGACCACGCCACCTGGTGCGCGCTCGTCGAGCGGTACGGGCCGCACTGGCGGCGCTGGCCCGAGGGGCTGCGCGATCCCCGGTCCGCCGCCACCTCCCGCGCCCGGCGCGAACTCATCGACCGCGTCACCTTCCACTCCTGGCTCGCCTGGCTGACCGACACCCAGCTCGCCGCGGCCCAGCGCGCCGCCCGCGAGGCCGGCATGCCGGTCGGCGTCGTCCACGACCTCGCGGTCGGCGTCCACCCCGAGGGCGCCGACGCCTGGGCGCAGCAGGACGCGTTCGCACCCGGCATGTCCATCGGGGCGCCCCCCGACGCCTTCAACGCGCACGGCCAGGACTGGGGCCTGCCGCCCTGGCGCCCCGACGTGCTCGCCGCCCGCGGCTACGCCCCCTACCGGGACCTGCTCCAGGGCCTGCTGCGCCATGCGGGCGCCCTGCGCATCGACCATGTGATGGGCCTGTTCCGGCTGTGGTGGGTGCCCGAGGGGCATCCGCCCACCGACGGCACGTACGTCCACTACGACGCCGAGGCGATGCTCGCCGTCCTCGCCCTGGAGGCGCACCGGGCGGGCGCCGTCGTAATAGGGGAGGACCTCGGCACGGTCGAGCCCGGCGTGCGCGAGGCCCTCGCAGCGCGGGAGGTGCTCGGCACCTCGGTCCTCTGGTTCGAACGCGACTGGGCCGGCGACGGGCGTCCGCTCGCCCCCGAGGCCTGGCGGTCCGGCTGTCTGGCCACCGCCACCACCCACGACCTGCCCTCCACCGCGGCCCGCCTCACCGGCGAACACGTCCAGCTCCGCCACCGCCTCGGGCTGCTCACCGGCCCGCTCGCCCAGGAGCAGGGCGCGGCCCGCGCGGAGGTCACCGAGTGGCTCGGCCACCTCGAACGCCTCGGCCTGCTCCCGGACGCCCCCGGCGACGAGGAGGCCGAGATCCGCGCCGTCCACCGCTTCCTGCTGCGCACCCCGGCGCGCATGGTCGGGGTGTGGCTGCCCGACGCGGTCGGCGACCGCCGGCCGCAGAACCTCCCCGGCACCTGGGACCAGTACCCCAACTGGCGCCTGCCGGTGGCCGGGCCCGACGCGGGGCCCCTCACCCTGGAGGCGATCGTGGCCTCGCCCCGGCTGCATGCGCTGATGCGGGTGTTCGCGGGGGAGCCCTGAGGGGGGCGCCGGTGGGGGCGGGGCCCGTACGGCACCCCCGGGCGCGCGGGCCGCGCGGGCGTTCGCTACGTTTGCACCGTGGACAAGAAGAACGCCCTGCGCGCCGGCGCCGTAGCAGCCGGTACGACGCTGATGATGCTGCTCATGTCGTCCCCGGCGCTTGCGCTTACGCGCGATGACGGTGATGACCCGGGGGCCGGTCTGAGCGTGATCGACACGATCGGTCTGTTCGTGGTCGCGCCGATCGCCCTGTTCGCGATCATTGCCGGCCTGGTCATGGTCCTGGACAAGTCCCGAAAGCCCGCCCCCAAGGCGTAGCCCGCCCGGCCCCCAACCCGTTCCGCGCCCCCGGTAAGCGGAACGGGCGTCGGCGTTTTCCCACCCACCCGCCCGTGACGGGCATTGAAGGGTTCGGCCCCTGGGGCTCCGCCCCAGACCCCGTTCGCGCCTTAAGGGCGCTCGTCCTCAATCGCCGGACGGGCTGTAGGTGCTGGCCAGCGCCGAGCATTTAAGGGGCGCGGGGAACTGCGCGCCCAGCCACGCACGACCCGCAGCCGAAAACGGGTCTTGGGGGCGCGGGGAACTGCGCGAGAAGCGGGCACGGTCCGCACGTGACCGGGCTTTTAGGGGCGCGGGGAACTGCGCGAGAAGCGGGCACGGTCCGCAGGTGCGAGCGGGTTTAGGGGCGCGGGGAACTGCGCGACCAGCCCCGCGCGGCGCGCAGGCGGAAGGGGCGTCAAAGCGCGGCCAGCAACTTTCTCAGCAGGGTGGAGAGTTGGGTCGACTCCGGCTCCGTCAGGCCCGCCCGCAGCACCTCCGCCTGCACCGCCAACCCCGCCGCCGCGGACTCGTCCACCAACCGCAACCCCCGCTCCGTCAGCGTCACCCGAAGCCCCCGCCGATCCGTGGGGTCGGGGCTGCGGGCCAACAGCCCGGCCCGCTCCAGCTTGTCGAGGCGTCCCGTCATGCCCCCCGTCGTGAGCATCAGCGTCGCCGAGAGCTGCCGGGGCGACAGCGTGTACGGCTCGCCCGAGCGCCGTAGCGTCGCGATGACGTCGAACTCGCCGCGCCCGATGCCGAACCGCGCGTACTCCTTCTCCATCCGGTCGCCCATCGCCCGCGCGATGCGGTAGATCCGTCCGAACACGGCCATCGGCAGCGTTTCGAGGTCCGGGCGGACCGCCGCCCACTGCGCGGTGATCGCGTCCACGGCGTCCGAGGAGACCTCGGCCGGCGGGGGCGTCGGGGGCACGGGAGTGCTCTGGGGCGGATTCATGGGTTCCAGTATCCGAGCGGGGTCGGTCGGGCGCAAGAAAGTTGCTTGACGGAAAGTAGCTTAGAGGTAAGCTACTTTGCGCCAAGCGAAAGGCCCGCGCCACCACCACCGCCTCGCCCCGGAGTCCCCATGCGCACGTTCCGCAGCCGCACCCGTACCCGCACCCCGCGCATACCCGGAGAACGCCGCATGCTCGTCGCCATGGCGGTCGACGCGACCGGCTCGGGGATGTACGTGCCGTTCAGCCTGGTCTTCTTCCACCACGTCACCGGACTCTCGTTCGCCACCGTGGGCCTGGTCCTCACCGTCGTCGGCCTGCTCGGGCTCGGCGCGCTACCGATCGCGGGGGCGGCCGTCGACCGGTACGGGGCCCAGCGCGTCCAGCTCCTGTTGTACGGGGTGCGCGGCACGGGCTTCCTGCTCTACCCCTTCGCCCACTCACTGCCCGCCTTCGCCGTCGTCGCGCTCGCCACCGCCTTCGGCGAGCGGGCCTTCCCCGCCGTGCAGCAGTCCCTGATCGGCGAGGTCGCCCAGGGCGCGGACGGCGACCGGCTCCAGGCCTCCTCGCGCGCCCTGCGCAACGGCGGCCTCGGCGCGGGCTCGCTGCTCGCCTCGCTCATCGTCGGGTTCGGCGGGAACGCCGGGTTCACCGCGGCGGCCTGGCTCAACGCGGCCAGCTTCGTGCTCGCCGCCCTCCTGATGCGGGGCGTCAAGGCCGAACGGCGGGCCCCCGTCGCGGCCGAGGTCCTCCCGTCCGCCGGCTACCGCCAGGTCTTCGCCGACCGGCCCTTCCTCGGACTCACCGCCGCCAACTTCCTCAACTCCCTTGGCTACGCCGCGCTTTCGGTGCTCTTCCCGCTGTACATCACCACCTGGCTGCGCGGACCCCAGGCCCTCACCGGCATCGCGTTCACGCTCAACACCGTGATGTGCGCGGCCGGCGGGGTCGTGGTCGCCGCCCGGGTCCGCTCCCGCGGCGCCCGCCGCACCCGCTCCGCAGCCCTCGGCTCGGTCCTCTTCGCCGCCGCGTTCGCCGCACAGATCGTGCTCGGTACGTTCCGGCCCGGCTCGGGGCTCGTGCTCGCCGGGGCGCTGCTGCTCATCGTCGCGCTCTACACCCTGGGCGAACTCGTCCACAGCCCGTCGGCGGGCGCGCTGTCCGTCGCCGCCGCGCCCGAGGCGCTGCGCGGGCGCTACCTCGCGGCGTACCAGCTCTCCTGGTCGCTGTCCGCGGCCCTCGCACCCTCGCTCTTCACCGCCCTGATGGCGGTCGACGGCCGGCTGCCCTGGGGGGTGCTGGTCGTCACCTCACTGGTGGCGGCGGCGATCGTGGTGCGCCTGGAGCGGGTGCTGCCGGGCGGTGCGGTGCGGGTCATTCCCGCCGGGAGGGGGGTGCGGGTCGCTGTCGCCACCGGCTGAATCCCTCCCCCTCCAGACCCACCCCGGACAGGAACCCACGCCATGAACAAGAACCGTCTCGTCACCGTCACCCTCACCGCCCTCGCACCCATGTCGTGGGGCTCCACCTACTACGTCACCACCCAATTCCTCCCCGCCGACCGGCCGTTGTTCACCGGCATGATGCGGGCGCTGCCCGCCGGCCTTGCGCTGCTCGCGCTCACCAGACGGCTCCCTCGCGGGGAGTGGTGGTGGAAGGCGGTGGTGCTGGGCGCGCTCAACATCGGCGCGTTCTTCCCGCTGTTGTTCCTCTCCGCCTACCGGCTGCCCGGCGGCATGGCCGCGGTGATCGGCTCGGTGGGCCCGCTCTGGGTGGCGGGCCTCGCCGCCCTGTTCCTGGGAGAGAAGCCCACCCTGCGGACCCTGCTCACCGGCATCGCCGCCGCGCTCGGGGTCAGCCTCGTGGTCCTCAAGGCGGCCGGGGCCTTCGACACGATCGGCGTCGTCGCCGCGCTCGGCTCCTCGGCCTCGATGTCCGCCGGAACCGTGTTCACCAAGCGCTGGGGACGCCCCGAGGGGACGGGCCCGCTGGTCATGACCGGCTGGCAGCTCACCGCGGGCGGACTCCTCATCGCGCCGATCGCCTTCTTCGTGGAGGGCGCGCCGCCGGCGCTCGACGGACGCAACATCGCAGGCTACGTCTACCTCGCCCTGGTGAACACGGCGGTCGCGTACTGGCTCTGGTTCCGCGGCATCGGCCGCATGACCGCGACCTCGGTCACCTTCCTCGGCCCGCTCTCGCCGCTCACGGCCGCGGTGATCGGCTGGGCGGCGCTCGGCCAGGCCCTCGCTCCCGTACAGCTCCTCGGCATGGCGATCGCCTTCGGCGCCACGCTGGCCGGGCAGGCCGCCCCGAAGCCGTTGCGGGCGGCGACGGCGCCGGGGACCAGGGAGCCCGCGGCTCCGGAGGCGCCGGAGATCCCAGCCGCCCCGAAGAAGCCCTCAGGCCTGGCCAAGTCCCTCTGAAGTCCCTCTGATCCCTCACTCTTCATAAATTCTGAACGGACTAGACAAAAACATTCGATGGACGCGATGAGTGGCACGGTGCGACGGTAGGGCGACACCCCGCCCCTCCGCCCCCGCCGCACCGAAACGGAGTCATCGTGACCGTCCTGGACCGAGTCCGCAGCACACCGCGCGCCGCCGCAGTCGAGAAGGTGGGCGGGGCCTCCGGGCTCGGGCTCGTCTTCGCGGCCGTCGCGACGGTCGTCTGGTCCGGGAGCTTCGTCGCCTCCCGGGCCCTGCACGACTCGGTGCCGCCCGTCCAGGCCGCCTTCTGGCGCTGGCTGATCGCCATCGCCGCGGTCGCCCCCTTCGCGCTCCGCGAGGCCTGGCGCCAACGCGCCCTGATCCGGCGCCACTTGGGCTATCTGACGCTCGCCTCTCTGCTCGGCATCACCGTGTACAACACCCTCGTCAACCAGGCCGGGACGTCCACCTCGGCGGGCAACATGGGCATGATCATGGCCGCCTCGCCGGTTCTGATGGCCGTCCACGAACGCCTCACCGGAGGCCGGCTCGGCGCCCGACGCACCGTCGGCCTGCTCGTCGCCGTGACGGGGGTGCTGCTGCTGGTCAGCGGCGGATCGCTCACTCTCGACCTGGCCGCAGGAGATGTGTGGATGGTCGCGGCGGCCCTGAGCTTCGCCTCGTACAGCGTGCTGCTGCGGCGTCGGCCGGCCCAACTCGGGCCGCTCGCCTTCCTGTTCGCCACCTTTGTGCTCGGCGCGCTCATGCTGGCTCCGGCGTACGGTGTCAGCCTGGCGACCCAGGGCGGCTTCGCGGCGACGCCCGCGACCGTCGGGCCGCTCCTCTACGTCGGGGTGCTCTCCTCGGCCCTCGCCTTCTTCGCCTGGAACAAGGCGATCTCCCTGATCGGCGCCGCCCGCGCCGGGGTCGTCTACTACCTCCAGCCGGTCTGTGTGGCCCTGCTCTCCTACCCGCTGCTCGGCGAGACGACGGGCCCGGCCCAACTGCTGTGCATGGCGCTCATCCTCGGCGGGGTCGTACTCGGATCCCGCAGGTGAACCGCCCCGCGAAGGCGCCGGTATGTTGCGTCCCATGAGCGAGTGGGACATCAAGAAGCTGCACATCCTGCGGACCCTGCGCGAGCAGGGCACCGTGACCGCGACCGCCGAGGTACTCCTGATGACGCCGTCGGCGGTCTCGCAGCAGCTGTCCAACCTCGCCAAACAGCTCGGTGTGACCCTGCTGGAAGCGCACGGCCGACGCGTCCGCCTCACCGACGCCGCCCACCTGGTGCTGCGCCACGCCGAGGTCGTCTTCGCCCAACTGGAGCGTGCGGACGCCGAGTTGGCGGGCTATCTGCAAGGGGAGGCGGGTGAGGTGCGGATCGGGGCGTTCTCCACCGCCGTGCCCGCGCTTGTCGTGCCGGCCGTACGGGCGCTGCGCGACAGCCATCCGGCGCTTCAGGTACGGGTGCGGGAGGCCGAGGCGGCCGAGGCGTTCGAGCTGCTCTCGGCCGGGTCGGTGGACCTCGCCCTGTCGCTCGCGGCCCACGCGCCGAGCGCCCGCGACCCCAAGTTCGCACTCCTTCCGCTGCTCGCCGACCCCCTCGACGTGGCCCTGCCCACCGGTCACCCGCTCGCCGCGGAGCCCGGCCTGCGCCTCGCCGACCTGGCCCACGAACCGTGGATCTTCGGCGGCAGCGGTCCCTGGTCGGAGATCACCACGGCGGCCTGCGAGGCGGCCGGCTTCGTCCCCGAACAGGCCCACAGCGCGGCCGGCTGGACCGCGATCCTGTCCATGGTGGAGGCGGGGATGGGGGTGGCCCTGGTCCCCCGGATGGCGGCGGCCGACCGCCGTGCGGGGGTGACGACGCGGATACTCAGCGCGGATCAGCCTCGGCGGCATGTGGTGGCGGCGGTTCGGCGGGGGGCGGAGGGGGGGCCGGCGGTGGGGCGTGTGCTGGGTGCGCTTCGGGAGGTTGCGGGTGGGCGCCCCGCGTAGCGCGTCCGCGGGGGTGGGCGCGGCTTGGGCCCGGGCCCACCCCGGTTTGCGCAGTTCCCCGCGCCCCTTAAACCCGCTTGCTCCTGCGGGCCGTGCCCGCGTCTCGCGCAGTTCCCCGCGCCCCTGAAACCCCCGGTCGTGTGCGGGCCGTGCCCGCGTCTCGCGCAGTTCCCCGCGCCCCTGAAACCCCCGGTCGTGTGCGGACCGTGCCCGCGTCTCGCGCAGTTCCCCGCGCCCCCAAACCCGTTTTCGTCTGCGGGCCGCGGGTGGCTGGTCGCGCCGTTCCCCGCGCCCCTGGCAGAACCGGTGCGGGCCCGGACGGGGCAGGTCGCGCAGTGCCTCGCGCCCCTAGCTACTCGGTGCGGGCCCGCATCGGCCACCTCAGCCTGTCCGGCGTTTGAGGACGAGCGCCCTTTAGGCGCGAACGGGGTCTGGGGCGGAGCCCCAGGGGCCGAACCCTTCAATGCCCGTCACGGGCGGGTGGGTGGGTCAATGTGCTCGGGGTCTGGGGCGGAGCCCCAGGGGGTTGGCTCAGGGGGTTCGGGTCAGGCGGGACAGTTCGGCGGGGGTCAGCCGGAGCGCACCCGCCGCGACGTTGTCGACAAGGTGGTCGACATCGCCCGTGCCCGGAATCGCCAGAACATGCGCCCCACGCCCAAGCGTCCAGGCGAGCCGAACCTGAGCCGCGCTCACCCCCCGCTCCCGCGCGACGGCCAGCACCTCCTCGTCCTCACCCCCGGCACCCCCCGCCCCCGCCCCCCGTTCCCGCCCGACCCCCGCGATCGCGTAGAACGGCACGAACGCCACGCCCCGCTCACCGCAGAGCCGCAGCATCTCCTCCTGCTCGGCGGGCGCGCCGATGCCGTACGGGTTCTGCACGCAGACGACGGGCGCGATGGCGAGGGCCTCGTCGAGGTGGGCGGGGCGCACATTGGACAGGCCCAGGTGCCGGATGAGGCCCGCCTCGCGCAACTCGGCCAGCGCGCCGAAGCGTTCGGCGATCGAATCGCCGCCGACGATCCGCAGATTGACCACGTCCAGGTGGTCACGGCCCAGCTGGCGCAGGTTCTCCTCGACCTGCCCGCGCAGCGCCCCCGGCGTCCTGGCGTGCTCGCCCCACTCGCCCGAGGGGAGCCGGCAGGGCCCGACCTTGGTGGTGATGACGAGGTCGTCCGCGTACGGGGCGAGCGCCCGGTTGATCAGTTCGTTCGCGGAACGCAGCGGCGAGAAGTAGAACGCGGCGGTGTCGAGGTGGTTCACGCCGAGCTCAACCGCCTTGCGCAGGACGGCGATCGCCGTCGCCCGGTCGCGGGGGACGGCGTCGGCGCGCAGGGCCGGGCCCCGCTGCGGCAACCGCATCGTGCCGAAGCCGATCCGGTTCACGGTCAGGTCGCCGAGCTGCCAGCTGCCCGCGGCGGCCGCGGTGATCGTCTCTGAGGTGGTGGTCATGGCGGGAGTCTGGCAGCGCGGACGCGGGGTGCCGCGAAATGGCCACAAGCTGCCACGACTGTTCAGCTCGACTGAAGAGACCATGCGAAAACTTTCGATGGACGTGAGCGGTGGTGGCGGCGAAAGTCAAACCATGACCCCTGCCACCGAGAACACCGAGACCGCGCAGACCGCGCAGACCGCCGAGACCGCCGAGACCGCCTCCACCGTCGACCCGCACGCCAACGACGCCGCGCCCTACAGCGGTGGCGACCCGTACGCCGACTACCGCGCCGGCGACTTCGCGTTCACCGACCTCGTCGACCTCGCGGACCGCAGGCTCGGCGCCGGAGTCATCGCCGCCAACGACGAGTTCTTCGCCGAGCGCGAGAACCTCCTCGTCCGTGAGCCCGCCGTGTTCGACCCGGAGCACTTCGGGCACAAGGGCAAGATCATGGACGGCTGGGAGACCCGCCGCCGTCGCGGGGCGGACGCCGACCACGTCTTCCCCGCCCCGGAGGACCACGACTGGGCCCTCGTACGGCTCGGCGCGCCCGGCGTGATCAAGGGCATCGTCGTCGACACGGCGCACTTCCGCGGCAACTACCCGCAGCGGATCTCGGTCCAGGCCACCGCGGTCGAGGGCTCGCCCAGCCCCGAGCGGCTGCTGGCGGACGACGTGAAGTGGGACGAGATCATCCCGCCGGCACCGGTACGCGGCCACGCCGAGAACGGCTTCGAGATCACCACCGGCCGCCGCTACACCCACATCCGCCTCTGCCAGCACCCCGACGGCGGGGTGGCCCGCCTGCGCGTGCACGGCGAGGTCGTACCGGACCCGGAGTGGCTCGACACCCTGGGCACGATCGACCTCGTGGCGGTCGTCAACGGCGGTGCGTACGAGGACGCTTCGGACAAGTTCTACTCATCCCCGACGCAGATCATCCTGCCCGGCACGTCCCGCAAGATGGACGACGGCTGGGAGAACCGCCGTCGCCGCGTCCGCGACACCAACGACTGGGTGCGCTTCCGGCTGGTCGCGCAGGGGGCGATCAAGGCGGTGGAGATCGACACGGCGTACCTCAAGGGAAACTCGGCGGGGTGGATCGCGCTGAGCGGGCGCGACGGCGAGACGGGGGAGTGGTTCGAGATCATCCCGCGCACGCGGCTCCAGCCCGACACCCTGCACCGGTTCCGCCTCCCCACCCAGGCGGTGGCGACCCACGTCCGCCTCGACGCGTTCCCCGACGGCGGGGTGGCCCGGATGCGGCTGCACGGCGCACTGACGGACGCGGGCGCGGCCGAACTGCGGCGCCGCCACGCGGAGTTGACCGGCTGACCCCGGTCCACTCGGCTTTGACCCCCGCCCGGCGGAACGGTTGCGCGTACGACGCCCGTCCGCCGGGCGGTTCTCATCGGGGCGCCCTCAGAGCGCGGAATCCTTGAGCGCGTCGATGAACGCGGTGAACGACTCGGCGCCGAGGAGCAGCGCCGGGCCATCCGGGTTCTTGGAGTCCCGTACGGGGACGGTCGTGTGGCCGTCGGCTATCTCGACGCAGTCGCCCTCGTCCGGGCCGCTGTAACTGGACTTGCGCCAGTCGGTGTCCGCGATCTCTACGCAGCTGCCCTCGTCGGGGCCGCTGTAGCTGGACTTGCGCCAACCGGTCAGCGCGGAAGCCCTGGGGATGATGCGGTCAGTTGTCATCGCGTTCGTAGTCCTTCGCTGTGGCCCTCAAAAGGGCGAGTGACTCCTTCAGTGGCAACGCATCGCTCAGCGCGAGATCGTATGTGCCCTGGAAACGCTCGACCAGCGCCGGGGAGTCGTGCACAGTTCCAGTGTGCAGCCCCTCCACGTAAGCGATAGGGGGCTGGTCCTCGAACCACATCAGCGTCACCATGCTGAGGAGTAGCGGGTGCGCGCCCATGCCGAACGGCAATACGTGTACGCGGATTCGGCCGGCGTCCGTCAGATCTGCCAGATGGACGAGTTGTTCCGCCATGACGGCTGGGCCACCGACCGGGCGGTGCAGCACGGTCTCGTCCAGGAGCGCCCACACGACCGGGGACACCGGATCGGTGAGGATGCCGGAGCGCTTCAGGCGGGTGGCGACCGCCTGGTCCCGCTCTTCCGCGCTCAGCGGAGGGAACCTGACGCTCAGAACGGCCCGGGCGTACGCCTTCGTCTGGAGGATGCCCGGCACGCAGGACAGTGCGAACTCCCTGATCATGGAAGCCTGTTGCTCGAACTGCTTGGCGGCCTCGAAGTGATCGGCGACCGGGCGCGCGTTCTTGTCCGGCAGAAAACTCACCAGAACATTCCCCGTGTTCAGCGCCCGGTCCAACCGCTTCGCGTCGTCCTCGGAGGGCCAGCGGCGGCCCGCCTCGATGTGGGCGATGTGCGTGCGGCTCATGATGGCCATCTCGGCCAGTTGCTGCTGGGTGAGGCCGGCTCGTTCCCGCTGTTCCCTCAGCCACTCACCGTACGCCTTGGTCATGGCTCAACTCCCTTGTGTGACGCGTCCGTTCGGGCGGTCGCTACCCCTGGGCGGGGGCGCTCATCTCCAGGAAGTGACGCGCAAGGGTGTTCGAAGGGGGGTGGGGGTGCGGCCCCAAGAAGGGACCGCACCCTCCGAGCGAACCGTTACGCGGACGCCGCCGCGTCCGCCGCCCGGGCCCGCAGGGCGCGCTCGACGCCCGCGCGGGATTCCGAGATCAGGCGGCGCAGGGCCGCGTTCGGCTCGGCGGAGGACAGCCACGCGTCCGTGGCGTCCAGGGTTTCCTGGGAGACCAGGAGCGCCGGGTACAGGCCCACCGCGATCTGCTGGGCGATCTCGTGCGAGCGGGACTCCCAGACGCCCTTGACCGCGGCGAAGAACTTCTCCGAATACGGCGCGAGCAGTTCGCGCTGGTCGGTCTGGACGAAGCCGCCGATCACCGCTTCCTGCACCGCGTTGGGGAGGCTGTCGGACTCGACCACCGACGCCCACGCCTCGGCCTTGGCCTCCGCCGTCGGCCGCGCGGCGCGCGCGGTCGCCGCGTGGCGCTCGCCCGCCGCGGTCTTGTCGCGCTCCAGCTCTGCCGCGATCTCCGACTCGTCGAAGACGCCGGTCGCCGCGAGGCGGCCCACGAACGCCCAGCGCAGCTCGGTGTCGACGGCGAGACCGTCGATGACCTCCGCGCCCGTCAACAGGGCCTGGAGCAGGTCGAGTTGCTGGGGGGTGCGGGCGGTCGCGGCGAACGCGCGGGCCCAGGCCAGCTGGTGGTCGCTGCCCGGCTCGGCGGTGCGCAGGTGCGCCAGCGTCGCGTCCGTCCACTGGGTCAGACCCGCGTCGCGCCACTCGGGCGCCGCGTACAGGTCGAGGGCCAGCTTCACCTGGCGGTGCAGGGACTGCACCACACCGATGTCGGACTCCTTGGTGATGCCGGACAGGACGAGCGCCAGGTAGTCGCGCGTCGCCAGCTCGCCGTCGCGGGTCATGTCCCAGGCGGAGGCCCAGCACAGGGCGCGCGGCAGGGACTCGGTGAAGTCGCCCAGGTGCTCGGTGACGACCCGCAGGGACTCCTCGTCGAGGCGGACCTTGGCGTAGGAGAGGTCGTCGTCGTTGAGCAGCACGACGGCCGGGCGGGCCTTGCCCACCAAGGCGTCCACGGCGGTCAGTTCACCGTCGATGTCCAGCTCGATGCGGTCGGTGCGCACCAGCTTGCCGGCCTCGTCGAGGTCGTACAGGCCGATCGCGATGCGGTGCGGGCGCAGCGTGGGCGCGCCCTGCGCGCCGGCGGGAAGCGCGGGGGCCTCCTGGCGTACGGCGAAGGAGGTGACGACGCCCGAGTCGTCGACCGCGATCTCGGGACGCAGCACGTTGATGCCGGCCGTCTCCAGCCACGCCTTCGACCAGGTCTTCAGGTCGCGGCCCGAGGTCTCCTCCAGCGCGCCGAGCAGGTCGGACAGGCGGGTGTTGCCGAAGGCGTGCGCCTTGAAGTACGCCTGCACGCCCTGGAAGAACTCGTCCATGCCGACGTAGGCGACGAGCTGCTTGAGGACCGAGGCACCCTTGGCGTAGGTGATCCCGTCGAAGTTGACCAGGACGTCGTCCAGGTCACGGATGTCCGCCATGATCGGGTGCGTGGAGGGAAGCTGGTCCTGGCGGTAGGCCCAGGTCTTCATCGAGTTGGCGAACGTCGTCCACGCGTGCGGCCACTTCGAGCCCGGCGCGTACGCCTGGCAGGCGATCGAGGTGTAGGTGGCGAACGACTCGTTCAGCCACAGGTCGTTCCACCACTCCATGGTCACCAGGTCGCCGAACCACATGTGGGCGAGCTCGTGCAGGATGGTCTCGGCGCGCACCTCGTAGGCGGCGTCCGTCACCTTCGAGCGGAAGACGTACTGGTCGCGGATGGTGACCGCGCCCGCGTTCTCCATCGCGCCCGCGTTGAACTCCGGCACGAAGAGCTGGTCGTACTTGGCGAACGGGTAGGCGCAGTCGAACTTCTCCTGGAACCAGTCGAAGCCCTGCCGGGTCACCGCGAAGATCTCGTCGGCGTCGAGGAACTCGGCCAGCGAGGGACGGCAGTAGATGCCCAGCGGCACCGACTGCCCGCCCGGGCCCTCGTACGAGGAGTGCACCGAGTGGTACGGGCCCACGATCAGCGCGGTGATGTACGAGGAGATGCGCGGCGTCGGCTCGAAGACCCAGACGTCGTCCTTGGGCTCCGGGGTCGGGGAGTTGGAGATCACCGTCCAGCCGCTCGGCGCCTTCACGGTGAACTGGAAGGTCGCCTTGAGGTCCGGCTGCTCGAACGAGGCGAAGACGCGGCGGGCGTCCGGCACCTCGAACTGCGTGTACAGATAGGCCTGTTGGTCCACCGGGTCCACGAAGCGGTGCAGGCCCTCGCCGGTGTTGGTGTAGGCGCAGTCCGCGACGACCCGCAGTTCGTTGCGGCCCGCCTCCAGACCGGCCAGCGCGATCCGGCTGTCGTCGAACACGGCGGCCGGGTCGAGGGAGGCGCCGTTCAGGACAACCTCGTGCACGGTCGGCGCGACCAGGTCGATGAAGGTTTCCGCCCCGGCCTCGGTCGAATCGAAGCGCACGGTGGTCGCGGAACGGTAGGTTCCGCCCTCTTGTGCGCCGCTCAGATCGAGCTCGATCTCGTACGAGTCAACGGTGAGCAGGGCTGCCCGCCGCTGCGCCTCTTCACGGGTCAGATTCGTGCCAGGCACCCGGTCATCTCCTTCAGATGCTTCAGTTCCATCAGATCGTGACGTTCCGGCCATCCTTGCACGCGGTATGCGCACAGCGCGATGTCCGTTTTCCGCCGGGGAAGCGGGCTCGGGGCGGCCACGCTTGAGCCATGACGATCTACACCGCGCGGGCCATCGAGCCCGCGACCCTCTCGGAACTCCGCGCCCTCGACGACGCGGGGCGGCCCTGCGTCCCGTTCGTCGACCCCGAGGGCGGCGACCCCCTGCGCTGCTGTCTGCGGCCCGTCGCGCCCGGGGAGCGGATCGCCCTCGTCTCGTACGCTCCGTTGCGGCGGTGGGCGGCGGGGGCGGGGGTGTCGCCGGGGGCGTACGACGAGCAGGGGCCGGTGTTCATCCACGCCGACCCGTGCGAGGGGCCCTCCGGGGAGGCCGGCTATCCCTTCGCGCGGGCCGGGGCGCTGCGGGTGCTGCGCCGCTATGACGGTCGGGGGCGTATCGCCGGGGGGCGTCTGCTGGAGATCCCTCAGGCCGCGGAATCGGCGTTCGACGCGGCGCTGGACGAGGCGTTCTCCGACCCCGAGGTCGCTCTGGTGCACGTGCGTGCGGTGGAGTACGGGTGCTTCCAGTTCGAGGTCCGCCGCCCTTGAGCTTCGGGTGCGGGCAGGTGGGGCTCGCTCGCGCAGTTCCCCGCGCCCCTAACTGCTCGGTGCTGGCCAGCACCTCAGCCCGTCCGGCGTCTGAGCACGAGCGCCCTAGCCGTGTCGGTGCTGGGGCACCTTCAGCCTGTCCGGCGTTTGAGGACGAGCGCCGTTCAGGCGCGATGCGGGGTCTGGGGCGGAGCCCCAGGAAACGCCGGTTTCGGGTGCGGACCGTGCGGGGCTGGGCGCGCAGTTCCCCGCGCCCCTCAGTGGCACCGGTGCTGGCCCGCACCTCAGCCTGTCCGGCGATTGAGGACGAGTGCCGTTTAGGCGCGAAAGGGGTCTGGGGCGGAGCCCCAGGGGGCGCGGGGAGTCGGGGCTAGGCCTTGAGCTCGGCGGCGACCAGCTCTGCGATCTGGACGGCGTTCAGCGCAGCGCCCTTGCGGAGGTTGTCGTTGGAGAGGAACAGCGCGAGACCGTTCTCCACGGTCTCGTCGACCCGGATCCGCCCCACGAACGACGCGTCCTTGCCCGCCGCCTGAAGCGGCGTCGGGATCTCGGACAGCTCGACGCCGGGAGCCGCGCCCAGCAGCTCGTACGCGCGCTCCACGCTGATCGGACGCTCGAAACGGGCGTTGACCTGGAGCGAGTGGCCGGAGAAGACCGGCACGCGGACGCAGGTGCCGGAGACCTTCAGCTCCGGGATCTCCAGGATCTTGCGGGACTCGTTGCGGAGCTTCTGCTCCTCGTCGGTCTCGAAGGAGCCGTCGTCCACCAGGTTGCCCGCGAGCGGCAGCACGTTGAAGGCGATGGGACGCTTGTAGACGCCGGGCTCGGGGAACTCCACCGCGTCGCCGTCGAAGGTGAGCTGGTCGGCCGCCTCGGCGACCTTGCAGGCCTGGGTGTGCAGCTCGGCGACGCCCGCAAGGCCCGAGCCGGAGACGGCCTGGTAGGTGGTGGCGACCAGCGCGGTGAGGCCGGCCTCGTCGTGCAGCGGGCGAAGGACCGGCATCGCGGCCATCGTGGTGCAGTTCGGGTTGGCGATGATCCCCTTGGGGCGATCCTTGATCGCGTGCGGGTTGACCTCGGAGACCACGAGGGGCACCTCGGGGTCGCCGCGCCAGGCGGAGGAGTTGTCGATCACGACGGCGCCGTGCGAGGCGACCTTCTCGGCCAGCGCACGCGAGGTGGCGCCGCCCGCGGAGAACAGCACGATGTCCAGGCCCGTGTAGTCGGCCGTGGACGCGTCCTCCACCGTGACGCCGTCCAGGACGGTGCCGGCGGAGCGCGCGGAGGCGAACAGGCGCAGCTCCTCGACCGGGAAGGCGCGCTCGACGAGGATCTTCCGCATGACTGCGCCGACCTGTCCGGTGGCTCCGACGATTCCGACCCTCACGGTGTCTCCTTTGGTGCTGGTGCTGGTGCTCACGTGCTGCTCACGTGGTCGTTGTACGGCTCCGGCGCACCCATCATGCGTCGGGGCACGGCGGACTTGTCCAATCCATTGTCCGGGGTGTGGGACACCTGCCCACTTGTGACAAGTCCATGGCATCCGTGTTGCATCCGCCCCGAAATGCCCCGGGGAGCCGTTTTTGCTGGCTACGGTCCTGACAAGCCGGTCGATCATCGGCGACACCGCACCGCCCTCCGGAGGATTTCCCGTGTCCGTATCCCGCCGCAGCCGGGCCATAACGGCCCTCGCCCTCGCCCCGGTGATCCTGTCGCTCGCGACCCCCGCCGTCGCCCGCACGACCCACGATCCCCAGCTGGCGAAGAAGCTGGCCAAGGAGGCCTCGGGGAGAGCGCCCGCCGCCATCTGGAGGCCTTCCAGAAGATCGCCGACGCCAACGGCGGCAACCGCGCCGCGGGCACCCCGGGCTTCGACGCCTCGGCCGCCTATGTGTACGGGCAGCTCAAGCGCGCCGGGTACGACGTCGCGTACCAGGACTTCACGTTCTACGAGTCGAAGACCCTGCGCCAGAAGCTGACCGTCCAGGGGCGTCAACTCCCCGTCGCCGCCTATGGGTTCAGCGCCTCGACCCCGGCGGGCGGCCTCACCGCCGAGCTGAAGGCGGCCCGCGTCGACGACACCCCGGGCTGCTCCCTCGAGGACTACGCCTCCGGGGGCTTCGCCGGGAAGATCGCGCTGGTGAAGCGGGGGAGCTGCACCTTCCAGGAGAAGGAGGCCGTCGCCGCGAAGGCGGGCGCGGCCGGGATCGTCCTCTACAACCACTCCGGTACCGAGCCGGTGCACGGCACGGTGGAGGCGCCCGCCAACGCCCACATCCCGGCCGCCGGGATCACCCTGGCCGACGGCGAGGCGCTCGCCGGGCAGCTCGCCAAGGGCCCGGTGCAGGTCACCCTGGACGTGGCCACCGAGGCCCTCGCCAAGAAGACCCGCAACGTGATCGCCGAGACCCGCACCGGCGACCCGGACCAGGTGGTCGCGCTCGGCAGCCACCTCGACTCGGTCCCCGCGGGCCCCGGCATCAACGACAACGGCTCCGGCTCGGCGGGGCTGCTCGAAGTCGCGCTCAAGCTCGCCGACGAGACCAAGCAGACCAGGAAGCACCCCAAGCAGTTGCCGCACAAGGTGCGGTTCGCCTGGTGGTCGGGCGAGGAGCTCGGCCTGCTCGGCTCGGAGCACTATGTGAAGAGCCTCGACGAGAGCCAGAAGAAGCAGATCAAGCTGTATCTGAACTTCGACATGATCGGCTCGCCCAACGCCGCCCAGCTCGTCTACGACGGCGACGACTCCGACCACAAGGGCGCGGGCCCGGGCCCGGCGGGCTCGGCACAGATCGAGGGACTGATCAACACCTACCTCGACCGGCGGCACGTCCCGCACGAGGGCTATGACTTCGACGGCCGATCCGACTACGGCCCCTTCATCGCCGTCGGCATCCCGGCCGGCGGCACCTACACCGGCGCCGAGGAGATCAAGACGCCCGAGCAGGCCAAGAAGTGGGGCGGGCGCGCGGGCGAGGCCTTCGACCCCAACTACCACGCCGCGGGCGACACCTTGGACAACATCGACGCGCGGTTCTTCGACCTCAACATCGACGTCATCGCGCACGCCGTGGGCACCTACGCCTACGACCTGAGCTCGATCCAGAACTGAGGGACCACGAACAAGCGGGGCGGGCGCTCACCATGAGCACCCGCCCCGCCGTGTTCGTACGGGTCGTTACTGCGTGACCTTCCCGATGATCACGCTGCCGGTGCCCGCGGCGGTGCCGCGCTCGTTCACCAGCTGCACGGTGCCGAAGAACTGGCGTCCCTCGGGAGCCGCGCCCGCCACCACGACGTCCGCGGCGACCTGCGCCGAGGTGCCGCTCGCGAGCTTGACGGTCTTGCTCTCGTCGACCTTCAGGGTGCCGAGCGAGGGCGCGAAGTACACGTCCTTGTAGGCGTACGTGGTCGACCCGGACGGGACGGCGTAGCCGGCCACCTGGATCGTGTACGTGCCCGCGGCCGGCTTGACCACGCTGACCGACTCGTCGGAGCTGCTGGTCGTCGACTTGGCGACCGTCTTGCCGTTCTGGTCCAGGACGTACAGGTCGAGGTCGGCGCCCTTGTCCGAGGTGCCGCCGATCGACACGTCGAGGTGCTCGACGCCCGCACCGACGGTGACCGTGCTGGTCTGCGTCTCACCGGTCTTGATGGTGGGAGTGGCGACCTTCGCGGAGCCCAGCGAGCCACCCTTCAGCTTGCCCTCCAGGGCGGCGAAGTTGTTGGTGACCTTCCACTGCACGGGGGCCGGGGTGCCGGTCTTCGCCTCGGGCACCGTCTGGGTGGCCGGGTCGAAGGTGACGCCGAGCACCGAGACGTCCAGCTTGTAGGAGTTGTCCAGGTACGGCGACGTACGGCGCGCCTCGACCTCGATCTCCCAGACACCGGCCTGCGGGTTGGCGTACGACCGCAGGTCGGGGCGGCAGGTGTTGGCCGGGTTGTCGTAGTTCGGGTAGCAGTTCGGCGTGCCCGTCGGGTCCACGGCCACACCGTAGGGGTGGATGGAGATGAAGCGGGTCTGGCTGCCCGAGCGCAGCGCGCCCATGCGGACTTCCAGGTTCTTCGCGCCGGCCGGGACGTTCACGAAGTACGACGTGGTGGAGTTGCGCTGCACCGTCGAGGACGCCGAGAAGGTGTAGCCGGGGCCCGCGATGGGCGTCGCGACGATGACCGTGGCCATGATCTGCTGGTCCACGCCGACCGTCTTGGCGTCGTCGACCTGGAGGATCGCGCTGTGCACGCCGCCGGACTTCGGCTGCGCCTGCACCTTGACGGTGACGGGCTTGCCGAGCGGCAGGTTCACCTCGTCGTCGCCGAGCACCTTGAACGTGCCGTCGTCGTTCTTCAGCGACAACTTGTGCTTGACGTTCTTGTCGGGGCCCGTGGTGCGGACCACCGTGACGTCGTACGTCTTCTTCTGCCCGGCCTTCAGACCGCTCTCGCGGTCGTAGATGCCGGTGCCGACGTTCGGCGTCTTCAGCGCGAAGCCGAGCGCGCTGGAGACCGGCGCGGTGACCGTGTACTCGTGCGCCGGGGCGTGCTTCTTCGCGGTCTGCTTGATCGCGTCCCAGGCGCCCACGACGTTGATGAGGCCGGCACCCTCGGAGTAGGCCTGAACTCCCTTGATGTGCTTGGCCGTCGAGGTCAGCGCGGTCCGCAGATCGGCCGGCGGCAGGTCGACGCCCTGCTGCTTGGCGGCCGAGATCAGCAGCGCCGAGGCGCCGGCGGCCTGCGGGGAGGCCATCGAGGTGCCCTGGAGCATCGAGTAGCCGGCCGGCAGGTCGTAGCCCGACTCCTTGACCGGGCTGCCGGGCAGCCAGGTCTGGGTGGAGTTGATGGCCGCGCCCGGGGCGCTCAGCGTCGGCGTGAAGCCGCCGTCCTCACGCGGGCCGCGCGAGGAGAACGGCATCATCTGGTACGCCGTGGAGACGCCGGAGCCGTAGTTGGCGGCCCAGGTCTCCTTGGAGATGGCGGCGCCCACCGAGATGACGTGGTCGGCGAGGCCGGGGTCGCCGATGGTGTTGACGCCCGGGCCGTCGTTGCCGGCCGAGATGACCAGCTGGACGCCGTAGGTGTCGATGAGGCGCTTGTAGAGCTCGGCGCGCGCGTTGTTGCCGTCGTTGAGCGCCGGCAGGCCGCCGATCGACATGTTGACGATGTCGACGTGACGGTTGGTGACGAGGTCGATCATGCCCTCGGTCAGCGCGATGTTGGTGCAGCCGCCGTCCCAGTTGCAGGCGCGCGAGGAGACGAGCTTCGCGCCGGGCGCGGCCCCGCTCATCGCGCCGCCGAACAGGCCGTTGGCGGAGGTGATGCCCGCGACGTGGGTGCCGTGCTCGGACTCGATGACGCCGATGTTGACGTAGTCCGAGGTGTGCCCGGCCGCGTCGTAGACGACGTTCTTGCGGATCTCCACGGTGAACGGCACCCGCTCGACGACATCGGTCGCCGGGTTGTCGGTGCCGAAGTAACCGACCTGGTTGCCGTTCTTGTACGGCTTCATCGGAGCGTCGTCCGTGAAGTCGTTGTTGTTGTTCAGGTCCACGGTGACCGTGCCGGCGACCGGGTCGTAGAGCACGCCCCAGCTGTCGGAGGTGTCGCCGTCGCGGTTCAGGTCGCCCTTGGCGTCGCCGCCCGCCGTGACCTTCTCGGCGAAGGTGGAGAAGTCGTAGGAGCCCGCCGGGGCCTTCCACGTCTTGCCGCCCGCCGTGAACGTCGGCCCGGCGACCGCGGTGTTGGCGCGCAGCCAGGTGCCGTCGTTGTCCTGCACCGGGTCGGTCGCGGTGACCCAGTCGACGATCTTGCGCTCGCCGGTGGTGGTCTTCTGGAGCGCCGGGTGGCCGAGGTCGACGCCCGAGTCCAGGATGCCGATGGTGACCCCGCGGCCGTCCGCCTGCGGGTGCTGCTTCACGAAGTCGACCGCACCCGTCTCGAAGCTCGGGTTGTACGGGTTCTTCGCGGGGGTGTTCTTGTCCGGTGCCGGGTAGCTGCCCGAGGTGCGCAGCGTCTTGGCGGACTTCGTGGTGTCGCCCGAGGGGGTCGGGTCGTCCAGCGGGATGTCCTGCTTGAGGTCGATGCCGTGCACCGAGGGCAGCTTCGCCGCCGCCTTCAAGGCCGCCTCGGCCTTCGCCGTCGGCAGCGTCGCCCGGACGTAGCCGAGCTTGTCGTCCTGCTTGCCCACGGTCGCCCCCGCGACCGCGTGCAGTTGTTCGGCGACGTCGGAGGTGGCGCCCGGAGCGGTCGCCACCATGACGGTGACGCTCTTGTCGCCCTTGGCCTGCGCCTCGGCGAGACGCTGCTCGTCGGCCTTGCCGAGCTTGTCCTCGGCGGTCTTGGCCGGAGCGGTCTTCACCGGGGGCGCGGTCGGGTCGTCGCCACCCGTGGCGGCGAAGGCCGGTGCGGCGCCCGCCGTGACGAGCGCGGCCACCAGGCCGGCCGCCGCCGCTATTCGGGCCGTGCGTCTCGCCCCGGGTATGGGGCGCGGGGATTCAGTGGTCATTCAGCATCCCTGTGAAGTGGGTAAGGGCCCGGACTCGTAACGGTTCGTATTTCGGTACCGGGTGACCGCTGAGCATTGCGTATATGACAGTTGTTTGTGGAGAGTTGACCGTTACGTGATGTGCACATGGCACATTCCCGCCATCGCGTACGACCCGCCACGGCGATCGGAGCGGGCCGGCGCGGCGCTCGGGGCCGACTGCCCACCCGGGGAGCGGCGCCCGCCCACGCCGACCCGTAACCTCACCAAATGAACACGGAGTTGCGGGTGGCGGCCTACGCCGTATGCGTCCGGGAAACCGGGGGCGTCCAGGAGATCCTTCTCGCCCGCTGGGTGGCCCGGGACGGCACCAAGCGGTGGACGCTGCCGGGCGGCGGCATGGACCACGGCGAGGACCCCCTGGAGACGGTGGTCCGCGAACTCGACGAGGAGACGGGCTATGTCGTCGAGCCGGTCCGGCTCCTCGGCATCGACTCCATCAACCGGCGCTATCCGCGCAAGCTCGGCCGGTTCGCCGACTTCCAGGGGCTGCGCATCGTGTACGAGGGCCGGGTCACCGGCGGCGAACTGCGCCACGAGACCAACGGCTCCACCGACCTCGCCGCCTGGCACCCTCTCGAAGGGGTGGCCGATCTCGACCGGGTCGAACTCGTCGACGTGGGCGTGCGGTTGTGGCGCACCCGGCCCCCCACGGGCAAGGCGCACCCGGACGTGGACTGAAGCCGCGCCCGCGGTCGCGGGCGGCGGGCCGTTCCCCTCCTGAAGGCCCGCCGCCCGCGCCCGGGGTCAGCGGGGGAGGATCACCACATAGGCGGCGGGCTCCCGCTCGGCGGAGGCCATCAGCGCGGTCCGCACCACGGCCGCCTGCTGCTCCAGACAGTCGCGCAACTTCTTCGGCGTGATGTGCACCACGGTGATCCCGAGCCGCTCAAGAGCCTCGCGCTTGCGGGTGCACTCCTTCCACTGCTCGGCCTCCTCCTCCTGGCCCTGCCGCGGCGCCCGGGTGTCCAGCTCCACCGCCACCGCGTGCTCGGGCCAGTACGCGTCCAGGCCCCCCAGGTGCGGGCCGCCCGGCAGGCGCAGGTCCACGTTCCACAGCGGATCCGGCAGGCCGAACCCGCGCACCATCGTGTACAGCCGCTCCTCCGCGATGGAGCGCCCCTCGGCGAGCAGCGCGTCCACCGCGTCCACCACGTGGTCCCGGGTCAGCAGCCGCGCCTGCGTCAACTCCCTTACGATCGCGGCCGGTTCGGTGTGGCCGCGGCGTACCGCCTCGGTCAGCAGACGGCGTACGGCCTCGGCGTCGTCCAGGACCGCCACCGCGTCGGCGAGCGCCCGCGGCACCGGCGCCACCGGCACCCCCGCGATCATCTCGGCGCCGGGCATCGCGTGCGCCCGTACCAACTGGACACAGCCCGTGGAGCGCAGCCGCCGGGTGCGCGGCACCAGGATGTCGATCCGGTCGAGCGAGAGCAGCGGGGGAGCGGAGGAGAACCGGTGCAGCGCCAGCGCCGCGAGCCCGGTCACGATCGCCGCCGGAGCCTCGGCGGGCGCCGCCTTGCCCTGCTCCGGAATGGCCTTGGCGCGCCCGGCGGCCGGCCATCCCGCGTACAGGAGCGCCGCGTGCAGCCGCTCCTCGCTGGTGGCCGGGCCCGGGTGCAGCACGTACACGCCGGGGAGCAGCTGCTGCCAGGGGCCGCCGGGACGGCACTGGGCGGTGGCGCGTGCGGCCGAAACCCCGTGCGCGCGCAGCTGGTTGGCGGAGAGCACGCGCCGCTGCACATCGGTGAGGTGGCTCAGGGGGCGGGGGGAGAGCGGGGTGTTGTGGTTCATGCGCGGGGTTTTCCGCAGCCGGAGCGCCCGCTAACCGCTGTTACAAGCCCGTCGACAAATCCGGACAAGCCCGTACTAAAGTACGGGCGTTCGAGTGCCGATCAGGGGGCCCGCCTCCGGGCCCCCGAACGGGTGTCGGCGGCCGGTGTCAGTGGCCGGCCGCCGCCGCGTCGCAGGCCTGGCCGCGCAGGGTGCGCGCCAGGTCGTCGCGGGCTTCGAGGACCAGACGACGCAGCGCGGGAGCCGCCCCCTCGTGCGCGGCGAGCCACGCGTCCGTCGCCGACAGCGTCGCCTCGTCGTCCTGGAGCCCGGGGAACAGACCCTTGACGACGTCCATCCCGATCTGGATCGAACGCTCGGCCCAGACCCGCTCGATCGCCTCGAAGTACTTCGGGACGTAAGCGGCGGTCAGCTCGCGCTGCGACGGCTGGTTGAAGCCCGAAATCGTCGCCTCCACCAGGGCGTTGGACAACGTGTCCGACTCCACGACCTGCGCCCAGGCCTGCGCCTTGACGGCCACCGAGGGACGCGCGGCCAGACAGCGCACCTGGTGGCGCTTGCCGGAGGCGGTGTCGTCACGGGCCAGCTCCGCGTCGATGGCGCCCTCGTCGACGACGCCGTGCGTGGCCAGCGGTTCGAGCAGCGCCCAGCGCAGCTCCTGGTCCACCTCCAGGCCGTCGATCTTGGCCGAGCCCGCGAGCAGGCCCTGGAGCAGCTGGAAGTCGGAGCCGGAGGCGGCCGTCGACGCGAAGAAGCGCGCCCAGGTGAGCTGGTGCTGGCTGCCCGGCTCGGCGAGCCGCAGCTCGCGCAGGGCGCCCGCGGCGAGCAGCGCGCCGCCCTCCGCGCGCCAGGCCGGCGCCGCGTAGTGCGTGACCGCCGACCGGGCCCAGGCATGCAGCATCTGGAGCACGCCGATGTCGGACTCGCGCCCCGCGTGCGCGAGGACCAGCGCGACGAAGTCACGGGCCGGCATGAGCGCGTCGCGCGTCAGGTTCCACAGCGCCGACCAGCACAGGGCGCGGGCCAGCGGGTCGCTGATGGAGCCGAGGTGGGCGCGCAGGGTGGCGAGCGAACCCTCGTCGAAGCGGATCTTGCAGTAGGTCAGGTCGTCGTCGTTGACCAGGATGAGATCCGGCCGCTCGGATCCGGCGAGCTCGGCCACGACCGTGCGCGGACCCTCGACGTCGACCTCCGCGCGGGCGTAGCGCACGAGCGCCCCCGACTCGGCGCGGTACAGGCCCACCGCGACCCGGTGCGGGCGCAGTTCGGGGTGTGATTCCGCGGCTTCCTGGATGACGGCGAGCTCGGTGATGCGGTCGCCCGCGTCATAAGTGGCCACCGGCGTAAGGGAGTTGACGCCCGCCGTCTGGAGCCAGGAGCGCGACCAGGTGGTCATGTCGCGGCCCGACACCTCTTCGAGCACCGACAGCAGGTCGCCCAGGCGGGTGTTGCCGTAGGCGTGCCGCTTGAAGTAGCGCCGGGCGCCTTCGAGGAAGTCGTCCCGGCCGACGTAGGCGACGAGCTGCTTGAGCACCGAGGCGCCCTTGGCGTAGGTGATCCCGTCGAAGTTGAGCTTGGCGTCCTCCAGGTCACGGATGTCGGCTGTGATCGGATGCGTGGACGGCAGCTGGTCGGCCCGGTAGGCCCACGCCTTGCGGTTGTTGGCGAACGTCACCCAGCTGTTGGTGAAGCGCGTCGCCTCGGCCTGCGAGAAGGAGCCCATGAAGTCGGCGAAGGACTCCTTGAGCCACAGGTCGTCCCACCACACCATGGTGACCAGGTCGCCGAACCACATGTGTGCCATCTCGTGCAGGATGACGTTGGCCCGGCGCTCGTAGGCGGCCTGGGTCACGTTGCCGCGGTAGATGTACTCCTCGCGGAAGGTCACCAGGCCCGGGTTCTCCATGGCGCCCAGGTTGTACTCGGGCACGAAGGCCTGGTCGTACTTGCCGAACGGGTACGGGAAGTCGAAGTGGTCGTGGAAGAAGTCCAGGCCCTGCTTGGTGACGAGGAAGACGTCATCGGCGTCGAAGTGCTTGGCGAGCCCCTTGCGGCACATCGCGCCGAGCGGGATCTCCAGGGTGCGGCCGTCGTCGAAGGTGCGCGTGTAGGAATCGGTGACGTAGTGGTAGGGGCCCGCCACCACGCAGGTGATGTACGTCGAGATCGGCTCGGTGGCCGCGAAGCGCCAGACGCCGTCCGCCTCCTGGCCGCCGGCGCCGTTGGACCACACCGTCCAGCCCTCGGGGGCCTGCGCCTCGAAGACGAAGGGGGCCTTGAGGTCGGGCTGCTCGAAGCCCGCGAACACCCGGCGTGCGTCGGCCGGTTCGTACTGCGTGTAGAGGTAGACCTCGCCGTCCTCCGGGTCGACGAAGCGGTGCATGCCCTCGCCGGTCCTGCTGTACGCGCACTGCGCGTCGACCACCAGGACGTTGTCCTCGGCCAGGTCGGCCAGGGCGATCCGGTTGCCGTCGAAGACCTCGGCCGGGTCGAGCGCGCGGCCGTTGAGCGTCACCGAGGTCACCGACGGGGCGATGAGGTCGGCGAAGGTGGCGGCGCCGGGGCGGCCGGAGCGGAAGCGGATCGTGGTCTGCGACCGGAAGGTGCGGGGCCCGTCCGGGGCGTCCCCGACCGCGGACCGCAGGTCGAGGCGGACGTGGTAGCCCTCGACGGACAGCAGCTCGGCCCGCTCGCGGGCCTCGTCGCGGGACAGATTCTCACCGGGCACGGGCACTCCTTTGTGTCTCGTTCGAACGGCTTCGATCCTCCCATGCCGTCGAGTCGGGGGCGGGGTGGTGAGGTGAGCGGCCGAAAAGGGCTCGGGGCGGGATGGTTTCGGCCGCCGCCGGTGTTCCGCCGTACAGACGCGTGTTTCGTTCCACGCGTTCTTTGGACGTTGCCCGATGCTCAGCGCCGTTGCCCTAGGAGAGACATGTCCGAGTCCGCCAAGACCCCCGTCGACTTCTGGTTCGACCCCCTCTGCCCCTGGGCGTGGATGACCTCGCGCTGGATGCTGGAGGTCGAGAAGGTCCGCGACGTCGAGGTGCGCTGGCACGTGATGAGCCTCGCCGTCCTCAACGAGAACCGCCTGGACGAACTGCCCGCCGAGTACGCCGAGAACATGCGGCCGGGCGGGAAGGCGTGGGGGCCGGTGCGTGTCGTGGTCGCCGCGCGCGAGCTGCACGGCGACGAGGTCGTCGGCCCGCTCTACACCGCGCTCGGCACCCGCATCCACAACGAGGGGCTCGGGGTGAGCCGGGAGGCCGTCGCCGCCGCCCTCAAGGACGTCGGGCTCCCCGCCGACCTCATCGACTACATCGACCGGGACACCTACGACGTCCAGCTCCGGGCCTCCCACAAGGAGGGCATCGAGAAGGTCGGCCAGGACGTCGGCACGCCGGTCATCGCGGTGCCGGGCGCCGACGGCGAGCAGATCGCCTTCTTCGGACCGGTCGTCACGCCGGCCCCCCGGGGCGAGGCCGCGGCGCGGCTGTGGGACGGCACGCTGCTGGTCGCCGCGACCCCGGGCTTCTACGAGCTGAAGCGAAGCCGCACCAAGGGCCCCGACTTCACCAACCTCTGACCTTTCCGACGCGGGGTTCCCTACGGGGGTGGGCGGCCGGTTGGCGCCGGGTGCCCTACGAGGGGCGCGGGGAACTGCGCGGGTGCCCCAGCACGGTCGGCAGTCGAAAGCGGCGGGGTTGCTGGGGCTTCGCCCCAGACCCCGGGGGATGCCCCACCCCGCCCCTTCCCGAAACCCTCCGGGGGCGGGAGTCGGGCGGATGCCCAACCCCCTGGGGCTCCGCCCCAGACCCCGTTCGCGCCTGAACGGCGCTCGTCCTCAAACGCCGGACGGGCTGAAGATGCCGATGCGGGCCAGCGCCGATCCGCCAGGGGCGCGGGGAACTGCGCGAGAAGCGAGCACGGTCCGCAGATTCGAGAGGGTTTAGGGGCGCGGGGAACTGCGCGACCAGCCACGCACGGTCCGCAGCCGAAACCCCTGGGGCTTCGCCCCAGACCCCGTTCGCGCCTGAACGGCGCTCGTCCTCAATCTCCCCCAAGGCCTTAAGGGCCAGGGGGGACCCCCATGACGGGCTGAGGTGCGGGCCAGCACCGAGCAGTTAAGGGGCGCGGGGAACTGCGCGGGTGGCCCAGCACGGTCCGCACCCGAAACCGGCGGGTGCCACGACGTACGCGAGCGACCCCCGCGAGTCACGTCCTCGCGGGGGCCGCTCGTTTCATCCGCCCGCACGTGAAGGGTGAGAAGACGATCACGAGCAGGACGTTCGGGGCGCCGAGGCGGCGCCGGGTGGCCTAGGGGGCCAGGATCAGGTTGTTGCCGGCCTGCTTCGCCGCGGCGTAACGCTTCGCGACGTCCTGCCAGTTGACGACCCGCCACATCGCCTCGATGAAGTCGACCTTCTGGTTCTTGTACTGGAGGTAGAAGGCGTGCTCCCACGCGTCGAAGACCAGGATCGGGGTCGAGCCCTGTCCCACGTTGCCCTGGTGGTCGTAGATCTGCTCGACCACGAGGCGGCCGCTGATCGGCTCGTAGGCGAGGACGCCCCAGCCCGAACCCTGCGTCGTCGCCGAGGCCTTGGTCAGCTGGGCCTTGAACTTGGCGAAGGAGCCGAAGGACTCGGCGATGGCGTCGGCCAGCTCGCCGGTGCCGTCCTTGTCCAGGGGCTCGCCGCCGCCGTCGCCCGTCATGTTGTGCCAGTAGATCGAGTGCAGGATGTGGCCGGAGAGGTGGAACGCGAGGTTCTTCTCCAGGCCGTTGATCGCGCCCCAGGAATCCTTGTCGCGCGCCTCGGCGAGCTGCTCCAGGGTGTCGTTCGCGCCCTTCACGTACGCCGCGTGGTGCTTGTCATGGTGCAGCTCGATGATCTCCGGGCTGATGACGGGTTCGAGCGCCGCGTAGTCGTACGGAAGTTCAGGAAGCGTGTACATGGCCATGTCCGAGCCCTCCGACTGCTTACTGCTACTGCTTATTGCAAGAGATGTGCAAGTGCACGCTATCAGCAGTAATACGTCCGCGCAGCCCAGGGTGGCGGCATGAAAAAGTCCCGCGTCCGGGGCCAGGGGCCGCCGGACACAGGACTGTTGGGGCAGGAGGGGGTCAGGCGTCGAGCGGCGCCTGCCGGCTCGTGCGTTGGCGGATGTAGCCGACGATCGCGAGCACCAGGGTCAGGCCGCCCGTGTAGTAGAGCTGGACCCGGGTGCCGTCCTCACGGGCCATCAGCACGAAGACCACCGCCATGCCGATCAGCGCGATCCAGGTGAGCCACGGGTACAGCCACATCCGCACGACCAGCTTCTCCGGGGCCTCGCGCTCCAGGCGCCGGCGCAGCATCAACTGGGAGGCGGCGATGAAGAACCAGACGACCAGGATGATCGCGCCGATGGTGTTCAGGAGCCACTGGAAGATGTCGTCCGGGCGCCAGTAGCTGAGCAGCACGCACACGAAGCCGAAGGCCGAGGAGGTCAGCACCGCCACCCGGGGCACCCCGCCGGAGATCTTGCCCAGCACCTTGGGGCCCTGGCCGCGCGAGACCAGCGAGCCGGCCATGCGCGAGGCGCCGTAGATGTTGGCGTTCATCGCGGACAGCAGGGCGATCAGGATCACGACGTTCATGATGTGGCTCGCGGCCGGGATGCCCAGGTGGTCCAGGGTCGCGACGTAGGGGCCCTTGGTGGCGATGTCCTTGGCCGTCCACGGCAGCAGCGTCACGACGACGGCCATCGAGCCGACGTAAAAGATCGCGATCCGCCACATCGCGGTGCGCACGGCCTTCGCGACGCCCTGGACGGGGTGCTCGGACTCGGCCGCGGCGATGGTGACCGTCTCCAGACCGCCGTACGCGAAGACCGAGGCGAGCAGTCCGACGATGAGCCCCTCGCTGCCGTTGGGCATGAAGCCGCCCTGGCCGGTCAGGTTGGTCAGGCCCGGCGCGCTGGTGTCCGGCAGTACGCCGAGGATCGCGAGCACACCGATGACCAGGAAGAGGACGATCGCGCCGATCTTCAGCGCGGCGAACCAGAACTCGAACTCGCCGAAGTTCTTCACGGCCGCCAGGTTGGTGCCGCAGAACAGCAGCATGAACACGGCCACCAGCGCCCACTCCGGGACGCCCGGCAGCCAGCCGTGCACGATGCCGGCGGCGCCGATGCCCTCCAGGCCGACGGCCACGCACAGCAGGAACCAGAAGGCCCAGCCGGCGGTGAACCCGGCCCACGGGCCGATCGCCCGCTCGGCGTGGACCGAGAAGGAACCGGAGGCGGGGTTGGCGGCCGACATCTCGCCCAGCATGCGCATCACGAGCATGACCAGGGCGCCCGATATCGCATAGGCCAGGATGATGGAGGGCCCGGCCGCGGCGATCGCGGTGCCGGAGCCGACGAAGAGCCCGGCGCCGATGACACCGCCGAGGGCGATCATCGACAGATGGCGCTGCTTGAGGCCACGGGTGAGCGGAGAGTCGGCCGCCAGCCGACTGTCCTCCGGCGCGGGCGCGGTTGTCCGAGACATGGGCATGCCCTGTTCAGTAGCTGATCCACCGGGTCGGCGGGACGGAGCCACAGTCTTAGGGCGGCCCCGCTCGGAGGGAACACCCGACCGCTATGCGGACACCCGACTCACACAGCGTGAAGAGGCGCACGCGCGTTGTTCATCGCGCCTTCACATGCGGCGCGTGCGCCACTCCCGTACCCCTGCCACCAGGAGCACCACCGCGGTGGCACCCGCCGACCAGAGCACCTGCGGCCGGGCCGTCGAGTCGAACAGCATCAGGACGAGCACCGCGGCCATCGCGGCGAGCGCGGCCCAACTGAGGTAGGGGAAGGCCCACATCCGCAGCGTCAGCGTCTCGGGCGCCTCGCGCTCGATGCGACGGCGCAGCCGCACCTGGGACAGGGCGATCAGCGCCCAGACGAACAGCAGGACCGCGCCGACCGCGTTGAGCATGTAGAGGAACACCGAGTCCGGCCACTTCAGGTTCAGCAGCACCGAGACGAACCCGAAGGCCACCGACGCCAGCACCGCCCGGCGCGGCACCCCGCCGCCCGACACCTTGAGCAGCCCCTGGGGCGCCTCGCCCCGCTCGGCGAGCGAGAAGATCATGCGCGAGGAGCCGTACAGATTGGCGTTGAGGGCGGAGAGCAGCGCCACGAACACCACGATGTTCATGATCTGGCCGGCCGAGGGGATGCCGATCGAGTCGAGGACGGCGACATAGGGGCTCTGGCCCGGCTTCATCGACGTCCACGGCAGCAGCGTCACGATGACCAGCATCGAGCCCACATAGAAGAAGAGGATCCGCCACACCGCGCTGCGCACCGCGCGCCCGACCGCGCGCACCGGGTCGTCCGACTCGGCCGCGGCGATGGTGACGACTTCGAGACCCCCGAACGCGAAGATCACCGCGAGCACCCCCGAGACGACCCCGCTCCACCCGGCGGGCAGGAACCCGCCCCGCCCGGTCAGATTGGACAGGCCCACCGCCGAGGTGTCGGGCAGCACGCCGAAGACCGCCAGCAGTCCGAGCACCAGGAAGGCGACGATCGCGAAGATCTTCAGGGCGGCGAACCAGAACTCGAACTCGCCGAAGTTCTTCACCGCGGCCAGATTGGCCCCCGTGAACACCACCATGAAGATCAGCACCCAGGCCCACTGCGGCACCCCCGGCGCCCAGCCGTTGGCGATCTTCGCGGCGCCGGTCGCCTCCACGGCAAGCACGACCACCAGCAGGAACCAGTAGAGCCAGCCGACGCTGAACCCGGCCCAACGGCCCAGCGCCCGCTCGGCGTGCACCGAGAACGAGCCGGATGCGGGCATCGCCGCCGACATCTCGCCCAGCATCCGCATCACCAGCATCGCGATCGCGCCCGCGATCAGATACGAGACGACGATGCCGGGGCCCGCCACCGCGATCCCGGCGCCCGACCCCACGAAGAGCCCCGCACCGATCACCCCGCCGAGGCCGAGCATGGTCAGATGGCGCTGCTTCAGCCCGTGCGAGAGGGGCTCCGCGGGCAAGGAGTCGTGCATGGCGCTCGTAACTTTCGGTTTATGGGGAACCTACAGTCTCGCCGAGCGGCGACCCCGGGCGCAAAAGGGATACCCGACCCCTTCGCCGTAGTGACGAGGGTCACGCCGGGCCGGGCATGAATCCCGCGCTTTGTGCGGACCCCACCAAGGCTTCAACACCCGCTTTGTGGGCGGCTGCTGGTGATCCAGCGAGATTCAGTGGGCTAACGTCACCGTGTCCCCAGCACGTCCCGCCACCTCAACACCCGCCGGAGTCCCGATGAGCACTGCGTCCGCCGCCGCCCCCCGCACCGGATCGGTCCTCGCCGACCTGCTGCCTGCCTCCCGCACCAAGGACATCGCGCTGGTCGTCGGCGGCGCGGCGCTGACCGGAATCGCCGCCCAGATCGCCGTACCGGTCCCCGGCTCGCCCGTCCCCGTCACCGGCCAGACCTTCGCGGCACTGCTCGTCGGCGCCGGCCTCGGCGCGGGCCGCGGTTTCCTCTCCCTCGCGCTGTACGCCCTGGTCGGCATGGCCGGGATGCCCTGGTTCGCGAACGGCACCTCCGGCGCGGGCGGCGCCTCCTTCGGCTATGTGCTCGGCATGATGCTCGCCTCCACCGTGGTGGGCGCGCTCGCCCGCCGCGGCGCCGACCGCTCGGTGCTGCGCACCGCGGGCACCATGGTGCTCGGCTCGGCGATCATCTACGCGGTGGGCGTGCCCTACCTCGCCGACTCCACCGGCATGTCCCTGGCCGCGGCGGTCGCCGCGGGCCTGACCCCCTTCCTCCTCGGCGACGCCCTCAAGGCGGCGCTGGCGATGGGGCTGCTGCCCGCCGCGTGGAAGCTGGTCGGCCGCAAGGGCTGACCCCGACAGATACGACAGCCGACACGTACCACAGCCAAGGGCCCGGCTCACGCCGGGCCCTTCGCGTTACGCCCGCTCTGAGCAGGAAGGATTCTCCGTCACTCGAACAGGTGAACGTCCCCGCTGGGGGCGGCGGAGGGGCCCGCGCTCCCGCCATGCTCCTGCCCGGGGCCGCCCACCGGGCGTAGCCTGACACCAGCGACGAGGGAGGAACGCCAGCATGAGCGCCGACCCCATCACCGAGCCGGTGAACGAGGCACAGGACCCCATCGACCTGTTGATCGAGTTCGAGAAGGCTTCCAAGGAGCCGATTCGGGCCGAGTACGTCGAGGGAATGGTGATTGTGCCGCCTCAGCCCGACCACAACCACAACCGCGCGGCCACGGAGCTCTACTTCCAGCTCCGCACTGCCGGAATCGCACACGTCGGCATCGGCAACGGCTACCGCACCGGTGTGACCGCCGAGAAGACGCTGAGCCTGCTCGTCCCCGACTTCTACGTCATGCGGCGCGAACCGAGCGACCTGGATGAGGCGTACCGCAGGACCAACCGGGGCTGGTATCCCATCGAGCTGCTGCACCTCGCCGGAGAGGTCACATCGACCAACCACGAGACGGACACCGGCCCCAAATACCGCAGTTACGCCGCCGCCGGGGTTCCGCTGTACGTGATCGTGCACCGTTACGAGCGCAAGGTGTACGTCCACTCCGAGCCGGTGCCGGACAAGAAGCAGCCCCTCAACAGCCACTATCGGACGACGACGGTCACCGAACTCGGCGGCACGTTCCCGCTCCCCGCGCCGTACCCGGTCCTGGACACCTCGGTCCTGTAGTTTCCCTTTCGTCCGGGACTCAACTCCCTTGCCGAGAAGGCGCGTTCGGGGTTTCCTTCAGTGCCCGACCGTCCGGCGTCGGCTCCTCGTCGTCCACCACAGGCCCGCGCCCCCGGCGAACAGGAACAGGATGCCGGCCGCGGTGAGCGGGAGGACCCCGTCGCTGACGCCTGTCTTCGGGAGCTGGGGCGGCGCGGAGGGTGAGGACGGCGCCGGGCTCTTCGCTGACGCACTCGGGGAGGGGGAGGCCGTACCCGAGGGCGGGGCCGCTGGGACGTTGTCGGTGCCCAGCAGCAGCGGGGTGTCGGGCGCGTTCGGCGTCGGCCTCGTCGTACCGAACGGCACCGGGCCCTGCTGCCACAGCACCTTGTCGCTCTTGCCCTCGGTCACCGGCAGACAGATCTTGCCGGTCTTCGTCAGGTCGTAGGTGGCTGAGACGGTGTACGAGCGCGACTGGCCGGGTGCCAGATCGGGGATCGCGCAGCCGAAGCCGCTGTTGGTGACCGGCGGACGCTTGCCGCTCGGCAGCGGCGCACACCCCCGCACCCCGGTGATCTTCATGCCGCCCAGTCCGAGCACGGTCAGGGTGACCGGACCCGTCGCCCGGCTGCCGTGGTTGGCGACGGTCGCGGTGAACGTGGTGCGGTGCGTCGCGTTGTTCACCCTGATCGTCGACGGTAGTTCGGTGGAGATCTTCAGTCCCGCCGGGGCGCTCGGCCCCGGAGTGCCGCCCTGGCTGCTGCCCGGCGTCGGACCGGCGGCCAGAGCCGTGCCCGCGCCGAACGAAACCATCAGCAGTGCGGCGAATGCCGAGGCGAATTGAGATCCTTTGGTTTTTCGAACACGCATTTCCCGTCCCCCTCACCCGTGGTGGGTGCTTCTGTGCACAGAAGGGTCCCACAAGATTGGCAGGAATTATGCTGTGATGGTGTCACCGTCATGAATCAGTCCAGGTCACAGTAGGTGCTGAGGGGGTGGATGGTCATGCCGGGAACGCGGGGGCTATTGATCGCGGGGCGCTACCGCCTGGGCGAAACAATTGGCCAGGGAGGAATGGGGCGGGTGTGGCGTGCGGCGGACGAGATACTCGACCGCCAGGTCGCCGTAAAAGAAATGCGCATCGACGAATTCGATGCCGAGGACAGTCGAATTCGCCGCGAGCGTTCTCTGCGCGAGGCCCGCGCCACCGCCCGGATCGACCATCCGAACGTGGTGCGGGTCTATGACGTGGTGGCCGAGGAGAGCGACCGGTTGTGGATCGTGATGGAGCTCGTCGAATCCCGCTCCCTGGAGAAGCTGCTCGTGGAGGACGGGCCCGTCACCCCGCGCGAAGCCGCCCGTATCGGCGTCGGGCTCGCCGCGGCCCTCGTCGAGGTGCACGCGGTGGGCGTTCTGCACCGCGACATCAAACCGGGCAATGTGCTGCTCGGCGCGGGCGGCCGGGTCGTCCTCACCGACTTCGGCATCGCCGCCATCCAGGACGCGACGGCCCTCACCGTGGTCGGGATGCTGGTGGGCTCGCCCGACTACATGGCGCCCGAGCGCGTCACCGGCAAACCCCAGGGCTCCGCCTCCGACATCTGGTCGCTCGGCGCCACCCTGTGCGCGGCCGTCGGCGGGCGCTCCCCCTTCTCCCGGGCGTCCACCCTGGCCACCCTGCACGCGGTGCTGTACGAGGAGCCCGAACTCCCGCCCGCCGCGGGCCCCTTGGCGCCCCTCCTGGAGCGGCTCCTGGTCAAGGACCCGGAGCTGCGGCCGGGCCTCGCCGAGATCACCGCCCTGCTGACGCCGATCGCCGCGCCCCCGACCGTCCCGGCCCCCCATCCGCCGACCCTCCAGGTGTACGACACCCCACAGCCCTGGCCGGGCCGGTCGGTGGGGGCCCAACCTCCCTCTCCAGCAAGGGAGTTGCCTCAGGCACAGGCCCAATCCCAGCCCCCGCCCACGGCCCAACCCCAGGCCCTGGCTCAGCACGCGGCCCCGGCCCCGCCCCAACCCCAGGCCCCGGCCCCGCCCCAATCCCAGACCCCGCCCCAACCCCAGGCCCCGTCCCCGGCCCAGTCCCAGGCTCCGGCCCCGGTTCGTCCTCAGCCCGCGGTCCCGGTCCCGGCCCCGGCTCAGCACGCGGTACCGGCCCCGGCTCAGCACGCGGCCCCGGCCCCGGTTCGTCCTCAGCCCGCGGTCCCGGCTCCGGTCCAACCTCAGCCCGGGGTCCCGGCCCCCGCCCGGCCCGGAGGGGCCGCGCCGGACCGGCCCGCTGGCGCGTCCGATCGGCCGGGTGGGACCACGTCCGACCGGTCCGGCGCCCCCGCACCCGCCTGGCCCGGCGCAACCGCGCCCG
Organism: Streptomyces hundungensis; assembly: GCF_003627815.1. Taxonomy (NCBI): domain Bacteria; kingdom Bacillati; phylum Actinomycetota; class Actinomycetes; order Kitasatosporales; family Streptomycetaceae; genus Streptomyces; species Streptomyces hundungensis. The sequence goes on from NZ_CP032698.1 coordinate 5,660,541, forward strand.
CCTCGTCCGGCGGTACTGCACCCGGCCAGCCCGGCGGAACCGCCCCCCACCCGCCTGGCGGAGCCAAACCCGCCCAGCCCGGCACGCCCGCCCCCCGCCGCCGCAGGATCCGGGCCTGGATGCCGGCCGTGGCCCTCGGGGTGGTGGCCCTCGCCGTGGCCGCCGTGCTGATCGCAAAACCCGCGGAGCGCGGAGGCACCGCGAGCGGGTCCGGTGGGCCGGTGACGCCCACCGTCGAGGGCACGTCACGGCCGCCCTCCGCCACGCCCCCGCCCGGCTCCCGTGACGAGACCGGCTTCGCCTGGATCCCGCCCGAGGGCTGGACCCGTACCGCCAAGAGCCCGTCCAACATCCACTACCACGCGCCGGGCGGACAACAAGAGATCGCCGCCTCGTACGCACTCGTACGCGGCGGCGATCTCATGACCCAGTGGCAGGGAGCCGAGGCGGGCTCGCACGACGTGCCCGGCTACCGGAAGATCCGTCTGGAGCGGACGACCTTCCACGAGCAGCCGGCCATCGTCTGGGACTACGACTTCACGCAGAACGGCGTCCCCTGGAAGGCCCGCCAGATCGGCTTCGACGAGGGCGGCAAGTCCTACCAGGTCAACACCTGGTACCAGGCCGACACGGAGACCGCCGCCCTCGGCGCCTATGACGCGGTGACGTCGTCCTTCACCCCGCTGTAGGCGGCGGCGCGGCCCGCGAGCACCTTCTCCTTGACCACCGCGATCACGATGACGATCGCCGCGACGAGCAGCGAGAGCAGCACCTGCTCGCGCCCCGAGTCGTCGAACAGCATGTAGACGAGGACGAAGGAGATCATCCCGATCGTGAGCCACGTGAGATAGGGGAAGCCCCACATCTTCACCGTCAGCTTCTCCGGCTGCTCGCGCAGGATGATGCCGCGCATCCGCAGCTGGGTGAAGCAGATCACCAGCCACACGAACAGGGCGACGGCGCCCGAGGAGTTGAGCAGGAAGGCGAAGACGGTGTCCGGCCACTCGTAGTTGAAGAAGACCGCCACGAAGCCGAACACGACCGAGGAGAGGATCGCGACCCGTGGCACGCCCCGCTTGTTGGTCCGGGCGAAGGACTTGGGGGCGTCGCCGCGCTCACCGAGCGAGAACGCCATCCGGGACGCCGTGTACAGGCCGGAGTTGAGGCAGGAGAGCACCGCCGTCAGGACGATCACGTTCATGATCTGGTCGGCGTGCGGGATGCCGATCGTCTTGAGGGCCGCCACATAGGAGCCGTCCGCGACGATCGAGGGGTCGTTCCACTTCAGGAGGGTCAGCACGATGAAGATCGAACCGAGGTAGAAGACCGCGATCCGCCAGATCACGCTGTTGGTGGCCTTCGTCACGGCGCGGCGCGGGTCCTCGGACTCGCCTGCGGCCAGGGTGACGATCTCGGAGCCCATGAAGGAGAACACGACCATCAGCACACCCGTGAGGATCGCGCCGTAGCCCTTGGGGAAGAACCCGCCGGCGTCCGTGAGGTGCGCGAAGCCCTCGCCCGGGTTGTCGGAGCCCGGCAGCACGCCGAACACCGCGAGCAGACCGATGATCACGAAGCCGCCGATCGCGACGACCTTGATCCCGGCGAACCAGAACTCGAACTCACCGTACGAGGAGACCGAGGCGAGGTTGGTGGCGGTCAGGACCACCATCACTATGAGCGCCCAGCCCCACTGCGGGACCCCCGGCACCCAGTCGTGCAGGATCTTCGCGCCGGCGGTGGCCTCGACGGCGAGCACCACGACCCAGAAGAACCAGTAGAGCCAGCCGATGGAGAACCCGGCCCAGCGGCCGAGCGCCCGGTCCGCGTAGGCCGAGAACGAGCCGGACGACGGGCGGGCCGCCGCCATCTCGCCCAGCATCCGCATCACGAAGACGACCATCACGCCGACGAGGGCGTACGAGAGCAGAATGGCGGGTCCTGCCGCGGCGATGCCGGAGCCGGAGCCCACGAACAGGCCGGCGCCGATCACACCACCGATGGCGATCATGGACAGATGACGGTTCTTGAGACCGGCCTTGAGGCCGCTGTCGGGCACCTGCGCATCACCGGGTTCACCGGGCAGGCGGTCTTCCTTCGCAAGGGACGGCTGCGAGGTCATGAACGCTTCCTTACGTCTTCGGAGCACTCGGGTTACGAGCCCGGGTATTCAAACCTGGTCCGCTTCGGGACGGAAGGCCTGAATCCGGATCGTTAGACAGGACCAACGACAGGGACCAAAGGCCTCACCCCGCTCAGCCCTGCCCAGCCCCACGCATGCCACACTCGGGTACATGCGCGTGTACCTCGGCTCCGACCATGCCGGCTTCGAACTCAAGAACCACCTCGTCGAGTGGCTCACGGCCCACGGCCATGAGCCCGTGGACTGCGGTCCGCACATCTACGACGCCCAGGACGACTACCCGCCGTTCTGTCTGCGGGCCGCCGAGAAGACGGCCGCCGACCCGGAGGCGCTCGGCATCGTGATCGGCGGCTCCGGCAACGGCGAGCAGATCGCGGCCAACAAGGTCAAGGGCGTCCGTGCCGCACTGGCCTGGAGCGAGCAGACCGCGGCGCTCGGGCGTGAGCACAACGACGCCAACGTGATCTCCATCGGCGGCCGGATGCACACCGAGGAGGAGGCGACCCGCTTCGTCGAGATCTTCCTCGCCACCCCGTACTCGGGTGAGGAGCGCCACACCCGGCGCATCGAGATGCTCACCGAGTACGAGACCAGCGGCAAGCTCCCCGAGATCCCGGCCCACCACCCGCAGCAGGGCTGAACCCGGCCCATGCCCGAGGGTCACACCATCCACCGCCTGGCCGCCGACCACGACCTGATGTTCGGCGGCCGGCCGCTGCGCGCCGCCAGCCCCCAGGGCAAGTTCTCGGACGGCGCGGCCCTCGTCGACGGCCAGGTCCTGGAAGGCGCCGAAGCCCACGGCAAGCACCTGTTCCTCGGCTTCGGACCCTCGGGCTGGATCCACATCCACCTCGGCCTCTTCGGCAAGTACGCCCTGGGCGAGGCACCGGCCCCGCCGCCCACTGACACCGTACGGCTGCGGCTCCTCAACGACACCGCCTACGCCGACCTGCGCGGGCCGACGACCTGCGCGCTGATCACCGACGGCGAGAAGCGGGCGATACACGACCGGCTCGGCCCCGACCCGCTGCGGCCCGCCGACACCGGCGACAAGGCCTGGCAGCGGATCTCCCGCAGCCGCACCACGATCGCCGCCCTGCTCATGGACCAGAAGGTCATCGCGGGCGTCGGCAACGTCTACCGCGCCGAAGTCCTCTTCCGGCACGGCATCGACCCCTACCGCCCCGGCAAGGACCTCGACCGCGCCACCTGGGACGCGATCTGGGCCGACCTGGTGGAGCTGATGCGCGAGGGCGTACGGCTGAACCGCATCGACACCGTCCGCCCCGAGCACACCCCCGAGGCGATGGGCCGCCCGCCGCGCCTCGACGACCACGGCGGCGAGGTGTACGTCTACCGCCGCGCCCACCAGGGCTGTCACATCTGCGGCGGCGAGATCCGCACCGCCGACCTCGCCGCCCGCAACCTGTTCTGGTGCCCCGGCTGTCAGAAGCCGTGAGGCAGCCAGGGCGCGAGCACGCCGGCGAACGCCGTCGAGGCCTCCGCCAGGGCGCCCTGGCGCAGCTCGCGCACCCGGCCCGCCGCCGCCAGTGAGGCCAGGGTGACGCCGCCGAGGTAGGCGGAGCCCAACTCCCGTACGGACAGCGCCAGTTCGGCCGGGTCCTCGGTGCGGACACAGGAGGCGCCCTTGGCGTCACCGGTCAGCCGCCAGCGGCCCGCGTTCCACGGACAGAAGGCGTCCTCCACCTCGAACACCACATCCACCGGCGCCGTGTACGTACGCGCCTCCAGGGCCGCCCCCACCTCCACCAGACGCACGTGCAGCGAGTCCCGCAGCCGCAGACCGCAGCGGCGCACATCGGAGACCAGGTGCTGGAAGAGGTCGTCGACCGGACGGCTCTTGACCTTCAGCGTGTTCGTCAGGTCCAGGCCGAACAGATAGCGCCACAGCGCCGCGGCGGCCGCCGGGTCCACCGCCTCCAGGTCCTGGAGCGTCACCGTGCCGTTGGCGCCCGTCGGCTCCGAGGCCATCGCGATCCGGTAGCGCGCGTACCCCACGAGTTCCCCGTCCCGCTCGGCCAGGACGCACTGGAGCGGCGATGCGCCGTCGCGGTACGCCACCGGGTCGAGCGTGGTGAACCGGTCCCAGCCCGGCTGGCGGGCCAGCATCCCGGGGCGCCCCGGCACCAGACGCGCGTACAACTCCTCGCACGCCGCGAGGGACTCCCCGGTCTTCACATAGCGCAGCCGCACCTCGTCGGTGCCCGGCGGGACATCGAGCCGCACCCGGGTCGTGTCCACCTCCGCGGACAGCGCCATGGTGCCGATGCCGTAGCCGAACCGCCCGTAGATGGCCGGCTCGGACGCGGTCAGGACGGCGAGCGCCTCGCCGCGCTCCCGCAGATCGTCCAGCTGGCGCCGCATCATCGAGGTGAGAAAGCCGCGACGACGATGGGTGCCCATGACGCCGACCCCCGTCACGCCCGCGGCCGGCACCACGGCCCCGCCGGGGACGCTCAGCCGGAACGGGAAGGTGCTGGTGCCGGCGACGCACTGGTCGCCGTCCCACACGGCGATCGTTCGCTCGGGGTCGATCAACTCCCGCCACACGTCCACCTCGTCGGGGGCGTCCGATATGCCCCCGAAGGCCACCACCAGGGCCGCATACCACTGATCCCACTCGGCCGGATCCAGAACCCGAAACTCCATCGTCATGGGCCCTTCCTAACAGGGAGTACGCCGTCCGAGCGACCCGGTTTCCATCGGGGCGCCCGTTCCGGGCGCCGGGGGTCACCTGCGCGCGGCGGCACCGGCTGGATAGGGTCCTCGACGATGGCACGTGCGATGAGAGCGGACTCGTTCACCGCCCGGTGGCGCAAGGCGCTGCACCGGGTCCGCAACGCGGTGCGCAGATCCGGCGTCGACTACTTCCGCGGCGACGGCTCGGACTGGGTCGCGCTGGCCGGACTGCTCCTCACCGTCCCCGCCATCACCTGCGCCACCCTCATCGCCCCGCTCTGGTGCGCCCCCTCCGCCCTCGTCCTGCCGATCGTGGCGGGCGGCCTCCTGCTGCGCCCCGCCAACCTCCTCGGCCTGTACGCGGCCGCCGCGGCCGCCCTGATCGTGGAGTCGGTACGGCTCGGCCCCTACACGGCGGGCCCCTCCCGGGTCACCCCCGGCACGGTCCTCGTGGTGGCGGCCTGCGGCCTCTTCGGGCTGCTCATCGCCCAGTTCCGGGCCCGGGTCGGGGTGCCCTGGCGGCGCGGCGGCACCATGCTGTTCGACCTGCGCGAACGCATCCGCGTCCAGAGCGCGCTGCCGCCGCTGCCCCGGGGCTGGCACCGCGAGATGGCGCTGCGGCCGGCCGGCGGCCAGTCCTTCTCCGGCGACTTCGTCGTGGCGGCCCGCACCGGCAACGGCCGCACCCTGGAGATCGTCCTGACCGACGTCTCCGGCAAGGGCATGGACGCCGGCTCGCGCGCCCTGCTGCTCTCCGGCGCCTTCGGCGGACTCCTCGGCTCACTGCCCCCGCACGCCTTCCTGCCCGCCGCCAACGGCTATCTGCTCCGCCAGGACTGGGACGAGGGCTTCGCCACCGCCATCCACCTCGTCCTCGACCTCGACTCCGGCGACTACGAACTCCTCTCCGCCGGCCACCCCCCGGCCCTGCAACTCCACGCGGGCTCCGGCCGCTGGCAGGAACAGGCCGCCGAGGGCCCCCTGCTCGGGGTCTACGACGGCGCCGAATTCCACCCGGCCAAGGGCTCGTTGGCCCCCGGCGACGTCCTGATGCTCTTCACCGACGGCCTCGTGGAGACCTCCGAACGCGACATCGGCGAAGGCATCGACCGCCTGACCGGGGAGGCCGACCGCTATGTCACCACGGGCTTCGGCGGGGCGGCCTGGCATCTGATCGAAGCGGTCGCCAAGGACGTCAACGACGACCGCGCCCTACTGCTGATCAGGCGCGACGCCTGAACCCCGCACGGCCACGGCCCCGGGGGCCGGCCGGGCCGCCGTGGTGGGGCCAGCCCCACCCTTGATCCACCGGCGGCCGCCATGGCCCCCACCCCACCCCGCTCCCTAGGTTCGAAGGGTCGGCGCGAGCGCGTCGGCCGGAGCGAGCGAAGGGCAGGGGCCATGGCACTGCGACGGGCCAAGAACACACGGCGGACGACCGCGGCGAACGCGGCGCCCGGCCACGACTGGGCCGTCGAACTGCGCGGCGTCACGCGCCGGTACGGGCGCGGCGCCGCCACCGTGCACGCCCTGCGTGGCATCGACCTCACCCTGCCCCGGGCCAGCTTCACCGCGGTGATGGGCCCCTCCGGCTCCGGCAAGTCGACGTTCCTCCAGTGCTCGGCGGGCCTGGACCGGCCCAGCGAGGGCTCGGTGCGGCTCGGCGGCACCGAGATCACCGGCATGAGCGAGAACAAGCTCACCGAGCTGCGCCGCTCCCGCCTCGGCTTCGTCTTCCAGGCGTTCAACCTGCTGCCCTCGCTCACCGTCGAGCAGAACGTGGTCCTGCCGATGCGGCTCGCGGGCGACCGCCCCGACCGCCGCCGCGCCGCCCAACTCCTCGCCCAGGTCGGCCTGGAGGGCAAGGGCGACCGCCGCCCCGGCGAACTCTCCGGCGGCCAGCAGCAGCGCGTGGCGATCGCCCGCGCGCTGGTCACCAATCCGGACGTGATCTTCGCGGACGAGCCGACCGGCGCGCTGGACACCACCACCGCGGCCGAGGTCCTCGCCCTGCTCCGCAACGCGGTGGACGCGCTGGGGGCGACGGTGGTGATGGTCACCCACGACCCCTCGGCGGCCGCCTACGCCGACCAGGTCCTCTTCCTTGCGGACGGCTCCATGGTGGACGCCCTTTCGCAGGCCTCGGCCTCCCAGATCGCCACCCGCATGACCACCCTGACAACCCGCCGGGTAAGCACAGCGGCCTAGGGGTTGACCGGTTCGGCCCCTGGGGCTCCGCCCCAGACCCCGATCGCGCCTTAAGGGCGCTCGTCCTCAATCGCCGGACAGGCTGAAGGTGCCCCAGCGCCGAGTAGTTAGGGGCGCGGGGAACTGCGCGCCCAGCCACAGGCGGCCCGCACCCAAACCGCAACCCCAAGCCCCCCTCCATCAGCCCTCCGCAGGAGACCCCCAATGCACGCCCCCAACCGCCTGGCCCGCGCAGCCCTCCGCTTCAAACCGTCCGCCTTCGCCGGCACATTCGTCGCGCTGCTCATGGCCGCGATGATCGTCTCCGCCTGCGGCCTCCTGCTCGCGACCGGTCTCACCGCCTCCGTGCCGCCCCAGCGTTACGCCGCCGCCCCCGTCGTGGTCGCCGCCGACCAGAACCTGCGGTACACGATCGGCACCGGCGAGGACCGCGACGAGGAGCGGCTGGCCCTGCCGGACCGGGCCCGCCTCGACGACTCCCTGGTGGCGAAGGCCGCTTCGGCCCCCGGCGCCGCCGCCACGATCGCCGACCTCGCCGTGCCGGTGCGTACCGGCAAGAACGTCCCCGTCACGGCGTACACCTGGGCCTCCACCGCCTTCACCGGTACGAAGCCGGCCTCCGGCGCCGCGCCCCGCCCCGGCGAGGTGGTCATCACGACGGGCACGGTGGGGGAGCGGATCACCCTCGACACCCCTGCCGGACCAAGGGAGTTCAAGGTCTCCGGCACGATCGCCACAACCGCCACAAGCAGCGCAACCGGCGACGCGACCGCCACGACCGGCATCTGGCTGAACGACGCCGACGCCCGTGCCCTGTCCGGACACCCCGGCAAAGTCGACGCGATCGCCGTACTGCCCCAGCCCGGCACCTCCACCGACGCCCTCGCCGCCCAGGTGAAGCGCGCCCTCGGCGACCGGGCGCAGGTGCACACCGGGGACGACCGCTCCACCGTCGAGGACCGCGGCCTCGCCCAGGCCAAGGAGGTGCTCATCGGCCTCGGCGGCTCCTTCGGCGGCGTGGCCACGATGGTCGCCGTGTTCACCGCCGCCGGCACCGTCGCCCTCTTCGTCGGACAGCGCCGCCGTGAGTACGCCCTGCTGCGCGCCATCGGCGCCACCCCGCGCCAGATCCGCCGCACCATCGCCACCGAGGCCCTGCTCGTCGCCCCGCTCGCCGGAGCCCTCGGCTGCCTGCCCGGTGTCGCGCTCGCGACCTGGTGGTTCGGGCAGCTGCGCGACAAGGGCGCGATCCCGGAGAGCGTGGACCTGGCGATCACCCCGCTGCCGCTGTTCGTCGCCGTGGGCGCCACCGTCGTGACCGCCCTGTGCGCCGGCGCCGCCGCGGCCCGCCGGCCCGCGAAGATCAAGCCTGGTCAGGCGCTCGCCGAGTCCGCCGCGGAGCGGCTGCGCCCCGGCTGGATCCGTACCACGCTCGGTGTCGGCGCCGTCGTCGGCGGGTGTTCCTTCGCCGGGCTCGCGGCCTCCGAGACGGGGGAGGACGCGGCCAACGCCGCCCTCGGCGTCGTCATGCTGTTCATGATGGCCGTCGCCCTGCTCGGCCCGCTGCTCGCCCGCGGCTGCACCGCCGTCTTCGGCCTCCCGCTGCGCGCCGCCGGCGCGGCCGGCTCACTCGCCGCCGCCAACACCCGTACCAACGCACGCCGGTTGGCCTCCGCGATCACCCCCATCGTCCTCGCGATGGCCTTCTCCTCGGTGCTGGTCTTCCTGCACACCAGCGAGGACCGGGCGATCGAGGACCAGCAGCGGGCCGGCATCACCGCGAACCAGGTGGTCACCGACCCCGCCGGCCTGCCCTCCGACGCGGTGGCCCGGGCCGGCGCCATGCCCGGCGTCGCGACGGCGGTGGGCCTCACCCGCACCTCCGTCCTCATCCCGAACGGTGGCACCGGCTACACCCCCAGCGAAGCCTCCGCGCAAGGCGTCACCGGCAGCGGCGCCGACCTCGCCAAGGTCCAGGACCTGGGCCTGAGCACCGGATCCCTGGCCGCCCTCGCCCCGGGCACCGCCGCCCTCGACGCCTCTCTCGCCGAAGCCGCCCACGTGCGCCTCGGCGACCGCCTCCCGCTGCTGCTGCCGGACGGCACCAAGGCGTCCCCGAAGATCGTGGCCACCTACGACCGAGGCCTCGGCCTGGCCCAACTGACCTTCCCCCAGGCCGACTTGACGGCCCACCTCACCCGCCCCAACCCCACCACCCTGCTGACCAGGGCCACCCCCGCCGCGGCCGCGCCCCTCGCCACCCTCGGCAAGGTCACCGACGCCGCGGGCCACGCCGCCGCACAGAGCACGGACCGGGAGGTCAACGCCTGGGCCAACACCGTCATGGCCGCGGTACTCGGCGGCTTCGCGGCCGTCGCCGCCGTCAACACCCTGGTGATGACGGTCTTCGACCGCCGCCGCGAACTCGGCACCCTGCGCCTGATCGGCACCACCCGCCGCCAGGTCCTCAAGATGATCCGCTGGGAGGCGCTCCTGGTGGTCGCGGCCGGCATCGTCATCGGCAGCGCGATCGCCCTGGCCACCCTCGTCCCGATGGTGAACGGCCTCACCGGCCGCGCCCCGTACATACCGCCGCTCCTGTACGGCTCGTTCGCTGGCGGCATCCTGGTCCTGGGCCTGGCCGCGACCGCCCTGCCCGCCCGCGCCGCCCTGAAGTGAGCCCGCGCCGGGCCACGGGCCGACCGAGGCACGCGGAACGTCTCGCTCCGCTGGCCAGATTTCGCCGAACTCCCGCGAGCGCCACGGCACTTGACCGAACCCTCCATCAAGCGGGTGGCCGCGGGCCGCCCGGAATCCGGGCGCCCCGCGCGACTCGTGAACAGGTGAACCCCTGGAGGCGGGCTCGCGGTTGGCCGGATCCATGCATGGTCCGTCCGCCACCCGGGGACAACCACAGGGGTGTTGGTGGCACGATGGTTCTCGCGGGGGTGTGTGCGACATGCCCTCGGGCCGGCAAGGCGGACCGACCAAGGGGTGTGTGATCAGTTGTGGCCATTTCACTGTCAGCCGTAGTGCTGTTGGCGGTCGTCCTCGTGGTGCTCATCCGCGGCGGCTCCATCAAGGCCGGCCCAGCGATCGTCGCGATACTTTTCGGCTTCTTCCTGGCATCGACGGGCATGGCCCCCTCGATCCAGCGCTTCCTGAACTCGATAGCGGACACGATCAACCAGATCAAGTTCTGAGCACGCCGAAGGGCCCGGCAGCTCGGCTGCCGGGCCCTTCGGACCTATCGAGAGCGGGCGACGGGAATCGAACCCGCGTAGCTAGTTTGGAAGACTAGGGCTCTACCATTGAGCTACGCCCGCAAGCATCGCGCCGCAGGTCATCGCGACCCCGGCACGTAGAGCATCGTAGCGGGTCACCCCCCGGACGTGCACACCGCGTTTCCCGGCCACCGTCCTGAGCGGGCCGAGCCGGGCCGCCCGGGCCCGATCCGGGCGCGCGCCCCGCCGGGCGGACGCCCCGAACAAAGCGGCCGACGCGGCCCTCGCGGGCATGTACCCTACGTCTCGCACCGACGGGGTGTGGCGCAGCTTGGTAGCGCGTCCGCTTTGGGAGCGGAAGGCCGTGGGTTCAAATCCCGCCACCCCGACCAGCGTCACCGACGTTCGATCTCCGCGTTCTCCGCGTATCAAGATCACATTGTGGGAGGCATCCCGCTTGCGGTTACTATGCAAGCTGCGTGCCCGTGTGTCTGATGAATCCGATGTACCGGGCCCCATCCGCTCCAGACCGTCGGTCTGCGGCAGAACCCCAAAGAAGTCAGCCACAAGGAGACCGAACCGTGAAGAGCGCCGTGGAGACCCTGAACCCGACTCGGGTTCGGCTCACTGTCGAGGTGCCCTTCGAGGAGCTCAAGGACAGCCTCGACGCGGCGTACAAGAAGATCAACCAGCAGGTCACGGTCAAGGGCTTCCGTAAGGGCAAGATCCCGGCCCGAGTGATCGACCAGCGGTTCGGTCGTGGCGCCGTGCTCGAAGAGGCCGTCAATGACGCGCTTCCGAAGTTCTACACCGAGGCGATCAACGAGGCGGAGCTGAACCCGCTGGGTCAGCCCGAGGTCGACATCACCGAGCTGAAGGACGGCGAGACGCTGAACTTCACCGCCGAGGTCGACATCCGCCCGACCATCGAGATCCCGGACTACTCCGGCATCGAGGTCACCGTGGACGCCGTCGAGGTCAGCGACGAGGACGTCGAGAAGTCCGTGGAGCAGCTCCGCGAGCGCTTCGCCTCGACCTCCCCCGTCGAGCGTGCCGCCGAGGACGGCGACGTCGTGACGATCGACCTCGAGGCCAAGGTCGACGGCGAGGTCCTGGAGGACGGCGTGGCCGAGGGTGTCTCGTACACCATCGGTTCCGGCGAGCTCCTCGAGGGCATCGACGACGCCGTGAAGGGCCTGGAGGCCGGTGGCGAGGCCACCTTCACCTCCGAGCTCAAGGGCGGCTCGGCCGAGGGCAAGGAGGCCGAGGTCACCGTCAAGGTCACCCAGGTCGCCGCCCGTGAACTGCCTGCCCTGGACGACGACTTCGCGCAGCTCGCGTCGGAGTTCGACACCCTGGACGAGCTCAAGGCCGACAGCCGCAAGCGCCTCGAGAACATGAAGCAGTACGACCAGGCCACCCAGGCCCAGGAGCGCGTCCTCGACGAGCTCCTGAAGCTGGCCGAGGTCCCGATCCCCGAGAAGCTCCTCGCGGACGAGATCCAGACCCGCAAGCACAACCTCGAGCACCACCAGCTCGGCCAGATGGGCATCGACCTCGCCAAGTACCTGGAGATCCAGGGCAAGACCGAGGAAGAGTTCACCGCCGAGACCGAGGAGCAGGCGGTCAAGGGCATCAAGACGCAGTTCATCCTGGACGAGCTCGTCAACAAGGAGAAGCTGAACGTCAACCAGGAGGAGCTCACCGAGCACCTCATGCGGCGTGCCGCCTCCTCCGGCATGAGCCCGGACCAGTTCGCCCAGGCCGTCGTCGAGGGTGGCCAGGTGCCGATGCTCGTCGGCGAGGTCGCCCGCGGCAAGGCGCTCGCCGTCGTCGTCGAGGCCGCCAAGGTCACCGACACCAACGGTGAGGTCGTCGACCTGGAGGACGCCGAGGACGAGGCCGCCGAGGCCGCCGCCGAGGTCGAGTCCGCCGAGTCCGCCGAGGACGAGGCCGCGGAGAAGACCGAGGCCTAAAGCCTCCTTCTGACCGCTGAGAAGGGCCCTGCGCAGCCGCGCACGGGCCCTTCTTCGTACCGAATTCCGCTTCAACCACCTTGCGCTCCGAGCGAACAGTTCGGGAACCGGGATGGCGTTGTCCCACCTGCGCGTTAGGGTCCATGAATACGAGGGTGGTGGAGTCTGGCGAGCCGGAGTCCGCGCCCCCGGAACGAAGACGCTGAGACGGTTGAAGCCGTCAGAGACGAGCAGGTGGATACGTGACGAATCTGATGCCTTACGCCGCCGGAGAGCCGTCCCTCGGTGGTGGCCTCGGTGACCAGGTCTACAGCCGACTGCTCAACGACCGCATCATCTTCCTCGGCCAGCAGGTCGACGACGAGATCGCCAACAAGATCACCGCCCAGATGCTCCTCCTGGCCGCTGCCGACCAGGACAAGGACATCTACCTCTACATCAACAGCCCCGGCGGCTCGGTGACGGCCGGCATGGCGGTCTACGACACCATGCAGTACATCCAGAACGACGTGGTCACCATCGGCATGGGCATGGCCGCCTCGATGGGCCAGTTCCTGCTGACCGGTGGCGCCGCGGGCAAGCGCTTCGCGCTCCCCAACACCGACATCCTGATGCACCAGGGCTCCGCCGGTATCGGTGGCACCGCCTCCGACATCAAGATCCAGGCCGAGTACCTGATCCGGACGAAGAAGCGCATGGCGGAGATCACTGCCGCGCACTCCGGCCAGACCGTCGAGACGATCATCCGCGACGGCGACCGCGACCGCTGGTACACGGCGGAGGAGGCCAAGGAATACGGCCTCATCGACGAGATCATCTCCGCTGCCTCGGGCGTTCCGGGCGGCGGCGGCACCGGGGCCTGAGCCCCGACCCGCACCCGCTCCCCCTGCCCACTTGAACGCCACCAGGATGGTGAAGACCCCCATGAGCAACTTCTCCGGCCTCTCGGCCAACGCGAGCGGCCTCTACACCGGCCCGCAGGTCGACAACCGCTACATCGTCCCGCGCTTCGTCGAGCGCACCTCGCAGGGCGTGCGCGAGTACGACCCGTACGCGAAGCTCTTCGAGGAGCGCGTGATCTTCCTCGGCGTGCAGATCGACGACGCGTCCGCCAACGACGTCATGGCGCAGCTCCTGTGCCTGGAGTCGATGGACCCCGACCGTGACATCTCGATCTACATCAACAGCCCGGGTGGTTCCTTCACCGCCCTCACGGCGATCTACGACACGATGCAGTTCGTGAAGCCCGACATCCAGACGGTCTGCATGGGCCAGGCGGCCTCCGCCGCCGCCGTCCTGCTCGCCGCCGGTACGCCGGGCAAGCGCATGGCGCTGCCGAACGCACGCGTCCTGATCCACCAGCCCTCGGGCGGCACCGGCCGCGAGCAGCTCTCCGACCTGGAGATCGCGGCCAACGAGATCCTCCGGATGCGTTCGCAGCTGGAGGAGATGCTGGCCAAGCACTCGACGACGCCGATCGAGAAGATCCGCGACGACATCGAGCGCGACAAGATCCTCACGGCCGAGGACGCGCTGTCCTACGGCCTGGTCGACCAGATCGTGTCGACCCGCAAGACGACGACCTCCGCGGCCGCCTGACCCGCTTCGGCGAGCTTGGCGCGGTCCACGTGGAAGTGAACCGCGCCAAGGGGGGCCCGAACGGGGGCCCCGGCAAGGTACCGTCGGTAGGGGGTCTGGGGGCGTCCCCCCGGAAAACGCAGTAGGCACCAGGAGGCGGCGCACATGGCGTCTCCCAGGCGAAGGGGAAGCACCTCGTGGCACGCATCGGTGACGGCGGCGACCTGCTCAAGTGCTCGTTCTGCGGAAAGAGCCAGAAGCAGGTGAAGAAGCTCATCGCAGGCCCCGGGGTGTACATCTGCGACGAGTGCATCGACCTCTGCAACGAGATCATCGAGGAGGAACTCGCCGAGTCCTCCGAGGTGCGGTGGGAGGAACTCCCCAAACCGCGCGAGATCTACGAGTTCCTGGAGGGGTACGTCGTCGGGCAGGAGCCCGCCAAGAAGGCCCTCTCGGTGGCGGTCTACAACCACTACAAGCGCGTGCAGGCCGGCGAGAACGGCGGCGCGCAGGGCCGGGACGACGCGATCGAGCTCGCCAAGTCCAACATCCTGCTGCTCGGCCCCACCGGCTCCGGCAAGACGCTGCTCGCGCAGACCCTGGCGCGCATGCTGAACGTGCCGTTCGCGATCGCCGACGCGACCGCGCTCACGGAGGCCGGCTATGTCGGCGAGGACGTCGAGAACATCCTCCTGAAGCTGATTCAGGCGGCCGACTACGACGTCAAGAAGGCCGAGACCGGCATCATCTACATCGACGAGATCGACAAGGTCGCCCGCAAGAGCGAGAACCCGTCGATCACCCGCGATGTCAGCGGCGAGGGCGTCCAGCAGGCCCTGTTGAAGATCCTGGAGGGCACCACCGCCTCCGTCCCGCCCCAGGGCGGACGCAAGCACCCGCACCAGGAGTTCATCCAGATCGACACGACGAACGTGCTGTTCATCGTGGGCGGTGCCTTCTCGGGCCTGGAGAAGATCATCGAGTCCCGGGCCGGCGCCAAGGGCATCGGCTTCGGCGCGACGATCCGCTCCAAGCGGGAGATCGAGGCCAGTGACCAGTTCCAGGAGGTCATGCCGGAGGACCTGGTGAAGTTCGGGATGATCCCCGAGTTCATCGGCCGCCTGCCCGTCCTCACCTCGGTCCACAACCTCGACCGCGAGGCCCTGCTCCAGATCCTGGTCGAGCCGCGCAACGCGCTCGTCAAGCAGTACCAGCGCCTGTTCGAACTCGACGGCGTGGAGCTGGACTTCGACCGCCCGGCCCTGGAGGCCATCGCCGACCAGGCGATCCTGCGCGGCACCGGCGCCCGAGGACTGCGCGCCATCATGGAGGAGGTCCTCCAGTCGGTGATGTACGAGGTGCCGTCCCGCAAGGACGTCGCCCGCGTCGTCATCACCGCCGACGTGGTCCGCAACAACGTCAACCCGACGCTGGTCCCGCGCGAGCCCCGCATCGTGAAGAACGACGGCCGGCACGAGAAGAGCGCGTAGCACCGCACTCGGCCTCTCGCACACACCAAGGGGCCCGCCCGGTCAACTTCCTTGACCGGACGGGCCCTTTGACGTGTGCTAGGCCTTCTTGCGGGCCGTGTTGTAGACCGAGGCCGTCAGCTTGGCGGCGTCCTCCTGGCTCGCGCCGCCTCCCGTGGAGGCCTTGCCGATGTCCATCAGGAGCACGACGCCGTACGTGCTGTAGTCCGCCCACACGCACGCCGGGGCCGTGAACTCCTTGGGCCCCTTGTCCAGCGAACCGTCGGCGCCGGAGTTGGTGAACTTCATGTCCTGGCACTTCATCAGGGCGCCCTTGAACCCGGCCGGCTTGACGAGCTTGGGCGAGCCGATGAGCTCGACCTTGATGGTCTTGCTCTTGGCGGTGTTGTCCTTGGCGTTCTGGAACGAGGCGTCGATCACCTTCGCCGGGTCGCTGATCTCGCCCCAATAGGCGTTGATCTGAAGCGACTTGGCGGTCAGCGGGTTCAGCTTCGGGTCGCCGGAGGCGTACGAGGCGCCGGTCTGTTGCGGGTTCTTGACCCCGGCTGCCTCGGCCTTCTTCTTCTGCTCGTCCGACATCGGCGCCGTGTCGTCGCCCTTGGCGTCCTTCTTGAAGTCCTCGACCGTGGCGGGCAGGACGACCTTGTAGCCCTTGGTGTCGGCCGACACGTCGCTGTTGCTCGCGCCGCCCTTGGTGAGGAACCACGCGCCGCCGCCGACGACCGCGAGCGCCACGACGACCGCCGTGACGATCAGGCCGGTCTTCTTCTTCGGGGGGACCGGCGGCATCGGGTGCGTCGGCGCGCCGTACGGGGGCTGCTGGCCGTAGGGCGGCTGCTGGCCGTACTGCGGGGCCTGCTGCTGCGGGTAGCCGTAGGGCTGCTGCTGCGGCTGCTGCTGACCGTACGGGCCCGGCTGCTGCGGCGGCACGCCCTGCGGGGCCTGCTGCGGGTAGCCGTAACCGGGCTGCGGCGGACCGGGCTGCCCGTACGGGGGCTGCTGCGGAGGCTGCTGGCCGTACGGGCCGGGCTGCTGGGGCTGGCCACCGTACGGGCCCGGCTGGTTGTAGCTCATGGTTGGGTTCCCCCTAGACACGTTCATCCGATCCGAACATCCTCGCGGAACGGCCGCCGACCCCGTGCATCGGGGGCCCCGCCGTTACGAATCATTCCCGTTTCGGTGCGGGCCGGTGACACCCCTAAACTGACCCCGTGACCGAGAACACTCAGCAGCAGAACCCAGCGCCCACCACCGAACTGCCGACCCAGTACGCGCCGGCCGAGGTAGAGGGGAAGCTGTACGAGCGCTGGGTGGAGCGCGGTTACTTCACCGCCGACGCCGGGTCCGAGAAGGACCCGTACACCATCGTCATCCCGCCGCCCAACGTCACCGGAGCGCTGCACCTGGGGCACGCCTTCCAGGTCACGCTCATGGACGCGCTCACCCGCCGCAAGCGGATGCAGGGCTACGAGACGCTGTGGCTGCCCGGCATGGACCACGCGGGCATCGCCACCCAGAACAAGGTGGAGCAGCAGCTCGCCGAGGAGGGCAAGTCCCGCCAGGACCTGGGGCGCGAGGCCTTCACCGAGCGCGTGTGGCAGTGGAAGGACGAGTACGGCGGCCGAATCCTCGGCCAGCTCAGGCGGCTCGGCGCGGGCCTGGACTGGTCGCGTGAGCGGTTCACCATGGACGAGGGCCTCTCCAAGGCCGTCCAGACCATCTTCAAGAACCTGTACGACGACGAGCTGATCTACCGCGCCGAGCGCATCATCAACTGGTGCCCGCGCTGTCTGACCGCCATCTCCGACATCGAGGTCGAGTACCAGGACGACCCGGGCGAGCTCGTCTCGCTGAAGTACGGCGAGGGGGACGACACCCTCGTCGTCGCCACCACCCGCGCCGAGACGATGCTGGGCGACACCGCGATCGCCGTCCACCCCGACGACGAGCGGTACAAGCACCTCGTCGGCAAGCTCATCAAGCTGCCGCTGACCGACCGCTCCATCCCGGTCGTCGCGGACACCCACGTCGACCCCGAGTTCGGCACCGGCTGCGTCAAGGTGACCCCGGCGCACGACCCGAACGACTTCGCCATCGGGCAGCGCCACGGCCTGGAATCCATGACGATCATGGACGAGCGCGGTGTCATCACCGTCCCCGGCCCCTTCCAGGGTCTCGACCGCTACGAGGCCCGCTCGGCCGTCGTGGGCGCCCTCAAGGAGCAGGGTCGCATCGTCGCCGAGAAGCGCCCCTACATGCACTCGGTCGGGCACTGCTCGCGCTGCAAGACGACCGTCGAGCCGCGCCTGTCGATGCAGTGGTGGGTCAAGGTCGGCCCGCTCGCGCAGGCCGCAGGCGACGCGGTCCGCGACGGCCGGGTCAAGATCCACCCCGAGGACATGTCGAAGCGGTACTTCGACTGGGTCGACAACATGCACGACTGGTGCATCTCGCGCCAGCTGTGGTGGGGCCACCGCATCCCGATCTGGTACGGCCCCGAGGGCCAGGTCGTCTGCGTCGGACCCGACGACGAGATCCCGACCGGCGAGGGCTGGTACCAGGACCCCGACGTCCTGGACACCTGGTTCTCCTCGGGCCTGTGGCCCTTCTCCACGCTCGGCTGGCCGGAGAAGACCGCCGATCTGGAGAAGTTCTACTCCACCGACGTCCTGCTCACCGGCCACGACATCATCTTCTTCTGGGTCGCCCGGATGATGATGTTCGGCCTGTACGCGATGGACGGCGAAGTCCCGTTCAAGACGGTCGCGTTGACCGGTCTGGTGCGCGACGAGTTCGGCAAGAAGATGTCGAAGTCCAACCCGAACGCGGTCGACCCCATCGACTGGATGGACGCCTACGGCTCGGACGCGGTCCGCTTCACCCTGGCCAAGGGCGCCAACCCCGGTGCGGACGTGCCGATCGGCGAGGACTGGGTCCAGGCGTCCCGCAACTTCGCCAACAAGATCTGGAACGCCACCCGCTTCGCGCTGATGAACGGCGCCACCATCGAGGGCGAACTCCCGCCCGTGGAGCGGCTTTCGGCGACCGACCGCTGGATCCTGTCGCGGCTGAACAAGACCGTGGCCGAGGTCGACGCGTACTACGAGGACTACCAGTTCGCCAAGCTCAGCGAGTCGCTGTACCACTTCGCGTGGGACGAGGTCTTCGACTGGTACGTCGAGCTGTCGAAGACGACGTTCTTCGCGGGCGGCGAGCAGGCGAAGGTCTCCGGGCGGGTCCTCGGCGAGGTCCTCGACGTGATGCTGCGGGTCCTGCACCCCATCGTCCCGTTCGTCACCGACACCCTGTGGACGACGCTGACCGGCGGCGAGTCCCTGGTCGTCGCCGACTGGCCGCGTGACAGCGGCTTCCGCGACGAGGCGGCCGAGCGCGAGATCGAGCTGGTCCAGCAGGTCGTCACCGAGGTCCGCCGCTTCCGCTCCGACCAGGGTCTCCAGCCCGGCCAGAAGGTCCCGGCCGAGCTCACCCTGACCGGCACGGCGCTGGCCCCGCACGAGGCGGCCATCCGCCAGCTGCTCCGGCTCCAGCCGGCCGGCGAGGACTTCCACGCCACCGCCTCGCTGCCGGTCGCCGGCGCCACGGTCGCGCTCGACCTGTCGGGCACCATCGACGTCGAGGCCGAGCGCAAGCGCCTGACCAAGGACCTCGGCGCCGCCGAGAAGGAGAAGGCGGACGCGAACAAGAAGCTCGGCAACGAGGCCTTCCTCGCGAAGGCCCCCGACAACGTGGTCGACAAGATCCGTACGCGGCTGGCCAAGGCCGAGTCCGACATCGAGCGCATCGCCCGCCAGATCGCGTCGCTGCCCCAGGGCTGACCGGCGTCATGGCGAGGTGAGCAAGGCCCCCGGGACCTCGGTCCCGGGGGCCTTCCTCATGCGCGCGGGGCGGCCGCCCCGGGCCCGGCAGCGGCGGGGCGGACGAGGGGAGCGTGCGACATATCACTACATGGGGGCCGTTCGACTCGGGCGTTCGGGCCCAAAGACCTTGGATGATGGAAGGCATGCACACCCCGCTCCCCACCTCCGCGCCACAGCGCGCGCTGGCGGCGGCGCGGGCGACGGGCACCCGCTGGGTGGGCGAGGAGCGCGCCCTGGACGTGCTGATCGCACTGAGCTGCTTCGGCCTGATGGTCCTGGACGTGCCGGGCCTGGCCCGGAGCGACAACTCCCTCAACAGCTATACCGCGCCGCCCGTCCTGGCCCTGGGCGCGGCGACCCTGCTGCTGCGGCGCCGATGGCCATGGGTGCCGTATCTGGTCGCCCTGGTGTTCCTGGGCTGGCTGCACCAGCTCAACCTGGTGCAGTTCGCGCTGTATTCGCTGGGCCGCTTCCGGGGCCGCCGCGCGGGCATCCTGGCCACCTGCGGATACATCGCGGTGGCGTACGTCCTGTTCAACCTGCCGGGGTGGCCCGACATCCGGGGCGAGACGCTCAGCTCGTTCCTGGCGATCGTGGTGCCGGTGGGCGTGCTCGCCTCCGGCGTCGGCATCTCCGCCTACCGGCACGACCTCGTCCACGAGCTGGAGGTCCAGCGCGCCGAGAGCGCGGCCCTGCACGCCGTGCAGGCCGAGCGGGTCTCGGTCGCCCGGGACGTGCACGACATGGTGGGACGGGAGCTGACGATGCTCGCGGTGCGCTCCGAGGTGCTGGCGGTACGGGCCAGGAACGAGCCGCACCACAAGGACTTCGAGGAGCTCGCCGACACCGCGCGCCGGGCCCACCTCATGCTCAACGAGATCATCGTGCGGCGCGCGGACGAACGCACCGCCACCCCCGGGATCGACGGGCTGCACGCGCTCGCCGAGGAGAGCCGGCTCGCGGGCACCCCGGTCGGTCTCGACATCGAGGAGGCCGCCCACCGGCTGTCCCCGCTGCGGCAGGCGGCCGTCTACCGGGTGGTCCAGGAGTGCCTGACCAACTCGGTCAAGCACGCCCGGGGCGAGCCCGTCGCGGTGACGATCCGGCTGGCTGCCGGGGACCTCGTGGTCACCGTGCAGAACCCGCTGCCGCGCTCGGCGCCGGTCAAGGCCCCGGTCTCCACCGGGACCGGGACGTCCTCGATGCGGGAACGGGTGGAGAGCATGGGCGGCTCGCTCGCGACGACCCGTACCGACACGACGTACGAGGTCCGGGCCACGCTCCCGGCGGGCGCGATCGGCTGACCGGGGCTGCCCTCCCCGGGGGGCCTTCCCTCTCGGCGCTGCCCAGCCCCCAACTCCCCAGGGGCGCGGGGAACTGCGCGCCCAGCCACGCACGGCCTGCGGACGACCACGTAGGTCAGCCCCGTTATCTTCTTCGCGGTCCTGCAAGAGGGCCGCTGGCCTCCGGGCCCGGCATGACTGTTGCCCCCTGTCGAACGGATGACCTGGGGGGTGGTGTCACCGGGCCCGGGAGGTGCCGTCGGAGACGCTGATGAGAGGTCCGGCCACCACCCGGTCCGGCGCAATGCCGGACAGCTCGCGGGCGGCAGGTCTGCATAACGTGGATGCGCGCGTACGACACCACTGCCAAGGCCGGCACGTTCAACTCTGCTGGAAGGGCACGATGTTCGACACCGAAGACGTAGGCGTGTTCCTCGGCCTGGACGTCGGCAAGACCGCTCATCACGGCCATGGGCTCACCCCGGCCGGGAAGAAGGTCTTCGACAAGCCGATGCCCAACAGCGAGCCGAAACTGCGGGCCGTCTTCGACAAGCTGACCGCGAAGTTCGGCACCGTCCTGGTGATCGTGGACCAGCCCGCCTCCATCGGAGCCCTCCCGCTGACCGTGGCCCGGGACGCGGGCTGCAAGGTCGCCTACCTGCCCGGACTCGCGATGCGCCGCATCGCCGACCTCTACCCGGGCGAGGCCAAGACCGACGCGAAGGACGCCGCGGTGATCGCGGACGCCGCCCGCACCATGCCGCACACGCTGCGCTCTCTGGAGCTGACCGACGAGATCACCGCCGAACTCACCGTCCTGACCGGCTTCGACCAGGACCTCGCCGCCGAGGCAACCCGCACCTCCAACCGGATACGCGGCCTGCTCACCCAGTTCCACCCCTCGCTGGAACGCGTCCTCGGCCCCCGCCTGGACCACCCCGCCGTCACCTGGCTGCTGGAACGCTACGGCTCCCCGGCCGCCCTGCGGAAAGCCGGCCGCCGCAGACTCGTCGAACTCATCCGGCCCAAGGCCCCGCGCATGGCTACCCGGCTGGTCGACGACGTCTTCGACGCCCTGGACGAACAGACCGTGGTCGTTCCCGGCACCGGCACCCTCGACACGGTCGTGCCCTCCCTGGCCCGATCGCTCGCGGCGGTCCACGAACAACGCCGGGCCCTGGAAGCCCAGATCAAAGCCCTGCTGGAGGACCACCCTCTTTCCAAGGTCCTGACCTCGATGCCAGGGGTCGCGGTCAGGACCGCCGCAGTTCTGCTGGTCACCGTCGGCGACGGCACCAGCTTCCCCACCGCCGCCCACCTGGCCTCCTACGCCGGCCTCGCCCCGACAACGAAGTCCTCGGGGACCTCGATCCACGGCGAACACGCACCACGAGGCGGAAACCGGCAGCTCAAACGCGCAATGTTCCTGTCCGCGTTCGCAGCCCTGCACGATCCCGCCTCCCGCACCTACTACGACAAATGCCGGGCCCGGGGAAAGACCCACACCCAGGCCCTGCTCCGCCTCGCCCGCCACCGCATCAGCGTCCTGTTCGCCATGCTCCGCGACGGCACCTTCTACGAACCACGCGTCCCTGAAGCAGCCGTCGCATGACCAGCTCAGGCTTGACGAAGGACATAGAGGCACCCCCCGGGGCGCGGGGAACTGCGCGAACGGGTCCCATGGTCCGCGGACGAAGGTGCCCGGCACCGGGGTGTCGCGCTTCCGCGTGTACGTGGATCGGTGCGGCCCGTCGTGGGCTGGTCGCGCAGTTCCCCGCGCCCCTAGTAGGTGGGCCAGTGCCGGGCCGGCAAGGCGCGCGGGTTCTCGGGGGCCTGGTAGGTGGGCCAGTGTCGAGCCGGCTGGGGGCGTGGCCCCGGGCTGCGGAGAGGGGCTACGCGCCGGTCAGCACCCGCTGCAACCCGTCGAAGTCCTCCACGCACCTGCCCGAACCCAGCACCACACAGTCCAGCGGGTCGTCCGCCACGAAGACCGGGATGCCGGTCGCCGACGCCATCCGCAGGTCCAGGCCCGGCAGCAGCGCGCCGCCGCCGGTCAGCATGATGCCGTGCTCCATCACGTCCCCGGACAGCTCCGGCGGGCACTCCTCCAGGGTCACCTTCACCGCCGCGATGATCGACTCCACGGGCTCGTCGAGGGCGGCCCGCACCTCGCGCGTGGTGAGCGAGAGCGTCTTGGGCAGGCCCCGCACCTTCTCGCGGCCCCGGATCCTGAAAGTCCGCTCCTCCAGCTCCTCGTCGCCCGGCACCGGCCACGCCGACCCGATCGCGCACTTGACGTCCTCGGCGGTGCGCTCGCCTATGAGCAGCGAGTGCTCCTTGCGTACGTAGTCGGTGATCGCGGCGTCCAGGCGGTCGCCGCCCACCCTGAGGGACTGCGAGGTCACGATGCCGCCGAGTGAGATCACCGCGACCTCGGTGGTGCCGCCGCCGATGTCCACCACCATCGAACCGCGCGGCTCGGCCACCGGAAGGCCGGCCCCGATCGCCGCCGCCATCGGCTCCTCGATGAGGTGCACGGCCTTCGCGCCGGCCCGCTGCGCTGCGTGCACGATGGCCCGCCGCTCCACCGGGGTCACCCCGCTCGGCACGCACACCACCATGCGGGTGCGCGGCCTGCGCCCGGGCACGGCCTTCTTCACGAAGTGGCGGATCATTTCCTCGGCCGCCTCGTAGTCGCTGATCACCCCGTCGCGCAGCGGCCGGATCGCGGTGATCGAGCCGGGCGTGCGGCCGATGGTCTCCTTGGCCTCCGTGCCGACGGCGAGCGCCGTGCGGCCGCCCTCCTTCATCGCCACCACGGACGGTTCGTTGAGCACGATGCCCTGCCCGCGGGCGTAGAGAAGCGTATTGGCGGTCCCGAGGTCGATCCCTATGTCCATGATCGCCAAGTTTGCCGGGGGAGTGCCGGGGACCCGGGGGCCGAAGGTCCCGAAAGGGGCGGGTCCAAGGTCCTGTCGGTACCCCTCCGTAGACTGGTCCCGTGACCGAGCAGCCCGACCCCCGTGAAGCCGATGACTTCGACGACATCGTCGAAGCCGAGACCACCCGAGACCCCGACCTGGCGGTGATCGAAGCGGGCAGCCGCACCCTGCGCACCCACGGCGGAGCGCCGCAGGGCGAGGCCGTGCCCGGCCGCCCCGCCGACCCCGAGGTGGACGCGGCGCTGCGCGCGGTCGAGACCGAGCTCGCGGGCCGCTGGGGCGAGACCAAGCTGGAGCCGTCGGTGCGCCGCATCGCCGCCCTGATGGACGTCCTGGGCGAGCCGCAGCGCGCCTACCCGACGATCCACATCACCGGCACCAACGGCAAGACCTCCACCGCCCGGATGATCGAGGCCCTGCTCGGCGCCTTCGAGCTGCGCACGGGGCGCTACACCTCGCCGCACGTCCAGTCGATCACCGAGCGCATCAGCCTGGACGGCCTGCCGATCTCCGCCGAGCGCTTCGTCGAGACGTATGACGACATCAAGCCGTACGTCGAGATGGTGGACGCGCGCGAGGAGTTCCGGCTCTCCTTCTTCGAGGTCCTCACCGGCATGGCGTACGCGGCCTTCGCGGACGCGCCGGTCGACGTGGCCGTCATCGAGGTCGGCATGGGCGGCTCCTGGGACGCGACGAACGTCATCGACGCGGGCGTCGCCGTCGTCACCCCCATCGACCTCGACCACACCGACCGGCTCGGCAACACGCCCGCCGAGATCGCCGTCGAGAAGTCCGGGATCATCAAGCAGGGCGCGACGGTGATCCTCGCCCAGCAGCCCGTCGACGCGGCGCAGGTCATGCTGAAGAAGGCCGTCGAGACGGACGCCACGGTGGCCCGCGAGGGCATGGAGTTCGGCATCGTGCGGCGCGAGGTCGCCGTCGGCGGCCAGCTCCTGACCCTGCGGGGCCTCGGCGGCGAGTACGAGGACGTCTTCCTGCCGCTGTACGGAGCCCACCAGGCGCACAACGCGCTGGTGGCGCTCGCCGCGGTCGAGGCGTTCTTCGGCGTCGGCTCCCAGCAGCCCGGCCCGCTGGACATCGACACCGTCCGCAAGGCGTTCGCCGCCGTCGTCTCGCCCGGCCGCCTGGAGGTCGTGCGCCGCTCGCCCACCGTCGTGCTTGACGCCGCGCACAACCCGGCGGGCGCCCGCGCCACCGCGGACGGCCTGACCGAGGCGTTCGGCTTCTCCCGTCTGATCGGCGTGATCGCCGCCAGCGCCGACAAGGACGTCAAGGGCGTCCTCGAAGCCTTCGAGCCGGTCCTGGCCGAGGTGGTCGTCACCGCCAACACCTCCATGCGCTCCATGGACGTGGACGAGCTGGCCGCCCTCGCCGTCGAGGTGTTCGGCGACGACCGGGTGGTGGTCGAGCCCCGGCTCGACGACGCGATCGAGGCCGCCATCACCCTCGCCGAGGAGGAGGACGAGTACGCGGGCGCGGGCGTCCTCGTCACCGGCTCCGTGTTCACGGTCGGCGACGCCCGGCTGCTGCTGAAGAGGGGCTGAGCCCGATGCGTACGCTCTGCGCGTCCACCCTGATCGGTGAATTCTTCGTGATCGCCTTCGCGGGCCTGGTCGCGATGAAGGACCCCGACCTCGCCACCACCACCGTGTGGACGGTGTGCGGCATCGGCATGCTGCTCTCGGTGCTGCTGTGCGGGATGCTCGGCCGGCGCGGCGGGGTCGAGCTCGGCTGGGCCCTCCAGGTCGCCCTGATCGCGAGCGGTTTCGCCGTTCCGCTGATGTTCTTCATGGGCCTCGTCTTCGGCGCCCTGTGGTGGGCCTCGGTGCACTACGGCCGCAAGATCGACGAGGCGAAGGCGCGATTCGCCGCGGCGGCCGAGGCCCAGCCGGGGGCCTGAGGGCCCTTGGCGGGACCGGGTGCCGGGGCTTCGGCTACACCCGGTAATCTCGGCGGACCGCACACGTTTGCCAAGGAGCCGTACACCATGACGCAGCGCACCCTCGTCCTCCTCAAGCCGGACGCCGTCCGCCGCTCGCTGGTCGGCGAGATCATCGGCCGCATCGAGCGCAAGGCCGGCTGGGAGATCACCGCCCTCGAACTGCGCGCCCTGGACCAGGACACCCTGGAGCAGCACTACGGCGAGCACAAGGGCAAGCCGTTCTACGAGCCGCTCGTGGAGTTCATGTCCTCGGGCCCGGTCGTCGCCCTGGTCGTCGAGGGTGAGCGCGTCATCGAGGGTGTACGCCAGTTGGCGGGTCCCACCGACCCGATCGCGGCGGCCCCCGGTTCGATCCGCGGCGACTTCGGCACCATCGTCCGGGAGAACCTCATCCACGCCTCGGACTCCGAGGAGTCCGCCGAGCGGGAACTGAAGCTCTTCTTCCCCGGCCGCGCCTGAACACATACTGACGCGATGTCAGCCATATAGCGCTCATGACCTGGGGCGACCGAAGGAATTTCGGTCGTCCCTGGGCATATGCGGGCCGACTTCGGGAACGCATCGCCCCGACACGACGTCACCATTACTGAGGTGGACCACCGCGCCGTGTCCGCGCAGGCCGGACTACGATGGGGCCTCACGCTCAACGCACCCACCTCGCCGACCTGAGAAGCCGTCAACGCTCGATTAGGGAAGGCCGGACGCATCCTCATGGGGAGCAACAAAATGTCGTTCATCGGCCGTGACATGGCTGTCGACCTCGGGACCGCCAACACGCTGGTGTACGTCAGGGGCCGCGGAATCGTCCTGAACGAGCCGTCCGTCGTCGCCATCAACACCAACACCGGCGGCATCCTGGCGGTCGGCGCGGAAGCCAAGAAGATGATCGGCCGTACGCCGGGCAACATCGTCGCCGTACGGCCCCTGAAGGACGGCGTGATCGCCGACTTCGAAATCACCGAGCGGATGCTCCGCTACTTCATCCTGAAGATCCACAAGCGCCGGTATCTGGCCCGCCCGCGCGTCGTGGTCTGTGTGCCCTCGGGCATCACGGGAGTCGAGCGCCGCGCCGTCATCGAGGCCTCCACCCAGGCGGGCGCCCGCCAGGTGCACATCATCGAGGAGCCCATGGCCGCGGCCATCGGCTCGGGTCTGCCGGTCCACGAGGCCACCGGCAACATGGTGGTGGACATCGGCGGCGGCACCACCGAGGTCGCCGTCATCTCGCTCGGCGGAATCGTCACGGCACAGTCGATCCGGGTCGCGGGCGACGAGCTGGACAACGCGATCATCCAGCACATCAAGAAGGAGTACTCCCTCCTCCTCGGTGAGCGCACCGCGGAGCAGATCAAGATCACGATCGGTTCCGCGTACGACCTCGACAAGGACGAGCACACCGAGATCCGCGGCCGCGACCTCGTCTCCGGGCTGCCCAAGACCGTGGTGATCTCCGCGGCCGAGGTGCGCAAGGCGATCGAGGAACCCGTCAACGCGATCGTCGACGCCGTGAAGACGACGCTCGACAAGTGCCCGCCCGAGCTCTCCGGCGACATCATGGACCGCGGCATCGTCCTCACCGGCGGCGGCGCCCTGCTGCGCGGCCTGGACGAGCGGCTGCGCCGGGAGACCGGCATGCCGATCCACATCGCCGAGGACCCGCTCGACTCGGTCGCCCTGGGGTCCGGCAAGTGCGTGGAGGAGTTCGAAGCGCTCCAGCAGGTGCTCGACGCACAGCCCCGCCGCTAGCTCCCGGAGCCTGCTGTCCGCCGTATGGGTCACTGCCAACCCGTACGGCGGATCGTTGATATACAGATCGAAGAGATCTTGTAGATCACCCACATTCCTACGAGGAAGGCACGGCCGCCGCACGTGAGGGACACACGAGAGAGCCGGCTGCTCCTGGTGCTGCTGATCGCCGTAGCGTTCGCGCTGATCACGGTCGACATCAGAGGCGGGGCGAATTCACCGGTGGACGGCGCCCGGCAGGCCGCCGCCGCGGTCTTCGGACCGGTGGAGAACGGGGTCGCGGCCGCCGTCGACCCGGTAGGCAACGCGATCGGCGCGGTACGCGACTCAGGAAAGCGCCACGACAGGATCTCCGCCCTCCAGGCCGAGAACGAAGCCCTCAAGCAGAGGCTCGGCAGCGACGCCCGCAACCGCAGCCGTCTCAACCAGCTCGACGCGATGCTGAAGACCGCCGGCGAAGGCCAGTACGGCATCAAGGCCGCCCAGGTCGTCGCCATAGGAGCGGCCCAGGGCTTCTCCTGGACGGTCACCATCGACGCCGGGTCCAACGACGGCATCCAGCGCGACATGACGGTGCTCAACGGTGAGGGCCTGGTCGGGCGGGTCACCACCGTCGGCCCCTCCACCTCGACCGTGCTGCTCGCCAACGACCCCGACTTCACCGTCGGCACCCGGATGGAGAAGAGCGACGAGCTCGGCTTCGCCACCGGCCACGGCGACCGTCCGCTCTCGGTGCAGCTGCTCAACGGCAAGGCCAAGGTCAACCCCGGCGACCGCCTGGTGACCTTCGGCTCCCAGGCCGACAAGCCGTTCGTGCCCGGCGTTCCCGTCGGCGAGGTCGTCAAGGTCGACCCCTCGGGCGGCGACCTCACCCGCACCATCTACGTACGCCCCTACGTCGGCTTCACCAAGCTCGACATCGTCGGCGTCGTCGTCCAGGCCCCGCGCACCGACCCGCGCGACCAGGTGCTGCCCGCCAAGCCCCAGCCCACCCCGACGCCCACGGTCACCGTCACGGCCACCCCGTCCGGGACGCCCAACCCGCAGGGCAACACGGACATCGCCAACCAGAACGCGAACGGCGTCGGCAACCCCGACCCGAACGCGAAGCCCGACCCGGCCGGCGGCAACGCCAACCCGCCGGCGGGCAACGCCAACCCACCGGCCGGAACGAACCCGAACGCCAATCCGAAGCCCAACCCGGACGGCAACGGCAACGCCAACGCCGACGGCGAGCAGTAGGAGCTGATCCAGATGCGTCTCAACAGGGTCCTCCTCTCCGCCGCCCTGATCGTCGTCGCCCTCGTCATCCAGGTGAGCGTCCTCGCCCGCCTCCAACTCCCCGGCGCCGTACCGGACTTGGTGCTTCTGACCGTCCTCGGTCTGGCCCTGGTGTACGGCCATCTCGGGGGTGCCTTCGTCGGCTTCGGCGCGGGGCTGCTCGCCGACCTGGCGCCGCCCGCCGACCACGCCGCCGGGCGCTACGCCCTGGTGCTTTGCGTGATCGGCTACCTCGCCGGCCTCGCCAAGCCCGACCACGGACGGCTGCGCACCGCGGTCGGCCCGATGCTGGTGGTGGTCGGCGCGGCCATCGGCTCGACGCTGCTCTACGCCACCGTCGGGGCCCTGGTGGGAGACACCGCGGCCCGCCATGTCGGCCTGCCCAGCCTGCTGTTCACGGCCACCGTCTACGATCTGCTGCTCGCTCCGTTCACCGTGCCGCTGATCATGGCGATCGCCCGGCGGGCCGAGAACGACCCGCTCGCCGACACCACCGCCAACGGCAGCCCCAAGAGCAACATCACCTCCGGCTGGCTCTCCGGCGGCACCGGTCTGCGCATCGGCAACCAGCGCGGCGGTCTGCGGATCAAGGCCGCCAGGAACAGGGCGGCCCGCGCCGGCCGCATCAAGGGCGTCAAGCGACTGTGAACCAGGGGGTCGTCACAGCATGAGCAACATCCCCGAGACCGGACGCACCCCCCGGGTGCAAATCCGCCTCATCATCATCCAGGTCCTGGTCTTCTCGCTCCTGCTCACCCTGGGCGGGCGCCTGTGGTACCTCCAGATCCGCAACGGCCAGGAGTATCAGGACGAGGCCAAGAACAACCACGTCCAGCAGGTCGTCCAGCCCGCCGTGCGCGGCTCGATCCTCGACGCGCGGGGCGTCCCGCTCGCCGACAACGAGACCCGGCTCGTGGTCTCCGCCTCGCGCACCGACCTGTCCAAGATGCCCGACCGGGGCAAGGCCGTCCTGACCCGGCTCGCCGGGGTGCTCGGCATGAAGCCGCAGGACGTCATGGACAAGGTCCGGCTCTGTGACGCCAAGACCCCCAAGCCGTGCTGGAACGGCTCCCCGTACCAGCCGATCCCGGTCACCGACAAGGCCACCACCCAGCAGGCCCTGCAAATCCGCGAGCGCTCCGAGGACTTCCCCGGCATCACCGCCGACCCGACCGCCGTGCGCCGCTACCCGGCGCCCGGCAAGTCCAACACCGCGCAGGTGCTCGGCTACCTCTCGCCCGTCACCGACGACGAGATCACCAAGGCCAAGGACACCGACTCGCCCTATCTGCGCTCCGACCAGGTCGGCCGCTCGGGCCTCGAGCGCACCTACGACAAGCAGCTGCGCGGCAAGGCCGGCGTCACCCGCTACGAGGTCGACAACCTCGGCCGGGTCATCGGGCAGGCCGAGAGCGACAAGGCCCAGCCCGGCTCCAACGTCGTCACGTCGATAGACGCACGCGTGCAGGCGGTCGCCGAGTACGAGCTGAACAACGCGATGGTCGAGGCCCGCCAGCAGTTCGACAAGATCACCAACGAGAACTACAAGGCGGACTCCGGCGCGGTCATCGTCATGGAGGCCAAGACCGGGCGGATCGTCGCCATGGCCTCGGCGCCCACCTACGACCCCAACGTCTGGGTCGGCGGCATCTCCGGCAAGGACTACCAGCAGCTCACCGGCAAGGACAGCGACTATCCGCTGCTGAACCGCGCCATACAGGGTCAGGCCGCGCCCGGTTCGACGTTCAAGGTGGTCTCCACGGCCGCCGCGGTCGAAGCCGGCTACAAGTGGGACGGCGGTTACCCCTGCACCAGCTCGTACTCCGTGGGCGGGCAGGTCTTCAAGAACTTCGAGGGCGAGAACTTCGGACCCATCTCCCTCGGCCGCGCCCTTGAGGTCTCCTGCGACACCGTCTTCTACGGGCTCGCCGACAACGAGTGGAAGAAGGACGGCGGGATCAACCCGAAGAAGGGCCAGCCCAAGGACTACTTCTACAAGGCGGCCCACCAGTTCGGCCTCGGCAAGCCCACCGGGGTGGACCTGCCCAACGAGGTCACCGGCCGCGTCCCCGACCGCCAGTGGAAGGAGAACTACTGGGCGGCCAACAAGGACAGCTGGTGCAAGACGGGCAAGAAGGACGGCAGTTACGTCGAGAAGATCGCGTACGAGAACTGCCTCGAAGGCAACAAGATGCGTGAGGGCGACTCGATCAACTACTCCATCGGCCAGGGCGACACCCTCGTCACGCCGATCCAGGAGGCCATGATCTACGGGGCCATCGCCAACGGCGGCACCATGCACGCCCCCACCATCGGCAAGGCGATCATCAGCGCCGACGGCAAGTCGATCACGGAGATCAAGCCGAAGGTCAACGGAAAGCTCCCGGTCACCCAGGCCACCCTCGACGGCTTCAACAAGGCCCTCGCGGGCGTCGTCACCAGCGGTACCGCCGCCTGGAAGTTCCAGGGCTGGCCGCAGGACAAGGTCGAACTCCACGCCAAGACCGGCACCGCCGAGGTCTACGGCAAGCAGACCACCTCCTGGCTCGCCACGTACTCCAAGGACTACACCGTCGTCATGACGATCGCCCAGGCCGGTACGGGTTCCGGCGCCTCCGGTGCCGCCGTGCGCAAGATCTACGAGGCGATGTACGGCATCGACGACGCGGGGAACCAGGACATCAAGCGCGCCCTGCTCCCGCAGCCCGAGCAGTCCCTGCCCAAGATCCAGGCAGACGGCTCCATCGACGCCCCGGCCGTCGCCGCGTACGACCCGGACGCGGGCAAGACCAAGGACAAGGACAAGGGCAAGCAGCAGCCCGCCGGCCAGCCGCAGCCCGACAACAGCCCGGCGGCCACCGTCGACAACCGCAACCCACGGAGGGACTAGCGCCATGGCAGGCTTCTCCGTCCAGCGCTACGCCCCCGAGCGCGGCGCCTTCGCCAAGCTGACGGCGCGCGACTCGGTGCTGCGCCGGCTCGACTGGCCGCTGCTGCTCTCGGCCCTCGCGCTCTGCCTCATCGGCTCGCTCCTGGTGTGGTCCGCGACCCGCAACCGCACCGCCATCAACCAGGGCGACCCGTACTTCTTCCTCATCCGGCACATCGTGAACTCCGGCATCGGGCTCTGCCTGATGATCGGCACGATGTGGCTCGGCCACCGCACCCTGCGCGGCGCCGTGCCCATCCTGTACGGCCTGTCCATCCTGCTGCTGCTCGCGGTGCTCTCGCCGCTCGGCGCCACCGTCAACGGTGCGCACTCCTGGATCGTGCTCGGCGGCGGGTTCTCCCTCCAGCCCTCCGAGTTCGCGAAGATCTCGATCATCCTGTGCATGGCGATGCTGCTCGCCGCGCGGGTGGACGCCGGCGACCAACTGCACCCCGACCACCGCACCGTGACCAAGGCGCTCGCCCTCGCGATGGTGCCGATCGGCTGCATCATGCTCATGCCCGACCTCGGCTCCACCATGGTCATCGTGGTGATCATCCTCGGTGTGCTGCTCTCCTCCGGGGCGTCCAACCGCTGGATCATCGGCCTGTTCTCGGCCGGAGTGGTCGGAGCGGTGCTCGTGGCCGCGCTCGGAATACTGGACAAGTACCAGATCAACCGCTTCGCCGCCTTCGCCAACCCCAGCCTCGACCCGGCCGGCGTCGGCTACAACACCAGCCAGGCCAGGATCGCCATCGGCTCCGGCGGCCTCACCGGCACCGGCCTGTTCAAGGGCTCCCAGACCACCGGCCAGTTCGTACCCGAACAGCAGACGGACTTCGTGTTCACCGTCGCCGGCGAGGAACTCGGCTTCGTGGGCGCCGGATTGATCATCGTGCTGCTCGGCGTCGTCCTGTGGCGCGCCTGCCGCATCGCCCGCGAGACGACCGAGCTGTACGGCACGATCGTCGCGGCCGGCATCATCGCCTGGTTCGCCTTCCAGTCCTTCGAGAACATCGGCATGACGCTCGGCATCATGCCGGTCACCGGCATCCCGCTGCCCTTCGTCTCCTACGGAGGGTCCTCGATGTTCGCGGTGTGGGTCGCCATAGGGCTGCTCCAGTCGATCCGGGTGCAGCGGCCGATAACGGCATAGCCGCGCCGAGGAGGCCCGACCAGGAAGGGACCGGCCGGACACGGCCGGTCCGGGCGCCCTGCCGCCGGGCGCCGAACGCGTCTAGATTTTTCTCATGGCGGACACCAAGCGCGAGATCGAGCGGAAATTCGAGTTCCCCACGGCCGGCGGGGAGGACCGCACCGAGCTCCCCGACCTGACCGGCGTCCCCGGCATCGCCCGCGTCGCGGCCCAGGGCGTCACGGAGCTCGACGCCGTCTACTACGACACCCAGGACCTGCGCCTCGACGCCGCCCAGCTCACCCTGCGCCGCCGCACCGGCGGCGACGACGCCGGCTGGCATCTGAAGGTCCCCGTCGCCGCCGGTGTCCGCGACGAGATCCGCGCCCCGCTCAGCGACGACGTGCCGCCCGCGCTCGCCGCCCTGCTGCGCTCCCGCGTGCGCGAGCGCCAACTCGTCCCCGTGGTACGGCTGTTGTCCTCGCGCGAGGTCAGCCTCCTCCTGGCCGACGACGCCACGCCGCTCGCCGAGCTCAGCATCGACACCGTCGTCGCCCAGGGTCTGACCGACGGCGCGACGAGCACCACCTGGACCGAGATCGAGGTCGAACTCGCCGACGGCGTCCACGACCAGGACCTCCTCGACGCGGTGGAGAACACGCTGCGGACGGCGGGCATCCTGCCCTCGGCGAGCGCCTCCAAGGTCGCCCGCGCCCTGCGCGAGACGACCCCCGCGCCCCCGCGCGCCCGCGACACCACCACCGAACCCGCCGACGGCACCGCCGGCGCCCACGTCCTGGCCCATCTGCGGGCCCAGCGCGACACCCTGATCGCCCTCGACCCCGCCGTGCGGCGCGAACTGCCCGACGCCGTCCACCGGATGAGGGTCGCCACCCGCCGGCTGCGCAGCGCCTTCCGCTCGTACGCCAAGGTGATCGACCGGTCCGCCACCGAACCCGTCCGGGCGGAACTCACCTGGCTCGCCGCCGAACTCGGCGTCGAACGCGACGGGGAAGTGCTCGCCGAACGCCTGATGACCCGGATCGCGGCGCTCCCCGACACGCTGCTGCTCGGCCCGGTCCACGCCCGGCTGCGGATCCGTACCGTGGCCGGCCGCGCCGACGCCCGGCGCAGGACGCTCACCGCCCTCGACGGCCAGCGCTACCTCGCCCTGCTCGACGCACTCGACGCGCTGCTCGCCGCCCCGCCGCTGCGGCCCGCGGCCAACCAACCCGCCCCCGGCGTGCTCCGCAAGGCCGTCCGCAAGGACCACCGGCGCCTCGCCCGCCGCCTCGACACCGCGCTCGCCCTCGAACCCGGCCCCGAGCGCGACCTCGCCCTGCACGCGGCCCGCAAGGCGGCCAAGCGCGCCCGGTACGCCGCCCAGGCCGCGGCCCCCGCCCTCGGCAAGCCCGCCAAGAAACTCACCAAGCGCCTCAAGGCCGTCCAGAACGTCCTCGGCGAGCACCACGACAGCGTGGTCGCCCGCGACGCGCTGCGCACCCTGGCCGCGCAGGCCCACGCGGCCGGCGAGTCCGCGTTCACCTGGGGACTCCTGTACGGACACGAACAGGCGACGGCCGCACGGCGCGAGCACCAACTGCCCGGGGTATGGGCCCGCGCCGCCCGGCCCGGGCTCCCCAAGGGCACGGCGGCCCCTTGATCGTCGTGCGAAGGGGCGAGTGATCGTCGTGCGAGGGGGCGACGCGGCTCGCGTTACGCTAGAGAGTCGCCCCCTGCCAGCCCACGAAGGTCGAGATGTCTGCCGAGTCCGTCTTCCCACAGCTCGAAGCGCTGCTCCCGCATGTGCAGAAGCCGATCCAGTACGTCGGCGGTGAGCTCAACTCCACCGTCAAGGCCTGGGACGAGTGTGACGTCCGCTGGGCGCTCATGTACCCGGACGCGTACGAGGTCGGGCTGCCCAACCAGGGCGTCATGATCCTCTACGAGGTACTCAACGAACGCGAGGGCGTCCTCGCCGAGCGCACCTACAGCGTGTGGCCCGACATGGAAGCGCTGATGCGCGAGCACAAGGTGCCGCAGTTCACCGTGGACTCGCACCGCCCGCTGCGCGCCTTCGACGTGTTCGGCCTCAGCTTCTCCACCGAGCTCGGCTACACCAACATGCTCACGGCCCTGGACCTCGCGGGCATCCCGCTGGAGTCCAAGGACCGCACGATCGACGACCCGATCGTCCTCGCGGGCGGCCACGCGGCCTTCAACCCCGAGCCGATCGCGGACTTCATCGACTGCGCGATCATCGGCGACGGCGAGCAGGCCGTCCTCGACATGACGGAGATCGTCCGGGCGTGGAAGGCCGAGGGCCGCCCCGGCGGCCGCGAGGAGGTCCTGTTCCGCCTGTCGCGTACCGGAAGCGTCTACGTCCCCGCCTTCTACGACGTCGAGTACCTGCCGGACGGCCGCATCGCCCGGGTCGTACCGAACAAGTCGGGCGTGCCGTGGCGGGTCTCCAAGCACACCGTCATGGACCTCGACGAGTGGCCCTACCCCAAGCAGCCCCTGGTCCCGCTCGCCGAGACCGTCCACGAGCGCATGTCCGTGGAGATCTTCCGCGGCTGCACCCGCGGCTGCCGCTTCTGCCAGGCCGGCATGATCACGCGCCCCGTGCGGGAGCGAAGCATCACCGGCATCGGCGAGATGGTGGAGAAGGGCCTCAAGGCGACCGGCTTCGAAGAGGTCGGCCTGCTGTCGCTGTCCTCCGCGGACCACACCGAGATCGGCGACATCGCCAAGGGCCTCGCGGACCGCTACGCCGACGACAAGATCGGCCTGTCGCTGCCCTCGACCCGGGTGGACGCCTTCAACGTCGACCTCGCCAACGAGCTGACCCGCAACGGCCGCCGCTCGGGCCTCACCTTCGCCCCGAGGGCGGCTCCGAGCGCATGCGCAAGGTCATCAACAAGATGGTCTCCGAAGAGGACCTGATCCGTACCGTCGCGACCGCGTACGGCAACGGCTGGCGCCAGGTGAAGCTGTACTTCATGTGCGGCCTGCCCACCGAGACCGACGACGACGTGCTCCAGATCGGCGACATGGCGGTCAACGTCATCGCCAAGGGCCGCGAGGTCTCCGGCCAGAACGACATCCGCTGCACCGTCTCCATCGGCGGCTTCGTGCCCAAGCCGCACACCCCCTTCCAGTGGGCGCCGCAGCTCAGCGCCGAGGACACCGACGCCCGGCTCACCAAGCTGCGCGACAAGATCCGCGGCGACAAGAAGTACGGCCGCTCCATCGGCTTCCGCTACCACGACGGCAAGCCCGGCATCGTCGAGGGCCTGCTCTCGCGCGGCGACCGCCGGGTGGGCGCCGTCATCCGCGCCGTCTACGAGGACGGCGGCCGCTTCGACGGCTGGCGCGAGCACTTCAGCTACGACCGCTGGATGGCCTGCGCCGAAAAGACGCTGCCCGCCTACGGCGTGGACGTCGACTGGTACACCACCCGCGAGCGCACCTACGAGGAAGTCCTGCCCTGGGACCACCTCGACTCGGGCCTCGACAAGGACTGGCTGTGGGAGGACTGGCAGGACTCGCTCGACGAGACCGAGGTCGAGGACTGCCGCTGGACGCCGTGCTTCGACTGCGGTGTCTGCCCCCAGATGGACACGTCCATCCAGATCGGCCCCACGGGCAAGAAGCTGCTGCCACTGACGGTCGTCAAGTAACCGCCTGATCACGAAGGGCCCCCCGTCGCAACGGCGAGGGGCCCGTCGTGCGTCCTTGCCCACATGGAGAACCGCCCGGCCCCGCAGGGCCCTGAAGGCTGCCTGACCGTGGCGATCCGCATCCCGGTACGCATCGTGGTGCTGGTCCTCGTCGTTCCCGTGCGGATCGTCTGGGACCTCTTGGTGGTCGGGGCCAAGGCCCTGCGGCGAGTGGTGCTCGCGCCCCTGTGGCGCGGGCTCGTCGTGATCCCGTTCGGGTGGTTGTACCGCTGGGTGCTGACCCCGCTGGGGCGGTCAACCGCCTGGCTGGCGAGGGGAGTTGGCGTGGTCGTCGCCGCGGTGGGGGAGGCGGTCGGGGTCGCCGTCACCTGGGTCCTGGTGACGCTGATCGCGGCCCCCTCGGTCTGGCTGTACCGCCAGGTGCTCACGCCGCTCGCCCGGATCGCCGGCCACACGATCAAGGCCCTCGCGATCGGCCTCACCCGGGTGCTGTGGGCGGTGTTCGTGTGGCCTCCCGTCACCCTGTGGCGCCTCCTCCTGTTCCCGCTGCTGCGCTACGGAATCCTCCTGCCCGCGTCCTGGCTCCTGCGCACCCTGCAAAGCGCCGCGGCCTGGCTCTACCGCACCGCCCTCACCCCCACCGGCCACGCCCTCGCCCGGCTGGCCGCGCTGATCGGTGCCGGTCTGGTGGCGCTGGGGCGGGGGCTCGTGGCGTTGGGGGTGCTGTTGGTGGTGGTTCCGGTGGGGTGGGTGTATCGGAGGGTGCTGACGCCGCTCGGGCGGGGGCTGGCCGTCGTCGTGCGGGAGATCGGGCACGCGATCGGCCACGCCTGGCGGGTCGCCGGACACCTCTCCCGGGCGATCGGGCGCGGCCTCAAGTGGCTCGCCCACACCCTCGTGGGACGGCCGACGCGCTGGGTGTACGTCGTGATTCTGACGCCGGTCGGCCACGCGGTACGGGACGCCGTGTGGCGACCGGCCGCCCGGGCCGCGCGCGAGGCGGGCCGCGCCGCACGCCAGGCGCTGACCACGGCCCGCGAGACCGTACGCACCGCCCGGCAGGAGGCCTGGCGAGCCCTTGTCGGCGGCCCGCCCCGGGAACGGACCGAGCACCGGGCGCGTACTCTGGGTAGTACAACTACTGCCTCCGGCGCGGTGCCCGCCCCCGAGATCTCCCTCAGCAAAGCCGAGGGATGAGCCGGGTGGCGCACCGGCCGTGACCGGAGGGGCCCCCACAGGACGGTGGGCGGCGCTCACCGCGCCCGCCCCGCACCGAGGAGAAGAACCACTGGGCAAGCGACAGCCCGAAGGCCCGCCGCCCGCACCTGCGGTGCAGCGCATCCGACTGCGCTACACCAAGCGCGGCCGCCTCCGGTTCACCAGCCACCGTGACTTCCAGCGCGCCTTCGAGCGGGCCCTGCGCCGCGCCGAGGTGCCCATGGCCTACTCGGCGGGCTTCACCCCGCACCCCAAGGTCTCCTACGCCAACGCCGCGCCCACCGGCGTCGGCTCCGAGGCCGAATACCTGGAGATCGCGCTCACCGCACAGCGCGACCCCGAGAAACTGCGCGCCCTGCTCGACGAGTCGCTGCCCACCGGGCTCGACATCATCGACGCCGTCGAAGCCCGCACCTCGGGCCTCGCCGACCGACTGACCGCCTCCATCTGGGAGCTGCGCCTCGACGGCGTCACCGTCGAAGAGGCCGGCAAGGCAGTCGAGACCTTCCTCGCCGCCGAGAGCGTCGAGGTGCAGCGCAAGACCAAGAACGGCATGCGCACCTTCGACACCAGGGGCGCGGTCGCAGAGCTCCAGGCGCTTGCCCCGCAGGCCGATAGGCCTCTCGGCGACGCCTGTGCGATACTGCGGCTGGTAGTGCGGCACCTGACACCTGCCGTACGACCCGACGACGTCCTGTCCGGTCTCCGAGCTGTGGCCGACCTGGCGCCGCCGGTCCCCGCAGCGGTGACCAGGCTGGCGCAGGGGCTCTTCGACGAGGAGTCCGGCACGGTGACCGACCCGCTCGCGCCCGACCGCGAGGCAGCCCCGGCCGCTCCACAAACGGCCGCCGGGACCGTCTCTGCGACGGCGCCGGAAGGTCCCGCCGCGTAAGGGCGGTCGTCGTAGCGCAGCCCTGGCACTCGGAGCCACCTGGGTCGGGCCGCGCACAGACCTAAAAGACTTTCGCCAGGCCGTACGCACACCGCATACGGAACCGGCGAGCCAGACATAACAGCTCCCGTGCGGCGCCCGCGCCCCGGACGGCGGCACCCGCGCACACCAAGCGGGCCGTGCCGCCGGACCGGAACAGGCGCGGCGCCCGGGAGCGTGACGGGAGCTACGCCCGCATGCTTGAGCAGAACGAATCCGGTACCACCCGGGACAACGACCAGAACAGCCCCAGCGACACGCTGCCGCCGCGCCGCAGGCGCCGCGCGGCGTCGCGGCCCGCGGGGCCGCCGGTGGGTGCGACACCCGCCGAGCAGGCCACCGAGCCGACGGCGGGGACCGCCGAGTTGGCCGCGCCCGCCGCCGAGCAGTCCGAGGCCCCCGCGCCGCGTGCCCGTCGCCGTGCGACCCGTAAGGCGACGGCTCCGGCCGGTGCGCCGCAGGCCGCCGAGGAGATCGTGGAGGCCACTGCGGCCCCGGTCGCCGCCGAGGCATCCGCGCCCGCCGCCGATGAGCCCGAGGCTCCCGCGCCGCGTGCCCGTCGCCGTGCGACACGTAAGGCCACCGCTCCGGCTGGTGCGCCGCAGTCCGCCGAGGAGATCGTGGAGGCCGCCCCGGCCGCCGTCGCCGAGGCGCCGGAGAGCGTGTCCGGGAACGTCGAGGAGGCCTCCGAGGCCCCCGCGCCGCGTGCCCGTCGCCGTGCGACCCGTAAGGCGACGGCCCCTGCTGGTGCGCCGCAGGCCGCCGAGGAGATCGTGGAGGCCGCCCCGGCCGCCGTCGCCGAGGCGCCCGAGAGCGTGTCCGGGAACGTCGAAGAGGCCTCCGAGGCCCCCGCACCGCGTACCCGCCGCCGCGCCACCCGCAAGGCGACCGCGCCGCAGACCACCGTCGCGGCCCCCGCCGCCGAGATCGTCGTCGCCGACGAGCTCGACGAGGACGAGGAGGCGCAGGAGAGCGCCGAGGCCGTCGCCGAGGCCCCCGTCGCCGAGGAGCCCGCCGCGGCTCCGGCGCCCCGCACCCGCCGCCGCGCCACCCGCCAGGCCACCGCACCCGCCGGCGCGCCCCAGGCCGCGCCCGAGGAGCCCGCCGCGCCCGAGGAGCCGGCCCGGGTCGAGACCCCGGCCGCCGCCCAGGACGACGCGCCGCGCGGCCGCACCCGCCGCCGCGCCGCCCGGCCCGTGTCCACCCCGCAGTTCACCCCCGTCGAGCCGGAGCCGCAGCCCGCGCCGCAGGCGGAGGAGCCCGCCACGGGCCGCAGCCGCGGCGCCAAGGGCCAGAGCGCGTCCGGCCGTCGCCGCGCCACGCGCCCCGCCGTCGCCGTCTTCCAGGCGCCGGTCTTCACCGAGCCCATGTTCCAGACCCCGGAGACGGCCGCGGCCGCCGCTGCCGCCGCCCGCGTCGAGGAGCCCGAGGAGACCGAGCCGACCTCCGTCGAGGCCGTCGAGACCTTCGAGGCACCCGAGCCGGCCGCCGAGCCGCAGGGCCGCTCGCGCCGTCGCCGCCGCCGTGGCGAGGCCGCCGAGCCCGCGCAGGACAAGGCCGTCGACGAGCCCGTGGACGAGCACGTCGAGGAGCCGGCCGAGGCCGAGGCCGAAACGGAGTCCGAGGACGCCGACGACGACCGCCCCTCGCGCCGCCGTCGCCGTGGTGGCCGCCGCCGTCGCCGCGGTGAGCCCACCGAGGCCGAGGACGCCGCCGAGGAGCACCCCGACGAGCAGGCCGACCAGGCCGAGGGCGCCGAGTCCGACGAGGACGACGACGAGCACGACGAGCACGAGCACGAGGACGAGGACGGCACGCCGTCCGCGGCCGGAACCAGCAGCAGCCGTCGCCGGCGCCGCCGCCGTCGCCGCTCGGGCGACTCGGGCCCCGACGGCGAGCAGGGCCCCGACGACCCGGAGCGTACGGTCGTCAAGGTCCGCGAGCCGCGCCCGGTGCGCGAGCGCATGGACGCCCTCACGTCCTCCTCCTCCGACGAGGTCCAGTCCATCAAGGGCTCGACCCGTCTGGAGGCCAAGAAGCAGCGCCGCCGCGAGGGCCGCGAGCAGGGCCGCCGCCGCGTCCCGATCATCACCGAGGCCGAGTTCCTGGCCCGCCGCGAAGCCGTCGAGCGCGTCATGGTCGTCCGCCAGAGCGGCGAGCGCACCCAGATCGGCGTCCTGGAAGACGACGTGCTCGTCGAGCACTACGTCAACAAGGAGCAGGCCACCTCGTACGTCGGCAACGTCTACCTGGGCAAGGTCCAGAACGTGCTGCCGTCCATGGAGGCCGCGTTCGTCGACATCGGCAAGGGCCGCAACGCCGTCCTGTACGCCGGCGAGGTCAACTTCGAGTCGCTCGGCATGGGCAACGGCCCGCGCCGCATCGAGGCCGCCCTCAAGTCCGGCCAGTCGGTGCTCGTCCAGGTCACCAAGGACCCCATCGGCCACAAGGGCGCCCGCCTGACCAGCCAGGTCTCGCTGCCCGGCCGCTACCTGGTCTACGTGCCCGAAGGCTCGATGACCGGCATCAGCCGCAAGCTGCCCGACACCGAGCGCGCGCGTCTGAAGACCATCCTAAAGAAGATCGTCCCCGAAGACGCGGGCGTCATCGTGCGCACCGCCGCCGAAGGCGCCAGCGAGGACGAGCTGCGCCGTGACGTCGAGCGCCTCCAGGCGCAGTGGGCCGACATCCAGAAGAAGGCCAACCAGATCTCGACGTCCTCGCCGTCGCTGCTCTACGGCGAGCCGGACATGACCGTCCGGGTCGTCCGCGACATCTTCAACGAGGACTTCACCAAGGTCATCGTCAGCGGTGACGAGGCGTGGGAGACCATCCACGGCTACGTCCAGCACGTCGCCCCGGACCTCACCGAGCGGCTTTCCCGCTGGACCAGCGAGGTCGACGTCTTCGCGACGTACCGGATCGACGAGCAGCTCGCCAAGGCCCTGGACCGCAAGGTCTGGCTGCCCTCCGGCGGCTCGCTGGTGATCGACAAGACCGAGGCGATGATCGTCGTCGACGTCAACACCGGCAAGTTCACCGGCCAGGGCGGCAACCTCGAAGAGACCGTGACGAGGAACAACCTCGAAGCGGCCGAGGAGATCGTGCGCCAGCTGCGGCTGCGCGACCTCGGCGGCATCGTGGTCATCGACTTCATCGACATGGTCCTGGAGTCCAACCGCGACCTCGTCCTGCGCAGGCTGCTCGAATGCCTGGGCCGTGACCGCACCAAGCACCAAGTGGCCGAGGTCACCTCGCTCGGCCTGGTCCAGATGACGCGCAAGCGCGTCGGCCAGGGCCTGTTGGAGTCCTTCTCCGAGACCTGCGTCCACTGCAACGGGCGCGGCGTGATCGTGCACATGGAGCAGCCGACCTCGGTCGGCGGCGGCACCGGCAAGCGCGCGAAGAAGCGCGGCCGCGGCGGCGCCGAGCACGACCAGCACACCCACGAGCACGAGCACGACGTCGTGGACGCCGAGCTCGTCGAGCCCGAGGACGTCGAGACGGAGGCCGTCGAGTCCGAGGCCGAGGTCGCCGCGGAGATCGCGGCGCCGATCGCGCTCGCCGAGCCCGAGTTCGTGCCCGACGAGGAGCTGTACGGAAGCGTCGCCGAGGCGGAAGCCGCCGCGCGCGGCGGACGTGGCCGAGGCGGCCGGGGTCAGCAGGGCGCCACCGCGCGCCGCCGTGCCACCCGCAAGGCCTCGGCTCCGGCCGGTGCGCCCCGTACGGCCGCCGCGGAGGCCCCGCAGGCCCCGGCCGCGGTGGTCGAGGAGCCGGAGGCCGAGCAGGCTCCGGCGGCGGTGACGGTCGCCTCGTTCATCGAGGACGACGCGCCGCGCGGTCGTACCCGTCGCCGCGCCACCCGCAAGGTGTCCGCCCCGGCCGGCGCGCCGGCCTCGGCCGTCGCCGAACCGGTGGTGGTCGTCACCGTGCCCGAGCCGAAGGCCGAGGAGCCGGCGCGGGAGCCGGCGGCCGAACCCGTCGCGTCCGTCGCGCCTGCCGCCGAGGAGGCGCCCGTCGCCGCCCCGCCGCGTGCTCGCCGCCGTGCGACCCGCAAGGCGACGGCCCCGGCCGGTTCGCCGTCGGGCGCCGAGGAAGCCGCGATCGTCGTCGTGGAGGCCGCCCCGGCGGCCGAGCGGACCGGGTCGACGGAGCCGTCCGAGCCGGTGTCCGCGCCGGTGTCCGAGTCGGCGGAGTCCGCCGAGGAGGGCGCGCCGGCCAAGAAGGCGGCCCGTAAGACGGCGAAGAAGGCCACCGCGAAGAAGGCCGCCACGAAGAAGACGGCGGCCAAGAAGACCGCGGCGAAGAAGACGACCGCCAAGAAGGCCACGGCCAAGAAGACGGCGGCGGCGGAGCAGTAGCAGTCCTCGGTCTCGGTTCCGACCGAGAGCTGAGGGTCCTCAACTGCCGTACCGCGCCGAGCAATTGGCCCGCACGCGGC
Source organism: Streptomyces hundungensis (assembly GCF_003627815.1). Taxonomy (NCBI): domain Bacteria; kingdom Bacillati; phylum Actinomycetota; class Actinomycetes; order Kitasatosporales; family Streptomycetaceae; genus Streptomyces; species Streptomyces hundungensis. The sequence continues at coordinate 5,703,290 of NZ_CP032698.1, forward strand.
TCAGGAGCCCGTCCCCGGAACATCCGGGGGCGGGCCCCGTCGTGCGGGGTCCTGCCGCGGACGCGTCCGCCTGGTTTGGTCGCTGAGCAGCGCGGGTAATGACGCTGGTTTGACCCGCCACGTCCGGCCCCGTAGCCTTGTCCTTCGGCGTGTTTATATACGCGCCTGCCCCTGAGCACCTCACCTCCCGGTCCGCCGGGGGAGGCCCCCTGCTTTCTGCGGGAAGGCTGGCTTCAAGGGTCCCGTATCGAGCGAGAGAGAGATCCGCGTGTACGCCATCGTGCGCAGCGGTGGTCGCCAGCACAAGGTTGCTGTCGGCGACATCGTTGAGGTTGACAAGATTTCCACTGCCAAGGTTGGCGACACGGTCGAGCTCTCGACCCTGCTCGTTGTCGACGGCGACGCCGTGACCAGCGACCCGTGGGTGCTGGCCGGGATCAAGGTCACCGCCGAGATCGTGGACCACCACAAGGGTGCCAAGATCGACATCCTTCGGTACAAGAACAAGACCGGTTACCGCCGTCGCCAGGGCCACCGCCAGCAGTACACGGCGATCAAGGTCACCGGCATCCCCACGGCTGCGAAGTAAGGGACTGAGGAGACATGGCACACAAGAAGGGCGCATCGTCCACTCGGAACGGTCGCGACTCCAACGCTCAGCGGCTCGGCGTCAAGCGCTTCGGCGGCCAGACCGTCAACGCCGGTGAGATCCTGGTCCGCCAGCGCGGCACCCACTTCCACCCGGGCGCGGGCGTCGGTCGCGGTGGCGACGACACCCTGTTCGCGCTGGAGGCCGGTGCGGTGCAGTTCGGCACCCACCGTGGCCGCAAGGTCGTGAACATCGTTCCGGCTGCCTGATCACTTAGGCATCTGTAGAGCGATTCCAGCGGAGGCGGACCTCACTTCCCTTTCGGGAAGCGGGTCCGCCTTTCGCGTGTTACAGAATAGACATCCCCGTATCTTCCCCCAGCCCGACAAAGGCCCGGGGGCCTCAGGAGGCACATCCCATGACCACCTTCGTGGACCGCGTCGAGCTGCACGTCGCCGCGGGTAACGGAGGCCACGGCTGTGCCTCCGTCCACCGTGAGAAGTTCAAGCCGCTGGGCGGCCCGGACGGCGGAAACGGCGGCCGTGGCGGCGATGTCACCCTGGTCGTCGACCAGTCCGTGACGACGCTCCTCGACTACCACCACTCGCCGCACCGCAAGGCCACCAACGGCCAGCCCGGCGCCGGCGACAACCGCTCCGGCAAGGACGGCCAGGACCTGGTCCTGCCCGTGCCCGACGGCACCGTCGTCCTCGACAAGCAGGGCAACGTCCTGGCCGACCTGGTCGGCGAGGGCACCACCTATGTCGCGGGCCAGGGCGGCCGCGGCGGCCTCGGCAACGCGGCGCTCTCCTCCGCCCGCCGCAAGGCCCCCGGCTTCGCGCTGCTCGGCGTCCCCGGTGAGTCCGCCGACATCGTCCTGGAGCTCAAGAGCGTCGCCGACGTCGCCCTGGTGGGCTACCCGAGCGCCGGCAAGTCCTCGCTGATCTCGGTGCTCTCCGCGGCCAAGCCGAAGATCGCGGACTACCCGTTCACGACGCTCGTCCCCAACCTCGGCGTGGTGACGGCCGGTTCCACCGTCTACACCATCGCCGACGTCCCCGGCCTGATCCCCGGCGCCAGCCAGGGCAAGGGCCTGGGCCTTGAGTTCCTGCGCCACGTCGAGCGCTGCTCGGTCCTGGTGCACGTCCTGGACACCGCCACGCTGGAGTCCGGCCGCGACCCGGTCTCCGACCTCGACATGATCGAGGAGGAGCTCAAGCAGTACGGCGGTCTCGACGACCGGCCGCGCCTGGTCGTGCTCAACAAGATCGACATCCCGGACGGCCAGGAGCTCGCGGAGATGATCCGCCCGGACCTGGAGGCCCGCGGCTACCAGGTCTTCGAGGTCTCGGCCGTCGCCCGTACGGGCCTGAAGGAGCTGTCCTTCGCGCTCGCCGGGATCGTCGCGCAGGCGCGTGCGGCCAAGCCCAAGCAGGAGTCGACGCGTATCGTCATCCGGCCCCGCGCCGTCGACGACGCGGGCTTCACCGTCGCCTTCGACGAGGTGAACGAGGTCTACCGGGTGCGGGGCGAGAAGCCGGAGCGCTGGATCCGCCAGACCGACTTCAACAACGACGAGGCCGTCGGCTACCTCGCCGACCGCCTCAACCGCCTCGGCGTCGAGGAGGCCCTGATGAAGGCCGGTGCGCGCGCGGGCGACGGCGTGGCCATCGGTCCCGAGGAGAACGCGGTCGTCTTCGACTGGGAGCCGACGATGATGGCGGGTGCGGAGATGCTGGGTCGTCGTGGTGAGGACCACCGCCTCGAGGCGCCGCGTCCGGCGGCTCAGCGGCGGCGGGATCGGGATGCGGAGCGGGACGAGGCGGACCAGGAATTCAAGGAGTTCGGCCCCTTCTGAGGCTGGGCCGGGCTGCTCCCCGGGGGCTTTCCCCGGGGCCGGGCCCGGGCTCTGCGGCGCGGTCCGAGGCCACCGGGCTGGTCTGCGCGGTTCCCCGCGCCCCTTGACCCTCTCGATCCTGCCGGTCGTGGGTGGCTGGTCGCGCAGTTCCCCGCGCCCCTTGGCTGCTCGGTGCGGGGGCACCTTCAGCCTGTCCGGCGTTTGAGGACGAGCGCCCTTAAGGCGCGATCGGGGTTTGGGGCGGAGCCCCAGGGCGCTCCTGTTTGGGTGCGGGTCGTGGGTGGCTGGTCGCGCAGTTCCTCGCGCCCCTGGCGGGTCGGTGCTGGCCCGCATCGGGCACCCTCAGCCCGTCCGGCGGTTGAGGACGAGCGGCGTTCAGGCGCGATAGGGGGCCTGGGGCGGAGGCCCCGGGGGGTGGGGGTCCCGTAGGATTCTTGGGTGAGTCAGAGCGCTACCTCCCCGAACGACCCCCCGCGCGTGAGCGTCGTCGTCATCGCCTACAACGACGCCGGTCTCATCACCGCCGCCGTACGGTCGGCCCTGGCCCAGGGAGACGCCGTCACCGAGGTCGTAGCGGTGGACGACTGTTCCAGCGACGGCACGGCCGCCGTCCTGGACCAGCTGGCCACCACCGAACCCCGGCTGCGCGTCGTGCGCCGCACAGAGAACAGCGGCGGTTGCGGAACCCCCCGCAACGACGGCATCGCCGCCGCCACCGGCGCGTACGTCATGTTCCTCGACAGCGACGACGTGCTGCCCCCCGGAGCCGTCGAGGCGCTCCTGGCCGCCGCCGAGAAGCACGGCACCGAGGTCACCGTCGGTCGCGCCGTGCGCCGTGAGCTGCCGGCCGGGCGCGATGTGCGCTGGCAGCCCGCGCTCTACCGGGAGGCGGCCGTGTACGAGTCGCCCGAGGACGAGCCGGCCCTGCTGCACGACACGCTCTGCGTCAACAAGCTGTACCGGCGCGACTTCTTGACGGACCGTCATATCCGGTTCCCCGACGGCAAGTTCGTGTACGAGGACTTCGTCTTCACCGCCCGGGTGTACGCCGCGGCCCCCCGCGTCGCCGTCGTGCCCGAGCTGGTTTACATCTGGCACGTGCGCCGCGCCGCCGCCCAGGTGTCCCTCTCGCTCGCCCGCACGGACGTCGCCAACTGGCAGGCGCGCATCACCGCCCACACCGAGGCCGTCGAGGCGTTCCGGGCCGCCGGGCGCCCCGCGCTCGCGGCCGCCTGCCGCACCAAGTTCGTCGACTACGACCTGTGTCTGTACCTGCGCGAGCTGCGCGTACGCGACGCCGCCTACCGGGCGCGCTGGTGGGGGCTGACCCGCGCCCACCTCGCCGGCTTCGAGCCCGCCGAGCTCGCCGCGGCCGCCGCCCCGGCCCGCTGGCTCGCGCGCGTCGTGCTCGCCGCCGACGACCCCCGCGACCTGGACCGGCTCTCCCAGCTCGCCGCCGACCCCGCCCGCCTCACCCCGCCGTACGCCACCGCCGACGGCTCCGCACCCGTATGGGCCGACGATCTCGTCGACGTAACGCTGGACGGGTTCGAGGCGCTGCCCGCCGACCGGCTCCCCGTCACGGTCGACGCGACCCTGCTCGCCGGCCGCCGCGGGATCCTCAAGCTGCGCGTGCACGAGCTGTACGGGCGGCTCGCGGCCGCCGGCGCCCCCACGAGCGCGGACGTCGAGTTCGTGCCCAGGGACGGCGGCGAGAGCGCCCTGACCGTCACCGCGCCGCTGGGCGAGAGTGACGGAGGCTGGAGCGGGCAGGTCCCCGTGCCGCTCGCGCGGCTCGCGGCGGCCGGCGGGCGCGGCACCCAGATCTGGGACCTCCGGGTCCGTCTGAACACCCCCGCGGGACCCGGCGCGCACACCACCGCACGGGCCCGGGCGGCCGGGCTGCGGCGCACGGCCGTCCCCGGCAGCCGGTACGGTGTTCTGCTGGTGCAGCCGTACCGGACGTCGAGCGGATCGCTCGCGGTACGGCTCGCGCCCGGAGTGCAGGGGGCCTTCGGGGTGGTCGGCGGGAAGCTGCGCAGACTGGCCCGGACGGCTCGACCAAGGCGACGATGAGGAACGTGGACGCGCATATGACTTTTCTGATCACTGGCGGCGCCGGATACATCGGCTCCCACGTCGTGAGGGCCATGACGTCGGCGGGGGAGCGCGTCGTCGTCCTCGACGACCTCTCCACCGGTGACGCCGGCCGGCTGCCGCAGGGCGTGCCGCTGGTGGTCGGCTCCGTCCTCGACCGCGAGCTCCTGGACCGCACCCTCGCCGAGCACTCCGTCACCGGCGTCGTGCACCTGGCGGGCAAGAAGCAGGTCGGCGAGTCCGTCGAGATCCCGCTGCACTACTACCGGGAGAACGTGTTCGGCCTGACCGTCCTCCTGGAGGCGGTCGCCGCCGCGGGCGTGCGGACCTTCCTGTTCTCCTCCTCCGCCTCCGTGTACGGCATGCCGGACGTCGACCTCGTCACCGAGGACACGCCCTGCCTGCCGATGAGCCCCTACGGTGAGACCAAGCTCGCCGGCGAGTGGCTGGTGCGCGCGGCCGGCAAGGCCCACGGCATCGCCACCGGCTGCCTGCGCTACTTCAACGTGGCCGGCGCCGCCACCCCCGAGCTCGCCGACACCGGCATCTTCAACCTCGTACCGATGGTGTTCGAGAAGCTGGAGGACGGGCAGCCGCCGCGCATCTTCGGCGACGACTACGCCACCCCCGACGGCACCTGTGTGCGCGACTACATCCACGTCGAGGACCTCGCCGACGCCCACCTGGCCGCCGCCCGCAGTCTCGCCGAGGCCGCCAAGGCCGGCGAGTACCGCGACCTGACCGTCAACATCGGCCGCGGCGAAGGCGTTTCGGTGCGCGAGATGGTCGACCTGATCAACGAGATCACCGGCCGGGGCATCGCCCCCGAGGTCCACCCGCGCCGCGCGGGCGACCCGGCACGCGTCGTCGCCTCCGCCGACCGCATCGCCGCCGAACTCGGCTGGAAGGCCCACCACGACGTCCGCTCGATGATCTCCTCGGCCTGGTCCGGCTGGCGCCACCACCGCGACGGCTGACCCGGCCGTCCCCCCAGCGACGAAAGGCCCCGCCGGATCGGCGGGGCCTTTCGCACAGGTCCGGGACGCTGACGGCCCGAGCGGTGGATCAGCGCTCCAGGAACGCGAACAGATCCTCCCAGCGCCGGACGATCTCGTCCGTGCGGTAGCGCTGGATGTTCTTCCGGGCCGCGTTTCCGAGCCGGTCGCGCAGGTCCTGGTCGGCCAGGAGTGAGTCCAGGCGACGTGCGAAGAGCAGGGTGTTGCCGGGCGGCGCGAGCAGACCGTCCTCGCCGTCCCGGATGATCTCGCGGATGCCGGGCGCCACGTCGAAGGCCACACACGGAACACCCGTCGCCATGGCCTCCAGGAGCGAGAGCGGGAAGCCCTCGCCGCGCGAGGCCAGCGTGAAGACCGCGCCGTCCTTCAGCGCGCCCGCCGGGTCGTCGGTGCGGCCCATCCACTCCACCGAACCGTCCAGACCGAGCTCGCCGCACTGGCGGCGCAGCGCCTCCTCGTCGGAGCCCGTGCCGTATATCCGCAGCGTCCAGCCCGGGTGGCGCGGGGCGACCTCGGCCCAGGCGTCCAGGAGCAGGTCGGTGCCCTTCTCCTCGTGGAGACGGCCGATGCTCACCACGTGCTTGGTGGTGCGCTCCGAGGGCGTCTCGGGGAAGAACGGCAGCGGGTTCGGCATGAAGTCGACGTTGTCGAGCCTCTGTTGGGCCCACAGGTCGGCGTCCTCGCGGGTCAGCGCGAGCAGCCGGTCGACGTCTTTGTAGAACCGCTTGACCCGCCCGAACCGGGAGGACCTGCGGCACGTCTCGAACGACTCGTGGGTCATGCCGATGACCGTGACGTTGGAGGTGTCGGCCAGCGCCACCCACTCCATCGCCCACACCTGCGTGACGATGACGACCGCTCCCGGCCCGGCCTGCTGGAACATCCGGGTGAGCTTGGCGGCCTGCGCCTGCATGCCGGCGGCACGGGCCGTGCGACGGCGGTGCTCGGCCAGGTTCAGCTTGCCCCTGAGGCCACGCGGGCCCGGCACCGACGGCGGATGGACGTCGTACAGCGTCGTCGTCAGGTACGGCAGGTCGTCGCCGAGCTCGAAGGGGTGACTCGGCGGGGTGATGCCAACCATGTGCACCCGGTTGCCGTTGGCCGCGAACAGCCCGGCCATCTGGTGCGACCAGGTGGCGACGCCGCCCAGCTCGTTGACGGCGTTCGAGACGAAGAAGATGTCACGGCCGCCGTCCCTGGCGGTCTGCTCGGTCACTTGCCGCTCCCGGGGGTGAAGAACTTGGCAACGATCTGCTGGGCGGCAGTGCCCTTGTCGTACTCGCCGAACTCGGCCGCGAAGAGCTCCCGCGCCCGGGCGTACTCGGTGTCCGCCGACTTGAACTCGTCCACCGCAGCGAACAGCGCGGCCTCGGTGGCGACGACCGGACCCGGCGCCTTCTCCCGCAGGTCGAAGTAGGTGCCGCGGGTCTCGCCCGCGTACTCCTCGTAGTCGTACGTGAAGAAGATCATCGGGCGGTCCAGGAGCGTGTAGTCGAACATCAGCGACGAGTAGTCGGTGATGAGACCGTCCGCGAGGACCAGGAGCGGCGAGATGTCATAGCCCTGGGAAACGTCGATCACGCGGCCGCGCACCGAGGGCGGGAGCACGACCTGGTTGAGGTAGTGCGAGCGGATCAGCAGCGTGTAGTCGTCGCCGAACCGGTCCGCGAACGCCTCGACGTCGAAGGGCAGCTCGAAGCGGCGCACCGAACCCTGGGGCGTGGCCCGGAACGTCGGCGCGTACAGCAGGACCTTCTTCGCCGGATCGATCTTCAGGGCGGCGGCGAGCGGGCCCCGCTCGCGCGCACCGGATTCGGTCTCCTTCTCACGGGCCTTGACGAGCTCGTCGTTGCGCGGGTAGCCGGTGCGCAGCAGCCGGTCCTCGCGCAGCCTGAAGCCCCGGGCCAGGGTGCGTACGTCGTGCTCGGAGCGGACCAGGAAGTGATCGAAGCGGTCCAGGCCCCGCTGGTGGCGCTCCCGTTCGGGACGGCTGAGCACCTTCATCTGCGGCAGGTCGAACCCCATCCGCTTGAGTGCGCTGCCGTGCCACGTCTGGATGTAGGTGGTGCCGGGCCGCTTGGTCAGCGCCGGGGGGAAGCCCTGGTTGTCGATCCAGAACTCGGCCTGGGCGAGCGCCCGCAGATAGGGGTAGCTCCAGCGCCGCACCAGCGTGGCGTCCTTGGGGAAGCCGGTCGGCTTGGCGCCCTCGTACGACCAGACGGCCTCGAAGTCGACGTTCTGGCGGCGCATCTCGTCGTAGATCGCCTTCGGGCTGTCACTGAACTGCTTGCCCATGTGGCTTTCGAAGACCACCAGACCCTTGCGGATCGGCAGCTTGGAGAGCACCTCGTGGTAGACGCGCGTTTTGGTGTGGCCCGAGTTGAGGTCCTTCTTCACTCGGCGGGCCCTGCGCAGGCCCTTCTTGGCGACGCCGGCGGCCCTGCTTTGCAGGGCCTCCTCGATCAGGCCCTGGGTGCGCACGGAGGCCGCGCCCGAGGACGTCAGGACGTAACTCAGGTTGCCCTTCTTGGAGATGGACGGCTCGATGCGGTCGGAGACCAGGCGCGTCAGACGAGGTCGGATGTGCAGCGCATGACCCGAGTTCACGTCGATGGCGCCGGCCGAGACGCGGGTGGAGACCGTCTCGCCGTCGATGTCCATGTCGAGCCGGACGTCCCAGACCACGTCGATGATGCCCAGCGGGCGCAGCTTGCGCGCGATGTCCGCCTCGCCCGTCCAGTCGAGGGTGCGCCCCGCGTGGGTCAGCGAGGTCAGCGGGAAGCGGAAGGACTGAAGGCTGGTGCGGCGCGCGCGGAACTCCAGGGTGCCGCTCAGCTTCGCTCCGGGCTTGACGCGACCCAGCGGGTTCACCACGGAACCGCCGAGCCGTACCTTGCCATGGCCGTCATCCGAGTAGGAGGTGAGGCGATTGCCCAGCGACAGCTTGCTGAGCGGGCGGGTGTGATAGCCGGCCTCGGTGACATCGAGGATGCGTGCGCCCTCGGGGTCGTCCAAGTGCTCGGCGCACCAATAGATCCGACCGTTCTTCTCCACCAGCGGCGCGGAGAGCTTGCCGGCGCTGATGAGGGCGTCGGCCGCCGGCAGCAGGTTCGTCCAGTCCTCCTTGCCCAGGAGGTAGGCGCAGATCGCCTGGATGGGCTGAACCTCGGCGTAGGCCTGCGGGGAGATCGTCGCCAGGTAGCTGTTGGCGAGCTCCGCGAACTCGTGCCGGTAGGCGTCGTCGAGCAACGGAAGATCGCGCAGATGCAGTACGAGGTCGTGCTTGAGGAACTTGACGTCCTTGCGGAACTTGAGGTCGTCGTAGCCCTTCTCCTCCAACAGCTCGTCGACGCGCCGGTGGATCTCCATGCGGTGCACGAAGTTGGCGATCTCATGACGCCGGTTGCTGATCGACTTCGCGGCGGAGTTCTCCACGACGTTCCACGAGTACACGTGGTTGGGGATCAGCGCGATGCGGCGCGCGGCGACATAGGCCTGCGCGGAGAACAGCAGGTCCTCGTAGTGGATGCCGACCGGGAAGGACAGTCCCTGCTCCAGGAGGAAGTCACGCCGGTAGCACTTGTTCGTGGACAGGGTGTCGAAGACCAGCAGGTCGGGCATCTCGGTGATCGACTCGAGCGTGCGGCTCGTCGCATAGATCCACGGGTACCAGTCGACGGTCTTGCCGTGCCGGTTGTCCACGTGCACCCGCACACACATGCCGGAGACGAGGTCGGCGCCGGTGCGCTCGGCCGCGGCGACCATGTTCCGGCAGGCGTTCTTCTCCAGCACGTCGTCGCTGTCGAGGAATATCACGTACGTGCCAAGGGCCTCGGAGATGCCGTGGTTGCGGGGCGCTCCACAGCCACCGCTGTTCTGCGGCAGCTGGAACGCCCGCACCCGTCCCGGGTTCGCGGCCTGGAGCTCCTGGGCGACCTCGTAGGAGCGGTCCTTGCTGCAATCGTCGACGATCAGGACCTCGACGCTCTTGTGGGTCTGGTCCAAAGCGGACTGGACGGCCGTCGGCAGTCGATCGGCATCGTTGTAGACGATGACGATCACAGAGACGTCAGGCACTGGCACCTCAATCCTTTTGTGCTTGGCATGCGGTTCAACGCTACCTGGTATCCACGCCCCCCTCGGCAGCCGCCCGGGGCGGCCGTCGCCCGTTTGTGGAACGGGCGTGCCGCCCCTTTCAGCCCTTCGTTACGCAACCGTGAGAATGGAGTGGGCAACCAAGGCCCCCTCCCGGTCATCTCCCGATAGGGCCGTGCCGGCGGCGCAGGCCCGTCGGGAACGTCATACTTTTCCTCGGACCCTGTCCTGCCGCTGCGGCAGGACACTGCGGGCGAAGAAGTCACAGAGCGAGCGAACGAGAAGGCACGGTGCTGAAAACCTCCCCCGCGGAACCGGCGACGACCGAAGACAGCAGCCGCCCCCGCAGGAAGATCCTCGGGGCCCGGCTCCCCGGGGCCCAGACGCTGGCCGCCACCCTTTCGGCGCTGATCTCCATGGGCGCCTACTGTCTGGCGATGGCCGTTCACGGCACGTATCCCTTCGGGTCGCGCTCGCGGGCCGTCAACGACCTCGGCAACCAGTTCGTGCCGTTCCACGCGCACCTGTGGGACCTCATGCACGGCACCACCTCCGGTGACCTCGTCTTCAACTGGGGCAGCGGCTTCGGCGTCCCCTTCCTCGGGGACTTCTTCACCTATCTGATGAACCCCTTCTCCTGGCTCGTCGGGCTCTTCCCCCGCGACCAGGTCGAGATACCGGTCTTCCTGGTCACCCTGTTGAGCGTCGGCCTCGCCGCGTTCTTGATGACCGTCTTCCTCGGCCGGCTGCGCCCCGGCTCGCCCTGGCTGCGCGCCCTGCTCTCGGTCGGCTACGCCGTCAGCGCCTGGATGATCTCCGACGGGTTCTCCGACCCCATGTGGATGTGGGGCCTGGCCGCCTTCCCCATGCTCGGCATCGCCTCCGACTGGTGCCTGCGCGGCCGCCACTGGATCCCCGGCGCGCTGCTCGTCTTCGCCGCCTGGGCCGGCAACTTCTACATCGCCGCCATGGCCACCATCGGCATGGGCCTGGTCTTCGTCGTCCGGCTGATCCTGGAGGACACCCCGGTCCGCCACCGTCTGAACGTGGCGCTGCGGGCCGGCGCCATGACCGCGACCGGGCTGCTGCTCGCCGCCCCCGTCCTCACCGTCGGCCTCAAGGCCAGCAAGCTCTCCCAGCCCGCCCCCGACGCCTCCTACAAGGGCGCGCCCGGCGCCACGGACTACCTCGCGCACCTGCTGCCCGGCGGGCTGCTCGGCAACGCGCCGCAGATCTCCGTCGGCATCCTGCCGCTGCTCCTCGTCCTCGCCTTCCCCTTCATGCGACGGGTGCCGGGCAAGGAGCGCATCGCCTGGTGCGTGCTGCTCGTCCTGGTCGCCCTCTCCTACATCTGGGCGCCGACGATCCTGCTCTGGCACGGCCTGGCCATGCCCAACGGCAGCCCCTACCGCGCCTCCATCGCCCTCACCTCGATGCTGGTGATGGTCGCCTGGCTGGCGCTGTCCCGCCGCCCCAGCCCCCGGGAACTGCTGTACGGCGCCGCCGTGACCGCCGTCGTCGCGCTGGTCGCCCTGCGCGGTCCCTACGCCTCGGGCGCCACCTGGATCCTCACCATCGGCGGCGGAATCCTCGCCCTGGTGCTGCTGGTCCTGCTGCACCGCCACCGCGACGACCGCCGGATGCGCACCGTGCTGACCGGCGCGCTCGCGTGCGGCGTGTTCCTGTCGACCGCCTACTCCGTCTTCGCCGTCACCGTCATCCGCGACGGCAACGCCTGGTGGCAGCCGAAGCGGACCCTGGACTCCCGCTCGCTCGCCGCCCGCGACGCCGTCCGCGCCCACGACGACTGGCCCGCCACCCGCAGCGACCCCGGCCCGCACGAGTTCGCCAACAACGACCCCCTGCTCCTCGGCGGCCAGGGCGGCTCGTACTACAGCAGCTACGTCCCGGCGAAGACCGCCGCGGCCCTGCACGCCCTCGGCGCCGGCTGGTACATACAGGGCCGCCACACCCTGAGCTTCACCGACCCCGTCGGCCGCGCCATCATGGGCGTCGGCAGCTATCTGGACTGGGCCAAGAACGGCAACGGCTTCACCCAGCACGCGGTGGCCGCCCCGCCCGTGGTCACCCTGCGCCCCGGCAACGCCACCGACGCCAAGACCCACGACGCCTCGGTCTTCGCCCGCCAGGAGCGCGTGCTCGGCGCCACCGTCTACGACGTGCCCGCCCTCACCCCCGCCGGCGGCCCCACCCCGAAGACCGGGCGCTACAACGACTGGTGGCTGCCCGGCAACGCCAAGGGCGCCAAGTGGACGTCGTTCACCGCCCGTTGCACCCCCGGCAGCCAGGCCTACTGGTACGGACCCTGGTACGCGGGCAGCGTCCAGGCCCTCGGCACCACCACCGAACAGCACGGCCGCAACAGCATGACCAGCAACACCCTGCTGCCGCTCGGCACCGTCCCCGCGAGCGGCACCTTCACCGTCGCGCTCGGCACCCACAAGGCGCAGGGCGTCCCGCAGTTTCCCGTCGGCTGCCTGAACCAGGCCAAGCTGGATGCCGCCGTCGACCACCTCAAGGCGACCGCGCCCGTGAAGGTCACCGCCGGCGGCCACACCATCGACGCCACCTTCCGCGAGGGCACCACCGGCACCGTCGTGATCTCCACCCCGGCCGTCACCGGCTGGCAGTGCTCGGTCGACGGCAAGCCCGCCCGAGCCCCCGGTACTCTTGGCGGGCTGATGGCCGTCAACCTCGGCGACGGCGGATCCCGGCTCTCGTGCTCCTTCCAGACGCCCGGACTGAAGCCCGGACTGCTGGCGAGCGGGCTGGCCCTGGTGGCGCTGCTCGCCGTCGGGATCGGCGGCGCCGTCCGCACCCGGTCGTCCCGCTCCTCCTCCCCGTCTTCTGCCAACGGAAAGCACTGATGATGAAGCTGTCGGTCGTCGTCCCCTGTTACAACGAAGAAGCGGTCATCGACCAATTCGACGCCAAGACCCGCAGCGTGCTCGACGCCCTCGGGATCGAGTACGAGATCTGCTACGTGGACGACGGCAGCCGGGACAAGACGCTCCAGCACCTGCGCGCGCTCGCCGACACCCACCCCGACGCCACCCGCTACGTCTCCTTCAGCCGCAACTTCGGCAAGGAGGCCGGCATGCTCGCCGGGCTGCGCGAGGCCACCGGCGACGCCGTCGTCATCATGGACGCCGACCTCCAGCACCCGCCCGAGCTCATCGAGCAGATGCTGGACCTCTACCAGCTGGGCCACGACCAGATCATCGCCCGCCGCACCCGCGAGGGCGACAAGAAGGTCCGCTCCGCCCTGAGCCGCATCTACTACCGCGCGGTCAACAAGTGGGTCGACGTCGAACTCACCGACGGCGTCGGCGACTTCCGCATGCTGTCGCGGCCCGCCGTGGACGCGCTGCTGTCGCTCGGCGAGTACAACCGCTTCTCCAAGGGCCTGTTCTCCTGGATCGGCTTCGACACCGTCACCTTCGACTACCAGAACGCCCAGCGCGAGGCCGGCGAGACCAAGTGGAAGTTCGGCTCGCTGCTGAACTACGGCATGGACGGCCTGATCTCGTTCAACAACCGGCCGCTGCGCCTGGCGATCTGGCTCGGCGCGCTCCTGACCGGGGTCGGCGCCGCCTATGCGCTGTGGATCGTCATCGACGCCATCACCAACGGTCCGGGCCAGCCGGGCTACACCACCCTCGTCGCCATCATCGTCGGCCTCGGCGGGGTGCAGATGGTGATGCTGGGCCTGATCGGCGAGTACATCGGCCGCATCTACTACGAGACCAAGCGCCGCCCGCACTTCCTGGTCAAGGAGGCGCACGGCTTCCCCGGCAAGCCCGAGGGCGTCCAGCGCCGCGAGGTGTACCGCTCCAAGCAGGGGGACAAGGTCCTCTGATGCCCAGTCAGCTCGGGCAGGTGATCAGATTCGGCTTCGTCGGCGGAGTCAACACCTGCACCTTCTACGCCTTCTACTGGCCCCTGCTGCACCTGGCGAAGCTGCCCTACTTCGTCGCGTACACCATCGCCTTCCTGCTCAGCATGGTCGGCTCGTTCTTCCTCAACACCTACTTCACCTATCGCACCAAGCCGAGCTGGAAGAAGTTCCTGCTCTTCCCGCTCACCAACGTCACCAACTTCGTGGTGCAGAGCGCAGGCCTGTTCGCCCTGGTGCACTGGGTCGGGATGAACAAGACGATCGCCCCGCTGGTCGCCGCCGTGGTGGCGATCCCCTTCACCTATGTGCTGTCGCGCCGGATCCTGGTGCCCAAGCAGCCCGAGCCGGACGAGACGGACGAGACCCCGAGCGGCGCGCCGAAGATCCCGGTCAAGTAGGCGGCCACCACCCCACGACGAAAGGGGGCGGACACCCACGGTGTCCGCCCCCTTTCGCATACCTCAGGACAGGCCCTAGACGCGGCTGCCGGCGCTCTCCTGCCCCGCCGGCGCCCACTCGCCGAACTGCGCTCCCGGCCGCGACTGCCGGGCCGCGTACAGCTGGCCGTCCGTACCGAGCGCCGCCAGCACCGCGCGGCCCTCCACGTCCTGCGCCATCCCCGGTATCCCCACGAACTGCACGCCCGGAGCCTCCCAGCCTGCCTGCCGGCCCGAGCCGTCCGACGCCGGCACCACCCGGCCCTGCTCGTCCCTGGCCGCCAGCACCAGCGCCCCGCCGTTCCCGCTCAGCCGGTACGCCGAAACCCGCCCGTAGCCGCCCGCCGGAGTGCGCCGCGCCACCTTCCACGCCACGCCCGACACACCCGGAGCGGCCTCGGGAGAAGCCACCGCCACCTGGGCGGTGCCCGCCTGGCGGTAGACGGCGAGCGCGCCGCCCTTGCCGTCCGCGACCAGGCTCACCGCGCTGCCCGACGGCGTCAGACCCGTCGGCGCCGACAGCTTCGGCACCTGGCCGGGGGCCGGAGAGACCCAGTGCAACACCGTCTGGGCGGTCGGAGCCGCCACATGGAGGCGGCCCGAGGTGTCGACAAGGGCGTCGATGCCCTCCACCACCAGCGGGTGCACGGGCTCCTTGCCCGGCGGGTGGTCCAGCAATTGCCACGCCCCCCAGCCCTTGCCGCCCTTGCCGCTGCGCAGCGCGATGTCACCCGCCCAGTTCCTGGCCAGCACGTGCACGGTGCCGTCCGGGGAGACGGCGATCGCGGGATAGCCCGTCTCCAACGACTTCTCGGGAGCCGCATCCGGTGTGCCCAGCGACGACCACGCCCCGAACGTGGGCGCCCCCTCGGGGCCCACACCGTTCTGGAGGACGCACACCAACTCCTTGTGGTGCTTTTGGCCCTTGAACGGCAGCACGGTACGCGTGGCGAACAGCTGAAGCGTTCCATCAGGGTGACGCGCCACCTCCACCTGCGGATCCAGCGGACCACCCGCACTGCCCACCACGTCGAACGGCCCCGCCCAGGGCCCCTTGCCGGCCTCGCGCTCCACCCAGCAGCGCACCGCGCCGTTGAGCACCGCGAACGCGGCCAGCCGGCCGTCCTTGAGCGGCGCCAGCCAACGCGAGGTGCCCGGCGCGCGGGTACGGGTGCCGCGCGCCCAGCCGGCCCCGCCCCCCTTCAACCCGTTCGCCCCCACCTTGAGGTCACCGCAGCCCGCGGCGTCCCCGCAGTCCCGGCGGTCCACCCAGCCGTACGCGTTCAACAACTGGGCCGTCCGCCGCGTGGTCGCCGCGTCCAGCGACGGCGGCGTGTAGTTGGTCGGGTAGCCGATGTAGCTGGACACCGACGCCGCACGCCGCTTGCCGCCGCCCCAGTACCGCTCCATGGCGGCCTGCATGAACTGGGCCGAGGAGGTGTGGTCCTGATGGTCCAGATAGCTCAGACCGCGCAGTATCGTCGGCGCGCTCATCATCGCCACCGTCTCCCGCGGCGCGTGCAGGGGAGTGGGATCCAGGGTCCGTATCACCGTCGGATCCACCCGCGCGATCGTCGCCACCAGGGCGTCGATGATCTGGTCACGCGTATAGGCGCGCGGCATCCGCACCGTGCTGCCCGTGCCCGGAAGCGTCGGCAACTCCTTGACGGCGCCCAGCCACAGACCCCGCAGGCTCACCGGGCGCGGCACGCTCACATAGCGCGCCTCGCACAACCCCATGTAGATCAACTGCACATGGGGGGCCGATTGCAGATAGTGCAGCTCGGAACGGAAGCCCGGCAGCAGCTCCACCGGCTCCACCGTCCACGGGCTGTTGTCGTCACCCGTCGCCATCATCGCGTTGGCGGCCCGCAGCCCGTTTATGCGCGCCCGCGCGAAACCCGGCCGGTCCGTCTTCGCCGTCTTGAACTGCGGTGACTTGCCCGGCGCGTTGCGTCCGTCCGACTCGCCGCTCGTCATGCACACCGTCACCGACAGGGCGCCGCTGCGTATCGACTGCTCCAGGTCGGGGTTCATGAAGTAGATGCTGTCGTCGGCGTGCGCGATCACATGCAGATACGCCTGATTGGCCGAATCGGACGCCGGCTTGCCCGTCGTCGTCCCCGTGGACGGACTCGCGAGACCGCCCCCGCCCCGCGGTGCCAGCCACTGCCATCCGCCGTAGGCCAACGGCGCCGCCACCAGGCCGCCCCCGGCGACCTGTAGCAGACGTCGGCGAGATGGTGACGACGGCATTCGGCACGCTCCTTGTCGCATCCATGTGCCCCGAGTCCCCCGGGCGTCCGCCATGGAGTTGTTCGAACAGTCATCAGGAGGGAGGGCGTAGCGGCTCCCCAGGTTTCACTTCCGCCGCGAAATTTGCCCGGCCGGTATAAAACCGCACGGTACGGACGTGTGGGCTTCAGCACCCCGTCCCACCACGACATCCCCAGTTTTCACACTTTTTCGAGCTTAAAGGTCAGGTGCACGGCCTTGATGAGACTGTCCGCCGACTGGAACCTCCAAGCGCCCACCGCCCGTCCTGACATAGATTTCACCGTGTGACAGTGGCAAGGCAGCAGGTGGCACAGGCCCGCAGGATTGTAGTCAAGATCGGTTCGTCCTCGCTCACCACCGCCTCCGGTGGACTCGACGCGGACCGGGTCGACGCCCTCGTCGACGTGCTCGCCAAAGCGCGCAGCGGCGGCGAGAAGGAGATCGTGCTCGTCTCCTCCGGCGCCATCGCCGCCGGCCTCGCCCCGCTCGGCCTGCGCCGCCGGCCCAAGGACCTCGCCCGCCAGCAGGCCGCCGCCAGCGTCGGCCAGGGCCTCCTCGTCGCGCGCTACACCGCCTCGTTCGCCCGCTACGGCGTACGCGTGGGACAAGTGCTGCTCACCACCGACGACACCAGCCGGCGCGCCCACTACCGCAACGCCTACCGCACCCTCGACCAGCTGCTGGCCATGGGCGCCCTGCCCGTCGTCAACGAGAACGACACCGTCGCCACCGACGAGATCCGCTTCGGTGACAACGACCGCCTCGCCGCCCTGGTCGCCCATCTCGTCCGCGCCGACCTGCTCGTCCTGCTCTCCGACGTCGACGGCCTCTACGACGGCGACCCCGCCAAACCCGGCACCTCGCGGATAGACGAAGTACGCGGCCCCGACGACATCGCCCACGTCCAGATCGGCAGCGCCGGCAAGGCCGGCGTCGGCACCGGCGGCATGGTCACCAAGGTCGAGGCCGCCCGCATCGCGGCGGCCGCCGGCATCCCCGTCGTCCTCACCTCCGCCAGCCACGCCGCCGACGCCCTGGCCGGCCGCGCCACAGGCACCCACTTCCACCGCACCGGGCGCCGCTCCGCCGACCGCCTGCTGTGGCTCGCCCACGCCTCCACCCCGCAAGGCGCCCTGATCCTCGACGACGGAGCCGTCCGCGCCATCGTCGACGGCCACAAATCGCTGCTCCCCGCCGGGATCGCCGCCGTCGAAGGCGACTTCGTCGCGGGCGACCCCGTCGAGCTGCGCGACCTCCAGGGCCGCGCCATCGCCCGCGGCCTCGTCAACTTCGACGCCAAGGAACTGCCCCGGCTCCTCGGTCACTCCACCCACGACCTCGCCCGAGAACTCGGCCCCGGCTACGAGCGCGAAGTCGTACACAGGGACGATCTGGTCGTCCTGCACCCCTGAAACGGCTGAAAGTCCAGCCATAAGACAGACACCTTCAGGAAAACCACCCCGCGCCCGGCCTCGGGCTGGTCAACTTTGAAGACGGGGGTACGCGCGGACCGGAACCCGCGCAGTACCGCACCGCATCGCACACAGCAGCACAGGAGGCCGCCGGTGAGACGAGCGCGCCCGGGGGCGGCGCCCCGAGGGACGACGGCTGAGCGGACCCTGACCAGTGTGGGGACGGGGGCCGACGTCGAAGCCACAGAGGTACCCGAAAAGGCCGGGGACACCCCCAGGCTGTGGCACATCACGCTCAGCGTCTGCGGAGCCGAGGCGCCGCTGACGGAGGTCCGCCGCGGCCTCGAACAGCTCGCCCACGACCATCCCTTTCTGCTGACCAGCCGCTACGCCGGTGACCACGCCGAAATCCGCTACTGGGAAGAGGCCCGCGACCTCCATGACGCGGCAGCCGTCGCGCTGCGCCTGTGGGGCGAACACCGCTCGACCGCCAAGCTCCCGCCCTGGGAGATCGTCGGCCTGGAAGTCATCGACCGCGGCACCTACCACCAGCGGCTCGCCGAGGGGTACGGGCCACCACCGGCCGCACCCGTGGGCGTCCACCCCTTCTGACCCGACCGTCCACCCCGTCTCGGTCAGTGGAACCGGGGCGAAACGCCCGGCCCGCGCGCATTACCCTGCGGACATGGCTTCGCACTCCTCGCCCACGCCGGCTCCCGCCCACGACGACATGTCCCCGGTCACGCGCACCGCCCACCGGGCGCGCGCCGCGGCCGCCGAGATCGCGCCACTTCCGCGCGCGGTCAAGGACGAGGTGCTGCTCGCGATCGCCGACGCCCTCGAAGCGCGGACCGCCGAGATCGTCGAGGCCAACGCCCTCGACGTCGCCAAGGCCCGCGAGGCCGGCACCAGCGAAACCGTCATCGACCGGCTCACCCTCGACCCCGAGCGGATCCGCGCCATCGCCTCCGACGTGCGCGACGTGGCGGCCCTGCCCGACCCCGTCGGCGAAGTCGTCCGCGGCTCCACCCTGCCCAACGGCATCGACCTGCGCCAGATCCGCGTCCCGCTCGGCGTCGTCGGCATCATCTACGAGGCCCGGCCCAATGTGACCGTGGACGCCGCGGCCCTCTGCCTCAAGTCCGGCAACGCCGTCCTGCTGCGCGGCTCGTCCTCCGCCTACGCCTCCAACACCGCCCTCGTACGCGTCCTGCGCGACGCGGTCGAGGGCACGGGCCTGCCCGCCGACGCCATCCAGCTGGTACCCGGCGAATCCCGGGACTCCGTACGGGAGTTGATGCGCGCCCGTGGCCTCGTCGACGTCCTCATCCCGCGCGGCGGCGCCTCGCTGATCCGCACCGTCGTCGAGGAATCCATCGTCCCCGTCATCGAGACCGGCACCGGCAACTGCCACGTCTACGTCGACGCCCAGGCCGACCTCGACATGGCCGTCGACATCCTGATCAACTCCAAGGCCCAGCGGCCCTCGGTCTGCAACTCCGCCGAAACCCTCCTCGTCCACCGGGACATCGCGGACGCCTTCCTGCCGCGCGCCCTGAACGCGCTCGCCGAGGCCAACGTCACCGTCCACGCCGACGAACGCGTGCGGGCCTACGCGGACGCCTCCAAGGCCACCGTCGTGGAAGCCACGACCGAGGACTGGGAGACCGAATACCTCTCGTACGACATCGCCGCGGCCGTCGTCGACTCCCTGGACGCGGCCGTCGCCCACATCCGGCGGTGGACCTCCGGACACACCGAGGCCATCGTCACCACCTCCCAGGCCGCGGCCCGCCGCTTCACCCAGCTGGTGGACTCCACCACCGTCGCCGTCAACGCCTCCACCCGGTTCACCGACGGAGGCCAGTTCGGATTCGGCGCGGAAATCGGCATCTCCACCCAGAAGCTGCACGCCCGCGGCCCCATGGGACTGCCCGAACTGACCTCGACGAAGTACATCGTCACCGGCGACGGCCACATCCGCTAGCCACCCCGACTCCCTTTCCCGGCAGGCGAGTTCCGTCACCGGCTGCCCAAACCGGCCCGCCCACGGCTACCCTGAACGGGTGCCGGACGACGCAGGGGGCGGGCCGTTCCCGGACGGCTGGGAGCCCGACGACGACCGCGGGGGCGCGGACGATGAATTCGCCTCCGTGGTCTTCGACGAGGACTTCGTACGAGCCGCCGAAATCCATGAACCCAGCGCCGTCGAGCGGCTGCTCGCCGCCGCCCAGGCCCGCGCCGAAGCCGAGGCGGCCCGCGCCCGCGCGGGCGCCGGAGCCCCCGACGACGAGCCCTACGACGACGGCTACGAATCCGACCCCTACCGCCCCGGCCGCGACCCGGGCGACCTCGGCGGCCCCGGCCTGTCCGGCGGCGCCGAAGCCGGCCCCTACGGCCGCTTCGGCGGCGCCCTGCGCCCCTACCGCGGGCACGCCCGCTGGCACCGGCCCATCGCCTGGCTCCTGGCCGTGATCATGGGCATCGGCATGGTCGCCCTCGCCTTCTCCGCCGTCTACCGAGGCGCCTCCTCCGACCACGAGGACAAGATCCCGCCCTCGCCCCCGGCCACGAGCAACGTCGACAACCCGACGATCGCGGCCGGCACGGGGAGCGCGGGGAGCGCGGGGGGTGCCGGCGGCGCGGCGGGGAGCTCGGGGTCGGTCGGCGGGGCGGCCTCGGGCGGTGCTGAGGGACCACAGGGGGCCCTGGCGCCGGGTGAGGGTTTGGCCCCGGCCGATTCGCTGCCCCTCGGGCCCCACCCGCCCGTCTGAACAACCCGAGAACCGTCGCGTCGGGAATCGTCAGAAGTTGTCGTGGACCAGCGCGTTTACCCACCCCCCGCCGGACCTACCCTGAAGGTATGGCAGGGCGCGGAGAGCCACCCGAGGGGACACCGGAGGGCCTCCCCGGCGGTGGCGACGACGAGTACCGGTCCGTCGTCTTCGACGAATCGTTCGTCCGCGCTGCACGCCTCCAGGAGTATTCCGCCCAGGAGCGGATGGGCGAGCACGCCCGGGCCGTGCGGTCCCGTTCGAGCTGGTCCCTCAGACCCTCCTCCAAACCCGCCGTCGCCTTGGTGCTGCTGCTCCTCATAGCCTTCAGCACCGCCATCTACATGGGCATCCGCCACCCCTACCAGCCGCCGCTCACCGGCCACCCCGAGCCGCTGCGGATGACCGTCATCCCGCTGGCCCCCGAGGGCCCGGTCCCGGGCGGTGACGCCGAGCGGCTCTTCGCGCACAGCCCGGCCGCCCAGTTCCGGATCGGCGGATCGGGGATCAGCCTGCCGTCGGCCGCCAAGACCGCGCACTTCTCCGAATCGCAGGTGATGAACGCGCTGTCCATCGCCAAGGACTACCTGATCAAGTCCTCCCTCGACCCGGACGTCCTCGCCGGCGGCCCCGACCACCAGATCCGGGTACTGCTCGACCCCGATCTGATGGCCCAGTTCGACCAGAGCCTGGCCACTCCGGCCGGTGACGGCCGGCACTCCGCGACCGGCTGGCTGGTGCGCTTCGATCCGGCCGAGGTGGCCCTCGCCGATCCCCGGATCCGGGTCCAGGGGGCGATGAGCTACGCGGAGTCCGGCACGGACGCACTCACCGTCGCCGCCGACTACGTCTTCGTGTACGCCCTGCGGCCCGCCGGGAACGCCCCGCACCCGCCCGGCGCCTCGCTCTTCACGGTCCGCCGCGAGCTGCACTTCCGGCTCGACCGCGAAGACCTACGGGTCAACCGCACCGAGATCCAGTCCAGCACCGTCGAGGCCGGTCCGCAGGCCTGCTCGGCCGAGGTCGCGAGCCGGCTGCGCCCGCTGCTGGCGGGGGAGCGGGCGAGTGCGCGGGGCCCGGCCGGCACCGACCCGTACGCGACCGGCCCCGCCCCCGAGGCGCTCTGCGGCACCCTGGCCACCGGGGCCCAGCCGTCATCGGGCGGATGACGTCCGGCCCGCGCCCCCCCCTTGGCTCGCCCCCCTTTCATCGCCCCCGTGAGGGCGCCCCCTCAGCCCTGGCCCTGCCCGTTCTGCCCCGGCTTTTGGTCCGTCGGCGGTTCGGCGTCGGGACCGGGTGCCGGGTCCGAGGGCGACGGCCGCGTCGCCGTGCCGGTGAACCTGTCGCGCAGCTTGCCGCCCAGGTCGGCCGTGCCGCCCGCGATGTCCCCGACGAGCTTCATCAGCGGGTCCTTGCTGCTCTTGACCGCGTCGGCGTACGAGGCCGCGGACTCGCGGAAGGAGTCGGTGACCGAGGTGTCCTTGTCCTCGTCGCGGCGCGGGTAGTGGCCGTCCATGATCCGCTGGTGGTCCCGGGACTCGGCCCACTTCTTCAGCTCGGCGGCACGGACCGTGGTGAACGGATGGGTGCGGGGCAGCACATTGAGGATCTTCAGCACGGAGTCACGCAGGTCGCCCCCGGACTCGTACTCCTCGGCCTGCTCCAGGAAGGCGTCCACGTTCATCTCGTGCAGGTGGTTGCCGCCCGCTATCTTCATCAGCCCCCGCATCGAGGCCTTCAGGTCCTGGCCCACGAGCAGCCCGGCCCGGTCCGCGGACAGCTCCGACTTGCGGAACCACTCGCGCAGCGCCGTCACGATCGCCATGATCGCGACATTGCCCAGCGGGATCCAGGCGACCTTGAGGGCGAGGTTGGTGAGGAAGAGCAGGATCGTGCGGTAGACGGAGTGGCCGGAGAGGGCGTGGCCGACCTCGTGGCCGACGACCGCGCGCATCTCCTCCTCGTCGAGCAGTTCGACCAGACCCGTCGTCACCACGATGATCGGCTCGTCGAGACCGATGCACATCGCGTTCGGCTGCGGGTTCTGAGTGACGTACATCGGCGGGACCTTCTCCAGGTCCAGGATGTAACAGGCGTCCCGCAGCATGGAGTTGAGATGGGCGAACTGGGCGTCGCTCACCCGTACCGAGTCCGAGAGGAACAGCAGCCTCAGGCTTCGCTCGGGCAGCAGCCCGCTGAGCGCCTTGAAGACGGTGTCGAAGCCGGTCAGCCTGCGCAGCGCGACCAGCGCCGAGCGGTCGGCGGGGTGTTCGTAGGCCCGGGAGGAGATCCCGGGAAACCTGCGCCGCTGCCTGCTCGGCACGTTGTCGTTGAAGTCCTCGGTCATGGGTGCCCCCTGTCGTTCGAGTCGTCGGCTCGTCCCCCTGACGACATCCACCCTAGGCGGTGGGGATACCGTGGCCCGGGGGCCTGTGGATAACTTTCGAGGAGACCTGCCATGTCGGACGCAACTCCGGGCGTACTGCCGGACGCCGTCACCGCTCTCGCCGACGCCTCGGGCCAGGGCCCGGGCGCCCTGCTGAGGATCCTGCTGCTTGCCTCCATGGTCGGCGCCGCCCTCCTGGCCTGGTTCCTGCTGCGCGGATACCGCTCGAACGGCGGCGACGACAACCACAACGACTGAGTCGGCGTGAGCGTGCCCGGGCCGCCCGCATACGATGTGCGCGAAGTCTCCGCCCCGACTCCCGGATAGGTCCTGCCGAAGATGAGCCTCCACAGCACCGCCGCCAACCTGGTCTCGCTCGCCGAAGGCGGCGCCGAGCACGGTGGCAACCACGAAAGCCTCCAGCCCTGGATGACCGGCGGCGGTGCGCTGCTCGCCCTGCTCCTCCTGCTCTGGATCACCACCCGCTTCAACCGCGACCGCTGAGTCGGGGCCGAAAAGCCGGGCCAGTAGGCTCTGCACGCATGGGAGAGCAGGAAGTGCCTACCGGTCCGGTGAAGCGACGCATCGGTGTGATGGGCGGAACGTTCGATCCGATCCATCACGGACACCTCGTGGCCGCCAGTGAGGTGGCCTCGCAGTTCCACCTGGACGAGGTCGTGTTCGTGCCGACCGGGCAGCCGTGGCAGAAGAGCCACAAACTGGTCTCCCTGGCCGAGGACCGCTATCTGATGACGGTCATCGCGACCGCGTCCAACCCCCAGTTCTCGGTCAGCCGCATCGAGATCGACCGCGGCGGGGCGACGTACACCATCGACACCCTGCGGGATCTGCGCGACCTCAACGCCGACGCGGACCTGTTCTTCATCACCGGGGCCGACGCGCTCGCCCAGATCCTCACCTGGCGCGACGCCGAGGAGCTGTTCTCGCTGGCCCACTTCATCGGAGTGACCCGGCCCGGCCACGTCCTGACGGACGACGGGCTGCCCGAGGGCGGGGTCTCGCTGGTGGAGGTGCCGGCCCTCGCGATCTCCTCGACGGACTGCCGGGCACGGGTCGCGCAGGGCGACCCCGTCTGGTATTTGGTTCCCGACGGTGTGGTCCGCTACATCGACAAGCGCCAGCTGTATCGCGGCGAGTGAGTCCAGCTGTACCGCCTGTACGTCGGCGAGTGGAAGAAGGCCACCGGTGAACGACCGCCAGTACGACCCGTATGCGCCGCAGGTGCAGCTGGTCGGGTACGACGAGTACGGCCGGCCGGTGTACCAGCAGGTCCAGCCGCAGCAGGCGTACGACCCGTACGGCCAACTCCAGGAGCCCCAGCAGCAGCAACAGCAACAGGGGTACGGGTACGACCAGACCCATGTCCCGCAGCAGTCGACGTACGACCCCTACGGGCAGCAACAACAGCCGCACCAGCATCAGCAGCAGCCGACGCACCAGCAGGCTCAAGCGCACCAACAGGCCCAGCAGGCACAGGAGTTCCAGGGCGCTCAGCAGTTTCCGCAGCAGGGCCACGGGCACGACTACGGCACCGCGCAGCAGCCGGTCGTCCCGGCCGCCCCGGCGCCGGATGCCGAGCCGCAGGACCCGCCCGTGGTGCCGCAGCAGCGGCGGGACGACCACGGTGCCGGCGCCGAACGCGACTACCGCACCGAGCAGTTCTCGTTCATCGAGGAACCCGACGAGGACTCCGAAGACGTCATCGACTGGCTCAAGTTCACCGAGAGCCGCAGCGAGCGTCGCGAGGAAGCCAAGCGCCGCGGCCGCCACCGTGTCATCGCGCTGATCGTGACCGTCGCGTTGATCGCGGTCGGCGGCATCGGCTACCTGTGGTTCGCCGGCAAGCTGCCCGGACTCTCGTCCTCCTCGGACACCAAGAACGGCGCCGCCACCCCGGCCGGCCCCCAGCAGCGCGACGTCATCGTGGTCCATCTGCACAACACCAAGGCGGGCGGCACCTCCACGGCGCTGCTCGTCAACAACGTGACCACCAAGCAGGGCACCACCGTGCTGCTGCCCAACTCGCTCGCGGTCTCCGACGACGAGGGCAACCGCACCACCCTGGGCAAGTCGGTGGACGCCGACGGCTCGCAGAGCACCCGCGAGTCGCTCTCCACCCTCCTCGGCGCCAAGATCACCGGCTCCTGGCGCCTTGACACCCCGTATCTCGAAAACCTGGTCGACCTCGTCGGAAACATCGACATCAGTACGGATGTGGACGTTCCCGGTGCCAAGCAGGGCGGCGATCCGCTGGTCAAGAAGGGCGACGACCAGACGCTCACCGGTCAGATGGCCGTCGCCTACGCCACCTACCGGGGCCCCGGCGAGCCCGAGACCAAGCAGCTCCAGCGGTTCGGCACGGTGATGTACGGGGTGCTGCGCAAGATCTCCGACGATCCGAAGGCCGCCACCGTCACCGTGCAGACGCTCGCGCAGATCCTCGACCCGTCGCTGCCGGACAGCGACCTGGGGGCCGCGCTGGCCAAGCTCGCCGAACACGCCAAGGTGGGCGCGTACAAGACGGCGCTCCTCCCGGTGCAGCCCGACGGCACGCTCAGCCAGCAGACCAGCGACAGCGTGGTCAAGGACGTCCTGGGCGGCAAGCTCGGCGCCGGGGCCGACAAGGGCTCCGCGCTGCGGGTCGGCGTCAAGAACGCCAGCGGCAACGCCAAGGCCTCCGAGGCCGCCCGGGTCGCCCTGATCAACGGCGGCTACGGGTTCGTCGACGCCGGAAGCGCCGGCGCGCAGGCCACCTCCCAGGTCCTGTACGGCGACGCGGCGAACAGGGCGAGCGCGGTCGAGGTCGCCAAGACGCTCAATCTGCCGGACAGCGCCGTCAAGCAGGGCAAGGCGGCCGCCAACGCCGACGTGTCGGTCGTCATCGGCAAGGATTACAAGATCACGAAGTGAGGCACCGGGCACTCCCGGGAGCAACCCTTTCGGGAGTGTCGGCGGTCCGTGAGATCCTGGAATTCGATCTGATCCGATCTGACCGCCGACGAAAGCCTGCTTGTGACCGCCACGGACCGTTCCATCGAGCTCATCACCGCCGCCGCTCAGGCGGCTGCCGACCGGCTCGCGCACGACATCATCGCGTACGACGTCAGTGATGTGCTGTCGATCACCGACGCCTTCCTGCTCGCCTCCGCGCCCAACGACCGCCAGGTCAAGTCGATCGTCGACGAGATCGAGGAGCGGCTCAACAAGGAGCTCGGCGCCAAGCCGGTGCGCCGCGAGGGCGACCGCGACGCCCGCTGGATCCTGCTCGACTACGTCGACATCGTCGTGCACGTCCAGCACAGTGAGGAGCGCGTCTTCTACGCCCTCGAGCGCCTGTGGAAGGACTGCCCCGAGCTGCCCCTCCCGGACGACGCCATGAAGACCCGCGGCAAGGCCGCCGAGCACGCCGCGCTGACCGGCGCCGACGAGACGGACGGTGAGCTGAGCTGAACGGCACCACCCAGGGCGGCAGGGGCCGCCGGATAGTCCTGTGGCGGCACGGCCAGACGGCCTGGAACCTGGAGCGCCGCTTCCAGGGCTCCACGGACATCGCGCTGACCGAGACGGGCATCGGGCAGGCGCATCGCGCCGCGCGCCTGCTGGCCGCGCTCAAGCCCGACGCGATCGTCGCCTCCGACCTTCAGCGGGCCGCCGCCACCGCCGCCGAGCTGGCGGCCGTGACCGGCCTGCCGGTCGAGCACGACTCGGCGCTGCGGGAGACGTACGCGGGCGCCTGGCAGGGGCTCACGCACGAGGAGATCGTCGCCCGCTACGGCGAGCAGTACGCGGCGTGGAAGCGCGGCGAGCCGGTGCGCCGGGGCGGCGGTGAGCTGGAGACCGAGGTCGCCGACCGGGCCGCCCCGGTCGTGCTGCGCCACGCCGACAAGCTGCCCGACGGCGGCACCCTCGTCGTCGTCAGTCACGGCGGCACCATCCGCACCACCATCGGCCGACTCCTCGGTCTTGAGGCGCACCACTGGGAAGGCCTGGGCGGCCTCACCAACTGCTGCTGGTCCGTCCTCGGCGAGGGCGCGCGCGGCTGGCGCCTGCTGGAACACAACGCCGGCACGCTCCCCGAGCCGGTCCTCGGCGACGACGACTAACCGCTGCTCAGAGGCGGTGCGGGCCGGATTTCACTTTCCGGCAGGTCACAGGCTAAAGTTCTTCTTGTTCGCAGCGCGGGACCGCCGAAGAGGCGGAAACACGGCGAGCAGCGGGGCTATAGCTCAGTTGGTAGAGCGCCTGCATGGCATGCAGGAGGTCAGGAGTTCAATTCTCCTTAGCTCCACAATCGGATCCCGTCCCCTCGTGGGGGCGGGATCTTCTTGTTGTCCGGGGTGGGCCCTGAACGGATACTTCCGCCCGGTGGTCGCGAGGCACGGGGGCGCACGCTGGTGTCCGTGCGCCCAGGAGTACCCCTTCGCTCCCGCGGTCGGGTCCGTCCTGGGCGGCGTGTCCGGTCTCGTACGGTGACAGCACTGACCCTCTTGCGAGGGCATGGCAGAATCGGGACGGCCGGAGGGGGACGACGGACCGAACGGGAGGGAGTGCGCGATGCCCGCGAGCGACGCATTCCCACAGCCGTCCGGCGGTCCGCGAGCCCCGGCGTCCGGCGCCCACCTGAGCTGCCCCTCCTGCGGCTCCGCCCACGTCGCCCAGATGCTCGGCGACAACGGCGGCGTGTCCTACGTGTGCACGGCCTGCGGCCACAGCTGGAGCTGAACATGGGTGCACACAGGCGGAAATGCGACTGGTGCGGCAGTGGTACGCCCATCGTCAGGGACATGGATCCGGTCAACACCGACTACCAGTACTGGTGCGAGGAATGCGCCAGGGCGCTGATCATAAAGGGCGACCCGATCGAGACCTATCGGGAGCTGGAGGGGGAGCCGATCTACGGCCGTCTCCTGGAGGCGCACTGCACGCTGAAGCGCTTCTACTCCTTCGCCACGGCCTGAGCGCCGCCAGGACGAGCAGTCCCGCCCCGGCCGCGGGATACAGCGCCGAGAGCGCCATCTGGCCGCCGCTCTGGGCGAGTTCGGGCCGACTCGTGCCGTGCGGGACCCACCACAGCGCGTACGCGCAGAAGACGGTCCCGAGCAGCGCCCAGCGCGATCGCTCCACGACGAGCAGCACCACCGCGGGCACGCACCACACCCAGTGGTGCGACCAGGAGACGGGGCTCACCAGGAGCGCCGTCACCGCGCAGGCCACCACCGCCCAGGCCCGCTCCCCGCGCAGCTCCGCGCGGACGGCGACGGCGAGGCCCAGGGCCGCCGTGAGGGCCGCGGCCACCGTCCACCACGGCCCCGGCTCGCCGGTGTGCAGCAGCCGGGCCAGCACCCCGCGCAGCGACTGGTTCGCGGTGTCCTCGGCGTGACCGACCCGGCCCGCCTCGAACACCGTCGCCGTCCAAAAACGCAGCGAGTCGTACGGGAGCACGACGGCGGACGCCACCGTGGCGGCGCAGAACACCGCGGCGGCCCGCACGGTCATGGCCAGCAGGTCCCTGCCGGAGCCGCTCCTCGCCCGGACGGCCGCGCCGATCAGCAGGAACAGCGCGAACAGGGCCGGGGTGAGCTTCACCGCGGCCGCGAGCCCGATGCCGGTACCGGCCCAGCGGTGGCCCCGCTCGCGGGTGAGGTCCCACAGCACCGCGACGGCGAGCAGCAGATTGATCTGGCCGTAGCGCAGCGTGGTCCACACCGGTTCGCACCACACGGCGAGCGCGGCCACCCACAGCGCGGCGCCGGGCCGACGCCGACCGGCCAGCCGCAGCGACAGATGGGCGAGGGCGAGCAGCAGCCCCAGATTGGCGATGGTGGCCAGGGCCCGCAGCTCCGGGACGCCGCACAGGGTGAGCGGGGTGAACAGCAGCGCCGCGAACGGCGGGTAGGTGGTGGGCAGCCGTGCCTCGGTCGCGCGCATCGCGTAGAGATCGGCGCCGGCCCGTACGGTCTGGCCCTCGGCCCGATAGACCATCAGGTCGATCATCGAGACCCCGGCAACCCGCTGAGCGGCCCAGAAGAGCGCGAAGGACAGCAGGCAGACGGCGGCGGCGAGCGGCAGGGGACGGCGGGCCGAGGGGAAGCGGGCAGCGGTGTGTGCGAGCACCTTCACGGTCACGAAGGTGGACGTTACCGTCCTTCTTCGTACAGAACGGAAACCGATTTGGTGAAGCACCGGGGGGACCGTGTAATGTTCTCGATGTCGCCGCGGGAAACCGGACGGCAACAAAACAAGGGGCTATAGCTCAGTTGGTAGAGCGCCTGCATGGCATGCAGGAGGTCAGGAGTTCAATTCTCCTTAGCTCCACAGTGAGAAGGCGGGCCATCCGATGATTCGGATGGCCCGCCTTCGTGTTGTCCCCCTTGTTGTCCCCGTCGTTGTCCCCTCCCCGGGGTCCTCCGGGCCCGAGGTACCTCTTGGGGAGGCGGGCCCCAAGAAGTACCTCAGCGTGCGCGCGTTCCCTTCAGGACGCGGTAATGATCAGAAACGGTCGAAAGCGGAAATGGAAACGGTCAACTCCGGCCGCTGCCCAGGGCCTTGCGGCTGATCTGGGGGAGCGCGGCCGGGGCCTGCTCGATCCGGAGCGCGAGCGCCGGGCAGCGGCGCACGGCCCGTTGGGCGCGCCCCCGTAGATGCATCGGCACCGTGGCGTCGGCGACGAGGGGGTAGCCGTCGGGGCCGAGGCGGATCAGCTCCGGCACGATGTCCGCACACAGGCCGTGGCCCTCGCACAACGTCCAGTCCACCAGCACCTTCTCGCCGCTCGGCACGCCCTCCTCCTGGTAGCCGGGGGCGGGCAGCGGCAGCACGCCGACCGTCGGCCTGCCGCAGCCCCCGCCCAGCACATGGGCCGCCAGGTCGTCCGTGAATGAGGCCAGAGTCGAGGCGAGGAAGCGGGCCGAGCCGTCGGGGTGCTTGCAGGCACCGCGGCCCTTCACCGCCCGCGTCACCTCGCGCAGCGCCTCCAGAGCCGCCGGGCCGCCGCCGTTCAGCACATCGGCGAGGCCGCCCGCCGCGGCCGGAAGCCCCAGTCGGCACGGGCCGCACTGGCCCGCCGTCTCGGCCGCCAGCCAGTTGGCCACCCGCAGCGCCTCGCCGAGTGCACACGTACCCGGACCGATCGGCAGGATCGCGCCGGCCCCGAGAGCACCCCCCAGCGCGGAGAGCGAGGCACGCGAGACGGCCGCGTCATGGGCGGCCACCGAGTTCAGCCAGCTGCCGTGATAGCCGCCGGTCAGGACGCCCTGAGGCAGCGAAGGGGCCCCGGCCAACTGGAGGACATAGCGCAGCGGCACCCCGGTCGGGACCTCGACGACCATCGGCCGGGCGACCGCCCCGGAGAGCGTCAGCAGCACCGTGCCCGGCTCGGTCGGCTCGCCGGTGTTGCAAAAACGCTGCGGGCCGAGCCGGGCGGCCACCGCGAGCTGGGCGAACGTCTCGGCGTTGGACAGCAGCGTCGGGGCGCCGCCGACACCCGAATCGGCGGCCCGTTCGCGGCGTCCGGGCGGCAGGGCGGGCCCGCCGTCGACGGCCCGGATCACCGCGGAGGCTTCGCCGGACACCATGCGCTCGGGGGTGCGCACCACCCGCGCGCGCAGGGCCGGCCCGCGCTTGTCGGTGAGGCCGCGCTCGGCGAGGGCCGCGCGGATCGAGGCCTCCGTGGAATCACGGGTGACGGCGACGACCAGGGTGCGGGCACCGAGCGCCTCAGCGGCCAGCAGAGCGCCGTCCAGGACGAGATGGGGGGCCCGGCACACCAGGACGGTGTCCTTGCGGCAGGCGGGCTCGCCCTCGCTGGCGTTGACGACGACGACCGGGCGTATCCCGCGCCGGATCGCGGCGGAGGCCACCGCGCGCAGTTTGCGGCCGAAGGGAAAACCGGCGCCGCCGCGACCGTTCAGGGAGATGTCGTCGGCGAGCTTGGCCAGCCGTTCGCCGTCGACCGGTTTCAGCGGGCCGTGCACCTTCAGGTGCATCGGCAGGGCCAGGCGCTCGACGAGATCGAAGCCCGCCGTCAAATGGGGCAGGCCCACGACGCGGACCTCGGGAACATCGGGGAGGGGCGTGTTCATGGTCGTACTCCTGCTGTTGCGGGCACCGTCACGGGCGTTCTTCCGAGGAGCCCGGCTGTGTGTGCCAGGGCTCGCCGGCGGCCGGCGGCTGATAGGGCGTGGACGGCGCGGAAGCGGGCAGCGACTCCGGAGGGCGCGGCGAGGGCGCCGGCCAGCGGGGGCCCGCGGGTGCGGTGGGGGCGAGGGACACCGCGCGGTAGCCGGCCGAGATGCCGGTGCCCGCACCGCTGGGGGCCGCCTCGGAGGGCCGGTAGCGGGGCAGCGCCTCATGCGGGGGCTCATACCGTGCCCCCTCGAACTGCCGCGCCTCTTCGAGGACTTCGTGGCGAGGGCCGCCACCACGTAGTGGTTGTGTCGGCTGCGCCTCATAAGAGGTTTCGTACGGCGTCGCGTACGCGGCCTCGTAGGAGGGCGGCTGGTGCGGCGGCATCGCGGACGTCTCGTACGTGGGCGGAGTTGTGGGCCGTGGCGGTACGGGGACTTCCGCGAGCTCGCTCTCCGGGCGCGGCCGGAAGGAGGCGAGGCGGGCGGCGATGCGGCGCTTGACCGGGCGTGGCAGCGCGCGTACGGCCAGCGCGCCGGCGACTCCCGCAAGGCTCAGGGCGTACATGGTGACGACCCAGGCGGCCGGCGGTCGCCCCGCGTACAGGCCGTGCACCAGCGCCGAGCACCAGGCCGGATAGGCGAGCATGTGCACCGCGCGCCAGCGCGCCGCGATGCGGCCCGGGGTGGTGAAGGCGCTGCGCATCGCGCCCGTGGCGGCCGTGAGGACCATCAGGACCCCGGCGAGCGACCCGAAGCCGATGAGGCCGGAGGAGCCGGTCAGGCCGAGCCCGAACGGCACCACGGCACCCAGCAGACCCACGTGGCCGAGCGCGATTTTGACGGTGACGTGCAGCAGGAGGAAGCCGATGGAGGCCACGGCGGTCGCCCGGTGGACGCCCTGGGCCAGCAGGCGGTCGCGCGGGGTGAGGAACAGCCGGTCGGTGGCGAGCAGGCCCCAGGCGACGGAGGCCGTCAGGGAGACCAGGGACAGGACACCGGAGGTGAAGTCCACGGCGGCGCGCAGGGCCCCCGACGAGAGGAGGGCGAGCGGCGGTATGAGCAGGGCGACGACGCCCAGTGCGGCGGCGGAGAGTCCGCCCCTGCGGGCCGGACGGCCCCGGGCGGGATTGTGGCGCGGATGGTGCGGGTTGAGCGGATTGCGAGGTTTCATGGTGGGGCGACTCCGAGTGGTTCGGCAAAGCGGTCCCGTGGCGGCATGCTAGGTCGCCCCATACCAGCCAGTACGGGGTTTGAACGGTTGCCCCAGTAGAGGGCGGTACGCGGAGTAACCTCGCCCCGGCACCCCCCACGGCCGGGTTCCGGAACCCCCCACGGGTACTTCGTGCGGGCCTTGTGGGGCCTGCGGTACCCTGACGCCATGCGTGCCGTACGCCTTCTGCTTAGCGAGCCGCGCTGAACACTCCCGACCGATGAAGAGATCCGGTCGGACTCGGCGCGGCGCCCCCTCCTGTGCGAGGGGTTTTTTCGTTTGGCGATTCGATGGCGGATCGACGGACGAACGCTCGTAACCGCTGGCAGAGACGATCGATGGAGCTTTGAGGACATGAGCGAGACGAACACCGCTGCCGCCGCAGAGACGGCCGCGCCGCACCGCTACACGGCAGCCATGGCCGCCGACATCGAGGCACGCTGGCAGGACTTCTGGGACGCCGACGGCACCTACGCGGCGCCCAACCCGACGGGCGACCTGGCCGGTGACCCCGACGTCGCCGCCCGGCCCAAGAAGTTCGTCATGGACATGTTCCCGTACCCCTCGGGCGCGGGACTGCACGTCGGCCACCCGCTGGGCTACATCGCCACCGACGTCTACGCCCGCCACCAGCGCATGACCGGCCACAACGTGCTGCACACGCTGGGCTTCGACGCCTTCGGACTGCCCGCCGAGCAGTACGCCGTGCAGACCGGGACGCACCCGCGGATCTCCACCGAGTCCAACATGGAGAACATGAAGGCGCAGCTGCGCCGGCTGGGCCTGGGGCACGACAAGCGCCGCTCCTTCGCGACGATCGACCCCGAGTACTACAAGTGGACCCAGTGGATCTTCCTCCAGATCTTCAACTCCTGGTACGACGCCGACGCGAAGAAGGCCCGCCCGATCGCCGAGCTGGTCGCCGCCTTCGAGGACGGCAGCCGCGAGGTCCCCGGCGGCCGTGACTGGGCCGCGCTGAGCGCCGGCGAGCGCGCCGACGTCCTGGGCGAGTACCGCCTGGCGTACGCCTCGGACGCGCCCGTCAACTGGTGCCCCGGCCTGGGTACCGTGCTGGCCAACGAGGAGGTCACCGCCGACGGCCGCTCCGAGCGCGGCAACTTCCCCGTCTTCAAGTCCAAGCTGCGCCAGTGGAACATGCGCATCACGGCCTACGCGGACCGCCTGCTGGACGACCTGGACGCGCTGGACTGGCCGGAAGCGATCAAGTTGCAGCAGCGCAACTGGATCGGCCGCTCCGAGGGCGCCCGTGTCGACTTCAAGGTCGGCGACTCGGACGCCATCACCGTCTTCACCACCCGCCAGGACACCCTGTTCGGCGCCACCTACATGGTGCTGGCGCCCGAGCACGAGCTGGTCGACACCATCGTGCCCGCCGCCTGGCCCGAGGGCACCCACGAGGTGTGGACGGGCGGGCACGCCACCCCGGCCGAGGCCGTCGCCAAGTACCGCGCGTTCGCCGCCTCCAAGTCCGACGTGGAGCGCCAGGCCGAGGCCAAGGAGAAGACCGGCGTCTTCACCGGTGCGTTCGCCCTCAACCCGGTGAGCGGCGAAAAGGTTCCCGTCTTCATCGCCGACTATGTGCTGATGGGCTACGGCACCGGCGCGATCATGGCGGTTCCGGCGCACGACACCCGTGACTTCGCCTTCGCCCGCGCCTTCGAGCTGCCCATGCGCTGCGTCGTACAGCCCTCCGACGACCGCGGCACCGACGCCTCGACGTGGGACGAGGCGTTCGCCTCCTATGAGGCCGAGCTGGTCAACTCCGCCAACGACGAGATCTCGCTGGACGGCCTGGGCGTCGTCGAGGCCAAGGCGAGGATGACCGAGTGGCTGAGCGAGCGCGGCATCGGCGAGGGCACCGTCAACTTCCGGCTGCGTGACTGGCTGTTCAGCCGCCAGCGCTACTGGGGCGAGCCCTTCCCGATCGTCTACGACGAGGACGGCATCGCCCACCCGCTGCCCGAGTCGATGCTGCCCCTGGAGCTGCCGGAGGTCGACGACTACTCGCCGCGCACCTTCGAGCCCGACGACGCCGACACCTCGCCGGAGACCCCGCTGTCCCGCAACGAGGACTGGGTCAACGTCGAGCTGGACCTGGGCGACGGCGTCAAGAAGTACCGCCGCGAGACCAACACCATGCCCAACTGGGCCGGTTCCTGCTGGTACCAGCTGCGCTACCTGGACCCGCACAACAGCGACAAGCTGGTCGACCCGGCCATCGAGCAGTACTGGATGGGCCCGAGCGAGTCCATGCCGACCGGCGGCGTCGACCTGTACGTCGGCGGCGCCGAGCACGCCGTGCTGCACCTGCTGTACGCCCGTTTCTGGTCCAAGGTGCTGTTCGACCTGGGCCACATCTCGTCGGCCGAGCCCTACCACAAGCTGTACAACCAGGGCATGATCCAGGCGTTCGTCTACCGGGACAGCCGCGGCTTCCCGGTGCCGGCCACCGAGGTCGAGGAGCGCGAGGGCAAGTTCTTCTTCGAGGGCGAGCCCGTCAAGCGCGAGCTGGGCAAAATGGGCAAGTCCCTGAAGAACGCGGTCACTCCGGACGAGATCTGCACCGAGTACGGCGCCGACACGCTGCGCCTGTACGAGATGGCGATGGGCCCCCTGGACGTGTCGCGCCCCTGGGACACCCGCGCCGTGGTCGGCCAGTACCGGCTGCTCCAGCGGCTGTGGCGCAACATCGTCGACGAGGCGACCGGAGAGGTCACCGTCACCGACGCCGAGCCCGAGGAAGCGACGCTGCGCGCCCTGCACAAGGCGATCGACGGCGCCGGCGGCGACCTGGCGGGGCTGCGGTTCAACACCGCCATCGCCAAGATCACCGAGCTGAACAACCACCTGACCAAGGCGGGCGGCCCGCTGGCGCGACCGGTCGCCGAACAGCTGGTGCTGCTGGTGGCGCCGCTGGCCCCGCACATCGCCGAGGAGCTGTGGCGCAAGCTGGGCCACACCGACTCGGTGGTGCACCAGGCCTTCCCCGTCGCCGACCCGGCGTACGTCGTGGACGAGGCCGTGACCTGCGTGGTCCAGGTCAAGGGCAAGGTGAAGGCGCGCCTGGAGGTGCCGCCGGCCATCTCCGACGACGAGCTGGAGAAGCTGGCCCTGGCGGACGAAGCCGTGGTCGCGGCACTGGGCGGCGCGGGCATCCGCAAGGTCATCGTGCGCGCGCCGAAGCTGGTGAACATCGTCCCCGCGTAACGGCCGAAGCGGCACTGGGGCTTTCCCCTACGGGCAGGTTGGGGGTTCCACGGGAACCCACGGCCTGCCCGTTCCGTTTACGGTGGAGAGGACGAAGCCGACCGACCGAGGGGACGTTCATGGAAGCCGCGATCCTGATCATGGCGCTGCTGTTCGTCGCCTTCGTGGCGCTCGGTGTGTACGTGACGGTCAAGGCGGTCGGCGCCGCCAAGCGCGGAGTGGAGCGCACGGTCACCCAGGCCCGCAGGACGGTCGAGGACACCGCGCTGCGCGCCAAGAGCGTGGGCCAGCCCGGCGTAGCGGGCCACCTCGCCCAGCTGCGGCTCTCTCTGCGCACCTCGATGCGGGCCACCCAGGAGGCGCTGCACGCGCGCCTGGCCGAGGACGAGTCGCTGAGGGAGTCCATCGCCCTCTTCGAGCGGCTCAGCGCGCACGGCCATGAACTGGACGACGAGCTGAGGCGCCTGGAGCGCGAGCCCGACAAGCGCAGGACCGCCGAACGCATGCCGGAGCTCCGCGAGCGCACCGAGCGGATCACGCACTCCGCCGATTCGCTGCGCTGGGCGGCCCGGGACCGGGCCCGGCAGTTCGCCGACGACGACCTCGCCGCGCTCGGCCAGCAGATCGAGATGGAGTCGGGCGCCCTGCGCGACTGGTCGACCAAGGGGCCGACCACGGGCGAACCCGCGTCCTGGGACGCCCTTTCGGACACCCCGGGCCCGGCGATAGACGCGGCGAAGCCGCCGGTGACCTACCCATGGCAGAAGGCACCCCGCCCCGAAGCCACGAGTTGAGCCCGTGAACACCAGGTCGAAGCGCTGGTGCAGCCCGGTCGGAGCTGACCCGAACTGATCATTGCGCCAGGGCCGGACTGCCGCGCGGCGGCATCGGCGGGTAACCTCCCGCTCATGTCCCGCCATGTCGCGATCGTCACCGATTCCACGGCCTATCTGCCGCCGCAGACGATGGAGCGGCACAGCATCACCGCAGTGCCGTTGACCGTCGTCCTGGGGGACCAGGCGTTGGAGGAGGGCACGGAGATCTCGGCCCGCTCGCTGGCGCTCGCCCTGCAAAAAAGACGCCCCGTCACCACGTCCCGGCCCAGCCCCGAGGTGTTCGCGGCCGCCTACCGCAAGGCCGCCGACGCGGGAGCGACCGAGATCGTCTCCCTCCATCTGTCGGCCGAGTTCTCCGGAACCTACGATGCCGCGGTGCTGGCCGCCCGGCAGGCCCCCGTGCCGGTGCGTGTGGTCGACACCGGGATGGTCGCGATGGCCCTCGGCTTCTGCGCCCTGGCCGCGGCCGAAGTCGCCGACGCGGGAGGCAGTCTCGACGAGGCGGTGGCCGCCGCGGAGAAACGAGCCGGCGCGACCTCCGCCTTCTTCTACGTCGACACCCTGGACTTTCTGCGCCGCGGTGGCCGGATCGGGGCCGCGCAAGCCCTGCTCGGCTCGGCCCTCGCCGTCAAGCCGCTCCTCCAGCTCGACGGCGGCCGGATCGACCTGCTGGAGAAGGTGCGCACCGCCTCCAAGGCCATCGCACGGCTCGAGGAGATCGTGGTCGAGCGGGCGGGGAGCAGCCCGGTCGACATCGCGGTTCACCATCTCGCGGCACCGGACCGCGCCGCCACCCTCGCCGAGCGGCTACGGGCGCGCGTACCGGGCCTGGTCGACCTGCACACGAGCGAGGTCGGAGCGGTGATCGGGGCACATACGGGGCCGGGTCTACTGGGGGCCATCGTCTCGCCGCGCTGAGCGGGGCCGACTCACCGAGCACTTCGAGGGGGCCTGTCTGCGGGCGTCCTCCGGCCGCCCTCACCCCCCCAACTGGCTACCACCGCTCGTTCCTCCGGCCGTCCTCGCCCCCTCTTACGGGTGACCGAGTTATCCACAACTGGCCGGTTGTCCACGGAAATTGAGGGTGATCAGCGGGTTACGCCCGAGGTGTCTAGCCTCTCGTGACATGGCAATCCGATCAGCACGCACCGCCACGAGCGGCCCGGGCCGAGCCCCCGGTTCCGACGGCCGGGCCCGCACGGGCCGCGGTCACCGAAACCGGGCCGCCGCCCAGGCCCCCGTCACCGTCCTGACCGCCCGCAGGCGCGCGGACGCACTGTTCCTCCCCTCCCCACCGGGCACGGCGGACCCACCGCACGAACCCGTCTCCCCGACGGCGCGCACCCTCGGCGAGTTGGCCTTCGCGTCCCGCGATGCCCTGACCGAGCCGGTCGACGCCGCCGAACGGCGCGAGGCCGGAGCGCGGGCCGTCGGGGTACGGGCCGAGCCGGACATTCCTGGGGTACGGGACCGGGCGCTGACGGCGGTACGGGACCGGGTCTTGGCGGCCGTCCGGGAGCGGCTGCCGGTGTGGGTCCAGACGAGGCTCGGTCTCGCTCCGCGCAGTCTGGCCGCGCTGTGCCTGGTCCTGCTGGTGGCCGCGGGGTTCGCCGTGCACCACTTCTGGTCCGGGCGCCCCCAGTCCGTACGGGCGCCCGAACGCGTCGAGGGGTCGGAACGCGTCGAGGGGTCGGCACCCCCGCTGTCCGGGGCGAAGAGCGCGGGCAACGGGACGGGGCCGCCCGGCGCGGGAGGCCCGAGCTCCACCGCCATGCCCCACCCGCTGGCGAATCCGGCGCCGGCGCCAACGGGAGCGCTCGTGGTGGACGTGGGCGGAAAGGTGCGGCGGCCGGGGATCTACCGGCTGCCCAGCGGATCCCGGGTGGCCGACGCGCTGGCCGCGGCGGGCGGTGTGCGGGACGGCACCGATCTGACGAGCCTCAACCGAGCGCGGCCACTCATGGATGGCGAACAGGTGCTGGCCGGGGTGCCGGGTGCGGCTCCCTCGGGGTCGGGCAGTGGTTCCGGTGGAAGCGGAAGCGGGGGTGGTGGCGCCGCGGGGGGTGGGGGAGCGAGCGGGCCGATCAGTCTCAACTCCGCCTCGGTGGAGCAGTTGGACGGGCTGCCCGGAGTCGGCCCCGTGCTCGCTCAGCACATCGTGGCCTACCGCGCCCAGCACGGCGGCTTTCGCTCCGTCGATGAACTGCGCGAGGTCCATGGGATCGGCGCGCGACGGTTCAACGACCTGCAACCCCTGGTGCGGCTGTGAACCGCCCAGAGATCCACGCCGGGGCGGGCCACCGCCTTGGCTCGGCCAACCCCTACCGAGAAGGCCCGACGGACCTGCGCCTGATCGGCCCCGCCCTCGGCGCCTGGGGAGGCGCGGCCGCAGCGCTCAACTGGCCCTTGGATCAGGCGAGTTGGTGGTCCGGGCTGTGTCTCGCCCTGGCGGGGATCCTCGTGGCGCCGGATGTGCGGCAGCTTCTGAGGGGCCGGGACCGGAATGAGAGGGATCGGGACGGCAAGGGCCTGGACGAACAGGGTCGAGGTGAACGGGGTCGAGGTGAACGGGGTCGAGATGAACGGGATCGGGGGCGAGGAGATGGCCGGCGGTATCGAGGGGCCGCCGCGGGGGTGTTGGCGTGTGCGGCGGTCGGGATCTTGGCCGGAGGGCTGCATGCCGCCGAGGTGCGGCGGGGGCCGTTGCCCGGGCTCGCGGCCGGGTTCCGGCAGGCCGACGTGGAGTTGGTGGTCCGCGCGGATCCCCGGGCGATCCGGTCGGCGGGCTGGGGCGGTGCCTCGTTCGCGGTGGACGCGGAGGTGGAGAAGGTCCTCGGGCCGGGTGGCAGGACGCAGCGGGTCCATACGCCGGTCCTGGTGATCGCACCCGCGAGTTGGCAGGGCCTGCTGCCGTCGACGCGGGTACGGGTGAGCGGACGGCTCGCGCCGGGTGAGGGGGATGTCGCCGCCGTACTGAAAGCGCCGAACGGGCCACCCCGTGTCACCGGGCCACCAACATCCCTACAGCGCATGGCCGGTGAGCTGCGGGCCGGGCTGCGGAAGGCTTCGGAAGGGCTCGCGCCGGATGTGCGGGCGCTGCTGCCGGGGCTCGTCGTCGGCGACACCTCTCGGGTCACTCCCGAGTTGCGTGCCGCGTTCCGGGCGACCGACCTCTCGCACATCATGGCCGTGTCCGGCAGCAACCTCGCGATCATGCTCGCGCTGCTGATCGGGACGCCGGGACGGGCCATGCTCGCGGAGCGGGGTGGTCTCGCGCCGAGGCTCGGGATCTCCCTGCGGGCGACCGCGCTGATCGGCGGGGCGCTCACGCTCGCCTTCGTCGTGGTGTGTCGGCCCGAGCCGAGTGTGCTACGCGCCGCCGCCTGCGGCCTGGTCACTCTGCTGGCCATCGGCACGGGCCGGCGCAGATCACTGATCCCCGCGTTGGCCGCCGCCGTACTGCTCCTGGTGCTCTACACGCCCGAACTGGCGCGTAGCTATGGGTTCCTGCTCTCCGTGCTGGCCACGGGGGCGCTGCTCACGATCGCGCCGGGATGGAGCGCGGTACTGCGACGCCGCGGGGTGCCGAACGGGATGGCCGAGGTGCTGGCCGCTGCGGCAGCGGCGCAAGCGGTCTGTGCGCCGGTGGTGGCCGTGTTCGCGGCGCGGGTCAGCCTGGTCGCCGTGCCGTGCAATCTGCTGGCCGAGCCGGCGGTGGCGCTGGCCACGGTCCTGGGCTTCGCCACTCTCGCCGCCGCACCCATCGCGATGCCGCTCGCCCACGTCCTCGCCTGGTGCGCGGGGTGGCCCACCGGATGGATCGCCTCGGTGGCCCGCACCGGAGGGGCGCTGCCCGGGGCGCAGACGCAGTGGCCGGGAGGGTGGGGCGGGGGGTTGCTGCTCGCCCTCGCGACCGGCCTCGTGGTGCTCGTGGGGCGCAGGTTGCTCCGGTATCCCTGGGCGGCCGCCTCGCTCGCACTGCTTCTGCTGCTCGCCGTGGTGCGGCCCGCCCCGCTGACCAGGATCGTCACGGGGTGGCCGCCGCGGGACTGGTCGTACGCCATGTGCGATGTGGGCCAGGGTGATGCGACGGTGCTGGCCGCGGGCGCGGGGACCGCGGTGGTGATCGACACCGGGCCCGAGCCCCAGCCGGTCGACCGGTGTCTCCATGAGCTGGGTGTGACCCGCGTCCCGCTGCTCCTGCTGACCCACTTCCACGCCGACCATGTGGGCGGCCTCGGCGGGGTGTTGCGGGGCCGGTCCGTCGGGGTGATCGAGACGACGGGGTTCGCCGAGCCGCCCGACCAGGCCGCTTTCGTGCGGCGGACCGCGGCGGCGGCCGGGGTGGCGGTGGTGCCGGCCCGGTACGGCGAGCGGCGGGTGCTCGGCGGGCTCTCCTGGGAGGTGCTGTGGCCGCCGCCCGAGCCGGGGCCGGCCCCGGACGGCTCGAACGACGCCAGCGTCACCCTGCTCGTCCGCACCGGCTCGGGGCTGACCCTGCTGCTGCCCGGCGATCTCGAACCGGCGTCGCAGCGCGCCCTGTTGAGGCAGAACCCGGGGCT
Source organism: Streptomyces hundungensis (assembly GCF_003627815.1). NCBI lineage: Bacteria > Bacillati > Actinomycetota > Actinomycetes > Kitasatosporales > Streptomycetaceae > Streptomyces > Streptomyces hundungensis. The sequence goes on from NZ_CP032698.1 coordinate 5,744,133, forward strand.
CGCTGCCGTGGACGTCCTCAAGGTCGCCCACCACGGCTCGGCCCACCAGGATCCCGCGCTGCTCGGGGTCGTACGGCCGAGGCTGGCGCTGATCTCGGTCGGACGGGGCAACCGGTACGGCCACCCCGCGCCCCGCACCGTGGCCGTACTGCGCGCGGCGGGAGCGGCGGTGCTGCGCACGGACACCGAGGGGGCCGTCGCGGTGACGGGGGTCGGTGACGGGCTGAGGGCGGTGCCCCGGGGGCGAGGCCCCTGAGGCCCAACCAGCGCGCGCTTGAGTCGAGTTGATGGTCAGACGAGCCCGCCTCGAAAAGGACGTTCCGGTCACGTTGGCGGGCGTTGGGGAGGGGGGACATCGGCGCTGGACCCAGGTCCGGTACGGGACCGCCGGGCGGGGCGGGGCCGGTACGTGGTCCGTGGGGCCCGGGCAACCGGAATGGCCAATTCGGGCCTCTGGTGACAGGTGCCTCAACAGCGCACACGTACCGCGTTTGCCTCGAACGGCACATCAGTGATCGAATGCGTCTTCGTCAAGGGGCCGGGGACCTGCGGTGTCGAGGGCGGACGACGATGTCCGGACCCGAACCGCCCGGCAGATACTTCTTCGCACGGGGGTGCGTGCACAGTGTTCAGCCGCTGGTTCGGCAAGAGCTCGACCAGTTCTCCGCTTCGTTCCGGGCCCCTGGCCGGGCTCTCCGTCCCGCCGACCGCGGGCGTGCTCAGCTGCCGGGTGCTCGACCCGGTCAGCGAACCCGTCCAGCGGGCCGAGTTCACGGTCAGCGACGCCTCGGGCCGCAAGGTCGTGGCGGGGGAGACCGACCCGTTCGGGACGGTCGTCACGACGGTTCCGGCGGGCGAATACCGGCTGGCCGTCACGGCCGAGGGGTACACGCCCTTCCACGGGAACGCCAGTGTCACCGCGAGCGGGCTCGCCTCGCTCGGCGACATCACGCTCCAGGTCGCCACCCCGCCGACGCTGCCGGACCCGGGCGAGTGGGAGCTCGACCCGACGCACTCCCAGATCGGCTTCACCGCGAGCCACATCGGCCTCGCCCGGATCCACGGCCGGTTCAACACGTTCGCCGGGGCCATCCGGATCGGTGAGCGCATGGAGGGGTCGGCGATGCACGTCATCATCGACACCGCCTCCATCGACACGGGGGTCACGATGCGCGACGACCACCTGCGGTCGGGCGACTTCCTGGACGTGGGCAGCTATCCGACGATGGAGTTCTACAGCGACCGCTTCGTGCACCGGGGTGGCGGTCGGTGGGCGATCATCGGCGGCCTGACGCTGCACGGCGTGAGCCGTACGGTGACGCTGGACACGCAGTACCTGGGCCTGGGCACCGGGCTCGGCGGGGAGACCAGGGGGGCCTGCCGGGCCAGTACCGAACTGCACCGCGAGGACTTCACGCTCACGTGGCAGACGATGCTGGCGCGGGGGATCGCGGCGATCGGATCCTCGATCTCGATCGACCTCGACATTCAGGTCGTCCCCAAGGCGGGCTGATTCGGGGGGAATTGGGGGCGGGCCCGTACACCGTGCCCGCCCACCCTCCCTCCCCCCCCCGCGGGTCAGGGCGCTTCGAGCCAGCCGTCGTGTTCGGCGGCCAGCGCGTCCAGGGCCTTCGGATCGAACCGGGCGCTCGGGTCCTCGACGACCACCAGCCATTGGGCGTCCTCGGCGTCGTCCTCGCCGGCCAGGGCGTCGCGCACCAGCTGGGGCTCCTCGGCGAGGCCGAACAGATCGGTCAGCTCGGTGGACACCTCCTCGGCGGCGTCGCGGTCCGGGAGTACCAGTACGTGTCGGGTCACATCGTTCACCTGGCCATTCTCCGGCATGCGGGGGTGGCCCGAAGGGCGGGCCGGGGTCGCGCCCGGGGGCGTGGGGTCGCCGCTGGAGGGGGCTGTCAGTGGGGCGTGGGATGCTGGACGGCGATGGCCACCAGGAAGAATTCCACCGACGATCCGCTCGCCCCCGTCACGCTCGCCGTGGGCCAGGAGGACCTGCTGCTCGACCGTGCCGTGCAGGAGGTGGTGGCGGCAGCCCGCGCCGCCGACTCCGACACCGATGTGCGTGACCTCAGCTCCGAGCAGGTGCAGCCCGGCACGCTGGCCGAGCTGACCAGTCCCTCGCTCTTCGCCGAGCGGAAGGTCGTGGTCGTACGCAACGCGCATGATCTGTCGGCGGACACGGTCAAAGACGTGAAGGCGTATCTCGACGCGCCCGCCGAAGAGATCACGCTCGTGCTGCTGCACGCCGGCGGGGTCAAGGGGAAAGGGCTTCTCGACGCGGCCCGGAAGGCGGGGGCGCGGGAGGTCGCGTGTCCCAAGACCACGAAGCCTGCCGAGCGGCTCACCTTCGTCCGGCAGGAGTTCCGGGCGCTGGGGCGTTCGGCCACGCCCGAGGCGTGCCAGGCGCTCGTCGACTCCATCGGCAGCGATCTGCGGGAGCTGGCTTCGGCGGCGTCGCAGCTCTGCGCGGACGTGGAGGGGACGATCGACGAGGAGATCGTCGGGCGCTACTACACGGGGCGGGCCGAGGCGTCCAGCTTCACCGTCGCCGACCGGGCGGTGGAGGGGCGGGCCGCGGAGGCCCTGGAGGCGCTGCGGTGGTCGCTGTCGACCGGGGTCGCGCCGGTGATGATCACCAGTGCGCTCGCGCAGGGGGTGCGGGCGATCGGGAAGCTGTCCTCCGCGCGGGGTGGGCGACCGGCCGATCTGGCGCGGGAGTTGGGGATGCCGCCGTGGAAGATCGACCGGGTGCGGCAGCAGATGCGGGGGTGGACGCCGGATGGGGTGTCCTTGGCCCTGCGGGCCGTGGCTGAGGCGGATGCGGGGGTTAAGGGTGGGGGGGATGACCCTGAGTACGCCCTGGAGAAGGCCGTCGTCGCGATTGCCCGGGCGGCGCGGGCGGGCCGGGCTGGTTGATTGCGCGGTTCCCTTCGGGGTGTGGGGGCAGGGTTGGGCTGTCGTTCGGGTGCGGGTCGTGGGGGGCCGGTCGCGCAGTTCCCCGCGCCCCTGAGGGGCCTGGCTGCGCCGGCCCCCCTCCCCGCGCCTTCGCGTCCCGCGGAGTCCCGGTTCGTCTGCGGGTCGTGCGGGGCTGGTCGCGCAGTTCCCCGCGCCCCTGGAGGGCCTGGCTGCGCCGGCCCCCCTCGGTGCACCCCCGCGTCCCTGAAGGGCCTGGCTTCGCCGGCCCCCTCCGAAAGCCCCGCGCCCAGTGAGCCGGACGCGGGGCCGTGAGAGTCGCGGGGGTGCGTCGAGGGGGTTGTCAGGCTGCTCGGCGCCAGCTTACGGGGGGGTGGTAGGGGTGGCGGCGCCACGCGGCCAGGGGGATTACGGGGGCCAGGGCGGGGGCGGGGGATTCTCCCGTCAGGGAGAGGAGGACCACCGCGAGGGCGGCCAGTTCGGCCTCCGTGGGGGTGCCCTTCAGTACGCGGAACAGGGGTTCGCTCGACACGCTCGCTCCTTACTGCGGGGGGTTGCCATGTTTGCGGGACGGCAGGTCGGCGTGTTTCGTGCGCAGCATCGACAGGGCGGCGGCGAGGACCTTCCTCGTCTCGGCGGGGTCGATCACGTCGTCCACCAGGCCGCGCTCGGCGGCGTAGTAGGGGTGCATCAGTTCTGATTTGTACGCCGCGATCTTCTCCGCCCGGACCGCCTCCGGATCGGCCGAACCCGCTATCTCCCGGCGGAAGATGACGTTCGCCGCGCCCTCCGCGCCCATTACCGCGATCTCGTTGGTGGGCCATGCGTAGGTGAGGTCCGCGCCGATGGACTGGGAGTCCATGACGATGTACGCGCCGCCGTACGCCTTGCGCAGGATCAGGGAAATCCGCGGAACCGTCGCGTTGCAGTACGCGTACAGCAGCTTCGCGCCGTGCCGGATGATGCCGCCGTGCTCCTGGGAGACGCCCGGCAGGAAGCCCGGCACGTCGACCATGGTGAGCAGCGGGATGTTGAACGCGTCGCAGAGCTGCACGAAGCGGGCCGCCTTCTCGGAGGCCTCGATGTCCAGGACGCCCGCCAGGAACTGGGGCTGGTTGGCCAGGATGCCCACCACCTGGCCGTCGATCCGGGCCAGTGCGCAGATGATGTTGCGGGCCCACTGCTCGTGGACCTCCAGGAGGTCGCCGTGGTCGACGATCTCCTCCAGGACCTTGCGCATGTCGTACGGGCGGTTGCCGTCGGCCGGCACCAGGTCGAGCAGTACGTCGTTGCGCCGGTCGGCCGGGTCGTTGCCCGGGGGCAGCGCCGGGGGCATCTCGCGGTTGTTGGAGGGGAGCATCGAGATCAGATACCGCACCTCCGCCAGGCAGGTCTCCTCGTCGTCGTGGACGAAGTGGGCCACGCCCGACACCCCGGCGTGCACGTCCGCGCCGCCGAGGCCGTTCTGGGTGATCTGCTCACCCGTCACCGCCTGCACCACGTCCGGTCCGGTGATGAACATCTGGGACGTCTCGCGGACCATGAAGACGAAGTCGGTCAGGGCGGGGCTGTAGGCGGCGCCGCCCGCGCACGGGCCCAGCATCACGCTGATCTGCGGGATCACCCCGGACGCCCTGGTGTTGCGCTGGAAGATGCCGCCATAGCCGGCGAGAGCGCTGACGCCCTCCTGGATCCGGGCGCCCGCGCCGTCGTTCAGGGAGACCAGGGGCGCGCCCGCCGCGATGGCCATGTCCATGATCTTGTGGATCTTCGTGGCGTGGGCCTCGCCCAGCGCGCCGCCGAAGATGCGGAAGTCATGGGCGTACACGAAGACCGTGCGGCCCTCCACCGTGCCCCAACCGGTGACCACGCCGTCGGTGTACGGCCGCTTCGCCTCCAGGCCGAAGCCCACCGCCCGGTGCCGGCGCAACTGCTCCACCTCCTGGAAGGAGTCCGGGTCCAGGAGCAGGTCGATGCGCTCGCGGGCGGTCAGCTTGCCCTTGGCGCGTTGGGCCTCGGTGGCCTTCTCGCTCGGGCCGAGCCTGGCCTGCTCCCGCAGGAGGTGCAGTTCGGCGACGCGTACGGCCGCGGTCCCCGGCGACGGCTGCTCAGTCACGGTCACGGTCGGTCCTTTCCATATCCGAAGTCGAAGGGGGTCGAGAGGCAACGCGGAGCGCGGTGGCGCGTCATGGACGCGGGGCCCCCGTACGAGTCGCCCGCGCGCGGACCGCGTCGAGCAGGCTCGCCTGCTCCAGGCACTCCCCGGCGTCCGGCGACTGGAGGGCGCCGGAGCGCACCGCGCGCACGAACGCCCGCACGGTGGCGGCCACTTGGTCGTGCGGGGCCAGGGTCAGTTCGCGCGGCCCGTGCGCGTCCGTGATCCACACCATCGGCTTGTGGTCGGCGGACGGGGTGAACGCCGGCTCGACGCGGATCCGGCCCTCGCTGCCCCACAGTTCGTAGGCCGAGCGGTAGGCGTGCTCCATGCCGAAGGCGAGCTGGCCGAGCACCCCGGCGGGGGAGCGGACCAGGACCGCGCCCGAGGTCTCCACCATCGAGCCGCCCGTGTTCTCCAGCGCGGCGCCGACGATCTCCAGGCCCGCGCCGAGGAAGTACAGCGCGGCCCGCACCGGGTAGTAGCCGACGTCCAGCAGGGCGCCGCCGCCCAGTTCCGGGCGGTGTCTGATGTTGCCCGCGGGCAGCGCGGGAATCGCGAACGCGGCGCTGAACGCGCGGAGTTGACCGATCGCGCCGCTCGTCACCAGCTCCCGTACGACCGAGTGCTGGGGGTGATGGACGAACATGACGTTCTCCATCAGGACCAGACCCGAGGCGCGCGCCAGGTCGAGAAGGGCCTCGGTGGTGGGCCGGTCGGCGGTGAGCGGCTTCTCGGCCAGGACGTGTTTGCCCGCGCGCAGCGCCCGGCCCGCCCACTCGGCGTGCAGGGAGATGGGCAGCGGGACGTACACCGCGTCCACGTCGTCCCGGGTGAGGACCGCGTCGTAGGACTCCACGGCCGCGCAGCCGAATTGGTCCGCGACCTCCCGAGCGCGGCCGCCGTCCCGGCTCGCCACCGCGGTCAGCTCGATGTCGGGGTCCGCCGCCATGGCGGGCAGCACCCGGCGGCGGGCGATGTCGGCGGTGCCGAGGACGGCGATGCGCAGGGGTCGTTCAGTCATCCGTCAGATGTCCCATGGCGTTGAGGCAGGCGAGGAGCGTCCTGGCCTGCACATTGACGTAGTGTCCGTGTTTGATCAGCGCCGTCAGCTGGCTGACCGTCACCCACTGGTAGCCGGTCGGTGGCTCGATCGGTGCGTCCTGCTCGTCGGCCTCGATGACGAGATAGCGGTTCTCCGCGTACAGGAACCGGCCGCCCTCCTCCGAGTGGATCGCGTCGTAGCGGACCCGCTCGGGCGCCGCCTCCAGGACGAGGTCCAGGAACGGCGGACGGACCTGGAGGCCCTCGAAGTTGTCCGGGGAGCACTGCACGGTGGGGGCCAGCTCGACCGTGTCGAGGAAGCCGCCCTCGACCTTGGCGTTGGCCAGGACGTGCAGCACACCGTCGAAGGAACGGGTCAAGAAGGCCGCGATGCCCCGGCTGCACGGCTCGATCAGGGGCTGCGTCCAGCTGGTCACCTCGCGGTTGCCGGCCTGGACCTCGACCGCGACCACGTTGAACCAGCGGCCGTCGTCCTTGCCGATGCGCGCCTCGTCACGGGTCCAGCCCGGCACCTGGTCCAGCGGGATGCGCTCCGCGCGCACGTCGTAGCGGGAGCGCTCGGAGGTGAACCAGGACAAGAGGTCGACATCGGTGAGCAGGGCGCCCGCCTCGGGGTCGCGGGAGCGGGCCAGGGACTGGCTGAAATCGTCCCCCCGCACGGCGCCCGCGCCGTAGGCCGGCAGACAGGCCAGGACCGTGCGCGAATCCATGTTCACCAGGTTGTCCTGGTGCAGGAGTTCGGATATCTGACCCAGCGTCAGCCAGCAGAAGTCGTCGTCCAGCGGGACGTCGCCGTCCACCTCGACGATCATGTTGCGGTTGCTCTTGTGGTAGAACCACGAGCCGTGCTCGGACTGGAGCACATCGGCGAGGATCCGGCCCCGGCCGGTGCCCGTGAAGTACTCGATGTACTTCACGTCCGTGCCCTGGTGGACCTTGGTGTAGTTGCTGCGGGTGGCCTGCACGGTGGGGGAGAGCTGGAGCAGGTTGCGGTTGCCCGGCTCCATCTTGGCCTGCATCAGGAAGTGCAGTACGCCGTCGAACTCCTTCACCAGGATGCCGAGGATGCCGACCTCGGGCTGCTTGATGATGGGCTGGAACCACTCCTTGTGGGGGCCGTCGTCGGTCGTGACGTGCAGCCCTTCCACGCTGAAGAAGCGGCCGCTGGAGTGCACCAGGTTCCCGGTGCCCGGCTCGAAGGACCAGCCGCGCAGCTTGGAGAAGGGAATCCGCTCGATGCGGAATCCGCCCGTCCTCCTGCGCTCGGCGAACCATTGGTGGAAGTCCCACGTGGACAGGGATCCGCCCGTGGTGGCCGCGGACGCCGCGATCCGGTCGGCGACCGACACCGGCTCACGGGGCTGGACCACCGGCAGAAGCTCAGTCAGCTCCGCAAGTGTCGACGACATGTACGCTCTCTCCTCGTCAGGATGCTGGGGTGGAGGGGTGTCGGGGGTCCGTCACCAGCCGGCGACGAAGTCCCGGATCGAAGACGTCATGAAGTCGGTGTGCTCGTCGGTGAGCCCCGGGTAGACGCCGATCCAGAAGGTCTGCTCGGTGATGATGTCGGAGTTGGTCAGGTCGCCCACGATGCGGTGCGGTGCGTCCACATAGGCGGGCTGGCGGGTCAGATTGCCGGCGAACAGGTTGCGGGTGCCGATCTTCCGCTCTTCCAGGAAGTTCACCAACTCCTTGCGCCTGAACGGCGCGTCGGGGTCGACGGTGATGACGAAACCGAACCAGCTGGGCTCGCTGCCGAGGGTGGCCTCCGGCAGGATCAGGTGCGGCACACCCTCCAGGCCCTCGCGCAGACGCTGCCAGTTGCGGCGGCGGGCAGCGGTGAAGTCGTCGACCTTGTCGAGCTGGGTGAGACCGAGCGCGGCCTGGAGGTCGGTGGCCTTCAGGTTGTAACCGATGTGCGAATAGATGTACTTGTGGTCGTAGCCGGCCGGCAGGGTGCCCAGCTGGTACTGGAAGCGCTTGAAGCAGCGGTCGCTCTCGCCCGGCTCGCACCAGCAGTCCCGGCCCCAGTCGCGCAGCGACTCCACGATGCGGGCCAGCGCCAGGTTCGAGGTCAGCACGCAGCCGCCCTCACCCATCGTCAGGTGGTGCGCGGGGTAGAAGCTCACGGTCGTCAAGTCGCCGAAGGTGCCGGTGAGTTGACCGTTGTACAGCGAGCCGACCGCATCGCAGTTGTCCTCGATGAGGAAGAGGTCGTTCTCCTCGGCGATCTGCGCGACCTCGGCGACCTCGAAGGGGTTGCCGAGCGCGTGCGCGACCATGATGGCGCGGGTCTTGGGACCGACGGCGGCCTTGATGCGCTCGGCCGTCGTGTTGTACGTCCGCAGCTCGACGTCGACGAAGACCGGGACGAGACCGTTCTGGAGGATCGGGTTGACCGTGGTGGGGAAGCCGGCGGCCACCGTGATGACCTCGTCGCCGGGCTTGAGACGGCGGTCCTCCAGGTGCGGCGAGAGGAGCGCCGACATGGCGAGCAGATTGGCCGAGGAACCGGAGTTCACCAGGTGGGCCTTGCGCCGCTTCATATAGCGGGCGAAGCGGGACTCGAACTTGCGGGAGCTGGTGCCGGCGGCTATCCGCATGTCCAGCGCGGCCTCCACCAGAGCCACCCGGTCGGCGGGCTCCAGGACCGCGCCGGAGGGCCAGATCTCGCTGACTCCCGGCACGAACTCACGGGACGGCTCCTTCTCCAGGTGGTACTCCCGCACCTGTTCGAGAATCCGTGCCTTGGTGTCACTCATCTTGGCTGCCTCCATGGTCGTCAGTTCGGCACGAAGCCCTCAGCGGTGATCCGACACGGCCATCGTTGTGGGGAGGACTTGAAAGGCACTGGACAACGGCTCGCGATGCGCGGCGAGGCGGGCGTGGGCCAGCAGGTCGCGCAGCGAATCGTCCAGGCTCCGCCGCGGTGACCAGCCGAGCAGCCGGTGTGCCCGGCCGATGTCCATGCGCTGCCACTCGGCCTCGGGCGGACGTCCGCCCGCGCTCGGCGCCTCCACGATCTCGGCGGTGGCGCCCGCGAGTTCGGTGAGCCTGGCCACCAGGGAGCGCACCGACGTCGCCTGCCCGCCCCCGATGTTGAGGACCTGGCCGCTCGCCTCGGAGCCGGCCGCGGCGAGCGCGGCGTCCGCCACGTCGCGTACGTCCACGAAGTCACGGTGGGCAAGGAGCGGGGCGAGCCGCAGGGGTTCGGGGGCGGACGTGACGAGGTGGTGGGCCACCATGCCCAGCAGGCTCGCCCGGTGGGTGCCGGGCCCCGACACATTGGAGACCCGCAGCACCAGACCCCGGGCCCGCCCCGCTGCCGCCGCGTCGAGCAGCGCGCGGGCCCCGGCCAGTTTCGAGCGGCCGTACGGGGTGACCGGCGCGGTCGGGGTGTCCTCGGTGATGCCGGTACGCGGCACCGGCCCGTACTCGTGCACCGAGCCCAGCTGGATCAGCCGGGGCGGCGCGTCGAGCGGGGCGGTCGCGGCGACCAGGCGCTCCACCAGGTCGGCGTTGGCGCGCGTCATGTCGTCCTCGGTGGCCTGCCACACGGCGCCCGCCGCGTTCACCACCACCCGCGCGCCGCACTCGCCGAACAGCGCCGCGATGTGCTCCGGCTCGGCGCTCACCACGTCAAGTGCACGCACGCTGTACGGAGTTGAGGCCTCTCGGGTGCTGCGGGCGACGCCGGTCACCGTCCAGCCCACAGCGTCGAACACCTCGCAGATGTGCCGGCCCACGAACCCGGTGGCGCCGAGCACCACCACCGATCCGGCGCCGCCACCTTCTCTGCCGCCTGTTCTTCGGTCGTTCACCGACACCGTGGCTACCTCCTGTATGCGCGGTTTGAGCGGCACTGTGACGGGTGACGCTCGGGCACCGCTGGAGGTGGTGGATGGCGCTACCGGAACTTGAGTCGGGGCGCCTACCGTGCGGGAGCATGAGGATCGAAGAGACCGCCGTACCGGACGCGTACCGCATCATGCCGAAGCTGCTGACGGACCCCCGCGGCAGTTTCCACGAGTCGTACCGCTATGACCTGCTCGCCGCCGAGACCGGGCACGCGTTCGTGCCGCGCCAGGTCAACTACTCGGCGTCCTCGCGCAATACGGTGCGCGGGCTGCACGGCGTGACCATCCCGCCGGGCCAGGCCAAGCTGGTCAGCTGTGTGCGCGGGGCGCTCCTCGACGTGGTCGTCGACGTGCGCGTGGGGTCCCCCACCTTCGGTGAGCACGTCACGACGATCCTGGACGCGCGGGAGGGGCGGGCCATGTTCGTGGCGGAGGGACTGGCGCACGGGTTCGTGGCGCTGACCGACGACACGTGCATCAGCTATCTCTGCTCCACCGAGTACGTGCCGGGTACGCAGCTCGATCTGCGGGCGCTCGACCCCGAGCTGGGGATTGCCTGGGCGCGTTGGCTCACGGGGGAGCCGGTGTTGTCGGAGAAGGATGCGGGGGCGCCTACGGTGGGTGAGGCTGCGGGGCTCGGGTTGCTGCCCACGTATGCGCAGTGCGTTTCCCTCTACGGGAGGGGTTCCGAGGGTTCTCGGCGGGCCGCGTAGGTTCGGCCGTCGGGCGCGTGTACGCCGTCTGCGGGCCGCGGCCACTTTTTGCACAGTTCCCCGCGCCCCTGAAAACCCGTTGCCGTCTGCGGGCCGTGCGTGTCTGGTCGCGCAGTTCCTCGCGCCCCTGACTACTCGGTGCTGGGCAGCACTTCAGCCTGTCCGGCGATTGAGGACGAGCGCCGTTCAGGCGCGATCGGGGTCTGGGGCGGAGCCCCAGGGCCCCTTTTTCGGGTGCGGGCCGTGGGTGGCTGGTCGCGCAGTTCCCCGCGCCCCTTAACCACTTGGCGCTGGGCAGCACTTCAGCCTGTCCGGCGATTGAGGACGAGCGCCCTTGAGGCGCGAACGGGGTCTGGGGCGGAGCCCCAGGGAGCCCGGAACCAACCAACCCGCTGCACGGGCGGGTGGGTGGGAAGACGCGCCCGGGGTCTGGGGCGGAGCCCCGGCTGCCGGCGCGCACGTCGCTTGGGCCCGCCTCCGGGGTTGCCGAGGGCGGGCCCAAGTCGTGTTCTCAGTAGGCCAGTTGGGGCGACGGCGCAGGGTGGATTCCCAGGGTGGTCAGGGCGGTCGACGGGGACTCCTTCGCTGTGCCCCGCGCGGCCAGATATCCGTCGGGGCGGATCAGGAGCCAGGTGCCCGAGGGGGCGCCCAGGGCAGTGGACAGGTGGCCGGCCGGGTCGGACAGGGCGTCCGGGCCGGGGGCGTTGACCGTGCGGACGCGTACCGAGGGGCCGAAGTGGTCCTCGGGGGCCGGGCCGAAGGTGAGCAACAGCCATTGCGGGCGCTGGAGTTCGGACACCAGCTCCTGCCAGCCGGGGCTCGCGGCCAGGTCCGGTGCCGTGACCCGGGCCACCCGCTCGCCGGGGCGTACCCCGGCGGAGGGGGTCGAGGCGTGGGCGAGCGGGCCCGCCGCGTAGCCGAGGCCGAGCGCCGACATGCCGCCCATGATCTTGCGCTGGATGCGGCCCTTGACGGGCGGCAGCGAACGCAGCACCGTGAACGCGGCGCGCAGCGCGGCCGCCGCCCTGCGGCTGCGCAACTGGACCAGCATCGTCGCCATCTTGGTGGTGCGCAGCAACTCCGCCCCCACCGGCACCCGTTCGTCGCTGTAACTGTCCAGAAGGGCCTCCGGGGCCTCGCCGCGCAGGACCGTGGCGAGCTTCCAGGACAGGTTGACCGCGTCCTGGACACCGGTGTTCATGCCCTGCCCGGAGGCCGGGCTGTGGACGTGCGCGGCGTCACCGGCCAGCAGGACACGGCCGTTGCGCATCTGGCCGATCATGCGCTGCTGGATGGTGAACACCGAGACCCAGGACGGCGATTCGACCACCGCGGGCCTGCCCGTGCCGGTGCTGATCTTCGCCGAGAAGCGCCGCGCCACCATCGCGTCGTCGCCGCCGTAGGACGTCTCCGCCGTGTCGAGCAGGCGCCACTTGCCGGGCTCGGGGAACGGCACCATCATCACGGTGCCGGTGGGCGTACGCATCCAGTGGATGCTGTCCTTGGGCAGGTCGCAGTGGACGGTGGCGTCCGCGATGAGCCAGGTCTCGCTCGACTCCCCTTCGAGTTTCAGGCCGAGCTGCTTGCGGATCGTGCTGTGGCCGCCGTCCGTGCCGACCAGCCAGTCGACCGTCATCGTCTCGGCGAAACCGTCGGCGTGGACGAGGTGGGCCCGTACGCCGTCGGAGCCCAGGTCCTCGAACTCCGTGAGCCGTACGCCCCACTCGATCTCCACACCCCGGCGGGCCGTCGCGGTCCGCAGCACCTCCTCGGTGATGACTTGGTCGACCATGAGCGTGAAGGGGAAGCGGGTGGGCAGCCGGCTGTAGTCCGTGTCGAAGCGGATCAGGCGCCGGCCGTTCTGGTGCAGCGTGAAGTGCTCCACGCGCTGGCCGCGCGGAAGCAGCTCGTCCAGGATGCCCATCTGGTCGTACGTCTCCAGGGTGCGGGCGTGCGTGGCGAGCGCCCGGCTGGTGGTGGCCGGGCCGGCCGCCGCGTCCACGAGCCGGACCCGGACGCCGTGCCGGGCCAGCTCGTGGGCGGCGCTGAGACCGACCGGGCCGGCGCCCACGACCAGCACCTGGGGTGCGGGCGCCGTCGCGTCGAGCTGTGTCACTTCTGGCCCTCCTGCGGCGCGTGCTTGACCGCCTTCCACCAGCCGGGGTTGTCCCGGTACCAGGCGGCGGTCTCGGCGAGGCCGTCCTCGAAGGAGATGCGCGGCGCGTAGCCGAGCTCCTCGGCGATCTTCGCCTCGCTGAGCGAGTAGCGCAGGTCGTGGCCCTTGCGGTCGGCGACCCGGACCACCTTCGACCAGTCGTTGCCGGTCAGCTCCAGGAGACGCTCGGTGATCTGGCGGTTGGTCTGCTCGTTGCCGCCGCCCACGTTGTAGATCTCGCCTGCGCGGCCCTTGGTGAGGACGAGCTGGATGGCGCGGCAGTGGTCGTCGACGTGCAGCCACTCGCGGATGTTGGCTCCCTCGCCGTACAGCGGGACCGTCTCGCCTTCGAGGAGGTTGGTCACGAAGCGCGGGATGAGCTTCTCGGGGTGCTGGTAGGGGCCGTAGTTGTTGGAGCAGCGGGTGATCGACACGTTCAGGCCGTGGGTGCGCCAGTAGGCGCGGGTGATCAGGTCCGAGCCCGCCTTGGAGGCGGCGTAGGGGGAGTTGGGCAGGAGCGGCCACTCCTCGGTCCAGGAACCCTCGTCGATGGAGCCGTACACCTCGTCGGTGGAGACGTGCACCACGCGCTGGACGCCGGCGCGCAGGGCGGCCTCCATCACGTTCTGGGTGCCGCCGACGTTGGTGGCGATGAACTCGGCGGCCGACTCCAGGGAGCGGTCCACATGGGACTCCGCCGCGAAGTGGACGACCGCGTCGTGGCCGGGGAACAGCTCCAGAAGCAGCTCCAGGTCGCAGATGTCGCCCTCGACGAAGGCCAGGCGGGGGTGCGAGGCGGGCAGGTTGTCACGGTTGCCCGCGTAGGTGAGCTTGTCGAGGACGGTGACCTCGGCACTCTCGTAGCCCTCGTAGCCGCCGTCGAGGAGCGTGCGGACGTAGTGCGAGCCGATGAAGCCCGCGCCGCCGGTCACCAGGATCTTGTTCATGCCGCTCTTCTCCGTGCCGTTCTTCTCCGTGCCGTTCTCGTCCGTGCCGTTCTTGTCCGTGCCGGGGTGCGTCATGCCGCGACCTCCACGCGGGTGTGGTCGCCGACCACCAGGCGGTGGTGTCGGCTGGCCAGGTCGATGCCGGTGACCGCCGCGGACCTGCCGAGCAGGGAGCCGTGCAGGCCCCGCACCGCGGAGATCGTCGCACCGTCCAGGGCGATCGAGTAGTCGAGATGGGTGCCGGACAGGACACAGTCCCGGCCGATGGACGTGTGCGGCCCGACGTGGCTGTCCTCCAGGACCGTGCCCGCGCCGATGACGACCGGGCCCTCCACGAAGGACCGCGTGATCCTCGCGCCGGCCTCGACGACGACCGCGCCGATCAGCACGCTCTGGTCGTCGACCTCGCCGTCCACCCGGCGCTCGATGCCGTCGAGGAGCATCTGGTTGCACTCCAGGACGTCCTCGACGCGGCCGGTGTCCTTCCAGTACCCGCGGTACTCCTGGGCCCGGACGGTCGAGCCGTTGGTGACCAGCCACTGGATGGCGTCGGTGATCTCCAGCTCGCCGCGCGCGCTCGGCACGATCGAGTCGACCGCCTCGTGGATGGCCGGGGTGAAGAAGTAGACGCCGATGAGCGCCAGGTTGGAGCGCGGCACCGGGGGCTTCTCGACGAGCCGCTCCACGACGCCCGTCGCGTCGACCTCCGCGACGCCGAAGGCGCGCGGGTCCTCGACCTGGGCGACCAGGACCTGGGCGGCCGGGCGCAGCGCGTGGAACTCGGCGGCGGCCTCGGTGATGCCCTCCGGGAGCATGTTGTCGCCGAGGTACATCACGAAGTCGTCGTCACCGAGGAAGTCCTGGGCGAGCTGCACGCACTGGGCGAGACCCTTGGGGCTCTCCTGCGGGATGTAGGTGATCTCGACGCCGAGCCGGGAGCCGTCGCCGAGTGCCTCGGCTATCTCCTCGACGTGGTTGCCGACGATGATGCCGATCTCGGTGACACCGAGGTCGCGGATGTTGTCGAGCACCCGCTCCAGGACGGGCTTGTTGGCGATCGGGATGAGCTGCTTGGGCATGGAGTAGCTGAACGGGCGCAGTCGGCTTCCCGTACCGCCGCTCAGAACCAGAGCCTTCATGGAGGGGTCCTCTTCTGTGGGGTTCTTGCCGGGTTCTGTCGTGATCAACGCATCAACAGGCGGATGAATGGGGGACGTTGGAGGCCGTGTACGCCCCCGCGGTCGTGGGTCAGGCGGCGGGCACCAGCCGGACGGAGGAAAGGGCGGCCTGGGTGAGGCTCTCCACCAGACCCGCGAACGTGTCGGTGGCCTCGTGCAGCAGGGCCTCGGTGTCGGGCTCCAGGCCGGCGAAGCCGCCCGGTCCCTTGCGGATGCCGCCCGCGTGCACGAAGAACGACTCCGAGACCGCCCGCGGCTTCATCGACATCAGCACCGGCCGCAGCCCGTAGTCGAGGGCCAGCACATGGGCGAGCGAGCCGCCGGTGGCCAGCGGCAGCACCACCTTGCCCTCCAGGGCGAACTGCGGCAGTACGTCCAGGAAGGACTTGAGCAGCCCCGAGTAGCCCGCCTTGTAGACCGGGGTGGCCAGCACGATGGCGTCGGCCCGCGCGAACTGGTCCGCTGCTTCGGCGAGTTGGGGGTGGTGGGCATCGGCCCGCAGGAGTTCGGCCGCGGGCAGGGTGCGTACGGCGAGCGTCTCCACCCGGTGCCCGCGGTCGGCCAGCCGGTCCGCCGCGAGGGTGAGTACCTGGTGGGTGCTGGAGACCGGCGAGGGACTGCCGGAGACGGCGAGGATCGTCGCCATGGACAACCTCCTGATCAAGGATGGGGAGAGGCGCTTGGGTTCGGGGGCGGGCGGGCCGCCCGGGGTCAGGCGGCCAGGACCGGCTCGGCGGCCCGCGCGGCCTCGCGGCGGACCGCGGCGACGCGCTCCAGGGAGGCGAGCACCAGACGGGGGTCGGCGACGAAGTCCACCAGGCAGGCGATCTCGTCGACGCCGGCCGCGCGCACCCGGCGGGCGGTCTCGGTGCACTCCTCGACCGAGCCGATCAGGGAGTTCCCGGAGAGGTAGCGGTTGACGCCGAGCTCGGCGAGCTTGCGCTGCGCCTTCACGGCGGACAGCACCTCGCGGCCCTGCTTGTTGCCGCTCATGCGGCCGCCGGCCTCGACCGCGAGGGCCTCCAGGTCGATGGCGGAGAGCAGATAGTCGCGCAGGGCGCCGCCGCCCACCTCGCGGGCGGTCGCCGCGTCGTCGGCGACGTAGGTGTGCATCATGACCGTGACCTTGCCCGGCCCGTCCCAGCCGGCCTCGGCGCGCGCCGACCGGTACAGGGCGATCTTGTCGCCGAGCGATTCGACGTCCTGGTTCTCCAGATGCGTCAGGATGTTGCAGCCGAGCCGGCCCGCCTCGCGGAAGGTGCCCTCGCTGCGGGAGGCGGTCACCCACACCGACAGGTCGTCCTGCACCGGGCGCGGGAAGACGGGCAGCGTGGTCTCGACGCCCAGCGGGTTGGGCCCGGTCCAGTGCCCGGTGCGCCAGGCGGTCCGGATGTCGGTGACATCCTTGATCATCTGCTCGCGCCGGGTCTCGTACTTCTCCGGCGCGATCACGAAGTCGTTGACGTTCCAGCCGGAGCCCACCGAGATCGCGACCCGGCCGCCCGAGATGCCGTCCACCATCGCGAAGTCCTCGACGATGCGGGCGGCCGGGTGCAGCGGCGTCACGACGCTGCCGGCCCGGATCTGGATGCGGCTCGTCACCGCGGCGATGGCCGCCGAGGTCACCGCCGGGTTGGGAAAGGCGCCGCCGAAGCGGTGGAAGTGCCGCTCGGGCGTCGATACGAAACCGAAGCCCAGCTCGTCGGCGCGGCGGGCCGCGTCCAGCATCAGCCGGTAGGTCTCCTCAGCCCGGTCGCCGACCGCGGCGAAGAAGAAGACACCGAAGTCCAGCGGCCGCTCACCTGCCGAGCCGTCCGCACCGTGGCTGCCGGTCTGCCGGGAATCCGCGTTCATTTAGCGCTGCCTCCTTCCCCGTCGGACGTCGTCGCGGCGGGGTCGTCACCATGGGGGCTTGCTGCCCGGCGACACCATGGGACGCCCCCTCGCACCGGACTCGAGTCCCGGGCAGGCCCGCGGCGCTCAAGGCGCCCTCAAGTCCCGCACGAGGCGGCTCGGTTGTGATGGATTCGAGCGAGATCCGAGGGAGGCTCGAAGGAGGCGGCCCGCTAAGTGCAGCGCTGCCAGGGGCGCGAGGAACTACGCGCCCAGCCCCACACGACCGTTAAGTGCAGCTCTGCTAGGGGCGCGGGGAACTGCGCGCCCAGCCACGCAAGGCCCGCAGCCGAAACCGCACCACCCGACCCGGTAAGCGCAACGCTGCTAAGGGGCGCGGGGAACTGCGCGCCCAGCCACGCACGGCCCGCAGCCGAAACCGAACCGCACCACCCCGCTCCGCAGCCCGCATCCACCGCCCCTCGACCCGGGGTCGAGACAACCCCCCCACGCTCAGGGTGACCAACATTCCGTTCCGATGACCACGAGGTTGCTGGATGACGACTCAGACGCTGGTTGCCGCGGACACCGGCACCGACACCGTCCACGGACTGCTCGCGGCCGCCGTGGCCGCCCGGCCCGACGCCCCCGCGGTGCGCGACGCCTCGGGCGTATGGACCTACGCGGAACTGGACGCCTGGTCACGGGCGTACGCCGACTGGCTCACCGCCCAGGGTGTGGGACACGCGGACCGGATCCTGGTCCGCGTCGGCAACACCCGGGAATTCACCGCCCTGATGTTCGGCGCGCTGCGCCGCGGCATCGCCTTCGTGCCGGTCAACCCGGCGATGAAGCGCTTCCACCTGAACACCGTCGTGCCGGACTGCGACCCGGTCCTCGTGATCGGCCAGGACGCCCAGGACACCGCAATCCTACGGAAGTTGACGGGCCGTCCGGTCTTCGAGCTCGACGTGGTACGCCGCGGCGCCGAGGCGCTGTACGACGCGTCCCTCGCCGCCGACGAGGCGCCCGTCGCCCCCGACGACCTCGGCCTGCTCATCTACACCTCCGGCTCCACCTCCGCGCCCAAGGCCGTGGTCAGCACGCACGCCCCGATCGTCTTCGCCGCCCGCGCCATCCAGGCCCGGCTCGACTACCGCGAGGACGATGTCGTCCTCGTCGCGGTGCCGGTCTCCTTCGACTACGGGCTCTACCAGATCCTGCTGTCCGTGATCGCGGGCGCCCAGGTGGTGCTCACCTCACCGGACCGCCATGTGCGGCTGCTGTCCACGCTGCACGAGTACGGGGTCACGGTCGTCCCCCTGGTGCCCTCGCTCGGCGAAATGCTGCTCACGCTCGCCAAGCGGGACCGCCGCGAGGCGCCCCCGGTGCGGCTGTTCACCAACACCGGCGCGGCTCTGACCGGGCCCGTCATCGCCCAACTGCGGGCCGCGTTCCCCAAGGCCCAGGTCTCGCCGATGTTCGGCACCACCGAGTGCAAGCGCATCACCGTCCTCGAACCGGACGGCGACCTCGTACGCCCCGGCTCTGTCGGACGCGCCCTCGACGGCACCGAGGTGCTGATCCTGGACGACGACGGCCGGCTCCTGCCGTCCGGCACGGTCGGCGAGATCTGCGTACGCGGACCGCACATCATGACCGGCTACTGGCAGGCCCCGGAGCAGACCGCCCTGCGGTTCCGCCCCGACCCGGTGACCGGCGAGACCACCCTGCACACCGGCGACTACGGACATCTCGACGCCTACGGCCACCTCTACTTCGAGGGCCGGCGCGACGACCTGTTCAAGCGCAAGGGCGTCCGCATGGGCACCCTGGAGATCGAGACGGCGGCGCTCGACATCGAGGGCGTCACGGCCGCCGCCGCCCTGGCCCCGGCCGAGGGCCAGGACCTCACGCTGTACGCCGTCACCGAGCTCTCGGCCGACGAGGTGCTCGCGCAGCTCACCGAGCGCCTTGAGGCCGCCAAGGTCCCCGCCGCGTGCCATCTGCTCGACGCGCTCCCCCTCACCCCGAACGGCAAGACCGACAAGCAGCGCCTGCGCCGCGAACAGAAGTAATCACCGCCCCGCCCCGCTCCCGTAAGGAGATTGAGCCATGACCACCACTGACGTCTCGTGGGACGCCGGCTTCGAGCAGCTGCTGACCTCGGTCCTGCCGCGTGTCACGAGCCCGCTGGATCCCGCGCTCGACCTGAAGGCCGTCGGCCTCGACTCGATGGCCACGATCGAGCTTCTGGTCCGTCTTGAGGACCAGTACGACCTGGAGATTCCCGAGGGTCAGCTCACCGGCGCGACCTTCGCGACTCCGGGGGCGCTGTGGGCGGTCCTCGCCGCGCAGCGCGCCGGCGCCCGCGCCTGACCCCCGGTTTCCGCCGCACCATCCAACCCCCCACCCCTTAACGTCCGTTGGAGGACACCATGAGCCACCTCATCATCGGTCTTGCCGTCACCGTCGTCGTCTGCCTCGTCATCAAGTTTGGTGGGGATGCGCTGAAGAAGCGTCGCGGCTAGTCCGTAAGCCGCCGTCCCCGAAGGGGTCCGCCGACCACCAGGTCCGGCGGGCCCTTTCCGCATGCGCGACGGCACCCGCCCACCCACCCGTGCAGCGGGCTGAAGGGTTGGCCGCCTGGAACTCCGCCCCAGCCGCTTGCCCACCCACCCGCCCGTGCAGCGGGTTGCTCGGTTCGGCCCCCTGGGGCTCCGCCCCAGCCCCCGGGCGTTTGCCCACCCACCCGCCCGTACAGCGGGTTGAAGGGTGCGGCCCCTGGGGCTCCGCCCCAGACCCCGAGCCCCTTTGCCCACCCACCCGCCCGTAGGCGCAGGGTTGGATGGCCCGGGCCTCCTGGGGCTCCGCCCCAGACCCCGTATCGCGCCTGAACGGCGCTCGTCCTCAATCGCCGGACGGGCTGGGGTGGCCGATGCGGGCCAGCACCGAGTAGTTAGGGGCGCGGGGAACTGCGCGAGAAGCGAGCACGGTCCGCAGGATCGAGAGGGTTTAGGGGCGCGGGGAACTGCGCGAGAAGCGACCACGGCCCGCAGGATCGAGAGGGTTTAGGGGCGCGGGGAACTGCGCAAAAGCGACCACGGCTCGCAGGCCGAGAGCGGGTTGAGGGGCGCGGGGAACTGCGCAAAAAGGCAACGCCGGGCCGCAGCCGGAGGCGGTTCCGCAGGGCTCCGCGCATGCGGGAGGGCCCCCGCCCGGTGGGCGAGGGCCCTCACAAGGGACGGGGCTCAGGCCGCCGCCACGAGCCGCTCCAGATCCCCCACCACCCCCGCCGGACTCGGCATCTCCGCCATGTCCGCCCCCAATTCCCCCGCACACTTCAGGTACCGCGGATCATCCAGCACGTCCCGGATCGCCTCGCGCACCTGGGCAGAGTCGTTCTGCGGGGCCGCTTCGCCGAGGACCCGCGCGGCGCCGGCCGCGGCGAGGAGTTCCGCCGAGGCGAACTGGTCGACGATCTGCGGCAGCACCACCTGGGGCAGGCCGAACGAGCACGCCGTGAGGGTCGTGTTCGCGCCCCCGTGGTGGATGACGGCGTCGCAGTCCCGCAGGAAGAGGTTGAGCGGGACCGGCTCCACCACCTTTACGTTGGCGGGGAGTTGACCGAAGCCCGCATGGAAGGCGGCGTCCGCGGTCACCACCCCCTCGACGTTCTCCAGGCCCTCGAACGCCGCGATGATCGAGCGGTACAGGCCGGTGCCGTTGAGGACGAGGGTCTGGCGGCCCAGGCACACCACCACGCGGCGCACCCCGTCCGCGGCCGGCTGATGCAGCCAGTCGGGCACGGTGCCGGTGCCGTTGAACGGGACGTAGCCGATGGGCGCGCCCGGCGCCGCGCTCGGGTGGCGCAGCGCGGGCGGGCACGGGTCGAGGAGCAGGGTCGGGTCGGGCAGCCCGTCCAGGCCGAGCCGCTCGGCGGTCCCGTACAGAAAGTTGCGGGCCGAGGCGCGCGAGGGGCCGCTCAGCGGGTCGACGCCCCAGCGGTGCTGCACCGAGGGGATGCCGAGCGCGCCGGCGACGAGTTGGCCCGCCAGTTCCATCTGCTCCGAGACGATCAGGTCGGGGCCCCACCCCCGGGCGAACTCCAGGTAGGAGCTCACCAGGTAGCGGGCGTGGGTCTCCCAGAGCTTGGTCGTGCCCGCCATCTTCTCCGGCGGGGTCGGCCCCATCAGCTCCAACGGGCGTACGCCGTCGGGGAGATGACGCTGAAGGACGTCCAGGCCGTGGAAGCGGTCGCCGATGTCGACGGCCGAGATCCCGGCGGCGCGGGCCGCGTCGGTGACGTCAGGCTGCGCGGCGACCGTCACCTCGTGACCCGCTCCCCTCAGCGCCCAGGCCAGCGGCACCATGGGGGTGAAGTGGGTGGGGAAGGGGGTGCTCAGCATCAGTACGCGCATCGTCGTCGTCCTCCTCGGACGTTCGGGGGGTCTCTTCGGTCGGCTCAGCCGGTTCAGCCCGTTCAGCCGATTCAGCTGATTCGGCCGGTTCAGCCGATTCAGCCGGTTCAGCCGGCTCGGGGTGGCGCCGGTGGGCTGGTCGGCCTCGGCCTCGGCCGCCGCGGCCAGCGCGTTCACATCGACGTCCTTCATGACCAGGGCCGTCACCAGGGCGATCAGCAGGAGCCCGGCGGCCGTCAGGAGCAGCGTGGACGTGGCGTGGGCGAAGGCGTCCCGCACCAGGTGGCGGTGGATCGCGTCGAGCCCGGCGAGCTGAGCCGCGGCGGTGTCCGGGTCCTTGATGCCCGAGGCTCCCGCGGCCGAGGCGAAGCGGGCGCTGAGTACCGCTCCGAGTACCGTGCCGCCGATGGTGGTGCCCAGCATGGTGGCGAACCGCGAGGTGGTGGTGACCACGCCCAACTGGTCGGCGGAGGCCGCCGATTGGGTCATGAACAGGGCGATCGAGGTGACCCCGCCGAGGCCCACGCCGAGCAGCAGGAGCAGGACGTCGAGTTGCCAGACGGGCGCGTCGGTCACGGTCAGGCCGAGCCCGGCGACCGAGGCCGTCGCCGTCGCCGTCGTCGCCACCAGGACCGACTTGCACTTGCCGGTACGCGCGATGAACTTGCCCCAGCCGAGGAAGACCAGGACGACGCCGACGGCCAGCGGGATCAGGTGCAGGCCCACGGCGTCCAGGGAGACGCCCCGCACGATGTTCAGATAGTTGATGAAGAACACCGGCAGGGACAGCAGGGCGAAGCCGCCCACGAACTGGAGGATCGCGGCGGGCCGGAACACCTTGTCCTTGAACAGGGTGAGCGGCATCAGCGGGTCGGCCGCCTTCAGCTGCCGGGTCACGAAGCCGCCGGCCATCAGCACGCCGCCGTAGAAGTAGGGCAGTACCGGGCCGGAGAACGAGTGGGACTCGCCGTACTCCTTGACCCCGAGCAGCAGCGCGCAGGTGGCGGCCGCGATGAGGACCGAGCCGAGGATGTCGACCTTCTGCCGGGTGCCCTTCACCGGGAGCCGCAGCGCCCACGCCACGCCCACCAGCGCGAGACCGGCGACCGGCACGTTGAACAGGAAGATCCAGCGCCAGGACAGGTTCTCGCTGAGCGGCCCGCCGATCATCGGCCCGGCGATGATGCCGGCCGCGATGAGCGCGCCGCCCGCGTTGGAGCGCCCGGCCCGCGACTTGGGCGGGTACAGGGTGGCGATCACGATCAGGGTCATGCTCATCAGGCCGCCGCCGCCGAGCCCCTGGACCGCGCGGAAGACGATGAGCTGGGTGAGGGAGCCCGCGGTCGCGCACAGCGCGGAACCGGCGAGGAAGGTGGCGAGCGCCGCGAGGTAGACCCGGCGCGGCCCGTAGCTGTCGCTGAGCCGGCCGTACAGCGGCTGCGCGGCCGTCGCGGCCAGCAGATACGCGGTGATCAGCCAGGGGAAGCGGTCGATGCCGTGCGCGGGGTCGAGGTCGCGCACGATGGGCAGGACGGCCGAGGAGATGATCGAACCGTCGAGCAGGGCCAGCGTCATGATGGCCATGGCGCAGGCGATGAACACCAGGACCTTGACGTCGCTCATGCCGTACGGGTTCGGCTTCTTCTCCTTGGCCTCCTTGGCCTCCTTGAGGGCGGCCGGTTTCTCCGTCGCCGTGCCGCTGGCGGCTCCGGCGGTCACGTCGGTGCTCACGCGAGTACCTCCTGGCGTGTCGTCAACTGTTCGAGCAGGGTGACCGTGTCGGCCGGGGTCGGCATGGCCTCGACCTCCGCCCGCAGGCGCCGCGCGCCCTCGCGGTAGCGGGGTTCGGTCAGCAACGCCGTTGTGGCGTAGGCGAGTTGGGCGTCGTCGTTCTGGAGCTCGGCGGTGTCCAGGCTGATGCCGGCGCCCGCTGCGGCGACCCGGTCGCCCGCGATGAACGTCTCGTCGAGCTGCGGCAGCACCAGCTGGGGGACGCCGAACGCGGCCGCGGCCAGCGTGGAGCCGGGCCCGCCGTGGTGGACGACGAGGTCGGCGCCCGCGAAGAGCAGGCCCGGTTCGGTGCGTTCGGTGTACGTCATGCCGTCGGGCAGCGCACCGATCGCGGGCCGGTGCCGGGGCGCCGCCGAGACGACCGCCTCCACACCGCCCGCCGCGGCCAGCGCGTCCAGGACGCGGCGCAGGAGCGGGGCGCCGTCGAGATCCAGGGTGTAGCCGCCGAGCGCCACCGCCACCCGGCGCCCCGGGGCGGACGTGTACGTCCAGGGCGTGCCGTCGCCGGTGTGCGGCTCGGGGCGGATCGGGCGGGCGGGCGGTGCTTCGGTGCTCGCCAGGGTCGGCGGCGCCGGGTCGAGCGTCAGATCGGGCTCGGGTACGGAGTCCAGACCGAGCCGCTCGCACAGCGGGCCCAGCCACATCCGGGTCTGGCCGAGCATGAACGCGCTGGTGGGGGCGGTGCCCCAGCGGTGCCAGACGCTCGGGACGCCCAGCACCTCGGCGATGACCGGGCCCGCGAACTCCATGTGGTCGCCGAGCACCAGGTCCGGCCGCCACTCGCGGGCCAGCTCCAGGTAGTCGTACAGGAAGTAGGGGGCGTGGTTGCGCCACATCTGGGCGGCGCCGTCGATCTGCTGGGCCGGCGGGCGGCCCACCACCTCCAGGGGGCGCAGGCCTTCGGGACGCCGGCCCCGGCGCAGGTCCTGGTAGTGGAAGGCCTCGCCGAACGTGGCGGTCGTAAGGCCCGCCGCCTCGGCGGGCCCGGTCACATCGGGCTGCCCGGCCACGAGCACGTCGTGGCCCGCGCCGGTGAGCGCCCGCACCAGGGGCAGCATGGGCAGGAAGTGCGTGTCGACGGGGGTGGCGATGATCAGTACGCGCATCGGAGGTTCTCCAGGTCACGGACGACGGCGGCGGGGCTCGGCATGGCGGCCATGGTCTCGGCGAGCACGGAAGCGCCCTTGGCGATCCGCTCGTCGGCGAGCAGGGTGCGCACCGCCTCGGCCACCTGGGCGGGGTCGTTCTGCGCCTCGGCCGTGCGCAGGGTGAGGCCCGCGTCCGCGGCGGCGAGCAGATCGCCGCCCTCGAACTGGTCGACCAGCTGCGGCATGATCAGCTGTGGGACGCCGAAACCGGCGACCGTGAGCAGGGTGTTGGCGCCGCCGTGGGTGACCACCGCGTCCGTCGTGTCGAGGAAGGCGTTGAGGGGGGTCGGCGCGATGACGCGCACATTGGACGGGATGGTGCCGAGCTCGTCGACGAACTCCTCCTGCACCGTCATCACCGCCTCGGTCTCCGGCAGGTCACCGAAGGCCTGGACGATGCCGCGGAACATCGGGAGCCCGCCCAGCGAGATGGTCTGGCGGCCCATGGTCACGCAGACCCGGGGCCTGTCGCCGCGCCGGCGCAGCCAGTCGGGCACCGCGCCGCTGCCGTTGAACGGGATGTGCCGGATGGGGGCGCCGACCGGCGCGCCCTCGACGAGGAGCTGCGGCGGGGCCGGGTCGAGCAGCAGATCGGGCTTGGGCAGACCGCCCTCGATGCCGAGCCGTTCACAGGTGCCCTGGAGCAGGTCCTCGGCGGTGGCCCGCATCAGATGGCTCATCGGGTCGACGCCCCAGCGGTGCGAGACCACCGGGATCCTGTGCACGCCGCCGATGAGGCAGGCGGCCCAGTCGAAGATCTCCGAGATGACCAGGTCCGGCTTGAACATCCGGGCGACTTCGAGGTACTTGGGCGCCATGTAGCGGGTGTGCAGGACCCACACCCGGGAGCCGATCATGGTCATCTTGGGGGTGAGCGGGCCGACGATCTCGATGGGCCGCTTGTTCGGCGGCAGCGGGGGGCTCAGCAGGTCCTTGCCGAAGAACTGCCGCCCCACGGAGACCGTGTTGAGTCCCGCGGAACGCGCCATCGGGATGATGTCGGGCTGTCCGGCGACCAGTACCTCGTGCCCGGCGCCGCGCAGCGCCCAGGCCAGCGGCACCATGCAGGTGAAGTGGGTGGACTCGGGGCTGCTCAGGATCAGTACACGCATGAGGCGTCCTTGGAGGTGAGGGAGGCGGCGGGGGCTTCGGCCCGGGCGCCGGGGCCGCGGCGCAGGCACTCGGCGTAGGCGGTCACCACCCGGTCGGCGATCTCGGCCGGTATCCGGTCGGTGCGTACCGAGGCGGTGATCAGGGCGCCGTCCGCGGTGGTGCGGACATCCAGCTCCAGCTCGGTGAACATGGTGGGTGCGCCGATGCGCGACAACTCGGCGGTGCAGTGGGCGAGTTCGAGGAGCGGGTCCGGGTCGTCCTGCATCAGGAAGCTGGGCATCGGGCGCAGCGACTCGCCGCCGCCGGTCAGCACCACGGTGCGCGAGAGGCGGGCGCCGCCGGTCTCCTGGGCGGCCAGCGCCTCGTCGACATGGGTGACCGCCTGTTCGAGCAGTCCCGAGCCGTCGTCCTTGTGCGGCGGCCAGAAGCGCAGGAACAGCAGATCGACCCGGCAGGTGACGGCGCCGGCGAGCACCTCACTGCCCCGCCGCGCCACCGGGACCTTCACCGCGATGTCCGCCTGTCCCGTCAACTCCCTGAGCACCAGGCCGAATTGGGCGGCGAGCAGGGCGAAGCGGGTGGTGCCGAGGGCGCGGGCCCGCTCGTCCCAGCGGACCAGTTCGGCCCGGGTCACGGTCCCTGTAGGGGAGTAGCCGGGTCCGGCGTTGACGTCGTTGTCGGCGCGGCCCGGCAGCTCCAGGGGCTCCTGGAGTTCCAGCTGGTCCTCCCAGTACTCGGCCTGCGCCGCAAGATCCACCCGGGAGATCGCCCGGCGGTGGTCGGCGGACACCTCGGCGAGGGTCGGCGCCGGCGCCGCGAAGGCGGGGGCGCGGCCCGCGAGCCGGGCGGCGTAGGCCAGCGACAGATCGCGGGCGAGCACCGTCTCGGACGCCCCGTCGAAGGCGACATGGTGGGCGACCAGGCCGAACAGGGTGCGCCCGGTGTCCTTCGCGCGTACGGCGGCGCACCGCCACACCCGTGCCTCGCGGACGGCGAGCGGGGTGAACGCCGCCGCCAGCCAGGCGGTGGCCGCGGCCCCCTCGTCCGCGGCGTCCGGCAGCCGGATCACCTCGGCCTCGGCGGGCCGCTCCGGCACCACCGCGTACCCGATCTCGTTGTTACGGATCAAGTACCGCGCGTGCAGGGCCTGATGGCGCCGGTGGACGTCGCCGACGGCGGCCGTGAGGGCCTCCAGGTCGACCGGACCCCCGAGCCACCAGGTCATCCGGCACAGCCCGCCGAGTCCGTCCTTGTCGTGGGCGGCGGCGAACAGGAACCCGGACTGCTCGGGCGGCAGCAGGATCTCGCCGGGCGCGAGCCCCGGTACGGGTGCGTCGGCGGCCCGGGCGGAGCGGTCGGTGGCGTCCAGCCAGGCGGCGAGCCGGCGCACGCTCGGGGTGCGGAAGATCTGCGAGGGCTGGACGGCCGCGCCGAGCACCGCGTCCAGGTGCTGGCACAGGCGGGCCGCCTCCAGGGAGCTGCCGCCGAGCTCGAAGAACGACACATCGCCCGGCACCCGGTCCAGGTCGAGCACCGAGGCGAACCCGTCGGCGACGAGCGCCGCCGTGCCCTCGAACGCTTCCTGCGCCGTCTCGGGCCGGTCGTGGGCCGGGCGGACCCTGGCGGCCAGCGCACGCCGGTCGACCTTGCCGTTCGCCAACTGCGGGAACTCGTCCAGGAGATGGACGCGCCGGGGCACCAGATACTCGGGAAGGAGGGTGACGAGCCGCTCGCGCAGCGCCTCGGGCCCCGTGCCGCCCTCGCCGCGCGTGTAGAACAGGGCGAGCCCGTGGTAGGAGCCGTCGGGCTTGGGCATCGGCACGACCGCGGCGCCGGTCACCGTCGCCACCCGCTCCACGGCGCGCTCCACCTCGGCGGGCTCGATCCGATGGCCCCGGACCTTGATCTGGCGGTCGCCGCGGCCGGTGTAGTGGAAGACGCCCGACGCCGAACGGTGGCCCAAGTCGCCCGTGCGGTACAGGCGTTGGGCCCGCCCGTCGATCTCCACCGTGACGAAGGCCTCCGCGGTGAGCGCGGGGTCGCCGAGGTAGCCGCGGGCCAGGCCCGGGCCGCCCAGGCACAGCTCCCCGCTCTCGCCCGGGGCGCACACCCGGGTGCCGTCCAGGACGTACACATCGGTGTGCGCGAGCGCGCGGCCGAGCGGGATGCCCGCCGGGTCGTCGCAGTCCTCGGGGCGCACCGGGTGCCCGGTGACGACCGCCCCGCACTCCACGGGCCCGTACACGTTCAGGAGCCGGATGCCGGGGTGTTCGGCGAGGAAGGCGCGCACCCGCGTCGGGGCGGCCCGCTCGCCGCCGATGGACAGCCACTTCATCCCCGCGAAGGCCCCCACGTCGGTGGTGACCAGCATGTTGAAGAGCTGTGTCGTCATGAACGCCGCGTTCACGCCCTCCTCGGCTATCAGCGCGCGCAGGGTGCGCGGCACCAGCACCGTCTCGTCGAGGAGCACGGTCCGGCCGCCGGTCAGGAGCATGCTCCAGCAGTCGAGGGCGAAGCCGTCCCAGGTCGGCGGGGCGGTCTGCGGCATCACGGTGCCGGGGCCGAGCTCGGCGTAGAAGTCGTCGCCGTCGAAGAGGCGCACCACGTTCTCGTGGCGGGACACCACGCCCTTGGGGGTGCCGGTGGAGCCGGAGGTGAAGAACACCGAGCAGGCGTCCGAGCCGTCCACCGCGACCGGCGCCGGCCTCAGACCGCGCGCCGCGGTGACGGTCAGCTCCTCGGCGGGCGGCGCCCACACGGGCACCGGCCAGTCGCCCTCCCCGCCGGTCACCAGGAGCGGCGCTTCGAGCTGAGCGATCACCGCCTCGAGCCGGTCGACGGGCCACCGGGCGTCCAGGAACGAATAGGCGGCCCCGCACTTGAACAGCGCGAGCAGCACCGCGATCAGCGGGGTGCCGCGCTCCATGAGCACCGGCACCAGGTGCCCCGGGCGCACACCGCGGGCCTGGAGCAGCGCCGCGTACCCGTCGGATGCGGCGTCGAGCTCGCGGTAGGAGACGCCCGCCCCGCGGTGGGAGACGGCGATCGCCTCGGGGAAGCGGCGGGCCGCGTCCTGGAACAGGCCGTGCATCGTGGCGCCCCGCACGAAGGCGCGCGTCGCCGTCGTGGGCTCAAGGAGTACGGTCATCGTCTTCCTCTCTCCTCAGGTGTGGGTACGTCGGTGCGACCGGCTCTCACGCACTCCTCCAGGAAGCCCACGAGCCGGTCGGGGGTGGGCATCCGGTCGGTCTCCGCGCGCAGCGCCCGGGACCGCTCGCGGTAGGAGGGCCGGGTCAACAGGTCCTGGACGGCCGTGCCGACCGCGCCCTCCTCGGCGTCGGCGGGCAGCGCGGTGCCCGCACCGGACGCGCGCACCAGATCCGACCAGTGCTCCTGGAAGGCGTTGCGCGGCAATAGCAGCTGGGGAAGGCCGTGGGTGACGGCGATGAGACCGCTGCCGACGCCGCCGTGGTGGACGAGCGCGTCGCAGTGCGCGAGCAGCACGTCCAGCGGGAAGGACTCCACCATCCGTACGCCGTCCGGGAGTTGGCCGGTGTTCGCGGCCTGCTCGGGGGTGACGGCGAGCACGACGTCGGTGTCGAGGGCGAGCAGTGAGCGGATCACGTGGTCGCGCACCTCGTCCAGGGCGGAGGTGGTCACCCCGCCGGTGACACACACCAGCGGCCGGCCCGAGGGGCGCTCCGAGCGCAGCCATCCGGGCAGTGCGGCCGGGCCGGCGAAGGGGACGTAACGCATGTCGGCGCGGCGCACCCCGTGCGGCGGGCGCAGTCCCGGCGGGCAGGGGTCGATCCACACCGAGGGGCCCACCACGGGCTCGACGCCGAAGCGTTCGAAGAGCCGGGCGTAGGAGGGGCGCAGATCCGCCTCGCTCTCGCAGTGCACGCCCAGCGAGACGCCCCAGGTGTGTCCGACGGCCGGGACCTTCACGGCGGCGGCGGCCACCAGGCCCGCGGCGGCGGCGGTGTCGTGCACCACGATGTCCGGACGCCAGAAGCGGGCGAAGTCGACGAGGTCGTCGGTGAGGGTGTCCGCGACGGCGATCATCTTCTCGATGAGCGCCTCGCTCAGATCGGCGTCCAGGACGGTCGCGGAGGCGTCCGCAGCCTTCAACCGGCCGGGTCCCAGGCCCAGTTGGCGGGCGGCGACCGCGCCGGCCGCCGCCTCGTCGCCGACGGGCACGGCCACCAGACCGGCCCGGGTCACGGGCGCCACGCACTGGGGTCGCACCGCCACCCGTACCTCGTGGCCCGCAAGGCGGCAGGCCCAGGCGAGCGGGATGATCCAGGGGACATGGGCCGGGCCGTGCCCCACGAACAACACGCGCATTCAGTTGCCTCACTCCATCGCGTACGGTCAGTGGCAGGGCAAGGGTGGGGGCACCCGCTCGAATGCGACTCGTGTCCGCTACGAACACGAAAGTGCCCGCAGGGGGAGTCCCTGCGGGCACTTCGGACGCGGTACGGGTCAGGCGCGACGGCCGCCCCTGCGGTAGGCGAAGGCGGCGAAGGCCGCGAGCAGCGCCGTCCACAGGGCGAGCACGCCGAGGCCGGTGCCGCTCGGCGCGGAGTTGGCGGCCGCGTCCCACGACAGCTGGGCGTAGCGGTAGACCGGGGTCTCCCGCGACAGCGGCTGCAACCAGCTCGGCAGCGTGTCGGTCGGCATCATCAGGCCGCCGAGCAGCGTCAGCGTCAGATACGAGACGGTGCCGGCGATCTGCGCGAGCTGCGCCTTGAAGAGGTAGCCGATGCCGATGCCGAGCATCGCGAGCGGGGCGATGCCGACCCAGAGCAGCAGGAAGATCTCCAGCCAGGTTCCGGCCGAGAGCTCCACACCCCGGTAGAACTTGCCGATCAGGCCGATGACGACGATCGGCAGGATGCCGAGGCAGGTGGCGACGGCGCCGCGGGCGATGACGACCTGCACCGGTGAGAGCGGGGTGAGCCGCAACTGGCGCAGCCAGCCGAGCGAGCGGTCCTCGGCGATGCCGGTGCCGTTGGTGATGACCACGCCGAGCGCGCCGAAGGCCGCCGCGCCGACCATCGCCCGCACCAGGGACTCCTGGTCGGGGCCGCCGCCCGCGAGGGTGACGTACAGGCCGACCGGCATGATGAGGCTCATCATGAGGTAGCCGCCGTTGCGGACGAGCCGCAGGATTTCGAGGCGGATGTAACCGAGCATCAGCTGGTCCGTCCTTCCGGAGCGGGCGCGTGGCGCGACTGGTGGGTGAGCGCGATGAAGGCCTCTTCCAGGCCCACGCCCGACACCTCCAGATCGCTGAAGGCATCCGCGCGCGACAGCGCGTGCACCGTCGAGTCGGAGTCGCTGGTGCGCAGGTGGACGCGGCCGCCGCGGTACTCCACGGAGCTGACGCCCGGCAGCACGTCGAAGCCGCTGTGGCCGCCGCGCGGCACGAAGCTGACCGTGCGGCCCTCGATCATCGACTTGATCTGCGAGGTGGTGCCGTCGGCGACCACCCGGCCCGAGGCGATGACGACGACGCGGTCGGCGCTGTTGTCGGCCTCTTCGAGGTAGTGCGTGGAGAACAGCACGGTGTTGCCGCGCTCCGCGTACCGCTGCATCGCGGCCCACAGCTCGCGCCGCGACTCCACGTCGAGGGCGGCGGTCGGCTCGTCGAGGACCACCAGGTCCGGGTCGCCCGCCAGGGCGAGGGCGAAGCGCACCCGCTGGGCCTGGCCGCCCGAGAGCCGGTCCACATTGCGAGTCGCGATCTTGGTGAGCTCGGCCAGTTCCAGGATCTCCTGGAGCGGCAGCGGCTTGCGGTAGGTCTGGCGCACGAAGTCGACCAGCTCGCGCACCGACACCCGGGGAATCATCTTCCCCTCCTGGAGCATGGCGCCCAAGTGCCCGGCGCGCATGGCCAGTTCGGGCTTCTTGCCGAAGACCTCGATGTGGCCCTGGTCCGGCGGGAACAGGCCGAGGAGCATGTTGATGGTGGTGGACTTGCCGGCACCGTTGGGGCCGAGGAGCGCGACCGTCTCACCTCGGTGGATCGTCAGATCGATCCCGTCGACGGCGCGGACACCGCCGTACTCCTTGACGACATCCTTGAAGACGACCGCGGGAGGGCCGTGCTGTTCTGCCATGGGGGGTGGCACCTGTTCCCTTTCCTGTGTGAGTGGACGCATGTCAGATCAGCCCTTCCAAGGTGTGGACCAGTTCCGTGGGGCCTGGCAGGCATTCGATCTCCGCGCGTACGTCGTGCGCGGCCTTGCGGTGGCGCTGGTCCTGGAGGAGGCCTTCGAGGGCCTCGCGGACCAGCCGGGGGTCGTGCTGCTCGGCCTCGGTGGCGAGGCTGATGCCGGATCCGGACTCCTGGACGAGCCGGCCGGTGGTCTGGAGGAACGGCTTGTCACCGGGCAGCACCAACTGCGGGACCGCCGAGGCGAAGGACGTCATGCTGGTGCCGCTGCCGCCGTGGTGGACGGCGAGGGCCGTGTGGCGCATCACCGGTCCGATCGGGAAGCGGTCGACGACCTTCACCGAGGACGGGATGCCGGCGAGCGCCGGGTGGTACTGGGCGTCGATCGGGAACAGCACGTCCAGGCCCTGCTCGACGCAGGCGTCCAGGACGTGACGGAAGCCCAGCGGCAGCTCGCCCGTCTCGGCGAGCACCCGGCCGTGCCACATGCCCAGGCAGAGCAGGGCCCGGGGCCGCTCCGGCCGCTGGACCGCCCAGTCGGGCAGTTCGGCGGTGCCGCAGTACGGCACATAGCGCGAGAGCAGGCCCGGGGTGTTGTCGCCCTCGGGGAGCAGGGAGGCAGGGCTCGGGTCGATGATCAGCGCCGGGTCGGGGAAGCCGTCGGCCCCGAACTCGACGCACAGCTCGTGGAGTTGGAGCTTCGCCCGGCGCAGCAGCGGGCTGGTGAAGTCGTCCGGACCCCAGCGGTGGATGATGCCCGGCACCCCGAGGGCGCCGGCGACGACGAGCCCGCCGAACTCCACCGGGTCGGTCACCACCAGGTCGGCCTCCCAGGACCGGCCGAGCGCGACCAGCTCGTCGATGTAGCCGCCGAGCCGGGTGCGCCAGCGCTCGCCGACCGCGTCCCACTCGGAGTCCGCCCGCTGGTCCATGCCGGCCCGGTCGGGCATCGCCACGGCGCCGGGCCGGGTCAGCCGCTGGCGGGTCTCGCCGCCGCCGACCAGCCGGGTGTCGAGGCCGGCGGCCGCCGCGAACGTCACCAGCTCGGCGTCGCCCGCCACCAGGACCTGATGGCCGGCGGCGCGCAGCGCCCAGGTCAACGGCACCATCGGCACGAGGTGGCTGGGTACCAGAGCGGTCACCAGGACGCGCATGTCTCCTCCTGAGCGGTCGCGGCCACAAGGGCTTCGAGATCGGTGACCAACTGCTCCACCGGGGGGCAGGCAAGGACCGAGCGGCGCACGGCGGCCGCGCGCAGCCGGAAGGAGGGCTCGCTGAGCAGCCGCTCCAGGGCTTCGGTGACCGTCTCGGCCGTCACCGAGCAGGCCGGAAGATTGATGCCGCTGCCGACGTCGGCGACGTGCTCGGCCGAGTTGGGCTGGTCGTCGTACATGGGCGTGACGAGCATCGGCGTACCGCTGCGCAGGCCCTCGCGGATGCTGCTGTGGCCGCCGTGCGTGATGAACACGTCGGCCGCCTCCAGGAGCACGTCCTGCGGAACCCACTCGGTGATCAGCCGGACGTGCGCGGGCACGGTGCCGAAGTCCTCGGGGTCGCGGCCCACGCCGATCGAGACCAGCGCGGTGCAGTCGAGTCCGCAGACCGCCTCGATCACGTCGTTCAGGACCTCGTCGGACATCCACGGCATGGACGGCGCCATGGTGCCGATCGAGGCGTACACCACCGGCTTGTCGTCGGGCAGTTCGGCGAGCCAGGGCAGCGAGCCGTCGTCGCTGCGGTAGGGCGCCGTCTGGCGGTAGTGGCGCAGGGTGCGCGGATCCAGGTCGTCGCCGGTGCACTCGGCAGGGAGCCAGCTGATGAGCCCGTGCCGGTAGGCGCAGTTGACCTCGTCCGTCCCGGGCAGGCCGAACTCGGCGCGCAGCGCGTTGAGCGGTGCGTGGGTGACCGCGGGCGGCAGCAGATGCGTCGAGCCGCCGGCCACCGCGACGTGCGGGATGCCCAGCTTCTCCGCGGCGAGCAGGCCGCCCATCTCCTCGCCCTCGCGGACGATCAGATCGGGGTGCCAGTCGGCGGCTATCCCCAGCAGGTCGCGGGCCGCGGCCAGGGCGGGCGGCCCCAGCACACACCGCACCAGACCGTCCTCGTACGCTTCCTGGTCGCCGCGGAACAGCGGAAGGGCCATCGCCTCCACGCAGAACGGGTCCTTGGACCAGTCGAACCCCGCCGGGAAGAACGGGAGCCCGTACCTCACGCTCTCCTCGCGCATGGACTCGTCGTCGGCCACGGCGACGGTGTGCCCGGCCCGGACGGCTGCCTGGGCCAGGGGGATCAGCAGACGCAGATGCGACTTGCCCGCATGGGCGGTGAACAGGATGCGCACGGCGGGTCTCCGATTGGGGGGTGGGAGCGGCCCGGTGCGGGTCGCCCGTCAGTCATGCCGTGAAGCGTGACGAGCCCCACTCGAATCGGACTCGAGCCGCCCTTGGCCGCGCTTTCCCCTGCCGCACTCAAGTCCGATTCGAGAGGCGGTGGCGACCTTGGGCGCATGCCGTATGCCCGAAGGATTCGACCGAACCGCCGAACAGGGGAGTAGCTGGATGCGTTGGAACGAGATCTATGTCGCCTCGCTCGGCAGCTGGCTGCCCGAGCCCGTCCCGGTGGCCGAGGCCGTCGCGGCCGGGGAGTGCGGCCAGGAGTGGATCGACGACTTCGGGTACGAGTCCGTGCGGATCGCCCGCGAGAGCGAGGAGGAGGGCTGGACCGCGCCGCCGGACATGGCCGTCGCGGCCGGCCGCACCGCACACGAGCGCTCCGGCCTGAACAAGTCCGCGTACTCGCTGCTCCTGCACGGCAGCACCTGGTTCCAGGGCCTCGACATCTGGCCGGCCGCGTCCTACATCGCCAAGCGGACCGTCGGCGCCACCGTGCCGGGACTCGATGTGCAGCAGCGCTGCAACATCGGCATCAGCGGGCTCGACCTGGCCGCCGCCCACCTCACGGCCGGCTACGGCAAGGGCAGCGCGGTCATGCTCACCACCGCCGACCGCTTCGGCGGCCCCGGCGCCGACCGCTGGCAGCTGCGGCACGGCAACGCCTACGCCGATGGCGCCACCGCCACCATCCTGTCCACCGAGGGCGGCTTCGCCCGGCTGGTGGCCACCGCGACCGTCGCCGACAACTCCCTGGAGCCGATGGCCCGGGGCGACGAGGAGTTCGGCCCCGTCTCACGCGCCGCCGAGCGCCAGATCGACCTCACCGCACGCGGCGACGCCCACAAGGCCGTCAGCGACGAGACGATGACCAACATCCGGTTCGGCAAGGTGATGCAGGAGGCCAAACAGGCCGTCCTGGACGACGCCGGGATCGAGATCGACGACATCGCGTACGTCATCATCCCCTCCACCGGACGCATCAAGGGCCCCTTCCAGATCCACCACCTCCTCGGTGTGGACGAGTCGGAGACCACCTGGGAGTTCGCCCGCCGCAGCGGCCACATCGGCGCCGGCGACTGGGCCGCCGGGCTCGAAAACCTGCTGCTCACCGGCGCGTTGAAGGTCGGCGACCACGTGATGCTCTACGGCGGCGGAGCCGGCTACACCATCACCACCGCCGTGCTGGAAATCCTGGAGATCCCGGCCTGGGCCACCACCGTCGCGGCCTGAACGAGCCGCCCGTCACAAGGAGTTGGCACATCTCATGGAGATAGTCGGCAGGGGCTTCCTGGCCGGACACCTGGCAGGAATCGCCGATCACCACCGGGACGTGGTGGCGCTGGCCGCCGGGGTCTCGGCCGCCGGCGACATCCCGCCGGAGCAGTACACCCGGGAGTCCAAGCGCCTGTACGAGGTGCTGCGGCACTGCGAGAAGACCGGCAAACGCCTGGTGTTCTTCTCCACCGCGTCCGCCGGGATGTACTCGGTGCCCGACGCCTCGCCCGGTCGCGAGGACGGCCCGGTCTACCCCGCGACCCCCTACGGCCGCCACAAGCTGTCCCTCGAAGCGGTCGTCAAGTCCTCGGACGTCGAGTACCTGATCCTGCGCCTGTCGCACGTCGTCGGCTTCCACCAGCCCGCCCACCAGCTCCTGCCCGCCCTGGTGCGGCAGTTGGTCGACGGACGGATCCAGGTCTACCGCGGCGCGCAGCGCGACCTGATCGACGTCGAGGACGTCATCAAGATCGTGCACACGCTGCTCGTGGACGGCCGCACCCGCGACGTGGTCAACGTCGCCTCGGGCCACGCCCCGCGCATCGAGGACATCGTCACGCACATGGAGCACCTGCTCGACACCCGTGCCGAGAAGTCCTATGTGGAGGCCTCCGGCGCGCAGCCCGTCTCCATCGACAAGCTCTGCCGTCTCGTGCCGCCGGTGTACGGGCTCGGCTTCGGACCCGACTACTACCGCGGCGTCCTCGACAAGTACGTCCACGCCTATGCGCACCAACCGGTCACCGCGTAACCCACCCAATTCCCAGCAGCGGAAGGTACATCCCATGAGCGAGAACAGCCCCGTCGTCGCGGTCGCCCACTTCGTCCTCAAGGAGAAGCACAAGGCGAAGGGCGCCGAGTTCGAGAAGGCCTACCTCAAGTACAAGGACGCCGTCGCCGCCAAGGACGGGCTGCTGCGCACCGCGCTGCTGCGCGGCATCAAGGAGCCCGACAACTTCGTCATCCTCACCTGGTGGCGGGATGCCGACGCGCACCGCACCGTCGTCGGCGACTGGCAGTTCTTCACCGCCGTCTCCAGCCGCTTCGTCTACCTCGCCTCCATCACCAGCGTGCACGGCCCGGTCCTGGCCGGCCAGAGCGCGGCCGACGGGCTCGGCGAGCTCGCGGTGCCGTCCGCGGACGCGGCGGTCGCCCTGACCACCTTCACCCTGCGCGAGGGCGCCGACCAGCAGGCCTTCGAGGGCTCCTTCCTCGGCCACCTCTCCTTCGTCAAGGGCCACGAGGGCTTCCTCGGCCACCAGCTGGTGCACTCCAACCGGGAGACCGGCGCGTACGTCAACATCGGCTGGTGGAGCGGCCCCCAGGCCTATCTGCCGGTGCTGCGCAGCCCCGAGATGGCCGCCGACGCCCAGACCATGGCGGTGCACGCCGAGGTCAAGGGCGGCCTGTACACGGCGGTCGTCGACTCGGCCCGCACCGAGGTCGCCGTCTGAACCACCGCACACCGAAGGCGGGCCGGGTCCTGAGGGACCCGGCCCGCCTTTCGCGTGCGGTGGTTCAGCGAACGGTGAAGAGCTCGTCGGCCACCTCGATCGCCGGGTTGCCGAACGCGATGGTGCGCAGCACCTTGCGGTAGATCGGGGTGTGCTTGACGACGGCCGCCAGCTTCGGGCGCACCCGCGTCGCGAAGGTACCGGTCGACAGCATCGCCTTGGACTGCATGCCCTGGAGCCGCATCATCGTGGCGATGTCCGGCGCCCGGCGCTCCTCGAACCGGGACAGGAACGCGGCGCTCGCATCCCCGCGGCCGACCGCCTCGACCAGCAGCGGATGCAGCACGACCGCGTCCTGCACCGACAAGTTGATGCCCTGCGCGCCGATCGGGCTGTGGGTGTGCGCGGCGTCGCCCATCAGGACGAGCCCGTCGGCGGCCCAGCGCTCGGCCCGCCCGGAGAACACGTCGAGCAGGCTGAGGTCGCGCAGCGAGGTGATCTGCTCGTCGATCAGATCCGCGTACTCGGGCACCGCCTTGGCCAGCTCCGCCTTGACATGGCCGAGGCCCTCGGAGACGACGTGCCGGTAGCCGCCGTGCGGCAGCGTCCAGCCGACCTGGATGCGGTCGGGCCAGGACCCGTAGGCGAGGACCGGGCTGGTGCCCGCGCTTCTGAACACCCGTACGTCATGGCTGACTTGGGGGGTGCGGCTGGTCAGCTTGAACCAGAGCACGTCCTGGTCGAAGGCCTCGCTGCGACCCGCCTCGATCCCGGCGAGCCGGCGCACCTTGGAGAACCGGCCGTCGGCGCCGACCACGACCGTGCTGTGGA
Organism: Streptomyces hundungensis; assembly: GCF_003627815.1. Classification (NCBI taxonomy): domain Bacteria; kingdom Bacillati; phylum Actinomycetota; class Actinomycetes; order Kitasatosporales; family Streptomycetaceae; genus Streptomyces; species Streptomyces hundungensis. The sequence continues at coordinate 5,781,574 of NZ_CP032698.1, forward strand.
AGACATGCCCGTCGGCGGCGGCCCCGGTGATCCGGCCCCGTTCGTCCCGCACGAGTGCGTTGACCCGGCAGCCGTCCACGTACTCGAAGTCGGCGAACTCCGCGCAGTGCGCCAGGAGTTCGGCCAGGAGATGAGACTGCGGAATGGACAGCAGGTGGTCGTAGGGCGCCGGCAGCGCCCGGTAGTCGATGTCGAGCAGGACCCGGTCCTGCTCCACCAGACGGAACCGGTCGTGCTCGTGGCAGCCGCGCGCGCGGGCCCCGGCGAGCACCCCGAGCCGGTCCAGGACCGTCATCGCGCCCGGCTGGAGGATCTCACCGCGGAACTCCCGCTGGTGCGAGCGCGAACGCTCCACCACGCTCACCCGCAGCCCGGACTTGAGCAGCAGCAGGGCGAGGGTCAGACCGGCGGGGCCCGCCCCGACGACGCACACGTCACTGCGGTGCTCCTCGTCGGCGCGGGCCCCGGCGCGGACCTCCTCGGCGGCCGCGGTCATCGCTGCCCGGCCAGCGCGAGCGCCGCACGCACATCGGCGGTCGCGCGTTCCAGCACCCGGTCGCGGCCGGTGGACGCGACCGCCAGCACATCCGCTCTCACCAGGACCCCACCATCGGGCGCCGCCGCGAGACGCCAGCGGCGCCGGTAGAGCTCGGCCGGCTCGGGCGCGGTGAGCGGCTTCTGTACGAGGGTGTGGCCGCCGTGCTCGATCTGCACGCTGCGCACGCCGTCCTGGGTGCCGAACCAGGCGCTCTCCTCGCCCTCGCGCGCGGGCAGCGCGGCAAGGAGCCGGGCGTGCGCCTCGGCCACCGAACCGGCCACCACCACGCTGTCCTCGACCCGGATCACGTCCGAGGTCAGCGAACGGGGCTGCTCCGTCTTGGACTTGAGGGTGCTCATCTGGAGCCCGCCGTGCCGGTCGAGCTCGCCCGCGGTCTCCTGCGGATCGGCGTCGGTGGTGAACCAGTGCCCGGACACCACCCGGCAGCCGCCGTCGGGCCGGGGCAGGAAGTCCCAGGTGCCGCCGAGCTCCTTGATCGGGCCCACCGAGCCCTGCTGGGTGAAGTCCATGCGCAGCGCCACCGGGTCCAGGGTCCGCCGCGAGGTCCAGACGCGCAGACCGCCCTCGGGGCCCGGGCGGACCGCCCAGAACTTCACCTCGTCGTCCTGCCCCCGCTGGGTCAGGACCTCGGTGTACGCGATCCAGGGGTAGAGCAGCGGCCAGTCGGCCACCTCGGTCAGCGCCCGGTAGACGGTGTCCGCCGGGGCGTCGATCTCGATCCCGGCGCGCGTCCGGTGGATCTCCCTGTCGGTCGTGGAAGTGCTCACAGCAGAACCTCTCAGAGGGTGGCGGGGGAGGGGGCGGCGGCCTTGGCGCGCAGCATGCGGCTCAGGGTCAGCGCGGGGTCGGTGATGACGACCGGACCGAGGGCCGCGTCCACGCGGAGCAGCAGCTCGGGGTCGAGGACCGCCTCGGTGGCCGCCAGGTTGCGGGCGATCTGCTCGGGCGCCGAGGCGCCGATGACGGCCGTGGCGACCTGCGCGTTGCGCAGCACCCAGGCCAGCGCGAGCTGGGCCGTCGTCAGACCGGTCTCCTCGGCCAGCTCGCCGACGCGGGCGACGGCCGTAAGGACCTCGTCCGACAGGAAGCGGTAGCGCTGGATCGAGACGTCACCGCCCTTGGCGGCCACCGCCCGCGACCCGGCGGGCGCCTGAAGGCCCGGCTTGTACTTTCCGGTCAGTACGCCCCCGGCCAGCGGCGACCACACCATCTGCCCGATGCCCAGCGGCGCGCAGGCCGGCATGACCTCGGCCTCGATGACCCGCCACAGCATCGAGTACTGCGGCTGGTTGGAGACCAGGGAGATGCCCAGCTCACGGGCGAGGGCGGCGGCCCGCTCGATCTCGTCGGCGGCCCACTCCGAGACGCCGACATGGCGGATCTTGCCGGCGGCGACGGCGTCCGCGAAGGCGCCCATCGTCTCTTCGAGCGGCGTCGAGTCGTCGTACAGATGCGCCTGGTACAGGTCGATGTGGCCGGTGCCGAGCCGGCGCAGCGAGGCGTCGAGGGAGGCGGCGATCCGGGTGCGCGACAGCGCGCCGGGGCCGGGCCCGCCGCCCCTGCCGACCTTGGTGCAGATCACGACGGTGTCCCGGTCGACGCCCGCGAGGGCCCGGCCGAGGTGCTCCTCGGCCCGGCCCTCGGCATACGCGTCCGCGGTGTCGAACGTGGTGATGCCCGCGTCCAGGGCGGCCCGCACACAGGCGGCGGCGGTGTGGTCGTCCAACTGGTTGCCCGCGGTCAGCGAGTTGCCGAACGCGACCCGGCTGACCACCGGCCCCGAGACGCCGAGACGGCGGTACTCCATGGTGAATCCCTTCTGTTTCCGGTCGGCTCCCGCCCTCGGGCCCTCAGGCCCCGGCGGGCGCCAACTCGGCGCGGTCGCCCGCGACATGGGTGGCGGGCACGGTGCGCACCTCGGCGAGGGCGGCGAGCGCCGCGTACTGCGGAAGGCCGGTCGCCGCGAGCGCGGCCTCCGCGTCGCGCCAGCGGCTCAGCGCGGTGAACCCGCCGGGCCGGGCGAAGAGCGACTTGGCGAGGTCGGCGGCGATGAAACCGTCGAGCTCCGCGGCGGCCCGCGCATGGGCCTGGTAGGCGCCGACGAAGGCCTCGGTGGCGTCGCCCTCGACGGTGAAGGAGTCCACGAACAGCACATCATCGGGCTCGCCCGGGGCGCCGTCGAAGCGGGCGATCCCCATCGAGGGGTCCGCCTCCACGGCGACGATCCTGTGGAACTCCTCGGCGTGGCTCTGAAACGTGGCGCTCGCCAGCACCCGCTGGAAGTCCTCGGGCCGCTCCCACCAGCCGAGGTTGACATACACCTCGGGACGGTCAACCGAGCGGACCGCCTGGTGGGCGACGAAGCCGGGCTGTGCGCGCATCCACTCCACATGGGCGAGGAAGCGTGCCTCGAACTCCTCGGCGCCGCCCGGGTCGAGCAGGGTGAACGTGTTGATGACGGTGAAGGACATGCGGTGCCTCTCCGGCTCAGCCCGCGACGGGCAGACGACTGGTCAACTGCGCGGCCAAAACCCAGCGTTGGATCTTTCCGTTGCCCGAACGCGGGATCGCGTCGAGCGTCATGGCGTCCGCTACGTGCTGGTAGTACGGCAGGGCGTCATTGGCGCGCGCCACGACGTCCGCGAGGGCGTCGGTGTGGCCGCTCGCCAGCACCACCAGGGCGCCCGCGACCGCGCCGTGCTCGGCATCGGCGAGCTCGACCACGACGACATCGGCGACCCGCTCGTCCTGGCGCAGCACGCGCTCCACGTCCGAGGGGGCGACCAGGAAGTTGTCGCACTTGAAGACGTCCTTGAGACGGTCCACCAGGAACAGGCGGCCGTCCTCGTCGATCCGGCCGACATCGCCGGTGTTCAGCCAGCCGCCCGGTTCCAGGCCGGTGCCGTCGGGTCCGCCGGCGTAGCCCTGCATCACCTGCGGGCCGCGCAGCTGCACCTCGCCGACACCGCCCGGCGCGAGCACCGCGCGCGAGTCGAGGTGGACGACCCGGCACTCGGTCCCGGCGACCGGGGTGCCGACCGAGCCGTGCACCGGCCGGTCGGGATCGTCGCTGTGGGTCAGCGGGGAGGTCTCGGCGAGCCCGTACCCCTGGAAGACCGGCACGCCGAACCGCTTGGAGAGCCGGCGCGCGGCCGGCACCGGAAGGCCCGAGCCGCCCGAGGCGATCCGCTTGACCGAGGTCATCGACACCGAGTCCAGATCCGGGTCGGCCGCGAGGCGCGCAAGGCGCACGGGCAGGCTGTACAGGATGGTGGCCCGGTGCCGGTTGGCGGTCATCAAGGCGGCGTACGGCTCGGGCGAGGCGCACAGCACCTGCGTGGCGCCGGCCGCGATCGCCGAGTTGAGATGCATCGGGTGGTAGGTCGGCAGATGGTTGAGGCTGACCGTGTGCCCGTCCAGGCGGTGTGCCTGGGCGATCTGCGCCGCGTTCACCGTCACATTGCGGTGGCTGAGCCGAACCGCCTTGGGACGCCCGGTGGTTCCGCTGGTGAACTGGAGCGCCGCGGTGTCCTGGGGCCCCTTGCCGTGGGCGGTGAGCGGCGCGTCGGTGGCGAGCAGGTCGAGGCCGTCCGTGCCGGCGCCGATCAGTACGACGTCGCGCAGCGCGGGCAGCCGGTCGCGGACCTTCTCCAGACGCGCGTTCAGGGCCGGGTCGAGCAGGACCACCCGGGCCCCGCCGAGACCGAGCACATGCAGCAGATCGTCCTCGCGCAGCAGCGGATTGACCACGGCGACGGTGTGCCCGGCCCGCACCGCCGCGTAGTACGCGACCGCCACGTCCGGGTGCAGCACGGTACCGACCGCCACCACCGACGGCTCGGGCGCCAGCGCCTGGAGCCCGGCGGCCACGGCCGTCACGCGCGCGTCGAAGGTGGCGTAGTCCATCGTGAAGTCGTCGGTGACGACGGCGGGCCGCGCGGGGTGCGCGGCGGCGGCCCGGGAGAGCAGCTGATCCAGCCGGTCCGGCACCTCGGGCAGCGTGTCAGCCACGGAGCGCCTCCGCGTAAGTGCGGGCCAGTTTCAGGGTGTTGGTGGAGTTGGTGGAGAGCGCGCGGTGCACATAGGCGCGGGCGTCGGCGACGGTCTTGCCCTCGCCCAGGTACTTCTCGATGGTGTCGGTGCGCAGCGCGACCGAGTGCCGGGAGGTGACGTCGACGCCGCCCTCGACCTCGACGATCGTCCAGCGGCCGGTGTGCGCGGTCATCAGACCCGGCACGGTGGTCTGCTTGTAGACGATGCGGTCCGGCGCGAACACGACCCGGATCGACTCGGTGGTGTGCACCGAACCGTCGGCCGTGCTGGTGTCCATCGCCATGACCTGCACACCGGGCTCGTCCTCGGTCAGATCGAGCCGCGCCACGTGCGGCAGCCGCTCGGGCCACAGGTCGGCCCGGTTCAGGAAGTCGAACACGTCGGCAGCGTCGGCCTTCATGTGCACGGTGTCGTCGAAGGTGAAGACCAGCTCGTCCAACTGGGCGTGCCGCTCGGCGAGTTCCTTGATGTTGTTCAGCTCGGCCGCGCTGTTGCGGTCCACCGCCTCGTTGATCCACGCCACCGAGTCCGGGGCGTCGTCGAGGGCCTCGAAGTCGTGGTGGAGTTCGAGCAGCGAGGTCTCGCCGTCCACGGGGGAGACCACCCAGGCGCCGCCCATGCCCGCCACCGGCGGCGTCGAGACCTCCTGGCGGAAGTCGATCCGCAGGCGCTCCGGGTCGAAGGTGCGGCGCGAGACCCAGTTCTTGACGGCGCCGTTGGCGGTCGCCCAGATGTGGATGCGCTCCGCGCGGTCGTCCTGCTCCAGGTGCTCGACGTGCACATTGGGGCCGAAGTACAGCGGCCACTTGGTGACATCGGCGACGATGCCGTACACGACCTCGGCGGGGGCGGCGACGGCGACGCTGTGGAGGGTGTGGTGCTTCGTTCCGGTCACGGACACGGGAAATTCCTTCTCTGATCGGGGAGTTCGGGCGGCGGCTAGAAGTTGCCGAGGCCGCCGCAGACGTTCAGGGCCTGTGCGGTGATGGACGCGGCGGTGTCGGTGGCCAGATAGCCGACCAGGCCGGCCACCTCCTCGGGGGTCGAGTAGCGCCCCAGCGGGATCTTCGAGGTGAACTTGGCGAGGATGGCGTCCTCGGAGGTGTCGTACGCCTCGGCGTAGCCCTGCCGCACGCGCTGCGCCATCGGCGTCTCGACGTAACCCGGGCACACCGCGTTCACGGTGATCCCGGTCGGGGCGAGCTCGTTGCCGAGCGCCTTGGTGAAGCCGACCACGCCGTGCTTGGACGCCGAGTAGGGGGCGCCGAGCACCACACCCTGCTTGCCGGCGGTGGAGGCGATGTTGATGATCCGGCCCCAGCCGCGCTCCCGCATCCCACCGGCGTTCAGGACCTCGCGGGTGACCCGGAAGACGGAGTTGAGGTTGGTGTCGATCACGTCGTCCCACACCTCGTCCGACACGTCGGCGGTCACCCCGCCACCGCTGCGGCCGGCGTTGTTGACGACGACGTCCACGCGGCCGTACGCCGTGACGGCGGCGGCCACGAGCTCCTTGACGGAGTCGGGGCTGCGGACGTCGGCGGTCGCGCCCGACACCTCAAGGCCCTCCTCACGGAGCTCCTTCACGGTGAGCTCGACGGACTCGGCACTGCGCGCGCAGATGAACACCGCGAGTCCGGCCGCCCCCAGCGCCCGCGCCGACGCCAGACCGATCCCGCTGGTCGCCCCGGTGATGAGCGCGACCCGGCGCTCGCTGGTGACCTTGGGCTGAGTCATACGAATCTCCTCGGATGAGTTGGTGTACGCGGCCCAACGTGCGCCGGGGCACTCGAACGGGTATCGAGCCGGGCTGGAACCCGGGGCGCCGGGTTTGGCCCCCACCAGGGCCCCAGTGCGGGTCGAGCGGCGGGCCCAATGCTCAAGGGGCAGGAAGATCCAGGAGGAGAGGACCCCCATGAGCGTCACCGAGCTGCCGCAGGCGACCACCGCCGGGCTGTACACGGAGATCCAGCAGTTCTACGCGCAGCAGATGCACCTGCTCGACGACGGCCGGGTCGAGGAGTGGGCCCACACCTTCACCACCGACGGCGTGTTCGCCGCCAACGCGCAGCCGGTGCCGGCGGTCGGCCGCGAGGCCATCACCGCGGCCGCGGCCGCCGCGACCGCGGCGTACGCCGAGGCGGGCGTCCAGCGTCGCCACTGGCTGGGCATGGTCTCGGTCGAGGGCGTCGACGGCGACGTCGTGACCGCGCGCTGCTACGCGCTGGTCATCGAGACGGCGCGGGGTGGGCGGCCGGAGATCAAGGCGAGCACGTTGTGTGTGGACCGGGTGGTGCGGGTGGGTGGGTCCTGGCAGATCCAGGACCGCCAGATCACCCGCGACGACCTGATCTGACCCCCGCGCGGGGCCACCCCCGGCCCCCAGCGCCGGGCCACCCCCGGACCCCGGAACCCTGGTGCCGGGGCCACCCCGGACCCCCAGTGCCGGGGCCACCCCGGACCCCCGGCGCCGGGGTCGCCCCCGGGCCCCAATGCCGGGGTCTGCCCCGGGCCCCCCGTGCCGGGGTTTGTCGCCCCCTGCCCCGGGGTCTGCCCCCGGACCCCCGAGACGAGTGCCCGCACGCGAATCCCCCGGCGTGCGGGCACTTTCGCGTGCGCGGCGACCCCTACCCCGGGCACAGCCCAGGCCCACCTTTTGCGCAGTTCCCCGCGCCCCTGAAAACTCGCTTTCGTCCGCAGACCGTGCGTGGCTGGTCGCGCAGTTCCCCGCGCCCCTAAACCCTCTCGATCCTGCGGACCGTGCCCGCTTCTCGCGCAGTTCCCCGCGCCCCTAAAAGCCCTTCGGTCTGCGGGCCGGGTCGCGCCCCCAAACCCGTTTTCGGCTGCGGGTCGTGGGTGGCTGGTCGCGCAGTTCCCCGCGCCCCTTAACTACTCGGTGCCGGCCAGCACCTCAGCCTGTCATGGGGGTCCCCCCTGGCCCTTAAGGCCTTGGGGGAGATTGAGGACGAGCGCCCTTAAGGCGCGAACGGGGTCTGGGGCGGAGCCCCAGGGGCCCGGAACCATCCAACCCTGCGCCTACGGGTGGGTGGGTGGGCAACCCGGGGACGACGGCGGCTGCCGCACGCCCGTTGGGGGTGCGGCAGCCGAGGGGGGCCCGGGGTCCCGGGAGGAGTTACGCCGCCGCCGTCGCAGACGACAGGCACTCGTTGATGAACGACAGCAACACCCGAGGCGTGGACGCCTCCGCAACCGTGTCGTCGGACAGCTGGATCCGATAGTCCCGCTCGATGACCCCCGTCACCTGAAGGATCGCCAGCGAGTCGTACCCGAGGTCGTCGAACGGCACGTCCAGGACGTCCCCGTCCAGGTCGATCCCCTCGCCGACACCCGCGCACTCACGCAGCAACGTGGTCAGTTCCTTGAGATTCATGAAGCTCGCCTCTCTCGTTCCTCAACAGACATACAGGGAAGGTCAGTTCGCCGCGGTCACGACGGCCGCCGCGTTGAACCCGCCGGTCCCGCGCGCCAGGACGAGCGCGGTACGGACCGCCCCGCGCCGGGCCTCGGTGACCAGGTCGAGCGCGTCGGCCGCGACCGGCGAGGTGACGTTGACGGTCGGCGGGATCACCGCGTCCCGGATGGAGAGCAGCGCCGCCGCGAGGTCCAGCGAGGCGCCGCCGGCCGACAGCCGGCCCGTCATGGTCTTGGGGGCCGTCACCGGCACACCGCGGGGCCCGAAGAGGGCGCTGAGCGCGGCCTCCTCCTGGCGGTCGAGCTCGGGCACCCCGGACGCGTCGGCGAAGACGACGTCCACGTCGGACGCGCTCAACCCGGCTTCCGCGAGGGCGAGTTCGGCCGCCCGGCGCAGACCCGGCTCGCCGCCCCGGCCCGGTGCCGGGTCGAACGTCGCGGCGTACCCCGAGAGCTGCCCGTAGATCCGGGCGCCACGCTCGCGGGCCGCCTCGGCGTCCTCCAGGACGAGGATCGCCCCGCCCTCCCCGGCGACGTAACCGCTGGCCTCGCGGTCGAAGGGCAGGAACGCACGCGCCGGGTCGGCGACCGGGCTCATCCGGCCGCCGGCGAGCTGCGCGGTCCAGCCCCAGGGGCAGACCGCGCCGTCGACGCCGCCGGTGACGATGAGCTTGCTGCCCTTGCGCAGCTGACGCCGGGCCTGGGCGACCGCGTCGAGCCCGCCGGCCTGCTCGGTGACGAGCACCCCGCTGGGTCCGCGCAGCCCGTGCCGGATGGAGATCTGGCCGGTGTTGACGGCGTAGAACCAGGCGTACGACTGGTACGCGGAGACGTACTGGCCGCCCTTGCTCCACAGCGCCTGGAGCTCGCGCTGGCCGAACTCGAAGCCGCCCGCGGAGGCCGCGGTGACCGCGCCCGCCGAGTAGGGCGGCATCTCGGCGACGTCCGCGCCGGAGTCCTCCAGGGCCTCCTTGGCGGCGGTCAGGGCGAGCCGGGTCATGTGGTCGGTCTGCGGCAGCAGCCGGCTGGGAATGTGCTCGGCGGCGTCGAAGCCGGGCACCTCGCCCGCCAGCGTCGCCGGATAGCCGGAGGCGTCGAAGCGGGAGACCGGGCGGATGCCGCTCTCGCCGGCCACCGTCGCCTCCCACCAGGCCTGGGTGCCGAGCCCGTTGGGCGCGGTGACGCCGATCCCGGTGAACACCGCGGTGGCGGAGCGCACCGCCGTACGTTCGAGCAGCTCGCTCGTCATGCCGTCTTCCTCCGCTCGGGCTTGGTGAGCACGATCGCGCTCTGGAATCCGCCGAAGCCGCTGCCGACGCTCAGCACCGTGTTGATGTCGCGCTCGCGGGCGTGGATCGGTGTGTAGTCGAGGTCGCACTTGGGGTCGGCCTCGTGCAGATTCGCGGTCGGCGGCACCATGCCGTACTCGATGGCCAGCGCGGACGCGGCGACCTCCAGGGAGCCGATGGCGCCGAGCGAGTGCCCGATCATCGACTTGATGGACGAGACGGGCGTGTTGTACGCGTGGTCGCCGAGGCTCTTCTTGAACGCGGCCGTCTCGTGCCGGTCGTTCTGGAGCGTGCCCGAGCCGTGCGCGTTGATGTAGTCGATGTCGGTGCCGGGGATGCCGGCCTCTTCGAGGGCGGCGCCGATGGCCTCGGCCATCTCCGCCCCGTCGGCCCGAAGCCCCGTCATGTTGTACGCGTTGGAGCGCGAGGCGAACCCGGCGACCTCGGCGTAGATGTGCGCGCCGCGCGCCACGGCCTGCTCGTACTCCTCCAGGACGAACACCGCGCTGCCCTCGCCGAGGACGAAGCCGTTGCGCGACTTGTCGAAGGGGCGCGAGGCCGTCTCCGGCTCGTCGTTGCGGTTGGAGGTGGCCTTGATGGCGTCGAAGCAGGCGACCGAGATCGGCGAGATCGGCGCCTCGGTGGCCCCGGCGATCATGACGTCGGCGCTGCCCTCGCGGATCAGCTCGACGGCGTGGCCGACCGAGTCCAGGCCCGAGGTGCAGCCGGTGGAGACCACGGCCGTGGGGCCCTGCGCGCCGAACTCCCAGGCCACCTCGGCCGCGAACGAGCTGGGCACGAAGTAGTCGTAGAGGTGCGGCACGGCCCGCTCGTGGTCGACGAGCCACTCGGCGCCGTTGTTGCTGACCGCCGCGTACTCGTAGTCGAGCCCGGTGGTCGCGCCGACCGCGCTGCCGATGGTGACGCCGGTACGGAACGGGTCGATGCCCGCCATGTCGAGACCGCTGTCGGTGACCGCCTCACGGGCGCCGACCAGGGCGAACTGGGCGGCCCTGTCGAGGCGTCCGGCCTGCTCCTCGGTCAGCCCCTGGGCTAGGGGATCGAAGTCCACTTCGGCGGCGATCTTCGACCGGAAGGCCGAGGCGTCGAAGAGGGTCACGGCCCTGGTCGCGGTGCGTCCCGCGGTCAGCAGGGACCAGTACTCCTTGGTGCCGACGCCCCCGGGGGCGACCACACCGATTCCGGTGATGACTACGCGTCGGCTCACCTGTCCCCCTCGTGGGTCTTGGCCTGGGGGTGCGCCCCGGGAATGTGCAGCACGGCTGCGTCACCTCTCTGATAGGTCCGCTGTGAGATCCGCTGGTGGAAGGAGTCTGGTCCCGTCCTCTTGACGCCTGCTCGACTCGCCGCCGTACTCCCCCTGGAGCGACTGGCGCAGTTCGAGGGCCACCTCGCGCAGCAGCTCGGGAACCCCGCTCTCGCGGACGAAGAAGTGGCCGCCGGGCAGCGTCTGGAGCTGGAAGCGGGTCACCGAGTAGTCGGCCCACTCGGCCATCTCCCACAGCGGCGCGATCGGGTCGTCCCGCCCGGCCAGCGCGGTCAGCGGGGTGCCCACCGCCATGTCGGCGTTGACCTGGCAGAGCGCCTCGCCCAGTCGGAGGTCGTCCCGGAGCGCCGGGATCACCTGGCGCTGCCACAGCGACCGGTCGCGTCCGGCCGCCGCGGGCGGCGCGGCCTCCAAGTCGACCAGGAGGTCGATGAGTTCGTGGTCGGGAAGGCGCGCCCCGCGCAGCAGCGTGTTGCGCAGATGCGGCGGCGGTACGGCGCCGATCACCAGGCGGGCCGGCGGCAGCAGGCCGTCGTCCTCCAGGGTCCGGGTCAGCGCGTGCGCGACCAGACCGCCGAGGCTGTGCCCGTACAGGAGGTAGGGCCGGTCGAGCAGCGGGGTGATCAACTCCCGTAGTTCATCCATGAGTTCGGTGGCGTCGGTGATCCGGGCCTCCTTGGCGCGGGGCCCGCGCCCGGGAAGCAGTACCGGCACCACCTCGGCCGTGTCGCCGAGGATCTTCTGCCACTTGGCGAACGAGGAGATCCCGGCGCCCGCGTGGTGGAAGCAGAACAGCCACGGCGTCACGGTGTCGGTGCGCGGGGCGCTCTCGGTTCTCATTCGTCGATCAGGGCGACGGCCCGGGTCCAGCCCGCCCCCGCTCCGGTGATCTTCACGGGGAAGCAGGACACCCGGAAGCCGTGCGTGGGCAGGGTGTCCAGGTGCGCGAGCCGCTCGACCTGGCAGTACTCGCGGCGCCGCCCGGCGAAGTGCGCGGGCCACAGCACCGAGCGGTCGCCGGTCTCCTGGAAGGTGCGGATCATGTGCCCGAACGGCGCGTCCAGGCTCCAGGCGTCGGTGCCGATGACGCGGACGCCGAGGTCGAGCAGGAAGTCGGTGGCCGGCCCGTCGAGCCCGGCGAAATCGGTGAAGTACCGCGAAGTGCCCGCGTGTTGTGAAGCCCCGGTGTGCAGCATGACGATGTCGAGCGGCTGCGGGGTGTACCCGATCTCGGCGATCTGCTTCTCGATGCGCTCGACGCCGATGGCGCCGACGCCGACGTCGCTCACGTCCAGCACCACGGCCGGGCGCAGGAACCAGTCCAGCGGCATCTCGTCGATGTTCCGGGGCCGCCCGTAGTCACCGACCGAGCCGTAGTGCGAGGGCGCGTCCACATGGGTGCCGGTGTGGCTGGTCAGGGTGAGCGTGTCCAGGGAGAGCAGCTCGCCCCCGGGCAGGTCGGCCGGGTCGAAGTCGAGCCCGAAGTGCTCCTTCATCTCCGCCGCCATGTGGGCGGCGCCCTCGGCCGGCGTCATGATCTCGTGGACGATCGGGTCCGGCTCCCAGCCGGCCGCGTCCACGGGCGACGACAGATCGATGACTCGCAAGGTAACCCCCAGTGTCGTTGGCGACGTTCGGGGGGCACTGTGCGTCCGCCTCCTAGAGGCGGGATCGAGCCACGCACGCGTCGGACCCCGCCCTGTGGGGGGAGAGGGCGGGGTCCGGACGCGTTGCTGCCGGGCGGTCGGGCCGCCCGTGCGCCGCTCAGGCGGCGAAGAGGTCGAGCACGGGACGGCGGCGGGCCAGGTGCGAGTCCAGCGCCGGGTCACCGGCGAGCACCGCGCGGTGCAGGTGCTGGAGGCGCGCCGAGGGGTCGAGCCCCAGCTCGTCGGCGAGCCCGCGCCGCAGGTTCTGGAACACGTCCAGCGCCTGCCACTGCCGGCCCGAACGGTACAGCGCCACCATGCACTGGGCGTGCAGGCCCTCGTGCAAGGGGTGACGGGCCGTCAGGGACGTGAGTTCCGCGAGCAGTTGCATGTGGCGACCGAGTCTCAGGTCGGAGTCGATCCGCTGCTCCAGGACGCCGAGCCGGCTCTCCTCGAGACGGACGAGCTCGATCTCCAGGAGCGGGCCGAGGCGCACATCCACCAGGGCGGGACCGCGCCACATGGCGAGCGCGTCACGGTAGAGCGCGGCGGCGCTCTCGTCGTCACCGCGCTCGGCGGCGCCGCGCCCGGTCGCCACCAGGCGGTCGTACTCGTGCACGTCCACCGAGCCCGGCGTCACCTCCAGGAGGTAGCCACCGTGCCGGGTGGCGAGCACCTCACGTGCGGTGTAGGGGCTGTCCGGGCCGAGCGCTCCCGCGATCAGCCGGCGCAGCTGGAGGATGTACGTCTGCAACGTGGTCAGCGCGCTGCGGGGCATGTCGGCGCCCCAGATCTCCTCCATCAGCGTCGGCACCGGCATGACCTGGTTGGCGTACACGGACAGCAACGCCAGTATCTGCCGGGGCTTGCCGGCGCTCGGGACGACCGACGTGCCGCCCGATTCGGCCATGAGCGGACCGAGAACCTTGATCTCCATGGGATTCCTCCGGGGTCGGATCTGCCGGATGACCCGATGGTTTTCGGACCCGGCTCCAAGCACCCTCAAAAGCTGTCACCCGGCCCCGACTTGGGGCAGTGCCGGGCTCCTGAACCCGGCATGTGAGTGTCCTGGGGACGGGTATGAAAGTTTCATGTGCATCCCGTGACCGCGGCACTGGGGCGGATTCGGCCGACCCGGCAGAGTTCTGGACGTCAGCCCGACCAGGAGTCGAGAGCCGACGGCTAGGGGGCGAGGCCGCCCCCGAGCCTCCACCAGTTGTCTGCCAGGGGGAAGATCCACATGAACGCGAACCTCAGCCTTGTCGTGACCGTCGGGGACGACCTTGTGATCGAGGAGTTCGGCCGGCACTGCGCCATGAGCCAGCTTCCCCGGGGCACCTGGGGTTCGGGTGTGGCTCAGATCCCGGCCGCCGTCGCCGCCGAGACCGCACGGCACACCGCCTGATGGGGGCCGTCCAGACCGCCGCCCCGCTGCTGGGGTTCAAGCCGCACCTGCGGGTCGAGCAGGTGCCCGGCGAAGCGGTGTACCTGATCTCCGACCAGCGGGTCACCGCACTGCACGGTGAGCAGATCGCCCGGCTCGCCCCCTTCCTCGACGGCACCCGCCCCCTGGAGCGCATAGCCCAGGACACCGCGGACGCGCTCCCTTCCGGGCAGGCCGCCCGGCTTGTGTCACGGTTGACCGGCGCCGGGCTGCTCTGCGGCCGCGAGCGCCAGGCGTCACCGCGGGAGACGGCCGAGCAGGCGTACTGGGAAGCGGCAGGACTGGACGGAAACAGCGCGGCGAACGACCTGGCCAACGGCACGGTCCGCGTCGTGTCGGTGGGCGGCACGGACGCGGACGAGCTGTCCAGGGTTCTGACCGCTGCGGGACTCGCCACCACCGAGGGGCCCGCCGACCTCGTACTGGTCCTGTGCGACGACTACCTTGACCCCGAACTGGCCGTCCTGGACGCCGAGTTGCGCGAGGCGAAGCGCCGTTGGCTGCCCGTGAAGGCCACCGGCACCGACCTGTGGGTCGGTCCCTTCTTCGGGGACCCGGACGGCCCCTGCTGGACCTGTCTGGCCGAACGCCTGTGGCGCAGCCGCCCGGTGGAGGCCCATGTCCAGCGCATGCTGGGCCGCTCGGGCCCGGTGCCCCGGCCCTCCTGCACGCTGCCGGCGGCCCGGCTCGCCGCCCTGCAACTGGCGGGTCTCGAAGCCGCCAAGTGGCTGGCCGGATACCGGGACGCCGGCCAGCAGGCCCTGCGCACGCTCGACGGTCTGACCCTCGCGGGGGAACTGCACCCGGTCGTGCGCCGCCCGCAGTGCCCGAGCTGCGGCGAGCCCGCGATGATCACCGCTCAGGTGAAGGCACCCGTCGTACTGCGCTCCCGAATCAAGCGGGACACCGGCGGCAACGGCCACCGCAGCCTCACACCCCAGCAACTCCTCGACCGCTACGGCCACTTGGTGGACCCGGTGACCGGCCTGGTGCGCGGCATCGTGCGCAACGCATGCGGACCCGAATTCTTCAACTCCTTCTCCGCCGGCCTCAACCCCGCCGCCGGCACGCAGGGCCTTGGCGCGATACGCGGCGGGCTGCGGGCGTCCTGCGGGGGCAAAGGCGCCACCGAGATCCAAGCCAGGGTCAGCGCGCTCGCCGAGTCCCTGGAGCGCCACTCCGGCCACTACGAAGGCGGTGAGTCCACGGTCCGCGGCAGCTACCGCGACCTGGCCGCGGAGGCCATCCACCCCGACACCGTGCAGCTCTACGACGAGCGGCAGTACACCGCCCGCGCCGAATGGAACGAGCGACACGGGCCCTTCCAACACGTCGCCGACCCCTTCGAAGAGGAGAGACCCACCGACTGGACCCCGCTGTGGTCGGTGACCGAGCAGCGCCACAAGCTGCTTCCGACCGCACTGCTCTACTACGGGGTGCCCCAGCCGTCCGGCGCCTTCTCCTGCCTGGCCACCTCCAACGGCACCGCCGCCGGGGGAACGGTGGAGGACGCCGTGCTCCAGGGCTTCCTAGAACTCGTCGAGCGCGACGCGCTGGCCCTGTGGTGGTACAACCGCACCCGCCAGCCCGCCGTGGACCTGGACGCCTTCGACGACCCGTGGATCGCTGAACTGCGGCGCGTCCACGCCTCGTTGGGGCGTGAGGTGTGGGTCCTCGACCTCACCGCCGACCTCGGCATCCCCGTCATGGCGGCGCTTTCGAGGATTGTCGACGCCGGATCCGGGCAGCGGCAGGACATCATGTTCGGCTTCGGCGCCCACTTCGACCCCGCGATCGCCCTGCGCCGCGCCCTGACCGAGCTGAACCAGATGATGCCGCATGTGGTGGCCCCCGACGGCAGCGTCTCCCGGGCGGTGGCCGAGGACCCGGATGTCAACGAGTGGCTGCGTACGGCGACGGTGGAGGCGAATCCGTACCTGCTGCCCGCCGACTGCGCCCCGACCGGTCCCCACACGCACCCCTACACTCCCCACGACGACCTGCGCGAGGACATCGAAACGGTCGTAGGGCTGTTGCGCGGCAAGGGGATGGAACTCCTCGTACTCGACCAGACGCGGCCCGACGTCGGGCTGCCGGTGGTCAAGGTGGTGGTGCCCGGACTCAGACCGCACTGGGCCCGCTTCGCCCCCGGACGCCTCTTCGACGTCCCGGTACAGCTCGGCAGAGTGCCCGCGCCGACCCCGTACGAAGACCTCAACCCGGTCCCGCTCTTCCTCTGAACCCGCCCCACGCACACGAACCACACCTGCCGGTGGAAGGACCCCCTCTCATGCGTATCGACCGCCTCGCGGCCCGTGAACTCGGTGAGTTCTGGTCGCTGCGCGAGGACGTCACGGTGCTGTTCGGCCAGAGCACCGTGCTGCGCACGCCGTGGGGGGAGCTGCGCCTGGAGCGCCCGGGAGCGCTGCTGCGCGAGGCGCTGCACCGGATGCAGCTCGGCCCGGTGTCCCTCGCCAATGTGGTGCCGGGCTTTCCCGGCTACGACGTGCCCGAGGACGAGTGGAACGACGCCTCGCGGGAACTCCTCGGCGCGCTCGCGCCGCTCCAGCACCTGATCGTGCGCCACATCGCGATCGGGGCGTCGCCGGTTCTGAGCGTGGTCCCGCTCTCACCGCGGGCCACCTTCCGCCCTCCGCCCATCGCCCCCGGGGGCGAGTTCCGGGTGCCCGAGGACGTGGTGCTGCGCAGGGCCGGGGGCGACCCCGTGCTCGCGCACGAGGGCTGTGCCCATCGCATCGAGCTGCACGGCCCGGACGCGCCCCGGCTGCTGGTCCACCTCCAGGAGGGGACCGGCGATTTCCGGTCACCGCTCGACGTTCCGCTGCCGCAGGCCGTCGTGCGGGCGGCCCGTGCCTACGCGGTCGCCGCGGGGATGCTCTGCACGGCCGATCTCAAGGGCGCGGCCCGGCTGTAGAAACCGGGCGAGCACTACAGGTCCGGCCATCGGAGTGCCTATGATCCGGTCCGGAGACGTGCTTCTGACCGGGCACCGAAAACCACGGGGGGACAGTTGAAGGCAGAAGTAGTCGAGAGGCCAGGGAGGATATCCACGGACATCGGCACCGTGGAGCTTCCGCCGCGCAAGGCGATAGCCGTGACCGCGGCCGCCCTGCTCGGTTTTTTCGTGATCGACGCCGTTTTCATCTGGGCCGAGAATCCGCCATGGTGGGAACGGATCGGCGCGCTTTTCGGCTTTGTCGTGATCATGGGCTTGCAACTGGGCCACTCGTTCCCGCAGCTCCTGCCGAAGCTCTACCGCCACCGCTATGCGACCTGGTGCTTCCAGGCGGTCCTGGCCTATGCGCCGATCTACCTGTTCGGCTCCGCGTGGAGCGGCATGGCGGAATTCCTGACCGCCTCCTCGGTCCTGGTCTTTCCCGCGGCCATCGGCTGGCCACTCTTCGGCGTGGGCGTGCTCACCTGCTGGTATCTGTACAGCGGTAACGATGTCAGCACGGTGCTCTACAACGTCCTCGAAGGCGCGCTGATCCCGCTGATCATCATCGGGCTCTCCCGCATGTCCGACATGATCGTCAAACTGCACCGCTCCCGCGAGGAGTTGTCGCGTCTCGCGGTCGCCGGAGAGCGCCTGCGCTTCGCGCGCGATCTGCACGACGTCCTCGGCTACAGCCTCTCGGCGATCTCCCTCAAGTGCGAGCTCGCCTACCGGTTGCTTTCGGACGCGCCGGACAAGGCACAGGAGGAGCTCGCTGAAGTCCTGCGCACCTCGCGCAGGGCGCTCGCCGACGTGCGCTCGGTGAGCCGCGGCTATCGGGAGATGTCGCTGGCCGGCGAGGCCAACGCCGCCGTCTCCATGCTGTCCGCGGCGGGCATCCGTACGACGTTGAAGTTCGAGGTCGGCCAGTTGCCGCCGGCGGTCGACACCGTGCTGGCGACGGCGCTGCGCGAGGGCCTGACCAACATGCTGCGGCACAGCAAGGCCGAGAGCTGCGAGATCCGGGCCGAGCGCAGGGGGGCCGGTGCCGTCCTGGTGCTGGCGAACGACGGCATCGGCCGCGGCCGCGTGCCCAAGGGCGGCGCCGATGGCGGCCTCGCCGCGCTCGACAGCCGCGTCAAGAAGCTCGGCGGCACCCTCGACCACGGCTCCGACGGCCAGGGCTGGTTCCGCCTCGAAGTCGCCGTGCCGGTGCCCGACCGCGCCGAGCGGGACCAGGGCGACCTCGTGGCCGCCGCCGAGGCGGACGACCACGGGCAGCCGGAGGCGCAGTCCTACGGGCACCGGGACCTGGTGCCCCGGACCGCCACGGCGATCGCGTTCACGGTCCTGGTGGGTTACTTCCTCGCGTACTCCGTGGTCGCTATGTCCTACCACCCCCCGCTCGGCAGGGCCGTGGCCGTGGAGCTCTGCATGTTCGCCGCGCTCGTGCTGCAACTCGCGGTCTCCTTCCAGTGGCGGTTCACCTGGGCGTCGAACCATGCGCGGCTGCTGGGCTACGGCGCCCTCGGCGGTCTTTTGCTGCTCCATGCCGTGCCCTGGAGCTCGTTCGGCCCGACCTGGCTGGGGATGCCCGGCTTCGTCGCCGGCTCGGCGCTGCTGGTGCTGCCGACGGTCTCCGCCTGGGCCCTGGTCGTCGCCGTGACGGTGGCCAGTGACATCGCCCTGCACCAGGTCGGCGGCACCCTCACCGACCTGATCTACACGACGGCGTACACCGTCATTTGCGCCCTCGTCGTCTTCGGCCTGTCCCGCATGGCCCAGCTCGCCTCCGAACTGCACTGGTCCCGCACCGAGATCGCCCGCCTCGCGGTGACCACGGAGCGGCTCCGCTTCGCGCGTGACCTGCACGATCTGCTCGGGTTCAGCCTGTCCGCGATCACGCTCAAGTGCGAGCTGGTGCGTCGGCTCACACACAGTCGCACGGTGCAGGCCCAGGAGGAGCTGACCGAGGTCCTGGGGATCGCCCGGCAGGCCCTCGCCGATGTGCGCACGGTGGCCGACGGCCGTCAGCGGATGAGCCTCACCGCCGAGGCGGCGAACGCCACCGCGATGCTCGCCGGCGTCGGGATCCGGGCGACCGTGGACACCGACTGCGGCGAACTGCCGGGCGATGTCGACACCGTGCTGGCGACGATGCTGCGCGAAGGCCTGACGAACATGCTGCGGCACAGCAAGGCCGCCCACTGCCGGATCACGGCGGAGCGAACGGCGGCCGGGGTGCGTCTGACGCTCGTCAACGACGGGGTGCAGGGCTGCGCGGACGCCGGCCTCGATTCCAAGGTCAACGGCGGCAGCGGCATCGGTAACCTGACGACCAGGGTGAACGCGGTGAACGGACGCCTGGAGGCGGGGGCGCGTCCGGACGGCTGGTTCGAGTTGAAGGCCGAGGTCCAACTGCTCGCGGTGGCCGCCTGATCGAGACCCCTACGCACCGCCCGCCGTGACATCGCCAAGCCCTGGGGGGCCGCGAGAAGAGCGCGGTGCGAGCGGGGCGCAGGCCGGTCGGCCGACAACCGAACATGCACAGAAGCAAGCTCACGGGGGAGACTTGGGGACCGAGGCAGTCGGCCGCGCGGAAAGACCGGTGCGCGGGCAGGGGCATGACCTGGGGCGATGCGCGAGAAACGACGCGGTCGGCCGCTGGGCCGCCCTGGGGCGATGCGCGAGAAACGACGCGGTCGGCCGCTGGGCCGCCTTGGGGCGAGGCGCGAGAACCCGCGCGGTCGGCCGCTGGGCCGTCCTGGGGCGGGGCGCGAGGGCCCGTGTGGGCGGCCGTCGGGCCGGTCCGGCGCTGGCGCGTGGGGACGGCGGCGCGTTGCCGCGGCGGACCGCGGTCGCCATCACCGCGGGGGTGTTGCTCGGCTTCTTCGTGATCGACGGCAGCCACGTCTGGGCGGAACACCCCTCGGTGTGGCACGGCGCGGCCGCCGTGCTCGGGTTCGCCGGGATCATGGGGCTTCAACTCGTGCATTCCTTCCCGGGGTTCATCCCCCGGCTCGGGCTCTACCGCTATGCGACCTGGGTGGTGCTCGGACTGCTCTCGTATGTGCCGGTCGCCGTGTTCGGGGCCGCCTGGGGCGGGATGACCGAGTTCTTCGCGGCCTCCGCCGTGCTGGTCTTCCCGGCGGCGGTGGGCTGGCCGCTCTTCGCGTGCGCGGTCGCGGGGGAGCTCGTGCTCTTCCACCATCTGCGGTTCGGCGCGGGCGACTTCGTGTACGGCGGGATCGAGGCGGTGCTGATCCCGCTGGTCGTCATCGGGCTCTCCCGGATGTCCGCCCTGATCGACCGGCTGCACGCCTCGCGCGAGGAGCTGTCCCGGCTGGCGGTGGCGGGGGAGCGGTTACGGTTCGCGCGCGATCTGCACGAGGTGCTCGGGCTCAGCCTCTCCGCGATCTCCCTCAAGTGCGAACTGGCCCACCGGCTGCTCGCGGACACCCCCGCCCGGGCGCAGGAGGAGGTCGGCGAGGTGCTGCGCACCGCGCGCAAGGCGCTCGCCGACATACGGTCGGTCAGTCGCGGCTACCGCCAGATGTCCCTCTCGGACGAGGCGAACGCGGCGGTCTCGATGCTCTCGGCGGCGGGGATCGACACCACCGTGCGCCACCGCTGCGGCGAACTGCCCGCGACCGTGGACACCGTCCTCGCCACCGCGCTCGGCGAGGGCCTGACCAACATGCTGCGGCACAGCAAGGCCGAGCGCTGTGTGATCACCACCGAGCGCGGCGGCGGCGTCGCCGTACTCGTCCTCGCCAACGACGGTGTGGGCGGCGGCCGTTGGGCCCGGCCCGAGCCGCGCAGCGGTCTCGCGGCCCTCGACTCCCGGCTGCGCGAGCTCGGCGGCACCCTGACCCACGGGGCCGACGGCCGGGGCTGGTTCAGGCTGCGTGCGGTCGTCCCGCTGCGCCAGGAGGCCGTGGCGCAGAGCACCGGGTGCCCGGCCCGGCGCGGCCCGAGCGGCGACCGGCGCAGGGCGGCACGCGCCGGGCAGACCGATGTGATGCCCCGCGCGGCCGGCGCGATCACCCTCGCGGTGCTGGTCGGCTACTTCCTCGCGTACTCCGCCGAAGGCTGGTCCTACGCCCCGTACGCGCACGGGCTGCCCACCGTCGAGCTCTGCCTGCTCGGCTCGCTCGCGCTCCAGCTCGCCGAGTCCTTCCACTGGCGCCACTCCTGGGGGCCGCGCTGGCGGGGCCCGGTCCGGTACGGGGCGCTGGGGGCGCAGGCGCTGCTCCAGTTCGTGCCGTTCCTGGCGTTCGGAGAGCAGTGGGCGGGGCTGCCCGGTTTCCTCGCCGGGTCCGCGCTGCTCGCCCTGCCCTCGGTCGTCGCCTGGCCGGTCGTCGTCCTGGTCACCGCCGCGAGCGGCGCCGCCCAGTACGCGGTGGGCGTATCCGCACAGGACGTGATCTACGAGGCCGCGTACACCCCGATCTGTGCGGTGGTCGTCTTCGGGCTGACCAGGATGGCCCAGCTGGCCACCGAACTCCACCGCTCCCGCACCGCGATCGCCCGGCTCGCGGTGACCACCGAGCGGCTCCGCTTCGCGCGCGACCTGCACGATCTGCTCGGGTTCAGCCTCTCGGCGATCACGCTCAAGTGCGAGCTGGTACGCCGCCTCGCGCCGACCCGGCCCCTCCAGGCGCGGCACGAGCTGACCGAGGTGCTCGGCATCGTCCGCGAGGCGCTCGCCGATGTGCGGACCGTGGCGGGCGGCAGTCTGCGGATGTGTCTGACCGACGAGACCGAGCACGCCATCGCCATGCTCACCGGCGCCGGCATCCACGCCACCGTCCGCCTCGACTGCGGCGAGCTGCCCCATGAGGTGGAGACCGTGCTCGCCACGATGGTCCGCGAGGGCCTCACCAATATGCTGCGGCACAGCACGCCGGAGTGCTGCGAGATCACCGCCGAGCGGACGGCGGGCGCGGTACGGCTCACCCTCGTCAACGACGGCGCCCACGGGGTGGGCGAGGCCGTGTTCGCCGCCCGGGTGGGCGGCGGCAGCGGGATCGGCAATCTCACCACCCGGGTCGAGGCGGTCAACGGCCGCCTCACGGCGGGGCCCCGGCCCGACGGCCGGTTCGAGCTGCGCGCCGAGGTGGCGCTGCTCGCGGCGTGAGCGCACGGCAAGCAGCCGGCCCCGGCAGAGCAGAAACGATTCGGCCGGGGTCGGCTGCGGGACTGCATCCCGGGGGTCTTGTCCCGGGCCGAGCGATCAGACCGAGTGCAACCAGCCCGCCTCGCGGGCGATCCGGATCGCATCGACCCGGTTACGCGCGTTGAGTTTGCTGACGGCCGAGGTCAGATAGTTGCGTACGGTGCCGGACGACAGATGGAGCCGGGACGCGATCTGGCCGGCCTCCATGCCCCCCGAGGCGAGTTGCAGCACCTCCCGCTCGCGGTCGGTGAGCGGGGAGGGGCCGGAGTCCAGGGTGGCGAGCGCCAGTTGCGGGTCGATGACCCGCTCGCCCGCCGCCACCTGACGGATCGCGGCGCAGAGGCTGTCGGGGTCGGAGTCCTTCGGGAGGAAGCCGGAGACATGGGCGGCCAGCGCCCGTCTGAGGTTTCCCGGTCTGCCCAGGCTGGTCAGGATGAGCGTGCGGCACTCCGGTACCGAGGTGTGCAATCCGGCCGCGGCGGTGATCCCGTCGGTGCCGGGCAGATCGATGTCGAGAACGGCGACATCCGGCCGCATCGCCATCGCGGTCGGCACGATGTCCGTGCCCGACGACAGCTCGGCCACCACTTCCAGATCGGGCTCCAGTTCAATGAGCGACACCAATGCCT
Source organism: Streptomyces hundungensis (assembly GCF_003627815.1). Taxonomy (NCBI): domain Bacteria; kingdom Bacillati; phylum Actinomycetota; class Actinomycetes; order Kitasatosporales; family Streptomycetaceae; genus Streptomyces; species Streptomyces hundungensis. The sequence continues at coordinate 5,804,049 of NZ_CP032698.1, forward strand.
TGCGTAGCATATGCATGTCTTCGGCAATCAGAACGCGCACCATGGTGCCCCCCGTTGTGCTGGATCATGGGTCGGTCGTAGCGATTATGCAATAGGCGGAGGCCGGGATCCGGGGCCGAACCCAAACGGGCACATGCCGTTTCAGGACCGGTACGCGTGATTGCGCACCCGCGCCTTTCAGCCAGAACCCGACCACGGCTCAAGTGGCCGCTCCCATCCTCCCTCCACCCAGGCGCCGTCCGGCGGCCAGGGGGAAGGGAGAGGTGACGTGAACATGAACGGACACCCCAGCTCGGAAGGTGTTCTCTGACATGGCCGGCCGGAAGAACAGGGACGTTCCGGACGGCCCGGAGGGCTCCGGGCGCCGCCCCAAGGGCCGCTGGCGTCGCCTCATCGGCCGCTGTCTGCGACCCGTGGGCGAGGCCCTCATGGTGCACGGCGGCGTCGACATGTATCTGACCGCGGCCGACGGCAACCGGGCCCGTCTGCACTCGCTCGACAGCGGCTTCCGTCTGATGCTGCGCACCGACGCCGACGGCCCGCCGCCCGGCCACCCCGAGCGGCTGCGCCCCGACGTCCCGCTCACCCGCCAGGAACTCGCGCTCCTTCAGGACCTGTTGAACGAGGTGCCCGGACACAGAAGATGAGCGGCCCGGCCGCCGCAGCACAGTTGATCTTCAAGTACCCGTCGAGGGCGGAGGAACAGAGTAGGAGGACCAACCATCCGTCCGAGCACCAGGGAGCAGAGGATGACCCCAGCGAAGAGCTTCACGCAGGCACTGGCGGCCCGGTTCGCCGAGGGAGCCGCACGGACCGCTCTGCTCTGCCTGGACGGTGAGGGCACCGCCGACGCGCACACCTACCGGGAACTCGACGCGCGGGCCAGGTCCGTCGCGGCCGCGCTGCTGCGCCGCCGCACGGCCGGCCGGCCCGTCCTGATCTCCATGGACGGCGGCCCGCACACCGTGGCCGCCCTGCTCGGCTGCCTGTACGCGGGGGCGGTCGCCGTCCCCGTACCACCGCCGGACGCCTCACGGGCCGCCGCGGAACGCACCCACGCCATCGCCACCGAAACCGACGCCGCCGTCCTGCTCACCGAATCCGCGCACGCCCCCGAACTGTCCCGCCGCCTCGCCGAGGCCGGGCGCTCCGCGGTGGTGTGCCTGGCCGTCGACTGCCTGCCCGAGGACGGCGCCGACTGGACACCCCCCGCCCTGGACGGCGCCGACACCGCGCTGCTCCAGTACACCTCAGGCTCCACCGCCGCCCCGCGCGGCGTCCAGGTCACCCACGCCAACCTCCTCGCCACCATGGAGGCCCTGCGCGCCACCCTCGGCACCGATCAGGACTCCCGCATCGGCGGCTGGCTCCCGCTCCACCACGACCTCGGCCTCATCGGCCAGCTCCTGCACCCGCTCTGGCTCGGCGCCACCGCCGTCCTGATGCCCGGGCGCCGGTTCGCCGCCGACCCGCTGAGCTGGCTGCGCGAGGTGGCCCGGCACGGCGTCACCGTCACCGCCGCCCCCGACTCCGCGTACGCCCGCTGCCTGGCCGAAGCCACCGACGACGACCTCGCGGGCCTCGACCTCAGCGCCCTGACCACCGCCGTCAACGCCTCCGAGCCGGTCTCCGCCGTCACCCTCAGCGCCTTCGCCCACCGCTTCACCGCCGCGGGCCTGCGCCCCGGTGTGCTCGCCGCCGGATACGGGCTCGCCGAGGCCACCCTCCTGGTCAGCCTCGCCGACCGGGTGCCGCCCGCGCCGGCCACCGTCTCCGCCGAAGGCCTGGAGCGGGGCGAGCTGACGCCGCCGGTGCCGGGCCACCCGGTGCGGGCCCTGGCGGGCTGCGGACCCGCGCGGGGCGTCACCGTGCGCATCGTCGACCCGGAAAGCCGCGCGGTGCTGCCCGACGGGTCGGTCGGTGAGATCTGGGTGCGCGGCGAGACCGTCGCCGACGGCTACTGGCGCCGCCCCCTGGAGACCGCCGCCACCTTCGGGCACGCCACCACCTCGGGCGAGTACGGCTTTCTGCGCACCGGCGACCTCGGCGCGCTGCGCGACGGCGAGCTGTATCTGACCGGCCGCATCAAGGACGCCCTGCTCGTCGACGGCCGCACCCTCCACCCCCAGGAGGCGGAACGCCAACTCGCCCAGTCCGGCGCCCCGTTCGGCTCCGCGGTGGTCCTGTCCACACCCGCCGAGCACGAGGAGATCGTGGCCATCCAGGAGATCCGGGGCGCCGGCTGGAGCCGGCGCCAGCTCGCCGACCTCGCCGAGCGGGTGCGCGGCTGCCTCCACGAGGAGTTCGGCGCCTCGCTCGGCGGCGTGGTCCTGGTCCGGCCCGGCACAGTGCGCCGCACCACCAGCGGCAAGGTCCGCCGCTCGCTCATGCGCGAGCTCTATCTGCGCGGCGAACTGCGCCCGCTGTACGCATCGGCGCCGCCGTACGCGGCGGAAGGAGGCTGAGCCCATGCCCATCGCCGCCGTCCGGGTCACCGACCCGGACGTACGCCACCGCGCCGAGCGGCTCGAATTCCGCTTCGGCGACCCCTGCGACCCGGCCAACCCGCTGGGCTTCCGCGCCCTGCTCGCCGCCGACAGCGACAGCGAACTCCTGGGCGCCGCCGAGGAGTTGCTCGACGAGGAGGGCTTCGGCGCCGAACTGGTGCCGCTCGCGCTCGGCGGCCGGCTGCGCGACGCCGACCAGCTGATGCGGATGCTGCGCCCGGTCTTCCGCCGCGATGTCGCCCTCGCCTTCGGCTACGGCATCACCTCGCTGTTCGCCGCCGCGCCGGTCTTCGCCGCCGGCTCGCCCGACCAGCGCGCGAGCGTGGCCCGGCTGCTCGTGTCGGGCGGCCGCGCGGCCATCGTGCACCGCTCGCTCGCCCACGGCACCGCGATGCTGCGCGGCGAACTCGGCGCGATGCAGTACTCCGGCGGCTTCGTCCTGGACGGACGCAAGGACGTGGTCATCAACGCCGAACGCGCGGGCGCCGTCGTCGCCCACGTCCGCACCGACCCCGCCCCCGGCCCCGCCTCCCACTCCGTCTTCCTGCTCGACTCGGCTCAACTCCCCGCCGACGGCGTACGGTTGCTGGAGCGGCAGCCCACCACCGGCATGCGCGGCTGCCGCTTCTCGGGGTACGAATTCGACCAGTGCGAGGTCCCGGGCGAGGCACTGGTCGGCGAGCTCGGCTCCGGGATACGCCTGGCCCTGCGCACCTTCCAGCTCAACCGCACCCTGATCACCGGCGCCATCATCGCCTCGGTGGACACCGTGCTGCGCGCCTCCGTACGGGCCGCGCTCGCCGGGGACACCCTCGGCAGACGTCAACGCGGCGTCCTGGCCGGGGTGTTCGCCGACCTCCTCGCCGGGGACGCCATGGCCACCGCCGTCCTGCGCGCCCTGTCCCTGCTGCCCGGGGCGGCCCATCTCGCCGCGGCCGAACTCAAATACCTCGTACCGGACCTGCTCAGGGACGACCTGGAGGAGCTCGCCACGGTGCTCGGCGCCGGAGGCTACAGCCGCGACACCGACCAGGGCATGCTCGGCAAACTTTTGCGCGACCTGCCCGCCGCCGGGCTCGGGCACGCCGGGACCGCCTCCTGCCAGGCCGTGGTGATCCCCCAACTCCCGGTCCTGGCCCGCCATGCGTGGGGCCGCGAGGCCGAACCGCCCGCCGCCCTCTTCGACACCACCCAACCCCTGCCCCACCTGGACATCGGCGGCCTCGAAGTGGCGGGCGGCGGCGACTTCCTGGCCGCCTCCCTCACCGCATCGGCCGCACGCCTGGCCGACTCGGCGCCCACGGGACCCTACGGCGAGGCGCTCCGTACGATGGCGGCCGCCTTCCACGCCGATCTGCTCGCGGTGCGCGAGGCGTGCCTGCGCATCGAACCCGGCGACCGGGCCGCGCTCGCGAGCCCCGCCACCGCCGCGCTCGCCGACCGGCACTCCGTCCTGTCCGCGGCCGGCGCCGCCCTCGCGGTCTGGGAGCACCACCGGCGCGGCTCCGGCTTCCTCGCCGACCCCGCCTGGCTGGTGCTCGCCCTGCACCGTTACGGGCGCAGGCTCGGCCTCACCCTTCCTCCGCCGCCACCGGACTGCGTCGACCGGGTGGCGAAGGAGCTGCTGGCGCGCTTTCGCGCCGGCCGCGGTTTCGATCTCCACGACGCGCCTCTGGCGGAAGCAGGTACCCCATGAGCCCCCTCGCACGGACGGGCATCGCCGAACCCCTCCTGATGCCGGGACCCGACAGCCCATGGAGCCGGGTGCGGCAGTCCATGGCGTGGCACGGCCATGTCGTGGTGCACGCGAACTGGCGGGACTGGCTGCCCGCGGCCATCGCCGACCCCCAGCTGCGCCCGCTGCTCGGCGCCCGCGACTGGCAGCGCCTCAACAACCTCGCCGACCCCGAGGCCCGCGACCGCTTCGCCGCCTCCCGGCTCCTGGTGAAGTACACCGCCGGCGCCGCCCTCCAGACCCCGCCCGAGACCGTGGAGCTCGCCTCCAAGGCGGGCGGGCGCCCCTATCTGCGCGGCTGCGACCAGATCGAGGTCAGCCTCAGCCACACCCGGGACCTGTTGGTGGTGGGGCTCAACCGGCGCGGCCGGGTCGGCGTCGACACCGAACTCGCCGACCGGCGCATCCAGTACTCGGCCGTCCAGCGCCATCTGTGCACCCCCGCCGAGCGCCGCTGGCTGGGCACCCTGGACGAGGCCGAGCAGCAGCGGAGCCTGGTGCGCACCTGGACGCTGAAGGAGGCGTACACCAAGGCGCTCGGGCAGGGCATGCGGATGGGCTTCACCCAGTTCGGCTTCGACGCCGAGGCCACCACCCTGCTCACCCCGCAGGGCGAGCCGGCCTCGCACGGCGAGTGGGCCTTCGCCACCTTCGAACTCGACGGCGGCTATCTGGTGGGGGTCGCCTGCCATGACGCGGGGCTGCGCGACGACGGGGACACGGCCGTGTCCACCATGCTCGACGAGGGCTTCCTCGGCGAGGTCGTCGACCTGGTCGGCCGCGTTCCGCACTGAGCGGACCCGGACAGCACGAAGGCCCCGCCGCCGTCCTGGGGAAGGACGGAGGCGGGGCCTTCGGCTACTTCTGGCTAGCGCCGCGCCCGCGTGGCGAACGCGTCCGCGCGCGGCACTGGGGTGCCGTCGGGGAGCGGTAGAGGGGCCGCTGGGTCCCGTCGGGCGGGTCGTTCAGATGAAGCGGGTGTTTCAGCCCTGGAGGCCGGCCACCTTGTGCGCCAGCGCCGACTTCTTGTTGGCGGCGGCGTTCTTGTGGATGACGCCCTTCGAGACAGCCTTGTCCAGCTGACGCGAAGCGGCGCGGCTCGCGGCCGTGGCCTTCTCGACGTCGCCGGCGGCGACAGCCTCGTTGGCCTTGCGGATGAAGGTGCGCAGGGAGGACTTGACGGACTTGTTGCGCAGGCGCGCCTTCTCGTTCGTCTTGTTCCGCTTGATCTGGGACTTGATGTTCGCCACGAAAGAGCCTTTGCAGGTTCGATGATTCGATCTTCGGTGGTGTCCCGCCGCCACAAGGGTGATGAGACACAGCTGTCCACGTTACCAGCCGCCCCCCGACCGGCCCAAACGGGGCGCAGGCCCGCAGGCGTGGGACGATGGAGGCTGTTCCTTACGTATCGAACCGTCGTCGACCCGAGACGAGGCGCCGCGATCGACCCCGCGCGTCTCAAGAATCAGGACCCTGCGTGCCCGCGACTCCTCCCAACGTGCCCGAGCCGAGCCGTACCGACCCGGCGCTGATCCGCAACTTCTGCATCATCGCCCACATCGACCACGGCAAGTCGACCCTTGCCGACCGGATGCTCCAGCTGACCGGCGTGGTCGACCAGCGGCAGATGCGCTCCCAGTACCTCGACCGCATGGACATCGAGCGCGAGCGCGGCATCACGATCAAGTCCCAGGCGGTCCGTCTGCCGTGGGCCCCCACCGAGGGCCCCGGCCAGGGCCGGACCCACATCCTGAACATGATCGACACCCCGGGCCACGTGGACTTCACCTACGAGGTGTCGCGTTCGCTCGCCGCGTGCGAGGGCACCGTCCTGCTCGTCGACGCAGCCCAGGGCATCGAGGCGCAGACGCTGGCCAACCTGTACCTGGCCATGGAGAACGACCTCACCATCGTTCCCGTCCTCAACAAGATCGACCTCCCGGCCGCCCAGCCGGAGAAGTTCTCCGAGGAGCTCGCCAACCTCATCGGCTGCCAGCCCGAGGACGTCCTGAAGGTCTCGGCGAAGACCGGCGTCGGCGTCGACGCGCTCCTGGACCGCGTGGTGCGCGATGTGCCCGCCCCGGTCGGCGTGGCCGACGCGCCCGCCCGCGCGATGATCTTCGACTCGGTGTACGACTCCTACCGCGGCGTCGTCACCTACGTCCGGGTGGTCGACGGCCAGCTCAACAAGCGCGAGCGCATCCGCATGATGTCGACCGGCGCCACCCACGAGCTTCTTGAGATCGGCGTCTCGTCCCCCGAGATGACCCCGGCCGACGGCATCGGCGTCGGCGAGGTGGGCTACATCATCACCGGCGTGAAGGACGTCCGTCAGTCCAAGGTCGGTGACACCATCACCAGCCTGCACAACGGCGCCACCGACGCCCTGGGTGGCTACAAGGACCCGAAGCCGATGGTCTTCTCCGGTCTGTATCCGCTGGACGGCTCCGACTACCCGGACCTGCGCGAGGCCCTCGACAAGCTCCAGCTCAACGACGCCGCCCTGGTGTACGAGCCGGAGACCTCCGCGGCCCTCGGTTTCGGCTTCCGCGTCGGCTTCCTCGGCCTGCTCCACCTGGACGTCATCCGCGAGCGCCTGGAGCGCGAGTTCGGCCTCGACCTGATCGCGACCGCGCCCAACGTGGTCTACCGGGTCGTCCTGGAGGACGGCAAGGAGGTGACCGTCACCAACCCGAGCGAATTCCCCGAGGGCAAGATCTCGGAGGTGCACGAGCCGGTCGTACGGGCCACCATCCTCGCCCCCTCGGAGTTCATCGGCTCGATCATGGAGCTGTGCCAGACCCGGCGCGGCACCATGCTCGGCATGGACTACCTCTCCGAGGACCGGGTCGAGATCCGCTACACCCTGCCGCTCGCGGAGATCGTCTTCGACTTCTTCGACCAGCTGAAGTCCAAGACGCGCGGTTACGCCTCGCTCGACTACGAGCCCACCGGCGAGCAGGCCGCGAGCCTGGTCAAGGTCGACATCCTGCTCCACGGCGACAAGGTCGACGCCTTCTCCGCCGTCTGCCACAAGGACGCGGCCTACGCCTACGGCGTGCGCCTGGTCGCCAAGTTGCGCGAGCTCATCCCGCGCCAGGCCTTCGAGGTGCCCGTGCAGGCCGCGATCGGCTCCCGGGTCATCGCCCGCGAGACGATCCGCGCCATCCGCAAGGACGTCCTCGCCAAGTGCTACGGCGGCGACATCTCCCGTAAGCGCAAGCTGCTCGAGAAGCAGAAGGAGGGCAAGAAGCGGATGAAGATGGTGGGCTCCGTGGAGGTCCCCCAGGAGGCCTTCATCGCGGTGCTCTCCAGCGACGAGTCGAGCGCGAAGAAGAAGTAGGGCGCCCACGATCACCGGCTCTTCGCAAGCCCGCCACAACGGACCCCCGCGCCTTCGCACGGGGGTCCGTTCGTTATGAAACCACTCTCCGTTGCCCCTTACGCGGGGGCCGACGGCGCTTTACTCTGATCACGGCCCGATGGTTACTCGCCAGTTAAACAAGCGTCGGACAGCCAGAGCACTCGGACAACCAGCCAGTCGCGCAGCCTTGCCGCAGGCCAGCCCGGAGGACGTCGTGAGCGACACACAGACCTTGATCGAGAACCGGCCGCCGTCCGTGGCGACCCTCTTCGTCCAGCGCGTGGACGCCACGCCGGACGCGGAGGCCTATCGCTACCCCGTGCCGGGCAGCGGCCAGAGCCCGGACGAGTGGAAGTCGCTGAGCTGGGCCCAGGCCGCCGAGCGGGTCTACGCGATCGCCGCGGGCCTGGCGCAGCTCGGGGTGGTCAGCGAGGAGCGGGTCGCGCTCGCCTGCTCCACCCGCGTCGAATGGATCCTGGCCGACCTCGGCGTGATGTGCGCGGGCGCCGCCACGACCACGATCTACCCCTCCACCAACGCCGAGGAGTCGGCGTTCATCCTGGCCGACTCCGAGAGCCGCGTGCTGATCGCCGAGGACGCCGCCCAGCTGGCCAAGGCCCGTGAGCGGCGCGCCGAGCTGCCGAACCTGCGGCACGTCGTGGTCGTCGACCCCGCCGGCGCCGAGCCCGTCGAGGGCGACCCGGAGGGCTGGGTGCTCAGCCTCGCCGACCTGGAGGCGCGCGGCGCCGCCCACCTGGAGAAGAACCCCGGGGCGGTCAAGGAGCGGATCGCGGCCATCACCGCCGAACAGCTCGCCACCCTCATCTACACCTCCGGCACCACCGGCCGGCCCAAGGGCGTCCGCCTGCCGCACGACAACTGGTCGTACATGGCCAAGGCGATCGCGGCGACCGGCCTGGTCACCGGCGAGGACGTGCAGTACCTGTGGCTGCCGCTCGCGCACGTCTTCGGCAAGGTGCTCACCTCGGGCCAGATCGAGGTCGGTCACGTGACCGCGGTCGACGGCCGCATCGACAAGATCATCGAGAACCTGCCGGTGGTCCAGCCCACCTACATGGCCGCCGTGCCGCGCATCTTCGAGAAGGTCTACAACGGCGTCGCGGGCAAGGCCCGGGAGGGCGGCGGCGCCAAGTACAAGATCTTCCAGTGGGCGGCCGAGGTGGCCCGCGAGTACGCGAAGGTCAGCCAGGACAACTTCCGCCGCACCGGCCGACCCGGGGCGCCCTTCGCCCTCTCGGCCAAGCACAAGGTCGCCGACGCGCTCGTCTACAGCAAGATCCGCGAGGCGTTCGGCGGACGGCTGCGGGCCTGCGTCTCCGGCTCGGCGGCGCTCGCCCCCGACATCGGCTTCTTCTTCGCCGGCGCCGGCATCCACATCCTGGAGGGCTACGGGCTCACCGAGTCGTCGGCCGCCTCCTTCATCAACCCGGGCGAGGCCTACCGCACCGGCACGGTCGGCAAGCCGCTGCCCGGCACCGAGGTGCGGATCGCGGACGACGGCGAGATCCTGCTGCGCGGCCCCGGCATCATGGAGGGCTACCACCAGCTGCCCGAGAAGACGGCCGAGGTCCTGGAGTCCGACGGCTGGTTCCACACCGGGGACATCGGCGAGTTGTCCGCGGACGGCTATCTGCGGATCACCGACCGCAAGAAGGACCTCATCAAGACCTCGGGCGGCAAGTACATCGCGCCCGCCGAGGTCGAGGGCCAGTTCAAGGCGGTCTGCCCGTTCGTCTCCAACATCCTGGTGCACGGCGCCGACCGGAACTTCTGCACCGCGCTGATCTCCCTCGACGAGCCCACCATCCTCGGCTGGGCCAAGGAGCAGGGCATCACCGGCTCGTACGCCGAGGTGGTGGCGGCCCCGCAGACGGTGGAGCTCATCGACGGCTACGTCAAGCGGCTCAACGAGGGGCTCCAGCGGTGGCAGACGATCAAGAAGTTCCGGCTTCTTCCGCGCGATCTGGATGTGGAGCACGGTGAGTTGACGCCCAGCCTGAAGCTGAAGCGGCCGGTCGTCGAGCGTGAGTACCGGGCCCTGATCGACGAAATGTACGCAGGCTCCCGCGAGGCCTGACCCCGCGCCGGTCCCCAGCCGAAAGCGGGGTTTCCTGGGGCTCCGCCCCAGACCCCGTTCGCGCCTAAAGGGCGCTCGTCCTCAATCGCCGGACGGGCTGTAGGTGCTGGCCAGCGTCGAGCAGTTAAGGGGCGCGGGGAACTGCGCAAAAGGGCTCCCCGCCCCTAGGGGGCCCGCGGGGCGGACTCCGGGTCGAGCAGGCCGCAGACCACGCTCAGGAGCCCGTCCACATCCACCGGCTTGGGAACGTAGGCACTCGCGCCCTGCGCGATCGACTTCTCCCGGTCACCGGGCATCGCCTTCGCCGTGAGCGCCACGATCGGCAGATCGGCCCACAGCGGGCTGCGGCGGATCGCCCGAGTCGTCTCATAGCCGTCCATCTCCGGCATCATGATGTCCATCAGGACGAGCTCGACGTCGGGCTCGCGCTCCAGGACCTCGATCCCCTCCCGCCCGTTCTCCGCGTACAGGACCGACATGCCGACGCGGCCGAGCACATGGGTGAGCGCGAACACGTTGCGGATGTCGTCGTCGACGATCAACACCCGCCGCCCGGACAGCAGTTGACCGGCCCGCCCGCTCCGCCACTGCTCCAGTTCGCCGCCGGCCGGCCAGTCGTCGTCCTGGTCCGGCAGCGCCAGGTGCTCGGGGGAGAGCAGCTCCGAGGCGTCCAGGGAGGGCTCGGGCCCCGGCTGCGGCTCGCCGGGCGCGTTCCCGGGGTGCAGGACCGGGACGTACAGGGTGAAGGTGGAGCCGCGGCCCGGTTCGCTCTCGGCGACGATGCGGCCGCCGAGCAGCCCGGCGATCTCGCGGCTGATGGAGAGGCCGAGCCCGGTGCCGCCGTACTTGCGGTTGGTGGTGCCGTCCGCCTGCTGGAACGCCTCGAAGATCACCGGCAGCTTCTCGGGCGCGATGCCGATGCCGGTGTCCCGCACCACGAAGGCGACCAGGTCCTCGCCAGGCCCCGCCGCGTTCCGCGGCTCCCGGACGCGGTTGACCCGCAGCTCCACCCGCCCCGACGAGGTGAACTTGATCGCGTTGGAGAGCAGGTTGCGCAGGATCTGCTGGAGGCGCCGCTCGTCGGAGTACATCTCGCGCGGCACCTCCTCGCCGACCGCCACCTCGAAGGCGAGGCCGCGGTCGAGGGTGATGGGCCGGAAGGTGGCGTGGACGTAGTCGAGGAGCTTCATGAGCGGGAGTTCGGTGGGGCGAACGTCCATCCGGCCGGCCTCGATCTTCGACAGGTCGAGGATGTCGTTGATCAGCTGGAGGAGGTCGGAGCCCGAGCGGTGGATGGTCGCGGCGAACTGCACCTCCTGCTCGGAGAGATGGGCGTCGGGGTTGTCGGCGAGCAGCCGGGCGAGGATGAGCAGTGAGTTGAGCGGGGTGCGCAGCTCGTGGGAGATGTTCGCCAGGAACTCCGACTTGTACTGGGAGCTGGTGGCCAGCAGGGCCGCCTTCTCCTCCAGGGCGGAGTTCGAGCGCCTCAACTCGGCCTGCTGGCGCTGGAGTTCGTCCGAGCGCTCCTGGAGCTGCACGGCGAGCCGCTGGGACTCGCTGAGCAGGGACTCGGTGCGGGAGTTGGCGATGATGGTGTTGATCGCGACACCGATGGTGTTCACGAACTGGTCGAAGAAGGCCAGGTGGACATCGGAGAAGCGGGAGAAGGACGCCAGCTCGATCACCCCGAGCAACTTGTCCTCGAAGAGGATCGGGATGATGACGACGCTGGCGGGCGATGCCTCACCGAGCCCGGAGTTGATTTTGATGTAGTCCGGCGGGGCCTCTTCGAGCAAAATCCGCTTCTTCTCCAGGGCCGCCTGCCGGACCAGGCCGTGCCCCGGCATCCCGGTGGTGTCCACGGTCGCGCCCTGCGCCGAGCCGTACCCGGCGATGAACGCGAGGCCCTTGGTGGCGCTGGTGGTACGCGACGGGGTGCCGTCGTCGTCCGGGTCGGCCAGGAAGAACGCGCCGTACTGGGCGTTCACCAGCGGGGTCAGCTCGCGCAGGATCAGGTCGGCGACCTCCATCAGGTCCCGGTGGCCCTGCATCAGACCCGCCAGACGCGCCAGGTTCGACTCCAGCCAGTCCTTGGCGCGGGTCGTCTCGCGCAGATTGGACACCATCAGATTGATGTTGTCCTTCAGCTCGGACACCTCGCCCCGGGTCTCCACCGTGATCGAGCGCGACATGTCGCCCTGGGCGACGGCCGAGGCGACCTCGGCGATCGCGCGGACCTGGGTGGTGAGGTTCAGGGCCAGCTCGTTGACGTTGGTCGTCAGGCGCTTCCACGTCCCGTACACGCCCTCCACCCGTGCCTGGCCGCCGAGTTGACCCTCCGAGCCCACCTCGCGCGCCACCCGGGTGACCTCGGAGGAGAACGAGGAGAGCGTGTCCACCATGGTGTTGATGGTGGTCTTCAGCTCCAGGATCTCGCCGCGCGCGTCCACGTCGATCTTCTTCGACAGGTCGCCCTGGGCCACCGCCGTGGCGACCTGGGCGATGTTGCGCACCTGCGAGGTCAGGTTGTCGGCCATGTAGTTGACGTTGTCGGTGAGGTCCTTCCACACGCCGGACACCCCGAGCACCTGGGCCCGCCCGCCGAGCCGGCCGTCCGTGCCGACCTCGCGGGCCACGCGCGTCACCTCGTCGGCGAAGGCGCGCAACTGCTCCACCATCGTGTTGACGGTGTCCTTCAGCTCCAGGATCTCGCCCCGGGCGTCCACCGTGATCTTCTTCGACAGATCGCCGTTGGCGACGGCGGTGGTGACCTGGGCGATGTTGCGCACCTGTGAGGTCAGATTGGACGCCATGAAGTTGACGTTGTCCGTGAGGTCCTTCCACACCCCGGACACCCCGCGCACCTGCGCCTGACCACCCAGGTTGCCTTCGGTGCCGACCTCGCGGGCGACGCGCGTCACCTCGTCGGCGAAGGCGGAGAGCTGGTCGACCATGGTGTTGATGGTGGTCTTCAGCTCCAGGATCTCGCCCTTCGCCTCCACCGTGATCTTCTTGCCGAGATCGCCCTGGGCGACCGCCGTCGACACCAGGGCGATGTTGCGGACCTGTGAGGTCAGGTTGTCCGCCATGAAGTTGACGTTCTCGGTGAGGTCCTTCCACACCCCGGACACCCCGCGCACCTGGGCCCGCCCGCCGAGATTGCCCTCGGTGCCGACCTCGCGGGCGACGCGCGTCACCTCGTCGGCGAAGGCGGAGAGCTGGTCGACCATGGTGTTGATGGTGGACTTCAGCTCCAGGATCTCGCCCTGCGCGTCGACGGTGATCTTCTGCGAGAGGTCCCCGTTGGCGACGGCGGTGGTGACCTGGGCGATGTTGCGCACCTGCGAGGTCAGATTGGACGCCATGAAGTTGACGTTGTCCGTGAGGTCCTTCCACACCCCGGACACGCCCCGGACCTGGGCCCGGCCGCCGAGCCGCCCCGCCGTGCCGACCTCGCGCGCCACCCGGGTGACCTCGTCGGCGAAGGCGGACAGCTGGTCCACCATCGTGTTCACGGTCAGTTTCAGTTCGAGCAGCTCACCGGTGGCCTCGACGGTGACCGTACGCGTCAGATCGCCCCGGGCGACCGCCGTGGTCACCGCCGCGATGTCACGGACCTGAGCCGTCAGACGCGCGGCCATGGTGTTCACGGCCTCCGTCACATCACGCCAACTCCCGCTCAGGCCCTGGGCCTTGGCGCGCCCGCCGAGTCTGCCCTCGGTGCCGACCTCGCGTGCCACCCGGGTCACCTCGCCGGTGAACAGCGACAACTGGTCGACCATCGTGTTGACCGCCCGGCCGAGCCGGCGAAGATCGCCCCGCAACTGGCGGCTGCCGTCGTGCAGATCGACCCGCTGGGTCAGATCGCCGCCCGCCACCGCGTCCAGGACCCGCGTCGCGTTCGCCGCCGGCACCACCAGGGCGTCGAGCAGCGTGTTCGCATGGCCGATCCCGGTGGTCCAGGCGCCCTGCCCGGGGCTGGCCGCCAGCCGCTCGTCGAGCCGCCCGTGCCGGACCACCTCCCGGCGCACCCGCGTGAGCTCGTCGGTGAAGTGCTGGTTGCGGGCGGCCACTTGATTGACCAGCGCGGCAAGCTCGGCCGGCAGCCCCTCGTCGGCCTCCCGCAGCCGCACCCGGAAGTCGCCGTCGCGCAGCGCCGTCAACGCGGCGAGCAACGGCCGCAGTTCGCAGGCGCGGATCCAGCCGCCGCCGACGGGCGGCATAGCACTGTCTTCGTTCATGCGGGCCCACTTCGGTGACTCGACGCTTATGGGCCCGATCAGTCTGTCACTCTGTCGAAGCCGTGAGCGGCGCATTGCGAGAACCCGTCAGGAGCCGCACCGTGGGACCCTTTCCAGCCCAGCGGGACAGCGTGAACCACCCCTGCGCCCCCGCCCCACGCGCTCCCGAGGAGACGGGCCCGCACACCGCCGCCCACGCCCCGGCCCCTGCCCCGCACACCGATCCCGCCCCCTGCCCCACGGCCCGCACCAGCCTGCCCGGCAACTCGCTCGCGCCGGGAGCGGCCCGGAGATTCATACGGGCCGCGCTCGCCGACTGGGCCGAGCCCGGACCGCAAGGACCGGCCCAACTGGCCTACTGCGGCGAAGAGTTCGTGTACGAGGCGGGGGTCCTCGTCAACGAGCTCGTCACCAACGCGGTCGTCCACGCCGGGACCACCGTCGATCTCCTGTGCCGACTGGAGAGCGGTGACGCCACGGAACCCGCCGCCCTCGTCATCGAGGTCTCCGACCACCATCCCGCACGCGCGCTGCGCGGCGCGCCCCGGCGCGTACGGGACGACGACCTCGCCGCCTTCGAGCACGGGCGCGGCCTGCACGTCGTGGCCGCCCTCGCCGAATGCTGGGGCATCACCTACCGCACGGGCCTCAAGACCGTCTGGGCCCGGCTCACCGCGGACGCCGGCGAGCCGCCCCCACCCGACGCCGACGGCCACCACGGCGGGACGCTCCACGGCGAGACGCTCCACGACGGGACGCTCCACGACGGGACGCTCCGCGACGAGACGCTTCACGACGGGACGTCCCGCGATGAGACGCTCCACGACGGGGCGTGCGCCGCCGGCACCCGCCCTTCCACCCCCCACCGCACCCCGCGCCGACACGACCGGGACTGGGTCAACCGGGGCGCGCTCTCCTTCCTCGCCGAAGCCTCCGACCTGCTGGCCGGACAGTTCGACGAAGACCTCATCGCCGCCCTCGCCGCCCAGCTCCTGGTGCCCCGGCTCGCCGACTGGTGCGCGATCTGGCTCGACGACGCCGCGGGCGGCCCGCTCGCCGCGCCCCGCCTGGCCCGGGTCTGGCACGCCAGAGAAGCCGCCGTGGAACCGCTGCGGGCCGCCGTCGAGAAGGAACCGCCCCGCCTCTCTGCCGCCGCGCGCGGCGGACCGGTCCCGATGCCCTGGCCGTCGGTGGCCGAACTCGGCGCGGACGGCGCCGCGTTGGCGTACCGGCTCGTCACCGGCGGCCGGGAGGTCGGCGTCCTGCTGCTCGGCCAGGCCGGCCCGGCCCGCATCCCCGACGAGATCACCGGCCTGGTCGAGGACTTCCTGCGCCGGGTGGCCCTCGCGATCGGCGCGGCCCGCCAGTACACCCGGCAGGCCACCATCAGCCGGGTGCTCCAGCGCGGCCTGCTGCCCAGCCGGGTCGCGGAGATCCCCGGCATCGACAGCGCCTTCATCTACCAGCCCAGCGACGAGGCCCTCGCGGGCGGCGACTTCTACGACGTCTTCCCCGGCGTCGAAGGACGCTGGTGCTTCGCGCTCGGCGACGTCCAGGGCAGCGGTCCCGAAGCCGCCGTGGTGACCGGCCTCGCCCGGCCCTGGCTGCGGCTGCTCGCCCGCGAGGGACACGCGGTCCACGAGGTGCTCCACCGGCTCAACCAGCTCCTCGTCGACGACGCCACCGAGGCCGCCGAGGCAGCGGTCCGCCTCACCCCGGCCCCCCTCCCCACCGGGCCGCCCGGACCGCACGACCCCCTGGAGGGCGCCCAGGCCCGCTTCCTCTCCCTGCTGTACGGGGAGCTCGTACCGGACGCCGACGGAGGCCCCGTGCGCTGCACCCTGGCCAGCGCCGGCCACCCGCTGCCCCTGCTGCTGCGGCCCGACGGCTCGGTACGGGCGGCCGCCCGCCCGCAGATCCTGCTCGGCGTCCTCGAGGGCGCGCGCTACGAGAGCGAGAGCCTCAGCCTCGACCCGGGCGACATCCTGCTGTGCGTGACGGACGGCGTGACCGAGCGGCGCTCGGGAGGGCGGATGTTCGACGACGCCGACGGACTCGCGGCCGTCCTGTCCGGCTGCGCGGGACTGACCGCGGCGGCGGTGGCGGAACGCGTAAAGGAGGCGGTGTACGCGTTCGGCGACACCCCGCCCGCCGACGACCTCGCGCTGCTCGTGCTCCGGGCCGGCTGAACACCCCCCGGCCCGGCCGCCCCCGCCGCAGCTCCGGCCCGCACCCGCCCAGCTTCGGCTCCGGGCCCGGTCCGCGCCCGTACGGGTCGAGGATCGCCGCGCGTGCCGGACAATGGGGTCATGCCTTCCGTACTGCCCGATGGTGAGCCCATGCCCGAGGACGGGTCGCTGCCCCGCCCTGCCCTGGAGGGCGCCGGGGAGCGGCCGCTCGGGTTCTACCTGCACGTTCCGTACTGCGCGACGCGCTGCGGCTACTGCGACTTCAACACGTACACGGCGAGCGAACTGGTCGGCAAGGGCGGCGTCCTCGCCTCCCGCGACAACTACGCGGACATGGTCGTCGAGGAGATCCGCCTCGCCCGCAAGGTGCTGTCCGGCGACACCCGGCCGGTGCGGACGGTCTTCGTCGGCGGCGGCACCCCCACCCTGCTCGCGGCGGCCGACCTGGTGCGCATGCTGGCGGCGGTACGCGAGGAATTCGGCCTCGCCGACGACGCGGAGGTGACGACCGAGGCCAACCCGGAATCGGTGAACCCGGCCTACCTCGCGGAGCTGCGCGAGGGCGGCTTCAACCGCGTCTCCTTCGGGATGCAGAGCGCCCGGCAGCACGTCCTGAAGGTCCTCGACCGCACGCACACCCCCGGCCGCCCCGAGGCCTGCGTCGCCGAGGCCCGGGCGGCGGGCTTCGACCACGTCAACCTCGACCTCATCTACGGCACGCCCGGCGAGAGCGACGAGGACTGGCGGGCCTCGCTCACCGCGGCCGTCGGCGCGGGCCCCGACCACATCAGCGCGTACGCCCTGATCGTCGAGGAGGGCACCCAGCTCGCCCGGCGCATCCGGCGCGGTGAGGTGCCCATGACCGACGACGACGAGCACGCGGACCGCTACCTCATCGCGGACGAGGTGCTCGGCGCGGCCGGCTACTCCTGGTACGAGGTCTCCAACTGGGCCACCACGGAGGCGGGCCGCTGCCTCCACAACGAGCTGTACTGGCGCGGGGCGGACTGGTGGGGGGCGGGGCCCGGCGCCCACAGCCATGTGGGCGGGGTGCGGTGGTGGAACGTCAAGCACCCCGGGGCGTATGCGGCGGCGCTGGCGGCCGGGCGGTCGCCGGGGGCCGGGCGGGAGGTGCTGTCCGCGGAGGATCGCCGGGTGGAGCGCATCCTCCTCGAACTCCGCCTCCGCGAGGGCTGCCCCCTCGACCTCCTGCGGCCGGCCGGGCTTTCCGCGGCGCGCGGGGCGGTGGGGGAGGGGTTGTTGTCGGAGCCCGAGTTTTCCGCGGGGCGGGCGGTTTTGACCCTGCGGGGTCGACTCCTGGCGGACGCGGTAGTCCGAGCCCTGGTCGACTGAGCACCCTTGTGCGCAGTTCCCCGCGCCCCTGAACCCCCTTGATCCTGCGGGCCGTGCATGGCTGGTCGCGCAGTTCCCCGCGCCCCTAACCCCCTGGTCGTGTGCGGGCCGTGGTCGCGTCTCGCGCAGTTCCTCGCGCCCCCAAAACCCGACGCCGTCCGCGGGCCGTGGTCGCTTCTCGCGCAGTTCCTCGCGCCCCTAACTACTCGGTGCGGGGGCGCCCCTGGAAACCCGTTTTCGTCTGCGGGTCGTGTGTGGCTGGGCGCGCAGTTCCCCGCGCCCCTAACTACTCGGTGCTGGTCCGCATCGGGCACCTCAGCCTGTCCGGCGATTGAGGACGAGCGCCCTTAAGGCGCGATACGGGGGCTGGGGCGGAGCCCCAGGGGCCGGGATCGACCAACCCCCTGCACGGGCGGGTGGGTGGGTAAACGGGCCGCTGGGGCGGAGCCCCCAGGGGGCTACGGGGCCGTGACGAAGTCGATGAGGTGTTCTACGGAGCCGAGCAGGGACGGATCCAGGTCCCGATACGTCCGCACCCCCGCCAAAATCCGCTGCCAAGCCGCCCCCGTATTCTCGGCCCACCCCAACGCCCGACACACCCCCGTCTTCCAGTCCTGCCCCCGCGGCACCACCGGCCACCCCCCGATCCCCACGGACGCCGGCTTCACCGCCTCCCACACGTCGATGTAGGGGTGGCCGACGACCAGTACGTCCGGATGGGTCACGGACGCCGCGATGCGGGACTCCTTCGAGCCCGGGACCAGGTGGTCGACCAGGACGCCGAGCCGCGCGTCCGGCCCGGGCGCGAACTCGGCGACGATCGCCGGGAGGTCGTCGATGCCCTCCAGGTACTCGACGACCACGCCCTCGATCCGCAGGTCGTCCCCCCACACCTTCTCGACGAGCTCCGCGTCGTGACGCCCCTCGACGTAGATCCGCCCGGCCCGCGCCACCCGGGCCCGCGCCCCCGGCACGGCCACCGACCCGGAGGCGGTACGCGCGGGGCGCTGCGGGGCGGGTGCGGAGGCGGAGGGGCGTACGAGGGTGACCACCTTGCCCTCCAGGAGGAAGCCGCGGGGCGCGAGCGGGAAGACGCGGTGCTTGCCGAACCGGTCCTCAAGGGTGACCGTCGGCCCCTCGGCCGTCTTCTCGCAGCGGATCACCGCTCCGCAGAATCCCGAGGAGACCTCCTCGACCACGAGGTCGGTCTCGGCAGGCACCTCGGGAACGGGCGCCTGCTTCTTCTTCCAAGGCGGGGTCAGATCAGGGCTGTAGCTGCGCATGGCCTCATTATTCGGGAGCGGCGGGCCGGGAACGTACGACGACGATACGGCCGTACCCCGCCACGACACCCCGAACCGCACGGCGAGTTGGCCCGCCACGACCTCCCGCTTGGCACCCCGAATCGGTCCGCCACGCCCCCCCGCCACGCCCCCCCCACCCGGCACCCCGAATCGCCCCGCTACGACCCCGCCCCCCCGAACCGCACCGCGAGCCCATCCCGCTGGGCCCGGACGAACGCCGCGTCCACCACCGCCCCGTGCCCCGGCACGTACACCGCGTCCTCGCCGCCCAGCGAGAGCAGTCGGTCCAGGGCGGCCGGCCAGCGTGAGGGGACCGCGTCCGGGCCGGCCTGGGGCTCGCCCGACTCCTCCACGAGGTCGCCGCAGAAGACGATCTCCGGGGAGCCGCCACTCGCGGGCACGAGCACCGCGAGGTCGTGCCCGCTGTGCCCGGGGCCCACATTGGCGAGCAGCACCTGACGTCCGCCGAGCTCCAGCGTCCACTCGCCGCACACCGAGTGGTGCGGCGGGACCAGCAGATCGGCGGCCTCGGCCGCGTCCCGGTCGGACACGCCGTGGCCGACGGCGTCGGCACGGATCGCCTCCCGGCCCAGCGCCCGCTCGATGCCGACCGCTCCGTACACCTGGACCCCGGAGAACGCGGCCGTCCCCAGGACGTGGTCGAAGTGCGGGTGGCTGAGCGCGATGTGGGTCACACGGCGGCCGAAGAGGGCCTCGGCCTGGGCCCGCAGTTCGGCGCCCTCGCGCAGCGTCGCCCCGGTGTCGCACAGGAGCAAGGAGCTCTCGCCGGCGACCAGCGCGGCCGTGGCGTCCCAGATCGGCAGGCGTCTGCGCCCGACGCCGTCACCCAGCCGCTCCCAGCCGAACTCTTCCCAACGGACGTCCATGACGCGACGCTATCGGCAATCGCTGGACGTCGCCGCACGGTAGCGTGGTCGGCCGCCCTTGCTAGGTGCGTACCGGTCGGCCGTACACTGGCCGGGGATTGTTGGCACTCGAACGCAGTGAGTGCCAAACGGACGGCAACGGGAGGTGTGCGCGATGCTCAGTGAACGCAGGCTCGAGGTGCTGCGCGCCATCGTCCAGGACTATGTCGGCACCGAGGAACCGGTGGGCTCCAAGGCCCTGACCGAGCGGCATGCGCTGGGCGTCTCGCCCGCGACGGTGCGCAACGACATGGCGGTCCTGGAGGAGGAGGGCTTCATCGCCCAGCCCCACACCAGCGCCGGCCGGATCCCGACGGACAAGGGATACCGGTTGTTCGTCGACCGGCTCGCGGGCGTCAAGCCCCTGTCGTCGCCGGAGCGGCGCGCCATCCAGAACTTCCTGGACAGCGCGGTGGACCTGGACGACGTGGTGGCCCGCACGGTGCGGCTGCTGGCGCAGCTGACCCGGCAGGTGGCGGTCGTCCAGTACCCGTCGCTGACCCGGTCCACGGTGCGGCATGTGGAGCTTCTCTCACTCGCGGCGGCCCGGCTGATGCTGGTGCTGATCACCGACACCGGCCGGGTCGAGCAGCGGATGGTCGACTGCCCGGCGCCGTTCGGCGAGGCCGCGCTCGCGGACCTGCGGGCCCGGCTCAACGCACGGGTGGTGGGGCGCCGCTTCGCGGACGTGCCGCAACTGGTGCAGGACCTGCCGGAGTCCTTTGAACCGGAGGACCGGGGAACCGTTTCGACGGTCCTCGCCACCCTCCTCGAAACCCTGGTCGAAGAGACCGAGGAGCGGTTGATGATCGGCGGCACCGCCAATCTCACCCGCTTCGGACACGACTTCCCGCTGACCATCAGGCCGGTGCTGGAGGCACTTGAAGAGCAGGTCGTGCTCCTCAAGCTGCTCGGCGAGGCCAAGGAATCGGGCATGACCGTACGCATCGGGCACGAGAACAACGCCCACGAGGGCCTGAACTCCACGTCCGTCGTCTCGGTCGGCTACGGTTCCGGCGGCGAGGCGGTCGCCAAACTCGGCGTGGTCGGACCGACCCGCATGGATTACCCCGGAACGATGGGAGCGGTACGCGCAGTGGCACGTTACGTCGGACAGATCCTGGCGGAGTCGTAAGTGGCCACGGACTACTACGCCGTACTCGGCGTGCGCCGCGACGCATCACAGGACGAGATCAAGAAGGCCTTCCGGAGGCTCGCGCGGGAACTCCATCCCGATGTGAACCCCGACCCGAAGACCCAGGAGCGGTTCAAGGAGATCAACGCCGCTTACGAGGTCCTCTCCGACCCGCAGAAGAAGCAGGTCTTCGACCTCGGCGGGGACCCGCTGTCGTCGTCGGGCGGCGGCGGTGGCGCGGGCGGCTTCGGCGCGGGCGGCTTCGGCAACTTCTCGGACATCATGGACGCCTT
Organism: Streptomyces hundungensis; assembly: GCF_003627815.1. NCBI lineage: Bacteria > Bacillati > Actinomycetota > Actinomycetes > Kitasatosporales > Streptomycetaceae > Streptomyces > Streptomyces hundungensis. The sequence goes on from NZ_CP032698.1 coordinate 5,825,194, forward strand.
CTTCGGCACGGCCTCGCAGCGCGGCCCGCGCTCGCGGACCCGCCGCGGCCAGGACGCCATGATCCGCCTGGAGATCGACCTCAACGAGGCGGCCTTCGGCACCACCAAGGAGATCCAGGTCGACACCGCCGTGGTGTGTACGACCTGTTCGGGCGAGGGCGCGGCCCCCGGCACCTCCGCGCAGACCTGTGACATGTGTCGCGGTCGCGGCGAGGTGTCCCAGGTCACCCGGTCCTTCCTGGGCCAGGTCATGACCTCCCGCCCCTGCCCGCAGTGCCAGGGCTTCGGCACCGTGGTCCCCACCCCGTGCCCGGAGTGCGCGGGCGACGGCCGCATCCGCTCGCGGCGCACCCTCACCGTGAAGATCCCCGCCGGTGTCGACAACGGCACCCGGATCCAGCTCGCGGGCGAGGGCGAGGTCGGCCCCGGCGGCGGCCCCGCCGGCGACCTGTACGTGGAGATCCACGAGGTGGCCCACGACGTGTTCCAGCGCCGTGGCGACGACCTGCACTGCACGGTCACCATCCCCATGACGGCGGCGGCGCTCGGCACCAAGGTGCCGCTCCAGACGCTCGACGGCATGGAGGAGGTGGACATCCGCCCGGGCAGCCAGTCCGGCCAGTCCATCCCGCTGCACGGCCGCGGCATCACGCATCTGCGCGGCGGCGGCCGGGGCGACCTCATCGTGCACGTCGAGGTCCTCACCCCGAGCAAGCTCGACCCCCAACAGGAGGACCTGCTGCGCCAGTTGGCGAAGCTGCGCGGCGAGGAGCGCCCCACGGGCCAGTTCCAGCCGGGTCAGCAGGGACTGTTCTCCCGTCTGAAGGACGCCTTCAACGGACGCTGAGCCGGGTGAGGGGCCGCGGGGTTGATCCCCGCGGCCCCTTTTGTGTGCGGTTTCGAGGAGCGGGGCCACGGAGCACCGGTGCCGGGCCGATGCGGGACCGACGCGGGACCGGCGCTGGATCCGCGCGGGCGGGAACGGGCGATTCGGCGCGGGAGCAACGCCGTGGCACGATGCGGACATGGCTTTGACCGATCTCTGCCGGTATCCGATCGTGCAGGCGCCCATGGCGGGAGGCGCCTCCGGTGCGGCGCTGGCCGCGGCCGTCTCCGAGGCCGGGGGCCTGGGATTCCTGGCCGCCGGTTACAAGACCGCCGACGGCATGTACCAGGAGATCAAGCAGGTGCGCGGGCTCACCGGCCGGCCCTTCGGCGTCAACCTGTTCATGCCGCAGGACCCGGCCACCGACCCCGCCGCCATCGAGGTCTACCGCCAACAGCTCGCGGGCGAGGCCACCTGGTACGAGACCCCGCTGGGGGAGGCCGACAGCGGCGGCGACGACAACTACGAGGCCAAGCTCGCCATCCTGCGCGAGGACCCGGTGCCGGTGGTCTCGTTCACCTTCGGCTGCCCCGACCGTACGGTGCTCGACGCCTTCGCGAAGATCGGCACGTACACGATCGTCACCGTCACGACGCCCGAGGAGGCGGCGATCGCGCACCGGGCCGGGGCGGACGCGGTGTGTGTGCAGGGGGTCGAGGCGGGCGGCCACCAGGGCACCTACCGCGACGACCCGCAGAGCGGCGGCGCCGGCCTGGGACTCCTCACGCTGATCGCCCTCGTACGGGACGCCGTCCCCCTGCCGATCGTCGCGGCCGGCGGACTCATGTGCGGCGCGCAGATCGCGGCGGTCCTCGCGGCGGGCGCCGACGCGGCCCAGTTGGGCACGGCGTTCCTGACGTGCCCCGAGTCGGGCGCGAGCCCGGTGCACAAGCAGGCGCTGACCGACCCCCTCTTCGTGCGTACGGAGCTGACCCGGGCGTTCTCCGGGCGCCCCGCGCGGGGCCTGGTGAACCGCTTCATGCGCGAGCACGGCCCCTACGCCCCCGCCGCCTACCCCCAGGTGCACCAGCTCACCCTTGGCCTGCGCAAGGCCGCGGCCGAGGCCGGTGACCCCCAGGGCATGGCGCTCTGGGCGGGCCAGGGCCACCGTCTCGCCCGGGAACTCCCGGCGGCCCGGCTCGTCGAGGTCCTGGCCGCCGAACTCGACGACGCGGCAGCCCAGTTGACCGCGACCCTGCGGAACCTGAGAAACCTGAGGAGTGCGTCATGACCGCCCCGGTCTTCGTTGTCGACACGGTGCCCGTCGGCGGCGAGTTCGTCCTGGACGGAGCGGAGGGCCGGCACGCCGTCTCCGTCAAACGCCTGCGCCCCGACGAGCAGGTCACCCTGACCGACGGCGCCGGGAACCGGGCGGACGCCGTGGTGCTGTCCGCCGAGGGCAAGGACCGCCTGACCGTACGGATCACCGGGTACGCGAGCGAGGACGAGCCCGCGGTACGGATCACCGTGGTGCAGGCGCTGCCCAAGGGGGACCGGGGCGAGGTCGCCGTGGAGACGATGACCGAGACCGGCGTGGACGCGATCGTGCCGTGGCAGGCCGCGCGCTGCATCACCCAGTGGAAGGGCGAGCGCGGCGCCAAGTCCCTTGCCAAATGGCGCAGTACGGCCCGCGAGTCGGGCAAGCAGTCGCGCCGCGTCCGCTTCCCCGAGGTGCGGGAGGCGCTGACCACCAAGCAGGTCGCGGCGCTGCTGGCCGAGGCGGACCTGGCCGTGGTCCTGCACGAGGACCCCGAGGTCGCCTCGGCCGCCCTGGCCACGGCCGAGCTGCCCGCCCACGGGGAGATCGTCCTGGTCGTGGGCCCCGAGGGAGGCGTCTCCCCCGAGGAACTGGCCACCTTCGCCGAGGCGGGCGCCCGCCCCCACCGCCTGGGAACGAGCGTGCTCCGCACGTCGACGGCGGGGACGGTGGCGTCGGCGGTCCTGATGTCCCGAACGGGCCGCTGGTCCTGACAACACGTGCGGGTTGGGCGCAGATTCAGCCCCTCCGGCGTTTGAGGAGCGGGGTCCGGGGCGGAGCCCCGTGTCCACCGGCGCGCGGCCGGGGCGCGAATCGGGGCGAGGGGGGCGCGGCGCAAGGCCACGCCCCAACCCGTGGCCAGGATGGCCGCAAGGGGTCTACCGCGTTCACGAACACGGTGGCACCCTGGCCCCCATGGGGGCCACGAGGTCACACCACAGCAAGCGCCGCCCGGCTCGCCCCGCCCTGGCCATCGCCGCCACCGCGCTGGCGCTCGGCGCCGCCACCGCCTGCGACCCCGTCGGCGGTCTCAACTCCGCCGCCGTCGCCGTCACCACCGACCAGACCGCGAAAGCCGCACTCCAGCACGAGCACGTCGACATCAAGTGGCTGACCTGCACCGCCCACCTCAACAGCGGCCCCCGCGCGACCCCCTCGGCCGCCCGCGCCACCAAGGACGTGGCCGACGTGAGCTGCGACGGCGAGACCAAGGACGGCAAGCCGATCACGGTCAGGGGCACGGTCACCCAGGAGGTCGAGGGCCGCTGCGTGAAGGGCGACCTGACCGCCAAGGTCGCCGACAGGACCGTCTTCCGCGCCTCCGTCCTCGGCGACTGCACCGCGCCCGCCCCGACGACGGGCCGCGCCACCCCCGCCCCCGGCGGCCACCCCACCGTGACGGTGACCGTGACGGTCACCCAGTCCTTCCAGGGCAAGTGAGGCGTCCCCCCTGAAGAGGCCGTCCCACCCCGACCGAGACGCACACCCCCCCCGCACCCCCGCCCCTCCCCGTACGCGTTGAGTAGCATGCGGTTACCTGATCAACGCGACCAAGGAGGGCCGGATCGTGGCCGTAGAGCCGCAGGCCGACTGCCTGTTCTGCAAAATCGTCTCGGGCGATGTCCCGGCGACCGTCGTGCGGGAGACCGACACCACGGTCGCCTTCCGTGACATCAACCCCCAGGCGCCGACCCACGTCCTGGTCATCCCGAAGGTCCACCACCCCGACGGCGCCTCGCTGGCGGCCGCGGAACCGGCCATCGCCGCGGACGTGCTGCGCGAGGCCGGAGAGGTCGCAGCGCAGGAGGGCATCGGCGCCTCCGGCTACCGGGTCGTGTTCAACACGGGCAGCGGCGCCGGCCAGACCGTCTTCCACGCCCACGCGCACGTCCTGGGAGGCCGCGGCCTCCAGTGGCCGCCCGGATAAGAACCCCGCCCGACAGCAAGGCAACTCACCGTGTCCGTCCGTGAATTGGTGGTGCTCGGCACCGCCAGCCAGGTCCCCACCCGGCACCGCAACCACAACGGCTATCTGCTGCGCTGGGACGGCGAGGGCATCCTCTTCGACCCCGGAGAGGGCACCCAGCGCCAGATGCTGCGGGCCGGGGTCGCGGCCCACGACATCAACCGGATCTGCGTCACGCACTTCCACGGCGACCACTCGCTGGGCCTGGCCGGAGTGATCCAGCGGATCAACCTCGACCGGGTCCCGCACCCGGTCACCGCGCACTACCCGCTCAGCGGCGAGCACTTCTTCGAACGGCTGCGGTACGCCACGGCCTACCGCGAGACGGTCGAGCTCGGCCGGGCGCCCGTCGCGGGGGACGGCGCGGTGCTGGCCACGACACCGGCGTACACCCTTCAGGCGCGCCGGCTCTCGCACCCCGTCGAGTCGTACGGCTACCGTCTCGTCGAGCCGGACGGGCGGCGGATACTGCCCGAACTGCTCGCCGAGCACGGCATTAAGGGCCCCGACGTGGGCCGCCTCCAGCGGCAGGGCGAGCTGAACGGCGTCACGCTCGACGACGTCAGCGAGGTCCGGCGGGGCCAGCGGTTCGCGTTCGTGATGGACACCCGCCTGTGCGACGGCGTCCACGCGCTGGCGGAGGGCTGCGACATGTTGACCATCGAGTCGACGTTCCTGGACGGGGACGCCCAACTAGCCGCGGACCACGGTCATTTGACGGCAGGTCAGGCGGCGACGGTGGCCCGGGAGGCGGGCGTACGCCACCTCGTGCTCACCCACTTCTCGCAGCGGTACTCCGACCCCGACGAGTTCGAGCGACAGGCCCGGGCCGCGGGATTCGCGGGCGAACTGACGGTGGCCGCGGACCTGGTCCGAATCCCGGTCCCCAAACGCACGACCGCCGCCTGAGCCCAGCCGTACTGCCGTACTGCCGTACCCGCCATGCCTGTCGCACCCGAAGCACCCGAAATGCAAGACGCAGACGCACCACCGCTAGGAAGCCCCCCATGCCGCTCCCCAAGGCCGAACTCCACCTCCACATCGAAGGCACCCTCGAACCCGAGCTGGCCTTCGAGCTCGCCGCGCGCAACGGCGTCGAGCTGCCGTACGCGGACACCGAGGAGCTGCGCAAGGCGTACCTCTTCGACGACTTGCAGTCCTTCCTGAACCTGTACTACTCGCTGATGAGGGTCCTGCGCACCGAGGACGACTTCGCCGCGCTGGCCGACGCCTATCTGACCCGGGCCGCCGCCCAGGGCGTACGCCACGCCGAGATCTTCTTCGACCCGCAGGCGCACATCGCGCGGGGCGTGCCCATCGGAACGGTGGTGGAGGGCCTGTGGCGCGCCCTGTCCACCAGCGAGGAACGCCACGGCATCTCGACCCGGCTCATCCTCTGCTTCCTGCGGGACGAGTCGGCGGAGTCGGCGCTGCTGACCCTGGAGGCGGCGCGGCCGTATCTGGACCGGATCACCGGCGTGGGGCTCGACTCGGCGGAGGTCGGCCACCCGCCGGCCAAGTTCCGCGAGGTGTACGAGGCGGCGGCGGCCCTCGGGCTGCGGCGGGTGGCCCACGCGGGGGAGGAGGGCCCGCCGGCGTACATCACGGAGGCGCTCGACGTGCTGGGCGTGGAGCGCGTCGACCACGGCCTGCGCGCCCTGGAGGACCCGGACCTGGTGGCCCGCCTGGTCCGGGACCGCATCCCGCTCACCCTGTGCCCGCTGTCGAACGTACGGCTGCGCGCGATCGACACGCTGGAGGAGCATCCGCTGCGGGCGATGATGGACGCGGGTCTGCTGTGCACGGTCAACTCCGACGACCCGGCGTATTTCGGGGGCTACGTGGACGACACGTTCCACGCCGTGCGCGAGGCGCTGGAGCTGGACCGGGAGCGGCTGCGGGAGTTGGCGCGGAATTCCTTCCTGGCGGCGTTCTTGGAGGACGAGGAGGGGAGGCGGGCGGGGTATTTGGCGGAGGTGTCGGCGTACGACTTCAACACGGAGTAGCCCAACGGCGCGGCTCCCCTCCGCGCCTCCCGAGCCCCCGGCCCCCTCCGCCGGCCGGGGCACGGCGACAACCAACCACTCGCGCAGTTCCCCGCGCCCCTGAAACCCGCTTTCGTCTGCACGCCGTGTGTGGCTGGTCGCGCAGTTCCCCGCGCCCCTAAAAGCCCTTCGGTCTGCGGACCGTGGTCGCTTCTCGCGCAGTTCCCCGCGCCCCTAGCTACTCGGTGCTGGGCCGCACAGGCCACCTCAGCCTGTCCGGCGATTGAGGACGAGCGCCCTTTAGGCGCGAACGGGGTCTGGGGCGGAGCCCCAGAAGGCCCGGGCCATCCAACCCCCGTTACGGGCGGGTGGGTGGGAGAACGGGCCGGGGCGGAGCCCCAGGGGGCCGGGGGCAGCCCCGGGCGGGCCGGGGTGGGTCAGGAGGCCAGGGCTACTGTCGGCGGCGTGGTGGCCCGGCGCGCGGGCACGCGCCCGCCCAGCGCCACCACACTCATCGGCCCAGCGATGAGCAGAAGCAGCGCACACAGCACCATCCCCATCCCCCGATACCCCGCGTACTGGGACAGCAGACTGCCCGTGAGGGGCCCGCACGCCACCCCCAGCGAGGACGCGGAGCCCGCGAGCACCGCCCAGCGTCCGCGCGGGTCGAGCGACGCGGACAGGCCGATCAGATACGACAGGACCACCGGGTAGAAGACGTTCCACAGGACCTCCCCGGCCGCGAACGACGCGAGCCCCCGCGCCGAGGCGCTGACCACGACGCAGCCCGCGATGATCGCCGTACCCGCCCCGATCGGCACCGCCCGCCCGAGCCGCGCCCCGAGCGCACCCGCCCCGAGCACGCCGAGCAGTCCCGCTCCGAGCCCCGCCGCGAACACCATGCCCACGGTGACCTCGGTGAGCCCGGCCTGGGTGAGCCCGATCCGCCCGCTCACCCCCCACAGCGCGTTCTGCGCGAGGGACCAGCAAAGCATGGTCGCGGCCAGGACCGTACCGGAGCGACGGTGGGGCAGCCGCCCGCCCGAGGACCCCACGCCCTCGACGCCCCCGAGGGGTTGGAGGGGCCCGACCGCCTCCACCACCCGGCCCGCACCCACTCCGCTCCCGCCCGGAAGCCACCGCGTCGCGGGCCACACCAGCGCCGCGACGAGGGCGATCGAGGCGAGCGGGGTCGCATGGCCGCCGCCGAGGTGAGGGATCGTCAGATAGAGGGCGCCCGCCGTCGCCGAGACGGAGAGCAGCCCCAGGGTGGAGGCGCGGTGGGGGTCGCGCTGCGCGGCGATGCCGGACGCGGCGACCGCCGTGGCGGTACCTGAGCCGAGGCCGCCGACGATCGCGCCCGCCACCACGACGGGCACCAGGGTGGTGAGGGCGGCGCCGCCGTACCCGGTGACGGCGAGGAGGAGGCCCCAGCGGGCGAGCCGGCGCGGGCCGTGCCGCTCGACTCGGGAGGCGAGGGTGAAGCCCGCCGTCGCAGAGCTCAACAGGAGCGTCGAGCCGACAAGGCCGGCCTGTGCGGGGGAGAGCCCGAGGCCGGAGGAGAGCCGTCCGACGACGGTGGGAAGGAGATAGGCGGCGAGGTAACCGGCGGTGAAGACGGCGACCAGGGGCCAGGCGGCACGAGGGCGTGCGGACATGCGCGTTCCAAGGAACAGGGCCCGGGGGCAGGGAGGTCAAAGAGGGGGGATGCGCCCGGTGTTGTACGGGAACGCGGCCCAATTTGTATCAAGCGTCCCGAGTGCGCGAAAAGCTGGGAAGCAGTGATCTGGGTCACGTTTCGTTTGGCTCGGTTCTCGTCGGGTAAAAGCGCGAATTTCGCGTGCGGGCAGGGGAGTTGAGAACCCCGTGCCGAGAGCCGCCACCCTTGACGACGTCTGTTCACATACCTAGTCTCCATTTTTATGGATGGACGGCGGAGGGTGGGCGTCATGAATCGAGTGACCGCGGTGCGGGGGCAGCGGATCGCCGAGGTGCGGCTCACGCCCGTCCTGGTCGGCGATCCGCCCCTCCTCAACGTCCAAGGCGTGCACCAGCCCTATACGCCCCGGCTGGTCGTCGAGGTGGTCACGGCCGAGGGGGTGGCCGGCGTCGGCGAGACGTACGGCGACACGTCCTACCTCGAACTGGCCCGTCCCTACGCCGATGCGCTGATCGGCCACGACATAGCCGACCTCAACGGGCTGTTCACAAGGGTGAACGAGATCGGTGTCGACGAGACCCGGGTCGACCACGCGGTGGACGTCGGCGGGCTCCGCGGCGTCCAGACCGCCGACAAGCTCCGCCTGTCCGTCGTCTCCGCCTTCGAGGTCGCCTGTCTGGACGCGCTCGGCAAGATCCAGGGCGTGCCCATCCACACCCTGCTCGGCGGCAAGGTCCGCGACGAGGTCGAGTACAGCGCCTACCTCTTCTACCGCTGGGCCGAACACCCGGGCGGGGCCGGCCACAAGGACGCGCGGGGAGCGGCCCTGGACCCGGCCGGGATCGTCGAGCAGGCCCGCCGCTTCGTGGACGCGTACGGCTTTCGCTCCTTCAAGCTCAAGGGCGGTGTCTTCCCGCCCGAGCAGGAGGTGGCCGCGATCCGCGCCCTGGCCGCCGCTTTCCCCGGACACCCGCTCCGGCTCGACCCCAACGGGGGCTGGACCCCCGAGACCTCGCTGCGGGTGGCCGGTGAACTCGCGGACGTACTGGAGTACCTGGAGGACCCGGCGCCCGGCACGGCCGCGATGGCCGAGGTGTCCCGGGGGACGCGGGTGCCGCTCGCCACCAACATGTGTGTGACGACGTTCCCGGAGATCCGAGAGGCGTTCCTGACCGACGCGGTCCAGGTCGTCCTGTCCGACCACCACTACTGGGGCGGGCTGCGCAACACCCGTGAACTCGCCGCGATCTGCCGGGCGTTCGGGGTCGGCCTGTCCATGCACTCCAATACGCACCTGGGGATCAGCCTCGCCGCGATGACCCATGTCGCGGCGACCGTCCCCAACCTCGACTACGCCTGCGACAGCCACTACCCGTGGACCACCGAGGACGTGATCACCGCCCGGCACGAGTTCCGCGACGGCCGCCTGACCGTGTCCGACGCCCCCGGACTCGGCGTCCAGCTCGACCACGTCGAACTGGCCCGGCTGCACCGGCGCTGGCTCGACGACGACGGCACCCTGCGCGACCGCGACGACGCCGCCGCGATGCGCCGCGCCCCGGAACACGCCGACTGGACGACTCCGGCGCTGCCACGCTGGTAGCGGGCCCCGACGCGCGTACATCGGGCAGACTTGCCAGATCTGTACGCGAACGGAGAGTCCGCCGTGACGACACCACCCAGCGGAGGGCAGCCGCCCCAACAGCCGCCCCACCCCTCGCACAACGAGCCGCACCCTCCCCGCCGCCCGCACCACGACTCGGCGTGGCGGCCCGCCCCGAGCGCCGAGCCGCGCCGGGCCGCCCGGCTCGACCCGCTCGACGGGCTGCGCGACCCCCGCGACCCGCCCTGCGACGTCTTCCTCACCGGCACGGTCTTCCTCGACATCATCTTCACCGGGCTCGACTCGGCGCCGGTGCGCGGAACCGAGTCCTGGGCGCGGGGCATGGGTTCGAGCCCGGGCGGCATCGCCAACATGGCCACCGCGCTGGCCCGCCTCGGCCTGCACACCTCCCTCGCCGCGGCCTTCGGCGACGACCACTACGGCGAGTACTGCTGGGACGCGCTCGAACAGGGCGAGGGCATCGACCTGACGCCGTCGCGCACCGTGCCCGGCTGGCACTCCCCGGTCACCGTCTCGATGGCGTACGAGGGCGAGCGCACGATGGTCACGCACGGCCACGAGGCACCCCACGAACTGTCCGCGCCCAACTGCCCGCCGCGTGCCCGGGCCGCCGTCGCCTCGCTGGTGCCGGGGCGGCGCGAGGGGTGGATCGCGGACGCGGCGCGCTCCGGCGCGCGGATCTTCGCGGACGTCGGCTGGGACGACACCGGGCGCTGGGACCTGGCCGAGCTGCCCGAGCTCGAACACTGCGAGGCGTTTCTGCCCAACGCGGCCGAGGCGATGCGCTACACCCGTACCGACTGTCCCCGGGCGGCGGCCCGTGCGCTCGCCGAGAAGGTGCCGCTCGCGGTGGTGACGCTGGGGCCCGAGGGGGCGTACGCGGTGGACGGCGCGACGGGTGAGACGGCGGACGTGCCGGCCATCGAGGTCGAGGCCCTCGATCCCACCGGGGCGGGGGACGTCTTCGTGGCGGGCTTCGTCACGGGCACCCTCGCGGGGTGGCCCCTGCCCGACCGGCTCGCCTTCGCGGGGCTCACGGCGGCGCTGTCGGTCCAGGAGTTCGGGGGCTCGCTGTCGGCGCCGGGGTGGGCGGAGATCGCGGGGTGGTGGGAGCGGGTGCGGACGCTGGAGAACCAGGACCCCGCGGCGCTGCGCCGCTACGCCTTCCTCTCCGACCTCCTCCCCGGCGCGGCCCGCGCCTGGCCCCTACGCCGAGCCGTCCCCACCCTAGGCTTCCGCCCCCCAACCTGACCTCCCCCTCCAACCCTGACCAAACCCAGCCCCTCCGGCGGGCCCCGCCCAAATCCAGCCCCTCTGACGGGGCCCGGCGCAAATCCAGCCCCTCGGGCGGGCCCGGCCCAAATCCCCCCTCCGGCGGGGCCCGGCGCAAATCCAGCCCCTGCGGTGCTGCCCGGCGCGAAATCAGCCCCTCCGGCGTTTGAGGAGCGGGGGTCCGGGGGCGGAGCCCCTGGGAACGCGGCCGGCGGGTGCATGACGGCGGCACCGAAGCGGTGCCCGGCACCGGGGGCTGTGCCCACCCGTCCCGCCCTGCGGGACGACTGCCCACAGCAAGCGGGGGCGGAGCCCCTGGGGTGCGGGGTGTGGGGGGACGACTGCCCACGGCAGGTGGGGGGCAGCCTGAGGAGTGGAGCCCCTGGGGTGCGGGGGACGGCCGCTCACAGCAGGCGGGGGGCAGCCTGAGAAGCGGAGCCCCTGGGGTGCGGGGGACGGCCGCTCACAGCAGGCGGGGGACAGCCAGAGGGGCGGAGCCCCTGGGGGTCGGGCTCGGCCGGGCCGGGCTTGAGTGCGGCCCCGTCGACGGGCCGGAAGGGGCCGGGACCGGTGGGGCCGGGTAGGCCGGGGGGGAAAAGGGGTCGGGCCGGCGGGGTGTAAGTCGTACGCTTGGTAGTCCAGAGGCTCTCGAGCAGCGAGAACCCTGCAACGGGAGGTATGTGCAGGCCACAAGGCCGGCCCATGACGCAGACACCCACACACCCGCAGGCGCACGCCCAGATCACCATCCCGGCCAAGCACCCCATGGTGACCATTCTGGGTTCGAGCGACTCCCTGCTGCGCGTGATCGAGAAGGCCTTCCCGTCGGCCGACATCCATGTACGGGGCAATGTGATCAGCGCCGTGGGGGACGCGACGGACGTCGCACTCATCCAGCGACTGTTCGACGAGATGATGCTGGTGCTCCGCACCGGACAGCCGATGACGGAGGACGCAGTGGAACGCTCGATCGCCATGCTCCGGGCGAGCGGCAACACGAACGGCGGCCAGGCCAACGGGAACGGCCGCGGCGAGACCCCGGCCGAGGTGCTCACCCAGAACATCCTCTCCAGCCGCGGCCGCACGATCCGCCCCAAGACCCTCAACCAGAAGCGGTACGTCGACGCGATCGACAAGCACACGATCGTCTTCGGCATCGGCCCCGCCGGTACCGGAAAGACCTATCTCGCCATGGCCAAGGCGGTCCAGGCCCTCCAGTCCAAGCAGGTCACCCGGATCATCCTGACCCGGCCGGCCGTGGAGGCCGGCGAGCGCCTCGGCTTCCTGCCCGGCACGCTCTACGAGAAGATCGACCCGTATCTGCGCCCGCTCTACGACGCGCTGCACGACATGCTCGACCCGGACTCGATCCCGAGGCTGATGGCCGCCGGCACCATCGAGGTCGCCCCGCTCGCGTACATGCGGGGCCGTACGCTCAACGACGCGTTCATCATCCTCGACGAGGCGCAGAACACCAGCACCGAGCAGATGAAGATGTTCCTGACCCGGCTCGGCTTCGACTCGAAGATCGTCATCACCGGTGACGTCACCCAGGTCGACCTTCCGGGCGGCACGAAGAGCGGTCTGCGGCAGGTCCAGGACATCCTGGACGGCGTCGACGACGTGCACTTCTCCCGGCTCACCTCGCAGGATGTCGTACGGCACAAGCTCGTCGGCCGTATCGTCGACGCGTACGAGCAGTACGACAGCCGCCAGGGCCAGGAAGACGGTCGGCGCGGCCGAAACGGGAAGTAGAGCAGAGCGCACCATGTCGATCGACGTCAACAACGAGTCCGGAACCGAGGTCGACGAGCAGGCGATCCTCGACATCGCCCGCTACGCCCTCACACGGATGCGGATCCACCCGCTCTCCGAGCTGTCGGTGATCGTCGTGGACGCCGAGGCCATGGAGCAGCTCCACATCCAGTGGATGGACCTGCCGGGACCCACCGACGTCATGTCCTTCCCCATGGACGAGCTGCGGCCGCCGTCGAAGGACGACGAGGAGCCCCCGCAGGGGCTCCTCGGTGACATCGTGCTGTGCCCCGAGGTCGCCAAGAAGCAGGGCGACGACGCCGAGACGCGGCACTCCATGGACGAGGAGCTCCAACTCCTCACCGTTCACGGGGTGTTGCACCTGCTCGGCTACGACCACGAGGAGCCGGACGAGAAGGCCGAGATGTTCGGCCTCCAGGCGGCCATCGTCGACGGCTGGCGTGCGGAGAAGGGCCTGACCGGTCCCTCCCCGGCGCCGACCGTCTCATGACCGGGCAACTGATCGCGGGAGCCGTCGCCCTGGTGGTCGTCGCCTGGCTCGCCGCCTGCGCCGAGGCCGGGCTCGCCCGCATCTCCTCCTTCCGCGCGGCCGAGGCGGTACGCACCGGCCGGCGCGGCAGCGCCAAGCTCGCCCAGATCGCCTCCGACCCGACGCGCTACCTCAATGTGGCCCTGCTCGTCAGGGTCGCCTGCGAGATGGCCGCCGGGGTCCTCGTCACCTATGTGTGCCTGGAGGAGTTCGGTGAGACCTGGGCGGCGCTGCTCGTCGCCATCGCCGTGATGGTCCTCGTGTCATACGTCGCCGTCGGCGTCTCGCCGCGCACCATCGGCCGCCAGCACCCCATGAACACCGCGACGGCCGCCGCGTACGTGCTGCTGCCGCTGGCCAGGATCATGGGGCCGATCCCGCAGCTCCTCATCCTGCTCGGCAACGCGCTCACCCCCGGAAAGGGCTTCCGCAAGGGGCCGTTCGCGTCCGAGGCGGAGCTGCGCGCCATGGTCGACCTCGCCGAGGCGGAGTCCCTGATCGAGGACGACGAGCGCCGGATGGTGCACTCGGTGTTCGAGCTGGGCGACACCCTGGTGCGCGAAGTGATGGTGCCGCGCACCGACCTGGTGTGCATCGAGCGCTACAAGACGATCCGCCAGGCGCTCACCCTCGCCCTGCGCTCGGGCTTCTCGCGTATCCCGGTGACCGGGGAGAACGAGGACGACATCGTAGGGATCGTCTATCTGAAGGACCTGGTGCGCAAGACGCACATCAACCGGGACTCCGAGGCCGACCTCGTCTCCTCCGCCATGCGTCCCGCCGCCTTCGTGCCCGACACCAAGAACGCCGGTGACCTGCTGCGCGAGATGCAGCAGCAGCGCAGCCACGTCGCGGTCGTCATCGACGAGTACGGCGGCACCGCCGGCATCGTCACCATCGAGGACATCCTGGAGGAGATCGTCGGCGAGATCACCGACGAGTACGACCGGGAACTGCCGCCGGTCACCGAGCTCGCGGACGGCTGCTTCCGGGTCACCGCCCGCCTCGACATCGGCGATCTGGGCGAGCTGTTCGGCCTCGACGAGTACGACGACGAGGACGTGGAGACCGTCGGCGGGCTGCTCGCCAAGTCGCTCGGCCGGGTGCCGATCGCCGGCGCGACGGCCGTGGTGGAACTGCCCGACGCGCGCCGGCTGCGGCTCACCGCCGAGTCTCCCGCCGGGCGCCGCAACAAGATCGTCACGGTACTGGTGGAGCCGACCAAGGACGACGACGAGGAGAGGGAGGCGGTTCGGTGACCCCGAAGCAACTGCGGGCGTTCTGCCTGGAGTTCAACGCCGCGACCGAGGAGTTCCCGTTCAACGCGGAGACCTCCGTCTTCAAGGTGCTCGGCAAGATGTTCGCGCTCACCGCCCTCGACGCGAAGCCGCTCACCATCAACCTCAAGTGCGACCCGGACGACGCCATCCGGCTGCGCGAGGAGCACCCCGCGATTCAGCCGGGCTGGCACATGAACAAGCGGCACTGGAACACGGTGAGCGTGGCCGAACTCCCGGACCGGATGGTCCGGGAGCTCATCGAGGACTCGTACGACCTGGTGGTCGCCGGCCTGCCGAAGACCGAGCGGCTCCGGCTCGACCGGGCCTGACCCGGCCCCCGGGCCCCGGCCGCCGGGGGCGCGGGCCTTCTTTCGGCCCGGGCCCCCCAAGGCGCGGCCGCCGCGGGCACTAGGCCTTCTCGCGGCCGAGCCCGAGGCCCACCGCCACCAGCGCCGCCGCCGCGACCACGACGACCGCGTCGATCAACAGGACCGTACGCACCCCGTCGAACAGCGAGCCCCGCGTGGTGGCCAGGACACCGAGCAGCGGGATGCCGATGGTCAGGCCGACCTGCTGGGTGGTGGTGACGAGCCCGGTCGCGAGCCCCTGCTCCTCGTCGGGCACCCCGCTGGTCACCGTCACGCCGTACGAGATGATCGCGCCGAGGTGGCACATGCTGGCCAGCGAGACGGCGACGGTCGCGAGCAGAGCGCCCGAGTGGGTGCCGAGTCCCAGCAGCGTGGCGACGAAGACGCCCTGGCCGAGCAGCGATCCGGCGAGCACACGGCGGGCGCCGAAGCGGCCGATCAGCTTGGCGGCGTACGAACCGGCGACGGCCGAGGCAAGACCCTGGACGCCGAAGATCAGGCCGGTCTCGAACGAGGAGAGGCCGAGGGTCTCCTGGAGGTAGAGGGTCAGCACGAACACGACCGTCGACATCATCGAGAAGGTGACCAGACCGCCCAGGTTGCCCCAGGCCACCGTGCGGCGCTTCAGCATCGGCAGCGAGATCAGCGGCGCCGACGCCTTCGACTCGATGACGACGAACGCGACGAGCAGGGCGACGCCCACGAGCAGGGTGCCCCAGACGTCCGCACCGCCGAAGCCGCGCTGGGCCGCCGTCGACAGGGCGTAGATCACCGCGAGCAGACCGCCGGTGACGGTGACGGCGCCGGGCACGTCGAGGCGCGGCCGCTCGGGGGTGCGGGACTCGGGCAGCAGGCGGGGGGCCAGGGCCAGGACGGCCACCGCGAAGACGACGAGCAGGCCCATCGTGGAGCGCCAGCCCAGGGCGTCGGTCATGACGCCGCCGAGGACCATGCCGATGGTGAAGCCCAGCGAGAGCAGCGTGCCGGAGATGCCGAGCGCCTTGTCACGCAGCGGGCCCTCGGGGAACGTCGTGGTCAGCAGGGACATGCCGGTCGGCACGATGACGGCCGCGCCCAGGCCTTGCAGGGCGCGCCCGGTCAGGAAGGACGCCGGGTCCCAGGCGAGGGTGGCGAGCAACGAAGCCGTACCGAACAGGGCGAGGCCGGTCAGGAACAGCTTCTTGCGGCCGAACAGGTCGGCGATGCGGCCGAACAGGAGCAGGAAACCGCCCGAGGGCAGCGCGAACGCGGTGACCGCCCACTGGAGCGCGGACCGGCTCAGACCCAGGTCCTCGCCGAGGGCGGGCAGCGCCACGTTCAGTACGGAGAAGTCGAGCGCCACCATGAACTGGGCGGCGCAGAGCACGAAGAGGACCAGCTTGGCCCGGCCGCTGAGCCGGACGCCGGCGGGGGGCCGCGGGGCGGTGGGGGAGGGGGCCGCGTTGTCGGGCCCGGGGAGTGTGGTCGGTGTGTCGATCGCCATGGCCACCACCCTCGCGGCTCGGGAATGTCCGTGGAGAGAGGGAACTTATGCTGGTGGTGGCACCACCAGGCAGCCGACAGGGGGAGTTGTTCGTGGCCACACCCATCGACAAGCACCGGCGCAGTGAGCTCCGCGAGTTCCTGATGAGCAGGCGCGCCAGGATCACCCCCGCGCAGGCGGGGCTGCCCGACGGCGGTGCCCGGCGCCGCACTCCGGGGCTGCGCCGCGAAGAGGTCGCGGTCCTCGCCGGGGTGGGGGTGTCCTGGTACCAGTGGCTCGAACAGGGCCGTGACATCACGGTCTCCCCGCAGGTCCTGGACTCGGTGGGCCGAGTGCTCCGGCTGACCAGCGCCGAGCGCCGCCACCTGTACGTCCTGGCCGGGCTCAACCCGCCGGCCCCCGAGGTCGATCCGGCCAACGCCGACATGTGCCAGGGGCTGCAACGCCTCATCGACGCCTGGATGCCGTTCCCCGCGCACATCATGGACGCGTACTGGAACACGGTCATGTACAACGACGCGGCGGCGCTGGTCCTCGGGATGCGCCCGGAGATCGTGCAGAACTGCCTGGTCGCGTTCTTCACCGACCCCATCTACCGCTCGCGCGCCAAGCGTTGGGAGGAGATCGCCTGCACGGTCGTCGCCCAGTACCGCGCGGCCTGTTCGGAGCGGCCCGACGACGAGGGGTTCCAGGCGGTCGTCGAGGAGGCGAGGGCGCTCAGCCCGGAGTTCGTGGAACTGTGGGAGCGGCGTGACGTCATGCCCGGCGGGCAGGTCCGTAAGGAGATGGAGCACCCGGTGGTCGGCGCCCTGCACGTCGAGTCGACCCAACTCCGGGTGCCGGCCCGCCCGGACCTGGTGATCGTGCTGCACACCCCGCTGCCGAACACCGACACCGCCGAGAAGCTGGAGTGGCTGACGTCGCCGGAGGGCCGGCGCGGCTCCATGTACCCGATCGCGGGGTGACGGGCGGGGCGGGTGCGGGCTTCGATGTGGGGCCAGTGAGGCGCGGGGTGCCGGCGGGATGAGACAGGTGCGGCGGCTGCGGCAGGTGTGGCCTTGGCCGCACGGGCGGGTATCGGGAGGCGGCGCGGGCCGCCTTTCACATAAAGTCCACAGGTAGCCCGCCGTCAGGCGCGCGATCCACAGTCATCCATCCCTGGGGGGATCCCGCATGCCCATGTCCGCTTCCCGCTCCGCCCGACGCGCCGCCGCCGTCACCCTGGCCGCCTCGTCCCTGCTGTTCGCCGCCGCGTGCGGAGGCTCGGACAGCAAGAGCGACAAGGCCGCCGACAAGGACACCGCCAAGTCCTCGGCACCCTCGGCCTCCGCCCCGGGCGCCGCGGGTGGCACCGTCTCCGAGGCGCAGCTGAAGGCGGCACTGCTGACGACGAAGGACGTTCCGGCGGGCTGGAAGGTGGACCCCGAGGGCGGCTCCACCATGGGCAAGGCCGACAAGACCGAGTGCCAGAAGTTCCTCGACATCGTCCAGAGCGAGCCGGCCCCGCTGGGCGCCGCGGCCCGGCAGACCGTCAACTTCGAGGACGGCGGCCAGCAGGTCTTCGGCTTCGACGGCGACAAGGCCGCCGGCTACCTCAAGGGCTTCGACGCGAGCCTCGCGCAGTGTGCCTCCTTCGGCGTTGAGGTGGACGGCCAGAAGTACCCCGCCACCCTCAAGCCGCTCACCCTGGACAAGGCGGGCGACGAGGCCCACGGCTACCAGCTCGTCCTCGACCTGACCCAGGTGAAGATGGCCTTCGACAACTACGTGGTCCGCAAGGGCGCGGCGCTGAGCACGTTCTCCACGAAGAGCAAGACGCCGGGGGGCGCGGCCGGCGCGGAGTTCAAGACCATCACGGCCACGGTCGCCAAGAAGCTGGACCAGGCGGTCAAGGGCTGAGCCCCGCAGCGGTCTCGGCCCGGCACTCCTTATGCTCAGGGCATGACTGAGAGCACCGAACTCGCCCCCGAGGACCGCAAGATCATCACGCTGGCGCGCAGCGCCCGGGCCCGCAACGGCGTGGCCGAGGGTGCGGCCGTACGCGACGAGACCGGCCGCACGTACGTGGCCGCGACGGTCGAGCTCCCCTCCCTGAAGCTTTCCGCGCTGCGGACGGCGGTGGCGATGGCGGTGGCCAGCGGGGCGGAGTCGTTGGAGGCGGCGGCGGTGGTCAGCGAGGCGGCCGTCCTCGCGGAGGCGGATGTTGCGGCGGTACGGGATCTGGGGGGCCCGGGGCTGCCATCCTCCTGGCCTCCCCCGCGGGCACCCTGACGTCCCGGACGGCCTGAGCCCCGCGGGCTGCGCCCCAGCTCCCCCCGGGGGTTCGCCCACCCGCCCGCCCGTGCGGCGGGTGGGAAGGTTCGGCCCCTGGGGCTCCGCCCCAGACCCCAGGCGTCTGCCCACCCACCCGCCCGTGCGGCGGGTTGAACTGGCTGAGCCCTGGGGCTCCGCCCCAGACCCCCTGAGGGGCTCCGCCCCTCGAACCCCGGCGGGGGCTCCGCCCCCTGCACCCCCGTATCGCGCCTTAAGGGCGCTCGTCCTCAATCGCCGGACAGGCTGAGGTGCTGGCCAGCACCGAGTAGTTAGGGGCGCGGGGAACTGCGCGACCAGCCACGCACGGTCCGCAGACGAAGACGGGTTTCCGGGGGCGCGGGGAACTGCGCGAGAAGCGACCACGGCCCGCACCCGATCGAGGCTTCTAGGGGTGCGGGGAACTGCGCAAAAAGTGAGCACGGACCGCGGGCCGAGGGGGGCAACGGTGCGGGGAACTGCGCGGAAAGGGGGGTTGGGGGTGGGGCGTTAAGAATCAATGTGGGGGTACTTGTAATCCACAGGCGCCCGCGCATCAATGGACGGCAGTCGACCCGACGGACCGTCAGGTCAAGGTGACGGACCGGCACGGGGTGCAGAGCCGCAACCCCGAACCGGCGTCGGACCCACCCCCGCGCAGCACCCCGCACCCCAGGCCCCCGCAGAGCCATGCCCGCACGCCCGCGCACCCGTGCACGTGGGCCACGCGGGGGCCGCCGCGCGGTCGTGTGTCGATGTCGCGGCAGACGATCAACTCCCTGTCATGGGAAGGGGAATCATGCGCAAGCTGCGCAAGAGCACCAGCAGGCCGGTCGCGCGGGCCGCACTCGCGGTGGGGGCGGTGGCCGTGGCGGGCCTCGCCTTCGCGCCGGGTGCCGCCGCCGTCACGCCCACCACGGCGACCGCCACGTACGACTGCGGGGTCTGGGGCGGTGGCGGCGCCACGCTCACCGCGACCCAGAGCGGCACGGCCGCGACCATCACGCTGACCTCGGCCGTCACCACCCCCGTCGCCGTCGGCGCCAACCAGATCAGCGCGACCCTGACCCTCGCCAAGGGCGGCGGCGGAACACGGGTGTTCAGCGGCAAGGCCAACCCCGCCCTGCCCGCGGGCAGCGCCGTCAAGATCGGCCCGCTGAACGGCACGGTCGCCGCCGGCGACAGCCTCAACTCGTACTTCGCCGGCACCGCACTGAAGATGACGATCTTCGGTGTCGCGGTGAGCTGCGACGCCACGACCTCGCAGTCCCCGGGCCCGTTCGTCTTCTGACGTCCGTCCGTCCACGTGGAACGAGCCGGTGCCGTCCCGGGCGGCGCCGGCTTTCGTGTGCCCGCACGAACCCGGAACCCGCCCCGCGGCGCGCGCCACCCCGCCCCGCGGCCGCGAAATGCCGGGATCTTGACAGTATCTGATGGGTCATCAGTTGCTGCGCCGGGATTCCATTGACTTCTTTTCGCGCCGAGCCGTCAATGGCCCCCTGTCGGCGCAGCCGAGCCGCGCTGTGCCACTTCATGAAGGGGGGCACGCCCATGTCGGAACGTCGAAGACGGCGTCTGGCCGCCGTATTGGGGGCGGTCGCACTCGCCGCCGGGACCGGCGCGCTCGCCGCGCCCGCGAGCGCCCTGGCCGCGACGCCCGTCGACTTCGCCACACACTGCATCCCGCCGGCCATCGCCGGCATCCCGCCCATCGACGGCACCACGAACGCGACGATCACCGTCGACAACGCGGCGCCCAAGGTCGGCGACAAGGTCACCGTCACCTACACGGTGAACAGGCCCGCCGCCAGCAACCCGGTCGATCTCGCCCTGCCCGCCGACATCATGACCCCCACCGGAAAGGTCACCCTCGCGGGCGCCCAGACCGGCTCGGTCGACGTGGCCGGGCCGAAGAAGAACGACCCCGTGCCCGGCAAGGGCGCGTTCCCGGCGTTCTCCATGAGCGGCAGCTTCACCGCCACCAAGGCCGGCGCGGTCACCCTCTCGCCCGGCGACTACAACATCCACACCAGCTACATCATGGAGCTGGACACCCCCTGCACCGTCACCAATCCGCCCGCGCCCGTCTCCGAGACGGTGGGCGTCACGGACGGCGGCGGCCATGTCAACGAGCGTGCCATCGCGGCCGACCCGGCGTCGGGCAACGCCGGTGACCGTACGACGGTGACCGGGTCCAAGTTCACCCCGAACGCGGACGTCACCGTGGCGGGCTGGAACGGCACCGCCACCACCGCCGACAGGATCACCTTCAAGTCGGACGCCACCGGCGGCTTCACCGCCCGCCCGAAGATCACGGATCCGGCGACCACCGGCATCGTGGCCTACGAGGGAGCGGCCTGGGACCCGGCGCACGGCGCGGGCCCGGTGGCGTACACCGTCAACAGCGGACCGCCGCCCACCGGGCCGAGCCAGAAGCTCAACACCTCGGTGAACGCGGGTACGTTGGCGATGTCCCAGGCCGGTGACAGCGTCGACCTCCAAGCCGTCGACTTCGGCAAGGGCGGCGCCTCCACCGGCGATCTGAAGACGGTGACGGTCCAGGACTTCCGCGGCGGCCCCGCGGGCTGGTCCCTGACCGGCAAGGTCACCGACTTCACCGGGCCCGCCGGTTCCATCGACGCGGGCCGGCTGAGCTGGACCCCGGCGTGCTCCGCCAAGGCCGGTTCCCCGTCCGTGTGCGCGGCGGGCTCGGCCGGCAGCGTGGGCGCCGCGGGCGCGACCCTCGCCTCCACCCCGAACGCGGCGCTCACCGGCGGCGAGTTCACCGTGGACGCGAAGCTCTCGCTCGACGTGCCGGCGTTCACCGCGCCCGGCGCCTACAGCGGCGTACTGACCCTCACCCTCACCTGACGTCCACCGTGGGCCGGGCGCGCACCCGCCCCGCCCACCCACCCCCGGGGGTCCCGCACCGTGCGCAAGCCGTCCGCACTCCTCCTGGCCGCCGTCCTCGCGTGGCTCACCGCGCTCGGATGGCTCGGCGCGCCCGCGGCGCGCGCCGCCGACAACGGCAACTGGTCCGTCTTCCCCGCCTCCACGGGCGCCGCCCAGCGCCCGTACTTCTACCTCTCCGCCGACCCCGGCACCACCCTCGACGACCGGGTGACGGTCGCCAACAAGACGGCGACGCCGCTGAGCTTCCGGCTGTACGGGGCCGACGCGTACAACACCGAGCGCGACGGGGGGTTCGCCGTGCGCACCGAGAAGGAGCGGCAGACGGGGGTGGGGGCCTGGGCGAAACCGGACCGGGCCACGCTCACCGTGCCCGCCCACTCCTCGGTCACCGTGCCCTTCACGATCACCGTGCCGCCGGACGCCGAGCCCGGCGACCACGTCGGCGCGCTCGTGGCGCTCGACGACCGGGTCGCGCGCGGCTCCGGCGCGGACGGGAAGGTCGCCGTCGGCATCCAGCAGGCGGTGGGGGCACGGGTCTATCTGCGGGTCGGCGGGCCCACGGTGCCCGCGCTCGCGGTCGAGGACGTCTCGCTCTCCCAGCACCGGCCGCTCGTGCCCGGCCTGGGGGAGAGCCGTGCGGAGATCACCTACACGCTGCACAACCGGGGCAACGTCACGCTCAACCCGAAGGTCGACCTGAGCGCGACGGGTCTCTTCGGCCGTACGCTGCTCAGCCGCGGCGTGGCGAAGGTGCCGTCCGAATTGCTGCCGGGGGAGCGGGTCACGCTCACGGAGGTGTGGCGGGGGGCGCCTCAGCTCGACTGGGGGGACGTGCGGTTGCGTGCGAGCGCGCGGGATGTGGAGGGCTCGGCCGGGGCGTCCTTCTTGGCTCTGCCCTGGCTGGCCGCGGCGATCCTCCTGGCGGCGGCCCTGTCCTACCCGGCGTACCGGACCCTACGCCACCACAAACCCACCCACCCCTAAGCGCTCGCGCAGTTCCCTGCGCCCCTAACCCCTCTCGATTCTGCGGACCGTGCCCGCGTCTCGCGCGATTCCCCGCGCCCCCAAAAAACCCGCTTTCGTCCGCGGGCCGCGAGTGGCTGGTCGCGCAGTTCCCCGCGCCCCTTAAGTGCTCGGCGCTGGGGCACCTTCAGCCCGTCCGGCGTTTGAGGACGAGCGCCCTTTAGGCGCGATACGGGGTCTGGGGCGGAGCCCCAGGGGCCTTGTCCGCGGGCCGTGCGTGGCTGGTCGCGCAGTTCCCCGCGCCCCTGGCTACTTGGTGCGGGCCAGCGCAGGCAACCTCAGCCCGTCCGGCGATTGAGGACGAGCGCCCTTAAGGCGCGAACGGGGGCTGGGGCGGGGCCCCGGGAGGGGTGGGAAGGCGGCCTTGGCGGGGGGCTGGGCGGCGTGGGGGTCGGGATCGGGGAGAATGGCCGCATGAGCGCTCGTACCCCTGCCGCTGACACCGCCGCCGCCCCCACCCACCGGGCCGGCTTCGCCTGCTTCGTCGGCCGCCCCAACGCGGGCAAGTCCACCCTCACGAACGCTCTGGTCGGGCAGAAGGTGGCCATCACCTCCAACCGCCCGCAGACCACCCGGCACACCGTGCGCGGCATCGTGCACCGCCCGGACGCCCAGCTCATCCTGGTCGACACCCCGGGCCTGCACAAGCCGCGCACCCTGCTCGGCGAGCGCCTCAACGATGTGGTGCGCACCACATGGGCCGAGGTCGACGTGATCGGCTTCTGCCTGCCCGCCGACCAGAAGCTCGGACCCGGTGACAAGTTCATCGTGAAGGAACTCGCCGGGATCAAGAAGACCCCCAAGATCGCGATCATCACCAAGACGGACCTGGTCGACTCCAAGACGCTGGCCGAACAGCTCATCGCCGTGGACCAGCTCTCCAAGGAGCTCGGCTTCGAGTGGGCCCAGATCGTGCCGGTCTCGGCCGTCGGCGACCAGCAGGTCCAGCTCGTCGCGGATCTGATCATCCCGCTGCTGCCGGAGAGCCCGCCGCTGTACCCGGAGGGCGACCTCACCGACGAGCCCGAGCAGGTCATGGTGGCCGAGCTGATCCGCGAGGCGGCCCTGGAGGGCGTACGCGACGAGCTGCCGCACTCCATCGCCGTCGTCGTGGAGGAGATGATCCCGCGCGAGGACCGGCCCGCCGACAAGCCGCTCCTGGACATCCACGCCAACGTCTACATCGAGCGTCCCAGCCAGAAGGGCATCATCATCGGCCCCAAGGGCAAGCGCCTGAAGGAAGTCGGCATGAAGTCCCGCAAGCACATCGAGGCGCTGCTCGGCACGCCGGTCTTCCTCGATCTGCACGTCAAGGTCGCCAAGGACTGGCAGCGCGACCCGAAGCAGCTGCGCAAGCTCGGTTTCTGAGCGAACAGGACGCCCCGATCCGCCCCCGCCGGTCCCTCCCGGCGGGGGCGGACGTACAGAAGGACCGGGACGGGCCGCCCGGCGCGGCAGGGGCCAACTGCCCTCAGCCGTCCGCCGGTTCGGCGATGAGCGCGGTGCCCGCCGGGCGGAAGCCGAGGGTCGCGTACATCCGGGCCACGTCGGCGTCGCCCGCCGACAGGAACACCGTCGCCACCCCGGCCGCCCTCGCGTGCGCGACCAGCGCCGCGGTGACCGCGCGCCCGAGGCCCCTGCGGCGCGCGGCGGGCAGCGTGCCCACGCCCACGATCTCGGTGACCGCGCCCACCGGATTGTGCATCCCGGAGCACAGCACCAGCCCGTCCTCGACGGCGGCCGCCAGCGCGGAACGCCCCGCGCGGATGCGCTCGGCGACCTGCTGCGCCCGGCCGTCACCGGCGCGAGCGGTGATCTCCGCGGCCAGCTCGGCCGCGCCCGCCGGCCCAACTCCCGTACCGGGCGCGGCGAACGCGAGGTGCGGCACGACCAGCGCCGCGTGCAGCAGCGGGTCGGCCGCGCCCAGGACCCGTACCAGAGGATGGGGCTCTGCGGCCGGTGCCCCGGGGTCGAGCACCATCAGCGGGTGCTCGTGGACCACCAGGCCCGACTCCTCGACCGCCGCCCGCAGTCCCGGGCTCACCTCGGCCACCCACTCGAACGCCTCGGGCGCCCCGACCTCGCGCTGGCGGGCCCGCACCGCGTCCACGTCGGCCGCCGTGACGGGCCCGTCGTGGCCGCGTGTGGGCCGCGCGTAGAAGGGCCACCCGGCGCCCTCCCGGACGAACAGGGTCAGCGGCCCGAAGTCCTCGGCGCGCGCCGAACTCCTGGGCGCGGCATCGTAGTAGCTCTCAAGATCGTCCAGGAGGGTGGCACGGGGAGGGATGCTCATGGTGCGCATCCAAGCAGGGCCGAGATCCCCCCCGCATCCGCCTTTTCGGCGCCGGCTACGCGCCTTCCTTCAACACCCTTGAGATCAGCTCGCGTTGGGCCTGGGTGAGGTCGGGGTCGGCGCAGTGGACGGTGTGACCGGCCACGGTGATCACATAGTGGAAGCCGTCCGGTACGCCGGCTCTCGGCGCGGTGTGGCCCTCGGCCAGCGCCGCCTTCGCGAGCGCGCGCCACTCGGCGGCATCGGGCCGGCCCGAGGTGTCGATCTCGGCCCGGCGCTCGATGCCGGCGAACCCTCCTGAACGGGAAACCTGGATACGCATGGCTTCTGTCTAGCAGCCCTCGCGCGGTACGTCAGCGGGTACGCCGCAGAGACCGGCTCAGGAGGCCGGAACCCCCACCTGCGCCCACGCCTTCAAAACCGCCCGAGTCTCGGCGCCGTCGCCGTAGCGCGCCCGGGCCGCGGCCACCGTCAGCTCGGCGAAGTCCTTGAACATCGCCTGGGAGCCGAGGTGCCCGCCGGTGAGCACGTCGTACCAGATCTGTCCGGCCCGCTCCCAGGCCTTGCCGCCCAGCGCGTCGGCGACCAGGTAGAACGCGTGGTTGGGGATGCCCGAGTTGATGTGCACACCGCCGTTGTCGCGGCCCGTGGTGACGTAGTGGTCCATCGTGGCGGGCTGCGGGTCCCGGCCGAGCACGACGTCGTCGTAGGCGGTGCCCGGGGCCTTCATCGACCGCAGCGCCTGCCCGTGCACGCCCGGCGCGAGCAGGCCCTCGCCGATCAGCCAGTCCGCCTGGTGGGCGTCCTGGTCCAGGGAGTACTGCTTGACCAGGGAGCCGAACACGTCCGACATCGACTCGTTCAGGGCGCCCGGCTGACCGAAGTAGGTCAGGTTCGCGGAGTGCTGGGTGACGCCGTGGGTGAGCTCGTGGCCGATGACGTCCACCGGCAGCGTGAAGTCCAGGAACATCTGGCCGTCGCCGTCGCCGAACACCATCTGGGTGCCGTTCCAGAACGCGTTGTTGTAGCTGTGGTCGAAGTGGACCGTCGCGTCCAGCGGCATCCCTCGGCCGTCGATGGAGTGGCGCAGATACGCCTTGAGGTACAGCTCGAAGGTGGCGCCGAGGCCCGCGTACGCGCGGTTGACGGTCGCGTCGCCGACCGGCGCCTCGCCCTCGCCGCGCACCCTGCGGCCGGGCAGCGTGGTGGTGTGCTGGGCGTCGTACACGGTGCGCCGGGGCTCGTCGGCGGTGGCGTCGGCGGGCTCGGCGGGCGGCTCGGCGCCCAGGACGGTGGTGAGACGGCGTTCGGTGCGCTGGGCGGCGTCCACGACGAGAGTGCGGCGGGCGATCCTGACGAGCGCGGGGTCCTCGGCCTCGATGAGGCGGTCGAAGACGTGGGGCGGGACGATGGTGCAGAAGACCGGGTGGGTGGTGGCG
Organism: Streptomyces hundungensis; assembly: GCF_003627815.1. Taxonomy (NCBI): domain Bacteria; kingdom Bacillati; phylum Actinomycetota; class Actinomycetes; order Kitasatosporales; family Streptomycetaceae; genus Streptomyces; species Streptomyces hundungensis. Next base: position 5,851,238 of record NZ_CP032698.1, read on the forward strand.
TCCATGCCCGGCAATGTGGCACCGGGTAACCGGCCTGTCACCAGTCGCCACCATGATTGTGAAGCGTGCTTTTTCTACGTCCGGTTCCGGCCATTGTGCGGGCGCCGAGCCCAGGCGAGGGATACATCACTTTTGCCCGAATCGAGGCCTGCGTCCCGCATACTGATACGGGTCCGGCGCTCGCGCCGTCCCTCGGCTAGGCTGCGGCATCATGCGTTTCGGGCTTCTTCTTCTTAGCTGCCGCGGCGAGGGCCTGTAGTCGTAGGCCGACCCCCTCCCCGCGGGATCTGGTGTTGCGCTCGACAGTCGGCCGTCCCTCCCTCCGCATCGAGGAGCCGCACGCCATGTCCCAGCCCGTCGGTCGCCCCACGCCCGTCACCAACGCCACCCGCACGCAGCAGCCGTCCGGCATGCCGATCCACAAGTACGGCCGCTACGAAGCCGTCGAGATCCCCGACCGCACCTGGCCCGACGCCCGCATCACCAAGGCGCCGCGCTGGCTCTCCACGGACCTGCGCGACGGCAACCAGGCGCTGATCGACCCCATGAGCCCCGCCCGCAAGCGCGAGATGTTCGACCTGCTGGTGCGCATGGGCTACAAGGAGATCGAGGTCGGCTTCCCCTCCTCCGGCGAGACCGACTTCGCCTTCGTACGCTCCATCATCGAAGAGGGCGCGATCCCCGAGGACGTGACGATCTCCGTCCTCACCCAGGCCCGCGAAGAGCTGATCGAGCGCACCGTGGAGTCCCTGCGCGGCGCCCACCGCGCCACCGTCCACCTGTACAACGCGACCGCCCCCACCTTCCGCCGGGTCGTCTTCCGCGGCACCAAGGACGAGGTCAAGCAGATCGCCGTGGACGGCACGCGGCTGGTCATGGAGTACGCGGACAAGATCCTGGGCGACGAGACGATCTTCGGCTACCAGTACTCGCCGGAGATCTTCACCGACACCGAGCTGGACTTCGCGCTGGAGGTCTGCGAGGCGGTGTGCGACGTCTGGGGGCCCGAGGAGGGCCGCGAGATCATCCTCAACCTGCCCGCCACGGTGGAGCGTTCGACCCCCTCGACGCACGCGGACCGCTTCGAGTGGATGAGCCGCAACCTGACCCGCCGCGCGTACGTCTGCCTGTCGGCGCACCCCCACAACGACCGCGGTACGGCGGTCGCCGCCGCCGAGCTGGCGATCATGGCCGGCGCGGACCGCGTCGAGGGCTGCCTGTTCGGACAGGGCGAGCGCACCGGCAACGTCGACCTGGTGACCCTGGGCATGAACCTGTTCTCGCAGGGCGTCGACCCGCAGATCGACTTCTCCCAGATCGACGAGATCCGCCGCACCAGCGAGTACTGCAACCAGATGGAGGTCCACCCGCGCCACCCCTACGCGGGCGACCTGGTCTACACCGCCTTCTCCGGCTCCCACCAGGACGCCATCAAGAAGGGCTTCGACGCGATGGAGGCGGACGCGGCCGCGCAGGGCAAGACCGTCGACGACATCGAGTGGGCGGTCCCGTACCTGCCCATCGACCCCAAGGACGTCGGCCGCTCCTACGAGGCGGTCATCCGGGTCAACTCGCAGTCCGGCAAGGGCGGGATCGCCTACGTCCTGAAGCACGACCACAAGCTGGACCTGCCGCGCCGGATGCAGATCGAGTTCTCGAAGATCATCCAGCAGAAGACGGACTCGGAGGGCGGCGAGGTCACGCCCGCCGCGATCTGGTCGACCTTCCAGGACGAGTACCTGCCCAACCCCGAGAACCCGTGGGGCCGCATCCAGCTGCGCTCGGGCCAGACGACGACGGACAAGGACGGCCGCGACACCCTGACGGTGGAAGCGGTCGTGGACGGCGTCGACACGGTCCTGACCGGCACCGGCAACGGACCCATCTCGGCCTTCTTCGACGCGCTGGCCGCGACGGGGGTGGACGCGCGGCTGCTGGACTACCAGGAGCACACGATGAGCGAGGGGGCGTCTGCGCTGGCCGCGTCGTACATCGAGTGTGCGATCGACGGGGTCGTGCTGTGGGGGATCGGGATCGATGCGAACACGACGCGGGCGTCGTTGAAGGCGGTCATCTCCGCGGTCAACCGCGCCGCCCGCTGACCTCCCCCAACGCCGGGCCCCCTACGGGGGTTCGGCCCCCGAAACCCCGTTTTCGTCTGCGGGCCGCAGGTGGCTGGTCGCGCAGTTCCCCGCGCCCCTAAACCCTCTCGACCCTGCGGACCGTGCCCGCTTCTCGCGCAGTTCCTCGCGCCCCTGGAAACCCGTTTTCGCCCGCGGACCGTGCGTGGCTGGTCGCGCAGTTCCCCGCGCCCCTAAACCCTCTCGATCCTGCGGACCGTGCCCGCTTCTCGCGCAGTTCCTCGCGCCCCTGGAAACCCGTTTTCGACTGCGGACCGTGCGTGGCTGGTCGCGCAGTTCCCCGCGCCCCTTAAATGCTCGGCGCTGGCCAGCACCTTCAGCCTGTCCGGCGATTGAGGACGAGCGCCCTTAAGGCGCGAACGGGGTCTGGGGCGGAGCCCCAGGAAGGGCCGGGCCATCCAACCCTGCGCCTACGGGCGGGTGGGTGGGGAAGGTGCCCGGGGTCTGGGGCGGAGCCCCAGGGGCCGGAACCAACCAACCCCCGTCACGGGCGGGCGGGTGGGCAAAGGGGCCGGGGTCTAAGGCGGAGCCCCAGGGGCGGCGGGAATTCGCCATCCGGGGAGGGTCCCTCTCCCGGGGTGCTGACGCCACATCATAGATGTGGCTAACATCACGGCAACGCGGCAACGTTGCCGGAGCGTTACGGAGGTGCGCGGTGCGGCCAGCACGGGGACAGAACGGTACGAACCTGAGCACCGGGCCGAAGCCCGGCACCCGCCCCCGCCTGTGGTCCACCCGCACCCAGTGGCACACCGTGGGAGACGGCGAGTTCTTCTGCCCCGACTGCGGAGGCGACCGGAACTACCAGCGCCGCACCGGCCGCAAGCGCCTGACGATCCTGGGCATCCCGCTCCTCACCCGCGGCGCCGCGGGCCCCGTCGTCGAATGCGCCGCCTGCCAGGGCCACTTCGGCACGGAAGCCCTGGACCACCCCACCACGACCCGCTTCTCCGCGATGCTGCGCGACGCCGTGCACACCGTCGCCCTCGCCGTCCTCGCCGCGGGCGGCACCTCGTCCCGTACGGTCACCGGCACCGCCCTCGCCACCGTGCGGGCCGCCGGGTTCGACGACTGCACCGAGGAGCAGCTCGTCGCGCTCATCGAGGGCCTGGCCGCCGACACCGGCCGCTTCCTCACCGACCCGGTCGACGAGACGGACCCCTGCGGCGCGGCCCTCGCGATCGAACTCCACGAGGCCCTCGAACCGCTCGCCCCGCACCTCGCCCCCGCGGGCCGCGAGTCGATCCTGCTCCAGGGCGCCCGCATCGCGCTCGCGGACGGCCCGTACAGCCCGGCCGAACGCGAGGTGCTCAGCACGGTCGGCGGCGCCCTCTCACTCTGCGCGGACGACACCGCCCGCCTGCTCGCCGCGGCCCGTACGCCGTCCTGAACTTCCCCCGCGATCAACGACGTTCCGGCCGAACACGCCGTACGCCGTCGCCCGCCCGCGTACTCCCCCGGGAGTAACGGCGGGCGTTCGGACGCCCGGGGAAGTACCGCGATCTCGGTCGCTGGCGGGACGAACACGGCCCGGGTGGACGGGACGCTGGGAGCAGCCGGGCAGGCCGCTGGGGCCCTTCCGAGATGTCCGGCCGGAGGGGGCCCGGGATGGGGTCGAACACGGCGGGGACGTCGGACATAGCGGGGGCGAAGGACACAGCGGCGGCAGAGGCGACGGCGAAGTCGTCAACAGGGCCGCGGCGGTGGGTGGTTGCCTGGGGTGTGCTCGCGCTGTGGGTGATCGTGCTCGCCGTCGCCGGGGCGTTCGCGGGGCGGCTCGGGGACGTACAGCGCGACCAGACGGCCGACTACCTGCCGGCCGGTGCGGATTCCACTCAGGTCGCCGCGCTCCAGGAGAAGCTGCCCGGCGGCGAGATCACCGCTCTGGTGCTCGTCTACCACCGCGACGGCGGTCTGACCGCCGCCGACCGGGCCACCGCGGCCCGCCAGCTCTCCGCGATCACCGTCGCGCCGGGCGTCCAGGCCGCGAAGTCGCCCGCCGAGCTGGGCGACGCCAAGGACCCCAAGGAGTTCGCGGCCGTCCAGCACGGGCCCGCCGTGACGTCCAAGGACGGCGCCACCCTCGCGTACACGCTCACCACGGCCGCACCCGCCAAGAACGACGACGCCCGCAAGGCCTTCGTCGACGACGTGCGCCAACGGGCCACCGACACCGACGGGATGAGCGTGCGGGTCGGCGGCGACGGCGCCCTCGACGTCGACGCGCGCGGGGTCTTCGGCTCCCTCGACACCACGCTGATGCTGGCCACCGGCCTGGTGGTCGCCCTGCTCCTCATCCTCACCTACCGCAGCCCCGTGCTGTGGCTCGTCCCGCTGCTCGCGGTCGGCGCGGGCGCGGTGTGCGCGCGGGCCGCCGTGTACGGCCTCGCCACCGTCTTCGACACCACCGTGACCAGCCAGAGCGCCGGAATCATGACCGTCCTCGTGTTCGGCGCCGGCACCGACTACGCGCTGCTCCTGGTCGCCCGCTACCGCGACGAACTGCGCCGCACCCCGCTTCCGTACGACGCGATGCGCGCCGCCCTGCGCGGCTGCGGGCCGGCGCTGTTCGCCTCGTCCGGCACGGTCGTGGCCGGCCTGCTCTGTCTGCTCGCCGCCGACCTCAACAACATCAGGGGACTCGGCCCGGTCGGCGCGGTCGGCGTGGTCTGCGCGCTCGCCGCGATGCTGACGCTGCTGCCCGCGCTCCTCGTGCTGCTCGGCCGGCGCGTGTTCTGGCCGCTGATCCCGGAGTACGGCAGCGAACCCGCGGCGCGCCGCCGCAACCTGTTCGCCGCGATGGGCAGCTCCACCGCCAAACGCCCAACCACCGTACTGCTCACGGGAGTTGTCCTGCTCGGCGCCCTCGCGCTCGGCGCGTTCAACCTGCCCGGCGCGCTCAAACAAGAGGACAGCTTCACCAGTAAACCCGAGTCGACCCTCGCCATGGGCACCCTCTCCACCGCCTTCCCCGACCGCGGCAGCCGGCCCCTCCAGGTCATGACGCCGACCGGCCGAGCCGACCGTACGCTCGCGGACGCCCGCTTGGTCGACGGCGTCGCCGGTGCCGAACGCGGACGCAGCGGCGGCGGCTGGACCGAGATCGCCGTCACCGCCACGGCCGCCCCCGAATCGGCCGCCGAGAGCGCCACCATCGGACGGCTGCGACAGCGGCTGACCGGCGCACACGTCGGCGGCGCCAGCGCCCAGGCCCTCGACCTGGCCGACACCAACGCACACGACCGGCTGACCGTCATCCCCCTCGTCCTGATCTCCGTCCTGCTCGTCCTCGCCCTGCTGCTGCGCAGCCTGATCGCCCCCCTGCTGCTCGTCGCCGCCGTCGCTGCCGTCTGGGGAGCCGCCCTCGGCATCGGCGGCCTCGTCTTCGGACCGGTCCTCGGCTTCCACGGCCTCGACCCGGGCCTGCCCCTGCTGACCTTCGTCTTCCTGGTCGCCCTCGGCGTGGACTACGGCATCTTCCTGATGCACCGCACCCGCGAGGAGGCCCTGCGCGGAGCCGGCCCGCAGGAGGCCGCACTGACCGCGCTGCGCACCACCGGCGGGGTCATCGCCTCGGCCGGCACGGTGCTCGCGGCGACGTTCGCGGTGCTCGCCTCGCTGCCGCTGGTGATGTTCGTCGAACTCGGCACCGTCATCGCCGTCGGCGTCCTCCTGGACACCTTCCTCGTCCGCACCTACCTGGTGACCGGCGCCAACCTGCTGCTCGGCCGCGCCGTGTGGTGGCCCGGACGCCTCTCCCGCGCCCCGCGAACGGCCGAGGCACCCCCCGCCCTGGTCAGCGCCGCACCGTGAGGGCGAGGATGGCCCGGTGACCGACGTGACCACACCGGGCCGAGCCCGGGGCCCCGGGCTCGGCCCGTGGGTCACCGCGATGCTGCACCGCGACCCGCACGACAGCGCCCACCCCCTGCGGGCCGACGCCGCGCTCGCCGCCGGGGCCGCAACCCTCGGCGCGGCCATCGCCTACGCCGACACCGCGCTGCGCCCGGACACCACCGGCTGGGCCCTGCTCACCGCGGCCGCCCTCGCCCTCACGGCCCGGCGCCGCCACCCCATGACGACCCTGGCCGTGGTCGTCGCCTGCATCGTCCCCTACCAACTGCTCGACAACGCCCACATGGGGCCCATGCCGCTCGCGATGACCGCCCTGTACACCGTCGCCGTCACCGGCACGGTCCGCCGCGCCGCGACCGTCGGCGGCTGCGTCGTGGGCCTCGCCATCACCGGGATGTCCTTCAACGGCGTCCACCACGCCCTCGACGTGCTCCGCACCTCCGGCTGGCTGGTCGCCGCCCTCGTCTTCGGCGTCGCCCTGCGCAACTCCCGCGCGTACGTGGCCGAACAGCGGGCCGCCGCCGCCCGCGAGACCGAACGCCAACTCACCGAGGAACGCCTGCGCATCGCCCGCGACCTGCACGACCTGCTGGCCCACAGCATCACCCTGATCGGAGTACGCACCGCGGTCGCCGCCCACGTCCTGACCACCGCCCCCGAACGGCTCGACCGGGCGGCCCTCGCCGCCGCCCTGGACTCCATCGCCGACACCTGCCGCGAGGCCCGCGCGGAACTGCGCACCACCCTGACCGTGCTGCGCGCCGACGAGCACGGCCCGCTGCCCGACCTCACGGGGCTGCCCGAGCTGACCCGCGGCGCCAACGCGGAACTCACCATGGACACCGACGGCGCCCGGGTGCCGCCCGCCGTCGGCGCCGCCGCCTACCGCATCGTCCAGGAGTCACTCACCAACGCCGTCCGCCACGCGGGACCCGACGCCACCGCCCGCGTCCGCGTCGAGACGAGGGGCCGGGCGCTCACCGTCACCGTCACCGACGACGGCCGGGGCCCGGCCGCCGCGGGCTCCGGCTTCGGGATCCTCGGCATGCGCGAGCGGGCCCGCAGCGTCGGCGGCACCCTCAACGCCGGCCCCCACCCCGACGGTGGCTTCCAGGTCACCGCCCACCTGCCCCTTTCACCACCTCCCCCCGACAGCCACCTTCTGGAGACGACCGCATGACCGCCCAGCCCGGCGACCCCGACCCCATCCGGGTCCTGCTCGCCGACGACCAGACCCTGGTGCGCTCCGCCTTCGCGATGCTCATCGAATCCGCACCCGACATGGCCGTCGTCGGCCAGGCCGGCACCGGCGACGAAGCCGTGGCGCTGGCCCACTCGGCGCGGGCCGACGTCGTCGTCATGGACCTGCGGATGCCCGGCACCGACGGCATCGGGGCGACCCGGCGGATCGCCGCCGCCGAAGACCTCGTGGGGGTACGGGTACTCGTCCTGACCACCTACGACACCGACGAGAACGTCCTGGAGGCGCTCCGGGCCGGCGCTTCGGGGTTCCTCGTGAAGGACACCCGGCCCGCCGAACTCCTCGACGCCATCCGCACGGTGGCCGCCGGCGACGCGCTGCTCTCACCCGGCCCGACGGCCGGCCTCATCGCCCGCGTGCTGCGCGCCCCGCGACCCGTGGCCGGCGGCGGCCCCGCCGCCCTGTCCGCGCTCTCCGACCGCGAACGCGAGGTCCTGACCCTGGTCGCCCGCGGCCTCAACAACACCGAGATCGCCGACGCGCTCGCCCTGAGCCCGCTCACCGCCAAGACCCACGTCAGCCGGATCATGGGCAAGTGCGGGGTACGCGACCGGGCGCAGCTGGTGATCCTGGCGTACGAGTCGGGGCTCGTGGTGCCGGGTGCGTGAGGCCCGCCCGGCTTTGGTCTCCGCCCGGCTCAGCCTCCGCCCGGCTCCTTGGTGCCGTCGGCCGGCTCGATCAGGGAGTCCTCCGAGGGCCGCGCCTTGGGGGCGCCGCCCCTGGCCGGGTCCGAGACGGCGGGCAGCGGGGCGAGCTCGGTGCCGTTCCAGTGCAGGGTGGTCTCCGACCGGCGGTCCCGGCCGCCCGCGGGCTCGGTGACCACCAGATCACCGCCGAGCGTCTCGGCGCTGGTCCCGGGCCGCCCCGCGTATTCGAGCACGGCGTGCGCCCGCTCACCCACGGCGGTGTACACCCACAGGATGCTGCGCCCCAAGTCGTCGTAGGCCAGCACGAGTTCACGTCTGCCGTCGCCGGTGAGATCGGCGTACGCGGGCGGCCGCAGCCGGCATGAGGAGCCGTCCGGGCACTGGCCGAGGCCGGTCCTGACCGCCTGGTCGGTGGCCGGGTCGGTGGCCAGCAGCCGCGCCCCGTCGACCCGCGCCAGATCCCCGTCCGGCACCGTCACCCCCGCCACCGGCTCCCGCGCGTGGAAACCCTGGCCGGGTTTTGCGGGCGCGGCGGAGGGGGTGTGGTCGGGCCACAGCGGTGAAGCGGTCACCGAGGCGGAGGGCGTGGCCGCCGGCCCGTCGTCCCGTACGCCCTCGCCCGCCGAGCACCCCGCGAGCGCCAGCACGGCGAGCACGCAGGCCGTCGCCGTGCGGGCGGGGCGGGCGGTCGTGGGCAGCGGCATTCCGGTCCGTCCAGGGGGAGTGGGGCGTCGACGCACGGCGGGAACCCGCGCTTGGCGCCATGGTGCCTCATCCCTCTGTGCCCCCACCCCAAACCCACCCACACCTTGCCCACCCGGGGCTCGCCCCCCCCCTGCGCGGGCCGGGGTCACCCCTTCGCGCAGTTCCCCGCGCCCCTGAAACCCGACGTCGTGTGCGGACCGTGCTCGCTTCTCGCGCAGTTCCTCGCGCCCCTTAAGTGCTCGGTGCGGGCCAGCACAGGCCACCTCAGCCTGTCCGGCGATTGAGGACGAGCGCCCTTAAGGCGCGAACGGGGTCTGGGGCGGAGCCCCAGGGGCCTTGGCTGCGGACCGTGGCGGGCTGGTCGCGCAGTTCCCCGCGCCCCTAGCGGGTCGGCGCTGGCCGGCACCTCAGCCTGTCCGGCGATTGAGGACGAGCGCCCTTGAGGCGCGATACGGGGGCTGGGGCGGAGCCCCAGGGGGGTGCGGGAGAATGGGGGCATGAGTCTGTTCCGGGATGATGGCGTCGTGCTGCGCACCCAAAAGCTGGGTGAGGCGGACCGCATCATCACGCTGCTCACCCGCAACCACGGCCGCGTACGAGCGGTGGCCCGCGGCGTACGACGAACCAAGTCCAAGTTCGGCGCCCGCCTCGAACCGTTCAGCCACGTCGACGTGCAGTTCTTCGCCCGCGGCAGCGAACTGATCGGCCGCGGGCTACCCCTGTGCACCCAGAGCGAGACCATCGCTCCGTACGGTGGCGGAATCGTCGCCGACTACGCCCGCTACACCGCCGGCACCGCCATGCTGGAAACGGCGGAACGGTTCACCGACAACGAGGGCGAACCCGCCGTCCAGCAGTACCTGCTCCTGGTGGGCGGCCTACGCACCCTCGCCCGCGGCGAGCACGCCCCCCACCTCATCCTCGACGCCTTCCTGCTGCGCTCACTCGCCGTGAACGGATACGCCCCGAGTTTCGAGGATTGCGCGAAATGCGGCATCCACGGCCCCAACCGGTTCTTCTCCGTCGCGGGCGGCGGCATCGTATGCGGTGACTGCCGCGTACCCGGCAGCGTCGTACCCTCTGCGGAGGCCATCGGACTGCTCAGCGCGCTGCTCACGGGGGACTGGGAGACCGCGGACGCGAGCGAGCCGAGGCATGTGCGGGAGGGAAGCGGGCTCGTATCGGCCTATCTGCACTGGCACTTGGAGCGCGGCCTGCGCTCCTTGCGGTACGTAGAGAAGAACTGAGCGGTACAGAGCAGCAGCATCTGAGCATCTAGGGAGAGAGCTCCACATGGCAGTACGCGGAATCCTGGGCGGGCGGTCGAGGCGCGACTACAAGACCCCCGAGCCGCACCCCTCGGGCGCGGTGCCGCCGAAGATCCCGGCCGAGCTGGTGCCGAACCACGTGGCCTGCGTCATGGACGGCAACGGCCGCTGGGCCAAGGAGCGCGGGCTGCCCCGCACCGAGGGGCACAAGGTCGGCGAGGGCGTCGTCCTCGACGTCCTCAAGGGCTGTCTGGAGATGGGCGTCAAGAACCTCTCCCTCTACGCCTTCTCGACCGAGAACTGGAAGCGCTCGCCCGAAGAGGTCCGCTTCCTGATGAACTTCAACCGTGACGTGATCCGGCGCCGACGCGACGAGATGAACGAACTCGGCATCCGCATCCGCTGGGTGGGCCGTATGCCCAAGATGTGGAAGTCCGTCGTGCAGGAGCTCCAGATCGCCCAGGAGCAGACCGTCGGCAACGACGCGATGACGCTGTACTTCTGCGTCAACTACGGCGGGCGGGCCGAGGTCGCCGACGCGGCGCAGGCCATCGCGCGTGACGTCGCCGCCGGCAAGCTCGATCCGTCGAAGGTCAACGAGAAGACCTTCGCCAAGTATCTGTACTACCCCGACATGCCGGACGTCGACCTGTTCCTGCGGCCCAGTGGTGAGCAGCGCACCTCCAACTACCTGATCTGGCAGTCCAGTTACGCCGAGATGGTCTTCCAGGACGTGCTGTGGCCGGACTTCGACCGGCGTGACCTGTGGCGGGCCTGCCTGGAGTTCGCCTCCCGCGACCGGCGCTTCGGCGGGGCCATCCCGAACGAGGCCCTGGCCGCCCTGGACAAGTCCACCGACCGCCCCTAACCCCCCGGGGCTCCGCCCCAGACCCCGTGTCGCGCCTGAACGGCGCTCGTCCTCAATCGCCGGACAGGCTGAGGTGCTGGCCAGCACCAAGTAGCTAAGGGGCGCGGGGAACTGCGCGCCCAGCCACGCACGGTCCGCAGCCGAAAACGGGTTTTTTTGGGGGCGCGGGGAACTGCGCGAGAAGCGAGCACGGCCCGCAGCCGAAAGGGGGTCTAGGGGCGCGGGGAACTGCGCAGAACGCGGGGGCGGGCCGCGGGGTTGGGGGCGGTAGGCCGCCGGGAGGGGGTGCTAGGCGGGTGCGGGGTTGGCGCAGGGCTCACACGTGCCGAAAATCTCCACCGTGTGCGCCACGTTCACATACCCGTGCTGCGACGCGATCGACTCCGCCCACTTCTCGACCGCCGGCCCCTCGACCTCCACCGCCTTCCCACACACCCGGCACACCAGATGATGGTGGTGGTCGCCCGAGGAGCAGCGCCGATACACCGACTCCCCGTCACTGGTGCGCAGCACATCCACCTCGCCCGCGTCCGCGAGGGACTGCAACGTGCGGTAGACGGTGGTGAGCCCCACCGAGTCCCCCCGGTGCTTGAGCATGTCGTGCAGTTCCTGCGCGCTGCGGAACTCGTCGACCTCGTCCAGCGCCGCCGCCACCGCGGCACGCTGCCGGGTCGACCGGCCTCGTACGGGGGCGGTATTGGACCCGCCGAGCGGCGCTGTCGTCACAGGTGCCTCCAAGCCTCGACCCGTACAAACTCTCCTGGGGCCATTGTGCCAGCTCCCGCTCAGGCCGTGACCTCGCCGGCCTGAGGCTTTGCGGGGGCGGGCACGTCGAGGGTTTGCCGCTTTGCCGGGGCGGGCACGTCCAGCCCGCACTCGCCCTCGGCCGCCGCGGCCGCCCGGGTCCGCGCCCGCCGCTTGGCCAATGGGGTCGCCAGCGCCGTCAGAACGATGAAGATCGCGATCGTGAACAGGACGATGACGGCTCCGGGCGGCACGTCCTCGTAGTACGTGACGACCGTGCCGCTCAGCGTCACCGTCACCCCGATCGCCACCGCGATCGCGAAGGTGAGGGCGAAGCTGCGGGAGAGCTGCTGGGCGGCCGCGACCGGCACCACCATCAGGGCGGACACCAGGAGCAGTCCCACGACCCGCATCGCGACCGTGACCGTGACCGCCGCCGTGATGGCCGTCAGGAGGTTCAGAACGCGCACCGGCAGACCCGTCACCCGGGCGAACTCCTCGTCCTGGCTGAGCGCGAAGAGCTGGCGGCGCAGGCCGACCGTCACCACGAGGACGAACGCCGCGAGGGTGCCGATGGCCCACACGTCGGACCGGGAGACCGTCGAAAGGGAGCCGAAGAGGTAGGAGTTGAGGTTGGCGGTGGAGCCGCCCGGCGCGAGGTTGATGAAGAGCACGCCGCCCGCCATGCCTCCGTAGAAGAGCATGGCGAGCGCGATGTCGCCGCGCGTCTTGCCGTACCAGCGGATGAGTTCCATGGTGACCGCGCCGAGGACGGAGATCAGCGTCGCCATCCACACCGGCGAGGTGGAGAGCAGGAAGCCGAGGCCGACGCCCGTCATCGCGACATGGCCGATGCCGTCGCCCATCAGGGCCTGACGCCGCTGGACCAGGTAGATCCCGACGGCGGGTGCGGTGATCCCGACGAGGACCGCGGCGATCAACGCCCGTTGCATGAAGGGGGAGTTCAGGATTTCCATCATGGTCAGCTCAGCAGTCCCGTGCGTACCGGCTCGGCGGCCGTGTGCGGATGTACGTGGTCGTGGCCGGGCAGGGCGTGCTGCCCGACCGCCCTCGGCGGCGGCCCGTCGTGCACGACGCATCCGTCGCGCAGCACCACCGCCCGGTCGATCAACGGCTCAAGGGGGCCGAGTTCGTGCAGGACGAGCAGGACCGAGGCGCCGGCCGCGACCTGCTCGCGCAGGGTGGCCGCGAGGATCTCCTGGCTCTCGATGTCGACGCCCGCCATGGGCTCGTCCATGATCAGAAGTTCTGGTTCGGCCGCCAACGCCCGTGCGATCAGGACGCGTTGGTGCTGGCCGCCGGAGAGGGCGTCCACCGAGTCCTTGGCCCGGTCGGCGAGGCCCACCGCGTCGATGGCCCGGTCGACGGCCTCGCGGTCGGCCTTGCGCAGGATCTTGAAACGGGTGCGCGAGAGGCGTCCGGAGGAGACGACCTCGCGGATCGTGGCGGGCACCCCGCCGGCGGCGGTGGTGCGCTGCGGTACGTAACCGACCCGGCCCCAGTCGCGAAAGCGCCGGCGGGCGGTGCCGAAGAGCTCCACCGAGCCGCCGCTGAGCGGCACCTGCCCGATGATCGTCCGGATGGCGGTGGACTTGCCCGAACCGTTCGCGCCGAGCAGCGCCACGACCTCGCCGGGGTACACGGCCAGGTCGATGCCGCGCAGCACGGGACGCGCTCCGAGTTCGGCGCTCACCTTGGTGAGCGATATGACGGGCTGCATGGCGGCTGCCTCCACAGGAGAGGGACGGGGGGTAGAGGGACGCGGGGTCACTTGGTGCCGAGCGCCGTCGTCAGGGCGGTCAGGTTGGACCGCATCACCGAGAAGTAGTCGGTGCCCTTGGACTGGTCGGTGATGCCTTCGAGGGGGTCGAGTACATCAGTGGTGAGCGAGGCGTCCGACGCCAGGGTCTTGGCGGTCTTGTCGCTGACCAGCGTCTCGTAGAAGACGGTCGTGACGCCGTCGGCCTTCGCCATCTTCTGGAGGTCCTTGATCCGGGCCGGGCTCGGCTCGGAGTCGGGGTCGAGGCCGTTGATGGCCTCCTCGGTCAGCCCGTAGCGCTCGGCGAGGTAGCCGAAGGCGGCGTGGGTGGTGATGAAGACCTTGGTCCGGGTCGTGCGGAGGGCGGCGGCGTACTCCTTGTCGAGCCCGTCGAGCTTGCCGACCAGGGTCTCGGTGTTCTTCCGGTACTCCGCCGCGTGCGCCGGGTCGGCCTTCGCCAGAGCGGCGCCGACGCCCTTGGCGACCTCGGCGTACTTCACCGGGTCCAGCCAGATGTGCGGGTCGTCGCCGGACTCGGAGTGCCCGTGAGCGTGGCCGGCATGGTCGGCGGGGTCGTCCTCGCCGGTGGCGTGGTCGTGCGCGGCGGCGTGGCCGCCCACCTCGTTGCCGTGCTTCTCCATCGCGGTGAGCGTCGAGGCGTCGATCTTCGTCTTGACCTCGGCCTGCTGGACGGCCGCGTCCACGGCGGGCTGGAGGCCCTTCAGGTACACGACCGCGTCGGCGTCGTTGAGCTTGGCGGTCTGGCGGGCGCTGATCTCCAGGTCGTGCGGCTCGACGCCCGGCTTGGTCAGACCGGTGACCGCGACATGGGCCCCGCCGATCTGCTCGGTCAGGAACTGGAGCGGATAGAACGACGCCACCACGTCCAGCTTCCCGTCCTTCCTGGCCTCGCCGGCACCGCACGCGGTGAGGGCGGTGAGGCCGAGCAGGGCGGCGCAGGAGAGGGCGGCCGCGGGTATGAGGCGTCGTACGTTCATGACATCCATTTTCAACAAAGATGGAAACGGTTGTCAATAATCAGTACGGGTGGCCCCGTGCACGGGCCCCGCGGGGCAACCGATTTGATAGAGGGGGTGCGGCCGCCGCTAATCTGAAGGCTTCGCCGTTCCCCGTTCACGTCGTCGTTAATGAAGAGAGCACCGTGGCCGCCGACAAGATCGACACCATCGTCAACCTGAGCAAGCGCCGTGGCTTCGTCTACCCGTGCAGCGAGATCTACGGAGGCCAGAAGGCCGCCTGGGACTACGGGCCGCTGGGTGTCGAGCTGAAGGAGAACCTGAAGCGCCAGTGGTGGCGCTACATGGTCACCTCGCGCGAGGACGTCGTCGGCATCGACTCGTCGGTGATCCTGGCCTCCGAGGTCTGGGAGGCCTCCGGTCACGTCGCGACCTTCACCGACCCGCTCACCGAGTGCACTTCCTGCCACAAGCGCTTCCGCGCCGACCACCTCGAAGAGGCCTACGAGGAGAAGCACGGCAAGGCCCCCGCGAACGGCCTCGCCGACCTGAACTGCCCCAACTGCGGCAACAAGGGCACCTTCACCGAGCCCAAGAGCTTCTCGGGCCTGCTCTCCACCCACCTCGGCCCCACCCAGGACACCGCCTCGGTCGCCTACCTGCGCCCCGAGACCGCCCAGGGCATCTTCACCAACTTCGGCCAGGTGCTCCAGACTTCCCGCAAGAAGCCGCCGTTCGGCATCGCGCAGATGGGCAAGTCCTTCCGCAACGAGATCACGCCGGGCAACTTCATCTTCCGCACCCGCGAGTTCGAGCAGATGGAGATGGAGTTCTTCGTCAAGCCCGGCGAGGACGAGCAGTGGCAGGAATACTGGATGGAGCAGCGCTGGAACTGGTACACCGGCCTCGGCATGCGTGAAGAGAACATGCGCTGGTACGAGCACCCGGCGGAGAAGCTCTCCCACTACTCCAAGCGCACCGCCGACATCGAGTACCGCTTCAGCTTCGGCGGCAGCGAGTGGGGCGAGCTCGAAGGCGTCGCCAACCGCACCGACTACGACCTCACCGCCCACTCCAAGGCCTCCGGCCACGACCTGGCCTACTTCGACCAGGAAGCCGGCGAGCGCTGGACGCCGTACGTCATCGAGCCCGCCGCCGGTGTCGGCCGCGCGATGCTGGCGTTCCTGCTCGACGCGTACAGCGAGGACGAGGCGCCCAACGCCAAGGGCGTCATGGAGAAGCGCGCCGTGATGCGCCTCGACCCGCGCCTGGCGCCCGTGAAGGTCGCCGTGCTGCCGCTCTCCCGCAACCCCCAGCTCTCGCCGAAGGCCAAGGGCCTCGCGGCCGACCTGCGGCAGAACTGGAACATCGAGTTCGACGACGCGGGTGCCATCGGTCGCCGCTACCGTCGCCAGGACGAGATCGGCACGCCGTTCTGCGTGACCGTCGACTTCGACACGCTCGACGACAACGCGGTGACTGTGCGGGAGCGGGACACGATGGCCCAGGAGCGGGTGTCCCTGGACCAGATCCAGCAGTACCTCGGCAGCCGCCTGCTCGGCTGCTGACCCCGCCCGCCCCCGGGGGGCGCCCCCTTGCGGGGCGTCCCCTTCGGGGGGCGTGCCGTGGGGGGCCTTCCCCCTGCGGGGTGTGCCTCAACTGGGTTGGGGGGGTGGGTGCGGGCCGTGCGTGGCTGATCGCGCAGTTCCCCGCGCCCCTAACTACTCGGCGCTGGCCAGCACCTTCAGCCTGTCCGGCGTTTGAGGACGAGCGCCCTTTAGGCGCGATGCGGGGTCTGGGGCGGAGCCCCAGGGGCCTTGTCTGCGGACCGTGCGTGGCTGGGCGCGCAGTTCCCCGCGCCCCTTAAGTGCTTGGTGCTGGCCAGTGCAGGCCACCTCAGCCTGTCCGGCGTTTGAGGACGAGCGCCCTTTAGGCGCGATGCGGGGTCTGGGGCGGAGCCCCAGGGGCTTCGCCTGCGGACCGTGCTCGCTTCTCGCGCAGTTCCTCGCGCCCCTGGCGGGGTCGGTGCTGGCCGGCACCTCAGCCCGTCCGGCGATTGAGGACGAGCGCCGTTCAGGTGCGATGTGGGGTCTGGGGCGGAGCCCCAGGGGGCCCGGGTGCGGCGGGCCGGGGGGTCAGGGTCGGCGTAGGGCCACCACCGCGCACGTCACCGCCATCGGCAACTCCACCCCCACCGCCAGCCCCACCGCCATGGCAAGCTCCCCACCCGGCGCCGACGTCGCCACGTCGAACCACGCGTCCACCACCAAAATCGCCGCGGTCGCCGCCGCGACCTGCGCGGCCCGCGGATCCCCCCGCCCCACCAACACACCCGTACCGGTCAGCCCCACCGCGAGCAACGCGTCCAACCCCACCCACGCCGTCGACCAGTTGGACACCTCCGTCGTCGACGGCAGCGTCTTGGCCAACACCACCATCCACGGCACCAGCGCCACCCCCGCACCCGTCAGGACCGTCGCGAGACGCGGCCGACGACGCACTCCACCCCAACTACCCGGCACCACACGGGAGTTACGGCGGGTACGGATCTGCGGGGCGACAAGAGTCATGGCGGCGGGCGCTCCTTCCGGCCCGGCGGTCCCTCCGCCCGAGCACAGCCCCAAGACTCGCCCGCCGAGCCGCCCGGGTCAGTAGCGCGGCTGTCCGAAACCAAGGTGGTGCTGGCTATACCCCCACCCGGGCAACAGCATGATGGCAACGCCCTGACCAGCCCAACTACCCTGTGCGCATGGCACCTCCCGGCCCGCTGCGGCGCGCATACGACTGGACCGCGGCCCACACACCGTGGTCGGCGTGGGCCTGGCGCAACACCGCCCTCGTAGCGGCGTCCATACCCGTGGCGATCCCCGCCGTGCTCGCCATCGCCTACACGACCTCCGCACCCGGACACCTCTTCAAAACACTCGGCTTCGTCCTGCTGCTGTGCCCCCTGCTCACCCCCCTGCAACGCGGCCGCTTCTGGGCCCTGACCGGCGTGGACATCCCGAAAATCCAGTGGCCCCACCCCTGGTACCACCCCCACGGACTCCTCCCCAGGCTGCGCGCCGAGTCGACGTGGCGCCAGTACGGATACCACCTGCTCGTCTCCCCGCTCACCGCACTCGGCGGCGCCCTCGTCGCCCTCGGCTGGGCCACCGGAGCCGCCTTCGCCCTCGTCCTGTCCTGGGCGTGGGCCCTGCCCCTCAGACTCCGGCCCACCGGCTGGACCCAGGACTACGTCGCCTTCACCGTCCTCGGCGTCCTGCTCCTGATCGCCACGCCCTGGCTCGCCGCCCTCATCGCCCGGCTCGACACCCACGCGGCGACCATCCTGCTCGGCCCCAACCGGGCCAGAGAACTCGAACGCCGCGTCGAGGACCTCGCCGAAAGCCGCGCCGACATCCTCGACGCCGCCGACCTGGAACGCCGCCGCATCGAACGGGACCTGCACGACGGAGCCCAACAGCGCCTCGTCTCCCTCGCCATGAACCTCGGCATCGCCCGCGCCACCCTCACCGACCTGCCCCCCGAGGCCCGCGCCGTCATCGACGAAGCCCACCGCGAAGCCAAGGAAGCCATCGAGGAACTCAGCAACCTCGTACGGGGCCTGCACCCGGCCGTCCTGGAGGACCGCGGCCTCGACGCCGCGATCTCCGGCATCGCGGCCCGCGCCACCTTCCCCGTCGAACTCACCGTGGACATGCCCGAACGCCCCACCCCCACGGTCGAGGCCGTCGCCTACTTCGTCGTCTCCGAAACCCTCGCCAACGTCGCCAAACACGCCCAGGCCACCCGCTGTTCCGTCCAGGTCCGCCGCCGCGCCCAGCTCCTGACCATCATCGTCAGCGACAACGGCATCGGCGGCGCCGACCCGGCGGGCGGCACCGGACTGCTCGGCCTGCGCAAGCGCGTAGGGTCGGTCGACGGAACCATCAGGATCAACAGCCCCCACGGGGGCCCCACCCTCATCACTGTGGAGTTGCCGTGCGGGCTGTGATCGCCGAGGATTCGGTGCTGTTGCGCATAGGCCTCGTCAAGGTCCTGGAAATGGCCGGATTCGACGTCGCCGCCGAGGCCGGGGACGCCGACAGCCTCCTTAAGGCCGTCGAGGACCACCGGCCCACCCTCGCCCTCGTCGACGTACGGATGCCGCCCGGCTTCACCGACGAAGGCGTCCGCGCCGCCCTGATGATCCGTCAACAATGGCCCGACACGGCCGTGTTGCTGCTCTCCCAGTACGTCGAGGAGCGGTACGCGGCCGATCTGCTTGCCACCCAGACCGGCGGCATCGGCTACCTCCTCAAGCAACGCGTCGCCGACGTCGAGGAGTTCATCGACGCCCTCAAACGCGTCGCGTCCGGCGGCACCGCGCTCGACCCGCAGGTCGTCGCGCAACTCCTGCTCCGGCGCGGCGGCGGCCCCGACCCGCTCGAACGGCTCACCCCCCGCGAACGCGAAGTCCTCGCGCTGATGGCGGAAGGCCGCTCCAACGCCGGAATCGCCGCCGAACTCGTCGTCAGCGAAAGCGCGGTGGCCAAACACATCAACAACATCTTCGCCAAGCTCGACCTGCCCGTCGCCGACGGCGACCACCGCCGCGTCCTCGCCGTCCTGCGCTTCCTGGACGGCGGACCGGCATGAGCACCACCGAGCAGCGCGGAACACCCCGCCGCGGCACGACCCCGTCGTCGTCGGCCGGTGCGGCACAGGCCGGGCGCCCGCCGGCCCCGGGCACCCGCACCCGCCACCGCACCGCCTGGATCATCGTCGCTTTCATCGGCGCCCTGCTCGTCGTGGTGCCGTGCGCCTACTGGACGACGGCCGACGCCGTCAGCGAGAGCGCCGCCTACCAGAGCCCCGACAACGGCCGGGCCCACCCCGTCTCCGCCGTCGCCGTGGACGCCGGGTCCGCCCGGATCACCATCACGACCGGCGCCCGCGACCGCGTCACCATGAACGGCAAACTGACCTGGTCGCGGAAACGGCCCGAGGTCGAACGCACCTGGGAGGGCGACACCCTCACGGTGCGCACCCGGTGCGTCGGCTTCGTGGACCGGTACGTCCAGAACTGCCAGGTCGAACTCGACCTGGCCATCCCCGCGGGGACCCGCCTGAAGGTACGCAGCGGCTCGGGCGAGGTCACCCTCCGCGAACTGAGCGGGCCGGTCGACGTCGAGAGCGGCTCCGGACCCGTCAAGCTGACCGGGCTCACCGGCACGGTCCGGGCCAAGGCCGGCTCCGGCGAAATCCGGGCCTCCCGACTCGCCTCGCCGAACGTCACGTTGACCACCGGATCGGGCGCTATGAGCATCGCCTTCTCGGCCCCGCCCCGACAGGTGACGGCCCGGGCCGGATCGGGCTCCGTCACGGTCACCGTGCCCGAAGGCACCCGCTACCGGGTGGGCGGACGCTCGGGATCGGGCAGCCGCACCATCCAGGACGAACTCATCGACACCGCCTCCGACCGCTCCCTGGACATCACCACCGGCTCCGGCTCGGCAAGCATCGGCCACCCCGGCTTCTGAGGCGGATCTCCGCCCCGGCGGGGTGTCAGCACCCCGCCCCTCCACACGGCGGGCGCCGGCGGCCCGGGCTTGCTGCCCGGCGGACGGCGCCGGCACCCCGGGCCTGCGGCCCAGCGGACGGCGCTGGCACCCCCCGCCCCTCGCCCCGGCGGGGCACGCCAACACCGCCGGCTCAAGCCTCGCCAGCCGCCCCGGCTGCAACCCGGCCGACGGCGTCGACCCTCCCCGCCCTCAACCCGCCCCCCGCCGCACCCCTAACGCTTCAGTCCGTTCAGCAACAGGTCCGCCACCGCGCCGAAATCGTCCCGGATGGACGGGCGCGACCACTCGGCCGCGTACACCGGATCATGGAAACGGCCCGTCGCGTCGAACACCGCACGCGCCGCCACCGCAGGCGTGTCCGGCACCGCGAACTCGCCCCGCTCCACGCCGATGTGGATGATCGCGGTGAGCTGACCCACCAGCTCACCGATGTGCTCCTCCACGACCCGGCTGTTCTCCCTGAGCAGCACCTCATACGTCTGGAACAACTCCGGGTCGGCGCCCGCCTTGGCCATCTTGGCCAGGAACAACTCGCTCAACCACAGCCGCAGCACGACGGCCGACTCCAGATCCCGGCGGGACGCGATGGCGCGCAGCAGATCCGTCGAACGGTTCAGCCACCGCTCCGTGACCGCCTCGCGCAACGCGGCCTTCGTACGGAAATGGCGGTAGACACTGCCATGGCTCACCCCGAGCTGGCGCGCGACATCGACGACCGTGGCCTTCGCCGGGCCGTGGCGGCGCAGCACCTCCTCGGTCGCGACGAGGATGCGCTCGGCGGTCAGCGGTTCCGTACTCATGGCCATGACGTTACCTGCCGCTCAGAACGGCCCGCCGGGCCTGTGGACAACGCCGGTGAACGGCTTGTCCACAGGCCACCCGCCCGGGCGGAACACCGCGCTCGAAGAGGTCACCGCTCGCTGTCGAGGTGGGCCATCTGCGCCTGCGGATAGCGGTCGCCCGCGGCCGCGCCGGCCGGAACCGCCGCCTCGATCGCGGCGAGGTCGGCCGCGCCGAGCTCCACCTCCAGCGCGCCGAGCGCCTCGGCCAGCCGGTCCCGGCGTCGCGCGCCGACCAGCGGCACGATGGCCGCGTGATGGCGGGGCCCCTGCGCGAGCACCCATGCGATGGCGGTCTGCGCCACCGTGACGCCCTTCTGCTCGGCGACCTTGCGCAGCGCCTCCACGAGGTCCAGGTTGTGCTGGAGGTTCTCGCCCTGGAAGCGCGGGCTCATCCCGCGGAAGTCGCCCGCCGTCAACTGCCTCTCGCGCGAGAAGTGCCCGCTGATGAGACCGCGCGAGAGCACCCCGTACGCGGTGACGCCGATGCCCAGCTCGCTCGCGGTCGGCAGGATCTCGTCCTCGATGCCGCGCGAGATCAGCGAGTACTCGATCTGCACATCGCAGATGGGTGCCACGGCGGCCGCCCGGCGCAGCGTGGCCGCCCCCACCTCGGAGAGGCCGATGTGCCGTACGTGACCGGCCTGGACCAGTTCGGCGATGGCGCCGACGGTCTCCTCGATGGGCACGTCGGGGTCGATCCGGGCGATCCGGTACACGTCGATGTGGTCGACGCCGAGGCGCTGGAGCGAGTAGGCGGCGAAGTTCTTGACCGCGGCGGGCCGCCCGTCGTACCCGGACCAGCCGCCGTCCGGGTCGCGCAGCGCGCCGAACTTCACGCTGGTGAGCGCCTGTTCCCGGGCCGCGGCGGGGGCGGAGCGCAGCGCCTCGCCGATCAGCATCTCGTTGTGGCCCATGGCGTAGAAGTCGCCGGTGTCCAGCAAGGTCACGCCGGCGTCGAGCGCGGCATGGATGGTGGCGATCGACTCGCCCCGGTCGGCTTCTCCGTACAGCGCGGACATGCCCATGCAGCCGAGGCCGAGTGCGGAGGTCACGGGTCCGGAGGTGCCGAGGGTGAGGGTGCGCATGGGGGCTCCTTGGGGGGTGGGGTGGGGGAGGAGGTGGTTGGAGAAGGTGGTTCCTCCACCATGGCATGACAGATGACAGATTTCAATATCTGTCATCTGATGCCTGCCCTTCGCTCACCTGCCACCCGCCATCCCCGGCCCCCATGACCGGTGACCGATACGCCGCCACAAACACCCGCCACAAACCCCCGCCACAAAACTGGTACGCCCCACCCCCTCGCGCCGGGTACCGTCGCCCTCATGGCTAAGAGTCGTAACAACCTGCTCGGTGTCGGTGGACAGCGCACAAAGGTGTCCCGCAATGGAGACCAGGGCTCGGTCCAGGGGAGTGCGGCCGACCGCAAGGCCGCCGTGGACAAGAAGGAGGAGCTGCTGCGCAAGATGCGTGAGCGCGCCAACCCCGTGGTGACGGAGTCGAGCGAGAGCTGACCCGGAGCGTCCGGCGAAGCCGGGACGCGCGACGGCGAAGGGCCCGGAACGTGACAGACGTTCCGGGCCCTTCGCCGTCGGGGCGCACCCGCGTCACCGCATGACGCGCGGCAGTCGCAGGCTCAGCAGCGCCGTCACCACGATCAGGGCGAGCTGGACGAGCAGCGTCACCACGAGCGCGTCACGCATGCCGAGGGAGGGGCCCAGCGCCAGGAACAGCGTGCCGAGGGTGGCGATGCCGAGGGCGAGCGCGGACTGCTGGGTGGTGACCACCACACCGCCGCCCACTCCGGCCCGGTCGGCCGGCATGTCGGAGAGCATCAGGCGGATGAGGACCGGGAGTTGGAGACCCTGGCCGAGGCCGGCGATCGCCACGCCCGGGGCGAGTTCGACGACGGTCAGGCCCGACCAGCCCTGCCACACGGTCAGTGTGAGCAGCGCGATGCCCACGGCCTGGATCACTCCGCCCGCCGTCACCACCCGGGTGCCGAACCGGCCGATGAGCCGGGGCCCGGCGAGCGATGCGGCGAAGAAGGCGAGCGCCATCGGCACCAGGGCGAGGCCGGCCGCGACCGGCCCCATCCGCAGGCCCTGCTGGAGGACTACGGCGACCACGAACATGAAGCCGCTGAAGCCGATCGAGAACGGCACCACCATCACCAGACCGCGCCGCAGCGAGGGCAGGTCGAGCAGGCTCGGCGGCACGAGCGGGGTCCGCCCGAGCCGGTCCGCGCGCCGCTCCACGAAGCAGAACGCGAGGGCCGCGAACGGGAAGACGCCGAGCGAGAGCCATGTCCACAGCGGCCAGCCCGCGGCCCGGCCCTCGGTCAGCGGAAGCAGCAGCGAGACCAGCGAGAGCGCCAGGAGCAGGGTGCCCGCCACGTCGACGGTGGCCGGGCGCTCCGAGCGGGTCTCGGGCACCGAACGCGTCGCGAGGAACAGCCCGACGACGGCGACCGGCACGTTCACCAGGAACACCGAGCGCCAGCCGGACCCGAACACGTCCGCCGCGACCAGGACGCCACCGAGGATCTGCCCGGCGACCATCGACAGGCCCGCCGTGGCCCCGTACAGGCTCATGGCCTTGGCGCGGCGCGGGCCCTGGGTGGTGGCCTGGATGGTGGCCAGGACCTGCGGCAGCATCAGCGCGGCCGCCGCGCCCTGGGCGACCCGCGCGCCGACCAGGGTCCAGGCGGTGGGGGCGAGGCCGCAGGCCAGCGAGGTGAGGCCGAAGGCCGCCATGCCGATCAGGAAGAGCCTGCGCCGCCCGGCCATGTCGCCGAGGCGTCCGCCGACCACGAGCAGCACGGCGTAGGCGACGCCGTATCCGGCGACCACGAGTTCCAGCAGGGCCGGGCCGGCCGCGAGGTCGCTGTCCATGGCCGGGAGGGCCACATTGACGATGAAGAAGTCGATCAGGGGAAGGGCCGCGCCGAGCAGCACCGTGAACAGACCGAGCGGCCCGATGACCGCCCCGGCGTGGGTGACCGGGGCAGCGGGGGAGGAAGAGGGGGAGGGGCGGGAGGTTGTCCGTACCGTTGTTTCACTCACACAGACGACCTTCCTCCCCTTCTGAGCCTGGTACCAGAGTCTCCTTATCCTGGTACAAGCACTACCCGGCAACCCGCTGACAACGGCGGGCGGGTGCGGCACCCTAAGATCATGAGCACTGTGGCCCCCGCAAGCGATGTCCGCCGCCATGAGCTGGCCGAATTCCTGCGCAGCCGCCGCGAACGCATCACCCCCGAGCAGGTCGGCCTGCCCCCCGGCCGGCGCCGGCGCACCCCGGGGCTGCGCCGCGAGGAGGTCGCGCAGCTCTCCGCCGTCGGCGTCACCTGGTACACCTGGCTGGAGCAGGCCCGTGACATCCAGGTCTCCCCGCAGGTCCTGGACGCCCTCGCGCGGGCCCTGCTGCTCGACCCCAGCGAGCGCAGCCATCTGTTCGCGCTGGCCGGCGCGCTGGACCCGGCGCCCAACGCGGCGTGCCCGAGCGTGACGCCGGCGCTGCGCGCGATGCTGGACCAGCTCGGCCCGATCCCGGCCTGCGTCCAGAACAGCCGGTACGACATCCTCGCGTACAACTCCACCTACGGGCGGCTGCTGTGCGACCTCGACACGCTCGCGCCCGAGGACCGCAACTGCCTGTGGCTGACCTTCACCGACCCCGACTGGCGGGCGTCGGTGGTGGATCTCGCCGAGATGAACCGGGTGATGGCCGCCAAGTTCCGCGCCTCGATGGCCGAGCACCTGACCGAGCCGGCGTGGAAGGCGCTCCTCGCGCGCCTTGAGGGGGCTTCGGCGGAGTTCCGCGAGGTGTGGGCCCGGCACGAGGTGGTCGGCCAGGGCGGCAAGACGAAGTATCTGCGCAACGCCCACGTCGGGCTGTTGTGCGTCGAGCACACCAATCTGTGGCTCGGCCCCTCCGCGGGTCCGCGCCTGGTGATGTACGTGCCCTCGGACGACGAGACCCGCGAGCGCCTGGAGCGGTTGCGGGCGCTCGCGGAGTCCGATCAGGCGTTGGCGTCGGCCGGGGTCTGAACGGCGGGCGCCTGAAGGCGCTGCGCGGTCCGCCGGGCCGATTCGCGGGCCCAGCGCCCGCTGGTCGCCAGGCCCACGCCCAGCACGCTCAGGCCGCACCCCGTGATGATCCACCAGGCGGGCCGTGCCGCGTCGGGGAAGCGGTCGGCGTACGCGCCGGAGGCCACGCCCGCCATGCCGCCCGCCAGCACCGCGCCGATCACGGCGACCCCCAGGGTCTGGCCGATCTGGCGGCTGGTGGAGGCGACCGCGGCGGCCACGCCCGCCTGTGAGCGGGGCATTCCGGAGACCGCGGTGTTGGTGATGGGCGCGTTCACCATGCCGAAGCCCAGTCCGAACAGGACGTATCCGGTGAAGAGCAGCGCGGTGGTGCGCTCCGCGTCGAAGGCGGCGAACAGCAGCCCGCTCGCGGCCATCGCGACCCCGGCGATCAGCAGCGACAGGCGCGGCCCCCGGCTGCCGACGAGCCGTCCCGACAGGGGCGCGCAGACGAAGGTGAGCGCGGCCATCGGCAGCATGTACAGGCCCGCGTTGAGGGCGCTCAGACCGCGGGCGTTCTGGAGGTAGAGGGTGTTGAGGAACAGGAAGCCGCTGAGCGCGGAGAACGCCGAGACCGCGATGACGGTGGCGCCGCTGAACGGGGCGCTGCGGAAGAAGCGCAGGTCGATGAGGGGTTCGGCGCGTCGGGGCTCGTACACCAGGAGGGCGGCGAGCGAGGCGACGGCGATCGCGGCGAAGGCGAGGATCTGCGGCGAGTCCCATCCGGCGCTGGGCACCTCGATGATCGCGTACGTCAGCGAGCCGAGCAGCGCGATGATCAACAGCTGGCCGACCGGGTCGGCGCGGCGGGGCTTGGGGGCGCGGGATTCGGGGACGTAACGCCAGGTCAGGGCGAGGGCGAGCAGGCCGATGGGCAGGTTGAGCCAGAAGATGGAGCGCCAGCCGACTGATTCCACGAGCACACCGCCGACGATGGGCCCCGCGGCCATCGAGATGCCGACTACGCCGCCCCAGACGCCGATGGCGCGAGCCCGTTCGCGGGGGTCGGTGAAGGTGTTGGTGATGATCGACATCGCGACGGGGTTGAGCATCGAGCCGCCGACCGCCTGCACCATCCGGAAGGCCACGAGGGATTCCAGGTTGGGGGCGAGCGAGCAGAGCAGGGAGCCGATCGTGAACACGATCAGGCCCAGCTTGAAGATCCTGCGGCGGCCGACGCGGTCGGCGGTCGAGCCCGACAGCATCAGCAGGGAGGCGAGGACCAGGGTGTAGGCGTCGATGGTCCACTGCATTCCGGAGACCCCGGCGTGGAACTCCTTCTGCATGGAGGGGAGGGCGACGTTGAGGACGGTGTTGTCGAGGCTGACGATCAGGAGGCTCATGCAGCAGATCGCCAGGATCAGCATCCGTCGACGGTGGTTCGGCTCGGACATGGCTTCGATAGTACGCCTAACTAATGACTCCCTGGAGGCGGGACGCGGATGGGTGACAATGAACAGATGACCACGCTCTCCATCGGCCCGCACACCGTGCAGCCGCCCGTGGTGCTCGCACCCATGGCCGGCATCACCAACGCTCCGTTCCGCACCCTGTGCCGCGAGTTCAGCGGCGGCAAGGGCCTGTTCGTCAGCGAAATGATCACCACGCGGGCGCTGGTCGAGCGCAACGAGAAGACCATGCAGCTCATCCACTTCGACGAGAGCGAGACCCCGCGCTCGATCCAGCTCTACGGAGTGGACCCGGTCACCGTGGGCAAGGCCGTCCGCATGATCGTGGACGAGGACCTCGCCGACCACATCGACCTCAACTTCGGCTGCCCCGTGCCCAAGGTGACCCGCAAGGGCGGCGGCTCGGCCCTGCCCTACAAGCGGCCCCTGCTGCGCGCGATCCTGCACGAGGCCGTCTCGAACGCGGGCGACCTGCCGGTCACCATGAAGATGCGCAAGGGCATCGACGACGACCACATCACCTATCTCGACGCCGGCCGGATCGCCGTCGAGGAGGGCGTCACCGCCATCGCCCTGCACGGCCGCACCGCGGCCCAGCACTACGGCGGCACCGCCGACTGGGACGCCATCGCCCGCCTCAAGGAGCACGTCCCGGAGATCCCCGTGCTCGGCAACGGCGACATCTGGTCCGCCGAGGACGCCCTGCGCATGGTCAAGGAGACCGGCTGCGACGGCGTCGTGGTCGGCCGGGGCTGCCTCGGGCGGCCCTGGCTCTTCGGCGACCTGGTGGCCGCCTTCGAGGGCACCGATTCCTTCGCCCGCCCCACGCTGCGCGCGGTCTCCGAGGTGATGCTGCGGCACGCGACGCTGCTCGGCGAGTGGATCGGCGACGAGACGCGCGGTGTGATCGACTTCCGCAAGCACGTCGCCTGGTACCTGAAGGGGTTCGCGGTCGGTTCCGGGATGCGCAAGTCCCTGGCGGTCACCTCCTCGCTGGCCGAACTGGGTGCTCAGTTGAGCGAGCTGAACCTCGACCAGCCGTGGCCCGAGGGCGCCGACGGCCCGCGCGGCAGAACGTGCGGAAACAACCGGGTCGTCCTGCCCGACGGCTGGCTGAAGGACCCCTACGACTGCTCCGGCATCGGTGTGGACGCCGAGCTGGACACCTCCGGCGGCTGATCCGCGACGGTGCGGAGCGGCCCGGACCGGTCCACGGAGCGGTCCGAAGGCTGGAATTCCGCTCGACTGAGCGCGTGATTCTCGCCACCCCTGATAGGGGTTGCGCTCAGATGAGCGCTTTGAGGGTGGCTGCATCTCTGAAAGGGGTGGCACTGAGTGCCACCCCTTCGGTGTTCAAGTAGTGAACTCGAATGGCGCTCACCGTGCTCATGTGAGCAACTATCCGGCAGATCCAGGCCCACTCCGTTCAAGTGGTGAAGGAATGCCGGGGCCGGTCGTTACGCGCCAGTCACTTTCGATCTGGTGGCGGACGAGTGGTTACGACCCCGTGACGCGCAAGTGGACGTACCCAGACACCTTCGATCTGGGTATGTTCCTCGCCGTCAGGGCAGCCACCGCGGATTCGAGGAGTCGAGACCCGTGTCGGAAGACAAAGACCTCCAGCACACCCAGAAGTTCGTCTACGACTTCACCGAGGGGAACAGGGACCTCAAGGACCTCCTCGGCGGAAAAGGCGCGAACCTCGCCGAAATGACCAACCTCGGTCTCCCCGTCCCCCCCGGGTTCACGATCACCACCGAGGCGTGCAAGGTCTACCTCGACAGCGGCGACGAGCCGGCCGAGCTGCGCGACGAGGTCAGCGCACACCTCGACACCCTCCAGCAGACGATGGGCAAGAAGCTCGGCCAGGCCGACGACCCGCTGCTCGTCTCCGTCCGCTCCGGCGCCAAGTTCTCGATGCCCGGCATGATGGACACCGTCCTCAACATCGGGCTCTCCGACGCCTCGGTGACCGGCCTCGCCAAGCAGTCCGGCGACGAGCGCTTCGCCTGGGACTCCTACCGCCGCCTGATCCAGATGTTCGGCAAGACCGTCCTCGGCGTCGACGGCGAGCTCTTCGAAGAGGCCCTGGAGGACGCCAAGGCCGCCAAGAAGGTCAGCGTCGACACCGACCTCGACGCGAGCGACCTGAAGAAGCTCGTCAAGCAGTTCAAGAAGATCGTCAAGGCCGAGGCCGGCCGCGACTTCCCGCAGGACCCCCGCGAGCAGATGGACCTCGCGATCTGCTCGGTCTTCGAGTCCTGGAACACCGACCGCGCCAAGCTCTACCGCCGCCAGGAGCGCATCCCCGGCGACCTCGGCACCGCCGTCAACATCTGCTCCATGGTGTTCGGCAACCTCGGCCCCGACTCCGGCACCGGCGTCGCCTTCACCCGCGACCCCGCCTCCGGCCACCAGGGCGTGTACGGCGACTACCTCCAGAACGCGCAGGGCGAGGACGTCGTCGCGGGCATCCGCAACACCGTGCCCCTCGCCGACCTCGAGGGAATCGACAAGAAGTCGTACGACCAGCTCATGGGGATCATGGAGACCCTGGAGAACCACTACAAGGATCTCTGCGACATCGAGTTCACCATCGAGCGCGGCCAGCTGTGGATGCTCCAGACCCGCGTCGGCAAGCGCACCGCCGGCGCCGCCTTCCGGATCGCCACACAGCTCGTGGACCAGGGCCTCATCGACGAGGCCGAGGCGCTCCAGCGCGTCAACGGCGCCCAGCTCGCCCAGCTCATGTTCCCCCGCTTCGACGAGGCGGCCAAGAGCGACCTCATCGGCCGCGGCATCGCCGCCTCACCCGGCGCCGCCGTGGGCAAGGCCGTCTTCGACTCGTACACCGCCGTCAAGTGGTCGCGCTCCGGCGAGAAGGTCATCCTGATCCGCCGCGAGACCAACCCCGACGACCTCGACGGCATGATCGCCTCCGAGGGCATCCTGACCTCGCGCGGCGGCAAGACCTCGCACGCCGCCGTCGTCGCACGCGGCATGGGCAAGACCTGTGTCTGCGGCGCCGAGGAGCTGGAGGTCGACACCAAGCGCCGCCGCATGACGACCCAGGCGGGCACCGTCATCGAAGAGGGCGACGTCGTCTCCATCGACGGCTCCACCGGCAAGGTCTACCTCGGCGAGGTGCCGGTCGTGCCGTCGCCGGTCGTCGAGTACTTCGAAGGCCGCATGCATGCGGGCGCCGACGACGCCGACGAGCTCGTCGCCGCCGTGCACCGCGTCATGGCCTACGCGGATCGGGTACGCCGCCTGCGTGTACGGGCCAACGCCGACAACGCCGAGGACGCCCTGCGGGCCCGCCGCTTCGGCGCCCAGGGCATCGGCCTGTGCCGCACCGAGCACATGTTCCTCGGCGAGCGGCGCGAGATGGTCGAGCGGCTCATCCTCGCCGACACCGACGACGAGCGCGAAGGGGCACTCAGTGCCCTGCTGCCGCTCCAGAAGAAGGACTTCGTCGAGCTGTTCGAAGCGATGGACGGACTCCCCGTCACCGTCCGCCTGTTGGACCCGCCGCTCCACGAATTCCTGCCCGACATCACCGAGTTGTCGGTCCGCGTCGCCCTCGCCGAGTCCCGCAAGGACGCCAACGAGAACGACCTGCGCCTGCTCCAGGCCGTGCACAAGCTCCACGAACAGAACCCCATGCTCGGCCTGCGCGGCGTGCGCCTCGGCCTCGTCATCCCGGGCCTGTTCGCCATGCAGGTACGGGCCATCGCCGAGGCCGCCGCCGAGCGCAAGAACGCCAAGGGCGACCCCCGCGCCGAGATCATGATCCCGCTGGTCGGCACCGTCCAGGAGCTGGAGATCGTCCGCGAGGAGGCCGACACCGTCATCGCCGAGGTCGAAGCCGCCACCGGCACCGAACTCAAGCTGACCATCGGCACCATGATCGAGCTGCCCCGCGCCGCCCTGACGGCCGGTCAGATCGCCGAAGCCGCCCAGTTCTTCAGCTTCGGCACCAACGACCTCACCCAGACCGTCTGGGGCTTCTCCCGCGACGACGTCGAGGCCAGCTTCTTCACCGCCTACCTGGAGAAGGGCATCTTCGGCGTCTCGCCCTTCGAGACCATCGACAAGGACGGCGTCGGCTCCCTCGTACGCTCCGCCGTCGAAGCCGGCCGCGCCACCCGCCCCGACCTCAAGCTCGGCGTCTGCGGCGAGCACGGCGGCGACCCCGAGTCGGTGCACTTCTTCCACGAGGTGGGCCTGGACTACGTGTCCTGCTCGCCGTTCCGCATCCCCGTCGCCCGCCTCGAAGCGGGCCGCGCGGCGGCTGTGTCTCCCGCGGGGTCCAAGGGCAGCGACTCGCGCTAGGGCCTGTCCGGCGGATCTTGTCTGGGACGCGGGGGGCCGGCACGCCCATCTGCGGCGTTGTCGTCGGTTGCCGACGCTCCGCGTCGCCGCCCTCCTCCGCCTTGCAGCTGGACGCACCAGCCCCCCGCTCACCAGCACCACAAGGCCAAGGCACCCCGACGGCGACCAGATCCGCCGGACAGGCCCTAGAGCCCCGGAGCCGCCGCCGGGTCCCCGACCCTCACCACCGATCCGGCGGCGGCTCCGGAACACCAAGAAGGGGCAGCAACCCTGTGCGGGGGTGGCTGCCCCTTTTGCCTTGGCACTCCCGCCCGGGCCCGGTAAGCGTTTGCCGACGACGTCCCCCCACTACACCACCCGGGTGTGCGGCCGCCTAATTCCTGTTGAATGGCGGACATTTAACGGGGTGGTGGCCGGAAATGCAGAGTGCGGTTCACGGATCCCCACCCGTGAACCGCACTCTGTCAACCGCGCCGAGCACGGAGCCGCCACCTACGCCCACCGCCGCCAGACACTGTGAAGCCCCCCACGGTCTTCGCAGAATCTTTCCGGTTGGCCCGGTGTCGTGCCCGACGAGGTACAGCCTTTCGTCCCCGGTACCCCTTCCGCGAGGCCTTTCAACTGTGGCTGAAAGGTCCGTGGTCACGGGCAGTGACGGGAGGCATACTCAGTCGAGTCGATCGGGGGATCAATTGCGGGTGCAACACGAGGCAACAGGTTGCACCACAGCGGACAGGTGGGGTTTCGGTGCTGCGCATTCATTTCACCGGCGAGGATCTGGCTCGGCTCCGTATGGCGCCGGGTCCCGACACGCTGTGGGAAACGATTCTCAGCTTTCACCGTTTGAGGGACCGAAGGGGTGCCTCGGTATTCGGTGAATGGCGACAGGAAACTCGCGCCCGGCTGAGCGGAGAAACACGATTGCTCTCCGCAATCGTCCCCTGCCGAGGATATTTCCCCGACTTTCTCACGCCGCCCCAGGGGCCGCATTCCCTCGAAACCGGCCTCGAACGAATTCGCGAGACCGCGCCCGAGCGGCTGGGCGCCGAACTCTCCCGGCTCCCCGGCGGCCGGCCCACCACCGGCTGGGCCGCCTCCCTCGCCGACGGCTGCACCGCCCAACTCGGCCGCCTCGCCGACGCGTTGAACGCCTACCACCAAGCGTCCGTCTCCCCGTACTGGGCCCACATACAGACCCGCGTCGACGCCGACCGCGCCACCCGCGGCCGCGCCTTCCTCGACGGCGGCGCCGACGAACTCCTCGCCTCGCTCCCGCCGATGCTGCGCTGGCGCGCCCCCGTCCTCGAGGCCGACTACCCGGTCGACCGCGAACTCCACCTGGGCGGGCGGGGGTTGCTCCTCCAACCCTCGTTCTTCTGCCGCCGCACCCCCGTCACCCTCCAGGACCCGACGCTGCCCCCGGTCCTCGTCTACCCCGTCACCCACACCCAGGCCCCCTACGAATCCCCGCCGGGCCCCGACCGCGGCGCCTCACTCGGCCGGCTCGTCGGACACACCCGCTCCAGCGTGCTCCAGTCCATCGGCAACGGCTGCACCACCAGCGAACTCGCCCGCAGGGCCGGCGTCTCCCTCGCCTCCGCGAGCCAGCACGCCGGCGTCCTGCGCGACGCCGGCCTCCTGGTCACGCTGCGGCACGGCAACTCCGTCCTGCACACGCTCACCCCCCTCGGCTCCGCCCTGCTGTGCGGCGGAACGCCCCGCGTGCCCCGGCCCCGTCAGTCGTCGATCCCCGAGCGCTCCACGCCCGCCACGATGTAGCGCTGGAGCAGCAGGAAGACCAGGACCAGCGGGACGATGGAGACGGCCGCCGCCACGAACAGCTCGTGCAGGTTGACCACTTGGGCCGTGGTGAAGGTGGAGAGCGCCACCTGTACCGTCCAGGCGTCCCGGTCCTGGCCGATGACCAGCGGCCACAGAAAGGAATTCCAGGCGCCGATGAACACAATCGTGCCGACCGCCGCGAAGACCGGACGCGCATTGGGCACGACGATCCTCCAGTACGTACGCCAATATCCAAGACCGTCGACGCGGGCCGCATCCTCCAACTCCCG
This sequence comes from Streptomyces hundungensis, assembly GCF_003627815.1. Taxonomy (NCBI): domain Bacteria; kingdom Bacillati; phylum Actinomycetota; class Actinomycetes; order Kitasatosporales; family Streptomycetaceae; genus Streptomyces; species Streptomyces hundungensis. The sequence continues at coordinate 5,883,800 of NZ_CP032698.1, forward strand.
TGGAAATCCCGTGAAGAACTGGCGAAAGACGAAGCACGCGAACCCGGAGAACAGGGTCGGGACGATCAGCCCGCGCAAGCTCGACACCCACCCCAGGGACGAAACAAGAACGAAACTTGGTACGAACGTGACCGCCGACGGAACCATCAGCGTGCCCAGCACCGCATAGAAGACCTGGTTGGCGAAGCGGTACGGGATCCGCGCCAGGCCGTACCCGGCGAGCGAGGCGAACAGCAGCGTCCCCAGCGTGGTGGCGACGGCGATGAGGGCGGAGTTGACCAGCGAGCGCCCCATCGGCACCGCCGGGTCGTCGAACAGCTCACCCACGTTCGACCAGTGCAGGGTGGTCGGGAAGAACGTCCAGTCGGGCGAGGTGATGTCCTGCTCGGCGGCCAGGCCGTTGCGCACCAGGAGGTAGAACGGGACCAGGAAGAGCAGCGCGAGGGCGGCCAGGATCACCAGCCGCAGCGCGCGCCCGACCCGGACCAGGGGATCCTCGGGCCGCCTCCTCCCGGCGGGCCCGCCGCCGGCGGTGCGGGGGCCGCCGGTGGTGCGGGGTCCTTCGGTGGTACGGGGCCCTCCGGTGGTGCGGGGAGCGGTCATCAGTCGGCCTCCTTCCTGCCCAGGCCGAACCAGCGGGCCTGGAACACCGTCACCACCGCGACGATCAGCGCGAGGATCACCGCGCCCGCGCTGCCCATCCCCAGGTTCTGCCCCTGGCCGAGGGCGGTGTAGTAGAGATAGACCAGCGGCGGACGGGCGTAGGGCGGGTAACCGCGGGCGTCCGAGAGCAGGTTGTAGAACTCGTCGAACGCCTGGAACGCGTTGATCACCAACAAGAGCACCACGGCGACCGAGGTGGTCCGCAGCTGGGGGAAGGTGATGTGCCGGAACACCTGCCAGCCTGGCCGGGCCCCGTCGACGGCCGCCGCCTCGTACAGCCGCGGACTGATCCGCTGGAGCCCGGCCAGGAACAGAATCATGTAGAACCCGGCCTGGAGCCACAGCCGTACGGTCACGATGACCAGCCAGTACCAGGGCGGGTGGGTCGTCGAGAGCCAGGCCGTCTGATCGGCGCCGAACCAGCCGAGCACGGTGTTCGCCAGCCCGAACCGCACCCCGTTGAAGATCGACAACTTCCAGATCAGCGCCGCGACGACATACGAGCAGGCCGCGGGCAGGAAGAACACCGAGCGGAAGAAGGCCTGGAAGCGGCGGGTCCGGTTCACCATCAGGGCGAGGGCGAGCGCCAGCGCGTACGTCGCCGGAACGATGAACAGCGAGAACACCGCGAACGTGCCCAGACTGGAGGTGAACGCGCCGTCGCGCAGCATCGCCGTGTAATTGTCGAAGCCGACGAAGTCGGTCGGCGAGACCGTGTTGTGGGCGTCGAAGAAGCTGAGGTAGACGCTCCACAGGAGCGGGACGTAGGTGAAGAGGGCGAGGCCGACCGCGAAGGGGCCGACGAAGACCCAGAACCAGAGGGTGTTGTCCGAAATACGTCGTCGCACGCGACCGGCCGCCCTCAGCGCTTCTTCACCCGCTGAAGTTCGTCGTTGGCCTTGCGGACCACGGCCCTCAGCTCGTTGTCGGGGCTCGCCCCGTCCTTGATGATCCGGTTCAGCGCGTCCTGGTAGGCGGTCTGGAGCGTCGGCGTCCACAGGAGCGGCTGGGCGTAGCCGTGGTCCGTCGCATACGTCACCACGTCGGCCGCCGCGCCCTCGCGCAGCTTCGCGGCCTTCTTGGCGAGGGAGAGCCGGGCGGGGATGTGGAAGCCGTAGGAGAGCGCGAAATCCTCCTGGAAGTCGGTGTGTTCCACCCACAGCCACTTCACATAGGCCTTCGCCTCGGCCTGGTGCTTCGAGCGGGTGGACACCGCTGCCGCGTACGCCCCGACCGGCACCGAGGGCTTCCCGTTCGGGCCGTCCTTGGGGAAGGGCAGCACCCCGAAGTCGTCGCCGAGCGCCTTGCGCACGGCGGGCAGCGCCCACAGCCCGGACCACTGCATGGCGGTGAGGCCCTGGACGAACGCGGAGGGGTCCGACCAGTCCGAGGGGGCGCCGAGCAGCAGCGACTTGTCGGCGTACAGCTGGTGCAGCTTGCCGAGGGTGCGGGCGGCGGCCGGATCGTCGAAGCCGGCCCTGCCGTCGGCGCCGACCAGGCTGAGACCCGCCGCGTACAGGGGCGTACCGCCGAGGACACCGGCTCCGCCGTCATTGCCGAGGAAGAGGCCCTTGACCTTGTCCCGGGTCAACGCCTTCGCCGCGTCCACGAGTTGATCGAGCGTGGCCGGCGGCTGGACGTTCGCCTGGGCGAGGAGACTCTTGCGGTAGAAGAGGAACTGGGTGTCGATCACCTGAGGGACGCCCCAGATCTTGCCGTCGTACGTCTTGGGCGCGAGGACGGCGGGGTTGAAGTCGTCCTTCACCCCATCGAACAGGGCCGTGAGATCGGCGACCTGACCCCCCTGGATCTGGTCCAGGGTCGGCCCGTTGACCTCGAAGACGTCCGGGCCCGACGAGGTCAGCAGCGCGGCGGCGGTCTGCTGGTCATAGGCGCCGGGCCGCCACTGCACGCTGACCTTCGCCCGGTCGTACCCGGCCGCGTAACGGCGCACCGCGGCTTCCGTCCCGGCCTCACCGTACTGGTGATACCAGTGGTCGAGGGTGACCTTCCCGTCCGCGGAACCACCCCCGCCGCGGCCCGAGTTGGAGCCGCAGGCGGTGAGCAACCCGAGTGCGGCCCCGCTGCCGAGCAGTGTCCGGCGGCTGATCGTCATGGCGTACGCCCCCTGTTCGTCATCCCGCTGTACGGCTCAACGATCAACCATGCAGGGGGATTACGACAGGGGTATTGCGCGGGTGTGTCGACCCCACGGAACCTCACGGGGCGCGGCGGCGACATCCGGCCCGTCCTCGGTCCCCAACCGGCCGGAACCCGATGCGGCCCGGCTGGGGCGCGGGCGGGGCGGGCCGGGTCGGCGTTGCCCGGCGGGGCGCGGGCCGGGCGTACCGGGTCGGCGTCCCGGCCGCGACCCGAGCGTGGAGCCCGGCCCGGGCGGGGCACTCTGTCGCCGTTCTGAGAACAAACACGGCGCGGCGATGAGTTTTCGGAGCGGCCGCCGTCTACCCCTCGTAAGCGACACCACGGCCCACGAGGGAGCACACGATGCCCACCATGATCTTCGTCAATCTGCCGGTCAAGAACCTGGACCGCTCGAAGGACTTCTTCGGCAAGCTGGGCTACTCCTTCAACCCCCAGTTCACCGACGAGAACGCGGGGTGCCTGGTCATCAGTGAGACGATCTACGCCATGCTGCTGACGGAGCCCTTCTTCAAGGGGTTCACCAACCGGGAGATCGCCGACACCGCGACCACCGTCGAGTCGATCGTCTGCCTGAGCGCGGACAGCCGTGAGGAAGTGGACCGCCTGGTCGACACCGCGCTCGCCTCCGGCGGCTCGCCCGCCCAGGACACGATGGAGCAGGGGCCCATGTACGGCCGCTCCTTCCTGGACCCGGACGGCCACCACTGGGAGGTCATGTACATGGACCCGGCCGCCGTCACCGCCTGAGCCGAACCCGGGGCGAGTGGAGGCGAGGGGGCCCTCAGGGCAGCTCGTACGTCACCGAGGTGAGCCGCTCCGAGGCCTCCCACAGGCGCTCGCCCGCGACGTCGTCCAGCGTCCACTTCGCCCGCCAGGACCTGGCGGGCGCGCCGCGCCACATCATCAGGGACGGGCCCGTGAACGAGTCGGGCCCCACCCCGGGCGCGGTCGCCGCGTACAGCGTGGGCAGCGCGCCGGCCTCGGCGGGCTGCGCGAAGACGCGGTTGCCGAGGGCGACGATCCGCTCGGTCCTCCTGCGGCCCTCCATGCGTACGCCCTGCGTCTGGAGGTTGGTCGCCGCGTAGCCGGGGTGGGCCGCCGCCGCGACGATGTCCGAGCCGGCCGCTCGCAGCCGGCGCGCGAGCTCGTGCACGAACAACAGGTTCGCCGTCTTGGACCGCCCGTAGGCGACCCAACGCCGGTAGCCCTGTTCGCTGTTGAGATCGCGCAGGTCGATGTTGGCCAGCGCGTGCATCCCGCTGGACACGCTCACCACCCGCGCCGCCCCGGCCGCCCGCAACCGGGGCAGGAGCAGTCCGGTGAGCGCGAAGTGGCCGAGGTGGTTCACGCCGAACTGCGTCTCGAACCCGTCGGCGGTCCTGCCGTAGGGCAGGGCCATCACGCCGGCGTTGTTGACGAGCAGATCGAGCCGCTCATACGGAAGCGTCGCCGCGAAGTCCCGGACCGAGGCGAGGTCGGCGAGATCCAACCGCCGGAACTCGGCCCGGGCGCCCGGGACTTCACTGGTGACGCGCTCCTCGGCCTGCCGTCCGCGCGCTTCGCTGCGGCAGGCGAGCACCACCCGCGCGCCCCTGCGGGCCAGCTCCCGGGCCGCGACCAGGCCGATGCCGCTGTTCGCCCCGGTGACGACCGCCGTGCGGCCGCTCTGGTCGGGCATGTCCTGAGCACTCCAACCCTGTGTCATACGCCCCACCGTACCGGTCGGTATGCCGAGTGGGCAGGGCGTGTCCGAGGGGCCGGGGCGGGAGGCGCCGGGTGGGTCAGGCGGAGGCGCCGCCGTCGATGACGAGGTCCGTGCCGACGACCGAGGCGGCGTCGTCCGAGGCCAGGTACAGCACGGCTGCGGCGGCCTCCGTAGTGGTCAGGACCCGGCCGAGCGGCAGGTCCTCCTTCATGCGGGCCGCGCGCCCCTCCTCGCCCTCGCCGGGGAGCAGTGACATGGCGGTGTCGAGCGGGCCCGGGCTCACCGCGTTGATCCGCACCCCGTCCCGTATGTGGTCGAGGGCGGCGCCCCTGGTCAGCGCGCTGACGGCCGCCTTGGACGCGGCATACGCGGCAAGCCCCGGGCGCCGGCTGTGGGCGCCCAGGTTGGAGGCGATGTTGACGATGGCGCCGCCCGCCGCCTGGGTACGCATCTGGGCGATCTCCGCTTGGAGGGCATGGAGTACGCCTGTGACGTTGACGGATATCAATGTCTGCCAGTCGTCCTCCGACAGCTCGACGAGGGGAGCCCCGCCTCGAAACACCCCGGCGTTGTTGACCGCCACATCGAGGGAGCCGAACCGCTCGACCACGTCGGCCACCAGGGCGCGTACGGCCGGGCGGCGGGAGACGTCCGCGATGAACACGGCGGCCGTGCCGCCCGCCCGCGCGATCAGGGCGGCCGTCTCGTCGAGCGACGCGGCCGTACGGCCGGCGACGGCGACCCGGGCCCCCTCGGCGGCGAAGGCGAGAGCGGCGGTCCGGCCGAGGCCGGCGCCGGCACCGGTGACGAGAACGGTCTTGTGTGCGAAACGGAGCGACATATTCTTGACCAATCGTTCTGTTATGAGGGCGTGCGAGAGCCGCGCCGATGGGGGCAGTCGGGAATCGTGGCTGGGGTGCGTTCAGGGGGCCGCCTCGGCGCGAGGGGGAGGCGAAGGCAAAGGCGGAGGCCCGGCCGGAGCGGGCGCGGCCACGGCCTTCCGCCCTCCGTTACCGCCCTACGCCGGGGCCGGGGTCGGGTGTCAGTCGAGCACGGTCAGGATCTGTTCGGTCGCATCCCGGACGCGGCCCGGCTCGTCGGATGCCTTGCCGACGACCCGTACCCCCTGGAGGAAGACGAGCAGCAGCCGGGCGAGCCCGCGCGGGTCGCGGTCGGGTGCCAACTCGCCCTGTGCCTGCGCCCGGACGAGCGCCGAGTGCAACAGGGTCTCCAGGTGCTCCCAGCCGCGCTCGACCCGTCGCGCCGCGGCGCTGTCGTGGGGGCCGAGCTCTGCGGCGGTGTTGGTGAGGAAGCAGCCGACCGTCCGGGATCCGCTCGCCGTCGACTCGGCGGCGAAGCGCCGCACCACGTCCCGCACGGCGGGCAGCGCGGCGCCGGGACCCGAAAGCTCGGTCAGGAGCTGGGGGTTGCGGTGTTCGGTGTAGCGGTCCAGCGCCTTCAGGTACAGCTCGTGCTTGTTGCCGAACGTCGCGTAGATGCTGGCGCGGCCGATGCCGAGGTGCTCGACGAGGTCCGCCATCGACGTCGCCTCGTAGCCGCGCCGCCAGAACAGCTCGAGGGCTGACTGCAACGCGGCGTCCGGGTCGAATTCCTTGGTCCTGGCCACACGGGAACGCTACGACTAATTGGAACGGTCGGTCAAGTACGTCTGGACGGCCTGCGCCTCGTCGTCGAGGCAGGCCCCGGTCTCCAGGTCGAAGCGGTGCTTGAGGAGCGGGGAGGCGACATAGGGGCGGCCCTCCGGTGTCGAACCGACCAGCCCGCGCGAGAGCACATACGCGCCGGTGAACGGGTCGCGGTTGTCGATCGCGTACGTCCGGCCGCGCCGGTCGGCGAAGACGGCGGCCTGGCGGCCGTCGGGCAGCAGCGCCGCGACGCCGCGCCCGGGGGTGAGGCGGGCGGCCTCGCAGATCTCGAACCAGCCTTCGTCCAGCTTGAGTTGGACCATGCTCATCGGGTTGCTCCCAGGGTGAGGAGGGGGAGTTCGGGCTTGATCTGGTCGCGCTCGGGGACGAACCGGACCGAGGGGTCGGGTGCGCCGGGCGCGTTCACGAAGGAGACGAAGCGGGCGAGCCGCTCGGGGTCGTCGAGGGTCTCGGCCCACTCGTCGCGGTAGCCCGCCACGTGCGCGGCCATCAGGGCCTCCAGCTCGTCGCAGATGCCGAGCGAGTCGTTCACCACCACGTCCTTGACGTGGGCGAGGCCGCCCTCGATCCGCTCCAGCCACACGGAGGTGCGCTCCAGGCGGTCGGCGGTGCGGATGTAGAACATCAGGAACCTGTCGATCAGACGGACAAGTTCGTCATCTGTCAGGTCCTGCGCCAGCAGATCGGCGTGGCGCGGGCTCGCTCCGCCGTTGCCGCCGACGTACAGGTTCCAGCCATTGGCCGTGGCGATCACACCGAAGTCCTTCGACTGGGCCTCGGCGCACTCGCGGGCGCAGCCGGAGACCGCCGACTTCAGCTTGTGCGGCGAGCGCAGACCCCGGTAGCGCAGCTCCAGGTCGATCGCCATCCGCACCGAGTCCTGTACCCCGTAACGGCACCAGGTCTGTCCCACGCACGACTTCACCGTGCGGAGCGACTTGCCGTAGGCGTGCCCGGACTCGAAGCCGGCGTCCACCAACCGGGTCCAGATGGAAGGCAGTTGATCGACACGAGCGCCGAAGAGGTCGATGCGCTGACCTCCGGTGATCTTCGTGTAGAGGCCGAAGTCCCGGGCCACCTCGCCGATGACGATGAGCTTGTCGGGAGTGATCTCGCCGCCCGGGATGCGCGGCACGATCGAATAGGAGCCGTTGCGTTGCAAGTTGGCGAGAAAGTGGTCGTTGGTGTCCTGGAGGGCGGCCTGCTCGCCGTCGAGGATGTGCCCGTTGCCGAGCGCGGCCAGGATCGAGGCGATGGCCGGCTTGCAGGTCTCGCAGCCCTCCCCGCCGCGCGCCGCCTCGCGGCCGTACCCGTCGAGGAGTTCGGTGAACGAGGTAAGCCGCAGCGCGAGAGCGATCTCGTACAGCTCCTGGCGGGTCTGCGCGAAGCAGGCGCACAGGCCGCCGTCGCCCGATTTGGGCAGCAGCATGCCGATCGTCTTGACACAACTCCCGCACCCCGTACCGGCCTTGGTGCACTTCTTGACCTCGGGCAGCGAGGAGCAGGCGGTGATCGCGCCCTTGGTGACGTTGTGGCAGGAGCAGATGACGGCGTCGTCCGGCAGGGATTCGGGGCCGAGCGCGGCGGGCGCGCCGAGCCCGGCCGGCAGCACCAGCTGCTCGGGGGCGACCGGCGGCACGTGCCCGGTGAGCGGGCGCAGCATGCCGTACGCGTCGGCGTCGCCGACCAGGACGCCGCCGAGCAGCACCCCCGTGGAGGACACCACGAGCTTCTTGTAGACGCCGGAGCGCGAGTCCGAGTAGACGACGTCCAGGCAGCCGTCGGCCGTGCCGTGCGCGTCGCCGAACGACGCCACATCGACGCCGAGCAGCTTCAGCTTCGTCGACAGATCGGCCCCCGAGAAGGCGCGCCCGCCGACGGCGGCGATCGTGTCGGCGGCCGTCTCGGCCATGTCGTAACCCGGTGCGACCAGGCCGTACACCCGGCCGTCGGCGGCCAGCGCGCACTCGCCGATCGCGAACACGGCGGGGTCGCTGGTGCGGCACTGCTCGTCGACGACGATCCCGCCGCGCTCGCCGACGTCGAGTCCGCAGTCGCGGGCGAGCTGGTCGCGCGGGCGGACACCGGCGGAGAAGACCACCAGATCGGTCGACAGATGAGAGCTGTCAGAAAGTGTCATTCCATTGACGCGGCCCTCGTCGTCGGCCGTGATCTCCTGGGTGCCGACCCCCGTGTGCACGGTGAGGCCCATGTTCTCGATGGTGCGAAGGAGGGCCGCGCCGCCGCCCTCGTCGACCTGCACCGGCATCAGCCGGGGCGCGAACTCCACGATGTGGGTGGCAAGGCCCAGCCCGCTGAGCGCTCCGGCCGCCTCCAGGCCGAGCAGCCCGCCGCCCACCACCGCGCCGGTCGTCGCGGTCTTCGCGTACGCCTCGATGGCCAGGAGGTCCTCGATCGTCCGGTAGACGAAACAGCCGGGGAGGTCCTTGCCCGGCACGGGCGGCACGAACGGGTATGACCCGGTGGCCATCACCAGCGTGTCGTAGGCGAAGGTCCGCCCCGAGCGGGCGGTGACCGTGCGGGCGGCCCGGTCGATCGACTCGGCGGGGTCGTCGACATACAGCTCGATCCCGTGCCGCAGCATGAAGTCCTCGGGACGAGGCTCAGTTCGTCGGGCGTCTTCCCCTCGAAGTACGAGGTGAGGTGGACCCGGTCGTAGGCGGGGCGGGGCTCCTCGCACAGCACCACCACCCGGGTCGTCCCGGTGGCGCCACGCTCGGCGAGCGCCTCCAGGAAGCGCTGGCCGACCATGCCGTGGCCGATGACCACGAGGGTGGAAAGGTGTTCGGTGGACACGTCAGGAACCTCCGTCGTGGGTGAGTAGGTGGAGCAGGGGCGCGTCCGGTACGGGCTCGTCGCCCTCCCAGGTCCGGGCGAGCGCCCCGACCGCCCCGAGATCGCCGAGGAGTACGCCCCCGACCAGGCGGTCGCCGCGCACGACGACCTTGCGGTAGGCGCCCCGGGTCGCGTCCGCGAGATGCGCCACGTCGTCACCGGGGCGGGGCGTGGGCTCGCCGAACGCGGCGAGGTCCAGCGGGCGCGGACCGCCCAGGGTGAGCCGGGTCAGACCGCGCGTCCCGGCGTAGGAACCGCGCCCGGTGGACAGCAACGCGCCCAGCGCGTCGGCCTGTTCGAGCGCCGGGCCCGCGAGCCCGTACACCGTTCCCCGGTGCTCGGCGCAGTCGCCGACGGCGTGGATGTACGGGTCCGAAGTGCGCAGCTCGTCATCGACGACGACGCCCTGGCGGACGTCGAGGCCGGCGTCGAGCGCGAGCCCGGTGCGGGGGCGTACGCCGGTGGCCAGCACGACGAGTTCGGCGCCCAGGACGAATCCGTCGGCGAGTTCCACGTCGGTGCCGGCCGGGCCGGTCAGGCCCCGCACCCGGCACTCGGTGTGCACCTCCACTCCGAGCAGTTCGAGGTGGGCACGGACCAACAGGGATGCCCCGACGTCGAGTTGGCGCTCCATCAGCCGCTCGCCCTGCTGGGCCAGCACGACCTGGGCGCCGCACTCGGCGAGCGCCCGGGCGGCCATGACGCCGAGCAACCCGCCACCGATCACCACCGCACGCGTGCCCGGGCGGGCCCTCTCGCGCAGTGCGAGGGCGTCGTCGAGCGTGCGGAAGGGGTGGACGCCCTCGGGCAGCCGCCCCTCGCGCAGCCCCCGCAGCGGCGGCAGCACCGGGTTCGATCCGGTCGCGAGCACGAGGCGCCCATAGGGGACGGCGCTCCCGTCGTCGCAGTGCACCCTGCGCGCCGCGCGGTCGATCCGCACCGCCCGCACCCCGCGCCGCACCGGAACCGGCGGCAGCGCGATCACCTCGGGCCCGTACCGCCCGGCGAGGACCTCCGCGAGGAGCACCCGGTTGTACGGGGCGTGGGTCTCCTCGCCGATGACGGTCACCGGGACATGCCGGGCCAGACGGGCACCCGCTGTGCCGCCGCCGATCACCACGATGTCCGTACTCATGTGCCCAGCGTGCGCGGCGGCTGTTACCCGACCGCATCCCGCCGATTTCCACGGGGGAACCTTGAGCTCAGCGGGCGGTGGTGCGGGGTGTGAGGGCCGGGGTGGGGCGGGGTGGGCCCGGGTGGGGTGGGGTAAACCGAACCAGGAAGTTCCGTGCTGGCACGATCGAAACGGCGGGGCGGGGGCGGGAGCCTTGACGCATGGACCTCGAACAGCGACACCCCGTTTCCCCGCCGGACCGACCAGCCCCAGCACTTGATCCGTCCGCCCCCACGCCGGGCCACCCCGCGCCTGCGCCGAAGCAGCCGGACGGGGACTCGGGCCGGGCCGGCGTGGGCTCGGCCCATGCGGCCTCCCGGCACCGGCAGGCGCCCCGGATCGCATGGCGGACGTTCCTTCGGGAGCCGTTCCATGCCGCGACGTGGCGGCGCCTCGCCTATCTCCTGCTCGCGCTACCCGTCGGCGTCCTGTGTGTCCCCATAGCCCTGGTCGGCGGCCCGGCGGGCCGCATCCAGCGGGGGCTCGCCCAAAGACTGCTCGGCGTGGAAGTGGCCGCACCCCGGCGCACCGGACCGCTCGCCCTGGCGCACGCCGTGATCAGCGTGCCGCTCAATCTGACGGCGCTGGTGGTGTCGGGCTACTTCTGGACCGTCGTCGTCATCAACCTGGCCTACCCCCTGCGGCCCGACAGCGACCCGACGAACGCGTGGGGCGGCCCCACCATGGCCGGCGCCTGGGCGCTGCACGGCATAGCGGGAGGCGTGTCGTTCCTGTTGATCACGCCCTGGGTGATGCGGGGATTCACCCTGCTCCAGGCCCGCCTCGTCAAGAGCTTCCTCGGCACCGACCGAACCGGCCTCCTCGGCGCGACAGGCGTCGCCCTCGCCGTGGCCGCGCTCTGCGCGCTCCTGTCCATACCCGTGATCCACCAGCTCTGACCGGCGCGCCCTAGGGTTGATCCTCATGCACCGCCCGCGCTTTTCGCGCTTCCGGACATTCCCCCACTGGCGCGACCGGCCGGGCCCGGCCGCCCGCGCCGCGCTCTACTCGCTGATCGCGCTGCCGCTCGCACTGGCCGGCCTCGCCCCGGTCCTCGCGGCCCTGCTCGTCGGCGCGGTGCTGTCGTGGACGGCGCTCGGCCTCTGGCTCATTGCCGCCGCGGTCCATGGCGCCCTGTGGCTCGGAGACGTTCAACGAGCCCTGGCGCGGCGGCTGTTGGGGCTTGAGATCGAACCCCCGGAGCGGGCGGAGGCGAGCGGGGTGTTCGGCTGGCGGCGCTCGGTGCTGGGCGGCCGGCCCGGCTGGCGGGCGGTGGGCTGCGCCCTGGCGGCCCCGCTGACCGCGCTCCTTCCCCTGGCCGCCGTCTACATCGGCGTGGTGCAGGGCGTGCTGCTGAGCCTGTATCCCGTGCTGAAGCGCTGGAACTACTTCACGATCCGGGAGCCCGACGGCTCCGTACGGCAGGTGGGCCTGGAGGTGGGAGGAGTGGAGCTGGACAGCTGGCCCCGGTGGCTGCTGCCCTTCGCCGTCGGTCTGCTGCTCCTGTACGCGGCGCCGTGGCTGATCCGTCACGCGCTCACCCCGCACCGGCTGCTGCTCACCGCACTCCTCGGGCCGGACCGGGCGGATCAGCGCATCCGAACCCTGGAGGAGACCCGCGCCCAGGCCGTCGACGACGCGGCGGCCACCTTGCGCCGCATCGAACGCGACCTCCACGACGGGACCCAGGCCCGCCTGGTGGGCCTGGCCATGCACCTCACGATGATCCGCGAACTGGTGGCGGGCGGCGCGGAACAGGACAGGATCCTCAAGGTCGTCGAGACGGCACAGGGCAACGCCAAGCAGGCCGTCGCCGATCTACGGCACCTGGTGAAAGGCATCCACCCGCCCGTGCTCGACCAGGGTCTGGAGACGGCGCTCGCCACCCTCGCGGCCGACAGCGCGCTGCCCGTGCGGGTCAGCGGGGGGATCGAGGGGAGACCGAGCCCCGCGATCGAGTCCATCGCCTACTTCTGCACGGCGGAACTGCTGACCAACGCGGCCAAGCACAGCGGGGCTTCGGAGGTGAGCGTCACCGTGCACGGCGCGGCGAAGATCCTGCTGCTCACCGTCGAGGACAACGGGCGCGGGGGAGCGGTGGTCGGCGCCGGCAGCGGCCTCGCCGGGCTCCGGGCGAGGGTGCGTACCGTCGACGGCTCCCTGACCTGCGACAGCCCACCGGGAGGGCCTACGGTGGTGAGTGTGCTGCTGCCTTTCCGATGAGGGTGGCAAGGAGAGCGGTCCGCGCACGGGGAACGGTGCGAACGCCGAGAGCAGGGTGGGTCATTCATGCGCGTCGTCATCGCCGAGGACTCCTCGATCCTGCGCGACGGACTCGTGCAGCTGCTGGAAATGCGGGGAGTGGAGGTCGCGGCCGCGGTCCAGGACGCGCAGGCACTGCTCGCGGCGGTCACCGAACACCGCCCGGACGCGGCGGTCGTGGACATCCGGCTCCCGCCGACGCAGACGGACGAGGGGTTGCGTGCGGCCGTGCAGATCCGCCGCACCGCGCCGGACACCGGGGTGCTGATCTTCTCGCAGTATGTGGAGACCAAGTACGCGGCGCAGCTCATCGGGGACGGTGGGGCGGGGGTCGGTTACCTCCTGAAGGAACGCGTCGTGGACATCGGGGAGTTCGTGAACGCGCTGGAGCGGGTCGCGGCCGGCGGCACCGCCCTGGATCCGGAGGTGGTGGCCCAACTGTTCGGGGCGAGCCGGCGGGCCGCAGCGCTCGACAAGCTCACCCCGCGCGAGCGCGAGGTGCTCGGCCTGATGGCGGAGGGCCGCACCAACCACGCCATCGCCGAGGGGTTCGGGGTGTCGGAGCGAGCGGTGGAGAAACACATCGCGAACATCTTCACCAAGCTGGACCTGCCGCCCTCGGAGTCGGGCCACCGACGGGTGCTCGCGGTCCTGCGCTATCTGGACCGCGACGCGACCTGACCGGGCGCCGAGTCACGGGTCGCGGTCGGCCGGCTTAATCGGCGGTCAGCCCTTCCTCAAGGGCGCCTTAAGGATCCGCGATCCGGCTCTGACCAGGGCCTTTGGGGCACCGGGCCGACCTAGGCTGCCGGGCGTGACGATCGAGGCCACCGACCCGCAGCCAGCCGCGTACCCAGCGCTGTCCGCCTACCTGGCGCAGCAAGCGCAGCAAGTGAAGCAGGCGCACCAGGTGCACCCCTCGGGTGTCCCCGCCCGAGGGGGCTTCGACGAGGGGGATCGGGTGCGCCCGGTCGGTGCGGTGGTGGGGCCGCCGCTGCGGGTCCGGCCGCGGGTGATGCGACGCGGGGTGGTGGCGGGGGCCGGGGCGGTGGGGCTGCTGTGGGGGAGCCAGGCCGAGCCGTCCGCGCGGCTGGACGCGCTGTTCGCGAGCGGGGCCCATCTGTCGGGGCTGCTGGCCGGCTACGGAATCCTGGTGATGCTGTTGCTCATGGCCCGCGTGCCGGCCGTGGAACACGGGGTCGGCGCGGACCGGCTGGCGCGTTGGCACGCGCTGGGGGGCCGCTACGTCCTGGGCCTGGTGGGCGCGCACCTGGCGCTGGCGGTGTGTGGATACGCCGCGTACAACGGGGGTGATCTGGTGCGTTCGGCCGGGCAACTGCTCGGCTACCAAGGCATTGTGGCGGCCGCGCTGGGCACGGTCGCATTGGGTGCCGCCGGGGTCAGCTCGGTGCGGGCCGCACGGGCACGGCTCTCGCAGGAGACCTGGCGCGCGCTGCACTTCCTCACCTATCTGGGGGCCGCGCTCGCCTTCGCCCACCAACTCGTCGGCCCCGATGTGGCCTCCGGCCCGCTCACAGTGTGGGCCTGGGCGATGGTGCACGCCACGGTCGCCGTGCTCATCGTCTGGTACCGCGGGGTGGTCCCCGTGCGGCAGGCGCTGCGGCACGGTCTGCGCGTCGTCGAGGTGCGCGACGAGAGCCCGGACGTCGTGTCCGTCGTCATGCGCGGCACCGGGCTCGACGCGCTGCGCGCCGAACCCGGGCAGTTCATGCGCTGGCGGTTCGTGCAACGCAGGCTGTGGCACACCTCGTTGCCGTTCTCGCTGTCCGCACCGGTCAGGGACGACACCGTACGGATCACGGTGAAGGCCCTCGGGGTGCACAGCCGGCGGATGCGGCGGCTTCGCCCCGGGACCCGGGTGCTGGCGAGCGGACCGTTCGGCGCGATGACGGCGCACCGCCGCACCCGCCGCAAAGTGCTGCTCCTGGCGGGCGGCGTCGGCATCACGCCGATGCGGGTCCTCTTCGAGACGCTGCCCGCGGCACCCGGCGACCTCACCCTCCTCTACCGGGCCGGCAACGCCGCACAGTTGGTGCTGCGCGACGAGCTGGAGGCCATCGCCGCGCAGCGCGGGGCCGCGCTGCACTACCTGCTCGGCCCGTCCGACGCGTCCTTCGACCCGCTCGCACCCCAAGCGCTGCGCAACCTCGTTCCCGAGCTGGCCGAACACGACGTCTATCTGTGCGGTCCCACCCCGATGGCCGACGCAGCCATCGCCTCGCTCATCAAGGCGGGAGTGCTCCAACAGCGCATCCACACCGAGCGGTTCTGTTTCTGAAGTCCGACCCGCCGACGGTGCCGACCGCCCCGAACACCCCCGCCCGCACATAGCCCAGCAGGCCCTACACATATGAGGAAACCGCCGCACCATGGCCCGACACCGCAAGTGCGCCACCCCCGCTCCCCTCGACCGTGCCCGGCGCCGGCTCGCCGCGGGGCTCACCGCAGCCAGCGCCCTCGCGGCCACCTTCCTGGCCGTCACCGTCACCCCGGCCGCGCCCCCCGCTCCCGACCGCGCCCCAACAGCCCCCGGCCCGGACCTCGCGCAAGCGTCCGGAGGGCGGTGAGGGCCGAAAGCGCTTTATATCCAAGGAAGTTGGAAGGGGTGGGGCTCAGTGGGCTCCGGCCGGGTTGCCCGGCGCGGTGGCCTCGACGACCCCGGTCAGATGGGCGAAGGCGACCACATTGCCCCGGTAGCCGGTCTTCTTCGAGAAGCCGCCGCCGCAGGTGATCAACCGCAGCTCCGGCCGCGCGGCGGCCCCGTACACCTTGGTGTCCGGGAACGCCTCGTTCTCGTACACCTCGACCGCGTCGATGTCGAAGACCGCGGTCCGCCCGTCCTCGCGGGAGACCTCGACCCGGGTGCCCTTCTTCAGGGCGCCGAGCGCGTAGAACACGGCGGGGCCGCGGGTGTCGTCGACGTGGCCGGCCATCACGGCGGTGCCCGTGGCGCCCGGCGCAGCGCCGTCCTTGTACCAGCCGGCCATCTGGGTGCTCCCCGGGGGCGGCACGTCCAGGCTGTGGTCCGGGCCGAGCCCGAGGCGCATCACCGGCGCGTCCACCCCGATCGAGGCGATCCTGATCCGCACGGGCGCCGAAGGCGGCAGGCCGTCGGGCGGCGGGGCAACGAGCCGGGCCCGCGCGGCGGAGCCCGCCGGGGGGTGGGCGCCGACGCCGTCACCGGCGGCTGCCGGCCCCGCCGTGAACGCCTCGGCCGCCGACGGCCGCGGCGGCTCCACGGATTCCAGGCCGTGCTCGATCAGCCAGAGCCCTACGAACGCGGCAACCACCACCAGCCAGCACGCATTGCGCCGGGCGACCAACGCCGAGGCGGGGGCCGACGCCGGGACCGGGGCCGGGACCGACGTTGGAGCCGCCGCCGGGGCCGGGGCCGACAAGGGCGGTCAGCCCCGGCCCTGCGCGCCGCTCGCCCGGCGACGCAGCAGCCAGGTGCCGCCCACGGCGGCCGCGGCCAGTACCGCCACGCCCGCCGCGATCTCGGTGGTGTCGGGGCCGATGCTGCCGCCGACCCCGGTCTTCACATGCCCGTGCGGGTCGTTGCCCTCCCACCCCTTGCCGTGGTCCAGCGACTGCTGCTCGTCGTGGCCCCACCCCTTGTCACGGCCGTGCTGGTCGTCGTGGCCCCACGCCTTGTCGCGGCCCTGCTGGGCGCCCGGGTCCCACGGCTTGTCCTTGGTCCACTGCTCGTGCTCGCCCTTGCCGCTGATCGTGAGCTTGGCCTCGACGACATGGCCGTTCTCGCAACTCACCCGGATGGGAAAACTGCCCGGCTTGGTGGGGGAGGCGACCTGGAACTGCCCGGCCAGCACCTCCTTGTGGGTGGAAGCCGTCATCGGGAAGTCACCCGCGCCCACCGCGTTCGCGTCCCCCGTGGCGCGCCCCGACGACCCGCAGGCCGTGGTGTTCGCGGTCACCGTGGCACCCGGCGAGGCGCTCGTCGGCCACAGTTCGAGCGCGCCGCCCGGCACGTTCTCCGCGTACCCGGGCGGGCCGCCGGGCGCGCTGTCGGCATGCGCGAGCGCACCCGCCGGGCCCAGCACGGCGGCGGACGTGAGCAGCGCACTGGTCAGGATTCGGGCAGAACGCATGGATCCTCCGGAGGCGCGGCAAGTGCTTCTGCCTACGACCTAAGAGGCGTCCGGGCCGCTCCGCCCGCCGGCGGGGGACGAAAGAGTGACAGGGGGTGGGCCGTACGGGTGACCGTCACCCGGGGTCGATCACATCCCAGGGCGCCTCCTCGAACGCCCGCCACACCACCTTCATCAGCTCCGCGTCGACCGCGAACGCCCGCTCGTCGATCCGGCCCACCGGCGCGATGCCCCGCGCGTTGGTGACGAACGCCGCGCTGTACGCGTCGAGCCCGGCCAGCGTCACCTCGCGGTGCGTCGACTTCAGGCCGTACGCCGCGAGCCGCGGGTCGAGCACCGCCTTGGTGATGCCGAGCAGCGCGGGACGGTCCGGCCAGACCACCGAAGTGCCGTCCCAGAACGCGATGTTGGTGATCGCGCCCTCCGCGATGACGCCGCCGGGGCCGGTCAGCAGGGCCTCGCTGAACCCCTGGCGCTGGGCGAGGCGGCTGTAGTAGCCCTGGGCGAAACCGCCGAGGTGCTTGATGTGGGCGACCGGCCGCTCGTACGGCACCGAAAGGAGCGACTGCGCGGTGGACGGCATCTCGGCCGGCCCCTTCACCACGACCATCGGCGTGGGCGCCTCGGCCGGCCCGTACACATAGACCCGTACCGACGCGTCGGTCTGCCCGGAGCCGGCGAGGGCGCGGGCGATCAGCGAGCGGACGCGTTGGACGTCCAGAGCGGGCCCGAACAGCTCGCGGTTGGCCCGGTCGAGCCGGGTCAGGTGGTGGGCGAGTCCGCGCACCCTTCCGTCACGAACCTGCATCGCCGTGAAGTGGCCATAGCCGCCGGTCAGCGCGGGGACGAGCAGATTCTCGGCATCGGCGGGACGGCCGTCGATCTCGACGTACGGAAGTGTCATGCGGCACAAGATAGTTCGCCCACCGGACCGGGCTTGACCTCAAGTTCGCTTGAGGTTGAATCCTTCTCGGCATGGACATCACCACGGCCGAACAGGCCGCTCCCCGCCTCACCGTCATCATCGCCTCCAACCGCGAGGGCCGGTTCGCCCCGGTCGTCGCCGACTGGTTCCTCGCCCGGGCCCGCGAACACCAGGGCCTCGACATCGAGGTGCTCGACCTCGCCGAAACCGAGCTGCCGACCGCCCTCTCCCACCAGCCCTCGCCCGCCGTACAGGCCCAACTCGCCGTCATCTCACCCAAGTTGGCGGACGCCGACGCCTTCGTCGTGATCACTCCCGAGTACAACCACTCCTTCCCCGCCGCCCTCAAGAACCTGATCGACTGGCACTTCGTGCAGTGGCAGGCCAAGCCGGTCGGCTTCGTCTCGTACGGCGGGATCTCCGGCGGTCTGCGCGCGGTCGAGCAGCTGCGGCAGGTCTTCGCCGAAACGCACTCCGTCACGGTGCGGGACACGGTCAGCTTCCAGCATGTGCACGGCCTCTTCGACGAGAACGGCGAGCACCGGGAGCCCTCGCAGGCGGACGCGGCGGTGAAGAAGATGCTCGACCAGGTGGCGTGGTGGGCGCACGCCCTGCGCCAGGCGAAGGCGGTGCGGCCGTACGCCGGTTGAGCGGACGCGGCACTGCACTCCCGGACGGGCTGGTGACCGCTGACCGCTGACGGCTGCCATCCGACAGCTGACAGCTGACAGCTGACAGATGGCAGATGGCAGATGTCAGATGGCAGCCGTGCGTAAGCCCCGCGCCGTCCGGCAGGATCAGGGCCGACGTCCCGGCCGGGCGCCTCCCGCCGTCCCGGCCGGGCTGGCCCGGCCGCTCGACCCGGGCTCGACCGAGGAGGAAGCCATGACATCGGCCGACACGCCGACCGTGCTGACCGTACAGACGACGACCGACAGCCAGGACAAGGCGGCGGCGCTCGCCCGGGGCGCGGTGGAGGCCCGCCTCGCGGCGTGCGCGCAGGTGGCGGGCCCCGTCACCTCCGTCTACCACTGGGCCGGCGGCATCGAGACCACCCAGGAGTGGCAGGTCCTCTTCAAGACCACCGCCGCCCGCTACCCGGCGCTCGAACGCCATCTCCTGGCCGCCCACGACTACGAGACCCCCGAGATCGTCGCCACTCCCGTGGTGGCCGGCAGCCCCGCCTATCTGTCCTGGATCACGGCCGAGACGGTCGCCCGATGACCTCCGCCGCCGGGCCCCCGCCCCCGCTCCCCTTCTTCGTGTACGGCACGCTCCGCCCGGGCGAGCGCTACCACCGGCGCTTCCTGCGCGGCCGTACCCTCCGCGAGCGCCCCGCGCTCCTGCACGGCGCCCTCCTGTACGAGGGCCCCGGCTACCCCTACGCCATAGCCGGGAACGGCACGATCACGGGCACCCTTATCGAGGTCCACCCCGCCGACCACGCCGAACTCCTCGCGGCGCTGGATGGGTTGGAGGAGTACCGAGGGCCCGGCCACCCCCGCAACCTTTACGACCGCCTGGTGCGCGAGGCGGTCGTCGACGGGCGGTGCACGCGGGCCTGGGTCTATCTGGCCGCCCCACGCCTCGCCCGCGAGCTGCTCGCCCACGGCGTGGCGATCCCCGGCGGCGACTGGCTCAGCCGGCCGGCGCGGCCCGCTCCACCCGGACCGCGCACGCCTTAAACGCGGGCATCTTCGAGACCGGGTCGAGCGCCGGGTTCGTCAGGTTGTTGGCCCGGCCCTCGCCCGCCCAGTGGAACGGCATGAACACCGTGTCCGAACGGATCGCGCCGGTCACCCGCGCCGGGGCCGTGGCCCGCCCGCGGCGCGAGGTCACCGTCACCGGATCGCCGTCGCCCACCCCGAGCCGGTCCGCGACCAGCGGATGCATCTCGACATACGCGCCGGGCGCCGCCGCGTTGAGCCCGGGCACCCGCCGCGTCTGCGCGCCCGACTGGTACTGGGCCAGCACCCGGCCCGTCGTGAGCACCAGCGGGTAGGCGGCGTCGGTCTCCTCGTCCACCTCGCGGTAGGAGACCTCCACGAACCTGGCCCGCCCGTCCTCGGTCGCGAACCGGTCGAGGAACAGCCGGGGCGTACCCGGATGGCCCTCTTGCGGGCACGGCCAGAACACCCCGTCCTCCGCCTCGATCCGCGCATACGTGATGCCCGAATAGTCCGCGGCCCCGCCCGCCGACGCCAGCCTCAGCTCCTCGAACACCTCCTCCGGATCGGCCGGGAACTTCTTGGCCGTCACCTCGCAACCGAGCTTCTCCGCAAGGGAGTTGAGGACGTGCAGATCGCTGCGTACGCCGTCGGGAGGCGTGATCGCGGCCCGCCGCAGCAGCACCCGCCCCTCCAGGTTGGTCATCGTGCCGGTCTCCTCGGCCCACTGCGTCACCGGAAGCACGACGTCCGCGAGGGCGGCCGTCTCCGAGAGCACCACGTCCGCCACGGCCAGGAAGTCCAACTCCCGCAACCTGCCCTCGACATGGGTCGCGCGCGGCGCCGACACCACCGGATTGGAGCCCATCACCAGCAGCGCCTTCACCTCGCCGCCCAGCGCGTCGAGCAGTTCGTAGGCGCTGCGTCCGGGGCCCGGGAGCGAGTCCGGGTCCACGCCCCACACCCCGGCGACGTGCGCCCGCGCCGCCGGGTCCGCGAGCTTGCGGTAGCCCGGCAACTGGTCGGCTTTCTGGCCGTGTTCGCGTCCGCCCTGGCCGTTGCCCTGGCCGGTGAGACAGCCGTACCCGGACAGCGGGCGGCCCGCCCGGCCCGTCGCGAGACAGAAGTTGATCCACGCGCCGACGGTGTCCGTGCCCGTACTGTGCTGCTCGGCGCCGCGCGCCGTCAGCACCATGCCGTCGGTAGCCCCGCAGAACAGGTCCACCGCCGCTCGGAGTTGGGGCACGGGAACCCCGGTGATCCTCTCCACCAGCTCCGGCCAGTGCGCCATCGCCGCCGCCCGCGCCGCCTCCCACCCGGCCGTCCGCTCCCGCACGAACTCCTCGTCGACGTGGCCCTGGGCCACCACGAGGTGCAGCAGACCCAGCGCGAGCGCCAGATCGGTACCGGGCCGGGGCGCGAGATGCAGATCCGCCAGCTCGGCCGTCTTCGTCCTGCGCGGATCCACGACGATCAACGTGCCGCCGTTCTCGCGCAGTTCGCGAAGATGACGGACGGCGGGCGGCATGGTCTCGGCCATGTTGGAGCCCGTCAGGATCACGCACCCGGTCCGGGAGACGTCCGCCAGCGGAAACGGCAGCCCCCGGTCGACACCGAACGCCCTCTGGTGCGCGGCGGCCGCCGACGACATGCAGAACCGCCCGTTGTAGTCGATCTGCGAGGTGCCGAGCACCACCCGCGCGAACTTCCCCAGCGCGTACGCCTTCTCATTGGTGAGCCCACCACCACCGAACACGCCGACGGCGTCGGCTCCGTGATCACGGCGTACGGCGCCGAGACGCTCGACGACCAGCGCCAACGCCTCGTCCCAGCTTGCCGGTTCGAGCCGCCCGGACGCGGGCCGGCGGATCAACGGCTCGGTCAGCCGCAGCGGCCGGGCGAGCAGGGCGGGCGCGGTGCTGCCCTTGCCGCACAGCGCGCCCCGGTTCACCGGGAAGTCACGCGGAACCACATCGAGACCACCCGCCGCGTCACTCGCCGCCCGCAGCCCCATGCCGCACTGGAGCGAGCAGTACGGGCAGTGGGTGGCGGTCACGGGGGCGGGCGCGAGAGCATCGGTGAGCATGCCCTCCACCCTGCGCCGACCGTGTTACGCCCGCCCCCGCCCCCGGGTTACGCCGCCGGGGCGGGGGGCTCATCGCGGGGGAGGGGGCGTGGTGAGGAGGGGCCGGGGGCGGCGCCCGCCAGCGCATGAGGTCACTGGCCGGTGGTCATCCGCCATCCACTATCTGTCACCTGTCACCTCTCACCGGTCATCTGCCGGCCGGCAGCCGCCGACCGCCGCCCGTCACCCCTCGCCCGCCAGTGCCCGCCGTACCCCCGGTTCCTTCGGGCCCAGGAACGTCGGGTCCGGGTGGAACACGGCGTCCAGCAGCGCCTTGTTCGCGGCGAAGATCTCGCGGGTGCCGCCGTAGTACCAGGTCACATCGTGCGGGGCGTCGACGCCGACGCCGTAGGAGCGCACCCCCGCAGCCTCGCACAGGGCCACCGCACGCCGGATGTGGAAGCCCTGGCTGACCAGGACGGCCCGGTCCACGCCGAAGACCTGCTTGGCCCGCACACAGGAGTCCCAGGTGTCGAAACCCGCGAAATCGCTGACCACGTTCCTGTCCGGCACCCCGTGCTCCACGAGGTAGCCGCGCATCGCGTCGGGCTCGTCATAGGCGGCGCGGCTGTTGTCGCCGGTGACCAGCACCGCCTTCACCTTGCCCGCCCGGTACAGCGCCACGGCCGCGTCGAGCCGATCGGCCAGGTACGGCGAGGGCTTGCCGTCCCACAGCCCGGCTCCGAAGACGACCGCGACCCCGGCCGCCGGCGCGTCGGCCACGGTGCCGACGCGGTCGCCGGTGCTCGCGTACACCCAGGTCGCGGGCGTGAGCGCGAGGACGCACGCGACGACGACGCCCCGCACCAGACGTCGCCTGCCGACGTGGGTGCGCGGCAGACGCGGCCGCTCCAATCGCCTGCGCGCCCTCGTGAACCGCGGGTACGACATGGGGCCCCCTGGGGTGATCCAGCTCGCTGACGAGGAGAGGGACGCGCACGCCGTCACCCCGGTTCGTTCGCGCGCCGCCTCCGTACAGCCCTGTGACACGGGCGTCCCGCACCCCGCTCCGCCACCCGCCGTGAGGTGGCGGAAAACACCCGTCACCGCCCCGCAACGACCCGGCAACGTGGACACGACAGGATCGGATCCATGACACCCACCGCCCGCCCCGCCCTCGTCGCCGTCGCGCACGGCAGCCGCGACCCCGGCGCGCTGCGGACGGTCACCGCGCTCCTGGAGCGGGTCCGCGCCCTGCGCCCGGATCTCGACGTACGGCTCGGCCACATCGAGATCGACCGTCCGCTGCTGCCGGACACCCTCGCCGACCTGCGCGGGGAGGCCGTCGTCGTGCCTTTGCTGCTCGGCCGCGGCCACCACGTCAAGCACGACATCCCCCACACCCTCGCCTCCTCGGGCCGGCACCTGACCGCCCGTGTCGCCGCCCCGCTCGGCCCGCATCCGCTGCTCGCCGAGGCGTTGTACGGGCGGCTCGTCGAAGCGGGCTGGGATCACGACGGCCCGGGCGGGCGCGGCAGCGGGGTCGTCCTCGCCGCCGCGGGATCCCGCGATCCCGAGTCGGCTGTCGACACCCGCCGTACCGCGCGGCTGCTCAGCGAGCGGCTCGGCGGGGTGCCGGTGCTGCCCGCCTACGCCTCGGGAGCCTCGCCCACCGTCTCCGAGGCCCTTGACGCCCTCGCCGCACGCGGGAGGCGGCGCGTCGCGATCGCCTCGTACTTCACCGCCCCGGGACGTTTCGCGACCCAGAGCGCGGCACGGGCACCGTGGATCGCCGCGGCGCCCCTGGGGGCGCATCCGGCGATGGCCCGCCTCGTACTGCACCGCTACACACAGGTGTTGACGCGGGTGCCGGTCCTCGGCGACACCGCTCTGACCTCCGCACTCGTCTGCGTCTGAGGCGATCCTCGACACATCCTTGAGCCCAGTTGTCGGTGACTGCGTTTACTGTCGGTGCATGGAGTTCTACGCCGAGGCCGACACCGAACGCTGGGCCGCCGAGCCCGACAAGCGGCCCGGCCGCACCGCCTTCCAGCGCGACCGCGCGCGGGTGCTGCACTCGGGGGCGCTGCGCCGTCTGTCCGGCAAGACGCAGGTCGTCACGCCGGGCTCGCGCAGTCAGGCCTGGGACGCGAGCCCCCGCACCCGGCTGACGCATTCGCTGGAGTGCGCGCAGGTCGGCCGTGAGCTGGGCGCCGCCCTCGGCTGCGACCCCGACCTGGTCGAAGCGGCCTGCCTCGCCCACGACATGGGGCACCCGCCGTTCGGGCACAACGGCGAGCAGGCGCTCAACGACTTCGCCAAGGACATCGGCGGCTTCGAGGGCAACGCCCAGTCGCTGCGGCTGCTGACCCGGCTGGAGCCGAAGCGCTTCGTGCGGGCCGCGGAGAGCGGGAAGCCCGTCAGCGTCGGCCTCAACCTCACCCGGGCCGCGCTGGACGCGGCGACCAAGTACCCCTGGGCGCGCGGCGGTCACCCCACCGACCCGGCCTCGGTGAAGTTCGGTGTGTACGAGGACGACCTGCCGGTCTTCGCCTGGGTCAGGGAGGGCGCCACGCCCTACAGCAAGTGTTTCGAGGCCCAGGTGATGGACTGGTCCGACGACGTGGCGTACTCGGTCCACGACTTCGAGGACGGTCTGCACGCCGGGCACATCGACCCGGGCGCGCTGCGCTCCGAGACGGAGCGGGCCGACATCTGGCGGGTCGCGATCGGCCGTTACGTCCCGCAGGACACCGATCCCCAGGAGCTGAGCGAGGCCCTGGAGCGGTTGACCGAGCAGGACTGGTGGCCGCACCGCTACGACGGTTCGGCGGTCTCGCAGGCCCGCCTCAAGGACGCCACGAGCCAGCTCATCGGCCGGTTCTGCCTGGCCGCCGAGGGCGCGACGCGTGCCGCGTTCGGCACCGGGCACCTGACCCGGTACGGCGCGGAGCTGGTGGTGCCGCGCGCGGCGCGCAACGAATGCGCCGTACTGAAGGCGGTCGCCGACCGCTATGTAATGCAGCGCGACGAGCAGGAGAGGCTCCGCGCCGACCAGCGCGTGGTGCTGGCCGAGCTCGCGGACGCGCTGACCGCCCGGGCGCCCGCCGAGGGCCTCGACCCGCAGTTCCGGGCGCTGTACGAGGAGGCGGACGACGAGCGGACGAGGAAGCGGGTGATCGTCGATCAGATCGCCTCGCTCACCGACGCGGCGGCCCGCTCGTTGCACTCCAGACTCACCGTGCACCACCGGTAATCCCGGCCGTCCCCGCGTCCCAACGGAGCAAGCCCTCTTCCCCCATCACGCTCCGTGCGGGACGCTCGCAGGTGGCGGCGCCGCGCAGCAAGCACCGAGGAGGCATCAAGTGGTCGACGCAGATCGGACATTCGTCATTGTCGGAGGCGGTCTCGCGGGGGCGAAAGCCGCCGAGACCCTCCGGTCCGAGGGCTTCAACGGGCGGGTGATCCTCATCGGCGACGAGCGCGAGCACCCCTATGAACGCCCGCCCCTGTCCAAGGGGTTCCTCTCCGGCAAGGAGGAGCGCGACAGCGTCTTCGTGCACGAGGCCGCCTGGTACGCGCGCAACGACATCGAGCTGCACCTGGGCCAGACCGTCACCGCCATCGACCGCGAGGCCAAGACGGTCCGCCTCGGGGACGGCGCCCTCATCCAGTACGACCGGCTGCTCCTTGCCACCGGCGCCGAGCCGCGCCGCCTGGACATCCCCGGCACCGATCTGGCGGGCGTCCACCATCTGCGCCGCCTTGCGCACTCCGAGCGGCTGCGGCACGTCCTGAAGGCGCTCGGCCGCGACAACGGGCACCTCGTGATCTCGGGCGCCGGCTGGATCGGCCTGGAGGTCGCGGCCGCCGCCCGGGGGTACGGCGCGGAGGTCACCGTCGTCGAGCCGGAGCCCACCCCGCTGCACAACGTGATCGGCCCCGAGCTGGGCCAGCTCTTCGCGGACCTGCACGCCGAGCACGGGGTGCGCTTCCACTTCGGCGCCCGCCTCACCGAGATCGTCGGCCAGGACGGCCTGGTGCTCGCGGCCCGCACCGACGACGGCGAGGAACACCTCGCGCACGACGTGCTCGCCGCGATCGGCGCCGCCCCGCGCACCTCGCTCGCCGAGACGGCCGGGCTCGCCATGGTCGACCGGGCGCACGGCGGCGGCATCGCCGTGGACGCCTCGCTGCGCACCTCGGACCCGGACATCTTCGCCGCGGGCGACGTGGCCGCGGTCCACCACCCGCTGCTAGACACCCGGCTGCGCGTCGAACACTGGGCCAACGCGCTCAACGGGGGACCGGCCGCCGCTCGCGCGATGCTGGACCAGCACGTGACGTACGACCGCATCCCCTATTTCTTCTCCGACCAGTACGACCTCGGGCTCGAATACTCGGGGTGGGCGCCGCCGGGCTCCTACGACCAGGTGGTGATCCGGGGCGACACCGGCAAGCGGGAGTTCATCGCGTTCTGGCTGGGCGAGGGCCGGGTGCTGGCCGGAATGAACGTCAACGTGTGGGATGTCACAGCGCCGATCCAGGCGCTGATCCGGGGCGGCGCCCCGGTGGACGCCGAGGCGCTCGCCGATCCGTCCGTCCCGCTCGACTCCCTCGCACCCTGAGCGTCCTTGAGTCCCCGTAGACTTCACGCGTGGCAGGCAGGATCAACGATGACGACGTGAAGGCGGTACGGGACGCGGTCCCGATCGACGCCGTCGTGTCCGAGTACCTCCAGCTGCGCAACGCCGGGGGCGGCAACCTCAAGGGCCTGTGCCCCTTCCACGACGAGAAGTCGCCGTCCTTCCAGGTCAGCCCGAGCAAGGGTCTCTTCCACTGTTTCGGCTGCCAGGAGGGCGGCGACACGATCGCCTTCGTGCGGAAGATCGACCACCTGTCGTTCTCCGAGGCGGTCGAGCGGCTCGCCGCCACCGCGGGCATCACGCTGCGCTACGAGGAGGGCGGCTACAACCCGTCCAACCAGCGCGGTGAGCGGATCCGTCTGGTCGAGGCGCACAAGGCGGCCGCGCAGTTCTACATCGAGCAGCTGGACGGCCCCGAGGCGGAGATCGGCCGCAAGTTCCTCGCGGAGCGCGGCTTCGACCAGGCGGCGGCCGCCCACTTCGGGGTGGGCTACAGCCCGGCCGGCTGGGACCATCTGACGCGCTTCCTGCGCGGCAAGGGCTTCACCGACAAGGAGCTCCTGACCTCCGGGCTCGCCCAGGAGAGCCGCCGCAACCCCATCGACCGTTTCCGTGGCCGGCTGATGTGGCCGATCCGCGACGTGTCGGGCGAGGTCGTCGGTTTCGGCGCGCGCAAGCTGCGCGACGACGACAACGGGCCGAAGTACCTGAACACCCCCGAGACCCCGATCTACAAGAAGTCCCAGGTCCTGTACGGCATCGACCTCGCGAAGAAGGACATCGCCAAGTCGAGCCGGGCGGTGGTCGTCGAGGGGTACACCGATGTCATGGCCTGTCATCTGGCGGGCGTCACCACCGCCATCGCGACGTGCGGCACGGCTTTCGGCGGCGACCACATCAAGATCCTGCGCCGGCTCCTCATGGACAACGGCTCGGCCCGGGTGATCTTCACCTTCGACGGTGACGCGGCCGGCCAGAAGGCGGCCCTGCGTGCCTTCGAGGACGACCAGAAGTTCGCCGCCGAGACGTACATCGCGATCGCGCCCGACAACATGGACCCGTGCGATCTGCGCCTGGCCAAGGGCGACGAGGCGGTGGCGGACCTGGTTCAGCCCCGCACCCCGCTCTTCGAGTTCGCCATCCGCCAGATCGTCCAGCGCTACGACCTGGAGACCCCGGCGGGCCGCGCCGCGGCCCTCGACGAGGCGGCGCCCATCGTCGCCCGCATCAAGAACGTGGCGTCCCAGCACGAGGTGGCCGTCCAACTCGCCGGGATCCTCGGCATCCTGGACACCCAGTTCGTGGTGAAGCGGGTCGCCCAGCTCGCCCGCTGGGCCCGCGACCGCGGCGGCAAGGGCCCCGCGCCCGCGCAGCACCGCCGCCAGCAGTACGAGAGCGCCGCCCCGCGCCCCGCCGCGGGCCCCGGCCCCGCCCTGAACCTGCGCAGCCCCGCCCACCGCACCGAACGCGAGCTGCTCAAGCTGGCGTTGCAGCATCCGCATCTGGTGTCCCCGGCGTTCGACGCGTACGGCACGGACGAGTTCACCGCCCCGCCCTATGCCGCGGTCCGCCAGTGCATCCAGGACGCGGGCGGCGCCACCGACGCGCCCTCCGACTATCTGCCGGCCGTCATGGACTGCGCGCCCAACGACGTGGTGCGCGCGCTCGTCACCGAGCTCGCCGTCGAGGCCATCCACGCCCGTACGGTCGACGAGGCGTACGCGGGCGAGCAGTTGGTGGCGGTACGCCGCCGGGCCGTCGACCGCCGTCTCCTGGACATCCAGGGCACCCTGGCGCGCCTGGGCCAGAACGGCGACCCGGCCCAACTGGCCGCCGTGCAGAACGAGTTGTGGGTCCTTCAGCAGTACGGCCAGGCCCTGCGCAACAAGGGCGCCGCGGCCCTCTAGGACCCCTCGGGCCATTCGGGCGCGCGCGGCGGCAGGTCCGCCCCCGTAACCACCCGGTCACGCACCGGCTTCAAAAAGTCGCCGCACGCCCGTCGCGGCGACGGTGTGTCGTACCCCACACTGGGGTGCGGTGCCTGAGTCCTCGGAGCGCGGCCGGCCCACCCCGGGAGGTGGGCACCTCACCCCCGCGGATCCGCTCGTCGTGTACGGGACGGAAGGCGGCCCGGCCGCCCCCGTCCCGCTGCCGGGCGCCCCCGATCCGGCAGCGATCACCCTGGAGGTCGCCCCCGTGCAGACCCAGACCCTGACCGACAACGACGTCGTCACGGCCGTACCGCAGCAGTCGCGGGCCGTGCACCACCCTGAGGCGGAGCCCGGCGGGCCGACGGCGGGTCCGGCGGCCGGGCCGGTCACCGAGGAGGAGGCCCCCGAGCCGCCCGAACCACGCCCGGGCCGGGTGGACACCGGCGGCCCGTCCTCCGACCTCTTCCGCCAGTATCTGCGCGAGATCGGCCGCATTCCGCTGCTCACCGCGGCCGAGGAGGTCGAGCTCGCGCGGCGTGTCGAAGCGGGCCTGTTCGCCGAGGAGAAGCTGACCAGCACCCCCGACCTGGACTCCCAACTCGCCCTGGACCTCGACAAGTTGGTCGTCATGGGCCGGATGGCGAAACGGCGCCTGATCGAGGCCAACCTGCGTCTGGTGGTCTCCGTCGCCAAACGGTACGTGGGCCGCGGGCTCACCATGCTCGACCTGGTCCAGGAGGGAAACCTCGGGCTGATCCGGGCGGTCGAGAAGTTCGACTACGCGCGCGGCTACAAGTTCTCGACGTACGCGACCTGGTGGATCCGCCAGGCCATGTCGCGGGCGCTCGCCGACCAGGCCCGCACCATCCGCGTCCCCGTGCACGTCGTCGAACTCATCAACCGCGTGGTGCGCGTCCAGCGCCGGATGCTCCAGGAACGCGGCTACGAGCCGACCCCCGACGAGGTCGCCGCCCACCTCGACCTCACCCCGGAGCGGGTCGGCGAGGTGCTGCGTCTCGCCCAGGAACCGGTCTCGCTGCACGCGCCGGTGGGGGAGGAGGACGACGTCGCGCTCGGCGACCTCATCGAGGACGGCGACGCCGCCTCGCCCGTCGAGTCCGCCGCGTTCCTGCTGCTGCGCCAGCACCTGGAGGCGGTGCTCTCCACGCTCGGCGAGCGCGAGCGCAAGGTCGTCCAACTGCGTTACGGGCTCGCCGACGGGCGGCCGCGCACGCTGGAGGAGATAGGGCGGATCTTCGGGGTGACGCGCGAACGGATCCGCCAGATCGAGTCGAAGACGCTGAACAAACTCCGCGATCACGCGTTCGCGGATCAGCTGCGGGGTTACCTGGACTGACGAGGGCCGGTACGGAACACCCCCGTACCGGCCTCCCAATTGCCGGGTTCGTCAGTCGACTTCGGCTACCGCCTGGGCGAACTGGGCCGCGTACAGGCGGGCGTACGCGCCCTCGGCCGCCAACAGTTCGTCGTGCGTGCCCTGTTCGACGATCGAGCCGTTCTCCATCACCAGGATGACGTCCGCGTCCCGGATCGTGGAGAGCCGGTGCGCGATGACGAACGACGTACGCCCGTGGGCGAGCCGCGCCATCGCCTTCTGGATCAGCACCTCGGTACGGGTGTCGACCGAACTCGTCGCCTCGTCGAGGACGAGGATCACCGGGTCGGACAGGAACGCCCGCGCGATGGTGATGAGCTGCTTCTCGCCCGCGCTGACGCCGCTGCCCTCGTCGTCGATGACGGTGTCGTAGCCCTCGGGCAGGGTGCGGATGAAGCGGTCCGCGTGGGCCGCCTTCGCCGCCTCCTCGATCTCCTCGCGGGTGACTTCCTTCGCCGCGCCGTACGCGATGTTGTCGGCGATCGTCCCGCCGAACAGCCAGGTGTCCTGGAGCACCATGCCGATGGAGGACCGCAGCTCCTCGCGGGTCATCCGCGCCGCGTCCACCCCGTCCAGGGTGATCCGGCCACCGGTGACCTCGTAGAACCGCATGAGCAGATTGACCAGCGTCGTCTTGCCGGCGCCCGTGGGGCCGACGATCGCGACGGTGTGTCCGGGCTCCACCGTGAGCGAGAGGTCCTCGATGAGCGGCTTCTCCGGTTCGTACCGGAACGAGACGCCCTCCAGTGCGACCGCGCCGCGCAGCACCTCGGGGCGCTCCGGCGATGCGGTGTCCGGTTCCTGCTCCTCGGCGTCGAGCAGTTCGAAGATCCGCTCGGCGGAGGCGACACCGGACTGCACCAGGTTCGCCATGGAGGCGACCTGGGTCAGCGGCATCGAGAACTGCCGCGAGTACTGGATGAAGGCCTGGACGTCACCGATGGAGAGCGAGCCGGTCGCCACCCGCAGGCCGCCGACGACCGCCACCAGGACGTAGTTCAGGTTGGAGACGAACATCATCAGCGGCTGCATCACACCACTGTTGAACTGCGCCCGGAACGACGCCTCGTACAGCGCGTCGTTCTGTTCGGCGAAGGCGTTGGCCGACTCCTGCTGGCGCCCGAACACCTTCACCAGGGCGTGCCCGGTGTACATCTCCTCGATGTGCGCGTTCAGCTTGCCCGTGGACTTCCACTGCTGGACGAACTGCGGCTGCGACCGCTTGCCGACCTTGGTGGCCACGACCACCGACAGCGGCACCGTGACCAGCGCCACCAGGGCCAGCAGCGGCGAGATCCAGAACATCATCACCAGGACGCCGACGATGGTGAGCAGCGAGTTGATGAGCTGGCCCATCGTCTGCTGCATCGTCTGCGAGATGTTGTCGATGTCGTTGGTGGCGCGGCTGAGCACCTCACCGCGCTTGGCCTGGTCGAAGTAGGACAGGGGCAGTCGCGACAGTTTGGTCTGGATGTCCTCGCGCATCCGGAACACGGTCTTGTTGATGGCCCGGTTGGAGAGCCGGGTCGCCACCAGCATCATCAGACCGGCACCGAGGTACACCGCGAGCGCCGTGAGCAGGACGGAGCCGACCGCGCCGAAGTCGATGCTGTCGCCGGGGGCGAAGTCCACGCCCGAGAGCATGTCGGCGAGGCCGCCCTGGCCCTTGGCGCGCAGCGCCTCAAGGGCCTGCGTCTTGGTCATGCCGTCCGGGAAGCGCGGGCCCACGACACCGGCGAAGACCAGGTCGGTCGCCCGGCCGAGGATCTTCGGTCCGATGACGGTCAGGCCGACACTGACGACGACCGCGAGCATCATCACGCTCAGGGTCGCCTTCTCCGGAGCGAGCCCCTTGAGGAGCCGCTTTCCGGATTCCTTGAAATTGAGGGAGCGCTGGTCGGGACCGCCGCCCATCATCATGCGTCCACCGGGCCCGCTCATGCCGCCTCAGCCTCCGTCAGCTGGGAGAGCACGATCTCCCGGTACGTCTCGTTGCCGGCCATCAGTTCGTGATGGCGGCCGGTGCCGACGACCCGTCCCTCGTCGAGGACGACGATCCGGTCGGCGTCGCGGATGGTGGAGACCCGCTGGGCGACGATCACGACCGTCGCCTCGGCGGTCTCGCGGGCGAGCGCGGAGCGCAGCGCCGCGTCGGTGGCGTAGTCGAGCGCCGAGAAGGAGTCGTCGAAGAGGTAGATCTCCGGGCGCTGCACCAGCGTCCGCGCGATCGCGAGCCGCTGGCGCTGGCCGCCGGAGACATTGGTGCCGCCCTGGGCGATCGGCGCGTCCAAACCGCCCTCCAGCTTGGTCACGAACTCCTTGGCTTGCGCCACTTCCAGCGCGTGCCACAGCTCCTCGTCGCTCGCGTCGGGGTTGCCGTACCGCAGGTTGGTGGCGACCGTGCCCGAGAAGAGATAGGGCTTCTGCGGCACCAGCGACACCGTCTTGGCGAGCAGCACGGGGTCGAGCGTGCGGACGTCCTCGCCGTCGACGAGCACCTGGCCATCGGTGGCGTCCATGAGGCGCGGCACGAGCCCGAGGAGGGTCGACTTGCCGCTGCCCGTGGAGCCGATGATCGCGGTGATCTCGCCGGGGCGGGCCACGAGTTCGACGCCGCGCAGCACGGACGCCTCGGCGCCGGGGTACTTGAAGTCGGCGCCCCGCACCTGAAGATGGCCGTGGCGGCGCAGTTCGGTGACGGGGCTCTTGGGCGGCACCACGCTGGTGTCCGTGCCCAGGACCTCCTCGATGCGCTCGGCGCAGACCTCGGCGCGGGGCACCATCATGAACATGAAGGTGGCCATCATGACGGCCATCACGATCTGCATGAGGTACGCCAGGAACGCGGTGAGCTGGCCGATCTGCATGCCGCCGCTGTCGATGCGGTGCGCGCCGAACCAGACCACGGCCACCGACGACAGGTTCACGACGGTCATGACGGTGGGGAACATCAGCGCCATCAGCCGGCCGGTGGCGAGGGAGACGTCGGTGAGTTCGGTGTTGGCGCCCCGGAAGCGCTCCTGCTCGTACTCGTCCCGTACGAACGCCCGGATCACGCGGTTGCCGGTGATCTGCTCGCGCAGCACGCGGTTGACCGTGTCCAGACGGGTCTGCATGGTGCGGAAGAGCGGCCGCATCCTGCGCACGATCAGCGAGACCGCGATGCCGAGGACGGGAACGACGGCGAGGAGCACACCCGACAGCGGAACGTCCTGGCCGAGCGCCATGACGATGCCGCCGACACACATGATCGGCGCGGACACCATCAGCGTGAACGCCATCAGGACCAGCATCTGGACCTGCTGGACGTCATTGGTGGTCCGGGTGATCAGGGACGGTGCGCCGAACTGTCCGACCTCGCGGGCCGAGAAGGACTGCACCCGCGCGAAGACCCCGGCCCGGACGTCGCGCCCGAGGGCCGCGGCGGTTCTGGCGCCGTAGAAGACGGCTCCGATGTTGCAGAACACCTGGACGAGACTGACGGCGATCATGATGGCGCCGTGGGTCAGGATGTAACCCGTGTCCCCGTTCACAACGCCTTGGTCGATGATGTCCGCGTTCAGGGTGGGCAGATAGAGGGTGGCGCTGGTCTGGAGCAGTTGCAGCAGCACCAGCAGGGCGATCGGTTTCTTGTACGGCCCTAGATGGGACCGCAGGAGTCGTATGAGCACGCGCAGGCTCTCCGGGTCGGCAAGATCGGGGGTTCGACCCCCCATCTTGCGACACTCCACCGCTGGAAGCTCAAGCGATTATCCAGCCCGAGTCAAAAGGAATAGCAAAGAGCGTGGCCGGGGCCGGAGTCAAGAACCCTGGCCGAAGGCGCCGGGGTGGATCTCGTCACGGGTGGCGATGTACTGCTGACGCACCGCCTGTCCGACGGAGAGTTCCTCCCCCGGCTCGAATATCTGCGCCGCCGCGCCCTGCCAGGCCGGCGGGGTGTGCGCGCCGAGCGTCCCCTGGGAGACGCCGAGCGCCCAGGCCGCCTGCCGGGCGGCGCCGAGCGCCGCGTACTCGGCGGGCTGGGGGACCACGACCTGCGTACCGAACAGGGCGGGCGCGGCCGCCTGTACGGCGGGCAGTTCCGCGGCGGCGCCGAGCAGGAAGACCCGCCGCACCTCGACTCCGCGCATCCGCAGCACGTCCAGGGCGTCGCCCAGCGAGCAGAGCATGCCCTCGAAGGCGGCCCGCGCCAGGTGTTCGGGCTTCATCGACTCGCGGCGCAGCCCGGCCAGGGTGCCCGCGGCGTGCGGGAGGCGGGGGGTGCGCTCGCCTTCCAGGTAGGGCAGCAGGACGAGCCCGCTGGCGCCGGGGGTGGACTTGAGGGCGAGGGCGCTGAGTTCGGCGAGATCCTCCACGCCGAGCAGTTCCGCCGTCCCGCGCAGGGTGCGGACGGCGTTGCTCGTATGGACGACGGGCAGATGCATGCCCGTGGCGTCGGCGAAGGACGTAATCATCCCGCTCGGGTCGGCCAGCGCCTCGTGGTGCACGGCCATGACCGAGCCCGAGGCGCCGAGCGAGACCACCGCGTCGCCCACCCCGACCCCGAGCCCGAACGCGGCCGCCATCGTCTCGCCGGTGCCGGCCGAGATGAGCAGGCCTTCGGGGGTGGTGCCGGCCGCGTCCGAGGGGCCGAGCACCTCGGGCAGCGCCACTTGGTGGCCGAGCGCGAGCTCGACCAGATCGGGGCGGTAGAAGCCGGTGGCGGCGGACCAGTACCCGGTGCCGGAGGCGGCACCGCGGTCGGTGGTGCGCCGGGCGGGCCGGCCGAGCAGTTGCCACACCAGCCAGTCGTGGGCCTGGAGCACGCCGGCGGTGCGCTGGGCGGCCTCGGGTTCGTGCCGTGCCAGCCAGCGCAGTTTGGCCACCGCCTGGGCAGCCTGCGGCACACACCCGACGGCCTGCGCCCAGGCCTCCCGGCTGCCGAGCCCGTCGACGAGGTCGGCCGCGGCGACCTGCGCCCGCTTGTCGTTGCCGGTCAGCGCGGGCCGCACGAGGTTGCCCTGGCCGTCCAGCGGCAGCAGTCCGTGCTGCTGGGCACAGACCCCGATGGCCTGGACGCCTTCGAGGAGCCCGCCGGCCGCCGCCTCACCGAGCGAGAGGAGCCACGCCTGCGGATCCACCTCGGTCGCCTTGGGTTCCACCGGGTGCGGGGCGTACCCCTGCCGCAGCACGGCACCCGTGTCGGTGTCGCAGACGACGATGCGAGTGAAGGCGGAAGAGCTGTCCAGCCCGGCGACTATCCCCATGGTTGACGATTCTGCCGCACGCGAGGGACTCCTGGGACGGCGGTGGCCGGGACAACGCTGTCGCCCGGCACGGTCGAGGGCACGCGGGGGTGCCCGTGGGTCAGGTGTTGCTGGTGCCCCACTCGTCCTCGGTGCCCGTGCGCTCGCGCAGGGAGCGCACCCGGTCGCTGACGGAGGCGGGCATCTTGTCGCCGACCTTCTCGCTCACCGCGTGGAACGCCTTGCCCGCCGCGGCGCGCGAGGTCTGCGCGGCCGACTCGGCGGTGTTGCGCACCGCGGGGTTCTGAGCCACCTGACGTGCGGACTTCTTCAACTGCTCGTAGCGCTCGCGGCCGGCCCGGGTTCCGAGCACGTATCCGAGAGCCAGTCCGACGACGAACGTGAGCCGGTATCGCATGGTGGTCACCCTTCCCTAGCGTGTGTGCCGCGCCTACCCGCGCAGCCCCGTGATCACCCAGGGCGGAACCGATTGGCGGAGCACCCCCCTGCTTGCGCTAATGTATGTGTCGCAGCGAACGCACGCCGCCCGGGAACATCCAGGTAGGTACGTTCGCCGCAACGAGACATTCCCCTGTAGCTCAATTGGCAGAGCAGCCGACTGTTAATCGGCAGGTTACTGGTTCGAGTCCAGTCGGGGGAGCTCGGTCTCCTGTAGCTCAATTGGCAGAGCAGCCGACTGTTAATCGGCAGGTTACTGGTTCGAGTCCAGTCGGGAGAGCAGCGGAATCGGACCCTTCGGGGTCCTTTTTCGTATCCGGCGGAACCGCCGGGATCTCCGCGAAGTCCTCATGGGCGTGCGATGCCGACCATCCGAGGCAGGAGATCGTATGAGCGGCTATGCTGCGGCAGACGGCGCGCACACATGTGCGCGACGCGCCGTTAGGGGCGGTAGCTCAGCCGGTTAGAGCAGCGGACTCATAATCCGTCGGCCGTGGGTTCGAGTCCCACCCGCCCCACTCCGGGTCCCCGTGCAGAAACGTTGCGACCTGTTGTTTTACCGCCCTGGCCGGGTCTTTCCGGCCAGGGCGCGCTGCTGTCCGGGGGCTGCTCGCGAGCCTCGGCCCGTTTTCGGCGCGGGGGCCACGAATGGCTCAACTCGGCGTGTCGGGCGGGGTCTCGGGCGGGCTTTCGGGCCGGGGTACGACGAAGGCCCCCGGTGGCGCGCACGGTTGGTGCGGGTGCCGGGGGCCTCTGCGGGGGCTCGGGGGTTACCAAGCCTTCACAGGGCGGACTGGAAGGCAGAAGCGCTGGGCACGTTGGCCGCGGCCGTGGTGACGCGGTCGAGGGCGGTGGGGACGCGGCCGGCGTGCTGGGCCGCCGCGCGCGCGGCGAGCGGCACCCGCCGGGCCGTCTGCGGGGTGGCGGCGCTGCGGGCGGCGGCGGAGATCAGAGTGTTCATGGTGGGCCTTCCGGCGAGATGCGTCGCCGCCCCCGCCTGATGACGGCGGGGGCGGCGACGACGCTTTACTGATCGGGGGAAGCGTAGCGGCGACCGGAGGCTTCGGCGCGCGCATGTAGGTGCGGCATAAGGGTGCCGAACGCGACCGAATGCGGCCGATGCGCCCCCGACCTGAGGCGATGTGCTCGTGGGGGCATGATCACCGCTTCTCCACTGCCGTGGATTGCCGGGAAATGGGCTGCCGGTGCATTGACCCGCCCGGGGCACGGCGGGCCGCCGCGGGATGCGGGATGCGGGATGCGGGACGGGCGGGACCTTAGCGGTCATGGCCGGAGTGGCGCTGGGGTCGCACCCCCGCCCACGCTCAAGGGCGGGGGTGCGTGAGGTCGCCCCTACCTGGGTGCTACCGGGCGGGGTTAGCATCCCGCGTGACCGAACAAGCCGAGCAGCCCACCGAGACTCCCCCGACAACGCCGTCCCCCGCCGCGGGACCCCGGGCGGGCACCGGGGGCGGGGGTGCCCCGGGCGGGGCGGGGGTCCGGCGGCGGATCCTCGCCGACCTCACCCCCTTCCGTATATCCGCGGACTACCGCAGGCTCTGGTTCGGCAACATGGTGTCCTGGGTCGGCAGCGGCATGACCGCGCTCGCCATCTCCCTCCAGGTCTACGACCTCACCGGCTCCAGCTTCTACGTGGGCCTGGTCGGCATCTTCACGCTCGTACCGCTGATCGCGTTCGGTCTGTACGGCGGCGCCATCGCCGACACCGTGGACCGCCGCAAGCTCGGGCTCCACAGCGCGCTCGGATCGGCCGCGCTGTCCGGGGCGCTCGCGGCCGGGACCTTCGCCGGGGTGGCGAACGTGTGGTTCCTGTACGCGGTGATCGCGCTCCAGTCGGTCTGCCAGGCACTGAACGCCCCCGCACGGTCGGCGATGATCCCCAAGCTGCTGCCGCCCGAGCACCTGCCCGCCGCCAACGCCCTCAACTCCATGATCATGACGACCGGTACGCTCGTCGGTCCGATGCTGGGCGGTCTCGTCGTCGGCTTCGCCGGGTACAAGACGGCGTACCTCATCGACGCGATCACCTTCGCCGCCTCCCTCTACGCGATGTGGCGGCTGCCCGCGATGCTGCCCGACCGGACCGGCACCAAGCGGCCCTCGATCCTGGAGGGGCTGCGGTTCCTGGCCACCCGGCCCAATCTGCGGATGACCTTCTTCAGCGACTTCTGCGCGATGATCCTGGCCCACCCCCGCGCCCTGTTCCCGGCCATCGCCGTCCTCTGGTACGGCGGCGACGCCCGCACCACGGGGCTGCTGGTCGCGGCGCCCGCGATCGGCGCGCTGCTCGGCGGGGTGTTCTCCGGCTGGCAGGGCCGCATCCACCGGCACGGGCTCGCGGTGCTGATCTCGGTCGGCGGATGGGGCGCCGCCATCGCGGCGTTCGGACTGACCCGCCAGCTGTGGCTCGGCCTGCTCATGCTGGCCGTCGCCGGGTTCTCGGACACCGTGTCCATGGTGTTCCGCAACACGATGATGCAGGTCGCCGCCCCCGACGACATGCGCGGCCGGCTCCAGGGCGTCTTCATCGTCGTGGTCGCGGGCGGCCCGAGGCTCGGCGACTTCCTCGCCGGCACGGTCGCCGACCTCACCTCGCCCACCGTCATGGTGGTCGGCGGCGGCCTTGCCTGCGTCCTCGCGGTGACCCTGCTCGGCCTCGGCCGCCGCGACTTCGCGCGCTACGACGGCCGCCACCCCGTTCCGTAGCGGGGAGCTAGGGTCTGTCCGGCGGATCTGGTCGCCTCCCGCAGGGCTCGGCTTCCGCGTCCCAGACAAGATCCGCCGGACAGGCCCTAGGCGCCCAGGACGCCCCTCGCCACGCCCAGCTCCACCAAGTCCTGGGGGCGCAGCCGGAGTTGGGAGGCGGTGGGCCGCACCTGGGAGGCGTCCCGTTTCAGGATGGCCGCGGCGAGCTCCGGCGCGATCACCGAGAAGTAGCTGTCCGCCGTCACCCAGGTGCGGTCGGGGGACGTCAGGGCGAGCGCGCCGCCCGAGCCGCCCTCGCCGATGACCAGGGTCGTCACCGGCACCCGCGCGGAGGCCACCGCCGCGAACGCGTCGGCGATCGCCGCCCCCTGCCCGGCCCGCTCCGCCTCCGCGTCGTTCGCGGCGCCCGGGGTGTCGATGAGGGTCAGGACCGGGATGCCCAGGCGGTCGGCGAGGCGGATCAGACGGGCCGCGGCGCGGTACCCCGCCGGACGGGTCGCGGTACCGGTCTGCGCCGCGTAGGCGTAACTCGCCCCCGCGTGCAGGCCGAAGCCGCACAGCATCCCCGGGTCCACGCCTCCGCACCGGTCGCCCACCAGGGCCTGGCGGTGCGGGAAGTAGGCGTCCAGATAGGCCTCGGCGCGGGGCCGTCCCGCGGCGCGGGCCCGGCTCACCGCGTCCCAGCCGTCCTCGGGCAGACCGGAGGTGCCGAAGGCCTCCGGGACCGGCGCGGGCCCGGTCGGCCGGGCGCCGCCGAGCAGGGTCAGCCAGCCCGCGAGGACACCCCGCAACTCCTCCTTCCGTACGATCGCGTCGATCTGGCCCGCCGCCAGTTGGCCCTCCGCGCGGTAGGCCGCCGGGTCCGCGTCCGCCGGGCGCACCCGGGAGCCCGCGAAGCCGATCTGGACGCCCGGCAGGGCGAGGACCACATCGGCGCCCGCGCCCAGCGTCGCCCAGCCGCCGCCGGTCGTCGGGTCGCGCACCACCGCGATCTGCGGCAGCCCCGCCTCCCGCAGCAGTGCCGACTGGCGTGCCACCCGCTGGAGTTGGGCCAGCGCGAGCACGCCCTCCTGCATCCGGCTGCCGCCCGTGGCGATCAGCGAGACCAGCGGAAGGCGCCGCTCGCGGGCCGTTTCGTACGCCGCCTCCAGGCGGTCGCCGGTGCGCCGGCCAAGGGAACCTCCCAGGAAGCCGAATTCGAAGGAGACCAGCACACAGGGCCGCCCCTCGATGGTGGCGACGCCGGGGACCACCGACTCCGTCTCACCCGTACGCTCCGTCGCCCGTGCGCGCGCAGCGTCGTAACCCGCCCAGGCGAGGGGGCCGTCCTCGGGGAACTCGCCCTCCGGCAGCGGGAGTTCGGTGAAGTCCCGGGTCACGGCCGCGATGGCGTCCCGCGCCGACATCCGCTCAGACATCCGCTCAGACATGCAGGGCTCGCTTCATGATCTTGCCCATCTCGTTTCGGGGCAGCTCGGACAGATAACGCACCACGCGCGGGCGCTTGTGGGGGGCGAGCTGGTTGGCCACATGGTCGGCCAACTCGACCTTACTGGGCGGCAGTTGGGGATCGCTGGGCACCACCCACGCCACGATGCGCTCGCCCAGGTCCTCGTCCGGCTCGCCCGTCACCGCCGCCTCGCGCACCCCGGGGTGGTCGAGCAGCGCGTTCTCGATCTCACCCGCGCCGATCTTGTAGCCGCCGCTCTTGATGAGGTCGGTGGCCTTGCGGCCGACGATCCGCACCTGCCCGTCCGGGTCCCTGCTCGCCATGTCTCCGGTGCGGAACCAGCCGTCCTCGGTGAAGGCCGCCGCCGTCGCGTCCGGCCGGTTCAGATAGCCGCTGAACAGGCTGGGGCCGCGTACCTGGATCTCGCCGATGCCGTCGGCCTCCTCCGCCAGGCGCAGTTCGACGCCGGGCAGGGGGGTGCCGACCGCGCCGGGGCGCGCCCCGCCGTCCGCCCGCTGGGCGCACAGCATCAGGGTCTCCGTCATGCCGTACCGCTCGATCACCGGCCGGCCCGCCGCCCGGGCGATGCGCCGGTGGTCGGGCGCGGGCAGCGCCGCGGAACCGGACACCAGCAGCCGCGCCCCCGCCAGCGCTTTCGCCAACTCCGGCCGCGCGTCGATGACTTCGGCGATGCGGTGGTACATCGTCGGCACCCCGAACAGCATGGTCGCGCCCGCCGTCAGCTCCCGGGTGACGCCCTCGACCGAGAACCGGCCGAGGTGGCGCACCGAGCCGCCGCGGCGCAGCGGGCCGAGGACGCCCAGGATCAGGCCGTGGACGTGGAACAGCGGGAGCCCGTGCACCAGGACGTCGTCGGCCGTCCAGGCCCAGGCGTCCTGGAGCGCGTCGAGGGTCGCCGCGAGGGCCCGCCTCGGCAGCACCGCGCCCTTGGGCGGGCCGGTCGTGCCGGAGGTGTAGACGATCAGGGCCGGCGCCGAGTCGGCGGGCTCGGCGGGCAGGCCCCCGGCC
Source organism: Streptomyces hundungensis (assembly GCF_003627815.1). NCBI lineage: Bacteria > Bacillati > Actinomycetota > Actinomycetes > Kitasatosporales > Streptomycetaceae > Streptomyces > Streptomyces hundungensis. The sequence continues at coordinate 5,923,940 of NZ_CP032698.1, forward strand.
GTCCCGTCCCCGGCCGTCCCGTCCGCGATGACGTCGATACGCTCCAACGCGGCCAGCGCGGGCGGGAGTTGGTCGTCCGGGCCGGCCAGCACCACGGTCGGCTCGCTGTCGCCGACGATGTGGGTCAGCTCCCGCTCGCCCGTCTTCGGGTTCAGCGGCACCGCCGGTACGCCCGCGACGAGCGCCGCCACCACGCCGACCACGGTCGCCGGGGTCGGCGTCGCCCAGACCGCGACCCGGCCCGCGTCCGCGATCCGGCGGGCCAGCGCGCCCGCGGAGCCCGCCAGTTCGGCGTAGGTCAGCGCGTGCTCGCCGAAGCGGATCGCCTCGCGGGGCTCGGCGGCGTACAGGCGGGGCAGAAGAGGGGACACGTACGGGACTCCTCGATGTCGACGGCGCGGGCGGGCCCGAACGGGGGCGGGCCGGGGTCGTCGACCCGGCGCGGCGCCGTTCGGACGCATGATCCGCATCCTGCCGTACGCGTCCTGGCATCCCGCTGGAGTCACCCCAAGCGTGAGCACCGTCACGGCAGGGGGAGCGCCACCTTCACGGCGTACAGGGCGACGAGCCCGTACCCGGCGCGGAACGTCCAGGCCCGGGCGGCCGGAGAGATCCGGGCGCCGGCGAAGCCGCTCGCGGCCACCAGGAACTGCTGCCACAGGAGCGAGGCCGCGAAGACCCCCGCCACGAACACCGCGCCCGCCGCGCCGCCCCGGAGGGAGGAGCCCCGGGCGGTGGTCAGCGCGGCGAAGTAGAGGGCGGTCGTCGGGTTGATGAGGGTGAGCGCCGTGAACCGGACGAAGGTGCGGGCGGGGCCGGGTGGCTTGGGTGGCGCCGCGTGCGCCGCTTGCCGCGTCGGCCTTGCCGGGTCGGTCGGGGCGGGGTGTGCCGCGTCCTGGGGTGGGCTCGCCGGGGCGCCCGGTGCGGCGTGCGGCGCTTCCTGGGGTGGGGCCGCCGGGTTGGTCGGGGCGGCGTGCGCTTCCTGGGGTGGGGCCGCCGGGTTGGTCGGGGCGGCGTGTGCCGTTTGCCGCGTCGGCCTTGCCAGGGCGCCCGGCTCCGCGTGCGCTTCTCGCGTCGGCGGTGCCGGGGCGCCCGGTGACGCCTCCAGCTCCCGTGCCGGGCGTCGCCGTGACGCCCACAGGCCGTGGCCGGCGATGGTGGCGAGTACCAGGGCGGAGGCCAGGCGCACCCAGGCCTCCACGCCGGACAGCGCGTCGGCGACCAGCGGGCCGAGTGCCGTGGCGAGGGCCGCGTAGGCCAGGTCGACCGTGGCGACGGCCGCCGCCGCGGCCATCGCGCCGCGCCGCTCGCGCATGCCCTCCTGGATCAGCAGCACGCCGACCGCGCCCACCGGCACGGCCACCCCGAGGCCCGCCGCCGCGCCCGCCAGCGCCGTCGTCCACAGCTCGCTCATGGCCCTCACTGTGGGGCCCGGACCTGCCGTACGCAGCTCATTTTCTCCGCCCGCCCCCGGCGCCGGGCTGGCCTAGGGGAGCGGGGCCTGCCAGGTGAGGGTCGTGCCGCGGATGCCGTCGTCGCGCATGCCGTTGTCGACGACGGTGAGCCGCACCCCGGGCCGCCCGTCGGGGAGTTCGGCGCCCGCGTCCACCACGACGCGCACCGAGGACACCCCTGCCCTGCGGTGCGCCGCGGCGAGGGCGCCGCGCAGGGCCGCCACCAGCTGGGCGTCCACCGGCTCGCCGACGAGGGTGTCCACCGCGCCCTCGAAACGCACCGAGGGCCGGAAGCCGAGCAGCGCGCCCGCGCCCGCCGTCTCGCGCAGCACCCGGCCGCGCGGGGTGGTCGGGGCGTCGGCGGGCGGCTGCTGGAGGGCGAAGATCGCGGTGCGCACCTCCTGGATGGTGGAGTCGAGCTCGTCGACGGCCCGGGTCAGCATCTCGTCGGTGTCGTCGGCCGCGGCCTTCTCCGCCCGGCGCCGGGTCGACTCCAGCATCATCTCGGTGGCGAACAGGCGCTGGACGACCAGGTCGTGGAGGTCGCGGGCGATGCGGTCGCGGTCCTCGTACACGGCGAGCTGCTCGCGGTTGTGCTGGGCGTCGGCGAGGACCAGGGCGAGCGCGGCCTGCGAGGCGAACTGGGCGGCGAGCAGCCGGTCGACCGCCGTGTACGGGCGGGCGCCGCGCCGCCGGGGCAGGGCGAGCGTGCCGATCAGCTTGCCGCCGCTCTGGAGCGGCAGCATCATGCTCGGCCCGAAACGGCTGCGCACATGGGTGGTCATCCGCGGGTCGGTCGCCGAGTCCTCCAGGAACACCGGCTCCCCGCCCAGGAGTTGGACCAGGACCGGCGATCCCGGCTCGATCGTCGTCCCCACGATGTCGTCGGGGTCGTCCGGCGCGGAGGCCGCGACGATCTCCATGCCGCCGGCCGCGGTGGGCTGGAGCACCACCCCCGCCGCCGCGTCCGCGAGCAGCCGGGCCCGCTCGGCCACCTTCATCAGGGCGTCTGCGGCGCTCTCGCCGGTGAGCAGGGAGGTGGTGACGGCCGCCGCGCCCTCGATCCAGCGCTCCCGCACCCGTACGGTCTCGTACAGGCGGGCGTTGCCGATGGCGATGCCGGCCTGCGCGGCGAGCACCCGCAGCAGCGCGAGGTCCTCCTCGGTGAAGGGGCCGCCGCGCTTCTCGGTGAGGTAGAGGTTGCCGAAGACCTGGGTGTGCACCCGGATCGGTACGCCCAGGAACGAGCGCATCGGGGGGTGGCCGGGCGGCAGGTCGGCCGAACGGGGGTCGGTGCGCCGGTCGTCGAGGCGCAGCGGACGCGGGTCCTGGATGAGGGCGCCGAGCAACCCGGTGTGGCCGTCGGGCAGCGAGGCGATCCGTTCGCGTTCGGCGTCGGTGAGGCCGGTGGTGAACAGGTCGGTGAGCCGCCCGCGTTCGGGGTCGACCACTCCGAGCGCCCCGTACCGTGCGTCGGTCAGCTCGGCCGCGGACTCCACGATGTGCTGGAGCGTGGTGCGCAGTTCGAGATCGGTCCCGACGCCGAGCACGGCCTCCAGGAGCATCGGCAACCGGGGCGCGACGGAGTCGGCCTCGCCGCCGGGGGTGCCTGATGATCCGGTGGCGGCCGGGTGTTCGGGGTTGGGGGTGCCCGGTTCGGTGGCGGCCGGGTGTTCGGGGTTGGGGGTGCCTGGTTCGGTGGCGGCCGGGTGTTCGGGGTTGGGGGTGCCTGGTTCGGTGGCGGCCGGGTGTTCGGGGTTGGGGGTGCCTGGTTCGGTGGCGGCCGGGTGTTCGGGGTTGGGGGTGCCTGGTTCGGTGGCGGTCGGGTGTTCGCCGCCGGGGGTGCCTGGTTCGGTGGCGGCCGGGTGTTCGGGGGCGGGGGTGCCCGGGTCGGTGGCCGTCGGGTCCTGGGGGGCGGCCGGGTGCGGGTTCGGCGGGGTGTCGGAGGTGGGGCGGGACGGGCGGCGCCGGCCTCCCGGCTCCGCGCCGCCCAGCCCCTCCGCTTCAGTCATCCTTCGAGGATTCCGCACCCCGGCCGTCCGTCCCGGCAGCCACGGTTGTCGTGCCGGTCACTCGGCCATCGGGGCGGGGGCCAGCGCCATCGGCTGGATCGTCCCCTCCAGCATCGAGCCGAGGCCCAGGATCGCGCAGACGTCGGGCCGCTCGGCGATGTGGACCGGCATGCCCGTGGAGTCGCGCAGCATCTGGTCGAGGCCCGGGAGCAGGGCGCTGCCGCCGACCATCATGATGCCCCGCTCGGCGAGGTCGGCGACCAGGTCGGGCGGGCAGTCGCGGAGCACCTTGCCGATGCCGTCGAGCACGGCGGTCAGCGGGGTGTGGATGGCGTTGCGCACGGCGGCCGTGTCGACCAGGACCGAACGGGCCAGACCGGTCGCGACGTCACGGCCGTGGATCTCGGTGGACGCGGGCCCCTGCGAGGTCAGGCCGTTGCCGCGCAGCGCGAGTTGCAGCGGGCGCACGGACTGGCTGGGCAGCATCAGTTCGTGCTGGTGGCGCAGGTGCTGGATGACCGCGTGGTCGATGGCCTCGCCGCCGACGGGGATGCGGACGGCCGTGACGATGGCGCCGAGCGAGAGCACGGCGATCTGGGTCGTGGCGGCCCCGCACACCATGATCATGGTGGCGGTGGGCTGCTCGACCGGGAGCCCGCAGCCGACGGCGGCCGCGATCAGGGTGTCGACCAGCTCGACCCGGCGGGCACCGAGGCCCACCAGGGTCTCCATCGCGGCGCGCTGCGCCAGCGGGTCGCTGTCGTGCGGGGTGCAGGCGGCGGCGCGCAGCCTCGGCTTGCGGCGCAACTGGCGGCGGAGCTTCTCGCCCAGGAGATGACGCAGCATGCGCTGGGCCATCTCGATGTCGACGACGGTGCCGCCGGACACCGGGCGGGCCACCCGGATGTAGTCGGGCGTGCGGCCCGTCATCTGTTCGGCGAAGGCGCCGACGGCGATGAGCGCGCCGGTGCGGGTGTTGACGGCAGCCACGCTCGGCTCGTCCACGACGAGTCCGGCTCCCTTGACGTAGACCCGGGTTCTTGCGGCCCCGAGGTCGACGGCAACATGGCAACGGCGCAACTGCTCAAGACTGACGGTCACGGCAGATCCTCCCGAGAGCGGTACTTAGTTCGCATCATGCGACCGCGCGGGGGCCGACGCGCGCTGGGATGCGCCGGTAGGGGGCATACGAGCTGACGACCAGCCAGAAAGCGGACACGGCGCAGGTCAAGCGCGCCGGCGGTGGCTAGCTGCCCGGACGTCGCAGCAGCCCACCCCGCCCGGCGCGCCCTGTCGGTGCCTTGCCCGACGGCGGGTCGAAGACCTCCCTCGGGCTCCGCCTCAGGGCAGCAGTCGCTGGAGCAGCCCCCAGGTGAACTCCGCGACGCGGGTCCCGCCGCCGGGCAGGGTGATCGAGAGCTGCCACCGCGTGGGCGCCGAGCCCTCCATCGGGCGGGCCGGGGGGAAGGCACGGGCCGCCTCGTCCACCGTGCACGACCACGGCCGCAGATCGTCCTCCCCGCGCAGCTCGGGGCCCGGTATGCCGGGGGCCCGGACCAGCCACTCGTTCCACACCGCGCCCCCCGGCCCGGCCAGCACCTCGAACCGGAGCCCGGGCCAGAGCGGCACCGGCCACAGGTGGGCCTCGCAGTCCAGGTCCCCGATCCGGCGCGGCGCCACCGACTCGGGCGCCCCGAGCACCGAGCGGTAGCGGGACAGCGCGCCGCGCGAGCGGGCCGAGCGGACCATCGCCTGCCAGCGCCTGTTGGCCTCGCGCATCTGCGCCACGGAGGCGCCCAGCTCCAGCCGCGCCTGCTCGACGAGGCCCGGCTGGTGGTCGGACATCCGCCGCAGCAGCACGAGTTGGAAGTCCAGCGGACCGAACGGCCGCATCACGATTTCCGTCATGACGTCCATCCTGCCCGGCCCCACTGACAACGCCCCGGTCCATGGCGATTCGTCACGCGGCCACGCCCAGGAGGCGGCTCTTCCGCACAAGATCCACACATCTCCGGCCCCTTATGTTGCCCGGCCGCCGCATAGCCTCCCTGGGCCATGGATTACTGCCACTCCTGCCGACGGCACCTCAACGGCGCACTGGCCTGCGCCGGTTGCGGAACACCCGTGGAGGCGCTGGCACCCGCGCCCGACGACGAGCTCCTGGTGTACGCCGGTGCTCCCACCGGCGTCGCGGAGGTGCCGGCGCCGCCCGGTCATCGCCGCGCCCGCAAGGGCCGCCGGGCCCGGCGAAAGCGGGGCAAGGTGATCCTGTTCGGCTCGGCCGGTCTGGTGCTGGTGGCCGGGGCGGTGGGCATGGTGCAGATGGCGATGGAGCCGCCCGTCGACGACCGGGCGTCCTCCGTGCAGGAGGACCAGACGATCTCCGACCCCCAGCCGCTGCCGTCGGGCAGCGCGGCGGGGCCGCCCTCGAAACCCGCGGCGAGACCGGTGTCCTCCAAAGGGCACGCCCGGGGTCCGGGCTCCGGCCCCGGCTCCGGCCCGGCCACCGGGGCGCCCGCGCCCGGCGGGGCCGCGAGCGAGCCGCCCCGCGACGGCGCCTCGCCGAAGACGTCGTCCTCGGCCGCTCCCGGCCCCGGGCCCTCCTCCTCCGTACCGATGGATCCGGCTTCGCCGGGAGCCTCCGATTCACCCGGACCGGGCGAGCCCAGCCACTCCGAGCAGCCCCCGCCCCCGCCGCCGCCCTCTCCCACCCCGACCAAGACCTGCCACCGGTTCCTGTGGTGGTGCACCTGAGCACGCAGGGCTGATCGCCCGGCATCCCCTTGAGCTGATCGCCCAGCATCCGCCAGGGCTAGTCGCCAGGGCTAATCGCCCAGCATCCGCTTGAGCAGATCCCGCAGCACCGTCCGCTCCCGTGTCGACAGTTCGGCCAGCGGTTCCCTCGCGAAGTTCAGGGACGCGCGCAGATCGGCCGCGGTCGCCAGGCCGTCGGCGGTGGGGGCGGCCAGTTTGACGCGGCGGTCCAGCGGGTCGGGGCGGCGCTCCACCAGGCCCCGCGCTTCGAGGCGGTCGACGATGCCGGTGATGTTGGACGGCTCGCACTTCAGCTTCTGGGCGATCCGCCGCATCGGCATCGGCTCCAGGGAGAGCAGCCCGAGGACCCGGGCCTGCGCGCCGGTGAGGGAGTGCTCGGCGGCGGCCCGCTCGTACTCCTCGTAGTAGCGGGCGACGACCGTGCCGATCAGCTCGATCACTTCGAGGCTCAGGGGATCCGTTCGAGGGGCCATGCGCCGAAGCCTACCCAGTTACTTGACAATCTCAAATATCTGGGAGCATTGTTCTTTCAGTACCTGAAGTATTCGGGGCGCCCGGCGCACCGGCGCAGCCGGCCGGCGCTCATGGGTACCGGTACCGACGTACCCGATGTATCGATCAGCTTTTGCTCGCAGGAGGACGCACCCCATGGCCACCTCGTCCGCACTCCCCGCCACCAGCCGTGAATGGCACCTCGTCGCCCGCCCGAACGGCTGGCCCGTGCCGTCCGACTTCGCGCTGCGGGAGACCCCCGTCGCCGAGCCGGCGCCCGGCCGCATCCTGGTCCGCAACCTCTTCATGTCGGTCGACCCGTACATGCGCGGCCGTATGAACGACGTGAAGTCCTACGTCCCGCCGTTCCAGCTGGAGCGGCCGATGGACGGCGGCGCGGTCGGTGAGGTCATCGCCTCGAACGACGACGGGTTCGCCGTCGGCGACCAGGTCCTGCACGGGCTCGGCTGGCGCGAGTACGCCGACGTCGACGCCCGGCACGCCACCAAGGTGGACGGCGCGCTCGCCCCGCTCTCCGCCTACCTCGGGGTGCTCGGCATGCCGGGCCTCACCGCCTACGCGGGCCTTCTGGAGGTCGCCTCCTTCAAGGAGGGCGACGCGGTGTTCGTCTCCGGCGCGGCCGGCGCCGTCGGCAGCCAGGTCGGCCAGATCGCCCGGCTCAAGGGCGCCTCGCGCGTCATCGGCTCGGCCGGCTCCGACGAGAAGGTCAAGTGGCTGGTGGAGGAGCTCGGCTTCGACGCCGCCTTCAACTACAAGAACGGCCCGGTCCTCGACCAGCTGCGCGCGGCCGCCCCCGACGGCATCGACGTGTACTTCGACAACGTCGGCGGCGAGCACCTCGAGGCGGCGATCTCCGCCCTCAACGTGCACGGCCGCGCCACCATCTGCGGCATGATCGCGGGCTACAACGACACCGAGCCGACCCCCGGCCCGCGCAACATGGCGATGGTCATCGGCAAGCGGCTGCGCCTCCAGGGCGTTCTCGTCGGCGACCACTACGGCATGCAGCAGCAGTTCGTCGGCGAGGTCGCCGGCTGGCTGGCCTCGGGCGAGCTCAAGTACAGCGAGACCGTCGTGGACGGCATCGAGAACGGCGTCGACGCCTTCCTCGGTATGCTGCGCGGCGCGAACACCGGAAAGATGGTCGTCTCGCTCGGCGAGTAGTTCCGAGCGGGAGCGCGCCGCTTGCGTCCTCCTGGGTCCAGGTACGCGGCGAGGAGCCCGTCACGCCCGCGCGTGACCCATCGCACACTCCGCCTCACGGTTTCCGCGATCCGATAAGGTTTTTCCACATCCCGGCGGCCGTGAGGCGCGAGCGGCCGCGTACCCAGGAGGAGCACCCCAGCATGTCCATTCAGAAGTCCGAGGTCCTCTACACCGCCGTCGCCACCGCCGAGAACGGCCGTGACGGCCGCGTCTCCACCGACGACGGCCAGTTGGACGTCGTCGTCAACCCGCCGAAGGAGATGGGCGGCAGCGGCGCGGGCACCAACCCCGAGCAGCTCTTCGCCGCCGGCTACAGCGCCTGCTTCCAGGGCGCCCTCGGCGTCGTCGCGCGCAACGAGAAGGCCGACATATCCGGCTCGACCGTCACCGCGCACGTCGGCATCGGCAAGAACGACGACGGCTTCGGCATCTACGTCGAGATCACCGCGACCATCCCGAACGTGGACCGCGCCACCGCCCAGGACCTCATCGAGAAGGCCCACCAGGTCTGCCCGTACTCCAAGGCGACCCGCGGCAACATCACGGTGAACCTCGCCGTCGCGTAACCGGCACCTCGAAGGACCGCGCCCCGGTGGCGCGGTCCTTTGCCATGCTGGGCCGCATGACCTTTCCCGAGACAGCCCCGTACGACCACGGCACGCTCGACACCGGTGACGGCAACCTCGTCCACTGGGAGGTGTGCGGAAACCCCGGCGGAAAGCCGGCCGTCGTGGTGCACGGCGGGCCCGGCTCGGGAGCGGGGCCGTCCTGGCGCCGCTACTTCGACCCGGCGCGCTACCGCGTGGTCCTCTTCGACCAGCGGGGCTGCGGCCGCTCCACGCCGTCCGCCGGTGAGGCGACGACGGACCTCGCCACCAACACCACCCACCATCTGATGGCGGACATGGAGCAGCTGCGCGAGCACCTCGGCATCGCCAAGTGGCTGGTGTTCGGCGGGTCTTGGGGCGCCACGCTCGGACTCGCGTACGCGCAGGCTCACCCGGACCGGGTCAGCGAGGTCGTCCTCTTCTCGATCGCGACGACCAGCCGCGCCGAGGTGGACTGGATCACCGAGGGGGTGGGGGGCCACTTCCCCGAGGCGTGGGCCGAGTTCCGCGACGCGGCGCGGCCCGGCGAGGGCGAGCGACTGGTCGACGCGTACGCCCGGCTGCTCGCCGACCCCGATCCCGCCGTACGCGAGGAGGCCGCCCGGAACTGGTGCCGCTGGGAGGACACCCATGTGCGGGCGCCCGGGGCGCGACTGCCCGAGAGCTTCGGCGGTTCGCGGTACGCCGACCCCGCCTTCCGGATGACCTTCGCCCGGCTCGTCACCCACTACTGGCGCCATGCGGCCTGGCTCGAAGACGGTCAACTCCTGCGCGGCGCAAGCGAGTTGGGGAAGATACCCGGGGTGCTCATCACCGGCGGGCAGGACCTCAGCTCCCCGCCCGACCCGGCCCGCGCCCTCGCGGACCGCTGGCCGGGCTGTGAACTGCTGGCGATCGACGACGCGGGCCACGGCCTGAGCCACGCGGACATGGGTGCGGCGGCCCAGGACGCCCTCGACCGGTTCGCCCGCTCCTGAACGAGCGCCGTTCAGGCACGGCGGGGGGTGCGGGGAGCGGGGCCCCCTGCGGGTCGGCCCCGCACCGGCCGCCGGATAGGGTCGGCGACATGCGTGATCTAGGGGCGGGCTTCGGATATCTGGTCAAGGGACAGCGGTGGGCCGCCGGGCACGGCAGGTCGCTCGGCGTCGGCCTGCTGCCCGGCCTCATCACCCTCGTCCTGTACGTGGGCGCGCTGATCGGGCTCGCCTACGGCGCCGACGACTTCGTCGGCTGGGCGACCCCGTTCGCCGACGACTGGTCCTCGCCCTGGCTCGGCCTGTTCCGCGGCTGCCTGACCGCGCTGGTCTTCGCGCTCGGCCTGTTCCTCGCGGTGATCTCCTTCACCGCCGTGACCCTGCTCGTCGGCCAGCCCTTCTACGAGAAGCTCTCCGCCGACGTCGACCGGTCCGAGAGCGGTGGCGCGGCCCCCGAGTCGGGCCTCTCGCTCGGACGCGAACTGTGGATCTCCGCCCGCGACTCCCTGCGCATCCTGATCAGGGTCGGGTGCTACGGCGTCCTGCTCTTCGCGCTCGGCTTCGTTCCGGTGATCGGCCAGAGCGTCATTCCGGCCATCGGCTTCTGCGTCACCGGGTTCTTCCTCACCGAGGAGCTGACGGCCGTCGCCCTCCAGCGCCGGGGCATGGAACTGCGGCCCCGCCTGGCACTGCTGCGCTCGCGCCGGCTGCTGACCCTGGGCTTCGGCGTGCCGCTCGCCGTCGCCTTCGTCGTCCCGCTGGTCGCCATCTTCCTGATGCCGGGGGCGGTCGCGGGCGCGACGCTGATGGTGCGGGATCTGCTCGACGAGTCGGACGCGGACGATCAAACGCGGGGCGCGGACGACGAAACGCGGGGCGGGGACGGCGAAACGCGCCGCGCGGGCGACGAAACCCGACGCGCGGACGGCGAAACGCGCCGCGCGGGCGACGAAACCCGACGCGTGGGCGGCGAACCTCGACGCGTGGGCGGCGAACCTCGACGCGTGGGCGGCGGACTGCGGCGCGCGGACGGCCAGTCGCCGGGCGCGGGCGCGATGGGCGACGGTGACCCGGCCCGGACCCCGCCCGCCCTCTGAACCGCCGGACACCGGAGCCCGCCGTCACCTGGCGGCGACGTCATCCATCAACTCCCGCGCCGATCGCCGCAGTTGGGCCAGGAAGGCGGACGTGGCGGGGGAGTGGGTCAGGCCGCGCGGGGTCGCCGCGTAGACCGCCCGGCGGGGCACGTCCTCGGGGTGGACCCCGGCCAGCGTGATGTCGGCGCGTACCGAATCGGCGGCGAGCGCCGGGAGCAGGGTCACCCCGAGGCCCGCCGCGACGAAGCCCTGTTTGGCGATCCAGTCCTGGACGACATAGGCGGTACGTGGCCGAAAGCCCGCCTCGGCGGCGGAGCGCAGCAGGGTGTCCTCGGGCCGCGCCGACCCGGCCACCCACTCCTCGTCGGCGAGCTCGGACAGCCTCACCTCGCCCCGGCCCGCGAGCCGATGGCCCTGGGGCAGGGCGACGTACATGGGCTCGTCGAGCAGATGGTGCAGGGTGCAGCCGTCCAGGGACTGGCCCGCCGTGTCGCTGACCACGGCCACATCGAGGTCCCCGGCCGCGAGCAGCCGCAGATGCTTGGCCGAAGGGCCCTCGGTGCGGGCCACGCTCACCCCCGGCCGCAGCGCGCGGAACGCGGCGAGGGCGCGGGGGAGCAACGCCGCGTCGGCCGTCGCGAACGCGCCGATCCGCAACAGTCCGCCGTCCAGGGTGCGCAGCGCGTCGAGTTCCGCGCGGGCCGCCGTGAGCCGGTCGCGTACCGCCTCGGCGTGCGGGAGCAGCACCCGTCCGGCCTCGGTGAGCCGGACGCCCCGGGGTAGCCGGTCGAAGAGCCGCGCCCCCAACTCGGTCTCCAGGGACTGGACTTGACGCGACACCGCCGACTGGGTGTAGCCGAGCGAGGCGGCGGCCGAGGTGAAGGAGCGGTCGGCGGCGACCCGCAGGAAGACCTCATACAAGCTATGCGTGACTGGCATGGGAGTCATGCTAGACATTCGCTTGTCGCATGGTTCGGAGTCTCATAGCGTCTGAGCCATGACAACGACGACGATCGCTTTTCTCGGACTCGGCGGCATGGGCACGCCGATGGCCACCCGGCTCCTCGACGCAGGACACTCGCTGACCGTATGGAACCGCACGGCCGCCCGGGCCGAAGGGCTCGCGGCCCGGGGCGCGGCCGTCGCCGCCACCCCCGGCGACGCGGTCCGCTGTGCCGATGTCGTCATCAGCATGCTCGCCGACCCGGCGGCCGTGGCCGCGGTCGTGACGAGCGCGGCGCCCCAACTGCGGCCGGGCACCCACTGGATCGAGATGTCGACGATCGGGCCGGACGCCGTGCGCGACCTCGCCGGACTCCTGCCCGAGGGCGTGACCCTCCTGGACGCGCCCGTGCTCGGCAGCGTCGACAAGGCGGCCGCGGGTGAGCTGGGCGTCCTGGTGGGCGGTGAGGCGGACGGCGTCGAGAAGGTGCTCGGCGCGCTGGGCACCGTGACGCGCTGCGGGCCGCTCGGCTCGGCCGCCGCGCTCAAACTGGTGGTCAACACGGCCCTGGTCGGCGGTGTGGTCGTTGTCGCCGAGGCGCTCGCCCTCGCCGACCGCCTCGGCGTGCCCGCCGCGATGGCCGAACGGACGCTGCTGGCGAGCGCGTTGGGCGGCGCGGCGCGGCGGGCGCTGGCCACCGAGGCGGCCTTCGCCACGGCGCTGGCCGCCAAGGACCTCGCGCTCGCCACCGCGACGGCGCCGCTTCCGGTGCTGGGCGCGGTGCATGACCGGCTCGGCGCGTATCCGGAACTGGCGGCGCGGGACCTCGCGCGTGCTGCGGACCGTATCCGCGCCGGGGGGTGAGGCCGGGGGGCGATCGGGCGGCGCCGCAGCGCGTGGCTGCCCGGTGCTGCGGGTCGTGGTCGCTTCTTGCGCAGTTCCTCGCGCCCCCAAAACCCCGTTTTCGTCTGCGGGCCGTGGGTGGCTGGTCGCGCAGTTCCCCGCGCCCCTAAACCCTCTCGCACCTGCGGGCCGTGGTCGCTTCTTGCGCAGTTCCTCGCGCCCCCAAAACCCCGTTCTCGTCTGCGGGCCGTGGGTGGCTGGTCGCGCAGTTCCCCGCGCCCCTGGCAGGGCTGGTGCCGGGCATGGGACACCTCCTGGCGGGGTCGGTGTCGGGTGGGGGCTAGGGCCTGTCCGGCGGATCTTGTCTGGGACGCGGGGGCCTGGCACGCCCATCTGCCGCGTTGTCGTCGGTTGCCGACGCTCCGCGTCGTCGCCCTCCTCCGCCTTGCATCTGGACGCACCAGGCCCCCGCTCACCAGGACGCAGAAGCCGAGCCCTGCGGGAGGCGACCAGATCCGCCGGACAGACCCTAGCGGGTGGCCGCTCGGATGATCGCTCGTATCTGGGCGACGATGTCCAAGCGGTTGCGCACGAACTGGGGGTCCGTCACCGAGCCCGTGGCCGGGTCGGTGTTGGCCGGGCCGAACTCCAGGACCGGGGCGTGTACATGGCCGCCCGGGACGGAGAGCCCCAGACGGTCGCGGAGCAGGGTGGCGCGGTAGGCGATCTCGTTGGAGAGGTAGTCGCCGCCGCCCCCGGCCCGCGCGGTCGAGCCCGGAGTCGGCCCGTCCGGGCGGTCCACCGGCTCCGACCCGCCGGCCGGGATCTCGGTGACGTCGGTGTGGTCGTACACCGGGAAGCGGCCGGTCGCGCCCGCCACGATGTCCTGATACGGGAGCGTCGTGCGGGTCCACTGGGGCTGGGACGCCGGGTCGCTCACCGGGACCGGCCCGGTGCTCGACGCGTTGTCGTTGTCCGGGAAGCCGCCCCGCCAGGCGCCGTTGAACCGCTCGACGTCGATCCGGCCGACGCGGCCCTGGCTGACCGTGGTGAAGGCGTCGACCTTCGGCAGCACCGGTGTCAGGGCCCGCTCGACCACCCCGTCCGCGAAGTCCTGCCAGCGCACCGGGAACGTCATGGTCTCGATCCGTGCGAGCTGCCCGTCGGCGGTGCGGATCCAGGTGCCGTCCAGGGCCAGCGCGGTCGCCCCGGACGGGTTGCTGATCCGGATGTCGCGGTCCAGCGTGAACGGGTCGAAGCCGGTCAGCAGGATCCGCTTGTAGCCGCCGCCCGCGGGGTAGTTGACGCTGGTCTGTCCGCGCGAGGTCTGCTCCAAGCGGTCCAGGAGGGCCGCGCGGCTCGCCTGGGTGAGAGTGAACTCGGGCTGCCAGAGCCGCAGTTCACGGGTGAGGCCGAGCCTGGCCCAGTACAGCGGGCGGTCGTCGTCGCGGCTCAGGTCGCCACCCGCGGGCCCCCTGCCCTGCACCCGGTCCACCGCGCGCCGCCACAGCCCGCTCCCCTCGCGCTCGACCAGGCGCCGCGCCGCCTCGTAGGACCGCGCACCGGCCAGCTCGCGGGCGAACCCCGGGGCCACACCGGCGAATCCGCCGCGCTCCAGGATCTCCTTGGCCGCCGGCCGCTCAAGGCGCTGCTCCTCCACGGTCGCCTGCCCGGGCCCGGTCGCCGCCTGCGCGGGGGCCGGGCCGAGCAGCGTGCAGAACGTCATCGCCGCCAGCGCGCAACCCAGCCGCGCCACCCGTACACGTCGTCGCACCACAGATCCTTCCGTCGAAGTCCGGTGGCGCCCAGTATTCGCAAGGAAGTCCCCAGTGAACAGGGGGGCTTATGAGCCGTCCGAGCCGTCCGAGCCGTCCGAGCCGCCCGGTCCCTCCGGGCCGCCAGGTCCCTCCGGGCCGTACAGCAGCGTCATGAAGTCGCGGAAGGCGTCGGCCATGTCCACCGCGTCCGGGTCGAGCAGCCACTGGAACTGGAGGCCGTCCATCACCGCCGCCAGCAGCGGCGCCGCACGCTCGGGCGTGAGCCCGCCGGGCAGCAGGTCGCCGAACTCGGCGCGCAGCACCCCCGCCATCTCCTGGCGCACCTGGGCGTAACGGCGGGTGAAGAAGGGGCGGGCCGGGTGCTCCTCGGTCACGGACTCGCCGAGCAGGGCCGAAAACGTCCCCACGATGCCGGGCCGCATCGCGTTGTACTCGACCAGCGAGGCGAGGAGCTCCAGGCGCCAGCCGCCGGGGGTGGCCCGCCGGCCCCCGGTGTCCCACTGGTCCCGCTCCTCCAGGACGGCCAGGAGCAGGGCCTCCTTGGTGGGGAAGTAGTGCAGCAGGCCCTGCTGGGTGAGGCCGACCCGCTCGGCCACCGCGCCCAGGGACGAGCCCCGGTAGCCGCGTTCCGCGATGACCTCCAGGGCGGCCCGCAGGATGTCCGCGCGCCGCTCCTCGCTTCTGGCGCTCCTGGTCCTCGCCATGTCCGCCCCCGTTTCGTGCCGTCCGTCGATGGTCCGAGAGGACCGTACGGCATCCAGTACGGCATCCCGTACGGCAGTCAATTGTCACGGAAGTATAACTAACCCTACCGCTCTACAGGCGAACCGGTCACGATGGTCCCAGCAGCGGACTTCTATGAGGAGGTACGACCGTGGCCGGCACACCCGTTTCCACGCCCGACTACAGCGAGGTCGTCGAGGCGGCCCTCGGCAGGCTCGATCTGGAGGCCAAGGCCCGGCTGCTCGCCGGGCAGGACATGTGGTCGCTGCCCGCGCTGCCCGAGATCGGGCTCGGCTCGCTCGTCATGTCCGACGGCCCGATCGGGGTGCGCGGGGTCCGCTGGAGCGCGGACGACCCCTCGATCGCGCTGCCCTCGCCGACCGCGCTCGCCGCGACCTGGGACCCGGACCTCGCCCGCCGCGCCGGGGTGCTGCTCGCCCAGGAGGCCCGCCGCAAGGGCGTCCACGTCCTGCTCGCGCCGACCGTCAACCTGCACCGCTCGCCGCTCGGCGGCCGCCACTTCGAGTGCTACTCCGAGGACCCCTGCCTCACGGGCGAGATCGCCTCCGGTTACGTGGGCGGCGTCCAGAGCGGCGGCGTCGGCACCACCGTCAAGCACTTCGTCGCCAACGACGCCGAGACCGACCGCTTCACCGTCGACAACGTCGTGGCCCCCCGCCCGCTGCGCGAGCTCTACCTCGCCCCGTTCGAGACCATCGTGGAAAACGCCCACCCCTGGGGCATCATGTCCGCCTACAACCAGGTCAACGGCACCACCATGACCGAACACCACCACCTCCAGAGCGAGGTGCTGCGCGGCGAATGGGGCTTCGACGGGTTCATCGTCTCGGACTGGATGGCCGCCCGTTCCACCGTCGGCGACATCCTCGGCGGCCTCGACGTCGCCATGCCGGGCCCCCGCACCGTGTACGGGGACGCGCTCGCCGCCGCCGTCCGCAAGGGCGAGGTGGACGAGTCGGTCGTCGACGACGCCGTACGCAACGTGCTGCGGCTCGCCGCCCGCGTCGGCATCCTCGACGGCGTCGACGGGGCCGTCACCGAACTCCCCGCCGCCCTCGACGGCCCGGCGCTCGCCCGCGAGGTGGCCCGCCGCTCCTTCGTCCTCGTACGCAACGAAGGCGGTGCCCTGCCCGTCGACCCGGACCGCATCGGCACGGTGGCGCTCAGCGGCGCCGCGGCCCGCGATGCCCGGGTGCTCGGCGGCGGCTCCGCCACCGTCTTCCCCGAGCACGTCGTCTCCCCGCTCGACGGCCTCACCGCGGCGCTGCCCGCGGGCGCCCTGACGTACAGCGTCGGCGCCGACCCGAGCGACGAACTCGCCCCCGCCGACCAGGGGTTCACGCTCCGCGCGGTCTGCCACGACGCCGACGGGAACGTCCTGGGGGCCGGATCGCTGCCCAGCGGCCAGGTCCAGTGGATCGGCGACGACCTGCCCGCCGGGGTCACCCACGAGGCGCTGCACTCCGTCGAGGTCACCGGCACCTTCACCCCGCGCGAGAGTGGCGAGCACACCTTCGGCACCCGGGGCATCGGCGCGTTCGCGCTCACCGTCGACGGGCGCGTCCTGTGGGAGGGCAGCCAGTCCCCGCGCGACGGCGCCGACCCGTTCGAGGCGTTCTTCGGCGCCCCCGCCGAACGCGGGCGCGTCCACCTCACCGAGGGCGAGACCGTCGAGGTGTCGCTCCTGCACACCGTGCAGGGGCCGGCCGGCGCCCCGCTCACGGCCGTGATGTTCTCGCTCACCCACCTCGGCCCGCGGCGCGACCCGGACGAACTGATCGCCGAGGCCGTCGAGGCGGCGCGGGCGGCCGAGCTCGCCGTGGTGGTGGTCGCCACCACCGACCGCGTCGAGTCCGAGGGCTTCGACCGGCGCGATCTGCGCCTTCCCGGGCGCCAGGACGACCTCGTCCGCGCGGTCGCCGCCGTCAACCCCCGGACCGTCGTGATCGTCAACTCCGGCTCCCCGGTGGAGCTTCCCTGGCGCGAGTCCGTGGCGGCGGTGCTCCTGAGCTGGTTCCCCGGCCAGGAGGGCGGCGCCGCCCTCGCCGACGTGCTGCTCGGCCACGCCGAGCCCGGCGGACGCCTGCCCACCACCTGGCCGGCCGCCCTCGCCGACGCCCCCGTCACCGAGGTCCGCCCGACGCGGGGCCAACTCCCTTACTCCGAGGGCCTGTTCATCGGCTACCGGGCCTACGACCGGCACGGGGTGACCCCCGCCTACCCCTTCGGGCACGGGCTCGGCTACACCACCTGGGAGTACGAGTCCCTGGAGGTGACACCCACCCACGCCAAGGTCCGGGTCCGCAACACGGGGGCCCGGGCCGGCCGCGAGACCGTCCAGATCTATCTGGCACCCGTCGCCGACCCGGTCGAGCGCCCGCGGCGCTGGCTGGCCGGGTTCGCCTCCGTGGCGGCGGACGCGGGCGTCGCGGTGGAGGTCGATATCCCGCTGCGCGGGCGGGCGTTCGAGATCTGGGACGAGGGGGAGGGGGCGTGGCGCTTCGTGCCCGGGCCGTACGAGGTGCGGGCGTGCCACTCCCTGGAGGATGTTCGCCTGGCGGCGGTGCTGGGGATTTAAGGGGGGTTCGGCTCTGCGCACCGGCCAGGGGGCGACTCCCAGCCCCCCCCCGCGAGCAGCTCCCCCAGCCCCTCCCGGCCGCGGCCCGGGGCCCCGTTTTGCGCAGTTCCCCGCGCCCCTAAACCCTCTCGACCCTGCGAGCCGTGGCCGCTTCCCGCGCAGTTCCCCGCGCCCCTAACCCCCCGGTCATGTGCGGGCCGTGGTCGTTTTTTGCGCAGTTCCCCGCGCCCCCAAAGCCCGTGTTCGTCCGCGGGCTGTGGTCGCGTCTTGCGCAGTTCCTCGCGCCCCTTAAGAAGTCATCTCATTTGGCGAGTCGGCGGTAGCAGATGAGGGTGCAGGCGATGCTGGTGAAGGCGAGGAAGTGGTCGGCCTTGCGTTCGTAGCGGCGGTGGAGTCGTCGGCAGCCGGCGAGCCAGGCCATGGTGCGTTCCACGGTCCAGCGGTGGCGGCCCAGCCGTTGCGAGGACTCGACTCCCTTGCGGGCGATGCGGTGGGTGATGCCGCGTTCGCGTAACCATTGCCGCAGGTGGGCGTAGTCGTAGCCCTTGTCGGCGTGGAGTTTGCTGGGCTTGCGGCGGCGCGGGCCGCGGCGCGAGCGGATCGGCGGGATGCCCTTCACGAGCGGGATCAGGGCCTGACTGTCGTGCAGGTTGGCCCCGGAGATTCCGACGGATATGGGCAGACCGGACCGTTCGGTGATCAGGTGGATCTTCGAGCCGTACTTGCCCCGGTCGACAGGATTCGGACCCGTCAGGTCCCCCTTTTCAGGGCCCGCATGTTCACCGAGTCGATCGCGCACCTAGACCAGTCCAGTTCGCCGCGGGCGCCGAGTTCGTCGAGGACCAGGCGGTGGAGCTTGGCCCACACTCTGGCCTTCGACCACTCCGAGAACCGCCGGTGGGCGGTCGCTCCGGACGGCCCGAACGACGCCGAAGGCAGCTGCTGCCAGGTACAACCCGACGTGGCCACGAAGACAATCGCGGCCAGCACCTCCCGGTCCCCGTGCCGACGCCGACCACCGCCCTGCGGCCTCGACGGCGCCTCCGGCACCACCCGCTGGAACAACTCCCACAACTCGTCCGGCACCAGACGCTCAACGATCCCCACCATGACTCACAGAATACCGAGTCGCCCAAATGAGATGGCTTCTTAACTGCTCGGTGCTGGCCGGCACCTCAGCCTGTCCGGCGATTGAGGACGAGCGCCCTTTAGAAGTCATCTCATTTGGCGAGTCGGCGGTAGCAGATGAGGGTGCAGGCGATGCTGGTGAAGGCGAGGAAGTGGTCGGCCTTGCGTTCGTAGCGGCGGTGGAGTCGTCGGCAGCCGGCGAGCCAGGCCATGGTGCGTTCCACGGTCCAGCGGTGGCGGCCCAGCCGTTGCGAGGACTCGACTCCCTTGCGGGCGATGCGGTGGGTGATGCCGCGTTCGCGTAACCATTGCCGCAGGTGGGCGTAGTCGTAGCCCTTGTCGGCGTGGAGTTTGCTGGGCTTGCGGCGGCGCGGGCCGCGGCGCGAGCGGATCGGCGGGATGCCCTTCACGAGCGGGATCAGGGCCTGACTGTCGTGCAGGTTGGCCCCGGAGATTCCGACGGATATGGGCAGACCGGACCGTTCGGTGATCAGGTGGATCTTCGAGCCGTACTTGCCCCGGTCGACAGGATTCGGACCCGTCAGGTCCCCCTTTTCAGGGCCCGCATGTTCACCGAGTCGATCGCGCACCTAGACCAGTCCAGTTCGCCGCGGGCGCCGAGTTCGTCGAGGACCAGGCGGTGGAGCTTGGCCCACACTCTGGCCTTCGACCACTCCGAGAACCGCCGGTGGGCGGTCGCTCCGGACGGCCCGAACGACGCCGAAGGCAGCTGCTGCCAGGTACAACCCGACGTGGCCACGAAGACAATCGCGGCCAGCACCTCCCGGTCCCCGTGCCGACGCCGACCACCGCCCTGCGGCCTCGACGGCGCCTCCGGCACCACCCGCTGGAACAACTCCCACAACTCGTCCGGCACCAGACGCTCAACGATCCCCACCATGACTCACAGAATACCGAGTCGCCCAAATGAGATGGCTTCTAAGGCGCGAACGGGGTCTGGGGCGGAGCCCCAGGAAGGCCCGGGCCATCCAACCCTGCGCCTACGGGCGGGTGGGTGGGCAAAGGGCCTCGGGGTTTGGGGCGGAGCCCCAGGGGGTTGGGGTCAGGAGGGGGCTGTTACCTGGGCGTAGGCTATTTCGGCCAGGCGGGCCTGGCCGTCGCGGCTGGGGTGGAACCAGTCCCAGGGGCTGAGCTGCGTACCCCCGAACGCGTACGCAAAGACCGCCCCCCCGTCGTACCGGCACCGCCGATCCCCCGCACACACCCCCCGAAGCACCTCGTTGTACGCCACGACCCGCTCGTACACCGCCTCCCGCCGCCGCGTCGCCGCCGGCCCCAGATCATCCGCGTCGGCCAGCATCGACCGGCAGATCCCCAGCTTCCAGATCTGCTTGCCGAGCGGGCTGCCGCGCCCCGTCGACCACAGCCGCTTCAGATCGGGCACGCTCGACACGTACACCTGGGACGTCGGGGACACCGCGCGCAGCTTGCGCAGGGACGTCTCGAAGTCGGCGCGGAAGGACGCCACCGGCGTCATGGCCGCCACATCGTCACGGCAGGCGTCGTTCGCCCCCGTCATCACCGTGACAAGACCCGGGTGCTGGGCGGCCGCCCGCTCCATCTGGGCCGGCAGATCGGCCATCCTGGCGCCGGTCTTGGCGTAGTTCCAGCTGTGTGCGGGGGCCGCCGGGCCGAGCAGGCGTACCGCGAGCGAGTCGACGGCGGGATCGCTGCCGGTGGCCCAGGAGACCTCCGGGCAGTCGGCGAGCACCTGGCAGGCGTCGAAGCCGCGGGTGATCGAGTCACCGATCGCCGCGATCGACGCCGGGCTGCGGTTCCACGCGGGGGAGGGGCTCGGCGACGGCTTCTTGGAGGCGGCCGGGCTCGCCGCGGACGAGCCCCCGCCGGACTCGCAACCCGCGGTCAGGGCGAGGGCCGACGCGGCGAGAAGGGCGGCCGCGGCGCGGACGCGACGGCTCCGGCGGCTGTCCTGCATCCCGGGTCCCCCTGTGTGTGTCGGTCGTTGGGCCATCGCGGCGTCCTCGCGAGTGAAAGCTTGGTGTTCTCGGGGCGCCCCGACCGACAGTACGACACCCTTGGCACAGCTCCGCGCGGTAGCTTTGGCCCGTCCAGCCAGAGGAACCACGCCAGACGACTCCGGTAAATTACATCACGTCACATACTGTCCCATTTCAGGAGATTAGCTCCCGATGCTGTTTACTGTTGAACCCAGGGGCAGAATGTCAGGTGCTGTCCTGACCGGGAACGGCAGGGGCGCGAGGCCGCTGGGGAAGGCGAACCTCGAACCGCACTGGAGGTCCCGGTGACGACACGTGGAGTTCTCTACGTCCACTCCGCCCCGCGCGCGCTGTGCCCGCACGTCGAATGGGCGGTGGCCGGCGTTCTGGGGGTGCGCGTCCAGCTCGACTGGATCCGCCAGCCCGCCTCGCCCGGCACCTGGAGAGCCGAGTTCTCCTGGCGGGGCGAACCGGGGACGGCTTCCAAGCTCGCCTCCGCGCTGCGCGGCTGGCACCTGCTGCGCTTCGAGGTCACGGCCGAGCCCTGCGCCACCGCCGAGGGCGAGCGCTACAGCGCCACGCCCGACCTCGGCATCTTCCACGCCGTGACCGGCATCCACGGCGACATCCTGATCCCCGAGGACCGGCTGCGGGCCGCGCTCGCCCGCTCCGTCCAGGGCGAGACCGACCTGGAGGCCGAGATCGCCAAGCTGCTCGGCAAGCCCTGGGACGACGAACTGGAGCCCTTCCGCTACGCGGGAGAGGGCGCCCCGGTGCGCTGGCTGCACCAGGTCGTCTGACACCACCACCCGCGTATGCGAAAGGGCCCCACCGGACGGTGGGGCCCTTTCAGCCGTGTACGGGTCAGCCCGGCAGGGGCCGCGCTCAGACCGAGCGGAAGGCGAGCACCACGTTGTGGCCGCCGAAGCCGAACGAGTTGTTGATCGCGGAGATCGAACCCTCGGGGAGCTTGCGCACCTCGCTGCTGACCAGAGCCGGGTCGACCTCGTCGTCGAGCTCCTCGATGTTGATGGTCGGCGGAGCCAGGCGGTGGTACAGCGCGAGCACCGTGGCGACGGTCTCGATGCCGCCCGCGCCGCCGAGGAGGTGGCCGGTCATCGACTTCGTCGCGGAGATCGCGACATGGTCCAGGTCGTCGCCGAGCACCTTGCGCAGCGCCTTGATCTCGGCGATGTCGCCCTGCGGCGTCGAGGTGGCGTGCGCGTTGAGGTGGACCACCTCGGCCGGCTTGAGGTCGGTGGAGTCGAGCAGGTTCTGCACCGCGGCGGCGACGCCCCGGCCGGTCGGCTCGGGCTGCGCGATGTGGTGGCTGTCGGCCGACAGGCCCTGGCCGAGCACCTCGCAGTAGACCCGGGCCCCGCGCTTGGCGGCGTGCTCGGCGGACTCCAGGATCACCACACCGGCGCCCTCACCCAGGACGAAGCCGTCACGGCCCTTGTCGTAGGGGCGCGAGGCGTGCTCGGGGTGGTCGTTGTTCTTGGACATCGCCATCATGTTGGCGAACGCCGCGATGGGCAGCGGGTGGATGGCCGCCTCGGTACCGCCGGCGACCACGACGTCGGCGCGGCCGGTGCGGATCATCTCGACGGCGTACCCGATGGCCTCGGCACCCGAGGCGCACGCGGAGACGGGGGTGTGGACGCCCGCCCGGGCGTTCACCTCCAGGCCGACGTTGGCCGACGGGCCGTTCGGCATGAGCATGGGCACGGTGTGCGGGGAGACGCGGCGTACGCCCTTCTCCTTCAGCACGTCGTACTGGTCGAGCAGGGTGGTGACACCGCCGATGCCCGACGCGATGACCGTGCCGAGCCGCTCGGGTGCGATGCCGGCCTCGTCGCCCGCCGGAGCGGTGAAGCCCGCGTCCGCCCAGGCCTCCTTGGCCGCGATCAGCGCGAACTGCGCCGAGCGGTCCAGCTTGCGGGCGAGCGGGCGGGGCAGCACCTCACCGGGGTCGACCGCGGCCGGAGCCGCGATCCTGACCGGCAGTTCGGCGAAGCGCTCGCCCTCCAGGGGGCGGACACCGGAGCGTCCCGCCAGCAGACCTTCCCAGGTCGAGGCGGTGTCGCCACCCAGCGGTGTGGTTGCGCCGATACCGGTGACGACCACGGTGCGATTGGTCGAGCTCACAGGAAGTTTCTCCACGTGTGTAAGGGACGTGAATCAGCGGCGCCACCGCTGGGTGGCAGCCCGAATTCAGGTCCTGAATCAGGCCTGGTGCTTCAGGATGTAGCCGGCGGCGTCGCCAACGGTCTTGAGGTTCTTGACGTCCTCGTCCGGGATCTTGACGTCGAAGCGCTCTTCGGCGGCGACGACGACCTCGACCATGGACAGCGAGTCGACGTCCAGGTCGTCGGTGAAGGACTTGTCCAGCTGGACGTCCTCGACCGGGATACCAGCGATCTCGTTGACGATCTCGGCGAGACCTTCGAGGATCTCTTCCTGCGTGGCGGCCATGTTGGCGCTCCTTCGTTTGTGACGCTTCGAATTACGGGCTTTTGCGGGCTTCCGGAGATCCGGAGTGCCTAGGGGAGGGTAACGACCGTCGCGGCGTACACGAGACCCGCCCCGAAGCCGATGACGAGCGCGGTGTCGCCGCTCTTCGCCTGTCCGGTCGCCAGGAGCCGCTCCATAGCGAGCGGGATCGAGGCGGCCGAGGTGTTGCCGGTGGTTTCCACGTCACGGGCGACCGTGACGTGGTCCGGCAGCTTGAGAGTCTTCACCATCGAGTCGATGATCCGCATGTTGGCCTGGTGCGGAATGAAGACATCCAGGTCGTCCGGGCTGATTCCGGCCGCGTCCAGCGCCTGCTGGGCGACCTTCGCCATCTCGAACACGGCCCAGCGGAAGACCGCCTGGCCCTCCTGCGTGATCGCGGGGAACTTGCCCGAGCTGTCGTACTCGGTCCACGGCACGGTCTGCTTGATGGTCTCCGACTTGTCGCCCTCCGAACCCCAGATGGTGGGGCCGATGGCCGGCTCGTCCGAGGGACCCACGACGACCGCGCCCGCGCCGTCGCCGAACAGGAACGCCGTCGCACGGTCCTGGAGGTCGGTCAGATCGCTGAGCCGCTCCACGCCGATGACCAGGACGTACTTGGCCGAACCCTCGACGATCATGCCCTTGGCCAGGGTCAGACCGTAGCCGAAGCCCGCGCAGCCGGCCGAGATGTCGAAGGCGGCCGCCTTGCCGGTGCCCAGCTTGTCGGCGATCTCGGTCGCCACCGCCGGAGTCTGCTTGAAGTGCGAGACGGTGGAGACGATCACGGCGCCGATCTGGTCGGCGGAGATGCCGGAGTCGGCGATCGCCTTGCCGGAGGCCTCGATCGACATCGCCGAGACGGTCTCATCGGCCGAGGCCCAGTGCCGGGTGGCGATGCCGGAACGCGAGCGGATCCACTCGTCGGAGGAGTCGATCGTCTCCAGGATCACCTCGTTGGGCACCACGCGCACGGGACGGTAGCCGCCCACGCCCAAGATGCGCGCATACGGGGCGCCCTGGCTGGGACGGATCTTCGACATGGCTCGGCTCCTTAGGCGGATGCGTGCTCGGCGATGAGCGCGCGAGCCGCGTCGAGGTCGGCGGGGGTCTTCAGGGCGACGGTCTTGACCCCGGGCATCGCGCGCTTGGCGAGCCCGGTCAGGGTGCCGCCCGGGCACAGCTCGACCAGCGCCGTGGCGCCGAGTTCCGTGAAGGTCTCCATGCACAGGTCCCAACGGACCGGATTGGAGACCTGGTTGACCAGGCGGGCCACGATGTCCTGGCCGCTCGCCACGGTCTTGCCGTCCGCGTTCGAGACGTACGTGAGCTTCGGGTCGGCGATGGCGAGCGACTTGGCCGCCTCGTCGAGCGCCGCCACGGCCGGGTTCATGTGGTGCGTGTGGAAGGCGCCGGCGACCTTGAGGGCCACCACGCGGCGCACGCCCTCGGGCTTGTCGGCCTCCAGGGCGGCGAGCTGCTCGGCGGTGCCGGCGGCCACGATCTGGCCCGCGCCGTTCACGTTGGCCGGGGTCAGCCCCAGCTTCTCCAGGTGCGGCAGCACGTCGGCGGGCGCGCCGCCGAGCAGCGCGGCCATGCCGGTCGGCGTGACGGCGGCCGCTTCGGCCATGCCGAGCCCGCGCTTGCGGACGAAGCCGAGCGCGGCCTCCTCGGACAGGACGCCCGCGAAAGCGGTGGCGGTGATCTCACCGACGCTGTGCCCGGCCACCGCGCCCGGCGCGAAGTCGCCGAGGGCCGAGGCGGACAGCAGACCGGCGGCCACCAGCAGGGGCTGGGCCACGGCGGTGTCGCGGATCGCGTCGGCGTCGGCCTGCGTGCCGTAGTGGACGAGGTCGAGACCGATGGCGTCCGACCACGCGGCGAGCCGGTCGGCAGCGCCGGGAAGGTCGAGCCAAGGAGTCAGGAAGCCGGGCGTCTGAGCGCCTTGGCCGGGAGCGACGAGTACGAGCACTCTCACACTCTCTCTTGTGGACGGCTCCGCACGCCCGTGGGGACAGGGACGAAGAACCGTCGGGGGAATTGTGGGTGTCCGACAAAAGAGTCTAGGACTGTGAATCTCCGTCGGCCAGGCGCCCCAGGATCAGCGCGATCCTCAGCGTGAACGCGGAGCGCACATCCGACGGCGACCACCCGGTGACGTCCGTCACACGTCGGAGCCGGTAGCGAACGGTATTGGGGTGGACGAACAACATCCGGGCCGCGCCCTCAAGGCTGCTCGCCTGCTCCAGATAAACGCTCAAGGTTTCCAGGAGCGCCGAGCCCGCCTCCTCCAGCGGTCTGTAGATCTCCTCCACCAACTGCCCCCGCGCGGCAGGATCGGAGGCGATCGCGCGCTCGGGCAGCAGATCGTCCGCGAGGACCGGCCGGGGAGCGTCCTGCCAGGCCGAACACGCCTTCAAGCCGGCCGCCGCGGCCTGCGCGGACCGGGTCGCCGCCAGCAGGTCCGGCACCACGGGTCCGGCGACCACGGGCCCTGCGGCATACGGCCCGATCAGGCCCTTGGCGACCTGGAGCGGGTTGTCGCTGCCGCCCGCGATGACCACCAGGCGGTTGCCGAGCACCCCGGTGAGCACCTGGAGCTTGGTGTGCCGGGCGGCCCGCCGGATCGCCTCCACGGTGAGCTCGCTGTCGCCGTCCGGCGCGGTGCCGAGCACGACACACACGTGCTCGGGAGAGTTCCAGCCGAGCGCGGCGGCCCGGGAGACGGCGCCTTCGTCGGCCTCGCCGGAGAGCACCGCGTTGACGACCAGGGATTCCAGGCGGGCGTCCCACGCGCCGCGGGCCTCGGCGGCCTGGGCGTACACCTGGGCCGTCGCGAACGCGATCTCGCGGGCGTACACGAGCAGCGCCTCACGCAGGATCGACTCGTCGCCGGGCGCCGCGACCTCCTCGATCGCGGTCTCCATGACCTCGATGGTGGTGCGCACCATCTCGACGGTCTGGCGCAGGGTGATCGCCCGCGTCAGTTCGCGCGGCGCCGTGCCGAAGACGTCGGTCGAGATCGCCTGGGGCGTCTCGGGATGCCGGAACCATTCGGTGAAGGCCGCGATGCCGGCCTGGGCGACCAGACCGATCCAGGAGCGGTTCTCCGGCGGCATCGCCCGGTACCACGGCAGCGTCGCGTCCATGCGGGCGATCGCGTTCGCGGCGAGCCGCCCCGAGGACTGCTCAAGACGCTTCAGGGTCGCGGCATGCGGATGGGCATTCTTCGCGGGGTGTACGGGATCCGGTGCTGGCACGGGGACAAGACTGCCTTATCGGGAACCTTCCCCGCCGGGCCGGGGTGAGGCAGGGCGACAAACGGGTGCGGCCGGCGCCGCCGGGTCTACCGTGGTGGGCGTGATTTCAGTCAGGCGCGGCGACGAGCGCTATCCGGGCGGGGACCCGGACGTCGGCATCGAGTCCCTGCACGCCTTCTCCTTCGGCCGCTTCTACGACCCGGACAACCTCCGCTTCGGCCCGGTCCTCGCCTGCAACGAGGAACGGCTCGCGCCCGGCGCCGGCTTCGACGAACATCCCCACAGCCACACCGAGATCCTGACGTGGGTGATCGAGGGCGAGCTCACCCACCGCGACTCGGCCGGCCACGCCACCGTGGTGCGCCCCGGCGATGTGCAGTGCCTCAGCTCCGCGGGCGGCGTACGGCACGAGGAGCGCAACGAGGGCCAGCTCCCGCTGGTCTTCCTCCAGATGTGGCTCGCCCCGAAGAAGCCCGGCGGCACCCCCGCGTACGACATCGTGCGCGGCATCGCGGACTCCACGCCCTACGCGGTGCTCGCCGCGGGCGCCCTGCTGCACGTGCGGCGCCTGGCGCCCGGCGAGCGCACGGCCGTCCCGGACGCGCCGGGCGCCTATGTCCATGTCGTACGCGGCCGGGTGGGCCTGGCCGAGGAGAGGCTCGGGCCCGGCGACTCGGCGCGGATCACCGGGGCGAGCGGGCTCGAAGTGACGGCGTCCGACAGCGCCGAGCTGCTGCTGTGGGAGCTCAGCGCCGTGTGAGCCGCGGAACGCGGCCGGTGCGCCCTCGGCTCCCGGGGCTCAGCGCCGGGTGAATTCGGCCAGGACCGCGTCGGTGAAGGACGGCCACACCTCGGCCGCCCAACTGCCGAACGCCCGGTCCGTCAGGACGACACAGGCCAGGCCCGCGTCCGGGTCGACCCACAGGAACGTACCGGACTGGCCGAAGTGGCCGTAGGTGCGCGGCGAGGACGAACTGCCCGTCCAGTGCGGGGACTTGGCGCCGCGGATCTCGAAGCCGAGGCCCCAGTCGTTGGGGTTCTGATGGCCGTAGGCGGGCAGCACGCCCTTCAGGCCGGGGTACTGCACGTGCGTCGCCTCGGCGGCCGTCGCGGGGTGGATCAGCCGGGGCGCCTGGAGTTCCGCGGCGAAGCGCGCGAGGTCCTCGACGGTGGAGACGCCGTCCTTGGCGGGGGAGCCTTCGAGGATGCTGGAGGCCATGCCCAGCGGCTCGAACACGGCCTGGCGCACATAGTCGGCGAAGGGGATGCCGGACTGCTTGGCGATGTGGTCGCCGAGGACCTCGAACCCGGCGTTGGAGTACAGCCGCCGGTCGCCGGGCTGCGCCATCGCCCGCTGCTCGTCGAAGGCGAGCCCCGAGGTGTGCGCCAGCAGATGGCGGACGGTGGCGCCGGGAGGGCCGGCCGGCTCGTCGAGCTCCACCGCCCCCTCCTCGTACGCGACGAGGGCCGCGTACGCGGCGAGCGGCTTGGTGACGGAGGCCAGCGGGAACCGCTGGGACAGCGGCCCGTAGGTGCCGGCAAGCGTTCCGTCGGCCCGCACCACGGCCGCCGCGGCGGTCGGTACGGGCCAGGTCTCGATGATCCGCAGGCTCTCCATGCGTATGAGCCTAATAGGCCGGAAGCCGTGGCCGACCCTGACCCGGTCGGGGGCCGTGGGGCCCGCGCGATCGGCCCGCGGGGCGCGATGACGCGCCACGACACGAGAACGGTCACGCCCTACGCTTGCTTGGAGTGCACTCCAGGGTTCTAGCGTGGAGGTCATGACGGTGATCGACAGCACGACGGTGACGGTGGCCCGGGTCCAGCAGGAGATCTGCGCCACGGAGCCGGCCCATCCACGCCCCGACGGCCAGGACCGCTACACGATCAGCGAGGTCGTGACGTGCACCGGACTCACCGCGCACACCCTCCGCTGGTACGAGCGGATCGGCCTCATGCCGCACGTGGACCGCTCGCACACCGGCCAGCGCCGGTTCACCAACAAGGACCTCGACTGGCTGGCCTTCGTCGGCAAGCTCCGGCTGACCGGCATGCCGGTCGCCGACATGGTCCGCTACGCCGAACTCGTCCGCGAGGGACAGCACACCTTCGAGGCGCGCCAGGAACTCCTGGAGCAGACCCGGCGCGACGTCCTGGCGCGCATGGCGGAGCTCCAGGACACCCTCGCCGTACTCGACTACAAGATCGACTTTTACGCGGACGCCCGCAAGGCGTCGGAAAGGGCCTGAACGCCCATGAGCAGCAACCCGGTTGAGAAGATCAGCACCGTCCGCCTCGGCACCGAGGGCCCGATGATCGGCGTCCAGGGATTCGGCGCCATGGGCATCAGCGAGTTCTACGGCGACACCGACGAGAGCGCCGCACGCGACACCCTGGAGGCGACCGTCGAGGCGGGCGTCACCCTCATCGACACCGCCGACATCTACGGCTCCGGGGCCAACGAGGAGTTCCTCGCCCCGTTCCTCGCCGCCCACCGCGACGAGGTGACCCTGGCCACCAAGTTCGCCATCGAGCGCCGGGCCGACGACCCGACGTACCGGGGCATCAACAACAGCCCCGCCTACATCAAGAAGGCCGTCGAAGCGAGCCTGCGCCGCCTGGGCATCGAGACCATCGACCTCTACTACATGCACCGCCGCGACCCCGAGGTGCCGCTCGCGGAGTCCGTCGGCGCGATGGCCGAGCTGGTCACCGAGGGCAAGGTCAAGTACCTGGGCCTGAGCGAGGTCACCGGAGCCGAGCTGCGCGAGGCGCACGCCGTGCACCCGATCAGCGCCCTCCAGTCGGAGTGGTCGGTCTTCAGCCGGGACGTCGAGCGCAGCGCCGTGCCGGCCGCCGCCGAACTCGGCGTCACCTTCGTGCCGTACTCGCCGCTCGGCCGGGGCTTCCTCACCGGCGCCTTCGCCGACGCGGGCAAGGAGCTGAGCAAGGGCGACTTCCGCCAGTTCCAGCCGCGCTTCACCGGGGACAACGCCGCGGCCAACGCCGCCCTGCTCGAACCCCTGCACAAGATCGCGGCGGCACACGGCGCGACGACCGCGCAGATCGCGCTCGCCTGGGTGCAGCAGCGCGCGCAGGTGCACGGCCTCACCGTCGTGCCGATCCCCGGCACCCGCAAGCGCAGCCGCCTCCTGGAGAACACCGGCGCGACCCGCATCACGCTCAGCGCCGAGGAGCTGGCCCTCCTCGAACCCATCGCCGGGCAGGTCGCGGGCGACCGCTACCCCGACATGTCCTCCACCTCGGCGGCCCGCGAACAGTAGGACCCGGCCCGAGGGTGCCCACGCCGAGGGGTGCCCGGCCCGAGGGGGCACGCGCCGAGGGGTGGGGTGCCCGCCCCGAGGGGTCACGCGAGCCCCAGCGCGAACACCGCGAAGCCCGCCGCGAGCAGCCCCGCCGCTGCCCGGCGGGCCTTCGTCGCCCTGGTCCAGGGCGCCTCGAAGCCCCGCGCGTACCGGGCGATCACCACCAGCAGCGCCGCGAACACCGGCATCCAGGCGAGCCGTTCGCCGATCCAGGCCCAGCTTTCGGGCGCGGTGGTGAGGCCCGGCACCCGCCCCGCGAAGGAGGCCGGGACGGCGGCGGCGAGCAGCGCCGTCTGGTGCCAGCACAGGATGGTCATCGCGGACAGGTTGACCACCACGACGGGTGCCCACAGCGCGGGCCGCCTGAGCCGGCCGGCGATCCGGTCGCGCAGCAGGATCGCGGCGCCCGACTGGGCCGCGGCGAGCGCGAGCACCAGCAGCGACGGCGGATGCGAGTTGGTACGGGCCTGGCCCGGCACCCCGACCATCGACGCCGGGTAGTGGAAGAGGACGAGCAGCGCCGCGAACAGCACCGCCCCGCCGCCGAGCAGCAGCCACGCACCCCGGCGTCCGATCCTCTTCTCGCCCCAGCAGACGCCGAGTTGGTAGGCGAACATCCAGCCCGGCAGGATGTTGACCAGGGACAGCCAGGACGGCATCGCGTCGGCGTACGGGCCGTAGCGCAGGGCGTCGACGACGGCGACCGAGCCGAGCAGCGGCGCAGCCGCCCACCCGCCGAGCCGACGCGCGGAGCGCACACAGTACGGCGTGAGCGCGGTGACGACGGTGTACACCCCCACGAACCACAGCGGTTGGATGACGAGCGTGGAGCCGGTCCGTAGGGTGTCGTAGGGCACACCGAGGGTGCCGAGCACGGGGATCATCGCGGCCCAGACGGCGGTGACACCGAGCACCGGCCGCCCCAGCCGGGCGATCCTTCCCCGCAGCCACTGCCCGGTCGACCCCTTCCTGCGACGGAACGACAGGACCGACGCATAGCCGCCCACCAGGAAGAAGATCCCCAACATCTGAAGGACCCAACTGGCCGGCGCGAGCCCCGCGAAGGAGGACAGCGGGCTGGCGTTGTGCAGCGCGCCGGCGTCGTCACGGGTGAACCCGCCGAGCAGCCAGTGCCCGGTCGGCACGGCGAGCAGCGCGAGCGCGCGCAGCCCGTCGATGGCGCGGTCGCGGTGGGCGGGGGTGCGTCGCTCGATGTCCGCGACGGTCCTGCCGAGGGCGCGGCGCGCGGGGGACGCGGGGCGTGTGGCCGTACGCACGGCCGTACTGGTGGACGTACTCATCGGACATCTCCGGTGGCGATGGCGGCGAAGGCTTTGAGGGACTCGGTGCCGGGGGCGAAGTAGCCGGTGTGGCCCTTGGCGTCGGAGGCGGGTACGCGGCGGGCCCCGAACGCCGGGTCGGTGGGATCGGCGCCGTGGCCGAGGCCCGCGAACTCGATGTGCGGCACGTCGTCGATCCAGTCCGAGGGGTCCTTGGCGGCCCACACCCGGGCCTCGGTGCCCAGGTCGGCGACGGTGTCGGCCCGCATGCCGGGCGATCCGAGCGCGACGATGTCCGAGGCGTCGGTGCGGTGGGCGGCGAGCCCGCAGACGACCGAGCCGTAGCTGTGGCAGAACAGCACGGGGTCCGGGGCGCCTACCGCGTCGAGCCCTTCGGTGAGCCGGGTGAGCCGCTCGGCCCCCGCCTCGGCGAGCCTGCCCGACGCGGCGTCGACCCCCACGCCGACCGGGGTGGTGTACCCGACCCAGGCGATCACGGCGCTCACGCCGTGATCGGCCTTCCGCAAGGCGGTCGCCATTCCGGCCGGGGTTCCATAGGGATCGCTGCGGCGGTCGAACGTACGGGCGTCGATGTCGGACCCGGGGACGATGACGGAGACGTGACGGGCGCCCTCCAACTCCCCATAAACCTCGGCGACTTGGCCCCGGCCTCGCGGGTCGAAGGCGAGGATCTGGTGGCCGGGGGCGGCGAGTCGGAGGTAGCGGGGGGCGTGGGTGGCGGCGATGGCCCGCCGGTTCGCCTCGTAGCGCAGCGGTACGGGGGCGCCGTCCAGGTTGCCCACGACCTGGGGGTGCCGGCGGGCCAGCGTCTGCCGCTGCTCCTCGCCCAACCGGGCGAAGAACGCGGCGACTTCGCGGGGGGCCGCGCTCGCGGGGTCGGGCAGGCGGTGACCCGTCGTCGTGTCGGCCCGCCAGGCGGCGGTGCCGGGGGGCGGGCCGGTCACCGCCTCCTGCGCATCGGCCGCGGCCCACCCCGCGGTACCCGCGACGGCCACGGCCACGAACGCCCCGGCCACCAACGCCCTCCCCAACCCACGCATGGCGCGACTTCCCTTCCTCGTCCGTTCCCTGTCCGTTCCTTGACGAGGTGGAAGGTAGGTAGGGGGTGGGGGGCTTGGCGTCACACCGGGGGGTTGGGTGGGGGGTGCTACCCGGGTAGGGGGTGGATGGGGGGTTTCCCCCACCCCGCCCCTTCCCGAGACCCTCCGGGGGGTGGGGGTGGGCTGCGCATACCTTTTCGCGTGCGGTTTCGCCGGACCCCGTTGAACGCCATTCAGGCCTACGGACCGCAGGCGCCTGCTCGCGCAGTTCCCCGCGCCCCTGGAAACCCGTTTTCGTCTGCGGACCGTGGGTGGCTGGTCGCGCAGTTCCCCGCGCCCCTAGCTACTCGGTGCTGGCCCGCGTCGGCCACCTCAGCCTGTCCGGCGATTGAGGACGAGCGCCCTTCAGGCGCGAACGGGGTCTGGGGCGGAGCCCCAGGAAGGCCCGCACCATCCAACTCTGCGCCTACGGGCGGGTGGGTGGGCGAGGTGCCCCAGGGGGCCGGAACCAGCCGACCCCCGTCACGGGCGGGTGGGTGGGGAAGCGGGACGGGGGCTAGCCCGGGGCTCCGGGGCGTACGACACCCGCCTCGTAGGCGAAGACCACCAACTGGGCCCGATCCCGAAGCCCAAGCTTCGCCAACACCCGCCCCACATGCGTCTTGACCGTCTGCTCCGCCAAAACCAACCGCCCCGCGATCTCCTGGTTGGAAAGCCCCCGGGCGATCAGCTCCAACACCTCCCCCTCCCGCGGCGTGAGCCCGTTCAACCGCAACGCCGCCGCCACCCCCGCCCGCGGAGCCGCCCGCTGCGCCGCGAACTCCGCGATGAGGCGCCGCGTCACGGACGGTGCGAGCAGCGCCTCGCCCGCCGCCACGACCCGTACCGCCCCGATGAGGTCGGCCGGCGGCGCGTCCTTGAGCAGGAACCCGGACGCCCCCGCGCGCAGCGCCTCGTACACGTAGTCGTCGACGTCGAAGGTGGTCAGCATCAGGACCTTCGGCCGGTGCACCACTCCCACCGGCGGGTCCAGGATCTCGCGGGCCGCGGCGAGCCCGTCCATCTCGGGCATGCGGACGTCCATCAGGACCACGTCGGGGTGGGTGGAGCGCGCCACCTCCACCCCGCGGCGGCCGTCGAGCGCCTCGCCCACCACGTCGATGTCGGCCTGCGCCGAGAGCAGCGCGGCGAACCCCGCGCGCACCATGGCCTGGTCGTCGACGATGATCACGCGGATGGTCAACTGACGTCCTTGGATGAGGAGTTGGCGTGGAACTGGGCGGCGGTACTCGAGGCGTCGTCGGGGTCGAGGGGCAGGCGGGCCGCCACCCGGAAGCCGCCGTCCGGCAGGGGCCCGGTGTCCAGCGAGCCACCGGTCAACCGTACGCGTTCGCGCATGCCGACGAGCCCGTGCCCCGTCCCCGAGTCCTCAAGGGCCGAAGTGGGGCCCGCCGCCGGGCCGTTGACGACGACCACCGTCAGATGGCGTCCGTCGCAGGTGACGGAGATACGGGTCGTGGCGCCCGGCGCGTGCCGTACGACGTTGGCGAGCGCCTCCTGCACGATCCGGTACGCCGACAGGTCGACCGCCGGCGGCAGCACGGGCAGGTCCGCGGCGAGCGAGAGCGCGGCCGGCTGTCCGGAGCGTACGGTCGCCTCGACCAGTTGCTGGAGCCGGTCCACGCCGGGCTGGGGCGTGCGCTCGCCCCCCTGATCGCTGCCGTCGCTGCGCAGCACCGCGAGCAGCCGTCGCATCTCGCTCAGCGACTCCCGGGCGCTCGACGCGATGGACGCGAACTCCTCCCGGCTCTCCTCGTCGAGCCCGGTCAGCCGGTACGGCGCCGAGTCGGCCTGCACGGTGATCACGGACATGTGGTGGGCCACCACGTCGTGGAGCTCGCGCGCGATCCGGGCGCGCTCCTCCAGGAGGGTGCGCTGGGCGCGCTCGGCCACGCTGATGGTCTCCTGCTCCGCCAGCGCCCGTTCGGCCTCCTCGCGTCGGCGCAGCACGCCGGTGAAGGCCAGCATCACGCCCGACAGGACGATCAGCAGCGCATGGGTGCTGCTGGAGCCGGCGGGCGGGAAGGCGCCGAACACGAGGCCGGCCGCGCCCGACACCAGCCACACCGTGACGAGCGTACGAGTCGACTCGCGCAGCCCGAGGCAGGCCATCAGCGCGAGGAAGCCGACGATCCCCGGCGGTGTCCACGGCCAGGAGCGGGAGGCGGTGTCGGCGCCGTACAGCAAGGCCGCGCCCAGCACGTCGGCGGCGAAAATGATCATCCATGCCTGGAGCGGCCGGGTGACCGCGAGCAGCAGCGGCACGGTCTGGGCCACCCCCAGCGCCCCGGCCCAGCCCCCGGCGAGGTGGTAGTCGTCGGCCAGCACGGTGATGCTGATCGGAAGGAGCGCCGCGACGAAGCAGCCGGCGACGGCGTAGGGGCTCCACCGCTGCCAGCGCCGGGGCGCCTGCCAGAACAGGGGCCGGGTGGCTTCGACGGGAGGCCGCAGCAGGGCGAGCGCGCGGTGGGAGACGGGTGTGATCTTCATGGCCCGGCCAGCGTAGGCAGCACCGGACCCGCCGCGCGTCATACCGGGGTGCCACCCGCACCCCGGACCGGAGTATCAGTCGGGCCGCCAAGCCGAGCCCAGACAGCCCCGGCCCCGAGCCGCCCGCCCGACCCCGGGTCGGTCCAGGCCCGACCCACCCCCCCGGGGCGGGCCCGGTCCGCACCCCTAGAGCTCCGCCAGCAGCTCCGCCTTCTTCGCGCTGAACTCGTCGTCCGTCACCAGGCCCGCCTGGTGCAGATCCCCGAGGTGGCGGATCCTTTCCGCGATGTCGGCGGGGTCGCGCCGGCCCGCTGCGACCGGCACCGGCTGGTGCGGAATCGCCGGGCTCGCGCCGCCCCGTACGGCCGCCAGGACCGCCGCCGCGAACGGCAGCGACTCGTGCACCGGGCCGTAGCCGAGGCCGAAGATCACGGCCGCCGGATCGCGGTCGGCCTGCGCCGGACCGCCGTCGGCGTCGCGGCGCAGCAGTCGCAGATGCCCGTCGAAGACCTCGGGGGAGCGCCAGTCGACGCCGCTGAGCGCGGCGACCGGGAAGGTCTGGTCGCCCGCCTTCCACTTCTCCGACGAGGCACCCGTCCAGAACCAGCGGAACGTCACCTGACGTCCGTCGAACCCGGCCCTGCCGTCGTACGCCTTGAAATTCAGGGGCGCCTCGGGCGCGGCCACCAGATGGCGGTCGGCGGGTTTCGAGGCGTACGGCGTCAGACAGGTGCGCAGTTCGTCCGCGTAGTACTCGGCGAGCGTCTCGCGTTCGGCGGGCAGCACCAGGCGATAGGGGTCGCAGGACTCCTTCAACTGGCCCGCCGCGGCGTCCATCAGCGGATCGGCGCCCGGCCTGGGCACCGCGTGCAGCACCACCGTGCCGCGCTTGCCCTGGGACAGCGACACCGACTCCAACGCCTCGTGGGGGATGCGTCGTTCACGCAGCGCCTGGTAGAGCTTGGGCGCACGGATCCCCCGTTCGAAGCGGATGAGCACGGAGTCGGACTCGAACTCCCAGGTGGCATGAATTCCGGCCAGCACATCACCCATGCGCCTCATCGTAGGCGGCGCACGCCCGCGCGTCCCCCTTCGGAGAAAACCCCGTCGTTACGCGGGTCCCCGGGCGATCACACGGTCTCTACGCGTGTCCGCTCGTCGTTGGCCCGTCAGGCCGCCGATGCGTAGGAGATTCCACTGCCGCAGTCGGTGTCGGAGGCGGCGCAGCCGACCGTCCGGTACGCGCCAACTCCGATGGCGGCGAAGTTGGCGAGGCTCTGGGTGCCGGGCTCGAAATAGCCGGTGTGACCGATGGCGCCGGCCGCCGACAGGACCCGGGCGCCGAAGGCCGCCGAGACCGGGTCGGCGCCGTGGCCCAGACCCGCGACGTCCAGATACGGCACGTCCTGGATCCAGTCGTCCTTGTCGCGCATCGCCCAGACCTGGGCCTTGGTGCCCAGCTGGGCGGCGTTGCGCACCCGCATCCCGGGGCTGCCGGCCACCGCGATGTCGCTGACGCGGGGCGGCAGTTCATGCGTCGAGACCCCGCACACCACCGAGCCGTAGCTGTGGCAGAACAGCTCGACCGAGGACTTTCCGGGCAGCGCCCGCACCATCGCGGAGAGCCGCACCGCGCCTTCCTCGGCCAGCCTGCCGATCGCCGCGTCCACGCCGAGACCGGCCGGTGCCGTGTAGTCGGCCCAGGCGATCACGGCCGTCCGCACGTTCGGCGCCGCCGCGTGCTCGGCCTCGTACAGCGACTCGGCCATGCCGACCGGGGCGGTGTTCTTGCGGTTGGTCTTCTCGAAGGTGAGGACGTTGGTGTCGACGCCGGGGACGATCACCGAGACCCGCTGAGCGCGGTCCAGATCGCCGAAGACCTCCGCGACCCGGCCGGTGTCGGAGGGGTCGAAGGCGAGGATCTGGCGGTCGTCGTCGAGCAGCGACTCGAACCGGTGCATCCGGCGGCTCGCCTCCTGGCGGCCGTCGGCGGAGAGCCGGGGGTCGACCATGCGTTTCTGCTCGACGGCGCGCGCGTCGGCGAGCGCGGCCCGGTTGGCCCGGTAGCGCAGCGACACGGGGGCGCCGTCGAGATTGCCCACGACCAGCGGATAGCGGTCGGCGAGCCGGTCGCGCTCGGCGGCACCGACCGAGCCGAAGAAGCGGGCGAGTTCCGCGGCGCCGGCGTCCGGCTTGGGCAGCTTGTGGCCGTCCAGGGTGTCGCGCGCCCACGCGGCGAGGGCCTTGGAACGCGGCTCGAAGTCGCCGGAGTGGCCGCGGATCGCCGTCCAGCCGGAGGTCGCGAGCATGACGAACACGACGGCGAGCGCGAGCAGCGCGCGCCAGGCGTTCAAGGTGGGGGAGGAGTCGAAGGAAGTCACTGCTGAACACGATAGGAGACCCCGAAGGTCCACTGGGCTGACAGTGACTCAGATCACGTTTAGACGGGGAGTGGTCTCACCATGAGCGCGCGCGGGCGCACGCTCCGTACGAGATCGGCGTGGCGGGAACGGGTGGTCCGGCGGTCCGCCCGTACGCGATCAGGTGCGCCAGTCGTCGGCCAGGGCCGGGCCCAGGTGGTCGAGGTAGTCGGCGGTCAGCGCGCGGATGGCCGCCACGCTGGGGTCCCCGCCCTGGCCCCAGAGCCCGCCCGCCACCCGCATCACACCGGTGAAGGCGGCCACGGCCACCCGGGGGCGCGGGTCGGAGTCGATGTCGAGCCCCTCGCGCTCGGCGACGAGCCGCGCGACCCGCTCCTCCACCTCCGCCGAGCGGCGCAGATGGACCGCGAGCAGCGCCGGCGTCGACTCGATCACCTGGTACGTACGCATGTAGAGGCCGACCGGCACCACGGGGGACAGGAGCTCCTCAAGGGTGTCCCAGGCCGAGAGCGCCGCCCGGCGCATGGCGGTGAACGGGCCCTCGGCGGGCGGCCGTTCGCGCAGCGCGTCGACGAAGTGCGACTCCACCGTGTCCTGTGCGGCGAAGACCACCGCTTCCTTGTTGGCGAAGTAGCGGAAGAAGGTGCGCTGCGAGACGTCGACGGCGTCCGCGATCTCGTCGATGGTGGTCTGCTCGTACCCCTGGGTCGTGAACAGCTCCAGAGCCACCCGGAGCAGCGCGTCGCGGGTGCGCTGCTTCTTCAGCTCGCGCAGGCCGCCCACGGGCGCCAGGGGTCGCTGATCCACCGTCACGTCGTGGTCCTCTTTCGGTCAGTTTGGCGTGTTCAGTCTAACTGTGAGCGACCAGACAGCTACCAGCTCCCCGAAATGGTTTGTCAACTGTCAGTCGCTGACACTAGCCTCGATCGCATGACTAGTCAGACCGCCGTCGAAAAGGCGCCACAGGACGAGATATCGGCGCCGGCCAAAGGGCTGCGGGGCCACCCCTGGCTGACGCTCTTCGCCGTGGCCATCGGCGTGATGATGGTCGCGCTCGACGGCACCATCGTGGCCATCGCGAACCCCGCCATCCAGAAGGACCTCGGAGCCTCGCTCCAGGACGTCCAGTGGATCACCAACGGCTACATGCTGGCCCTGGCCGTCTCCCTGATCACCGCGGGCAAGCTCGGTGACCGCTTCGGCCACCGCCAGACGTTCCTCATCGGCGTGGTCGGCTTCGCCGCCGCCTCCGGGGCGATCGGGCTCTCCCACAGCGTCACCTTCGTCATCGCCTTCCGCGTCCTCCAGGGTCTGTTCGGCGCACTCCTGATGCCGGCCGCGCTCGGCCTGCTGCGCGCCACCTTCCCCGCCGAGAAGCTCAACATGGCGATCGGCATCTGGGGCATGGTCATCGGCGCCTCCACCGCGGGCGGCCCGATCCTCGGCGGTGTGCTCGTCGAGCACGTCAGCTGGCAGTCCGTCTTCTTCATCAACGTGCCCGTCGGCGCGATCGCCCTCGCCCTCGGCCTGCTGATCCTGCGCGACCACCGCGCGGAGAACGCCCCGAAGTCCTTCGACGTCGTCGGCATCGTGCTGCTGTCGGTCGCGATGTTCTGCATGATCTGGGCGCTCATCAAGGGCTCGGAGTACGGCTGGGGAAGCTGGAGGACCCTGGCGTTCATCGGGGTCGCGGTGGTCGGCTTCGTCCTCTTCGCCCTCTGGGAGACCAAGGTCAGGGAGCCGCTGATCCCGCTCGGCCTGTTCCGCTCGGTCCCGCTGTCCGCGGGCACGATCCTGATGATCCTGATGGCGTTCGCCTTCATGGGCGGCCTCTTCTTCGTCACCTTCTACCTCCAGAACGTGCACGGCATGACGGCCGTCGACAGCGGACTCCACCTGCTGCCGCTCACCGGCATGATGATCGTCGCCTCGCCGGTCGCGGGCATCCTGATCACCAAGCTCGGCCCGCGTATCCCGCTGGTCGGCGGCATGGTCTGCACCGCCGTCGCCATGTTCGGCATGTCCCGCCTGACCATCGACACCGGCACCGTCACCATGTCGATCTGGTTCGCGCTGCTCGGCATGGGCCTGGCGCCCGTCATGGTCGGCGCCACCGAGGTCATCGTCGGCAACGCGCCCCTGGAGCTGTCCGGTGTCGCGGGCGGCCTCCAGCAGGCCGGTATGCAGGTGGGCGGCTCGCTCGGCACCGCGGTCCTCGGCGCCGTGATGTCCTCGCAGGTCACCTCCAAGCTTCCGGACAACTGGGCCGCCGCCAAGCTGCCGCCGCTGACCCCCGAGCAGTCCTCGGGCCTGTCGAAGGCGGTCGAGGTCGGCATGGGCCCGGTCCAGCCGGGCACCCCGCCGGAGGTCGCGGCCAGGATCGCGGGCGTCGCGCACGACACGTTCGTGTCGGGCATGAGCACCGCGTTCACCGTCGCCGGCATCGTCGCGGTGCTCGCCGCCGCGGTCGCGATGTTCACCAAGCGCGGTGTGAACGCGGAGGCGGGCGCCGGCGTGGGTCACATCTGACCCCTCCCCACCCCGTCAACTCCGTTGTACGAAAGCCCCGCCGGGCGTGATCCGGCGGGGCTTTCACCTATTCGGATGGTTGTGCACGCCGTGGCCCACATGCCGGAACCGGCACTGGATGCCGGGCGTTTTCCGAGTCCAACTGATCGAATCAACACGGGGGTTGACTCACATGCGTACGACCACGACCACGACCGCACCCACGACCACGACCACGAGCGCACCAACGCGCGCGGCCACGGCCACCACCACGGTGGCGGCCCTGCTCGCCGCCACCGCCCTCCTGCTGCCCACCGCCCCGCAGGCCGTAGCGGCCCCGCGCCTGGGCGACTGCGCGCCGGGCGAGCTCTGCCTGTGGACCAGGCCCGCGTTCAAGGGACCGCGCCAGGTGTACGACCTGACGCGCATCGAGATCGAGAGCTGCACCGCACTGCCGCCGGGCACCGACGTCCAGTCCCTCGCCAACCGCACGGGCCGGCCCGTCACCGCGTACCAGTCGGCCGAGTGCGAGGAGACGGCCGAGTTCGACACCTATCCGGGCAAGGGCACCTGGGCGCCCCAAGTGCCGTACCGAATGCGGGCGTTCAAGGTGTGGGAGCGCTGAGACGTGGTACCCGAATCCTTGAGGCCGAGCCGACCAACCTCAGGGAGTGATGATGGCGGGCTTCGGACACAGTACGCGTACACGCAGGACCCCCCGGTCACGGAACCGCATGGGGCCCCGGACCGGGCCGGACCGCGCGACGCTGGGCATCATCGGACTGGTCTGCGCGATCGCGGGATTCTTCGTCCTCGGGATCGTGCTCGGACCCGTGGCGATCATCTGCGGCTGGCTGGCCATGGGACGCCGCTGGAACTCCGGCTCGGTCCCGGCCCTGGTGGCCGTGGTCCTCGGTGCCATCGACACCCTGCTGGCCATCGTCTGGCTGATAGGCACAGCAACCCTGGGCAACGGCATGTTCTGACCCCACCCCAACAGAGAAGGGTGGCAGCTCCCAAGAGAGCCGCCACCCTTCACTGCACGGACCCCCACAGGGGCGCGAGGAACCGCGCGAGCAACCACGCACGACCCGCGGACGAGAGCGGGTTGAGGGGCGCGAGGAACTGCGCGACCAGCCACGCACGGCCCGCGGACGAAAACGGGTTGAGGGGCGCGGGGAACTGCGCGCCCAGCCACGCACGGCCCGCGGACGAAAACGGGTTGAGGGGCGCGGGGAACTGCGCGAGCAACCACGCACGACCCGCGGACGAGAGCGGGTTGAGGGGCGCGGGGAACTGCGCGAGCAACCACGCACGACCCGCGGACGAAAACGGGTTTCCAGCGGCGCACACCCACGGCCCGCAGACGAGAGCGGGTTCAGGGGCGCGGGGAACTGCGCAACCAGCCACAGCCGCCCCGCACAGAACCCACCACCCGCGGAAGCGAAGGGGGCCAGGGGAAAAACCCCGCAGCACCCCCGCCACCCCGCACCCAACAGCCTCGCAGAGCCTACGCGTCGCCCCCCGCCGCCCCCGGCTCCGCCGCCGCCACATCCAACAACCGGTACCGGTCAACCGCCTGCTTCAGCGCCGACCGGTCGACCTTCCCCTCACGCGCCAGCTCCGTGAGAACGGAAAGCACGATCGACTGCGCGTCGATGTGGAAGAAGCGCCGCGCCGCGCCCCGCGTGTCCGCGAAGCCGAACCCGTCCGCGCCGAGCGACTGGTACGTGCCCGGCACCCAGCGCGCGATCTGGTCGGGAACGGACCGCATCCAGTCGGAGACGGCCACGAACGGACCCTGCGCGCCCTGGAGCTTGCGCGTGACATAGGGGACGCGCTGCTCCTCCTCGGGGTGCAGGAGGTTGTGCTCCTCCACCTCGACGGCCTCGCGCCGCAGCTCGTTCCAGGAGGTCGCGGACCAGACGTCGGCCCGTACGTTCCACTCCTCGGCGAGGATCCGCTGCGCCTCGACGGCCCACGGCACGGCCACGCCGGACGCCATGATCTGCGCCGGGATGGAGCCCGCAGTACCGGGCGCGAAGCGGTGGATGCCCTTGAGGATGCCGTCGACGTCGACGTCGGCCGGCTCGGCCGGGTGCTGGATCGGCTCGTTGTAGACGGTGAGGTAGTAGAAGACGTCCTCACTGTTCGGGCCGTACATCCGGCGCAGGCCGTCCTGCACGATGTGCGCGATCTCGTAGCCGAACGCCGGGTCGTAGGCGACACAGGCCGGGTTGGTGGAGGCGAGCAACTGGGAGTGCCCGTCGGCGTGTTGGAGCCCCTCGCCGGTCAGCGTCGTACGTCCGGCGGTCGCGCCCAGGACGAAGCCGCGCGCCAACTGGTCGGCCATCTGCCAGAACTGGTCGC
Organism: Streptomyces hundungensis; assembly: GCF_003627815.1. Classification (NCBI taxonomy): domain Bacteria; kingdom Bacillati; phylum Actinomycetota; class Actinomycetes; order Kitasatosporales; family Streptomycetaceae; genus Streptomyces; species Streptomyces hundungensis. The sequence continues at coordinate 5,965,804 of NZ_CP032698.1, forward strand.
CGGTGCGCTGGAAGCCGAACATCGAGTAGAAGACGTAGACCGGGATCAGCGGCTCGCCGTGCGTGGCGTACGCCGAACCCGCGGCGATCAGCGACGCGGTGCAGCCGGCCTCGGAGATGCCGTCGTGCAGCATCTGCCCCGTGGGCGACTCCTTGTAGGCGAGCAGCAGTTCGCGGTCGACCGCCTCGTACTGCTGGCCCAGGGGGTTGTAGATCTTGGCGCTCGGGAAGAACGCGTCCATGCCGAAGGTGCGGTACTCGTCGGGCGCGATCAGCACGAACCGCTTGCCGATCTCCTTGTCCCGCATCAGGTCCTTCAGGATGCGTACGAACGCCATCGTCGTGGCGATCGACTGCTGCCCGGAGCCCTTCTTGGCGACCGCGTACGTCTTGTCCTCGGGCAGGGCCAAAGGCTTCGCACGCACCACACGGGTCGGCACATAGCCGCCGAGCCCGAGCCGGCGGTCGTGCATGTACTGGATCTCCTCGGACTTGCGGCCCGGGTGGTAGTACGGCGGCGCGCCGGACTCCAGCTCCCGGTCCGTGATCGGGATGTGCAGCCGGTCACGGAAGCCCTTGAGGTCGTCGACCGTCAGCTTCTTCATCTGGTGGGTCGCGTTGCGGCCCTCGAAGTTCGGGCCGAGCGTCCAGCCCTTGACGGTGTGCGCCAGGATCACCGTCGGCTGGCCCTTGTGCGCCTTGGCCGCCGCGAACGCCGCGAAGATCTTCTTGTGGTCGTGGCCGCCGCGACCCAGGTGCAGGATCTGCTGGTCGGTCATGTTCTCGACCATGGCGCGCAGCCGCTGGTCGTCGCCGAAGAAGTGGTCGCGGATGTACGCGCCGGTCTCGGTGGCGTACGTCTGGAACTGGCCGTCCGGCGTGGTGTTCATCTTGTTGACCAGGATGCCGTCCCGGTCCTGGGCGAGCAGCGGGTCCCAACTGCGGTCCCAGATCAACTTGATGACGTTCCATCCGGCGCCGCGGAACTGCGACTCCAGCTCCTGGATGATCTTGCCGTTGCCGCGTACCGGGCCGTCGAGGCGCTGGAGGTTGCAGTTGACGACGAAGGTCAGGTTGTCCAGGTTCTCGCGCGCGGCGATGGAGAGTTGGCCCAGCGACTCGGGCTCGTCCATCTCGCCGTCGCCGAGGAAGGCCCACACGTGGGAGTTGGAGGTGTCGGCGATGCCGCGCGCCTCCATGTAACGGTTCATCCGCGCCTGGTAGATCGCGCCGAGGGGGCCGAGGCCCATCGAGACGGTCGGGAACTCCCAGAAGTCCGGCATGAGCCGCGGGTGCGGATAGGAGGAAAGCCCGTACGGGGCCTTCGACTTCTCTTGGCGGAAGGCGTCGAGCTGCTGCTCGCTGAGGCGGTCGAGGAGGAAGGCGCGGGCGTAGATGCCGGGCGAGGCGTGGCCCTGGAAGAAGATCTGGTCGCCGCCGTCCTCCTCCTTGCCGCGGAAGAAGTGGTTGAAGCCCACGTCGTACAGCGAGGCGGAGGAGGCGAAGGTGGCGATGTGGCCGCCGACGCCGATGCCGGGGCGCTGCGCCCGGGAGACCATCACGGCCGCGTTCCAGCGGGTCGCGTTGAGGACCTTGCGCTCGATCTCCTCGTTGCCGGGGAAGAACGGCTCGTCCTTGGTGGCGATCGTGTTGACATAGTCCGAGCTGCGCATCTCGGGCACGGCCACGCGCTTCTCGCGGGCCCGCTCGATCAGCCGGAGCATCAGATAGCGGGCCCGTTCCCGGCCCCGCTCGTCGACGGCGGCGTCCAGGGAGTCGAGCCACTCCTGGGTCTCTTCGGGATCGAAGTCCGGGACCTGGCTCGGCAGGCCGCCAATGATGATCGGGTTGCGATCGGATCCGGAAGCCACGCTGTTCCTTCACTGTCGGGGGATGCGGAGAACGCCAATTCTGCGCCGCATCCCATCGTGTACCGCTGGGGCGCAAACGTCATCTCTACCGAGAGGTAACTCAGAGGTAACCGTCCCCGGAGCAGGAAGTAGGCTCAGGGCCTGGACGGGTCGGGCCAAATCGCAACCTTACGCTCAACCCGGCCATCCGTTCCCGAAGGGTGTTCGGCCCCGATTGGAGTACCCGAAGGAACACAACGGTGCAAACAGTCACCAATGGTGTGGGATGAATCACCGGCGGGGATGCGGATGTCCCTGAACACGGCCACACTGGCCCCCAAAGGGCGGGTTCGGAGACCGGGTACTTGCGAGATTCGTCCCGCCCGTGTGGACTACGCCCAATGCCACGCGTATGCGCGCGGCTGAAGAACTTACCGAATCAAGATCAGGAGGCAAGCCGTGAGCGCGACCGCGGACCACGCGGAGGAGCGGACCAACCCGGCCATGAGGCTGGGGTTCGAGCCCGGACAGGTGGTCCAGGAGATCGGTTACGACGACGACGTCGACCTGGATCTCCGCGAGGGCATCGAGTCCCTGATTGGCCAGGATCTCGTCGATGAGGACTATGACGACGTCGCCGACGTCGTGCTGTTGTGGTTCCGCGACGAGGACGGCGACCTTACGGACGCCCTGGTGGACGCCATCGGTCTCCTCGAGGACGGCGGCACGATCTGGCTGCTGACCCCGAAGACCGGCCGGGACGGATACGTCGAGCCCAGCGACATCAACGACGCCGCGCAGACGGCCGGCCTGTCGCCGGCCAAGAGCGTCAGCGTCGGCAAGGACTGGTCGGGCACCCGCCTGAAGTCCGGCAAGCGCTGATCCGCCCCTCACGCCCCACGGGACCCCCTCAGGCACCAGCCTGAGGGGGTCCCGTGCATGAGGGGGTGCGTAGGGTGGGTGTCACCGATACGGCCCAGTGAAGGGAAGGCGTTTCCATGGCTATCGAGGTCGCCACCTTGGCCCCGGAGTTCGAGCTCAAGGACAACCACGGCCGGACCGTGCGGCTGAGCGACTTCCGCGGCGAGAAGAACGTGGTGCTGCTCTTCTACCCGTTCGCCTTCACCGGCGTGTGCACGGGCGAGCTGTGCGAACTGCGCGACAACCTGCCGAAGTTCGTCAACGACGACACCCAGCTGCTCGCCGTCTCCAACGACTCCATCCACACCCTGCGCGTCTTCGCCGAGCAGGAGGGCCTGGAGTACCCGCTGCTCTCCGACTTCTGGCCGCACGGCGAGGTCAGCCGTGCCTACGGTGTCTTCGACGAGGACAAGGGGTGCGCGGTGCGCGGCACCTTCATCATCGACAAGGAGGGCGTGGTCCGCTGGACCGTCGTGAACGGTCTGCCGGACGCGCGCGACCTGAACGAGTACCTCAAGGTGCTCGACACCATCTGACCGGGGCGCGCCTCGGCCCGGGGCCCGGCCGACACCGGGTGGCCGTTCGGCCGAATCGTCTGTTTGTCCCGGGAACCGGTCACTAGGATCCATTCGTTGATCCGATGCCAACGCACGACGGGGACGCTGACCAAGCCGGCCCCCTCACACCATTGGGAGGACTCGTGGGAGTCAGCCTCAGCAAGGGCGGCAACGTCTCGCTGACCAAGGCCGCCCCCAACCTGACCGCGGTCATCGTCGGTCTGGGATGGGACGCACGCACCACCACCGGGGGTGACTTCGACCTGGACGCCAGCGCCCTGCTCACCAACGACCAGGGCAAGGTCACCAACGACGCGAACTTCGTGTTCTTCAACAACCTCAAGAGCCCCGACGGCTCCGTCGAGCACACCGGTGACAACCTCACCGGTGAGGGCGAGGGCGACGACGAGGTGATCAAGGTGAACCTGTCCGGCGTCCCGGCCGACGTCGCCAAGATCGTCTTCCCGGTCTCGATCTACGAGGCCGAGTCCCGCCAGCAGTCCTTCGGCCAGGTGCGCAACGCCTACATCCGCGTGGTGAACCAGGCGGACAACAGCGAGCTCGCCCGGTACGACCTGAGCGAGGACGCCTCGACGGAGACCGCCATGGTCTTCGGCGAGCTGTACCGCAACGGCGCGGAGTGGAAGTTCCGCGCCATCGGCCAGGGCTACGCCTCGGGCCTGCGCGGCATCGCGCAGGACTTCGGCGTCAACGTCTGAGCCGAGCCGCTCTTCCGTCCGGCGCCGCACCCCTTCGGTGCGGCGCCGGACGCGCTCGCCACCTGTTCCACTTCTCGGGGAGGACACGATCATGGGCGTCACGCTCGCCAAGGGGGGCAATGTCTCCCTCTCCAAGGCCGCACCGAACCTGACCCAGGTGCTCGTCGGCCTCGGTTGGGACGCGCGCTCCACCACCGGAGCCGACTTCGACCTCGACGCCAGCGCCCTGCTGTGCGCCAACGGGCGGGTGCTCGGCGACGAGTACTTCGTCTTCTACAACAACCTCAAGAGCCCCGAGGGTTCCGTCGAGCACACCGGCGACAACCTGACCGGTGAGGGCGAGGGCGACGACGAGTCGCTCATCGTCGACCTCACGAAGGTGCCCGCCGGCTGCGACAAGATCGTCTTCCCGGTCTCGATCCACGACGCGGACAACCGCGGCCAGACCTTCGGACAGGTCGCCAACGCCTTCATCCGCGTGGTCAACCAGGCCGACGGCCAGGAGCTGGCCCGGTACGACCTGAGCGAGGACGCCTCGACGGAGACCGCGATGATCTTCGGCGAGCTGTACCGCTACAACGGCGAGTGGAAGTTCCGTGCGGTTGGACAGGGGTATGCGTCGGGTTTGCGGGGCATCGCTCTAGACTTCGGGGTCAACGTCTCCTAAAGAGATCGCCCGGTTGCCTTCAAGTCGAGTGCCGTCGGGGACGGTCCCTGCCGGGGGTCCGGGGGTGGCCCCCCGGGAGACAGCAGCGTGAAGCCGTGCGCGGTGCGGGGGGACACCCGCTCTACGTAGGGTCGGCCCGCTCTACACGATGGGGAAGTCAGTGGTTCTGAAAACCTTCGGCTGGTCATTCGTGATCACCGCGATCGGCCTGGCCCTGGCCGTGCTCTACGACGGGTGGACGGCCCTCGGGGTCGTGGCCATCCTGGCCGTCCTCGAGATCTCGCTGTCCTTCGACAACGCGGTGGTCAACGCCGGAATCCTGAAGAAGATGAACGCCTTCTGGCAGAAGATCTTCCTCACGATCGGCGTGCTCATCGCCGTCTTCGGCATGCGCCTGCTCTTCCCCGTGGTCATCGTCGCGATCAGCGCCAAGATCGGCCCGGTCGACGCCGTCGACCTCGCGCTCAACGACGCCGACCGCTACCAGCAGCTGGTGACCGACGCGCACCCCTCGATCGCCGCGTTCGGTGGCATGTTCCTCCTGATGATCTTCCTCGACTTCATTTTCGAGGACCGTGACATCAAGTGGCTCGCCTGGCTGGAGCGCCCGCTGGCCAAGCTCGGCAAGATCGACATGCTGTCGGTCTGCATCGCCCTGGTCGCGCTGCTCATCGCCTCCATGACGGTCGCCACCCACGCCCACCAGCACGGCGGCGCGCACGTGGACAAGGCGCAGACGGTCCTGATCTCCGGCATCGCCGGCCTCATCACCTACCTCGTCGTCGGCGGCCTTTCGGGCTACTTCGAGAACCGCCTCGAAGAGGACGAGGAGCGCGAGCACGAGCAGGAGGAAGAGGCGAGGCGCACCGGCAGCGCGGTGTCCGCCGTCGCCATGGCCGGCAAGGCCGCGTTCTTCATGTTCCTCTACCTGGAGGTGCTGGACGCGTCGTTCTCCTTCGACGGCGTGATCGGCGCCTTCGCCATCAGCAACGACATCGTCCTGATGGCGCTCGGCCTCGGCATCGGCGCGATGTACGTACGGTCGCTCACCGTCTACCTGGTCCGCCAGGGCACCCTGGACGACTACGTCTACCTGGAGCACGGAGCGCACTACGCGATCGGTGCGCTGGCCGTGATTCTGCTCGTCACCATCCAGTACGAGATCAACGACGTGATCACGGGTCTGGTCGGCGTGGTCCTCATCGCGTGGTCCTTCTTCTCCTCTGTGCGCCGCAACCGGCGGATCGCCGCGGCCGGCGGCGAGGACGCGGGCGAGAGGGCGGAAGTCGGCTCCGGGGTGTGACCCCGGTGCTTCCGGAGCGCACGCCCCGACGCGTGTGATCCGCCGTCGATTGCGGAACGCTTCCTGCGGGGCGGTCACGAGGCTCCGGCCTCGTCGGCCGCCCCGCGGTGTCATGACGGCATGGTGTGCGGGGACGGTTCACTGACCTATGGGGTGGGGGCAATGGCGTTCTGGGACGGCCTGTGGCGGGGCAGGGCCTCACAGTTCGACTCGGGCAGCGCGGCGACCAACACGATCGAGCTGACCCGACGGCACAACACGGTCTCGCTCGGCAAGCAGGGCGCCAACACCGGCAGCCTGCGGGTCAACCTGTCCTGGCGGATGCGGACCTCGGACTTCGGGGGCAAGCCCGACCAGAGCGGGCTGCTGCTGCGCCATCCGCTGAAGTTCTTCAAGCCGGAGATGGTGCAGGGCCACACCCACTCCATGGTCAACGTCGACCTGGACCTGGGCTGTCTGTACGAGCTCCAGGACGGCACCAAGGGCGTGGTCCAGCCGCTCGGCAACTTCTTCGGCGCGACCAACAAGCCGCCCTACGTGGAGTGCAGCGGCGACGACCGCTTCGGGTCGGCCTCCGGGGAGACGGTCTTCGTCAACCTCGACCACCGCGACGAGATAAAGCGGCTGCTGGTCTTCGTCTACATCTACGACCAGACCCCGGCCTTCGACCGCACCCACGCCAAGGTGACGCTCTATCCGAGCAACGGCCCGCGCATCGAGATCGAACTCGACGAGCGCGCCCCCGAGGCCCGCTCCTGCGCGGTGGTGTCGATCGAGAACGTCAAGGGCGACATGATCGTGCGACGCGAGGTGAAGTTCGTGTACGGCTTCCAGGCGGAGCTGGACCGGCTGTACGGCTGGGGGCTCCAGTGGGGCCGCGGCTACAAGACCAAGGCCTGAGCCGCGGCCGCCCCCCGCGGGCTACGGGCGGATGAACTGCGGCCCCATGGGCGGCAGGACGAACGCGGGGTCCGGCGCGGGAGCGCTCTGCGGGTAGCCGTAGGCGGGCTGGGGCGAGGCCGGCTGGGGATAGCCGTACGACGGCTGCGCGAGGGGCGGCCGGTCCGGGGGAGCGGGGTGCGGGTAGCCGTAGGCCGGCTCGGCCGCGTGCCGCGGCAGCGGCTTGGGCACGGACGGCGCGCTGGGGGCGCTCGGCGTGCTGGACGCGCTGTCGGCGCCCTCGCCGTCGTCCACCGAGATGCCGTACTCGGTGGCGAGACCCACCAGGCCGGTCGGATAGCCCTGGCCGACCGCGCGGAACTTCCAGCCCTCGCCGCGGCGGTACAGCTCGCCGCAGATGATCGCGGTCTCCTCGCCGGTCTCCGGCTTCACGTCGAACAGCGCGACCGGCTCGGCCCCCGAGGCCGCCGCGTCGAACAGCAGGATCCGCAGGTCCCGTACGGCACGGAAGGTCGCGCCGTCCGACGACGCGGTGATCAGCACCCGGTCCACGGAGCGGTCGAGGGCCGCCAGATCGGCCTCGACGGTGTCGGTGAGCCCCTCCGCGACGCGCTTCTTGGGCAGCCTGCGCACCAGCCCCGACGGGTGGCGCGGCTGGTTGTAGAAGACGAAGTCCTCGTCCGAACGCACCCGGCCGTCGGCGGCGAGCAGCAGCGCCGAGGCGTCCACGTCCGGGACGTCGGCGCCGGGCGACCAGCGGAGCACGGCCCGTACGGCCGGGGCCTCCAGCGGGACGTTCGATCCCTTCAGCATCGCGTGCGTCATGCCGGTCATCCTGCCTCCCCGCGGCCCCCTCGGACAACGCGGGGCGCGGCCGGGTACGTCCCACGACGTACGCGGCGGCGTGAGCGGGGCGAACGATGCAGATGAGTTACCGGAATTTCATGCACTTGGGGAACTCTTGACACGTGTTCCTACGTACTATTACCGGCCACCCAAAGTCTCGGCCGTCCTGGCAGTACAGGGGATGTAGATGCGGCATTTCGGGCACGTCCCGCCGGCTGTGCGGAAGAGCCTCTTCCATCAGGAGCCCTGTGAGTTCACCGCGGGCTCGTCCGCACGCGTGCTGTCGGCCGCCCTCGGTGCCACGCTCTACAGCCCCGCGACCCGGCCCACGCTCGCCGGCGACGTCCTGAAACAGGCCCGCCGCGGCGTCACGTCCATGGTGCTGTGCCTGGAGGACTCGATCGACGACGCCGAGGTGGTGGCCGCCGAAGCCAACCTGGTGCGCCAGTTCGCCGACCTCGACGCCCGCGGCGAAGAGGTCCCGCTGCTGTTCGTGCGGGTCCGCGACCCCCTCCAGATCCCGGACCTGGTGCGGCGCCTCGGCACCTCCGCCCGCCTCCTGTGCGGCTTCGTCCTGCCGAAGTTCACCGAGGAGCGCGGCATGGGCTTCCTGGAGGCGCTCACCGCCGCCGAGTCCGCGAGCGGACGCCGGCTGTTCGCCATGCCCGTCCTGGAGTCCCCCGAACTGCTCCACCTGGAGACCCGGGCCGAGACCTTGGCCGGAATCGCGCGCACGGTGGAGAAGTACCGCGAGCGGATCCTCGCCCTCCGCCTCGGCGTCACCGACTTCTGCTCCGCCTACGGACTGCGCCGCTCGCCCGACATGACGGCGTACGACGTGAAGATCGTGGCCGGGGTGATAGCGGACGTGGTGAACGTGCTGGGCCGCGCCGACGGCAGCGGCTTCACCATCACGGGCCCCGTGTGGGAGTACTTCCGGCTCCAGGAGCGGATGTTCAAGCCCCAACTGCGCCGCAGCCCCTTCCTGGAGGGCCGCGCCGAGGAGCTGCGCACCGCGCTGATCGAGCACGACCTGGACGGGCTGCTGCGCGAGATCGAGCTCGACCGGGCCAACGGGCTGCTCGGCAAGACCTGTATCCACCCCACGCACGTGATGCCCGTCCACGCCCTGTCGGTGGTCAGCCACGAGGAGTTCAGCGACGCGGCGGACATCCTGCGGCCCGAGCGCGGCGGCGGCGGGGTGCTGCGCTCGGCGTACACCAACAAGATGAACGAGGTGAAGCCACACCGCGCCTGGGCCGAGCGCACCCTGCTGCGGGCAGAGGTGTTCGGCGTCGCCGCCGAGGACGTCGGCTTCGTGGACCTGCTGACGGCGGGCCTCGCCGAATGACCGAACGAACAGAGGGACACAGCACCGTGGTCGAGTGGTCGGGAACGTGGGTCGCCGAGCGGCTCGGAGTCGAGCTCGTCGGGGACGAGCGGCTGAGCTCCCTGCTCGGCCTCGCCCTGCGCCGCAACCCCAAGCGCGCCCATCTGCTCGTCTCCCATGTCCTGGGCAAGCACGTACCGCAGCGGCCGTCCGTGGTGTGGGGCGCCGGGTACGAACTGGGCCTGCGCGTAAGGGAGTTGCTGGGAAGGGAGGCGGCCGGACGGGCCGTGGTGCTCGGCTACGCCGAGACCGCGACGGGCCTCGGGCACTCGGTCGCCGACGGCCTGTCCCTCGCTCCCTGTCTCCACTCCACCCGCCGCCCCGTCGCGGGCGTCGCGACGGCGGGCGGTTTCGAGGAGTCCCACTCCCACGCCACCTCCCATCTGCTGCTCCCCGAGGACCCCCGACTCCTCGCAGGGCAGGGCCCGTTGGTGCTGGTCGACGACGAGTTCTCCACCGGCAACACGGTCCTCAACACCATCCGTGACCTGCACGCGCGCCATCCGCGCGACCACTACGTCATCGTCGCGCTCGTCGACATGCGCTCCCCGCGGGACCGCGACCGCCTCACCGCCTTCGCGGCGGAGATCGGCGCCCGCATCGACCTCATCGCCTCCGCGTCGGGCACGGTCCGGCTCCCGGAGGGCGTCCTCGACAAGGGCCGGGCGCTGGTCGAGGAGTACGAGACGGCGAACCCCGGACATCTGCTTTGTAAGAGCAGCGCTCCTTCCCCGAGCCCCGCGCGCCGCGTCGACCTGGACTGGCCCCAGGGCCTGCCCGACGGCGCCCGTCACGGATTCACCCCCGCGCACCGGGCCACCCTGGAGGCCGCTCTGCCCGGCATGGCCGCGCGCCTGGCCGGGGCCCTCGATCTCCCCCGCGCCACCGGAACGCCGCGCGTCCTCGTGCTCGGCTTCGAGGAGCTGATGTACGCGCCGCTGCGCCTCGCCCTCGCTCTCGAAGAGCGCGGCGGCGCCGAGGTGCGCTACTCCACCACCACCCGCTCGCCCGTCCTCGCGGTCGACGACCCCGGCTACGCCATCCGCACCCGCCTCGCCTTCCCCGCGCACGACGACCCGGCCGACGGGCCAGGCGAGCGGTACGCCTACAACGTCGCGGGCGGCGGCTTCGACGCCGTCGTGGTGGTCGTGGACTCGGCCGCCGACACCCCCCAACTGCACGCCCCCGGCGGCCTGTTGGCCCAGCTCGCCGCCCACCTACCGCACGTCGTGCTCGCCGTCGTGCCCTCGTACGTACCCCAAGGTGCCCCCATGCCCGAGCCGCTGCGCGGCCCCGCCTTCTCCTCCTACGCGCCCGACGAGGTGGGCTGGCTGCTCAAGGACCTCTCCTCGGTCGCGCTCGAAGCGCCGACCGAGGAGCGCGAGGAGGCCATCCAGAGCGGCGGCGCACACTACGCGGAGTCGCTGCCGGTCGAGTACCAGCCGAGCCCGCAGTACCAGGAGCTGTTCCGGGCCGCGCTGGACGGCTCGGCCGGACGGATCGCGCGGGCCGTCGGAGTGGTGACCGAGACGATCCTGGCCGAGCTCCCCCAACGCCGAAAGCGCCTGGGGGACCCCCATCCGCGCCCCGTGCTGGTCTCGCTCGCCCGCGCCGGAACGCCCGTCGGCGTCCTGATGCGCCGCTGGGCCCAGTACCGCCACGGCCTGGACCTGCCGCACTACGCGGTCTCCATCGTGCGCGGCCGGGGCATCGACCCGAACGCGCTGCGCTGGCTCGCCGCCCACCACGACCCCGCCGACGTCGTCTTCGTCGACGGGTGGACCGGCAAGGGCGCCATCACCCGTGAACTGGCCGCCGCCCTGGGCGAGTTCCCCGAGTTCGCGGACTTCGACCCGGAGATCGCGGTGCTCGCCGACCCCGGCTCCTGTGTGCGCACCTACGGCACCCGCGAGGACTTCCTGATCCCCTCCGCCTGTCTCAACTCCACGGTGTCCGGCCTGATATCGCGCACCGTGCTGCGCGGCGACCTCATCGGCCCGGGTGACTTCCACGGCGCGAAGTTCTACCGGGAACTGGCCGGCGCCGACGTCTCGGGCCACTTCCTCGACTCCGTCGCCGCGCGCTTCGAGGAGGTCGCCCCCGAGGTGGAGCGCGATGCCAAGGCCCTGCGGGACACCGACCGCACCCCGAGCTGGGAGGGCTGGGCCGCCGTCGAGCGCATCAGCGAGGAGTACGGCATCCACGACGTCAACCTGGTCAAACCCGGCGTGGGCGAGACCACCCGGGTGCTGCTGCGCCGGGTCCCCTGGAAGATCCTCGCCGGGCGCGGCGCCGGAGCCGACCTCGACCACATCCGGCTCCTCGCCGAGCAGCGCGGCGTACCGGTCGAGGAGGTGGACGGCCTGCCGTACAGCTGTGTCGGCCTCATCCACCCCCAGTACACCCGGGGCGCGACCGGCGCCGACGGCACGGCGGTGGTCGCGCAGTGAACGCCGCCCGCACGCTCGTCGCCAGCGATCTCGACCGCACCCTGATCTACTCGGCCGCCGCCCTCGCCCTCACCATGCCCGACCACCGGGCGCCGCGGCTGCTCTGCGTCGAGGTGCACGAGCACAAGCCCCTGTCGTACGTCACCGAGGAAGCGGCCCGGCTGCTCGCCGAGCTGAAGTCGTCCTCGGTGTTCGTGCCCACCACCACCCGCACCCGCAAGCAGTACCAGCGCATCCAACTCCCCGGCCCGCCCTCGAAGTTCGCGATCTGCGCCAACGGCGGCCACCTGCTCGTGGACGGGGTGTCCGACGTGGAGTGGGCCCGTTCGGTGACGGACCGCATCGCCACCGAGTGTGCTCCCCTCGACGAGGTCCGCGCCCATGTGCGGGCCGTCGCCGATCCGCACTGGCTGCGCAAGGAGCGGATCGCCGAGGACCTGTTCGTCTATCTCGTGGTGGAGCGGGAGCTGCTGCCCGGGGAGTGGGTCAAGGAGCTCGCCGCCTGGGCCGACCCGCTCGGCTGGACGGTCTCGCTCCAGGGGCGCAAGATCTACGCCGTGCCGAAGCCGCTCACCAAGAGCGCCGCGGTGCGGGAAGTGGCCCGCAGGACCGGCGCCGAGCTCACCCTCGCCGCCGGGGACTCGCTCCTCGACGCGGACCTGCTGCTCGCCGCAGACCAAGGCTGGCGGCCGGGCCACGGCGAGCTCGCCGAGGCCGGCTGGCTGGCCCCGGGCACCGAGGCGCTGGTCGAGCGGGGGGTGCTGGCGGGGGAGGAGATCCTGCGCCGCTTCCTGGCCCGCGCCGCACGCTGAGGAGCGTTTCCGCGCCGCGCGGCAGCGGGTACGGTCGCCGCATGAGCAAGGGAAACAGCACCAAGATCACCGATGAGCTGTACGCCTACATGCTGGCCCACAACCCGCCCCTGGACGAGGTCCAGCGGGACCTGGTGAAGACCACCTACGCCCGGCTGCCCGACCACGCGGGGATGCAGTCGGCCGAGGAGCAGGCACCGCTCCTCGCCTTCCTGGTACGCCTGGTGAACGCCCGCCATGTCGTCGAGGTGGGCACCTTCACCGGGTTCTCGGCCCTCGCCATGGCCCAGGCGCTGCCCGCCGACGGCAAGCTGATCGCCTGCGACATCTCCGAGGAGTGGACGGCGTACGGCAAGGAGGCCTGGGCGAGGGCCGAGGTCGCCGACCGCATCGAGCTGCGGATCGCGCCCGCCCTGGACACCCTGCGCGCGATGCCGGCCGAACCGCACATCGACTTCGCCTACCTGGACGCGGACAAGGGCAACTACATCGCGTACTGGGAGGAGTTGGTGCCCCGGATGCGGCCCGGCGGCCTCATCGCCGCGGACAACGTGCTGTACCACGGCACGGTCCTCGACGCGGAGGCCACCGGGTCGCCCGCGGCGATCCGCGCCTTCAACGAACACGTCGCCAAGGACCCGCGGATGGACAGCGTCATGCTGACCGTCGCGGACGGCCTGACGCTGTCCCGCAAGATCTGACCGGGATCGGTGCGCCGGGATAGGGGCGCCGGGGCCAGTGCGCCGGGATCAGCCGCAGCAGCCGCCCCCGCAGCAGCCTCCGCCGCCGCCCGCGGACGGGGCAGGGCCGGGCGTGGCGGCGCCGCCCACGGCCACCGTGGACAGCAGCTTCACGGTGTCGTCGTGACCGGCCGGGCAGGCGGCGGGGGCCGAGGACTCGGCCATCGGGCGGCTGAGTTCGAAGGTGTCGCCGCAGGAGCGGCAGCGGTATTCGTAACGAGGCATGGGCCCAGACTAAGCGCTCCCCGGGCCCGGAGGTCCGTCTTCCGTGGGCCCTGTGACCCGGCCTAGGGGCGCTCCTCGTCGAGGTGCTCGTGGCGCGCCCTCCAGTACGGGTTGTCGTACGGCAGGAAGCCGGTGACGCGCCCGTACATCCCGAACACCATCAGGAGCAGCCCGACCGCGAAGCTGAACAGCACGTTCTGCATCTGGAAGGCCAGGAAGTTGCGCGAGGTGTCGAGCAGGGCCAGATTCACGAAGCCGCTCACCAAGAACAGGACGCCGAGCACGATGTTGAGCGTCGAGGCGAAGTTGCCGCCCCTGACCATCCCGTACAGGAGCAGCAGGCCGACGACGATCGACAGCACGCTCAGCGCGCCGTTGGTGCTGAGCCCGGCGACGGTGTCACCGCCGGTGTCGAAGAAGCCGATCCGATGGATCAGACCGAGGATGCCGAAGATCAGCAGAACGATGCCCATGGCGCCGGCACCGAAGCGGTAGACGCTGTTGAGACGGTGATCGATCGGCAGGTGCTCGTTGAGCGAGACGCGGCTGTGGTTGATGCGCTGGGAGATCGTATGGGTGGCCATAGTGGGAGCCCTCCTCGTCCCTGGGCACGCAGGGCGTACGTACTCAAGGATCCGCCCGGGCGGGGCCCGCAACAACTCAGCGGGGCGGGGGCGGGGCGCGGGCCCGGCCTGGTCGGCCCGGGGCGGCGGCTCAGGAGCCGTGGTACCCGGGTGGGCGGGTCAGGAGCCGCAGTACCTGGCTGGCGGCTCAGGAGCCGTGGCCGAGCTCCTCCCGGATGTCGGCCACCACCTGCGCCACGGCGCGGCGCACCGCCTCGGTCTCGGTCAGGAAGTGCCAGTAGTCGGGGTGGCGGCCCTCCAGCGTGGCGATCGCCCGGTCCAGGCGCGCCACGCAGTCGTCGAGCGGCCGGGCGTGCCGGGGGTCGGGGGTGGTGCGGCCGGACATCGCGAGGCGCTGGGCGTCGCGGATCGCGAACCGGGTGCGCTGGATCTCCTGCTGCGGGTCCTTGGAGACGGCGTTGAGCCGCTGAAGCCGGTCACCGGCGGCCGAGACGGCCTCGTCCGTGGAGTTGAGCAGCGCCCGTACCGTACTGAGCCGCGACGTCGCGTCCGCCCAGCGCTGCTCGTCGCGCGCCGCGGCGGCCTCCTTGAGCTTGTCCTCCGCCTGCCGTACGGAGACGGCGGCCTGCTCGGGCACCTGCTGGAGGTCCTGCCAGCAGGCGGCGGTGAAGCGGCGGCGCAGCTCGCTCAGGATCGGGTCGACATTGCCGGCCCGGGTGGTGAGCGCCTGGGCGCGGGTGCGCAGCGAGACGAGCCTGCGGTCGATCTCGGCGGCCCTGGCGGGCAGCTGCTCGGCCTCGGCCCGCACCGCCTCGGCGTCCCGCAGCACCCGGTCCGCGCGCTGGAGCGTCTCGGGCACACCGTGCTGCCCCGCGCCCTGGTTGAGCTTGGTCAGTTCCGGTCCGAGGGAGGCGAGCCGGGCCGCGAGGTCGTCGGCGCGCAGCCCCGAGGCGCGTACCGCGTCCAGGGCGGTGCTGGCGCCCAGCAGCGCGTGCCGGGCCCGCTCGACGGCGGGGGCGAGCCGGGCGAGCTGGGTCTCGGCGGTGTCCAGGAGCGGCCGCAGGTTCTGCTCGAAACGGTCGAGCTCGCCCTTGACCCGGACGAGCTCGTCCTTGGCGGCGGCGAGTTCCGTGCGCGCCCGTGCGGCGACGGAGGCGTCCAGGTCGTCCCGGTCCAGGTCGTGCGCGTCCACGGCGTTGATGTACTGGTTGGAGACCTCGTCGATACGGCGCCCGAGAGCGGCGAAGTCGTCGACGGCCCGGCGCGCGCCGGGCGAACTGTCCACGGCCATGATCGTCTCGATGGAGATCCGCAGATCGCGCTGGGCGGTGTCGAGTTCGTAGAAGGCGGCCGCCGCGGCGTCCTTGGCGGCCTGCGCGTCCGCGCGCACGCTCTCGCCGCGCCCCCCGAACCAGCGGCGCGTACCGCCCCCGGCGAAGGCGCCCGGCAGCGCCACGGCGCCGAGCACCACGGGAAACGCGATCAGCGCCAGCACGTCCCGGACGGTGGCACCCGCTCTGCTGTCAGGCCGCGCGTGTGTCCCCGTCACATCCCTCTCCCGTGCTGTGTCGCCCTGCGGGTCCATTCTCCCACCAGGGAAGGACGAACACACGGCCCGGTCAGTTCACGGTTCTCCCTGTTGTTCTTGGGGGTGTTCTTCTCGGGGGTTCCTCTGAGGGCTCCTCTCGGGGTTCTCCTCGGGGTTCTCCTCGCGGCCCAGGGAGCCGGCGGCGTCCGCCACGTCGAAGGTGGCCGCCGCCATGGTGGCCGCCGCCAAGGGGGCCGCCTCGGAGGTGGCCACCTTCAGCTCACCCGTTGCGGCTCACCCGTTGCGGCTCACCCGTTGCGGCTCACCCGTTGCGGCTCACCCGTCGCGGCTTACCCGTTGCGAACGGTGACCCGGCCGTTGTCGCTGCGGGCGGTCAGGGCATGCGTACTGGAATCGGAGCGGGCGACGGTGACTGCGACGCGGCCGTCGTCGGAGCCGGCGGTGACCTTGTAGGTGTCCTTCGGCACGGCGAGGTCGACGCGCCCGTCGTCACTGGTGGCCTCCACGCTGTCCGGTACGACGGCGAAGGCCAGGCTCACCCGGCCGCTGTCGGAGGCGGCCCGGACGGTCTTCGCTCGGAGGCCCTCGCCCTCGATCCGCCCGTTGTGCGAGGTGAGGTCCAGGGGGCCGGAGGAGTTGGTGACGCTGACCCGCCCGTTGTCGGAGGCGATCGTCAGCGGGGTGTCGAACCCGCTGGCCTCGATCCGTCCGTCGTCGCTGCGCACGGTCACGGCGACCCCGCGCGGCACGGTCACCTCGTGGCGGGCGCCGCAGTCCTTGACGGCCCCGCTGCACTTCACGGAGAGGCTGAGCGTGCCCTGTTCGAGCCGCCAGTCGGCATCGGGCCCGCTGCCGAAGGCGACCCAGCCGTCGACCTGCCGCGCGACCTCGACGTCCCGCACGTCCGCCGACCGCACCACGACGGTGGAGCTACTGCCCTCGATGGTCAGCGCCTTCCCGGCGAAGGCGAAGTTCTTGTGCTCCACGGGCGCGTTCGCGGGATCAGAACTCGCGCACCCCGTCAGCGCAAGGGCGACGACGCCGGCCCCGACGGTGGCGAGCAGCGCGGTGCGACAGTGAAAACCCATGGTGATGATCCCCCGATGACGTGCGATGGCCGTACCTCTCCACGGTACGAAGCCGCACGTGAACACGGACTGGAGCCTGCTACCGAATCCGAGGGGGTGCTACCCCCACCCCCTCCTTCCCCCCGCCCGCAATCGGGTCCGCAATCGGGTTTGCGGCGGCACCCCGTGGGCCATGTACGCTGGTCCCTCATCCACGGGTGTGTAGCTCAGGGGTAGAGCGCTGCTCTTACAAAGCAGATGTCGGCGGTTCGAAACCGTCCACGCCCACCGACGAGATAGGAGCAGGTGAGAGCCTGCTTTGGCCCTCCAGTCATGATCGACTGGAGGGCCTTCTCTGTGATCGAAGTCCACAAAGAGTCCACATCCCCCCGCGATCTTGCTAGTCGAGGCCTCCGCCATCACTCTTTCGGGGGGCTTGCGTGGCGTCAACAACTGGTTAGAGTGCAGTCCGACCGGGGCCGGCGCGTCTCCCCCACGCGCGCCAGATCTACGCCGGTCAGATCCTGTGGTGCCGCGACGGGGAGGTCCGGTCCACGGGGAGAGGCCCCCTGCCGCATCAGTCGGCGGGGGGCCTTCTTGCACAGTAAACCGCGTCGCCCCTCGGGAGGGGCGAGGCGGCGCGCTCTGACTGAATCAGAACGCAGGACGGTCAGTTACGGCGGATCCACGTACGCCGTCGACCGTCCCGCCCGGCCGGGCGCGCACGAGGCGGCGCCGACGGGCGGACATACATTCGATCATGGCGCCGTAAGCGTGGACACGTGCCACGCTCCGCTCCATCGCCCGACTGGGTAGTACACCCGCCGCCGGGCCATCGGCGACCGGATCCGCGCCGCACGTCTCTACGCGAACCTCACGCAAGAGAAGGTCGCCTTGCGCGCCGGCATAGACCGGGCGACGTACAACCGCATCGAGCAGGGCCACAGTTCGCCGGGCCTCGACATCCTCATCCTGATTGCCGACGCCATCGGCGTACCCCTGGCAGACCTAGTGCGGCAGTAGAAAGCCCCGGCCACCACCGCGGGGGAGCGCTGATGGCCGGGGCGCTCAGGCGCTACTCAGCTGGCAGGCTGCCCCGATCCCGGACACATTTCCCGGCTTCCCTCCGCCTGGTGCGATGGCGTGGGCTGGCCCGGCTCTGCGCCGTTGATCGAGCCGCAGACGGGGCAGCCGCCAGCGACCCGGGCCGGATCGAACCGCTCTCCTCGGTGACGACAGGTGCATTCCATTTCGACACATCCCTTCGATAGGGGTGGTGCTGGTGATGGTGCACTCCCCGGCCACTGTCGGCCGGGGAAGATCAGAACTCGCCTTGCAGGGAGAACGCGTTGGTCCCCTTGTCCTGCCCAGGCCGGGCCGTGTGGTGGAACAGGCAGTGGGCCCGGCCCGTCGAGTGGAAGATCACGCCGAACCCGGGGTTCTGTGCGTCCTCCGCGTAGGCCTCGGCCCGGAGGATCTCGGTGTTCCCCGAGTTCGTCAGAGCGGCGGCGAGGTAGTGCGCAGCAACCCGCGGGGTCGTCTTGCCGTTCGTGTACAGCTCCGGGTACGGCGACTCTGCGGGGGCCTCGCCAGTGACCGGCGTCTCGGGCTGGTCGCTCTTTTCGCCGGGGGGCGCCACGGCAGTGAGGCCTGCCCAGATGCGGGCCCCGGACGTGAGGGTGATCTGCCAGCCGTACAGGTGGTCTTCGCCGCGGTCCCAGCGGTCCACGGTCTGGACGTCGGGTGCTTTGGCCAGTGCCTCGGTGGCGAACGCGTGGAACCTCTCGATGCGCATTTGTGATCATTCCTTCTCGTCGCGGCGGATGCGCCAGTCTATGAGCGGCGCCCGTGCTGGCTCCGCCCCCGCCCCGGCCGCGGTCCTGCCAGGGAGTGTCAGCCAGGGCGGGGAGTCAGTGGCTTTGGGGGTCCGGCCCCTGCCGGGTCGGCGGCGGCAGGGGCCGGAGTCTCAGCTGCGCGGCGAGAGGTAGCTGCGCTGCGATTCCCGGGTGAGGCCCAGCGCTTTGACGGCCGCGGCCTCCTCAGGTGTGGCGCGACGGAGTTCGCGGGTCTTGATCGTGGCGTCGGGCAGATCGCCGGGCCGAGCAGAAGGAACGAACGCCACACGCTTCATGTCGTCCCCGGGCGACGTGACGCTGCTGTCCAGATCGCGGGGGATAAGTCCGGTCCGGCCCTCGCAGACGACGACGACGTAGTCCCACTGCTTCATGCCGTGGTCTCCACTCCAAGGATGGCCGTGCCTGTCTCGATCAGGTCGGCAAGTTGCATCGGATCGCACAGCGCACCCGGCGTGGCCATGGGTACAACCCAGTAAGCCGCGAGCCGCTCGACCGGCTCGGCGTCCCCGACCCGGGGCACCCCGATGTAGTTTCCGAGGCCGAGGTACGTGGCGTACGGGCCGAGGCTCTGACTCGGCGGAGAAGGCGGCACGAGGGCGTAGAAGCGGTGCCCGCGGACATCGTGGATGACAGGGCCTCGCAGGCGCCGGAGCGCGGCGGTCGCAGTTACCGGCCCCGCGGTGGCCGCCACGGCATACACGAGATCATCGGCCAGCCGGACGGCGGAGAACCGGCGCCCCAACGCAAGGACCGCAAGGTGGTACTCCTCCCACTGCTCACGCGCGCCGGCCGGGCGGTTGAGGCTGTCGGCCAGCCACACCGCAACGGCGGCGTCTCGATCGGCAGTTGTGCGCATCACTGGACCGGCACCGCTCGGCGCAGGGCTCGGGCGCAACGGTCGAGCAGCACGTCGAGGGCAGCGTGTAGCCGCTGCGCTTCACCGTAGGAGAGAACGAGGTCGACGTCCTCGTCGAGGCGGTCGACGTTCCAGACGCCGAGCGGCACGCGGACCTCGCCGGTGCTGTCGTCGCATGTGGGTTTCGCGTCGCGCGGTGACGCGTGCCGACGGGGCATGGTGCCTCCCGGGTGGTGAGGATCCGTCAGGAGGCGCCACCGTAAGGGAGATGCTGGTAGGTAACTGGGACAGATTGTCCCCGTGTCCCACCCTGTCCCCCTAGCTGACCTCGCGAAGCCCCACCTTCTCGGCAAGCTGAGCGGCCTCGGGCCGCAGTGCCCGAGGAGCCTGCCGCCACAGCTCGGCGATCACGGTCCGCGCGGACGGCGTGAACTGGACCGTCTCGGCGCCGATTTCGTGGGCCAACTTCATGACGTGCAGGGCGGCCGTGCGGTCGCCGCGCTGGAGATGCCCGCGGCCGACCTCGACCCACAACCGGGCCCGCCGCTCGATCGACGGCATGGAGTCCGGGTCGATCTCGTCGGCCGCCGCGAGCGCGGCCCGAGCGGTGCGCAGATCCGTCGCGACACTGACCTGATGGAAGTCGACGTTCGCGCGGCCGAACACCGTAGAGGGGTGGACGTACGCGGTCGGCAACGACTTGGCGACCTGGTCACCCGCCTCCCAGTACCGCCACGCGTCGCCAGCGCGAGCGTCCCGCGCCGCCGTGACTGCGGCGTGCAGTTGCAGCGCCCCGTACACGCCACGCCAGTCGTCGGGCGCCGTGTCCAGGTGCGGCCGGATGAGGTCCGCGGCCTCCAAGACCACACGGAGCGCCTCCTCCGGATACTCGGTCTCCCGCAAGATGTTGCCCATGTTCCAGGCCGCGGCTGCGATGGCCGCCGGGTTGTCGGCGTCCTGCGCGGCAGACATCGCCCGGTCCGCAACGACCCACGCCATCTCGGCCGGCGCCACGTAGGCCGTCGCCTGCCCAGTGAGACGGTAGACGTCGGACAGAGCGACGAGCGCAGCCCGCCGGTCCTCTCCTGTCGTCAGGCGTACGGCCGCCTCAGCGTCCCGGATCATGCGCGGAAGCACCTTGGACACCTCGGTGCGGTTCTCGCCGGTCGAATGCCACTGAATCCACGTACGGTCCACGCGCCTTTGCAGATCGGCGACGTTCACCGGCCCGCCCGCCGGGGGAGGGCTGAGCCGCCGTGTCATCACCGCGTCCCACACCGCAGGCATCCCCGGGTGCTCAAGGCGCCCCGTCGGGACGGTCATCGGCGTAGCCGCTCCCGTCAGGATCGATGCGTCCGACAACTGGAGCGCGGCCGCCATCTTCAGCGTCAACGAAGTGTTGTGCAGTTCGCGCTCGCCGCTTTCGATCTTCTTCAGCCAGTCAGGTCCGCGGCCGCACATGCTCGCGAGCATCTCGCGGGTCTTGCCTCGTGATTCACGGAGGAGTCGGATGCGCTCACCAGCGCTGAGGTCTGCGGGGATGTCCATGGTGCCCCTTCTAATGCAGTGCCGTGACAATGCGATACGCCCACCGTACGGCGGGACACGCTGGCCGGGAATGACGAAGACGCCCCCTGCCGGCCCGGAGGCCAGACAGGGGGCGCACTCGCGCGTGGGTAGCTACAGGGCGGACTGAAACGTCGAGGCGCTCGGCACGTTGTCGGCGGCCGTGGTGATGCGGTCGAGGGCGCCCGGGATGCGGCCGGTGTGCTGAGCTGCGGCCCGGTCGGCGAGCGGGATCCGGCGGGCCTGCGGGGTGGCGGCGGGGCGCGCGGCGGCCGAGACGAGCGTAGTGGTCATGGGCTGATTGTCCCCTTCTCGGGCTGGTTCGGATGCGAACTCACGCCTCTGAGGCAGGAGTTCCGTAGCCCTCGTGGTGGTGGTCGGTGAAGCAGCCGGGGCAGAGCGGGCAGTGGCAGATCCGGCAGCGCAGCTGTGCCTGCTCCCGAGTGCAGCGGGAGCAGGCGTCCGGCCTCTCGGTCATCGGTTCACCGCGTCCCAGATGGCGCGACCGACGGTGCTCGGCTTCGCGTCGCCGCTGGTGGTCCGGGTGGCGCCGAACGTCTTGCCGTTCCGCTCGGACCAGTACGAGACGTAGGCCCGGGGAATCCAGGACGTGGCCGTTCAATCCGGTGATCGGTTCCGTGAGATCCCGCGCGAGGGTGGTCCGGCGACCCCCTCGGGGTGGGCCCGAGCCCTAGGGCCTGTCCGGCGGATCTTGTCTGGGACGCGGGGGGCTGCCACGCCCATCTGCGGCGTTGTCGTCGGTTGCCGACGCTCCGCGTCGCCGCCCTCCTCCGCCTTGCAGCTGGACGCACCAGCCCCCCGCTCACCAGCACCACAAGGCCAAGGCACCCCGACGGCGACCAGATCCGCCGGACAGGCCCTAGTGCTGGATGATGCGGCTCGCTGTCCAGCCGTCCTAGGTGCCCCTCGCCCGTGCGCCGGTGCCTCTCATGCGCGCCTACCCGACGACGGTCTTCCCTGGGACGATGCGTGTTCCGTCCACAGCGATCCGTACGCAGGAGGGGCACGTGACGCAGTCGAAGTGTGGAGCGCCGACGCAGAGCGGGCAGCGGTGCCAGAACAAGGCAGTCATTGGGACCTCGCGGTGCTCCAAGCACCAGGGGCCGTTGTCTGCTTACGGGGTCCAGCAGCGGAAGAAGAAGGAAGCCGAGGCGAAGCTGAAGAAGCTTCGCAAGAAGCGGTGAGCCGGGGCGCCGACCCGCTCGGCTGACGTCCACGGGTGACATCAACGAAGGCGGACCGGAGCGGTCTCGGCGGTTCGCCGCAGGGTCACAGTCGAGGCGGGCGCGCGGCTGGAGCGGGGTACGGGGAGAACTTACAAAGCAGATGTTGGCGGTTCGAAACCGTTCATCCCACCGGTGGTATGCAGCAGGTGCGAGCCTGTTGGCGCCGCCCTCCAGTCGATCATGACTAGCGGTCTTTTCCGTGATCGGAGTCCACCAGCGCCACGGGGGGAGGATGCCCCGGCGGGCTCGTCGGCCGGCCGGGGTGGTGAACGTCAGGCTTCGGTCCGCGGGACGAGGAAGCCGCGTACCGGGCGGTCCTCGGAACTTTGTTGGCGGTGCCACTGCTTGACGAGTTCGGCGTATCGCGGGTCCGTCCACTCCTGGTTTTCCATGCCTGCCTCCTGGTTCGCCCTGCCTCGACAGTCTCATCCTGATCGCCGACGCGATGGGCGTGTCCCAGGAATTCGTAAGGACTGTGATTCCCGAGTGAGGCCCTGAGCCTTGACGGCGGCGGCCTCCTCGGCTGTCGCATGCCGCAGTTCGCGGGTCTTGAACGTGGCGTCGGGGAGCTCACCGGGCCGAGTGGAGGGAACGAACGCCACCCGCTTCATGTCGTCCCCGGGGAAGTACGCGCTGCTGTCCAGGTCCCGGGTGATGAGCCCGGTCCGGCCCTCGCGCACGACGACGACGTAGTCCCACTGCTTCACGACTCGGCCCCCTGCAACTCCAGGGAGCCGGTTGCGACCAAGGCGGCCAGCCGGGAGGGATCGCACAGGTCGCCGGGGCGGGTGAGGGGGACAGCCCAGTAACCGTCGACGCCCTCATCGGGATCGCGGAGTTCGATGGGGGGCACGCCGAGGTAGTGGTCGCGGCCCAGGTACTCGGCGTGCGGACTGTGCCCCCAGGTTGGTGCGGCGGGGGGAGTGAGGGCGTAGAACCTGCGCGTCGAGGGGGCGTGGAGGACGGGGCCTTGCAGGGTGCCCGCCAGCACCCGGGTCACCTGGACGGGCAGCGTGCTTTTGGTGATCGCGTACACCAGGGTCTCGGTGAGGCGAACGGCCGAGAAGCGGCGGCCGAGCGCCAGCGTGGCGATGCCGCCCTGCTTCCACTGCTCCTTGGCCAGGTGGGGCCGGTTGAGACTGCCTGCGAGCCAGTCTGAGATCGCGTCCCGTTCGGACGTGGTGAGGGGGTGGGGCAGGGTGCTCATGGGGGCCTCCGCGGTCGGCTGGTGAAGCGGCGCGTGCGCCGTCGTGACCAGCAAAGTAAGGAGGCAGGAGGCGGTTTCGCTCGGCGATTGCGCGCAATTGCGCACGGGGGAAGGCGCGTTCGTGGGGATTGCTCACATGGTGTCGAGAGATGCCCGGGCCCGGGCGATGGCGCGGTGCGCTTGCGGCCCATACACGGCTGACTCGGCCAGCCAGTCCCATGCGCGCTCGTACAGTCGGATCGAATCCTCGTCGTCGAGCCACATCTCGGTGTCGATCGTCTCAACGATCACGAGACGCCTGTCGTAGATCCAGAACCCGTGGGCCGGGGTGCGCCGCAGTTGCGCGCCGAGAGGGACGATGCCGAGCTCGATCGTGTCGAGACCGATCAGGCTGACGAGCCGATCCAGTTGAGCCGCGTGAACCTCGCGCGAGCACATGCGCACGTACAAGGCGGCCTCCCATACGAGGAAGCGGAAACTCTTACCCGGTTCGTACAGTGCCTGCTGGCGGCGCATCCTGGTTCGCACGGCGTCGTCGATGTCCTTGACGACCTGCCGAAACTCGGAGTTCGCTGCGAAGGTCGCCCGCGCGTAGTCCGGCGTCTGGAACAGCCCCGGGATGCGGGCGACTTCCAGCCCGCGGATCACCTTGGTGTCCGCCGTTTCCGCGATCGCCAGCTCCTGTCTGGCACGGTGCCCGGTTACGAGTTGGCGACGCCAGGACCGGTACTTGGTCTCCACCCCCGACAGGCGTCCGGTCAGCTCGGCCGTCAGCTCCGGCCGCCCGACGGCCTGCGCCCATGCGCCGAGATCACCTGGAGTAGGGGTCTGCTTCCCAAGCTCCAGGCGGGATACCTTGGAGCGCTGCCAGCCGAGCCGCTCCGCGACGCCTTTCCCGTCGAGGCCGGCCGCGATGCGCAGCTCACGCAGCCGCGCACCCAAGGCGACCCTCGCGTTCTGGAAGTCCGTGCTCACACGGGGGAACGTACCTGCCTCTGAAACTCCTCGGTACGGGTCGCGCAGTGCCATGCGCTGTCCCGCGCCTGGCAGGCGGCCAGGACTTCGGCGGGATCTTCGCTGACGATCACACCGAGGGTGTTGTCCTCGTCGTCGAAGACGAAGCGGACCAGAACGCGGGAGTCGAAGAGCCAGAAGTCCCAGTCGGGCAGTCCGAGCCGACCGGCTTCTGCCCGGGTCATGTTGCGGATGTCCTCGCCGGCCGCGACGTTTCCGAGCCCGGAGGCCAGGAGGTACGCCTGCCCCTCGGTGGCCGGCTCGTCGACGAGCCGGACGCGCTCGAAGCGTTTGCCCTGCTCCGTCTGCTTGCGCACATTGCTGCGCCAGGCGTCGAACGGCTCGTCGGCGATGCCTTCGCCAGCCTGCCAGCGCTGCCACTTCCGGCTCTTGCGGTCGGAGGCGTAGCCGCGTCGTGTCTCCAGGCGCCAGGCTGTGTGCTTGAAGTCAGCGAACATGTGGGCCACTTCGGCGAACGGGATCAAGGCATTCGTCATGGCTCGGGGAGCGAACCGGGTCAGCAGGTCCCGTGGCACAGTGACGAAGGTTTCGGACTCCTTCACGTCGCGCAGTTGGGCCAGGTGCTCGGGGTCGGTAACTCGCTCGCCTTGGACGAGGATCTCTCCGGTCCCCTCGACTTCGTACAGCGTGGGGCAGTCGCCGTCGTCGCTGGTGGTGCCGATGAACCTGAGCGTCATCTCGCCCTCCATCCGCGCTTGTTGGAGGTCCAGCATGCGGGAGCTGGGAGGCGAGCGCTCGATGATTGCGGCAGATTGCGAAGCGGCTGACGGGGCTGCCGCTTGCGAGCAATCGGCCACGACGAAGCGCCATCTGCCGGACCCGTAGGCCTAGCAGTGGGCGCTCGTGCGTGCGGCTACAGCGCGGGTTGGACGCGAACGCTCTCGGCACCGTTTCGGCGGCCCAGCGTTCAGTGGGGGCCCGTGCCGCGCGACCACCCCGCGTACTGCGGTCGCGGCGTAGCGAGGGAGGCGGACAATGGGAAGTGCGTCGGCACGGCACCGCGCGGCGTACCCGCTCTTAGCTGAGCCGAAGTGTCCGAGGAGCAGACATGCGTCGGCGGAAGGTCAAGTCAGCAGTCCTCATCGGCGCGGTCGCGGCCACGGTCGCCGCCCTCGGGTCGGCCGGGGCCGCCGCCCCCGAGGGCCGACAGGGGGCGCCCCTGCCGGCCGGGGCCGCCGCCCCCGAGGGCCGACAGGGAGCGTCCCCAACCGTGGTGGTCGACTGTTCCGGGGATGCCCAGGTCCGGCCGGGCAGCTATCTGATCGCCTGCGGTGACGGGAACAACGGGCTCGTCTCGCTGCACTGGACGCGGTGGGGGGCGACCTCCGCCGAGGCCCGGGGCTCGAACGTGGTGAACGACTGCCTCCCCTACTGCGCCGCCGGGCACTTCCACACGTTCCCCGTGACGGTCCGCCTCGACACGGTCCGCGCCAGGCCGGGGCAGCAGAGCCAGGCCTATTTCACCGTGCTGCACCTCCACTACACGGCCGACGGGCCGCCCCGGACGCCTCGCGACGCGGCGTACTCGATCGTGGCCGTCAAGCCGGGGGTCGCCGGTTAGGGCTGCTCCGTGTCGTACGGCCCGGCCGGCCGGCCCGCAGCGGGAAGCCCCGTCGGGTGCGGACGGGGCTTCTCGGCCGGCGGCGTGGCGTGCTCGGGGTTCACGCCCGGCGCCGGGGTCCGGCGGGTCAGGAGCGGGGAGGACTCCGCCGGATGGCTGAGATTACGCCCGTGTTTGGCTGGAACGTAACCCCTGTGCATGATGAGGCCCCGATGGGTTGACGGGACGCCGGGGCGGACGATCGGTGAGCCGTGGGCCGTGGCGGCGGGCGGGCGAGTGGAGGGGGTGCGGGGTGGGCGGGAAGAGGGCGTTGCGGCGGGCGTATGCCCGGGCGTGCGGGGACGCGCCCAGTTACCGGGAGGTCGGCGCCACCGGCGAGGGTGCGCTGCCCGGCGGGTACCGGGTGTTCCGGCGGCGGATCCGCGTCGGGTGCGGGCAGGACGCCTTCGAGCGGGCCGGCGCGTACGTGCTGGGCTGGGGGGTTCAGCGCGGCGCCGGGTTCGGGGTGTACCCCGGTGTGCCCGCCGTGCCCGGCGCCACCGCTCTGGTCGTGCTGCGACCGCCCGGGCTGCCGTGGCCCCGCCTGGTCATCCCGTGCCGCGTGGTGTGGACCGTACGCGCCGCCGAACGCATCGGTTTCGCCTACGGCACCCTGCCCGGTCACCCGGAGCGCGGCGAGGAGTCGTTCGTCGTGGGGCGCGAGGCGGACGGGCTCGTCTGGTTCGAGGTCGCCGCGTTCTCCCGGCCCGCACGCTGGTACGCCCGCCTCGGCGGGCCCCTCACCCGCCTGTTCCAGGACCTCGCCACCCGGCGCTATCTCCGGGCGGTGGCCGCCGCCGTGCGTGAGCGAGCCCACTGAAGGGAACGCGAGCGGGGTCCACCTCGTCTCTCCGGGAGGTGCGAGGACGTACAGGAGGCGGTGACACACTGGCCGCTCGTTCGGTGAAGGGAAGCTGGTCGTGGCGATGATGCGGAACCTGCGGAGGGCGGTGCGCCGCTCCTACCGGCGGACCGTCGACCTCAGCCATCCGGTGCGCTCGCCCCTGGGGAGCGCCGTCGTCAACTGTGCCGTGTACGTCGACGGCGTACGGCAGAAGGAGGACTGCCCCGCCGAGGAGGCGCTGCGGCGGGTGCGCCGGCTGGGCGAGGGGGCCTTCGTCTGGATCGGGCTCCAGGAGCCGACCCAGGAGGAGTTCGCGGGGCTCGCGGAGCTGTTCGGGCTGCATCGGCTGGCCGTGCAGGACGCCGTCACCGCGCACCAGCGCCCCAAGGTCGTGCCGTACGACGACACCTTGTTCTCGGTCTTCAAGACGTGCCGTTACGTCGAGCACGAGCAACTCACCGCGACCAGCGAGGTGGTGGACACCGGGGAGCTGATGGTGTTCACCGGAACCGACTTCGTCATCACCGTGCGGCACGGCTGCCACGGCTCGCTCGGACCGCTGCGGGAAGAGCTGGAGAGTGAGCGCGAGCGGCTGGCCAAGGGGCCGTCGGCGGTGCTGCACGCCGTCGCCGACCACGTCGTGGACGACTACCTCGCCGTCATCGAGGCCATGCAGAGCGACATGGACGCGGTCGAGACCGCCGTCTTCGCCGAGAACGCGGGCCGGGGCGACGCCGGACGGATCTACCAGCTCAAGCGTGAACTCCTCGAACTGAAGCGGGCGGTGGCGCCGCTGGCCCGGCCCCTGCAAAGGCTCGCCGGCGAGGAGGTGCCCGGCATCGACCCGGAGGTCAGGCCGTACTTCCGGGACGTCACCGACCACCTGCTCCGCACCACCGAACAGATAGCGGCCTTCGACGGGTTGCTCGACTCCATTCTCCAGGCCCACCTCGCCCAGGTCACGGTGGCCCAGAACGAGGACATGCGGAAGATCACGGCGTGGGCGGCCATCGTCGCCGTGCCGACCATGGTCTGCGGGATCTACGGCATGAACTTCGAGAACATGCCCGAACTGCACTGGCGTTACGGCTACTTCATGGCGCTCGGGCTCATGGCGGTCGCCTGCTTCGTCATCCACCGCGGCTTCCGTCGCAACGGCTGGCTGTAGAGCGGGGTCCGGCGGCGGTACGGGGCCGGGCGGTGCGGGCCCGCACGGCAACTGCCGTACAGGGCGCGTCAGTTGCGGTGGCGGGAGAACAGGCCCTGGCGCTCGCGCCGGTAGCGCCGCTCCCAGCGCTCCATCCGGTCCCGGCGGGCCCGGTAGGAGCGGTAGTCGGAGTCCGCCCGGCCGGCTCCGGCCGGGCCGCCCGAGCCCGACGCCGAGCCGCCGCGGGAGGGACGCAGGAAGGTGATCAGGAGGGCCGCGACGGCCACCCAGAGGAGGACACTGCCGAGGCTGAGGCCGAATCCGTACAGGATCAGGGCGAGAAGGATCATCCAGAGGATCATGGTGGGTCCTTGAGGGACGGACCGGCGGCTTCCCCTGGCCGCCGATTTCAAGCCTCCAAGCTACTCCGCCCCAGGGGGAGTTGGCCTCCGAGTTACTGCGGGGCGAATCCGCTGGACGTCACCGCGAGCCTGGTCCCCACCCCGTTCGGGGCCCTCAGCCCGCGGTGCGGCGGCTCTCCGCGAGGCCGCGCAGACGCTCCATCTCGCGCCGGTCCCGCTTGGTGGGCCGGCCGAGGCCGCGGTCGCGTACGCCGGCGGCGAGGACGTCCGCGCGGGCGGGCGGCGGCGGGCTGTTGTCGATGTACGCCTCGACGGCGACCGGTGCGCCGACCCGCTTGCGCAGCAGCTGGACGACCTTGACGATCCGCTCCCGCCCGTCCATGCGCAGCCGCACCTCGTCGCCGACCCTCACCTGGTGGGCGGCCTTCACGCGCTCGCCGTTGACCTGGACGTGGCCGGCCCGACAGGCCGTGCCCGCCTGGGAGCGCGTCTTGGTGAGCCGGACCGACCAGATCCAGCTGTCGACGCGCACGGGGCCGGTACCTGTGCCGGTGGTGGTGCCGTTCGCTGCTTGGGCCATGCCCCCGACTCTAATCGGCGGGCGCGGCGGAGCCTCGCGGTTTTGGGACACGGACGGTGGATCGTCGCGCGGCACGGCGGCAGCGTCCTGGGCCTCAGCGGGGGGTGTAGGCCCCGGCAGGGGCGGGCGGACAAGGCGTTCCGGGCCCGTTGTCAGTGGTGTCGGTCACACTGAGGGCATGTGCAGAAGCATCAAGACGCTGAGGCCGCCGGCCATGCCGGAGGAGGCCACCGAGGACGACATCAGGGCCGCCGCCCTGCAATACGTGCGCAAGGTGTCCGGCTTCCGGGCGCCCGCCGAACACAACAGGGAGGTCTTCGAGCGCGCGGTGGACGAGATAGCCGACGCCACCCGCGCCCTCCTCGCCCACCTGGAGGTGCGCGGCGCGGGCGCGCGGAAGCCCGCGTGACCGGCCCGCTCGGGGGCGCGGGGCGGGAGACACCGGCGGCCTCGGTCAGGAAGCCGGGGCCGGCGCCGGTATCGGGCGCTTGACGACGTACGCCGCCAGCGCGCCCGCCGCGAACAGGGCGAGCAGGGACACCGCCGTGCCCAGCCAGGTCGCGCCCAGCCACTGGCCGCCGAAGTAGCCGAGCCCCACGCTGTACGTCGCCCACGCCACGCCCGCCAACGCCGACCAGGGCAGGAACTCCCGGATCTTGCGCTGCGCCGCGCCCGCGCCGAGCGAGACGACGGAGCGCCCGGCGGGCGCGAAGCGCGCGATGACGACGAGGCCGCCGCCGCCCCGGCTGAGCGCGAGGCCCAGTCGTTCCTGCGCCCGGGTCAGCCGGCGGGAGCGGCCGATCGCGCGTTCCAGGCGGGCGCCGCCGCGTCGGGCGAGACGGTAGGCGATCAGGTCGCCCAGGACGGAGGCGGTGGCGGCGCAGGCGGCGAGGGCGAAGAGGTCGGCGTGGCCGGTGGCCGGGACCGCTCCGGCGCCGGCCACCGTAGCCGACCCCGCGGCCGCGGTCGCCGCCGTGATCACGAGCACCCCGCTGGGCAGCACGGGAAGGAAGACGTCGAGAAGGACGGAGAGGGTGACGACGGCGTAGATCCAGGGGCTGGACGTCAACGCCCCCACACTCTCCAACACGTGCGCTCCTCTGCGGCTTGTCGGTTCCCCGGACGGTGAATACCGCGGTGTCGCGGGGAAGCGGCAGGGGGCGGCGGTACAGCCGTACAGCGTACGCCCGGGCCTCGGGACGTTTCTGCCAGGGGCGGGTGGTGTCCCGCTGGGGAGACGGTCGAGCGCGCGGTCGGGTCGGCGTGGCCCGCGTCATGACATGCCGCTGCCCGGAGTTCGGGGACTGAACTCCGGGCAGCGGAACGGGCGTTGGCGGTACGAGCCTCGCGGTACGGGCTGGTGGGTGCCGGGTGCGGGGCCGTCGGCTCAGGCGGCGACGCTTTCGCGCTGGGCGTCGGCGGCCGGCCGGGCGGTGCGCCGGGCGCCGAGGAGCTGGTCGAGCGCGAGCGCGCCGGGACCGGTGAAGACCAGCAGCAGGAACGCCCAGCAGTACAGGGCGGAGGCCTCGCCGCCGTTCTGCAACGGCAGCAGCGCGTTCGACTGGTGGACGCTGAAGTAGGCGTACGCCATCGAGCCGGAGGAGATCAGGGCGGCGGGGCGGGTGAGGAGGCCGGTCAGCACCAGGACGCCACCGACGAGCTGGATCACGGCGGCGTACCAGCCGGGCCAGGTGCCCGCCGGGATCGAGCCGCCGCCCATGGCGCCGCCGAAGACGCCGAACAGGGAGGCCGCGCCGTGGCAGGCGAAGAGCAGGCCGATGACTATGCGGAACAGGGCGAGCGCGTAGGGGCGCGCGCGCTCGGCGTCGAGCGTGGGGGAGGCCATGGGGGGCTCCTTCGGTGGGGGACGTGACCGATGGGGTGCACAGGTTAGGCAGGCCTCAGTAGTGCTTGCAAGTTCAACATTCTTAATGTCTTGTTTCGGCTCGGTGAATTGAGCCAGGTGTGGCTTCGGGGGTGATCGGCCGGTCCATGACGGTCGTGAGGCGGACTGGACCACCGCGCGGACGGCGCGACCGGCGTGCCTGATCGAGCCGCAGCCGGGCCGAACGGCCTTGCAGCGTAAGGGTCATGAGCTGGTTGCCGAACCAGGGTCCGCCCGCCCTGCGCCACTCGAACAGCGGCCGTACCACCCCTCCGTGCCGCGCCAGCGCGTGGCCGAGAGCGCGCCCCATCCGGCTCCAGCCGAGGCGGAATCCGGCCCGTACGGGGGCCGGTACCGAGTTGTGGATCGGCGAGCACGTCAACTGACGTACACATGCGGTGGGTTGGGGCCCCGAAATTGGCCAGAAGGGCTCCGCCACATAGGCGTGGTGTACATCACCCGACAGGACGCTGACGGTGGCCGGCGCCCCGGGACGGGAGCCCGCGCGGGTGATCAGTTCGGTGAGGAACGCGAACGAGCCGGGGAAGGCGGCCCAGTGCTCCAAGTCGGCCCGCCGGCGCAGCCGTTCGCCCACCCGCGCCCAGCGCGCGCCCCGGGAACCCGCGCAC
Organism: Streptomyces hundungensis; assembly: GCF_003627815.1. NCBI lineage: Bacteria > Bacillati > Actinomycetota > Actinomycetes > Kitasatosporales > Streptomycetaceae > Streptomyces > Streptomyces hundungensis. The sequence continues at coordinate 5,997,197 of NZ_CP032698.1, forward strand.
AGGGCCGCGTTCCAGACCTCCGCGTCATGGATGAACGGAGGGAGCAGCCACGGGAGGGAGGTCCCGATCAGGAGATGGTCGCACGCTCCGGGACCGGGCAACTGGGCCCGCAGCCACCGCTCCTCGCCCTCGTCGAGCATCGCCCGCCGCCGCTCGTCCAGGACGCGGGCGGCCCTGCTGTCCACCATCAGGATCCGGGTGCGGCCGATGTCGCGCCGGTAGCTCCAGCGCGCCGCCGCCGGATCGGCACCGGCCCGGGCCGCGAAGGAGCGCAGCGCCTCCGTGCCGTCCGGTGTGCCCCGCACCGCCGCGTACAGCGGATCGGCGGCCAGCTCGGCGGGGGAGAGGTTGCCGAGGTGCTGATGGACCCAGTACGACATCAGGCCGCTGACCAGCCGCTCCTGCCACCAGGGCGTGGCACGCATCTCGGCGAGCCAGGCGGCGCTGGTGTTCCAGTCGTCGATCACGTCGTGGTCGTCGAAGAGGTGGCAGCTCGGCACGGTCGAGAGCAGCCAGCGCACCTCGGGGTCGAGCCAGGACTCGTAGTAGAGCCGGGTGTACTCCTCGTACTCCGCCACCTCGGCGCCCGGGGCCTCGCGCAGGTCCCGGCGCGCGGCCAGCCAGCGGCGGGTGCCGGCCGAGACGCTGTCCGCGTACACCTGGTCTCCCAGGAGCAGCAGGATGTCGGGCCGCTCGGCCCCGGCGTCGGCCGCGAGGCCCGCCGCGAGGGCGTCCAGGGCGTCCGTCGCGGTGGCGTCGGGGGCGCGGCGGCAGGATCCGAAGGTGACCCGGAGCGCGGCGTCGGGCGCCGGGACGTGGATCGTGCTCGGCGGGAAGCGGGAGTGCGGCGGCGGCCAGACCGGTCGTTCGTCGAGCAGCACCTCGTACGCGGTGGCGGTGCCCGGCGTCAGGCCGGCCAGCGGGACCAGCGCGTAGTGGTGCCCGGCGATCTGGAACGTGGGGGCCAGGCCCGTGGTGCCGTCGGCGCAGCGCACCCGGGCGGTGCAGGGCCGGTCGGCCTCCACCCACACCGTGGCGGACCCCTGCGGGTCCAGGTGTCGCAGCAGCGGCCCCAGTCGAAGCCCGGCCATGTGGTGCCCCCTCCGTCGCCGGTCCGTTCGTACGGTACGGAACGACGGAGGGGTGCGACAGGTTTCAACACCTGTGTGCTGCAAGGCAGTTGGCCGGGCCGACGGTTGTCAGCAGCCGTTGAGGATGCCCTGGAGCGCCGACTTCTCGGCGGAGTCCACCGTGAGGCTGTAGTAGTGCTTCACGTCCACCCACATCCGGGCGTAGGTGCAGCGGTAGGAGGTCAGGGACGGCAGCCACTTGGCCGGGTCCTTGTCGCCCTTGGCCTGGTTGACGTTGTCGGTGACCGCGATCAACTGGGGGCGGGTCAGGTCGTTGGCGAAGCCCTGGCGCTGGGGCGTGGTCCAGGTGTTGGCGCCGGAGCGCCAGGCCTCGGCGAGCGGCACGATGTGGTCGATGTCCACGTCGGCGGCGGCGGACCAGGTGGCGCCGTCGTACGCGGAGTACCAACTGCCGCTGGTGGCGGCGCAACTGGAGTCGGTCGAGACGTTGGTGCCGTCGCGCTTGAGGACGACCTCGCGGGTGTTGCAGGTGCCTGACTGGGTGATCCAGTGCGGGAACTTGTCGCGGCTGTAACCGGTGAGCGAACCCTCCGCCCGCACGGTCAACTCGCCCAGGTAGGTGCGGGCGGTGGCGGCGCTCACCGGGGTCGGCGGGGAGGCCTCGGCGGCCGGCGCGGTGACGAGCGCGGCACCCGCGACGAGCGCGGCGGCGGCGGCGAGGACGGCCGAGCGACGCGCGTAGACGCGGGGCGTGCGCGATTCTATGGCGGCTGACATCCGAACTCCCTTGACGTGGGGGGAACTTGACCGGCCACAGGACGGGCGGCTCGGTCAGCGTGGCGGCGCCGGGTTGCCTGGGGATGGGCGCCAGGTAACAGGGTGGCGACATGGGCACGACAGATCAAGGCCCCGAACGAGATCGCTCCCCAAGGCAACTGACACCCCGTCGCCCCGGCCCGCCGAAACGCCTTGGGGCTCCGCCCCAAACCCCGGTCGCGCCTGAACGGCGCTCGTCCTCAATCGCCGGACGGGCTGTAGGTGCCCCCGCACCGAGTGGTTAAGGGGCGCGGGGAACTGCGCGCCCAGCCACGCACGGCGTGCGGACGAAAACGGGTTTTCAGGGGCGCGGGGAACTGCGCGGGAAGCGACCGCGGCCCGCACCCGAAACGCCTTGGGGCTCCGCCCCAAACCCCGTTTCGCGCCTTAAGGGCGCTCGTCCTCAATCGCCGGACGGGCTGTAGGTGCCCCCCGGCACCGAGTAGTTAAGGGGCGCGGGGAACTGCGCGACCAGCCACGCACGGCGTGCAGACGAAAACGGGTTTTGGGGCGCGGGGAACTGCGCGGGAAGCGGCCGCGGGTGGTCATCGTCCTGGGGCGGGCCCGGACGACACCCGGCCCCGTCAGGGAATGACGTACCGGCGCGACACTTCCCGCGCCGTACCGTGGGCCCGTGCTGCTGCCCGTGAACGTCACGCTCGGGGTCGTCCTCGCCGTCCTGCTCCTCGCGGCCGCCGGCGTCGCCGCGGCCGCGCGGCTGGGGCGGCATCGCGAGATCCTGGTCGCCGGGGTGCGGGCGGCGGTTCAGCTCGCCGTGGTCGCCCTGGTGATCCACTGGGTGGTCGGCTCGGTACCGCTGCTGCTCGGGTTCCTCGCCCTGATGTACGCCGTCGCCGTACGCACCGCGGGCCGCCGCCTGACCGCCAACCGCACCTGGTGGTGGGCGGCCGCCCCCATCGCGGCCGGCGTCCTGCCCGTGGTGGTGGCGCTGCTGCTCACCGGGCTCGTCCCGGTCAAGGGCATCGCGCTGATCCCGGTCACCGGCATCCTCATCGGCGGCGCGCTCACCGCGACCGTGCTCGGCGGGCGCCGCGCCCTGGACGAGCTGACCGCGCGGCGCGGCGAGGTGGAGGCCGCGATGGCGCTCGGCCTGCTCGACCGCGACGCACGCCTGGAGATCGCCCGGCCGGCCGCGTCCGACGCGCTGCTTCCCGGTCTCGACCAGACCAGGACGGTGGGCCTGGTCACCCTGCCGGGCGCGTTCGTCGGCATGTTGCTGGGCGGCGCCTCACCCGTGCAGGCGGGCGCGGTCCAGCTCTTCGTCCTGGTCGCGCTCATGGCCGTACAGGCCGTCGCGGTCTCGGTGGTGCTGGAGCTGGTCGCGCGCGGCAGGGTGCACCGCGACGTCCGGGAGCTCGGTCCCTGATGGGGCGCGCGCGGCGTGCCGTACCCTGGATGACGCAGAAGGGGAGTAGCTCTTCGCCGGAACGTCGACATACTGCCGAGTCCCCCAGGGGTTCTTGGCCGGCGCCCGGAGGCGAGTGCCCGCGAGGGCCCCGCCAGCGAGACCTTCGGCCGCAGTGACCTGACCCTTCATGGCGCTGCCGAGCCGAAGCGACCCCGGATCCGGTGGAACCGCTCTCGGAGCGGACGCGCCCGAACCGATTGAGGAACCCCTTCCGTGCTCAGCTTCACGATCATGGCGATCACCTTCGGTGTGATCTTCCTCGCCGAACTCCCCGACAAGACCGCGCTCGCGGGACTGATGCTCGGCACCCGCTACAAGGCCTCCTACGTCTTCGTCGGCGTCGCGGCCGCCTTCGCCGTGCACGTCGTCCTCGCCATCGCGGCGGGCAGCGTGCTCACCCTGCTGCCGCACCGGCTGCTCCAGGCGATCGTCGGCGTCCTCTTCCTGGCGGGCGCGGCGATGCTGCTCTTCAAGAAGGACGAGGACGACGAGGAGGTCAAGGCCCCCTCCGACCAGTCGTTCTGGAAGGTGTCGGGGGCGGGCTTCATGCTGATCCTGGTCGCCGAGTTCGGCGATCTGACCCAGATCATGACCGCCAATCTCGCCGCCCGTTACGACAACCCGCTCTCCGTCGGCATCGGCGCGGTGCTCGCCCTGTGGGCGGTCGCGGGCCTCGGCATCGTGGGAGGCCGCGCGCTGATGAAGCGGGTGCCTCTGCGCCTGATCACCAAGGTCGCGGCCTGCCTGATGCTGGCCCTGGCCGGCTTCAGCCTCTTCGAGGCGATCACGGGCTGAGGCCGCCCGCACGGCGGCGAGCGCGGGCCGTCCGCACCGCCGTCGTGCACGCGAGCGTGCGCCTACGGAAACGGCCCCCGTGGTAGGACGGGGGCCGTTGGTCCGTGGTGGCCCGGGCGGGCCTCGCGGAAGGGATCGGCGTGGCCGGGCGGGGCCTCGCGAAGGGGGCAGCGTGGCCGGGGCGGGCCTCGCGGAGAGGTCAGCCGGCGATCTCCAGGCGCAGGGTGCCGTCCGCCTCGGCGGTGACGGTGACGTGCGTGAGGTCGGGGACGTACGCGGTGGGCTCGTGGGCGTTGGCGCGCGGGCCCACGCCCACGACCCGCATCCCGGCCGCCCGGCCCGCCGCGATGCCGGCCTCGGAGTCCTCGAAGACGACGCACTGCGCCGGGTCGAAGCCCAGCTCGGCCGCGCCCTTGAGGAAGCCCTCCGGGTCCGGCTTGCTCGCGCCGACGCATTCGGCGGTGACCCGCACGTCGGGCATCGGCAGACCCGCGGCCGTCATACGGGCCCGGGCGAGCGCCGCGTCGGCGGAGGTGACCAGCGCGTGCGGCAGGCCGGCGAGGGAGGCCATGAAGGCGGGCGCCCCGGGGACCGGGACGACGCCGTCGGTGTCGGCGGTCTCCTCGGCGAGCATCACCTTGTTGTCGGCGTGGTTCTGCTCCATCGGCCGGTCCGGGAGCAGCAGGGCCATCGTCGCGTACCCCTGGCGGCCGTGCACGACCTTGAGGGCGGCCTCCGGGTCGAGGCCGTGGCGCTCCGCCCAGCCGCGCCAGCAGCGCTCCACGACGGCGTCCGAGTTCACGATCGTCCCGTCCATGTCCAGGAGGAGGGCGCGGGCGGTCAGAACGGTGGTCGTCGTAGCGCTGGCCGGCATCGGCGAACTCCAGGTCACGGGAGTGGGGGGGCACGGAAACACAAAGGTGACCCCCGCCCGCCGGTCAGGGAGGAAACAGGCAGGGATCACTTTGTTTCTCCACGATACAAAACGCGGGGGGTGTTGCGCCACCCGCCCCCTCCCCAGGGCCGCGAGGCCGTCGCCAGGCCGGGCCGCGAGGGCGCGCTCCTCCCTGCGGTGTGAGCCCGCGTCCCGGACGAGATCCGCCGGACAGGCCCTAGGGCTGATCGGTCATCGACTCCAGGGCCTGACGGGTCGGCGGGCCGTAGACCCCGGCCGGGTCGCCGCTCACCCCCGTGTACGACTGGAAGTCACGCACCGCGCGCTCGGTGCGCGAGCCGAAGGTGCCGTCCGCATGGCCGCTGTAGAGCCCCAACTGGGCCAGCCGCTCCTGGAGTTCGAGAACGCCCGGTCCGCTGTCGCCGCGCCGCAGCGTCGTGCTCGGCGGGGGCGCCACCGGCTTGCCACCGGTGGAGGCGGAGGGTCCTGGCGCGGAGGGCGAGGGCGTCGGGGTGTGTTTCGACGGGGTCGGCGAGGCGGCCCTGGACGCGGAGGCGGAGGGCGTCGGCGAGGGCCGCGCGGAGGGGGAACGGCTCGGGGTGGCCTTCTTCGAAGGGCTCGCGGAGGCCGACGGGGTCCCGGCGGGCGCCGTGTCGCCGCCGCTGTAGGGCAGGCCGGTGTCCGCCGCGTCCGGCAGCGCCCGCTTCGGCGTGGCGTCGTCGGCGAACAGGGTGCTGGCGAAGGCCGCCGTGGCGATGACGACCGCGGCGGCCGCGCCCGCGGTCAGCGCGACGAGACGGCGACGCCTGCGGGGCGCCCCCGCGCCGTCCGGCACGGTGGGACGCGGAGCCCGCACGGGATCGGGCCGCGCCGCCGCAACCACCGCGCCCAGCCGCATCGTCCGCTCGGCGTCGGGGACGCCCACGACGCCCGAGGGGCCCTCGTCCGGCGCCGCCGAGGCGTTCGGCAGCATCACATACGGGCGGATCCGCAGCGGGTCGAACTCCTCCGTCGCGGCGGCCTGTGCCGAGCGTTCGGCGTGCAGCGTCTGGGCGGCGCGCTCGGCGCAGACACAGCCGGGTCTGCCGTCCACCCCGCGTTCCGCACCACATTCAGGACAGCCGTGTCCGGTCATCGTCGGGTTCCCTCCCCATGGGCTGCGAGCGATTATGCCGGGCGGCCCGAGCCGCTGTGCCGGGGCCGCCCGGGCGGCCCCGGGGCGCCTGGCCGAGCCCGGCAGGCCATTTCCGTACATTCCGATCAAGATGGGGGGACGAGTCGCAGCACCTACGACGAGTCGCCGCACACACACCGATGGGACGTGGCCATGGCTCAGCGAACCGCCCCCGCCGCCGTCGCCCCCGGCGCGGGGCACGAACGGCGGAACGTACTGGTCGCCATCGGCGCGCTGCTCCTCGGCATGCTGATCGCCGCGCTCGACCAGACCATCGTGTCGACCGCGCTGCCGACCATCGTCAGCGACCTGGGCGGGATGGAACACCTGTCGTGGGTCGTCACCGCGTACATGCTCGCCGCGACCGCCGCGACCCCGCTGTGGGGCAAGCTCGGCGACCAGTACGGCCGCAAGAAGCTGTTCCAGCTGGCGATTCTCATCTTCCTCATCGGCTCGGGGCTGTGCGGCATCGCGCAGAACATGGGCGAGCTCATCGGCTTCCGCGCGCTCCAGGGCCTGGGCGGCGGCGGCCTGATGGTGCTGTCCATGGCGATCGTCGGCGACATCGTCTCGCCCCGCGAACGCGGCAAGTACCAGGGCCTGTTCGGCGCGGTCTTCGGCGCGACCAGCGTGCTCGGCCCGCTGCTCGGCGGGTTCTTCACCGAACAGCTCAGCTGGCGCTGGGTGTTCTACATCAACCTGCCCATCGGGGTGATCGCGCTCCTCGTCATCGCCGCCGTGCTGCACATTCCGGCGCGCGGCACCCGGCACACCATCGACTACCTGGGCACCTTCCTCATCGCCTCCGTCGCGACCTGTCTGGTCCTGGTCGCCTCGCTCGGCGGCACGACCTGGCCCTGGGCCTCGGCGCGGATCATCGGGCTCGCGGTGCTCGGTGTGCTGCTGCTCGTGGTCTTCGTCGCCGTGGAGCGCAGGGCGGCCGAGCCGGTCCTGCCGCTGAAGCTGTTCCGGGTGCGCACCTTCACCCTCGTCGCGGTCATCAGCTTCATCGTGGGCTTCGCGATGTTCGGCGCGATGACGTACCTGCCGACGTTCCTCCAGATCGTGCGGGGCATCTCACCCACCATGTCCGGGGTGCACATGCTGCCGATGGTCCTCGGCATGCTGCTGACCTCGACGGCGTCCGGCCAGATCGTCTCCCGCACCGGACGCTGGAAGGTCTTCCCCATCGCGGGCACGGCCCTCACCACGATCGGCCTGCTGCTCCTGCACCGGCTCACCGAGACGAGCTCCACATGGGAGATGAGCCTCTACTTCTTCGTCTTCGGCGCCGGCCTGGGCCTGGTCATGCAGGTCCTGGTGCTGGTCGTGCAGAACGCCGTCGACTACGCGGACCTGGGCGTCGCGACCTCCGGCGCCACCTTCTTCCGCTCCATCGGAGCCTCGTTCGGCGTGGCCATCTTCGGCACGATCTTCACCAACCGGCTCACCGGCAAGCTCTCCGACGCCCTGGCCGGACAGCCGCTGCCACCCGGCACCGGCCCCGCCACCATCGCCGCCGACCCGCACACCATCGCCCAACTCCCGCCCGCAGCAAGGCCGTCGGTGCTGCACGCCTACGCCTCGTCCATCACCGACGTCTTCCTGTACGCGGCCCCGGTCGTACTCCTCGCCTTCGTGACGGCGTGGTTCCTGCGGGAGGACAAGCTGCGCGGGGCGGTCACCGCGCCCGACACCAGCCAGACCCTCGCGTCCAACCCCGTCGAGCGTTCCTCGTACGACGAGTGCGCGCGGGCCCTGTCGGTGCTCGGCACCCGCGAGGGACGCCGGGAGATCTACCGGACGATCACCAAGAAGGCGGACCTGGACCTGCTCCCGGCGGCGAGTTGGCTGCTGCTGCGCATCAACAAGTACGGCTCCGCCGAACCCGCCATGCTCGCCGAACGCAGCCCCGTACCGATCCAGGTCATCACCGAGGCCGCCCGCCAGGTCGAGGAGCGCGGGCTCGCCCGGCGCGAGGGCCTGCCCCTGGTGCTGACCGAGCCGGGCCGCGAGGTCGCGGTGCGGCTCGTGGCGGCGCGTGAGGAGTCGCTCGCCGAACTGCTCGGCGACTGGTGGGGCCCGAACCGGCCCCGGGACCTGGTGAAACTGATCGCCGAGCTGTCCTCGGAACTGTCCGGCTCGGACGGCGAGCAGCCGACGGGCCCCGCGCCCCACCACGGCGGCAGGGCCTGAGCCCCGCTGTCACAGCTCCTTCGCGAACCAGCGCTCGCTGTAGGGCCCCTGGTTGTACGGGTCGATCTCGCGATAGCCGTGCTTGGCGTACAGGCCGCGCGCCTCGACCAGATCGTGCCGGGTGTCCAGCGCGATCCGCCGGGCGCCCAGGCGACGCGCCGCGTCCTCCAGGGCCGACAGGAGCGCCCCGCCGCCCCCGGTCCCCCGCGCGAAGGGGCGGACGAACACACGGGTGAGCTCGGCCGTCGCCGGAGCCGTGCCGTCGATGACGGGGGCCTTCGCACACAGCAGTACGCCCCCGCACGCCGCGGGCCGCCCCTGGAAGCGGCCGACCACGAAGTCCCCCGTCGGCGGCCAGAGGCGGTCCGCGCCGTCGTCGGTGAGGCCTTGCTCGATCTCCTCATCGGTGGCGGCCCGGCCGTACCAGCGGCTCGCCACCTCGTCGTAGTAGTCGCGCCTCAACAGGCTCGCGTCGGGGGTGTCGGGCCGCTCAACAGCCATGATCCAGCTCATGGATCACTGACTATCCCGGCGGCGGGGGCCCTGACCACCGAATTAAATCCGGCCCCGCCGCGCCACGGCTGCGGCTCGGCTCACGACGGAACCGGCCGGGGCTCACGACGGAACCGGCCGGGGCTCACTCCGTGGGCGCGGCCTGCTGCACGACTTCGAAGGACCACAGCGTGGACCCCGAAGCGGCGGGCTTGGGCCGCTCGCCGCCCTCGCCCTGAGCGCCGCCGTGGGAGCCGCGCATGGAGGTCGCCATCCAGTTCTGGAAGTCCTCCTCGCTGCGCCAACGCGTGTAGACGAGGTACTGGTCGGTGCCCTCCACGGGCCGCAGCAGCTCGAACCACTCGAACCCGTCCGAGCCCTCCACCGAACCCGCCCGCGAGGCGAACCGCTTCTCCAGAACCTCCCGCTGCTCGTCCGGCACGGTCAGTACGTTGATCTTTACGACGCTGGGCACGCGACACCTCTCGTCAGAAGGCCGCCGGGGCGGAGGCCTTCGGATCGTCCATGAAAGAGCAGTGTGCTCCATGGCCGGGTCAAGACGGTGTGAGGCGGCGTGCCCCGAGCGTGCGGCGGAGGGCTAGGCCGGGCGGCTGTGCGAGACGGGCTCCGGGAGTTGGGCGTCCCCCCGTCGCCTGCGTCGGCCGCGCACGGCCAGGACTGTTCCGAGAGCCCCCGCGAGCAGGACCGCCAGCGCGCCGCCCACCGTCACCAGCCACAGCGGAGCCCCGCCCACCGTCATCAACTCATCGGTGTACCAGGTCCGTTGGAAGCCCGTGTCATCGGCGGCCCGGGTCAGTTCGTGGTCGCCCGTGATGCGCGAGGGCCGGGTGAAGAACTGCGTCAGGGCGGTCAGATAGACCGGTCCGGTGCCTCCCGTCAGCTCGGCCAGAGGGCCCGAAGGGTGCTCGACATCGCCCGCGAACAGGGTCTCGGGCCGGTCACCCCCGATCGTGGAGGCCGTCTCCATCCGGTGGTCGGCCAGCACGTACAGGTCCAGGGTCTGCGGCGTCTTCGCCAGGCGCGACAGGCGCATCGGATAGATGAGCCGGTCGCTGGCGAAGCTCAGGCTCAGCGGGTCCAGCGGGCCGCCGAGGGCCCGGCCCGGACGGTCGGGCGCCAGACGGATCGCGACGTACTCCCACTTCTGGTCGACGTAGGGGCGCAGCTCGGTGGAGAGGGCGGGCGGGAGCTGGAAGCCGTTGCGGCTCAGCCAGTCGCGCAGCGCCGTCGGGTCGGAGGCGGTCAGCCGGGCCACGTCGAAGGGGCCGAGCCGCTCCCTGCCGACCACCTCCACGGGCGGCTTGGCGGCCGGCCGGGGCGCGCCGTCGCCGACGCTGCGGTCCCGGGCGAGCGGCCAGTCGCCGCTGCGGGGCCAGAAGTAGGTGCGGGTGCGGTGCACCGGCGCGGAGAGCCGCTCCAGCTCATCGAAGAGTTGCCGGTCGCCGAGCTTCACCGTCGCCCGGCTCGGCACCGGCATGATCCACGCGGCTTGCGGCGCGTTCCCGTCGACGGTCAGGCGCATCACGATCTGCTCGTGGTGGCCGTCCCAGCGCACCGCCGACGTCTCCTGGCGCACGCTGAGCTGCCGTCCGCTCTGCGGCACCATCGCCCCGCACCCGCAGGCGTACGCCGGTGCCACGAGGGAGCCCAACTGCAAGGCCACCAGCGCCAGCGCCACCAGCAGCACCCGTCGCCACGGCCGCCGGCCGTCCCCTGTGCGCCGCAGTCGTCCCGTGCCGTCCCGCATGTCCGCGTACCCCCGTGTGATCGACCGACGGGAGGTACGACGGCGTGGCGGCGCCTTCGGTTCCGCTACGGCCTCGTGTCGCGTCCCGTTCCGAGCAGCGCGACGTGACCCGGCATCGCGATGCCGGCGGCGAGGGCGGGATCGGGCTCGGGCGGTCCGAAGTGGCTGTGCAACGGCACCACCCCGGCCCACAGCCCCAGCTCCCCGTCGGGCCCCTGCCCGTCCTCGGGCGGGCCCGACGCGGTCTTCACGGACGCCTCCTCCAAGGAGAGGGCCAGGAGTGAAGTGGCCGCCAGTTCCCTGGAGTTGGGGCGCCGGGCGTAGTCCCACTGTCCTGGGGCGCAGTGCTCGGTCAGGACGCGGAGCCCGTGCAGCAGCTCGTCCCCCTCGGTGATCAGCCGGGGCACGGCGTACACCATCGCGCTGCGGTAGTTGACGCCGTGCTCGAAGACCGACCGGGCCAGCACGAGCCCGTCGATGTGGGTGACGGTGACGCAGACCGTCGCCCGGGGCGCGGCCACGATGCTGCGGGAGGCGACCGAGCCGTGCAGGAACAGCGTCCGGGTCGCGAAGTCCACCCCGTACACCGTCGGCACCACCATCGGTGTGCCGTCCACGACGACCCCGAGATGGCACACGAAGCCGGCCTTGAGGATCGCGTCGAGGTCCTCGACCCGGGTGCTGCCCTGCTCGCGAAGCCGCCGGTGCCGGGTCCGCTCGGTGACGGCCAGCCCGACCGGCGCGGCCGGCTCAGGTCGGGCGTGCTGATCCGGTTGCTGTACGTCCATTTCCCTGCCGATTCCGTTGCGAAGGAGTACTGACGCAACTGTTTCAGCAGGACGGGTAAGCGGACAAGGGGCAGCGGCCGACCGGCATCGGGCGCGCTCCCGAGCGGAGGGGGCTCCGGGAGGAGACAGGGGCGGGGCGTAGGGGGACGGCCCCTGCCTCCCGGTCGTGAAAAGGGTCAGCCGTGAATCACCCGGAGGCCCTTGATCCCGTTCAGCCAGGCAGACCGCAGACGGCGGGGGTCGCCCGCCAGGCGCAGATCGGGCAGGACGTCCGCGATCGCGTTGAAGATCAGGTTGATTTCGAGCACGGCCAGGGACTTGCCCAGACAGAAGTGCGGACCGCCGCCGCCGAAGCCGAGGTGGGGGTTGGGGTCGCGGGTGATGTCGAAACGGTCCGGCTCCTCGAAGACCTCCGGGTCGTTGTTGGCCGAGGAGTAGAAGATGCCGACCCGGTCGCCCGCCTTGATCTTCTGGCCGCCGAGCTCGGTGTCCTGGGTCGCCGTGCGCTGGAAGGCGACGACCGGGGTCGCCCAGCGCACGATCTCCTCGGCCGCGGTGACCGGGCGCTCGCGTTTGTAGAGTTCCCACTGGTCGGGATGGGTCAGGAAGGCGTGCATCCCATGGCTGATCGCGTTGCGGGTGGTCTCGTTGCCGGCCACCGCGAGCAGGATCACGAAGAACCCGAACTCGTCGGAGAGCAGATTGCCCTCGCCCTCGGCCGCCACCAGCTGCGAGACGATGTCCTTGGCCGGGCACTCCTTGCGCGCCGCCGCCAGGTTCATCGCGTACGACACCAGCTCCATCGCCGCCTCGGCGCCGATCTCCTCGGTGATCGCGTACTCGGGATCGTCGTACGCGGCCATCTTGTTGGACCAGTCGAAGATCTTGGTCCGGTCCTCCTGGGGGACGCCGATCAGCTCGGCGATCGCCTGGAGCGGGAGCTCGACGGCGATCTGGGTGACGAAGTCGAAGGCGCCGTCGTTCTTGTCGGCCTCCGACAAGGCCGCGTCCACGATGCCCCGGGCCCGGTCGCGCAGCGCGCCCTCCAGGGAGCGGATCGCCCGCGGGGTGAAGCCGCGCTGGACGATCTGACGGACCCGGGTGTGTTCGGGCGGGTCCATGTTCAGCATGATCAGCTTCTGGACGTCGATCTGCTCCCGGCTGATCGACTCGTTGAAGCGGATCACCGCGGTGTTGGTGTGGGAGGAGAACAACTCCGGGTGGGTGGAGACGTACTTGACGTCCGCGTGCCGCGTCACCGCCCAATAGCCGTCGTCCTGGAAGCCGGAGATGCCGGTCGGCTGGGCGCACCACCAGACCGGTGCGGTCTGTCGCAGCTCGGCGAACTCCGGGTGCGGTACGCGGGATTGGAGCAGGTCGGGGTCGGTGAAGTCGAACCCGTCGGGCAGGTGGGGGCAACGCATCGGCCACTCCATGTCTGACGGCCCATCAGAATTTGTGGGAAAGGTAATAACGGGTTCTACAACAAGCAAGGCTCGCGGCAGCATCTGTTGCGCACCGAACTCCCCACGCGGGCCGTGCACAACCCTTGCGTACCGGGGGTAGCTCTCATAAGACTGCACTCAGAACTAGAACGCGTATCAGTTCGTTTGGCCGTGCGGTGCCGGGACACCCAGCGGCTGTGTCAGGAGAGGACGAGCTCATGGCCGCGGAACCCGTCATCGTCGAAGCCGTACGCACGCCCATCGGCAAGCGCGGGGGCGCGCTCGCCAATCTGCACCCCGCCTATCTGCTCGGCGAGACCTACCGCGAACTCCTCGGCCGCACCGGCATCCACGCCGACTGCGTCGAACAGATCGTCGGCGGTACGGTCACCCACGCCGGCGAGCAGTCCATGAACCCGGCGCGCAACGCCTGGCTCGCGGTGGGCCTTCCGTACGAGACCGCCGCGACCACCGTCGACTGCCAGTGCGGATCCTCGCAGCAGGCGAGCCACATGGTCGCCAACATGATCGCGGCGGGGGTCATCGACGTCGGCATCAGCTGCGGCGTGGAGGCGATGTCGCGGGTGCCGCTCGGCTCCGGCTCCAAGCACGGCCCGGGCAAGCCCTGGCCCGACGAGTGGAACGTGGACCTCCCCAACCAGTTCGAGGCGGCGGAGCGGATCGCCCGCAACCGGGGCCTGACCCGTGAGCGCGTCGACGCCCTCGGCCTGATGTCGCAGGAGCGGGCGGCGGTCGCCTGGGCCGAGGAACGCTTCAAGCGCGAGACGTTCGCGGTGCAGGTGCCCACGACCGAGGAGGAGCAGGCGGCCGGGCAGGGCATGTGGCGGCTCGTCGACCGCGACGAGGGGCTGCGCGACACCTCGATGGAGGCACTGGGCCGGCTCAAGCCGGTGATGCCGACGGCGGTCCACACGGCGGGCAACTCCTCGCAGATCTCCGACGGTTCGGCCGCGATCATGTGGGCGTCCAAGCGGATGGCCCGCGCCCTGAAGCTCAAGCCCCGGGCCCGGATCGTGGCCCAGGCGCTGGTCGGGGCCGACCCGCACTTCCACCTCGACGGGCCCATCGACGCGACGCGCGCGGTGCTGGGCAAGGCGGGGATGTCCCTGCGCGACATCGACCTCGTCGAGATCAACGAGGCGTTCGCGTCAGTGGTGTTGAGCTGGGCGCAGGTCTTCGAGCAGGACCTGGAGAAGGTGAACGTGAACGGGGGTGCGATCGCGCTCGGGCATCCCGTCGGGGCGACCGGGGCTCGACTCATCGCGACGGCGTTGCACGAGCTGGAGCGGCGGGGGAAGGAGTTTGCGTTGGTGACGATGTGTGCGGGCGGGGCGCTGGCCACAGCCACCATCCTCCAACGCCTATAGCCCCCGGGCGCCTCGCCCCCGGCCCCCCGGCCGGCCCTCAGGGCTCCAGGCCTCCCCACCCGGGCCTGCTGTTGCGCAGTTCCCCGCGCCCCTAAACCCTCCCGAACCTGCGGGCCGTGGTCGCTTCTCGCGCAGTTCCTCGCGCCCCCAAGAAACCCGTTTTCGTCTGCGGGCCGTACGTGGCTGGTCGCGCAGTTCCCCGCGCCCCTGGCAGGACTGGTGCCGGCCCGGACGGGACTTGGGCGCGCAGTTCCTCGCGCCCCTAGCTACTCGGTGCTGGCCAGCACCTCAGCCTGTCATGGGGGTCCCCCCTGGCCCTTAAGGCCTTGGGGGAGATTGAGGACGAGCGCCGTTCAGGCGCGAACGGGGGTGCAGGGGGCGGAGCCCCCGCGGGGGTCTGGGGCGCAGCCCCAGGGCTCAGCCCGTTCAACGCGCCGCACGGGCGGGTGGGTGGGAAAACGCGTCGGGGTCTGGGGCGGAGCCCCAGGGGGCCCGGGCCAGCCAACCCCCGTCACGGGTGGGTGGTGGGCAAAAGGGGCCCGGGGTCCGGGGCGAATCCCCGGGGTTGGGGGTGGGTCAGTACCAGTTGTTCTGCTGCCAGAAACTCCAGGCGCCGCACGGGCTGCCGTACCGCTCGTTCATATAACCCAGCCCCCACTTGATCTGGGTCGCCGGATTCGTCTGCCAGTCCGCCCCCGCAGACGCCATCTTCGAGCCGGGCAGAGCCTGCACGAGCCCGTACGCCCCGGAGGACGCGTTCGTGGCCGACGGATTCCAGCCGGACTCATGGTTCACGATCTTGCTGAAGCACTGGAACTGATCGGACGGCATCATCTGCCGCGCAATCGCCTGCGCACTGGTCGGCGCGGCCTGGGCCGGCACGGCGGCGAGGGCGACCCCGGAGGCGGCCAGCAGCGTGGCACCGGCGGCGGCGACGGACTTCTTGCGAGCGGTGAAACGGGCGGCGAAAGACAACGCGAAACCTAACCTCGGGGGCATGGGCGCCGCACTCCGCCGGAGGTTTCGAAGACCTCCACGGCGAGGGAACCCGTCATGCGTCGGCCCAGGAAGCGGACCGGTTGGTTCCGGCGACTCGCACAGTTGTAACGGGCCTTGGGGGCGGCCCGCAATGACCCCGTGTACTAGTGGGAGTCGCACTCGGGGTGCAACGACCCGCGCCGTGCAAGCAGGGGTGAAGCCCAGGTCAGCCCGGTCGCGCGGGGGCGCCTGGAGCACGTCCCAGGGCCACTATCGCGCCTCGTAGAGGACCATCGGCCTGTGGGCGGCCTCACCCCGCGGGGACGCCGTTCAGTCCTCGAATGTGACCTGGGCCTCGAAGGCCGCGCGACGCGTCGCCCGCCGCAACGCCTTGAGCAGGGTGGTCCCGAGGGTCAGCGTCAGCACCACGGTGAGCGCCGCCCGCCCCAGGTCCCAGCCGAGCGAGGTGGCCGCGCAGTACGCGAAGAACCGGATCAGGTTGTCGTGCAGCGGGTCGCCGGGGTGGAAGGAGATCCCCGAGGACAGGCCGCCGATGAAGGTCCAGCCCTGGAGGTTCATGACCGTCCCGTACGCGAACGAGGCCAGCGCGCCGTAGAGGGCGAGCAGTGCGCACTCGGCCCGGCCGCGCAGCCGGTGCGGTCCCGGCAGCAGACCCGCGCCCATCGTGAACCAGCCCATCGCGAGCATCTGGAACGGCATCCACGGTCCGACCCCGCCGGTCAGCAGCGCGGAGGCGAACATCGTCACCGAGCCGAGCACGAAGCCGAAGCCGGGGCCGAGCACCCGGCCGCTCAGCACCATCAGGAAGAACATCGGCTCCAGGCCCGCCGTGCCCGCGCCCAGCGGACGCAGCGCCGCGCCCACCGCGGCGAGGACGCCGAGCATCGCGACGGCCTTGGCGTCCATGCCGTCGTCGGCGATGGTGGCGATCACCACACCCACAAGGAGCGGAAGCAGCGCGGCGAAGAGCCAGGGGGCGTCCCTCGCGTGCGCCAGGCCGGAGTTGGCGTCGGCCAGCAGCGGCCAGCCGAAGACGGCGATGCCGATGAGGGTGATGAGGCTCAGGGCCACCACCGCGCGGGGGCCGAGCCGTACGGCCGGTACGGCCCGCCCGGCATGGTCGGGTCGTGTGCGCTTGGCGGGCCCGGTGGGCTCGGGCGGCTCCGTGGTGTGCGTCACGACAGCGCCTCGCGTACTTGGGAGACGGTCAGCCAGTGCTGGGGCGCGAGGACCTTGGCGATCTGCGGGGCGAAGGCGGGCGACGAGACGACCACCTCGGCGGTGGGGCCGTCCGCGACGACCTCGCCGCCCGCGAGGATCACGACCCGGTGGGCGAGTTCGGCGGCCAGCTCCACATCGTGGGTGGCCAGCACGATGGCGTGCCCCTCGGCGGCGAGCGCCCGCAGTACCTCGACCAGACGGGCCTTGGCCGCGTAGTCCAGGCCGCGGGTCGGCTCGTCCAGGAGGAGCAGGGGAGGACGGCCGGTCAGGACGATCGCGAGGGCGAGGGCCAGGCGCTGGCCCTCGGACAGATCACGGGGATGCGTGTCGTCGCGTACGCCCGGCAACAGCGCCGAGACCAGCGACCGGCAACTGCCCGGGGCCGCCCCCGCATCGGCGTCCGCGGCGGCGCACTCGGCGGCGACGGTGTTGGCGTACAGCAGGTCCCGCGGCTCCTGGGGTACGAGGCCGACCTCGCGGATCAGTTCGGCCGGCGGGGTGCGGTGGGGGGTGCGGCCGCCCACGGTGACCGAGCCCGTGGTGGGCTCGACCATGCCGACGAGGGTGTTGAGGAGGGTGGACTTCCCGGCGCCGTTGCGGCCCATCAGGGCGATGATCTCGCCCGGGGCGACCGTGAGGTCCACCCGGCGCAGCGCCTCCACGCGGCCGCGGCGTACGCCCAGGGCGGTGGCGGTCGCCGTGCCGGTGGGGGCGGGGGGCGTCTGCGGGCGGCGGAAGAAGCGGGTCAGCGTGCGGGGTGCCGCGGCGCGGGGGCGGGGTTCGGCGGGCCGGGCTTCAGTGCGGGGTTCGGCGGCGACCCGGGTGGAGAGTTCGGTGCGCAGGGGGCCTGATCTGCGGCGGGCGTCGCGTACCGAGAGGGGGAGGGGGGTCCAGCCCGCCAGGTGGCCCAGGGCCACCACCGGGGGGTGGACGGGGGAGACCTTCATGATGTCGGCGGGGGTGCCCATCATCGGGGGCGCGCCGGGGGAGGGGAGGAGGACCACCTGGTCCGCGTACTGGACCACCCGCTCCAGGCGGTGCTCGGCCAGCAGCACCGTCGTGCCCAGGTCGTGGACGAGGCGCTGGAGGACCGACAGGACGTCCTCCGCGGCGGCCGGGTCCAGGGCCGACGTCGGCTCGTCCAGGACCAGCACCTTCGGATGCGGAGTGAGGACCGACCCGATCGCGACCCGCTGCTGCTGGCCGCCGGAGAGCGTGGCGATGGGCCGGTCGCGCAGCTCCGCGAGGCCCAGCAGATCCAGGGTCTCCTCGACCCGGCGGCGCATCACGGCCGGGGCGAGCCCCAACGACTCCATTCCGTAGGCGAGTTCGTCCTCCACGGTGTCGGTGACGAAGTGGGCGAGCGGATCCTGACCCACCGTGCCGACCAGGTCGGCGAGTTCGCGCGGCTTGTGGGTGCGGGTGTCGCGGCCGTCGACGGTGACGCGGCCGCGCAAGGTGCCGCCGGTGAAGTGCGGGACGAGTCCGCTGACCGTACCGAGCAGCGTCGACTTGCCGACCCCGGACGGACCGACGAGCAGGACCAACTCCCCTTCGGGGATGGCCAGTTCGACGTCGCGCACGGTCGCCTCGTCGGCGCCGTCGTAGGTGACCGACACGTTCTCGAACCGGATCACGGGGATTCCTTCGGTGGTACGGGTGCGACGAACGCCGGGAGCAGACCGGCGAGCAGCGACAGCGCCGGCCACAGCGGCAGGCTCGGTGCGGCCAGGGGTACGACCCCGAGGGTGAGCGCCTCGGGAGCGTACGTACCGGTCCACAGGAGCAGCCCGGCGACCGCGACCCCGGACCCGGCCACCAGCCAGGACCGGACGCCCCAGCGGTCGGGCCGGTAGCGGGTACGCAGCTGGCGGCGGCCTCCGAGACGGAGCCCGGCCAGGGAGGCGAGCACCCCACCGGCCAGCACGGGAAGGCCGTACCCGGCGCCTTCGGAGGCGAGCAGTCCATACGTTCCCGCGCACACGCCCAACAGTCCGCCGAGCGTGAGGACGGTGGTGGTCAGGCGGACGGGGGCGGGGACCTGGGCGGTGCGGCCGTAGCCCCGTGCGTCCATCGAGGCGGCCACCGCGACCGAACGTTCCAGGGCGCCTTCGAGGACCGGCAGGCCGATCTGGGCGATGGCCCGGAGGCCCCCGGTGGGGCGGCCGCGCAGCCTTCGCGCGGTCCGCAGCCGTACGACGTCGGCGACCATGTTCGGCGCGAACGTCATGGCGACGACCACGGCGACGCCGGCCTCGTACAGGGCGCCGGGCAGCGACTTGAGGAGACGGGCGGGGTTGGCGAGCGCGTTCGCCGCGCCCACGCAGATCAGCAGGGTGGCGAGGCGCGCGCCGTCGTACAGGGCGAACAGCATCCCCTCGGCGGTGACCCGGCCGCCGACGCGGATGCCCTTCGCCCAGTCGGGAAGCGGGAGTTGGGGGAGCGTGAACAGGGTGTGGCTGCCGGGGATCGGCGAGCCGAGGACCACGTTGAACGCGAGACGGATGCCGACGACGAACAGCCCGATCTTGATGAAGGCGGTGTACGAGCGGGCCCAGGGGGCGTCGGTTTTGCGGGCGGCCACGACATAACCGGCGACGCCGACGAGGAGGCCGAGCAGGAGCGGATTGTTCGTCCTCGAAGCGGCCGTGGCCAGACCCAGCGCCCAGAGCCACCAGGCGCCGGGGTGCACGGCATTGCTCCGGCTCGCTTCGGGGGCGGCCAGCCGCCGGCTGGGCCTGCGCCGCGGCGCCGCGGCCTCCCGAGCGGGCGTTCCCGTTTCCCGAGCCGGCCTTCCCGTTGTCCGAGCGGGCGCCCCCGGTTCCTGAGCGAACATTCCCGGCGTCAGTTCCTGCGGCGGCGGGCTTGCCAGATCGCGGCCGCGCCCAGGGCCAACACCGCGGCGACTCCGGCCAGCAGGCCGACCGAGGGGCCGCTGTCGTGCCCGGTGTTCGCGGGCTCGGCCTTCGGCGCCGACGGGTCGGCCACCTGCTCGCCACAGCCCGTGCGCGGATAGCCGCCGATCGCGCACAGCAGGGCCGCGCTGTTGTAGCGCAGCGGCTTGGCCACGGCGGCGAGCGCGTCCGCGGTGGTGGCATCCGGCGGGACCTGGGCGCAGGCGTTGCGCGCGGCGGGCGGGGTCTCGCCCGGGGTGGCGTCCTCGGGCGTGCCGAAGTCGATGACGAGCGCGACCCGCTTCGTGCCGTCCTTGGTCGGCGTCGTACCGCACACCGCCTCGAAGGAGGGCGCCGTACGCGGCTGGGAGGCGTCCCTGGAGTCCGCGCTCACCGCGAAACGGAAGCCCTGCACCGAGCCGTCGCCGGGGTGCGCGGACGCCGGGCCCTGGGTGGCGTACGTCCACGCGTCGCCCGCCAGGTCCCAGAACGCCCAGTACCGGTAGCCGGCCGCCTGCGCCGGTCCCGCGCCGGTGGCGAGGACCACCAGGGCGAGGAGCGGCGCGGCGAACGCGGCGAGTCGCGTCCGCATCACAGCCGCTGGTTCTTCTTGCGGCCGCTGATCAGGAAGCCGACGCCGATGCCGGCGACCAGGCCGGCGCCGACGATCCACCAGACGGAGATGCCGTCGTCGTCCTTGGAGTGCGACGTCTGCGCGGAAGGGGTGGAGGTGACCGCGGTCTGCGGCGCCGGGCCCGTGGCGTTGAGGGACGTGACCAGGTTCAGGCCGCCGAAGTTGTTCGGGTCGGCGCCGGTCGCGTCCGCGGCGAAGACGAGCTGGGCGTAGGCGGCGGGGCCGTTCTCCTTGGCCCAGGCGCCCGCGTTCTTGGCCAGCCAGTCGGCGGACGCCTTCGCCTGCTGGGTCTGGCCGGCCGCGGCGAGGGCGACCACCGCGTCCGCGGTGTTGCCGAAGTCGGGCTGGTCGGTGGCGCCCGGCATCGCCGACTTCAGGAACCCGGTCGGGGCCAGCGTCTTGGCGAGGTAGGCGGATCCGTTGTGCGCGGCCTGCTCGGGGGTGGTGGCCCTCTCGCAGGCGGTGCCCTTGGCGTCGGCCGGGCCCGCGCCGGCGGTGAGGCCCTTGCCGAGCGCGCCGGTCACGGCGGCGGCGGTGGCGTCCGCGTTGGCGTACAGCTTCTGCGTCTTGGGGTCCGGCTGGAAGGCGAAGGCGCCCGGGCCGGCGGGGTCGTCGCAGGGCAGGGCGAAGGTGAGCAGCGCGTCGAAGGGGGTCTTGCCGCCCTTGGCCGACTTCACGTCGGCGGGCTTCTCGCCCGCGGCGGCGAGCGCGCCGACCACGATGGCCGTGGAGTTGGAGTCGCTGCCGCCCATGCCCGGGGTGTACGGCCAGCCGCCGTCGTCCTGCTGGACCGACTTCAGCCAGCTGACGCCCTTCTTGATGGCGTCGGCGTGACCCCCGACCGCGACGAACGCCTGCACCGCGGCGGCGGTGGCGTTGGTGTCGAGCTTCTTCGGGTCGCACGCCGTGGCGGTGTCCGCGCGGAACGACGTGAACGAGCCGTCCGCGCACTGCTGCCCGGCCAGCCAGGCGATGGCCTGCTCGGCGGGCTTGACGTTGGTCTTCTCCTGGGCGAGGAAGGCGAGGGACTGCCGGAAGACGCCGTCGAACTGGGGGTCCTTCGTGCCGTACAGGCCCGGCGGGAGCGCCGCGGGGGAGGGCGTGCCGTCGGCGAATGCCGCCGGGGCGGCACCGCCCAGGACGGCGGTGGCGGCGGCGAGCGCGGCGGTGAGCGCTGCGGCGCTGCGGCGTACGGTCATGGCGGGCGGTGCCTCTCCTGCGGTGGAGCGCGGGCACGGGCGCGCTGCACCCGGCTCTGCTCCGTATGCCTCGACGGTGCGGGGTCACCTGCGGTGTGCGGGTGACGGTGAGCCTGTCATGCGGTGACGGGGCGTTCCGCGGTCGCCGTGGTGGGCGGCGTTACGGATCGCCTCTGCTCGGGCTGAGCCGAGATCTCGGCGCCGGGATTGCCCCGGCTTCCCCCCGTACGGGCACGACGACGACCCACCCACCCTACCCGCCCCCCTTCCACCCCGATCCCCCCGGGGACACGCCCCCCGAGACCCCTTGTCCCGCGCAGTTCCCCGCGCCCCCATGAAACCCGCCTTCGTGTGCGGACCGTGCCCGCTTCTCGCGCAGTTCCCCGCGCCCCTGGCAGTACTCGTGCTGGCCCGCGTGAGGGTTGGTCGCGCAGTTCCCCGCGCCCCTTAACTACTCGGCGCTGGCCAGCACCTCAGCCCGTCCGGCGATTGAGGACGAGCGCCCTTAAGGCGCGAACGGGGTCTGGGGCGGAGCCCCAGGAGGCCCGGGCCATCCAACCCTGCGCCTACGGGCGGGTGGGTGGGGAAGGTGCCTTGGGGTCTGGGGCGGAGCCCCAGGGAGCCGGGCTGTCCAACGGGCGGGTGGGTGGGCAAACGGGCCCCGGGGCTACACGGCGTGGTAGCGCGCCGGGCTGCCACCCACCCGCACGACGCGGCCCAGTTTCTCCAGGCGCCGCACATGCGCCTCCGCCTCCGACACCGCAATCGTCCGCGACCCGTCCGGAATCTGCCCCCAGGGCCGGTTCCACTCCATGCGTTCCGCCAGCTCCCACGGCGTGAGCGGTGCGGAAAGGAGGGAAAGGAGCCCCGCCAGCCGCTCCTCGTGGTGCGCCAGCAACTCCCGCACCCGCACCCCCGGTTCGGCGAACGCGTGCTGATGCGCGGGCAGCACCTCGGCCACCCCGAGCCGGCCGACGCGTTCGAGGGAGTCGAGGTAGTCGCCGAGCGGGTCGGTGGACTCGCCGTCGTCGGGGTCCTCGTACAGGCCGATGTGCGGCGTGATGCCGGGCAGCAGATGGTCCCCACTGAACAGCCGCCCGTGGCCCGGGAGTTGGGAGGGGTGCGCCTCCTCCAGGTGCAGGCAGACATGGCCCGGCGTATGCCCCGGCGTCCAGATCGCGCGCAGTCGGCGCCCGGCCAGCGGCAGCAGGTCACCCGGCACGATCTCGCGGTCCGGCAGCGCGGCCCGCAGCCCGGGCAGAGTGCGCGCACGGCCGGACGCGCGGGCCTGCCGCAGCGGGGCGATGTGCTCGTCGGGCGCGCCGACCGCGGTGAGTTTGGCGCACAAGTAGTCCAGCCAGACGCCCGGTTGGGCCTCCCGGGTGCGGCGTACGACGGCCGCGTCGGCCGCGTGCATCGCGATCCACGCGCCGGAGGCCTCCCTGACCTGGCCGGAGAGCCCGTGGTGGTCGGGGTGGTGGTGGGTGATGACCACCCCGTGCACGGCGGAGACGTCCGTACCGAGGGCGCGCAGTCCCGCGGTCAGGGTGTTCCAGGAGGCGGGGTCGTCCCAGCCGGTGTCGATGAGTACCGGGCCCCGGTCCGTGTCGACGAGGTGCACCAGGGTGTGCCCGAGCGGGTTGTCCGGGATCGGCACCTTGATGGAGTGGACCCCGCCCCCGTGGTCGCTCACCTGAGGCGCGGCTGGCTCCTGCGGCATGGAGTCCTCGTCTCTCCGGGGCTCGCGGCGGGACCCCAGGGGTGCGTGTCCGGCGGCCCGCCCTCCCGGTCACTATAACTAGAACCGGTTTCAATCCACGCCCCGATCACACAACTGCCCCGGCCGGACCCCTCATTGACCGCTCCCGCCCCGGCCCCGCTCCACCCGTGGACTCCTGCAACTAGAACTGGTATCAGTTCTGGGGAGGGGGCCCGCCCCGCACATCCCGCACCGCACCCGCACGTCCAGGCAGCAGCCAAGCCCGCGCCGCAGGAGGCACCCGGCATGACCGAGCTCGTGGAACACGGACAGCTTTTCATCGGCGGGGAGTTGACCGACCCCCTCGGCTCCGACGTCATCGAGGTGATCTCGCCCCACACCGAGCAGGTCATCGGCCGCGTCCCGCACGCCTGCCGGGCGGATGTGGACCGTGCCGTGGCCGCCGCCCGCACGGCATTCGACACGGGCCCCTGGGCGCGGGCCACACCCGAGGAGCGCATCGAGGTGGTGTCCCGCATCAAGGACGCGATCCTCGCGCGGCACGAGGAGATCGCCCGTTGCATCAGCGCGCAGAACGGCTCCCCGTACTCCTGGAGCGTGCTCGCCCAGGCGCTCGGCGCGATGATGGTGTGGGATTCCGCCATTACCGTAGCCCGCCGATTCCCTTACGAGGAGCGGCGGTCGGGTGCGCTCGGCCCCCTGCTGGTGCGGCGCGAACCGGTCGGGGTGGTGGCCGCCGTGGTGCCGTGGAACGTGCCGCAGTTCGTGGCCGCCGCCAAGCTGGGGCCCGCGCTGCTCACCGGCTGCTCGGTGATCCTCAAGCCGTCCCCCGAAACCCCCCTGGACGCCTACATCCTGGGTGAGATCGCCGCCGAGGCCGGGCTCCCGGAGGGCGTGCTCTCCATCCTGCCCGCGGACCGCGAGGTCAGTGAATACCTCGTCGGGCACCCCGGCGTCGACAAGGTGTCCTTCACCGGGTCCGTCGCGGCCGGCAAGCGCGTGATGGAGGTCGCCGCGCGCAACCTGACCCGGGTCACCCTGGAGCTGGGCGGCAAGTCCGCGGCGGTGATCCTGCCCGACGCGGACCTGGAGACGACGGTGGCGGGCGTGGCCTCGGCCGCCTGGATGAACAACGGGCAGGCCTGTGTGGCCCAGACCCGCATCCTGGCGCCGCGCGCCCGTTACGAGGAGTTCGCGGAGGCGTTCGCGGCGGCGGCGGGGGCGCTGGTCGTCGGGGACCCGCTGGACCCGGCCACCCAGGTCGGCCCGCTGGTCGCCGAGCGGCAGCGGCAGCGCTCGCTCGACTACATCCGCATCGGCCAGGAGGAGGGCGCCAAGATCCTCAGCGGCGGCGGGCGTCCGGCCGGTCTGGAGCGGGGCTGGTACGTGGAGCCCACCCTCTTCGGCGGGGTCGACAACACGATGCGCATCGCCCGGGAGGAGATCTTCGGGCCGGTCATCTGCCTCCTGCCGTACGGGGACGAGGCGGAGGCGCTCGGAATCGCCAACGACTCCGAGTACGGGCTCAGCGGCAGCGTGTGGACCGGGGACGTGGAGCACGGCATCGACTTCGGGCGCCGGGTGCGCACCGGCACCTTCAACGTCAACACCTTCAGCCTGGACATGCTGGGCCCGTTCGGTGGCTACAAGTCCTCCGGTCTCGGCCGGGAGTTCGGGCCCGAGGGCTTCGGGGAGTACCTGGAGCACAAGATGATCCACCTGCCCGCCGGCCACGGGGGCGAGTGATGGGCGACCGCTGGCACGTGGAGGTCGACCGGAGTGTGTGCATCGGCTCCGGCATGTGTGTGAACCACGCCCCCGCCGCGTTCGAGCTCGACTCCGCACGGCAGTCCCAGCCGCGCGAGCCCGACACCGACGCGGGCGAACAGGTCCTGGCCGCGGCCGAGGGCTGCCCCGTGGAGGCCATCCTGATCACCCTCCTCGGCTCCGGCGAAACCGTCTTCCCACCCGAGGACTAACCCCCCCGGGCCCCCCGCAACCCCCTAGGGGCGCGGGGAACTGCGCGACCAGCCACGCACGGTCCGCGGACGAAGAAGTCGCCCCCTCCTGGGGCACCGGACCCTCAAGCCCTCTTTCACCTGCGGCCCGGTGGGGGCCGTTCGCGCAGTTCCCCGCGCCCCTAGGGGGTGGGGGGCGGGGCGGTCATAAGGCGCAGGCCGGCCCCGCGCCCCTGGCAGGGCTGGTGGTTGGCGCGTTCGTGAGGGCGGGCCAGGACCGGGCGCCCCCTGGCGGGGTGGGGGTCGGCGCGGTCATAAGGCGCAGGCCGACCCGGGCGCGGGGTCAGGGGTTGGGCGGGGTCGTGAGGTCGATGAGTTTGCAGACCGTTTCGATGTCGATTTTGACCTGCGCGATCGACGCCCGCCCCGACAGCCAGGTGATCAGCGCCGAGTGCCAGGTGTGCTCGATGACCCGTACCGCCGAAAGCTGCTCGGGCGTGGGGTGTTCGAGCCCCACCGCGTCCAGGATGATCGCCGTGGTCTGCCGCGAGACCGTGTCCACCTCGGGGCTGACCGATCGGTCCGCGAAGGTGAGCGCCCGCACCATCGCGTCCGCCAGATGCGGCTCGCGCTGGAGCGCGCGAAAGGCCCGCATGAGGGTTTCGGCCACCCGCTCCGCCGACCCCGCGCCCGAAGGCGGATGCTTGCGCAGCGTGCCGTGCAGATGCTGGAGCTGGTCCTGCATGGTGGCGACCAGGAGGTGGATCTTGGAGGGGAAGTAGCGGTACAGCGTGCCGAGCGCGACGCCCGCCGCCTCGGCCACCTCGCGCATCTGGACCGCGTCGAAGCCGCCGCGGCTGGCCAGCTGGGCGCTCGCGTGCAGGATGCGCCGGCGCCGGGCCTCCTGGCGTTCCGTCAGGGGAGGGGTGGCCGGGATGGCCGCCTTGGCTTCCGCTGTCATGTGTCCCGTTCCGTTTGTCCGGTTCTCCGGCGTTCTCCACCACGGTGTTCGGCGGCCCAGCATGGCAGGGGCCCCGTCGTGGCGCGAATCACCTGATCCGGCTCTTACAGTCGCGCTACCTGCCGGTAGATTCGAAGCTTCTCGAGTGATCGACGAACGCTCGAGAAGGATCAAGTCTGGAACTTGTTCTAGATTAGCGCCAGCGGTTACGCTCCGGCGAAACGCAGTGATGAAGGGGGCCGCGAGTGACCGCTGAGGCCATAGAGGCAAGCCCCCGCACCGGGGGCGACGACCGCGCGGGCGAGCGTCCGCTGAGGATCGCGCTCCTGACGTACAAGGGCAACCCGTTCTGCGGCGGCCAGGGCGTCTATGTGCGCCACCTCTCGCGCGAACTGGCCCGGCTCGGGCACAGCGTCGAGGTCATCGGCGCCCAGCCCTACCCGGTGCTCGACGAGGGCGTCCCGCTCACCGAGCTCCCCAGCCTGGACCTCTACCGCTCGCCCGACCCGTTCCGTACGCCCGCGAGGGACGAGTACCGGGACTGGATCGACCGCCTGGAAGTCGCGGCGATGCGCACCGGCGGCTTCCCCGAGCCGCTCACCTTCTCGCTGCGCGCCCGGCGCCATCTGGCCGCCCGCCGGGGCGAGTTCGACGTCATCCACGACAACCAGACGCTCGGCTACGGACTGCTCGGCGACGTCGGCGCGCCCCTGGTCACCACGATCCACCACCCCATCACCGTGGACCGCAGGCTCGAACTGGACGCCGCACCCGACTGGAAGCGCCGCGCCTCGGTGCGCCGCTGGTACGGCTTCACCCAGATGCAGAAGCGGGTCGCCCGCCGGCTGCCCTCGGTGCTCACCGTCTCCGGCACCTCCAAGGGCGAGATCGTCGACCACCTGGGGGTGCGCGAGGAGCGCATCGAGGTCGTCCACATCGGCGCCGACACCGGCCTGTGGTCACCGGATGCGGCCGTCGCCGAGGTGCCCGGCCGGATCGTGACCACCTCCAGCGCGGACGTGCCGCTCAAGGGCCTGGTCTTCCTCGTCGAGGCCCTCGCCAAGCTGCGCACCGAGCACCCCGACGCCCATCTCGTCGTCGTCGGCAAGCGCGCCGAGGACGGACCCGTCGCCCAGGCCATCGAGAAGTACGGGCTCGGCCACGCCGTGGAGTTCGTCAAGGGCATCACCGACGCCGAACTCGTCGACCTCGTACGCTCCGCGCAGGTCAGCTGTGTGCCCTCGTTGTACGAGGGCTTCTCGCTGCCCGCAGCCGAAGCCATGGCGACCGGCACCCCGCTCCTCGCCACCACCGGCGGCGCCATCCCCGAGGTGGCCGGCCCCGACGGCGAGACCTGCCTCGCGGTGCCGCCCGGCGACGCGGGGGCGCTGGCCGCCGGACTCGCCCGCCTCCTCGGCGACCCGGCCCTGCGCCGCCGCCTCGGCGCCGCCGGACGCGAGCGGGTCCTGGAGCGCTTCACCTGGCGCCGCGCCGCCCTCGGCACCGCCGACCTCTACCGCTCCGCCATCGCCGCCCAGGGCCGCTCGGCCCGGAAGGCAGCCAGGTGAGCCGGAGCACGAACCCCGGGCGCCCCGCGCCCGACCCCCGGTGCCGCCCCGCGTCCCCGGTGTGCGGCCGCACCGCGGCCCCGGGGGGTGCCTGGTGACGCGGCGCCCCCCACACCCCGGCCGACCCCATCCCCCCGTCCGCGAAAGCAGGCCTCCGTGCTGACCGTCGACTTCTCCCGCTTCCCGCTCGCCCCGGGCGACCGTGTGCTCGACCTGGGCTGCGGCGCGGGCCGGCACGCCTTCGAGTGTTACCGGCGCGGCGCCCAGGTCGTGGCGCTCGACCAGAACGCCGAGGAGATCCGCGAGGTCGCCACGTGGTTCGCCGCAATGAAGGAGGCCGGCGAGGCACCCGAGGGGGCGACCGCCACCGCGATGGAGGGCGACGCGCTCAACCTGCCCTTCCCCGACGAGTCCTTCGACGTCGTGATCATCTCCGAGGTCATGGAGCACATCCCTGACGACAAGGGCGTGCTCGCCGAGATGGTCCGCGTCCTCAAGCCCGGCGGCCGCATCGCGGTCACCGTGCCGCGCTACGGACCCGAGAAGGTGTGCTGGGCGCTGTCCGACGCGTACCACGAGGTCGAGGGCGGCCACATCCGCATCTACAAGGCGGACGAGCTCATCGGCAAGATGCGGCAGGCCGGACTCAAGCCGTACGGCACCCACCACGCGCACGCGCTGCACTCGCCGTACTGGTGGCTCAAGTGCGCCTTCGGCGTCGACAACGACAAGGCGCTGCCGGTGCGGGCGTACCACCAGCTGCTGGTCTGGGACATCATGAAGACGCCCGGCATCAGCACCGTCACCCGGCTCGCCGAGCGGGCCCTCAACCCGGTCGTCGGCAAGAGCTTCGTGGCGTACGCGACCAAGCCGCACCTGCCCGCGCTGCCGGAAAAGAGTGCCGCCAAGTGACCTCTCCGGAGCGCACCGAACACCTCGTGCTTCCCGGGGTGCTCACCGCGGAACAGGCCGGGCAGACGGTCTCGGCCCTGCTCGACGCGCAGCGCGCGGACGGCGCGATCCCCTGGTTCCGCGGGCACCACCTGGATCCCTGGG
This sequence comes from Streptomyces hundungensis, assembly GCF_003627815.1. NCBI lineage: Bacteria > Bacillati > Actinomycetota > Actinomycetes > Kitasatosporales > Streptomycetaceae > Streptomyces > Streptomyces hundungensis. The sequence goes on from NZ_CP032698.1 coordinate 6,025,684, forward strand.
ACCACACCGAGGCGGCGATGGCGCTGGACGCCGCGGGCGAACACGCCGCCGCCGAGCGCGCCTACGAGTGGCTCGCCCGGCACCAGAACACCGACGGATCCTGGTACGCCGCCTACCACGACGGCGAGCACGACCGGGTCACCGACGGCTGCCGGGAGTCCAACTTCGTCGCGTACGTCGCGGTCGGCGTCTGGCACCACTACCTCGCCACCGGCGACGACACCTTTCTCGACCGGATGTGGCCCACCGTCTTCGCGGCCGTGGAATGGGTCCTCGCCCTCCAGCAGGGCGGCGGGCAGATCGGCTGGAAGCGCGAGGAGGACGGCACGCCCGTCACCGACGCGCTGCTCACCGGCAGCTCCTCCGTCCACCACGCGCTGCGCTGCGCGCTCGCCATCGCCGAACAGCGCGAAGAGCCGCAGCCCGACTGGGAGTTGGCGACCGGCGCCCTCGCCCACGCCATCCAGCACCACCCCGAGCGCTTCCTCGACAAGGCGCGCTACTCGATGGACTGGTACTACCCGGTCCTCGGCGGCGCGGTCACCGGCGCCGCCGCCACGGCCCGCATCGACTCCCGGTGGGAGGAGTTCGTGGTGCCCGGCCTCGGGGTGCGCTGTGTGCTGCCCAACCCGTGGGTGACCGGCGGCGAGAGCTGCGAGCTGGCCCTCGCGCTCTGGGCGACGGGCGAGTCCGACCGGGCCCTGGAGATCCTCCAGTCCATCCAGCACCTGCGCGACCCCGCGACCGGCATGTACTGGACGGGGTACGTCTTCGAGGGCAACCGTGCGGTCTGGCCGGAGGAGCTCACGACGTGGACGGCGGGCTCGCTGCTGCTCGCGGTGGCGGCGCTCGGCGGCGACGAGGCGACCGGCGCCGTCTTCGGCGGGGAACGGCTGCCCCGGGGCCTGGCGCCCTACTGCTGCGGCTGAGGCGCCCCCGCCCGTACGGAGTCGCCCGGGTGGCGCAGTGCGGCGGGCCGGGTGAGGCTGCCGGGGAGGCCGACACATCCCCCCCGGAGGTCATCGTGGCCAGTACGTTCCCCATCCGCCGCATAGTCGTGGCGGTCGTCCTTTCCTGCGCCGTCCTGGTGTCGACGACCGCCTGCGGAGGAGAGACCCGGTCCACCCAGAGCGCCGCCCTCACGGCGGCGGAGAGCAGCCCCTCGCCGAGCGCGTCGGCCGAGCGGCAGAAGCTCGCCAAGACCCGCTTCGTCGCCAACGCGGGACTCGCCGCCGGCGCCGCCTATCAATGGATCGTCAAGCCGTACAAGGCGGGCAAGTTCAAGAAGGGCGCCAAGGGCCGCACCTTCGCCCTCGTCAAGGCGGGCCTGGCCGGTGCGTTCACGTACAACCGTCTGAAGGCCGCCTCCGAGAACGCCAAGGGCGACCCGCTGCTCTCCAAGGCCGTCGCCCCGCTCACCTCCGGCATCGAATCGCTGAAGGGCCTGGGCGGCAAGCTGCGCAAGGGCGACGCGGGCGACGCGGACGTCGGCATGTTCGAGAAGATGATCAACGGCGTCAAGGACGCGGGCCAGAAGGCGGGTGCGCCGGTCAAGGACCAGGTGCCCTCGGCCGGGCAGCTCAGCGGCGGCTGAGCGGGCGCGTCCTCATGTGTTCAGCTCCGCGAGGACGCGCAGGGTCGTGGGGTCCGGTGAGGTGACCAGCAGGTCCGTCACCGGGCCCGCACGCCACAACTCAAGCCGCTCCGCGATGCGTTGACGCGGGCCCACCAGGGAGATCTCGTCGGCGAAGGCGTCCGGCACGGCCCGTACGGCCTCGTCGCGCCGGCCCGCCAGGAACAGCTCCTGAATGTGGTGGGCCGCGTCCCCGTACCCCATGCGGGCCATCAGGTCGGCGTGGAAGTTGCGGGCGGCGTGGCCCATGCCGCCGATGTAGAAACCCAGCATCGCCTTCACCGGCAGCAGACCCTCGGCGACGTCGTCACACACCTGGGCCCGCACCATCGGGGCCACCAGGAAGCCCTCGCGCAGCCCCGTGAGCGAGGCCTCGTAGACGTCCGTGCGGGTGGGCGACCAGTACAGCGGGAGCCAGCCGTCCGCGATGCGGGTCGTCTGCGCGATGTTCTTGGGGCCCTCGGCGCCCAGGAGTACGGGAAGGTCGGGGCGCAGGGGGTGGGTGATGGCCTTGAGGGGCTTGCCCAGACCCGTACCGTCCGCGCCGCCGTAGGGATGCGCGTGGAAGCGCCCGTCGAGCTCCACCGGACCCTCGCGGCGCAGCACCTGGCGGATCACCTCGACGTATTCGCGGGTCGCGGTGAGCGGGCTCGACGGGAAGGGCCGCCCGTACCAGCCCTCGACGACCTGGGGCCCCGAGAGCCCGAGGCCCAGCATCATCCGGCCGCCCGAGAGGTGGTCGAGGGTGAGGGCGTGCATGGCGGTTGCGGTGGGGGTGCGCGCGGCCATCTGCGCGACCGCGGTGCCCAGCCGGATCGTCGAGGTGTGGGCGGCGATCCAGGTCAGCGGCGTGAAGGCGTCCGAGCCCCAGGCCTCGGCCGTCCACACCGAGTGGTAGCCGAACTCCTCGGCGGCCCGCGCCAGTTCGAGATGGGCGGGGTTCGGTCCCCGCCCCCAGTAGCCGAGTGCGAGACCCAGGCGCATGTGCCGTCCCCTCCACCAGATCTGACGAACCGTCAGGGGACTGTAGAGCAACGGCCCCCGCCCGGAAGGGCGAGGGGCCGTCGTGACGCCGGGGGATCAGCCGCGCTGGATCCCGGTGGTGTCCTGGAGGACGCCGCGCCGGCCGTCCTGCGTCTGGGCCACCAGGGCGGGGCCGCGCTGGTCGACGGCCAGGTACCAGGTGCCGGGGGCGAGTTCGGCGATCGGGGTGGGCGAGCCGTCCTCCGCGTACAGCGGACGGGCCACCGGGACCGCGAACCAGAACGGGGCGAAGTCGCCGGCCGGGGCGGCGGCGGGCTGCGCCTGGCTGTCCTTGTTCGGGTCGGCCGCCGGGGCCTGCGCGCCGAACGGCTGGGCCTGGGCCGCCGGCTGACCGCCGAGGCTCGGGTCGCCGGGGTGGGCGCCGTAGGGCTGCTGGGCGGCGGGGTAGCCGTAGCCACCGGCCGGCTGGGCCACGCCGGGGTAGCCGTAGGGCTGCGGGGCGGCCGGGCTCGGGGTGCCCATCAGCGGCGCCTTCAACGCGCCGATCAGCGGCGAGGCGACGGCGGCCGCGGCCAGCACCAGCGTGGCGATGAGACCGAGGATCATGCCGGCGCCGGAGCCGTGCGCGTCGATGATCGTCCAGAAGGCGGTCCACGCGGCGAAGATCGTGAACGCGACACCGAACTGGGTGAGGTCCAGACCCGCGACCTTCTTCGGCTGCGGCAGCGAACGGCCGACGACGACCAGCACCGCACCGATGATGCCGGCCAGGAACATGCTCATCAGGAGCGAGAGAGAGTCCCAGGCGTTCGGCTCGTCGGCGCGCGGGCAGAACTGGCCGGCGCAGCTCGGAGCGGACGTGAGACTCAGGAACGAGGCGATGAACAGCACCACCGCTGCGCCGATCACCACGCCGTCGCCTCGTGTGAGGGAGCGGATGTTCACGTAAAAGTCCTCTTTTATGTCGTCTCGTCGGGGCGGTCATCGCTGCCGCCGGTGTACGTGCACACGGCGTGAAGCTCTAGGTGGTTCCCCCTGTGCGGAAGAATCTATCGTCTGCGCCTGTGGGCCGTACGGCGGGTCGGGAGCCTACCCGCCGAGGAACGCCGTAATGCCGTCGGCGATGCCCCGGGCCGCCTTCTGATGCCAGTCCGCACTTTTCAGAAGCGCCGCGTCCCGGGAATCGCGCATGTTGCCGCACTCGATGAACACCTTGGGAACCGTCGACAGGTTGAGCCCGCCGAGGTCGCTACGGGTGTCCAGGCCGGTGCCCTCACCCACGTAGTTGGACGCGTTCATGCCCGTGTCCAGGACGAACTTCCCCGCGATCCGCACACCGAGTTCACGCGAAGGCCCCACGATCGGGGCGGTGTCGGCCGCGCCGCCCTTCACCTTGGCGGGCAGGATGACGTGGAATCCGCGCTGGCCCTCGGCGGCGCCGTCCGCGTGCACCGACACGACGGCATCCGCCTTCGCCTGATTTCCGATGCGGGCCCGCTCGTCCACACACGGCCCGAAGGCCCGGTCGCCGTCGTGGGTGAAGACGACCTTCGCGCCCTGCTTTTCGAGGATCGCCCGGATTCGGTGCGACACGTCGAGCGTGAACTCGGCTTCCGTATAACCGTCGTTGGTCTCGGTACCGGTGGTGTCGCATTCCTTCTTGTTCGTTCCGATGTCCACCGGCTCATTGATCTCTGTTGTATGCCGGAAATTATTCGAATTGTGACCCGGGTCGATGACGACGGTCTTTCCGGCGAGCGATCCGGCACCCGATCCACCCGCCGGCGGGGCCGACGGCGAGGGCGCGCCGGGAGAGACGGGGCGGGGGGTGCCCGACACCGTCATGGTCGCGGCGCCCGCCCCCGGAGGTGCGGGCCGCTCGCCACGGCTGGGCAGCGCGCTCGGCGGCTTGTCGTCCTGCTCGCCGGGCCCGCCCGCCGCCTGCCACACGAGCCATCCCGCGAGGGCGGCCGGCGCGAGCGCGGCGAGGGTGAGGAGGGCCCGCCCGCGCACGCGGCGCGACCGGCTGTCCGGGTTCGATGACTCGCTGTCGTACGACACGAGGGCGATGCTAACCGCGCGGCCCCGCCCGGCCCGGGCGCTGCGCGCCACGACGTGTCCCAGCGCGCCGCGACGTGTCAGAGCGCGGCGGAGGTGCGGCGCAGCACCCGCAGCGAGTCGGTCGCCGAGACCTCGGTGAACGCGCCGGACTCCAGCGCCCGCAGATAGACGCGGTACGGCGCCTGGCCGGTGAACTCGTCGACCGGGTCCGGGAAGACGTCGTGGATCACCAGCGTGCCGCCCTCGGCGAGCTTCGGCGCCCAGCCCTCGTAGTCGGCGCTCGCGTGCTCGTCGGTGTGGCCGCCGTCGATGAAGACGAAGCCGAGCCGCCCGCCCCACACCCGCGCCACCTGCGGAGACTGCCCGACCACCGCGATCACGTGGTCCTCGAGACCGGCCGCGTGCAGGGTGCGCCGGAAGGTGGGCAGGGTGTCCATGCGGCCCACCTCCGGGTCGACGACCGTCGTGTCGTGGTACTCCCACCCCGGCTGCTGCTCCTCGCTGCCGCGGTGGTGGTCGACCGTGACGGCGACGGTGCCGCTCGCGCGGGCGGCGTCGGCGAGCAGGATCGTGGAGCGCCCGCAGTAGGTGCCGACCTCCAGGAGCGGCAGCCCGAGCGCCCCGGCGGCGACCGCCGCCTCGTACAGCGCGAGGCCTTCCCGTACGGGCATGAAGCCCTTGGCCGCCTCGAAGGCGGCCAGGATCTGAGGCTGGGGAGAGGCCACGGCCCGGCTCCTTGGGGTCATAGGTGTGTGGGCGATCCATGGTGCCGTACGCGGTGGGGGCCGGTCCGGGCGGGCGGGGGTGACCTGCCGGGCGTGAGGGGGCCCGGGCATAATCGTCATCTGACCTTCCGTCAGATTGCAACGTGTTCTACTCTTGCGCCGTTCCGGGACCGGCGACGGGGTGAGGGCCTCCATGGGCATCGCGATCACACAAGAACAGCGGGAGCTGGCCGAGGCGGTGCGCGGCTGGCTGGCGCGGACCGTGCCCGTCGAGCAGACGCGCAAGCTCCTCGACGCGCCCGAGGCCGCCGTCGGCCGCCCGCCGTTCTGGGACGGGCTCGCCGAACAGGGGCTGCTCGGCATCCATCTCGGCGAGGAGTTCGGCGGGGGCGGGCTGATCGAGCTCGCCGTCGTCCTGGAGGAGGCCGGACGCGGCCTGCTGCCGGGGCCCTATCTGCCGGGCGTGCTCGCCGCCGAACTGCTGCGCCGCGACGGACGCCACGAGGCCCTGGTCGCGGACATCGCCGAGGGGCGCGCGACCGCGGCCGTGGCGCTCGGCGCCGGGACGCTCACCGCCGTCGAGGATGCGGGCGGCTGGCTGCTCGACGGTACGGCGCCGCCCGTACTGGCAGCGGGACAGGCCGAGTTGGTGGTCCTCGCGGCGAAGGCGCACCACCGCACGCTCTGGTTCGTGGTGGACGCCGAGGCGCTGGTCGTACGCCCGCACCGCGGCGCCGACCCGACGCGCCCCACCGCGGAGGTGCGGGCCGAGGGCGTCGTCGTTCCCCAAGACCGGTTACTGGACCTGGACTTGGCCCTGGTCCAGGACCTCGCGGCCCTGGTCCTGGCCGCCGAGTCCTGCGGCACGGCGGCCCGCGCCCTGGAGACGGCCACCGGACACGCCAAGGTCCGCGAGCAGTTCGGTCGCCCCATCGGCCGGTTCCAGGCGGTCAAACACCTCTGCGCGGACATGCTCGTACGCCTCGAACAGGCCCGCGCCCTGGTGTGGGACGCGGCCCGGGCCGTGGACGAGCCCGCCGAGGTGCGGGGCCTGGTCGCCTCGCTCGCCGCCGCCACCGCCGTGGACGCCGCCTGCTCCTGCGCCAAGGACGCCATCCAGATCCTCGGCGGCATCGGTTTCACCTGGGAGCACGACGCCCATCTGTATCTGCGCCGCGCCCTGGTCGCCCGCCAGCTCCTCGGCGCCGGGGACACCCACCGGCTGCGGGCCGTACGCCTGGCGAGTCAAGGCGCCCGCCGCGAGCTGCGCATGGAGCTGCCGCCCGAGGCCGAGAACTTCCGCGCCCCCGCCCGCGCGGCGATCGAGAGGGCGCGCGGCCTCGATCCGGGCGCGGCCCGCCGGGCGCTGGCCCCCACCGGGTACGCGGCCCCGCATCTGCCCGCCCCGTACGGCCTGGGCGCAGGACCTGTCCAACAGCTCGTCATCCAGGAGGAGTTGAGGCGCGCCGACGTCAAGGTCGCCGACCTCGGGATCGCCACCTGGGTGGTGCCCTCGCTCATCGCCCACGGCACGGGACCCCAGCAGGACCGCTTCCTCGGCCCCACCCTGCGCGGCGAAATCCTGTGGTGCCAGCTGTTCTCCGAGCCGGGCGCCGGGTCCGACCTCGCCTCGCTGCGCACCCGGGCCGAGCGCACCCCCGACGGGGGCTGGCGCGTCACCGGGCAGAAGGTGTGGACGAGCGCCGCGCAGTGGGCCGACTACGGCATCCTGCTGGCCCGCACCGACCCGGCGGCCCCCAAGCACCAGGGGCTCAGCTACTTCCTCGTCGACATGAAGCGGACCGAGGGCATCGACATCCGCCCCCTGAAGGAGATCACCGGGGACTCCCTGTTCAACGAGGTCTACTTCGACGGGGCGCTGCTGCCCGCCGACGCCGTCGTCGGCGAGGTGAACGGCGGCTGGCCCGTCGCCCGCACCACCCTGGGCAACGAACGCGTCCACATGGCCGACCAGGTCGCCTTCGACACCGGGCTCGAAGCGCTGATCGCCCGCGCCGGGGAGCTCGACGGGGCGTACCGGGCGCGGATCGGGGCGCTGGCCGCCGAGGCGCACGCGCTGGCCTGCATCGGGCTGCGCACCACCATGCAGCAGGTGTCGGGCCTGGAACCCGGCGCGGGGGCCAGCGTCCGCAAGCTCGTCCAGACCCCGCACCAGCAGAAGATCGCCGAGCTCGCCCTCGAACTCCTCGGCCCGCTCGGCGCCACCGCCGAAGGCCCCGCCGAGCGCGCCATGCACGGCTTCCTCATGTCGCGCTGCCTGACCATCGCGGGCGGCACCACCCAGGTCCAGCTCAACGTCGTCGCCGAGCGCATCCTCGGCCTGCCCCGAGACTGAAGGGTCCGTCTGCCGTGAACAGTGCCGCGAAGCGTGCCGGGAACAGTGCCGGAAAGAGCTACATCGTCGGTGTGGGCATGACCAGGTTCGAGAAGCCGGAGTCCCGCGACTGGCAGTACTGGGACATGGCGAAGGAGGCGGGCGGCGCGGCACTGGCCGACGCGGGCCTCGCCTACGACCTCGTCGAACAGGTCCCGGTCGGCTACTGCTTCCAGCCCTCCACGGCAGGCCAACGAGCCGTCTACGAACTGGGGTTGACGGGAATCCCCGTCTACAACGTCAACAACAACTGCGCGACCGGGGCCAGCGCGTTGATGCTGGCGCGGCAGTTCGTGGAGGGCGGGGCCAGCGACTGCGTCCTCGCGCTCGGCTTCGAGAAGATGAAGCGGGGCGCGCTCGGCGGCGGCTCGGACGGCGGCGACTTCGCGAGCTCACCCGTGGCCCGCCACTACGGCGTCATGGCGGCCCGCCACGGCTTCGAGATGACCCCGCCCACCGCACAGATCTTCGGCAACGCGGCGCGCGAGCACATGGAGCGGTACGGGACGACCGCGGCGCAGCTCGCCGCGGTGGGCGCCAAGAACCACCGGCACTCGGTCAACAACCCCAACGCCCAGTTCCAGGAGCCCTGTTCGGTGGAGGAGGTCCTTGCGGCCAGGACCATCCACCGGCCGCTGACCAAACTCCAGTGCTCACCGACGTCGGACGGTTCGGCGGCGGCCGTGGTCGTCTCGGAGCGGTTCGTGGAGCGGCACGGTCTGGGCGACAAGGCGGTCGAGATCGCCGGCCAGGCGATGACCACCGACACCGAGGAGTCCTTCGCGTCGGGCAGCTGCATCGACGCGGTGGGGGCGCCCATGTCCCGCGAGGCCGGCCGCCAGGCGCTCGCCCGCGCGGGCGTGGGCATCGAGGACGTCGACGTGATCGAGCTGCACGACTGCTTCTCCATCAACGAGCTGCTCACGTACGAGGCGTTGGGGATGTGCGGGGTGGGGGAGTCCGGAAAGCTCATCGAATCCGGTGCGACGACGTACGGCGGCCGCTGGGTGGTCAACCCCTCCGGCGGCCTGATCTCCAAGGGCCACCCGCTCGGAGCGACGGGGCTGGCGCAGGCGGCGGAACTGGTGTGGCAGTTGCGGGGCGAGGCGGGGGGTCGGCAGGTCCAGGGGGCGGGGGTTGGGCTCGCGCACAACATCGGGTTGGGGGGCGCGGCGGTGGTGACGGTGCTGCGCCGGTAGGTCATTCCCCACCCCGCCCCTTCCCGAGACCCTCCGGGGGCAGCGACGCCCCTGCGGGCCGCGGTCGCTTCTCGCGCCGTTCCCCGCGCCCCTAAACCCGTTTTTGTCTGCACGCCGTGCGTGGCTGGTCGCGCAGTTCCCCGCGCCCCTTAAATGCTCGGCGCTGGCCAGCACCCCAGCCCGTCCGGCGATTGAGGACGAGCGCCCTTTAGGCGCGAACGGGGTCTGGGGCGGAGCCCCAGGGGGGCGGGCGTGCGAGCATGGCTCGTATGGCTCACGCGTCCCCAGACACCCACATATCCACCCCTGCCACAACCCCCCGCACCTGGCCCGTCCTCCTCGCCGCCTGCGCAGGCCAGTTCCTCGTCGTGCTGGACGTGTCCGTCGTCAACGTGGCCCTCCCCTCCATGCGGACGGGCCTCGGCATGAGCGCGAGCGGATTGCAGTGGGTGGTCAACGCGTACGCCATCGCCTTCGCCGGGTTCATGCTGCTCGGCGGCCGCGCAGGCGACCTGTACGGACGCAAGCGGATGTTCCTCGTGGGGCTCGGCCTGTTCACCGCCGCCAGCCTCGGCGGGGGACTCGCCCAGGAGGGCTGGCAGTTGCTCGCGGCCCGCGCCGCCCAGGGCCTCGGGGCGGCGGTCCTCGCGCCCGCCACCCTCACCATCCTGACCGCCGCCGTCCCGGAGGGCGCCGCCCGCACCCGGGCGATCGGCACCTGGGCCGCGGTCGGCGCGGGCGGCGGAGCCGCGGGAGGACTCGTCGGCGGAGTGCTCACCGACGCCCTGTCGTGGCGCTGGGTGCTGCTCATCAACGTCCCCATCGGCGCCCTCGTCCTGCTCGGCGCCACGCTGTGGATCACCGAGTCCCGGGCCGGCCGGCGCCACCGCCTGGACCTGCCCGGCGCCGTCCTCGTCACGGCCGGCCTCGCCACCCTCTCGTACGGCATCGTGCAGACCGAGGCCTCGGGCTGGGGCGCCGCCGCGACGCTCGTTCCGCTGCTGGGCGGGGCCGCGCTGCTGCTGGCCTTCCTCGGCGTCGAGGGCCGGACCGCGGCGCCGCTGATGCCGTTGCGTCTGTTCCGGCTGCGGGCCGTCTCCGCCGCCAACGCCGTGATGTTCGTGTGCGGCTCCGCGATGTTCTGCACCTGGTTCTTCATGACGCTGTACGCGCAGAACGTGCTGGGCTACACCCCGCTCGGCGCGGGTCTCGCTCTGATCCCCAGCTCGCTCAGCGTCGTCGCCGGCTCGAAGCTGGCGCCGCGCCTCATGCCGAGGACCGGCGCGCGGAACCTGACGGTGCTGGGTGTCCTGGTGACCGCGGCCGGGTTCGGCTGGCAGTCCACGATGCGTGCGGACGACCCGTACTGGATGTCCATCCTCGTGCCCGGCATCCTGATGATGACGGGTGCCGGACTCGCCACAACTCCCCTTGCCTCGCTGGCCACTTCGGGGGCCGAGCCGGGTGAGGCGGGGCTGGTGTCGGGGCTCATCAACACGTCCCGGACGATGGGCGGAGCACTGGGCCTCGCCGTGCTGTCGACGGTCGCGGCCTCGCGCACCGGGGCGGTGCAGAGCGCGGAGAACCTCACCGCCGGATACGCGCTCGCCTTCCGCGTCGGCGGCCTCGTCCTGCTGGCCAGCGTGCTGATCGCCCTGGTCTGGCTGCCCCGCGCGGCGGTTCCGGCCCGCCGCGCCTGAGGGCTACAGCCAGCCCTGTTGACGGGCGGAGCGCACCGCCTCCATGCGGTTGCGGGTGGCCGTCTTGCCGATGGCGGACGACAGGTAGTTGCGTACGGTCGACTCCGACAGATGCAGCTTGCCCGCGATGTCGGAGACGGTCGCCCCGTCCACCGAGGCGTTCAGGACGTCGCGTTCACGCGCGGTCAGCGGGCTGGGCCCCGCGCTGAGGGCGGCCGCGGCGAGCGCCGGGTCGATGACCGTCTCGCCGCGCAGCACCCGGCGGATCGCCTCCGCGAGATCCTCCACCGGCCCGTCCTTCACGAGGAACCCGGCGGCCCCCGCCTCCATCGCGCGCCGCAGATAGCCGGGCCGGCCGAACGTGGTGAGGATCAACACCCGGCAGTCGGGCACCTCACTGCGCAACTCCGCGGCCGCGTCCAGGCCGCTCATGCCCGGCAGTTCGATGTCGAGCAACGCCACGTCGGGCCGCGACACCAGCGCCTCGGGGACGATCCGGTCGCCCGCGGACACCTGCGCGACGACCTCCATGTCCTCCTCGAGCCCGAGCAGCAGGGCGAGCGCACCGCGCATCATCCCCTGGTCCTCGGCGAGGAGAACGCGTACGGACTTGGCGGCGCGGTGGTCCTGGGGCATCTCGTCCATGGGCTCAGGCTACGGCCCGTCCCACCGGCGCGGCGGCAGGGGGCCGGGTGTCCTACGAGCGCTCGGGTGCGCAGGTCAGCTCCGCGTCCAGCGCCGAGTCCGCGGGGTCCACGGGGAGTTCGGCGCTCACCCGGAAGCCCGTGCGGGGGGCGGGGCCCGTGGTCAGGGAGCCGCCTGCCGCTCCGAGGCGTTCGGTCAGGCCCTTCAGGCCGGTGCCGCCGATGCGGGGGGTGGGGGCGGGCTCGGTGGGGGCGCCGCGCCCGTTGTCGGTGACCGTGAGGGTGACGCGCTCCGCGCTGCCGTCCACCACGATCTCGCAGCGGGTCGCCGCGCTGTGCCGCACCACATTGGTGACGGCCTCGCGGACCACCCAGCCAAGCAGCGCCTCGGCCTGTGCGGGCAGCGGCGGCCCCGACTGACGTACCACCGGCTCGACTTCGGCGGCGCCCAACGCCGAGCGGGCCCGGTCGAGCTCGGTGGCGAGGCTGCCCTCGCGGTAGCCGGTGACGGCCTCGCGGATCTCGGTGAGGGCCTGGCGGCCGACCGACTCGATGTCGGCGACCTGGCCGAGCGCCGCGTCCAGGTCGCGCGGCGCGATGCGGCGGGCGGCCTCCGACTTGACCACGATCACGGACAGGGTGTGGCCGAGCAGGTCGTGCAGATCGCGCGAGAAGCGCAGCCGCTCCTTCTCCACCGCGGTACGCGCCAACTCCTGCCGGGTATCGCGCAGTTCACGGACCGTCTCGGAGAGCGAGAGCAGTGCGGCGATCACCATGCCGGACAGGAACGTCCCGTACGCGATGGTCATGTTGTCCCACGGGTCGCCGGTCTTGACGCCCGAGATGATGCCCACCGAGCCGGCGAGGGTGATGATCACATAGCCGAGCCGCCTGTCCCGCAGCACCGCGCCGCAGGTCAGGGAGAGCAGGGGGAAGAACAGCAGCCAGACCCCGCCGTAGCCGAGCCCGAGTGCGTAGGTGACGGCGGCGAGTGCGCCGAGCATGACCAGGGTCGAGCGTTCGGCGCGCTGCTGCTTGTCGAAGGCGCGGAAGGCGACGAGGGCGTACAGGACGGCGAAGGCGAGGATGCCGAGGCCGCCGAGGACCGGCTGGGCCACCTCTCCCTTGGCCACCGCGACGGCCGCGCCGGTGCCCATGAGCAGCCAGGGCAGGAAGGTGTAGCCGTTGGACGGCGGCCCCGGGAACTCGTCACCCTTCGCGCCCCGCGGGGGCAGCTTCGGCAGCAGTGATGGCATGGCGTTCTCCCCGTACTGACAGTGCATGGACTTCTCCGTCCCGGTGCCCGCGGGTCACGCGGTCCGAGCGGACCGACGGTAGGAGACCACGGCGTAACCGCCGAAGGCCACCAGCCAGAAGGCCATCGAGACAAGGGTGACGACGCCCGGCGCGTGGCCCTGCGAGGTGGTCCAGCCGAGGTCGGCGAAGCGGTGGGTCGGAGTGTACTCGGCGATCTTTCGCAGCCAGCCGGGGAAGGCGGACACCGGGAACCACAGGCCGCCGAGGATCGCGAGGCCCATCAGACAGGCGACGTTGACGACGCCGGTGGCCTGCGCCGAGAGGCGGTAGCCGTTGCCGAGGCCGAGCATCGTGAAGGGCAGCGCCCCCACCCACAGGAGCAGCGTGAGCGCGCCCCACTGCCAGGCGTCCAGGCGTACGCCGTTGATCAGCGCACCGGACAGGAGCACCGCGAGGATGCCGGGCAGCACCGTCACCGAGCCGCTGATCGCGCGCCCGGCCACCACCTTGGCCGGCGGGAGCGGGGCGATCCGCATCTGCCGCAGCCAGCCGATCGACTTGTCGGAGGCGACACCGGTGCCGATGCCGAGGGCCGAACCCAGCGCCCCGTAGGCGGCCATGCCCACCATCGAGGAGACCTTCCACGCGTCGCCGTCGTTCTGGCCGCCGCCGATGTTGGTGAAGAGCAGATACATCAGCACCGGCATGCCGATACCGAAGATCACGAAGGAGGCGTCACGGAGGGTGCGCCGCATCTCCAGCTTGATGTACTCGATCATCGGGCGGTCTCGCTTTCGTGGGTGGTGAGGGAGAGGAAGGCGTCTTCGAGGCTGGCCGGGGCCACTTCGAGGCGGCGGACGGCGCCCATCGCGGCGAGGGCGACGACGGTGGCGTCGGAGTCGTCGGTGCGCAGCCGGGCCCGGTCGCCGTGGACCTCGACGGCGACGACGCCCGGCAGCAGGGAGAGGGGTTCGGTCGCCATGCCCGCCAGGTCGAAGGAGACGAGGCTGCCGCCCGCCGCCCGCTTGACGGCCTCGCCGGGCCCGTCGGCGACGATGCGGCCCTGGTCGATGACGACGATGCGGTCCGCGTTGTCGTCGGCCTCCTCCAGGTAGTGGGTGGAGAACATCACCGTGTTGCCGCGGGCCGCATAGGTGCGCATCGACTCCCAGAACGCTCGGCGCGCCTCGACGTCGAGCGCGGCCGTCGGCTCGTCCAGGAGCAGCAGTTCGGGGTTGCCCGCGAGGGCCATGGCGAACCGGACGCGCTGGGTCTGGCCGCCGGAGAGCTTGTCGACCCGGCGGTCGGCGAACTCGGTGAGCCCGGCGAACGCGAGCGCCTCGGCGACCGGCATCGGCTTCGGGTACATGCTGCCGATGAAGAACACCAGCTCCCGCACGGTCACCCGGGGGATCGGGCTGCCCTCCTGGAGCATGGCCCCCACAAGTCCGTCCCGCACCGCCCGCTCGGGGCTCCGCCCGAAGATCCGTACCTCGCCCGCGTCGGGTTCGTTCAGGCCGAGCAGCAGGCTGATGGTGGTGGACTTGCCGGCCCCGTTGCGGCCGAGCAGCGCCACGGTCTCGCCGCGCCCGACGGTCAGTTCGGCCCCGTTCACGGCCCGTACCGCCCCGTAGGACTTGACCACCCCGCTGAAGCGGACCGCGGTGGCGCTCTGTGTCGTCGTCTGCGTCATGTCCCGAACGCTACGGAGCGGCAGGGGGTCCGCCCCAGATCCGCTTGTACGGAGCCGGGCAGGACAAATGTCACGGGGCCGGCCGCGCCGGATCCGGCAGGGGCCGGGCGCGCCCAAGCCGGCAGACATCGGCCCCGCCACCGGATCTGACGTGGCGTCAGGAGCCTTCACAACTGCCGGGGCGTGCGCTATACCTGGGGGCCATCGGCCTAGAACGCGTTCTAGAACCCAGGGGCGGGTCCTCGGTCCGGTCCAGTACGACCTCGGTGCGGCCGACGGTGCGGACGGCCGCACCGAGGTCTTCCTCCGTGCCCGCACAACGCTCAAGGAGCAGCATCCACATGCCCATTGACGCCGCGAAGGCGGTCGCCGCCGAGCCCCGGTCCACCGAGATCGCCTGGGACCACAAGGACGTACAGCTCTACCACCTGGGCCTGGGAGCCGGCGTCCCCGCCACCGATCCGAACGAGCTGCGCTACACCCTGGAGTCCCGGCTGCACGTGCTGCCCTCGTTCGCGACCGTCGCGGGCGCCGGCATGGGCGTGGTCGGCGGGCTCTCGGCGCCCGGCATCGACGTGGACCTCGCGGCGGTGCTCCACGGCGGGCAGTCCATCACCCTGCACCGGCCCCTGCCGGTGAGCGGCCGGGCCACCTCGACCTCGAAGGTCGCCGCCGTGTACGACAAGGGCAAGGCGGCCATCCTGGTCCTGCGCACCGAGGCGGCCGACGCGGACGGGCCGCTGTGGACCAGTGACGCGCAGATCTTCGTGCGCGGCGAGGGCGGCTTCGGCGGGGACCGGGGGCCCTCCGCCCGCGTCGAGCAGCCCGACCGGGCCCCCGACCGGGTCGTCGAGCGCCCCGTCCGCGAGGAACAGGCGCTGCTCTACCGCCTGTCGGGGGACTGGAACCCGCTGCACGCCGACCCCGACTTCGCCAAGCTCGCCGGGTTCGACCGGCCGATCCTGCACGGTCTGTGCACGTACGGGATGACGCTGAAGGCGGTCGTGGACACCGCGCTCGACGGGGACGTGACCCGCGTCCTGTCGTACGCCACCCGCTTCACCGGAGTCGTCTTCCCGGGCGAGACCCTGCGCATCCGGATGTGGTCGGGCCCCGGCCGCGTCCAGGTGACGGTCACGGCCGTCGAGCGCGACGACGCGCCGGTCCTCGCCGACACGATCGTGGAACACAACTGAGCCATGTTTTCCGGCACTTGAGGGGAGCCGCACCATGCGCGCAGCCGTACTGCACGAGATAGGCCAGGACAAGCTCGACGTGGTCGACGACATGGAGGCGACCGGCTTCGGCCCGGGCAAGGTCAAGCTGCGCGTCCGCGCCACGGGCCTGTGCCACTCCGACCTCTCGGCGATGAGCGGGGTGCTGCCGCAGCCCGCGCCGTTCGTGCCCGGCCACGAGGGGGCCGGCGAGGTCATCGACGTCGGTGACGGGGTGACCGGCCTGAAGCAGGGCGACCGGGTCCTGATGTGCTGGCTGCCCGCGTGCGGGGCGTGCCCCTCCTGCAAGCGCGGTCAGACCCAGCTCTGTCTGGCCGGATTCATGAACGCGGGGACCCCCAACTTCCGTCGCTCGGGCGGCGATGTGTTCGGCTTCGCGGGCACCGGGACCTTCGCCGAGGAGGTCGTCGTCGCGGCCGGCTGCGCCGTCCCGATCCCCGACGACGTGCCGTACGAGATCGCCGCGCTGATCGGCTGCGGGGTGACCACCGGGCTCGGCGCGGCCATCAACACCGCGAAGGTGGCGGTCGGTTCCTCCGTGGCGGTCATCGGCTGCGGCGGCGTGGGCATCTCCACCATCCAGGGCGCGCGGGTGCGGGGCGCGGCCCAGATCGTCGCCGTCGACCCGGTCGCATCACGCCGCGAGGCGGCGCTCAGGTTCGGGGCCACGGAGGCGGTCTCTCCCGAGGAGTTCGCCGACGCCAGGCAGCGGATCACCGCGGGCGAGGGCTTCGACTACGTCTTCGAGGTGGTCGGCCGCTCGGCGACCGCCCGCACCGCGTACGAGAACACCCGGCGCGGCGGCACCCTGTGCGTGGTCGGCGCGGGCGCCATGGACGACTACTTCCAGGTCAACATGTTCGAGCTGTTCTTCGACGAGAAGCGCATCCTGCCGTCCATGTACGGCGGCGGAGACGTGCTGCGCTCCTACGAGCGGGCCATCGCGCTGTGGCGGGCGGGCCGCATCGACCTGGAGGGCCTGATCACCCACCGGGTGCGGCTCGCCGAGATCAACGACGCCCTCGACCAGATGCGCAGCGGCGAGGCCCTGCGCACCTGCATCGAGATCTGACCCGCCCCCACCCCCCTTGCGAGAGGAACCGACCGGCATGGCAGCACTGCCACTTGAAGGCCTGTCCGCGATCGTCACCGGGGCCGGACGCGGGCTCGGCCGGGCCGAGGCGCTCGAACTCGCCCGCCTCGGCGCGGCCGTCGTCGTCAACGACTTCGGGCAGCCGGGCCGCGACGGCACCGGCCAGGCGTCGAAGGGCCCCGCCGAGGAGGTGGCCGCCGAGATCCGCGCCGCGGGCGGCCGGGCCACCGCCCACACCGGCGACGTCGCCGACCACCAACAGGCCCAAGAATTAGTCCAGTTGGCGATTGACACCTACGGAAAGCTCGACATCCTGGTCAACAACGCGGGCATCCTGCGGGACCGCATGATCTTCTCGATGAACGAGTCCGAATGGGACTCGGTGATCCATGTGCACCTCAAGGGCCACTTCAACACCACCCGTTTCGCCGCCGCGCACTGGCGCGAGCGGTCCAAGGCGGCGGGCGGCCCGGTCTACGGCCGCATCGTCAACACCTCGTCCGAGGCCTTCCTCGCGGGCTCGGCCGGACAGCCCAACTACGCGGCGGCCAAGGGCGGCATCGTCGGCCTCACCACCTCGACCGCCCTCGCGCTCGCCAAGTACGGCGTCACCGCGAACGCGATCTGCCCGCGCGCCCGCACCCGGATGACCGAGGACGTCTTCCAGGGGTTCCAGGAGCCGGAACAGGGGCAGCTCGACCCGCTGGCGCCCGAGCACGTCTCGCCGCTCGTCGGCTATCTCGCCTCGCCCGCGGCCGGCCGGATCAACGGGCAGCTCCTGGTGGTGCACGGCGGGATGGTCGCGATCGTCGAACGGCCGCGGGTGGCCGCCAAGTTCGACACCGCCAAGGAGGTCTTCTCGTACGAGGAACTCGACGAGTCGCTCACCCCCTATTACGCGGACAGGCCCTCGGGCGAGACCTTCGCGGCGGCCGAAGTGCTCGCCCTCAAGCGGGGCTGAACGGGCCGGACCCATGCGAAAGGCCCCCGGGGACGGTCACCCCGGGGGCCTCTGCCGGCGCCCGTTCAGGCGCGCCCGGACGCGTTCTCCTCGCGCCGGTGGCGGCCGTGGGCCGGCGTCGCCGAGTCCTCGGTGGAGGCCGCACCACCCCGGTGCCGGCCCGCGCTGTCGGACCCCGTCTCCTGCGGACGGGTGTCGATCTGGTTGGACATGAGCTGTGGTCACCCCGTAGTCGTCTTGCGTGTGCCTGGTACTGCGCGCAGATTCTAACGATCACCCGACGGCGGCCGACGGCCGGTCAGCGGTGCCTGTCCCAGCGGTACGGGCTTGGCCGCGGCGGGCCGCACGGGCCCGGCCGACGGGGTGGCCGCAGCCGGCGGCGGATCCGGCGGGGCGGGCAGGTCGAGCACCGCGCAGGGGTTCGTGTCCGTGGCGTACGGAAGCCTCAGCACGCCCTGGGACGTCCAGACCCCGGCCCCCGCCAACCAGCCCTGGGGGGCGGCCAGTTGATGCAGATGGCGGCCCGCGGGACGCCACACGCCGACCCAGGTGCCGCCCGCCGCGTCGATGCGCAGGGCCACCGCGCAGGACTCCGGCATCAGCACCTGGCCCGGCTGCACGGCGAACGGGGTGAGCGCCGCGTCCGCCAGGCGAAGGCACTCGGGGAAGCGCACCGGCAGCGCCGAGCCGAGCACCCCCCAGCCGAGCCGGTCGTGGCCGGGGGCGTTCGAGCGGATCAGGAGCAGTCCGCTGTCGGGGTCCGCGAGCAGCAGCCGGTCGTCGCTGTCCTCGGTGATCTGGAGCAGCTCGGTGACCTCCCCGCCCCGCTCCAGGTCGACGGCGACCGTCTTGGTACGGCCCCCCAGCTCCCGGTCGAGGGCGAGCATCCGGCCGGTGCGGTCCAGCCACACCCCGCCCGAACAGCGTCCGCCGACCGTGGCCACCAGCTCGGGCCCGAACGCGCCGCCGGCCACCAGCCACAGCGCGGTGGAGTCGGGGCCCACCGCGAGCGCGTAGGCACAGCTGCCGTCCGGGGAGGGGGGCAGCAGCGTGAGCGCGCCCGCCCCGGCGTCGACGGCGCCCAGCGGCAGCTCGCCGGTGGCGGGGCCGGTGGGGTAGAGCAGGGCGAAGGAGTGCCGGTCACCGATCCGGCGGTGGATGAGCACCCGCCCGTCCGCCATCGGCAGCACCCCGGTGTCCGGCTCCTCCGGCTGGTTGCCGGGCAGCGGCACCGCGTACGGCTCGGGCCCGTCGAGCGTCCACCGCTCCGGGAACCAGGCCGCACTCCCGCCCTCGTCGCGCACCAGCCTCGCGGCATACGCACCGTTCGCCGTGATCGCGAATCCCGTACTCCTGACCGCACCGCCCTCGGCAGCGGTCTCGATGGCCAAAGCCGTCATCAGATGGCTCACCTCCGGCCACCGAAGCTAGGTTTCGCCCGGCGAGCCGGACAACACGAGACCACTGGCTTCACACCAAAGGGTGGCGGTCGGGCGATTCGCCGGTAGCCGGGGAGGCGGATGTGCAGGAACGATCAGGGCGAGGTCGGACGTACCGGAGCGACCCTCCTCCGCGGCGCCGTCGTCCCGGATCCGCCCCCGCGAAAGGGGCCGACAGGACGCGGCGGCCACGTCCTCGGGGCGTAGCCACCGGCGGCCGACCGGCGGGGCGCGGAGCGCAGGTAACCTGTGTGCGTGCCCCGTCTGTCTGAAGTCATCGCCGCGCTCGACGCCCTCTGGCCACCCGAGCGGGCCGAGAAGTGGGACGCCGTCGGCACCGTCTGCGGCGACCCCGACGCCGAGGTGCGCCGGGTCCTGTTCGCCGTCGACCCCGTCCAGGAGATCGCCGACCAGGCCGTCGAGCTGGGCGCCGACCTGATCGTCACCCACCACCCGCTCTATCTGCGCGGCACCACCACGGTCGCCGCCGGCCACTTCAAGGGCCGCGTGGTGCACACCCTGATCAAGCACGACATCGCCCTGCACGTCGCCCACACCAACGCCGACACCGCCGACCCCGGCGTCAGCGACGCCCTCGCGGGCGCCCTCGACCTGCGCGTCTGCGGTCCGCTGGTGCCCGACGCGAGCGACCCCGCGGGCCGTCGCGGACTCGGCCGCGTCTGCGAGCTCGACCACCCGATGACGCTGCGCGAGTTCGGCGCGCACGCCGCGGCCCGGCTGCCGGCCACCGCGCAGGGCCTGCGCGTCGCGGGCGACCCCGACGCGCCGGTCAGGACGGTCGCCGTCAGCGGCGGCTCCGGCGACAGCCTCTTCGACGCCGTACGCGCCTCGGGAGCCGACGTCTTCCTCACCGCGGACCTGCGCCACCACCCGGTGTCGGAGGTCGTGCAGCACGGACCGCTCGCCCTGGTCGACGCCGCGCACTGGGCCACCGAATGGCCCTGGTGCGAGCAGGCCGCCGCCCAGCTCGACGAGATCTCCGACCGCCACGGCTGGGACCTGAGGGTCCACGTCTCGAAGACGGTCACGGACCCGTGGTCCGCCCACCACACCTCCCCTTCTATTGATGGAGCCCCCAACTGAACGCCGCGCCCGCCGACCAGATCCGCCTCCTCGACGTACAGGCGCTGGACGTACGCCTGTCGCAGCTCGCCCACAAGCGGGAGTCGCTGCCCGAGCACGCCGAGATCGAATCGCTCAACAAGGACCTCACGCAACTGCGTGACCTGCTGGTCGCCTCGCAGACCGAGGAGAGCGACACCGCTCGCGAGCAGACCAAGGCCGAGCAGGACGTGGACCAGGTGCGCCAGCGCGCCGCCCGCGACCAGCAGCGCCTGGACTCGGGCGCGGTCTCCTCGCCCAAGGACCTGGAGAGCCTCCAGCGCGAGATCGTCTCGCTCGCCAAGCGCCAGGGTGACCTGGAGGACGTCGTCCTCGAAGTCATGGAGCGCCGCGAGGCCGCGCAGGAGCGCGCCGCCGAGCTGACCGAGCGGGTCTCCTCCGTCCAGGCCAAGGCCGACGACGCGACCGCCCGCCGAGACACCGCGCTCGCCGGGCTCGACGCGGAGATCGCCTCGACGACCAAGGAGCGCGAGGTCGTCGCCGGTTCCGTGCCGGCCGACCTGCTCAAGCTCTACGACAAGCTGCGCGCCCAGCAGGGTGGCGTGGGCGCCGCCCGCCTCTTCCAGCGCCGCTGCGAGGGCTGCCGCCTGGAGCTCAACATCACCGAGGTCAACGAGGTCAAGGCGGCCGCCCCGGACACCGTCCTGCGCTGCGAGAACTGCCGCCGCATCCTGGTGCGCACCTCGGAATCGGGTCTGTAAGTGCCGTCCTCGCCCGTCGTGGGCCGGCAGTTCGTCGTCGAGGCCGACGGCGGCTCCCGGGGCAACCCGGGCCCCGCCGGCTACGGGGCGGTCGTCCTCGACCCGGCGACCGGCGAGACGCTCGCCGAGGCCGCCGAGTTCATCGGCGTCGCCACGAACAACGTCGCCGAGTACAAGGGCCTCATCGCGGGCCTGCGTGCCGCGCGCGAGCTCGATCCGGCGGCGCGGGTGCGGGTCCGGATGGACTCCAAGCTCGTCGTCGAGCAGATGTCGGGCCGCTGGAAGATCAAGCACCCGGACATGAGGCCGCTCGCCGCGGAGGCGGCCCGGGTCCTGCCGCCCTCGCAGGTGTCGTACGAGTGGATCCCGCGCGAGCGCAACAAGCACGCGGACCGGCTCGCCAACGAGGCGATGGATGCGGGCGGGCGGGGCGAGCGGTGGTCGCCGTCGCGCTCCATGGCGGACCTGGCCTCCATGGCGGACCTGGCCTCCACGTCCGACGCGGCCGACGCGGGCGCGGCTCGGGTGGTGGGCGATGCGGCGGCGGGCGCGGCGCGGGCTCGGGCGGCGCTGGCGGGGGCGGCCGGCGTCGGGGGAGTAGCCCCGACTTCCGTGCTGGGCAAGCCTGTTGAGAACGCCACGTCGAGTGTCGGCTGGGGTGCCTCCGCCGATCTCGGGGCGCCCGCCACGTTCGTACTGCTGCGGCACGGCGAGACGGCGCTCACGCCCTCCAAGCGGTTCTCCGGCAGCGGCGGTACCGACCCCGAGCTGTCGGCCGTCGGGCGCGGCCAGGCCGAGCGGGTCGCCGCCGCCCTCGCCGAGCACGGCACCGTCCAGGCGATCGTCTCCTCCCCGCTGCGGCGCTGCCGCGAGACCGCGGCCGCGGTGGCGGCCCGCCTCGGACTCGACGTGGGCATCGAAGACGGCCTGCGCGAAACGGACTTCGGGGCGTGGGAGGGGCTGACCTTCGGCGAGGTCCGCGAGCGCTACCCCGACGACCTCGACGCCTGGCTCGGCTCCGCGAAGGCGGCCCCGACGGGCGGGGGCGAGAGCTTCGCCACGGTGGCGCGGCGGGTCGCGGCGGCCCGGGACCGGGTGATCGCCGCGCATCCCCGGCGCACGGTGCTCGTGGTGACCCATGTGACCCCGATCAAGACCCTGGTCAGGCTGGCCCTGGGGGCGCCCCCGGAGTCCCTGTTCCGCATGGAGCTCTCGGCGGCCTCGATCTCGACGGTGGCGTATTACGGGGATGGCAATGCGTCGGTGCGGGGGTTGAACGATACGGGGCACCTGCGGTAGGGCCTTGGGGGTGGGGCGGGTTGTCGCTTTCGGGTGCGGGCCGGTTGGGCGGGTTGCGCAGTTCCCCGCGCCCCTCAACCCGTTGTCGGCCGCGGGTCGTGGTCGCTTCTTGCGCAGTTCCCCGCGCCCCTTCAACCCGCTTTCGTCTGCGGGCCGTGTTTGCTTCTCGCGCAGTTCCTCGCGCCCCCAAGACACCCGTTTTCGGCCTCGGGCCGTGGTGGGCTGGTCGCGCAGTTCCTCGCGCCCCTTGGGCCGCCCGCTAGCAACTCCCTTGGTGGGTATGGGGGTTCAGGGGCGTAGGGCTGCGGCGTTGCGGGCCAGGGTTTCTATGTGGGGCCAGTTGTGGGAGGTCAGTGCGTGGCGGGGGAGCATCCAACTTCCGCCTACGCACGCGACGTTCGGCAGCGCCAGGTACGCGGGGGCCGAGGCGAGGGTGATGCCGCCGGTCGGGCAGAAGCGGGCCCGGGGGAGCGGTGAGACGAGGGAGGCGAGGTAGGCCGTGCCGCCCGCCGCCTCCGCCGGGAAGAACTTCATCTCGCGCACGCCCTGTTCGAGCAGGGCCACGACCTCCGAGGTCGTCGAGACCCCGGGCAGGAACGGCACGCCGGACGCCCGCATCGCGGCGAGCAGCCCCGGCGTCCAGCCCGGGCTCACCAGGAAGCGGGCCCCCGCGTCCACCGCGTCGGCGACCGCGCCCGGCGTGAGCACCGTGCCCGCCCCGACGACCGCGTCGGGCACCTCCGCGGCGATGGCCCGGATGGCGTCGAGCGCGGCCGGCGTACGCAGGGTCACCTCGATCGCCGTGAGGCCGCCCGCCACCAGCGCCCGCGCGAGCGGCACGGCGTCGGCGGCGTCGTCGATCACCACGACGGGGACGACCGGGGCGAGATCCAGCACGGAGGCAGCGGCGGGGGAGGGCACGGCGGGCGGCGTCATGCGGCCATCCTGCCGGGGCCCTGCGGAGTGCGCAACGGTCGTTGCGCATGGTGCAACGAAGATGAGTGGCCTAGTGGATCTGGGTCACGACCACGTCCAGCGACCAGGCCCGGCCCGGCTTGGCGGGAGGCTCCGCCTCCACGACGTAACCCAGGCCCCGCAGGGTCTCGACCAGCTCCGCCGGGTCGGCGGGCGCGGCCCCGGCGGTGAGCAGATCGCGTACGATCCGGCCCTTCGTCGCCTTGTTGAAGTGGCTGACCACCGACCGCTTCTCCACCCCGTCCACGACCGCCGAGTGCAGCACCCGGACGGTGGCGGTGCGGCTCGCGACGGCGCCCTTCGGCTTCCAGGCGGCCGCGTACGCGGCGGAGCGCAGGTCGAGGACGAGACCCGTGCCCGCGGCCTCGGTCATCACCGGGTCCATCACGCCACGCCAGTACGTACCGAGCGCGCCGAGGCCAGGCAGCTTCACGCCCATCGAGCAGCGGTAGGACGGAATCCGGTCGCCGGTGTGCACGGCGCCCCACAGCCCCGAGAAGACCAGGAGCGACTTCGCGGCGCGGCGCTTGGCGGCCGCGTCCAGGGAGGCGAGGTCGAGGGCGTCGTACAGCACGCCGGTGTAGATCTCCCCGGCCGGGCGGGTGCCAGCGGTGCGCAGCTCGACGTTCTTGGCGACCTCGCCGCGCAGGCCCTCGCTCAGACCGAGTACCTCGCGGGCCTTGTGCTCGTCCCCGGTGCACAGCTCGACGAGCTCGTCGAGGACGGCCGCGCGGGCCTGTGCGAGCCCGGGCAGGGACAGCGACTCCGCTTTCAGGGGCGCCCCGCGCCCCGACGCGGCCTTTCCTTCGGAGGGCGGCAACAGCACCAGCACGGCGATTCTCCTTCTTGTACGTACGGGGAGGGGGTGCGGCCCCTTGCGGCCAGGGTACGGGGGCGCTGCGCTGGGCTTGACCTGGCCGGGGGTGCCCAGCACCGGAGAGCCTCCGGGGGCCCCACGGGGCTCCGCCCCGGACCCCGCTCCTCAAGCGCCGGAGGGGCTGAATTGGCTTCCCGTGCCTCCGGAGGCGGGACGGCTCCCAGGACCCCACGGGGCTCCGCCCCGGACCCCGCTCCTCAAACGCCGGAGGGGCTGGATTGGCTTCCCGTGCCTCCGGAGGCGGGACGGCACCCAGGACCCACGGGGCTCCGCCCCGGACCCCGCTCCTCAAGCGCCGGAGGGGCTGCTTCGGCTTCCCGAGCCTCCGGAGGCGGGACGGCTCCCAGGACCCCACGGGGCTCCGCCCCGGACCCCGCTCCTCAAGCGCCGGAGGGGCTGAATTGGCTTCCCGAGCCTCCGGAGGCGGGACGGCTCCCAGGACCCACGGGGCTCCGCCCCGGACCCCGCTCCTCAAACGCCGGAGGGGCTGATTCGGCTTCCCCGTGCCGCACACAGCCCACCCGTACTAGGGAAAGGCCCACCGGCACTGCGCAAAGAACCACCGGCACTGGAGAAAGGTCGCCCCCACCGCGAGCACACCACCCCGTAGGGGAACCCGCACGACATGCCGGGCCCCCTGCCCGCCCCTACGCTCGGAGACATGCCCCGCCGTCATCTCCACGTACAGGGCGCCGCCCAAGCCCCCTTGCGCGCCGCGCTCAGCGCGTTGCGGACCTCGTTGGACGTTCCCTCGGGGTTTCCGGCCGACGTTCTCGCCGAGGCGGAGCGGGCGGCCGGTGCGCCTCGGCTGCCGGCCTATGACGCCACCCGCATCGAGCTCTTCACCATCGACCCGCCCACCTCCACCGACCTCGACCAGGCCATGCACCTGGAACGCCGGGCGGGCGGCGGATACCGGGTGTATTACGCCATCGCGGACGTCGCCGCGTTCGTCACGCCGGGCGGCGCCGTGGACGCCGAGGCGCACCGCCGGGTGACCACCCTCTACTTCCCGGACGGGAAGACTCCGCTGCACCCCGCCGTCCTGTCCGAGGGCGCCGCGAGCCTGCTCCCCGACGGGGCCCGCCCCGCGCTGCTCTGGTGCATCGACCTGGACGCGGACGGCGCGACCGCCGCCACCGACGTGCGCCGCGCGCTGGTCCGCAGCCGCGCCAAACTCGACTATGAGGGCGTCCAGAAACAGATCGACGCCGGTACCGCCCCCGACTCCCTCGCCCTGCTCCGCGACATCGGGACCCTGCGCGAACAACAGGAGGTCGCCCGCGGCGGCATCTCGCTCAACGTCCCCGAGCAGGAGATCGTCGAGCACGACCACCGCTACGACCTCACCTACCGCGCGCCCCTGCCCGCCGACGGCTGGAACGCCCAGATCTCCCTGCTCACCGGCATCGCCGGCGCCGAGCTCATGCTGACGTACGGCACCGGGATCCTGCGGACCCTGCCCAGCGCCCCGGACGGCGCGGTCGCCAGGTTGCGCCGCTCGGCGAAGGCGCTGGGCATCGACTGGCCCCACCACGTTCCGTACGCGGCGGTCGTCCGCTCCCTCGACCCGCGCCGGCCGCACCACGCCGCCTTCCTCCAGGAGTGCACGACGCTGCTGCGCGGCGCCGGGTACACCGTGTTCACCGGCCACACCGCGCCCGAGCTCGCCGTGCACGCCGCGGTCGCCGCCCCGTACACACACTGCACCGCCCCACTGCGCCGGCTCGTGGACCGGTACGCGGGCGAGCTGTGCCTGGCGGCCGTCGCGGGACAGGATCCGCCGGAGTGGGTGACGTCCGCGCTCGCCGAGCTGCCCCAGGAGATGGCGCGCGGCACCAGCCGCGCCAACACCGTGGAGCGCGAGTGCGTGGACATCGTCGAGGCGGCGCTCCTCAAGGACCGGGTGGGCGAGCTGTTCGAGGCGACCGTCGTCGACGTGAAGGAGCAGCAACCGAGCGTCGGGACAGTCCACTTGAGCGATCCGGCGGTGGTGGCCCGCGTCGAGGGCGGCGGCCCGCTCCCGCTCGGCGAGCGCCTGAGGGTCCGTCTCGCCCAGGCCGACCCCGGCAGCACGAAGGTCCTGTTCACCCCCGCCTGACCCCGCCCCTACGCGACCAACGACCGCAGCGCCCTTGCCAGTTCCCCGGACTCGTCCGCGTGGAAGCGTACGGTCGTCACCTCCCGCGGCTTTCCCACGAGCGGTACGTGAGTGACGGGCTCGGTCAGTTCCAGCGTGAGGGAGGTCTGGGCGCCGACGGCCAGCTCCAGGACGTCGTCCCGCGCCTCCCCGCCCGACGCCTGGAACCTCAACTCCCTGCGTACGCCGGATATCTGGTGCAAGGGGATGGTCAGGTCAACCCGGGCGCCGGCGCGCACCCGCAGTGACCGTGCGGTCAGTACGTGCGGACGGGTCACGGCGGCGGCCTGGATGCCCAGGACCAGGAGGACCGTGTAGAGGTCCAGCACGAGCAGGACGGCGTGCACCGCGGGCCACTCCCGCACCAGGAAGGACACCCCCACCGTTTCGACGACGCAGACGAAGGCCAGTCCGTACACCGTCGCCGCCTGAGGGCTCGCATACCCGAACGCCCGCTCGTCCGGCCCCACTTGATGGCGCCGGCGGCCGATCCAGAGGGGGAAGCTTCCCAGGACCCGGCCCTCGTGCGCGGCCAGTCGTCGTATCGGCTCGGGGAGGAATCGTCTCATCCAGCCGCCCCCGTTCTTGTCCGTCACCATCGGCTTCATCCGCCCTCCTGCGAAACGATCACCATCGCCCGCCGGACCGCCGCGGCCTGAGCGGGCGCGAAGTCGGCGAGGAAGGCCTTGAGGAACCCCTGGTCGGCCGTGGCGACGGCCCCCGCGTTCGCGGTGATCTGCGCCGTCAGCTCGGGCGGAAGGCAGTCGGCCAGAGCCCGCGCCGCCACCTCCACCCGGGCGTCCGACGGCTCCGCGTCCGCCAACTCGTCAAGCAGCGCGTACACCCGGTGCGCCTGCGCGACGGCGCCGGGTGACGCGGCCGTGGACCGTACGGCGGCCATCAGCCGGTCCCGCTCCTCGGCGGGCGCCGCCGTCTCCAGGAGGGCCAGCAGCTCGCGGTCCTTGGCGGCCATCGGGGAGGTGGACTCCCCGGGGCCCAACTCCGCGAAGAACGCCGCCAGTTCGGGGGAGAGCTCGTCCTCGGTCGTCAACGGCCCCTCGGCGGCCCGGGCGAGCAGCGCGGCGAGGCGGGCCCGGCGGGCCCGGATCTCGTTCTCCTGGCGCGCCAGATCCGCGTCCAACTCGGCCAGCACGTCAGCCAGTTCGTGCCCGGCGTCGTCGGCGATCTCGTCCCGCACCTCGTCCAGGCCGAGGCCCAGCTCGGTGAGGCGCCGGATCCGGGCGAGCGCCACGGCGTCCCGTACCGAATACTGCCGGTAGCCGTTGGCGAGCCGGGCCGGCTCCGGCAGCAGCCCGAGGTGGTGGTAGTGCCTGACGGCCCGCGTGGTCACCCCTACCAGCGCGGCGATCTCCGAGATCCGCATGGCCTCATTAGAAACGTTGACGCTGCGGCAGGGTCAAGGGCGAACGTCCTTGATCGCCGCGACCGGGGCTGCGGGCGGTGGCCTCCTTGAGCGGTACGCGCTGCCCCCGGTCCGCGGCGGGTCCGGCGGCGGGGGTGCGGTCCCGAGCCGGGTAGCATGGCGGTACGGCAGACGAGCCGGGCGGACGGCCGCGTGGAGATCTTCGATCTTCCCGAGGAACGTCCGGGCTCCACAAGGCAGGGTGGTGGCCAACGGCCACCCGGGGTGACCCGCGGGACAGTGCCACAGAGAACAGACCGCCTGGGACTTCGGTCCTCGGTAAGGGTGAAACGGTGGTGTAAGAGACCACCAGCGCCTGAGGTGACT
Source organism: Streptomyces hundungensis (assembly GCF_003627815.1). Taxonomy (NCBI): domain Bacteria; kingdom Bacillati; phylum Actinomycetota; class Actinomycetes; order Kitasatosporales; family Streptomycetaceae; genus Streptomyces; species Streptomyces hundungensis. The sequence continues at coordinate 6,053,588 of NZ_CP032698.1, forward strand.
CAGGCGGCTAGGTAAACCCCACCCGGAGCAAGGTCAAGAGGGGCCGCCGTGAAAAGCGGCCCTGCGCGGACGATCGAGGGCAGCCTGCCCGAGTCCGCGGGTAGACCGCACGAGGCCGGCGGCAACGCCGGTCCTAGATGGATGGCCGTCACCCCGACGACCGCGAGGTCCCGGGGTACAGAACCCGGCGTACAGCCCGACTCGTCTGCCCCACCCACCCCCACCTCCTTCCCCCTTCCCCGGCGACCTTTTTGGCGACCTTCCTGGCCGGGAGGCTCGGCGCTCGCCTGACCCGGGATTACCGCCCTGACCTGGGGTCATCGCCCTTTGTAGTCGTTTGCTCATCCTCCGTGTGGCGGAACGCGAGCCGTGGCCGTAGCGTGATTCCCGGTACCGACCGGAAGCCCGCGCTCCTTCGAGGCGGCGGGAGTACCGCACACGTCGACTCGGGGACACGAGGTGAAACGCCGTGCCTTCCCTGCACTTTCCCGTGATGCTCGCGCTCACAGCGGGCGCCTTCTTCCTCTGCCGCAAAGGCGGCACCAAGCTGTCCCACGCCCTCATCTGCGCCGGGTTCGGCTTCTATCTCGCCGATACGGCGGTCGCCCCCTCGCTGCACACAGCGCTCAACTCCGTCACCGGCATGCTCGGACAACTCGGCTGACGTCAACTCGGCTGACGCCGCTGGTCGGCGGTCAGCGAGCGTGCGGCGACCTTGGCCAGATGGGCGTCGAAGACGTGCGCCGCGTCCGGGGTGAGGGTGGTCAGCGCCACCATCGCGGTGACGATCACGTCGCACAGCTCCGACTCGACGTCCTGCCAACTGTGCGAGACGCCCTTGCGGGGGTTCTGGCCCGTCGCGCCGATGACGGCCTGGGCGACCTCGCCCACCTCCTCGGACAGCTTGAGCATCCTGAGCAGCGTCTGCTGCTCGGGCGGTACGGGGCTGTGCTCGGTCAGCCAGGCGTGCAGCGCGGTGATCGTGGGCCAGGGGGAGTGCCAGCTTGCGTCGTCCATGCGCCCACGGTGTCATCCGGCAGCGCACCGGTGGCGCGGTGCCGGGTCCTGGGGTGTTCTGAGGGGTGAAGGTTCCGTATGCCCACCGACCGGGAGAGACCGTGACCATCGCCCTCGACAAGCTGACCGATCCGGCCGTACGCGCCTTCGTCGGCGCGCTCAACTCCGGTGACCGAGAGGCCTTCTCCGCCGCCCTGACGGCGGACGCCACCATGTCCGACGACGGCGCGGACCGTGACGTCGCCGACTGGACCGAGCGCGAGATCTTCTCCTCCGGCGGCCACATGGACATCGAGAAGCAGACGCATGACGGGCTCGGCCTGGTCGCCAACTACCGCAACGACACGTGGGGCGAGATGCGTACGTCCTGGCGCTTCACCGTGGACGGAGGCAAGGTCAGCCGCTTCGAAACGGGGCAGGCCTGAGGTCGTGTCGCCGCCGGGTACTGGCCCCCTTCGGGGCGGACGGACTCTCCCGGGGGGCAGGGGCCCCGCCCGCCGCGCTGCGGGCCCAGCGGCGACCCCCCCCGTCATCCGGCGATACGTGTCCCCGCCCCGCTCACCCGGACCCGTGAGTCACCCGCGCGCAGTGTCACCGTGAGCACGCCGGGGCGGCCCAGGTCCTCGCCCTGATGGAGCGTCAGCTCAGACTCCGCGTCCACCAGACCGAGTTCCCTCGCGTACGCCCCGAACGCGGCGGCCGCGGCCCCCGTCGCCGGGTCCTCGACCACCCCGCCCACGGGGAACGGATCCCGGACGTGGAAGACCGAATCCGAGGCCCGCCACACCAGTTGGACGGTGGTGAGGTCCAGGCGCAGCATCAGCGCCGTCAGCCGGTCGAAGTCGTACGCGAGGTCCGCCAGACGCTCGCGGGTGGCCGCGCCCAGGACGAGATGGCGGGCGCCGGCGAAGGCGATCCTGGGCGGGATCGCGCTGTCGAGTTCCTCGGCCCGCCAGTCCAGGGCGGCCAGCGCCTCGGCGAGATCCTTCTCCCCGATGGGTTCGGAGTGCGGCTCCACGCTGGTCAGGGTCGCGCGAAGGCCGCCGCTCGCCAGGTCCTCGGCGACGATCACCGGGACCGTGCCGGCCGGGGTCGCGAAGATCAGCTCCCCGGGGCCGATCCGCTCGCCGAGCGCGACGGCCGTCGCCACGGTGGCGTGTCCGCAGAACGGCACCTCGGCCTTCGGGCTGAAGAACCGCAGCGTGAACGCCCGCCCCGGTTCCCCGAGCCCCTGGGGCGGCGCCGTCAGGAACGCCGACTCGCTGTAACCGAGCTCGGCGGCGATGGCCAGCATCTCGGCGTCGCCGAGCCCCGACGCGTCCAGCACGACGCCGGCCGGATTGCCCCCGGCGGGGTCACTGGTGAAGGCCGTGTAGCGGAGCACCTCGGGGTGCCGGAGTGCCTCGGGGTGGGGGAGTTCCCCGGCGTGGGTGAGTGTCTCGGGATGCGCGTCGCTCGTCATGTTCGCCCCAACTGCCGCCCCCGCGCGCCTATTCCGGCGATGCGGAGGGACGCGCCGGGGTGGGGCGGGGGGTGGGGCGGGCCCGGACCGGAGCGGGACCTCCGCGGGACCGGGGCGGGCCGGCGCCCGGGACCGAGTCGCGCCGGCGCGGGACTCCCGCGGGACCGGGGCGGGCCGGGGGTGGGTCAGCCTCGGCCGATGTACGGCATCGCCGTGGCCAGCACCGTGGCGAACTGGATGTTCGCCTCCAGCGGCAGCTCCGCCATGTGCAGCACGGTGCGTGCCACGTCCTGCGCGTCCATCACCGGCTCCACCGCCAGTTCCCCGTTGGCCTGGAGGGTCCCGGTCTGGATGGGCGCGGTCATCTCGGTCGCCGCGTTGCCGATGTCGATCTGCCCGACCGCGATCCGGTACGGCCGCCCGTCCAGGGAGAGCGACTTGGTCATCCCGGTCATGGCGTGTTTGGTCGCCGTGTACGCCACCGACCTCGGCCGCGGGGTGTGCGCGGAGATCGACCCGTTGTTGATGATCCGGCCGCCCTGGGGCGTCTGCTCCTTCATCGCCCGGAACGCCGCCTGCGCGCACAGGAACGCGCCGGTCAGGTTCACATCCACCACCGAGCGCCACGCCTCGTACGACAGGTCCTCGACGGGCACTCCGATCGGACCGAACGCCCCCGCGTTGTTGAACAGCAGGTCCACCCGGCCGTAGGCGGCCCGCGTCGCGGAGAACAGCGCGCCGACCTCGTCGGGTGAGGTCACATCCGTCGGGACGCACCGCACGTCCGGGTCGGCCCCGGCCAGCGCCGCGGTCTCCTCCAGCGCCTCGGCCCGGCGCCCGGCGAGCGCCACCGACCAGCCCGCGCCCGCCAGCACGAGTGCCACGGAACGGCCGATGCCGGAGCCGGCCCCGGTCACGACGGCAGCCTTCTGCGAAGTGATGTCCATGGGTTCGGAGCGTACGGGAGAGGTCCTTGGGCGTGGCCGGCCGTCCGGGATATGGGAGCGAGCGGCTCGACCGCGGCGCGACCCACGCTGCCGCGCGCTGTGACCCAATAGGTGCCCCGTATGTGATCCGTTCCTCCTTTCCTTTGCGTCCCGGGTGGTCCCCTCACCCCGGCCCGGCTGAGAGCATTGCTTATTCGATTCAACCTTCAGGAGAGAAACCGATGCCGGAGCGCGGCGGCCAGGACACCCAGGGCCCCATACCGACCACGGCCGACGCCCGGGCACCCCGTGCCGGCGCGGCCGTCCGCCGCACCAGCCTGCTGGTCACGCTCGTCCTCGGCGGGCTCACCGCGCTTCCGCCGCTCTCCATGGACATGTATCTGCCCGCGCTGCCCGAGGTCACCGACGCCTTGCGCTCGCCGGCCGCGACCATTCAGCTCACCCTCACCGCCTGCCTCGCCGGCATGGCGCTCGGTCAGCTCGTCGTCGGGCCGATGAGTGATAAGTGGGGACGGCGTCGCCCTCTCCTCATTGGCATGATCGTCTATGTGCTGGCCACCGCGGTCTGCGCCTTCGCCCCCAACGTCGAACTCCTCATCTCCTTCCGCCTGTTGCAGGGCCTTGCCGGGGCCGCCGGCATCGTGATCGCCCGGGCCGTGGTGCGCGACCTCTACGACGGTGTGGAGATGGCCCGCTTCTTCTCCACCCTGATGCTGATCTCCGGCGTCGCCCCCGTGATCGCCCCGCTGATCGGCGGCCAGGTGCTGCGACTCACCGACTGGCGCGGAGTCTTCGCCGTGCTGACCGTGGTCGGTGTGCTGCTCACCGTGGTGGTGTTCCGGTGGTTGCACGAGACGCTTCCCGTGGAGCGCCGCCACTCCGGAGGGGTCAAGGAGGCGCTGCGCACCATGGGCGGTCTGCTCAAGGACCGGGTCTTCACCGGCTACATGCTCGCGGGAGGCCTCGCCTTCGCCGCTCTGTTCGCCTACATCTCCGCCTCCCCGTTCGTGGTGCAGGAGATCTACGGGGCCTCCCCGCAGACCTTCTCGCTGCTGTTCGGCCTGAACTCCGTCGGTCTGGTCGTCGTCGGCCAGATCAACGGCAAGCTCCTCATCGGCCGGGTCAGCCTGGACAAGGTGCTCGGTTTCGGACTCGCCGTCATCGCCGTGGCGGCGACCGCCCTGCTCCTGATGACCTCCGGCGTCTTCGGCGAGGTGGGCCTCGCGCCGGTCGCGGCCGGGCTCTTCGTGCTCATGTCGGCGATGGGTCTCGCCATGCCGAACACCAACGCCCAGGCCCTGATGCGCACCCCGAACGCCGCGGGCTCCGCCTCCGCGCTGCTGGGCACCTCCTCCTTCCTGGTCGGCGCGGTCGCCTCGCCGCTCGTCGGCATCGCCGGTGAGGCGACGGCCGTGCCCATGGCCGTGGTCCAGCTCGCCTCGGCCGTCGCGGCCCTGCTCTGCTTCCTGCTCCTGTGCCGGCCCTGGCAGCGCGAGCACCAGTCGCCCAGCTCGGCGTCCGGCGGCCCCGCGCCGCAAAAGTAGACTCCTGCCGGTGAACCACTCCCTTCCCGTCCCGGACGTACTGCGCTCGGCCCTGGCCGGACTGCTCGACGGGCTGCCGCCGTCGGCGACCGCCGGCGCCGTCGACCGGCTGATCTCCCACTACCGCGGGGTCGTCCCCACCCACGCCCCGGTGCTGCGGGACCGCTCCGATGTCGCCGCCTACGCCGCGTACCGGATGCCCGCCACGTTCGAGGCGGTGCGCTCCGCGCTCGGCGCGTTCCGGGACGCGGCCGGAACGTGGACCCCCGCCACGCACACCGACATCGGTGGCGGCACGGGTTCGGCGAGCTGGGCGGTGGCCGAGGCGTGGCAGGACGTGCCGACCTCCGTGGCGACGACCGTCCTCGACTGGGCGGAGCCCGCGCTCGCCATCGGCCGTGAACTCGCCGAGGCCTCCGGACTCCCCGGACTGCGCACCGCCCGCTGGCAGCGCGCCCGCATCGGCTCGGCCCTCACCCTGGACGGCGCGGACCTCGTCACCGTCTCCTACGTCCTGAACGAGCTCACCCCGAGGACCGCCGCGCCCTGGTGGACGCGGCGGCCGCCGCGGCGACTGGCGCCGTCGTCATCGTGGAGCCCGGCACTCCCGACGGCTATGCCCGCATCATCGAGGCACGTGACCGGCTCATCGCGGCCGGCCTGCACATCGCCGCGCCCTGCCCGCACAGCGCGGCCTGCCCCATCGAGCCCGGCACCGACTGGTGTCACTTCTCGGCCCGGGTCAGCCGCTCCTCGCTGCACCGTCAGGTCAAGGGCGGCTCCCTCGCGTACGAGGACGAGAAGTTCAGCTATCTCGCCGCCACCCGTTTCCCGCCGGAGCCCGCCGCGGCGCGGGTGATCCGGCGGCCCCAGATCCGCAAGGGGCAGGTGCTGCTCGAACTCTGCACCGCGCAGGAGCAGTTGCGCCGTGAGACGGTCAGCAAGCGGCACGGCACGCTGTATCGCGCGGCCCGGGATGCCGAGTGGGGCGACTCCTGGCCGCCCCACCCCGCAGAGCCGGCCTCCTAGTCAGGAACGCAGTTCCTGCGTACAGCACTTCACGCTGCCGCCTCCCTTGAGCAGCTCGCCCAGGTCCATGCCGATCGGCTCGTAGCCCCGCGCGCGCAGCGGGTCGAAGAGGCCGATGGCACCCTGGGGGAGCAGCACATGGCGGCCGTCGCTCACCGCGTTGAGCCCGAGGGCGGCCGCGTCCGGCTCCTCGGCGATCAACGCGTGCGGGAACAGTCTGGACAGCACGGCCTGACTGCCGGGTGAGAAGGCGGCCGGGTAGTACATGATCTCGTCGGCCGCGTCGTCCAGGACGCACAGGGCCGTGTCCAGGTGGTAGTAGCGGGGGTCGACCAGGTCGAGGCCGATGACCGGGCGGCCGAAGAACTCCTGGGCCTCGTCGTGCGAGAGCGGGCTGGAACGGAAGCCGCGCCCGGCGAGCAGATAGGAGGCCGTGACGGCGAAGTCGCCCTCGCCCTCGTTGATGTGGGACGGCTCGTGGACGGTGGTGAAGCCGTGGGCGCGGAACCACGCGAGGTGGACCGCGGCCTCCGCCGCGCGTTCCGGATGCGCGAAGCGGGCGCCGAGCACCCGGCTGTCGATCACGGTGGCTCCGTTGGCGGCGAAGACCATGTCGGGCAGGTCGGGTCGGGGGTCGAGGAGCTCGACGGTGTGGCCGAGCGCGCGGTAGCGGTCGCGCAGGTCCTCCCACTGGGCCAGGGCCAGCGGCAGGTCGACGGGCTTTTCGGGGTCCATCCAGGGATTGATGGAGTACGTGACCTTGAAGTGTGCCGGTGGGCACATCAAATAGCGCCGGGGTCGGGCGGTTCTCTGCGTATGGAGGTCACGGGTCGCACGAGGCAATGAAGGCTCCTCACGGGAGACTTGGGCCGCACGGGCGTGCAGCCGCGTCCAGCCCATGGTCCGCTGTGCGGGGCCATCGCGCAGTGCACCATCAGGGTTGTTTTTCACCCGACCCGTATGGTTCATTCGCGCGTTCACGCCTCATGCGATGCCGTACGCCTCTCCTTCAACTTCCGTAGCAGCTCCCGCTTTTGGGCCATCGGATCGAGACCGCCGCCGCCCCGGGCGTTGCCGCCCGTGCCGCGCAGTGCCTGGCGCGAGAGCCGGCTGCGGGTGCCGCCGACGCCCAGCATGTTTCCTGCTCCACCTCGGGTCATGACACATCTCCTTCCGTCGGGATTCCCCATCGCCCGGGCCGCACAGGCGCGGTCCCGGGTCGAGACGGTTCGTCTCGCCTCGTGCTTCGAGTCTGAACGAGACGAACCGTCTTGTCAAGAGACGATACGTCTCGCCTCGCAGTGGCGGTAGGATCGACCCATGGCAGAGACCAGAACACCCGACTCCACCCGCCGCAGCGAGCGTTCACGCCGGGCCATCTACGACGCGGCCCTCTCGCTCGTCGGCGAGGCGGGGTACGGCAGGACGACCATCGAGGGCATCGCGGCGCGGGCCGGCGTGGGCAAGCAGACGATCTACCGCTGGTGGCCCTCCAAGGCGGAAGTCCTCCTCGAAGCCTTCCTCGAACGCGGCGGCCAGGCCGCCGAGAGCGACCCGGCCCTCCCCGACACGGGTGACCTGGAGGCGGATCTCAAGCAGGTGCTGCGCGCCACCGTCGACGAGCTCACCGACCCCGGCTTCGAGATCCCCTACCGCGCGCTCGCGGCCGAGGGCGTCATCAACGCGGACCTCGGCGCCCAGTTCGTGCGCAAACTGCTCGAACCCGGGCTCCAGTTGTACGTCGACCGGCTGCGCGCGGCGCGGGACGCGGGCGCGATCGACCCCGACGTCGACCCCCGCGTCGCCGTGGAACTGCTCGTCGGCCCGCTCGCCCACCGCTGGCTGCTGCGCACCCTCCCGCTCACCCACGCCTACGCGGACAGCCTCGTCGAGTACGCGCTGCGCGGAATCGCACCCCGCTGACCTGGGTGTTGCCGTGCGCCGGATCGGGGCGGGGCATGTCACACACCCCGGATGTCCGGTGCGGTCACCCGGGGAGCAGGATGGTGGGACGATGTTCCCCGTGGACGAGAGTCCCCGGGGTCGACGGTGAGGTGAGGGGATAGATGGGCGCTGAGTTCGGCCGTTCCCGCGGCGAGGAGAGCAAACTGTCCCGCTGGCTGCGCAGGCGGCCCAAGGACGCGCCGGGTGTGGACCCGAGCCGGCTCTCGCTGCTCCTGGCCGTGGCCGCCGCCGATCTGCCCCTGGCGCCCGCCGCGTACCCCATCGGCTACCGATGTTCCTGTGAGCGCATGGGCTGTCCCACGCCCGCCCGCCACCCCGTCTCCTTCGCCTGGCAGACGCAGTCCACCACCGACCCCGCGCAGATCGAGCGCTGGGCGCTCGGCCAGCCCGAGGCCAACTTCATCACCGCGACCGGCATGGTCCACGACGTGCTCGACGTGCCGCTCGAAGCGGGGCGCGAGGCCCTGGCCCGGCTGCTCTCCGAGGGGATCGACGTCGGTCCGGTCGCCGAGGCCGCCGGTGACGGCGACAACGGGCGGATGCTGTTCTTCACCGCGACGCGGGGTACGCCCGAGGACGAGGACGAGTGGTGGCCCTGCGAGCTCGACTGCCATCCCGAGACGATGGACGAGCATCCGGGGCTGCGCTGGCACTGCCGGGGGAGCTATGTCCTCGTGCCGCCGGCGCGGCTGCCGGGGGAGCTCGGGGTCGCGTGGGTGCGGGGGCCGGAGCATGCGCTTCCGGATCCGTTGACGGTGCTTGAGGCGTTGACCGATGCGTGTGCGCGGTATGCGGGGGAGACGGGGGCGCACGCGGCGGCGTGGCCGCTGGGCCGCTAGCCCCCCACCCCACCGTGGCTCCGCCCCGGGCCCCGCGCGGGGGCTCTGCCCCCTGCACCCCCGTCGCGCCTTGAGGGCGCTCGTCCTCAATCGCCGGACGGGCTGAGGTTGCCCGGTGCTGCCGGACGGCTGATGCGGCCCCGCGTCGGCGGGGGCTCCGCCCCCTGCACCCCCGTGTCGCGCCTTAAGGGCGCTCGTCCTCAAACGCCGGACGGGCTGAAATGCCCCGCCCGGCACCGCCCCGCTAGGGCCGCGAGCAACCACCCACGGCCCGAGCCCGAAGCCGCCAGCCGGGCCGAAGTGCCCGTGCGGCCCAGCATCGACCCGCTAGGGGCGCGGGGAACTGCGCGAGCAACCACGCACGACCCGAACCCGAAGTCGCCGGGCGGGCCAGGGGCGCGGGGAACTGCGCGAGCCCCCCCACCACCCGAGCCCGAAGGCACCGCGCTATTCGCCCTTCGTGGCTACCAACCCCTGTACCCGGTCCATCACCACGACCGCCCCCTGGGCCGGTACGAGGGCCAGTTCGTTGGAGATCCACTCTCGGGTCAGGGACGTGGTCACCTGGCCCGTCAGCATCGCCTTCTCGTCGGGGGTGATCTCCAGGCGGACGCCCTTCGCGGCCGTCTGGCGTTCGAAGTGGCGGGCGGCGAAGAAGACCAGGGCGTGGCCGTCGGCGGTGCGCAGGCCGAGGGGGGCGAAGTCGCCCTCGTTCAGGGGCTGGTCGACGAACTGGCTGACGCGGCCGGAGCGTACCGCGTTCTTCTGGCGGGCCTCGCGCCAGCCGCTGGTGTGGCCGCCGTCCGCGAACACCGGCGGCTTCCCGCTCTGGAGGTAGGAGGCGTAGCTGGTGCTCAGGTCCTTCGGGGCGAGCGCGAGCGAGGGGTCGTCGGCCCGTACCGGCTGGGCCCAGCCGTCCTTGTCCTTCGCGAACGCGGGGACGTCCTTGACGCCCAGGATCGAGAGGTAGGCCAGCTTCCACCCCTGCTGGGGGCCGGTGCGTATGAACAGCAGCAGCCAGCGGGTGTCGCCGGGGCCCTGGTCGTCCTGGTCGCGGTTGGAGTCGGTGTCGGCGACGAACCAGCGCGGCCAGCCCGCCTGGCGGGGGATCGTGTAGGCGGCGCCGGTCAGTTCGAGCGGTGAGTACCGGGCGTTGCCGCCCGGGCTCGTCACATGACGGGCCGAGAACCCCGCCTGGGTGGTGGCGCCGAAGGCGCCGGTGACCCGGTCCGCGTCCAGGGCCGGGTCATAGGCCTTGTCGGCCTTGTTGTACGCGTCGGTGAACGCGGTGAGCGCCCGGGCGGCCTCAGCCCTCGTCGCCGACGGTACGACTTCCCGCTCCCCGTGCACCGTCACGCAGCCGCTCGCGGTCACCGTCAGTACGGTCGCCGTCGCGAGCCCCGCCATCAGCCGACTCACCCTGCTCATGAACCGCCTTCTGCCCCTCGACCCTCTTGGTCCCCATGGACTTCCGGAACCCTACCGGGGCGAAGAAGAACGCGAGCGTCGGGATCAGGTACAGCGCCCAGACCGAGACCTGGAGCACGGTCGGGTCGGGCTGGAAGTTGAAGACGCCCTTGAGGAGCGTGCCGTACCAGCTGTCCGGCGCGATCGTCGAACTGATGTCGAAGGCCTTGGAGTTGATGCCGGCGATGAAGTCGGCCTCCTGGAGGTCGTGCACCCCGTACGCGAGCACGCCCGCCGCGACGACCACCAGCATGCCGCCGGTCCAGGTGAAGAACTTCGCCAAATTGATCTTGAGGGCGCCGCGGTAGAAGAGCCAGCCGAGGAAGACCGCGGTGGCCAGGCCGAGCAGGGCGCCGATCATCGGCTGGAAGGTGCCGTTCTCGGAACCGGCCGCGTGCACCGAGGTCCACACGAACAGGGCGGTCTCCAGGCCCTCGCGGCCGACCGCGAGGAACGCGGTCGCCACCAGCGCGCCGGTGCCCATCCGCAGGGCCGAGTCGAGCTTGCCGTGCAGCTCGCTCTTCAGGTGCCGCGCGGTGCGCCGCATCCAGAAAACCATCCAGGTGACCAGGGCGACCGCGATGATCGACAGCGAACCGCCGAGCGCCTCCTGCGCCTTGAACGTCATCTCCTGGGAGCCGAACTCGAGCCCCGCGCCGAACGCGAACGCGACGAGCACGGCGACCGCGATGCCCACCCACACCGGCTTCAGGGCGTCACGGCGACCGGTCTTCACCAGGTAGGCGACCAGGATGCACACGACGAGGCTGGCTTCCAGCCCCTCGCGCAGGCCGATCAGATAGTTGGCGAACATGTCTCCCTCTCAGCCGAAGAGTCCCCGGCCCCACCAGTCGCCCTTGTCACGGACGCCCGGCGGAACCGCGAAAATCGCCGAACCCACGTGCTGGATGTATTCGTTGAGCGCGTCCTGGCGGGCCAGGGCGCGCTGGATGGGCAGGAAGCCCTTGCGCACGTCGCGCTGGTACGCCAGGAAGAACAGGCCCGCGTCCAGGCGGCCGAGGCCGTCCGTGCCGTCCGTGAAGGAGTAGCCGCGGCGCAGGATCCGTGCGCCGTCGTTGGAGTCGGGGTGCGCCAGGCGCACGTGCGCGGTCGGCTTCATCGCCTTCAGGAACGGCTCGTCGCGCTCCTTGGCCTTGCCGACCGGGGCGCCCTCGCCCTTGTCGCGGCCGAAGACGTCCTCCTGCTCCTGGAGCGAGGTGCGGTCCCAGGTCTCGATGTGCATCCGGATCCGGCGGGCCACCAGGTAGGAGCCGCCGGTCATCCAGTCGCTGCCGTCCTTGGCGCCGACCCAGACGTGCTCGTCGAGCGCCTTGGTGTCGGTGCCGTCGACATTGCGGGTGCCGTCCTTGAAACCCATCATGTTGCGCGGAGTCTGCGCGTCCGGCGTCGTCGAGGACGTCTTGCCGAAGCCGAGCTGCGACCAGCGGATGGCGACCTTGCCCATGCCGATGCGGGCCAGGTTGCGGATCGCGTGCACCGCCACCTGCGGATCGTCCGCGCAGGCCTGGACGCACAGGTCGCCGCCGCTGCGCGCCGGGTCGAGGTTGTCGCCGGGGAACTGCTCGATGTCGACCAGTGCTTCGGGCCGCTTGGACTCCAGGCCGAAGCGGTCCTTGGCGAAGAGGGAGGGCCCGACACCGAAGGTGAGCGTCAGCCGGGACGGCTTGAGGCCCAGCGCCTCGCCCGTGTCGTCCGGCGGCGCCTCGGCCAGGCCGCCGTAGGCACCCTCGCCGACCGTCTTGCCCTCGGCCATCGCTGCGGCCGCCGCCGTCCAGTCCTTCAGGAGCTGGACGAGTGCGGCGCGGTCCTTCGTCGTCACGTCGAACGCGGCGAAGTGCAGCCTGTCCTGGACGGCGGTGGCTATGCCGGCCTGGTGGGCGCCGTGGAAGGGCACCGCGGCGCCCGACTCCGCGGCCGGCACCGCGTCGCTCCCGCCGCCCTTGACGACGGCGACCGTGCCGCCGGCCGCGGCCGCGCCCAGCGCGAGGCCCGCGCCACCCCAGCCGAGCAGCGCCCGGCGGGAGGGCGACCTGGCGGGTTCGGTGGCCTCGGTCGTGTCGCTCATGGCGGATCTCCTCCTGGTTCCTGCGTTACTTCGTGACGGCGGCGGCGAGCTTCGACAGCGGCTCGGCGAGCGCGTTCACGGCGTCGGAGAGCTGCTTGCGGTCACCCTCGCTCACCTTGTCGTACGAGGTGAAATCGTAGGAGGTCTTGTCCGTGCGGTACTTGTCGAGCAGGGTGTTCAGACCGCCGAACTGCTTGTCCAGCTCGGTGGTGAGCGCCGCGTCGTTCTTCGCGGCGACCGGCTTGAGCAGCTCGTACGCCTTCTGAGCGCCCTCGACGTTGCCCTTGAAGTCGGACAGGTCGGTGTGGCTGTAGCGGTCCTCCTCGCCGGTGATCTTCCCGGTGGCGACCTCGTCGAGGAGCTCCTTGGCGCCGTTGGCCATCGAGGTCGGGGTGATCTCCGCGGTGCCGACCCGCTTCTGCCAGTCGGCCAGGTCCTTGTCCAGCTCGGTGGCGAGGTCCTTCTCGTCCTGGCCGATCTTGCCGTCGGCCCAGAGCGACTTCTCGAGGCGGTGCCAGCCGGTCCACTTCTGGCCCTTCTCCAGGCCGTCCTCGCGGGTGTCCGTCTTCGGGTCGATGTCACCGAAGGACTCCGCGACCGGCTCGGTGCGCTCCCAGCCGAGACGGGAGGGCGCGAACGCCTTCTTCGCGGCCTCCAGGTCGCCGGCCCGCACCGCGTCGGTGAAGACCTTGACCTTGGGCAGCGTCTCGTCGGCCTGCTCCTGCGCGTACTTGCGGTACTCGGCGACGGCCGTGTCCAGGGCGGGGTTGCGCTTGGCGGCGGTGCCGCCGGTGACGGTGACCTTCTGACGGATGCCGTCGCCCTTCATGCCCGGCTTGCACGCGATCTCGTACGAGCCGGCCTTGACCTCGGCGGTGAGCTGCTGCTTGAGGCCGGGGCCGATGTTCTCCCGCTCGGCGACGATGCGGTCGTCCGGGAAGAGCAGATAGACCTCGGTGACCTTGGAGCCCTTGTTCTCGATGTCGAACTTGACGTGCCCGGCCGGGAAGTCGTTCTTCGACAGCTCGCAGGAGCTGTCGGTGGCGGTCACCTTGATGGAGCCGGCGGCGCCGTCGGCCTTGGCGTCGCTCTTGTCGGCGCAGCCCGTGACGGCGGTCAGGGCCGCGACGGCAGCGGCGGCGGTGACGACGGAGGTACGGACGGGTCGCATGCGGGCTCCACGCTGGTCGGGTCGACAGGTCGACTGAGGCGGACCTAACTTAACCGAGCCTTACCTGACCGATACCCGCGGGGTACGTGATTCACCTCTCACCGAGCGCACGACCCCCGCAAAAACCCGCCGGTGCACGCCCCCTCAAGAGCCCAGGGCGCCCAAAGGGGCGCGAGGAACTGCGCGAGCAACCACGCACGGCCCGCAGCCGAAAGCGGGCGTAAGGGGCGCGGGGAACTGCGCAAAACGGCCAAGCCACGGCTTCCCCGCACAAAACCAACCCCCGAGCCCCCAACCCAGCCCCCCACCCCCCGGCGGAGCCTCACGCGCTGAGGGGAAACTCCTCCCCCAACTCCCGAAACACCGCCGTGTTCAGCGCGAACGCCCGCCCGCACTCCTCGACCACCCGCCGCCGCTCCACCTCATCCACCCGCACCCCATCGAGCAGCTCGCGGTAACTCCGCTTGAACGCGGCCGGGTTGGGGATCTCCTCGAAGACGTAGAACCGGACGCCGTCACCCCGGCGCGTGAAGCCCCACGTGCGCTCCGCCCGGTCGCGGATGATCTGGCCCCCCGACAGATCGCCGAGGTAGCGGGTGTAGTGGTGCGCCACATATCCGGCGGGCCAGGACCGCGCGCACTGGGTGACGCGGTCGGCGTACGCCGAAGTCGCGGGCAGCGGGACCGCCGTGTCCCGCCAGCCCTCGCCCCGCAGATGCGCGAGGTCCCGGGCGAGCGCGCCCGTCCGCATCAGCTCGGGCCGGATGAAGGGCCCCGCCACCGGGTCGTCCACCAGCGCGCGGGCGCCCTCCTCCAGGGCCCGGTAGACGAACCAGAGCTGCTCGGTGTAGCGGGCGTACGCCTCCACCCCGAGCCGGCCGCCGAGCAGGTCCCCCATGAACGTCGAGCTCTCCGCCTCCGTGTGCTGCTGCTGGGAGGCGGTGCGGATCAGCGTGGAGAACGGCGGGGGAGCGGACGGGGTCAAGGCGGGCCTCCGGGGACCGAGCGGGTGCGGGAACCGCCGACCCGTCCCGAGGCGGGGCCGGGCCGAACGGTTCCCGACGTCCTGTCGGTAAAGACGTACCCGCTCGTCCCCCGAGCGACACCCGCGCGGAAAACGGAGCCCGGGCGTTACGGCAGGGTGAGGATCTCCGTGCCGGTCTCGGTGACGACCAGGGTGTGCTCGAACTGGGCCGTGCGCCTGCGGTCCTTGGTGACGACCGTCCAGCCGTCCTCCCACATGTCGTACTCGTGGGTGCCGAGCGTCAGCATGGGCTCGATCGTGAAGGTCATGCCCGGCTTGATCACGGTCGTGGCGTGCGGGGCGTCGTAGTGCGGCACGATCAGGCCGGAGTGGAAGGCCGTGCTGATCCCGTGCCCCGTGAAGTCCCGTACGACGCCGTAGCCGAAGCGCTTGGCGTACGACTCGATGACACGGCCGATGATGTTGATCTGGCGGCCGGGCCGGACCGCCTTGATCGCCCGCTCCAGGGCCTCCCGGGTCCGCTCGACCAGCAGCCGCGACTCCTCGTCCACGTCACCGCAGAGGTAGGTGGCGTTGTTGTCGCCGTGTACGCCGCCGATGTACGCGGTGACGTCCAGGTTCACGATGTCGCCGTCCTTCAGGACGGTCGAGTCGGGGATGCCGTGACAGATGACCTCGTTGACCGAGGAGCACAGCGACTTGGGGAAGCCGCGGTAGCCCAGCGTCGAGGGGTAGGCGCCGTGGTCGCACATGAACTCGTGGGCGACCCGGTCGAGTTCGTCCGTGGTCACCCCCGGCGCGATGTGTTTGGCCGCCTCCTCCATCGCCTGCGCCGCGATCCGGCCCGCGGTCCGCATCAGCTCGATGGTCTCGGGGGTCTGCACCTCGGGGCCGGTGTACGGCGCGGGCATGGGCTTCCCGACGTACTCGGGACGTGGGATGCGACCCGGGACGGAACGGGCCGGAGAGATCTCCCCGGGCACGAGCAGGGACTGCGACTTCGGCTGGCCAGACATGCCGGCGAGTCTATCGAGCAGGTGTGGGGCAGCATGGCCTTGAGGCCGAAGGTCACCGTCGAGGGAAGAGGCACGCATGGCTCTGTTCAAGAAGCGCACGGTCGGTAAGCCCGGTGAGTGGTTCTACTGCCTGGCCCACCACAAGGTCGAGGAGGGCCCCGAGTGCCCGGCCAAGGACCGCTTCGGCCCCTACCCGACGCGTGAGGAGGCCGAGCACGCGATGCGACACGCCCAGGAACGCAACCTGGAGTGGGAGAACGATCCGAAGTGGCACGACAAGTCGGCGCCCACGGAGAGCGCCGACTAGGGTCTGTCCGGCGGATCTGGTCGCCGTCGGGGTGCCTTGGCTTTGTGGTGCTGGTGAGCGGGGGGCTGGTGCGTCCAGCTGCAAGGCGGAGGAGGGCGGCGACGCGGAGCGTCGGCAACCGACGACAACGCCGCAGATGGGCGTGGCAGCCCCCCGCGTCCCAGACAAGATCCGCCGGACAGGCCCTAGACCGCGGTGGTGGTGGGCTGCGTGGCCGCCCGGCGGCGCGCCGCGTCCTCGTCGGTCGCCGCGTCGTAGGTGACCAGCTTCGGCAGGGCCGCGGCCAGCAGTCCCACCGTCGCGACGCACGCCACCCCGCCCGACCACACCGCCGCCCTCGTCCCGGTCCAGCCGGCCATCGCGCCCGCCCGGACCTGGCCGAGCTGCGGGCCCACGCTGTACGAGAGCACCTCTATCCCGGCGAGCCGGCCGCGCAGCTCCTCCGGGATGGTCTGGTTCCAGATCGTGGAGCGGCCTAGCCCGCTCAGCATGTCGCCCGCGCCCGCCACGGCGAGACAGGCGAGCACCAGCCACACGTTGCCGAGCAGTCCTGCCCCGGCCATCGCCGTGCCCCAGACCGCCGCCCCGCACACCACGAACAGGCCGTGCCGCCGCACCCGCGACGTCCAGCCGCTGGTCAGGCTGAGCAGCACCGAACCGGCCGAGCCCGCCGCGTACATCAGGCCGAGCGACCAGTCGGCGTGCAGGCTCTCGGCGAGGAACGGGAAGATCGCGTTCGGGAAGGCGAAGAACATCGCGGCCAGGTCGACGGCGTAGGTCCCGAGGAGCACCGGGCGCGACCACGCGTAACGGGCGCCCTCCGCGATGCCCCGCAGCGACGGCTTCCGGGCGTCGTGGGCGGGCGGCGCCGGGCTCAGCCGGGCGCACATCACCACCGACACGGTGAACGTGCCGATGGTGGTGGCGTACGCCGTGGCGGTGCCGGCGTACGCCACGACCAGGCCCGCCAGCGAGGGGCCCGCGATCGCGCCGAGCTGCCAGCGCACCGCGTTGAGGGCGGCGGCCGCAGGCAGGTGGTCGTGCGGGACGATCCGGGCAAGCAGCGAGTCGAGCGCCGGACGCTGGAGGCCGGACAGGGCCGAGACGCCGGCCGCCACCACATACAGCGGCCAGAGCACGGGGCTCGGCAATACCGCGTTGACCAGCAGGATCAGTGCGAGCAGACCCAGGCCCGCCTCGGTGGCGAGAATGACCTTGCGGCGGTCCACGGCGTCCGCGAGGGCTCCGCCGTACAGGCCGAAGACGACCAGCGGGACGAGTTCCACCGCGCCCATCGCGCCCACCGCGAGCGGCGAGTCGGTCAACTCCTTGATCTGGAGCGGCAGCGCGACCATCGCCATGAAGCTGCCGAAGGTGGTGATCAGGCCCTGCACCCACAGCAGACGGAAATCGGCCGAGGCCCGCCAGGGGGCCAGGTCGGGCAGGATCGAGCGGAGTCGGGACGCGGCGGGTTCTTCGGGCACGAAGGGTCATGTTCGGGGCGCGGGTGCGTCCCTCGCAAGTGAATTACCGGTCGTCGACGCGGGGCCGGTCGTCGCCGCTCACCAGCGGCCCGGCGGTGGGGCCGTCAGCTGGTCGGCCAGCCGGCCGAGGCGGTCGCGGAAGCGGCGCGGGCCGCGCTGTGGGGGCAGGGTGTTCTCGCCGGCCGCTGCGCTGACCAGGTGTTGCACGGTGTCCAGGTCGAGCTCGGCGTCCGGGGCCACCGTCAGGCACTCGTGGACCAGACCCCGCACCTCGCGGTCGCCGCCGTCCAGGGCGAGCACGGTCGCGCCCGCCCGGCGCGCGTCGTGGACACGGCTCAGCAGCCCCTCGGCGGGCCGCTCGGGCGCCACCACCAGCAGCGTCTCGCCGCGCCGCGCCGCCTCCAGGCGGCCGAGCCCGACGGACAGATGGGGCGGTCCGCCCGGCTCGGTGCGGTGGCGCACCAGCGTGGGGCTCAGCTCCGGCAGCCCCGACCAGGCGGCCTCGTCGGTGAGGTGGGCGGCCAGGTGCCACGGTTCGTAGGACTCGGTGCCGACCAGGAGCAGCCCCCCTCCGTGCGGTACGACGGAGGAGCGCAGCACGCCCGCGAAGCGGCGGGTGGCCCGCAGCCACTCCGTCCCGGCGAGCACTTCCCGCAGCAGTGCGACCCGTACGGCATCCATGCCGGCAGCCTGCCCCATCCGGAGACGGCCGTGGGCCGAAACGGGGCCCCGTCATCCCAACGAAGGCCGCGCTACGGACGAGTAAGGTCGGCCTCATGACTTCCACTGACAACGCCGGCAACGCGTCGCATGACAACGCCGGTACCGCTTCGAAGCCCGCCGCGAAGGACCCCTGGGAGCTTCCGGACGTCTCCGGTCTCGTCGTCGGCGTGCTCGGCGGCACCGGCGACCAGGGCCGTGGCCTCGCCTACCGGTTCGCCCGGGCCGGCCAGAAGGTGATCATCGGCTCGCGGGCCGCCGAGCGCGCGCGGACGGCGGCCGAGGAGCTCGGGCTCGGTGTCGAGGGCGCCGACAACGCCGAGTGCGCACGGCGCAGCGACATCGTGATCGTGGCGGTGCCCTGGGACGGCCATGCCAAGACCCTGGAGTCGCTGCGCGAGGAACTCGCGGGCAAGCTCGTCGTCGACTGCGTCAATCCGCTCGGCTTCGACAAGCAGGGCGCGTACGCCCTGAAGCCGCAGGAGGGCAGCGCCGCCCAGCAGGCCGCCGCCCTGCTGCCCGAGGCCCGGGTGACCGCGGCCTTCCACCACCTGTCGGCGGTGCTGCTCCAGGACGCCTCGATCGAGGAGATCGACACCGATGTGATGGTGCTGGGGGAGTCCCGCGCCGACACCGACGTCGTGCAGGCGCTCGCCGCCCGCATCCCCGGCATGCGCGGTGTCTTCGCGGGGCGGCTGCGCGGCGCCCACCAGGTGGAGTCGCTCGTCGCCAACCTGATCTCGATGAACCGGCGCTACAAGGCGCACGCGGGGCTGCGCGTCACCGACGTCTGAGGACGGCCGGGCATGGGGGACACTGGACGGGCGGGTGCTCAGGCATCCGTCCGTCCAGTGTCATCCCGTTCGACCTGAGTGCCGAAGTACCCCGACAGGAGCCGACCTCCATGCCCCGCCTCGCTCTGTACGCCCTCGTCGTCTGTGTCCTCGCCGTCGTCGCGGCCGTGGTCTCCTTCGCCCAGGGCAGCTGGCTCGGAATCGTCTGGGTGCTGCTCGTCGGGCTCTCGTCCAACATGACGTGGTACTACCTGCGCAGGGGCCGCGCCGCTAGCTCTGCGGAGTAGCGGAGAGGTCCGGCCAGAACTGGTAGAGGCTGCGGCCGGTCGCCGCCGCCACGTCGGGC
Source organism: Streptomyces hundungensis (assembly GCF_003627815.1). Taxonomy (NCBI): domain Bacteria; kingdom Bacillati; phylum Actinomycetota; class Actinomycetes; order Kitasatosporales; family Streptomycetaceae; genus Streptomyces; species Streptomyces hundungensis. The sequence goes on from NZ_CP032698.1 coordinate 6,072,767, forward strand.
ACCCCGAGCCCGTCGAGGATCGCGTAGATCAGCCGGAAGAACTCCTGGTTGACCTCGGGGATCCACAGCAGCCCGAACACCGCGAGCAGCCCGAACGGGGCGAACGGCTCGACCTGGCGGCGCGCCGCGTGCGACAGCCACGGCTCGATGATCCCGTACCCGTCGAGGCCCGGCACCGGCAGGAAGTTCAGCAGCGCCGCCGTCACCTGGAGCAGCGCGAGGAAGGCGAGCGCCGCGCGGAAGTCGTCGGGCACCCCGTCGAGCGCGTGCAGCCAGAACGGGGCCGTGCACACCAGGGCGAACGCGACGTTGGTGAGCGGGCCCGCCGCCGAGATCAGACTGTGCCGCCAGCGGCCGCGGATCCGGCCGCGCTCGATGAAGACCGCGCCGCCGGGCAGTCCGATGCCGCCCATGATCACGAAGAGGACGGGCAGCACGATCGACAGCAACGCGTGGGTGTACTTCAGCGGGTTGAGCGTCAGATAGCCCTTGGCGCCGATCGTGATGTCCCCGCCGTGCAGCGCGGTGCGGGCGTGCGCGTACTCGTGCAGGCAGAGCGACACCACCCACGCGGACGTCACGAACAGGAACACGGCGAGACCGCGCGACGAGGCGTAACTCGTCCACACCGCCCACCCGGAGACCGCCATGACGGCGACGATCCCGAGGAAGACCGGACTGATCCGCCGGTCGTGGTCGCGGGAGGGTGCGGTGGCCATGCGAGGCGCTCCAGTGCTGGTGGGACGGGTGGACGGGACGCGCCCGACCGTACAGGGGGTGAAGGTCGAACGTCACGGGAACCGGCGGGAGTTCCCCGCCGCGGCGCCGGGCCGCGGCGGCGTCCAGGAGAATGGGGGCGTGCGCTACCGGATTCTCGGCAACACCCAGGCCCACCGCCCCGACGGCACCCCCGTCGCCCTCGGCGGCGCGCGGCTGCGCGCCCTGGTGACGGTGCTCGCGCTGCGGCCGGGCCGCGCCGCCTCCGTCGGCGTCCTCGTCGACGAGGTGTGGGGCGACGAGCCGCCCGCCGACGCGCCCGCCGCGCTCCAGGCGCTGGTCGGCCGGTTGCGCCGGGCCCTCGGTCATGACGCGGTCTTCTCCGCGGAGAGCGGCGGATACGGGCTTGCCGCCGAGGCCGACGACATCGACCTGCACCGCTTCGAGCGGCTCACCGCCGACGGCTCCCGTGCCCTGGAGGAGGGCGATCCGGCGAAGGCATCGACCCTGCTCGACGACGCGCTCGCCCTGTGGACGGGGCCCGCGCTCGCCGATCTGCCCGACCCGGGCGCCCCGGCCGCCCGCGCCGAGAGCCGCCGCCTGGACGCCCGCAGGCTCCGGCTCGCCGCGTCCCTCGCGCTCGGCCGCGCCGACGAGACGCTGGCCGAACTCGCCGCGCTGTGCGCGAGCCACCCGCTGGACGAGCCGCTGCACGCCCTGCGCATCCGGGCGCTGCGGGCCGCGGGCCGCCCCGCCGAGGCGCTCGCCGGGTACGAGGGCGTGCGGGCCACCCTCGCCGAGGAGCTCGGCGCCGATCCCGGGCCCGAACTGCGCGCCATCCACGCCGAGTTGCTCAGCCCACCGGTCGAGCCCCCACCGGCGCCGGCCGCCCCCGCGCCCGGCAATCTGCGGGCCCGCCTCACCTCTTTCGTCGGGCGCGAGGGCGACCTCGCGGACCTTCGCGGCGACCTCGAAAGCGCCCGGCTCGTCACCCTGCTCGGACCCGGCGGGGCCGGCAAGACCCGGCTCTCCCAGGAGGCCGCGGAGGGCGCCGCGCAGTGCTGGCCGGACGGGGTGTGGCTGGCCGAACTCGCGCCCGTGGAGGACCCGGCCGGGGTGGCCGCCGCGGTGCTCACCGCCGTCGGCGCCCGCAAGACGGTGCTGCACGCGGCGGGCGCCGAGGAGCTCAGGGCGGCCGACCGGCACGCGGACGACCCGGCCGTCCGGCTCGCCGAACACTGCGGGCCGCGCCGCATGCTGCTGCTCCTGGACAACTGCGAGCATGTGATCGGCGCCGCCGCCGAACTCGCCGAGTACCTGCTCGGGCGCTGTCCGCACCTGGTCGTCCTTGCCACCAGCCGTGAACCGCTGGGCGTGCCGGGGGAGTTGGTGCGGCTCGTCGAGCCGCTGCCCACGCCCTTCGCGCTGCGGCTGCTCGCCGAGCGGGGCGCCTCGGCCCGGCCCGGCTTTCGCGTCGAGGACGATCCGGAGGCGGCCGCCGAGATCTGCCGCCGCCTGGACGGGCTGCCGCTCGCCATCGAGCTGGCCGCGGCCCGCCTCCGTGTGCTGACGCCCCGTCAGATCGCGGACCGGCTCGACGACCGCTTCCGGCTGCTCACCAACGGCAGCCGCACCGTGCTGCCCCGCCAGCAGACGCTGCGGGCCGTCGTCGACTGGTCCTGGGACCTCCTGGAGGAGCCCGAACGTGCGGTTCTCGGCCGCCTCGCCGTCTTCGCGGGCGGCTGCGACCTGGCGGCCGCCGAAGCGGTGTGCGCCGAGGACGGCCCGACCGCCGAGGTGGCCACCGGGGTCGGCCCGTCCGCCGAGGTGGCCACCGAGGACGTCGCCACGTTCCTCGGCTCGCTCATCGACAAGTCGCTCGTGGTGGCCGCCCCCGACGACACCGGCGAGATGCGCTACCGGCTCCTTGAGACCGTCGCCGAGTACGCGGCGGAACGGCTCGACGCGGCCGGGGGCCGGGCCGGCGCCGAGCGGCGCCACCTCACGTACTACCGCGAGCTCGCCCGGCGCAACGACGGCCTGCTGCGCGGCCCCGGCCAGCGGGCCGCGATCGACGCCTTCGAGCGCGAGTACGAGAACCTGCGGACCGCGCTGCGCCGCTCCATCGCGCTGCGCGACGAGCACGAGGCGCTCAGTCTGGTGCACGCCCTGCTCTGGTACTGGCAGATGCGCGATCTGCGGGTCGACTCGCGGTCCTGGGCGCGGGAGGTCGCGGCCCTCGGCCCCGACCCGTTCGCGCCGCCGCTGACGCCCGCGCCCCCGGTCCACGTCCGCTGCACGGACGTCCCGCCGCCGTTCGACGACGAGGTGCTCCAGGAGGCGCGGCGCGGGGTGCGCCTGATCCAACTGGTCTCCATGGACCACGAGGTGGACGACTGGACCACCCCCGAAGCCATGGAGCGACTGCGCGCGATCGTCTCCGTCTACCGCCCCGGGCTGCCGCAGACCTGTCGCATGCCGGGCTCCCTGTGGTTCTTCCCCGTCGTGCTCACCGCCGACCAGCACCGGCTCAGGGAGGTCCTCGACGCGACCGTGACGGCCTGCGAGGAGTTCGGCTACGAGTGGGAGCTGGCTGCCGCCCTCCAGATGCGCGCCAACGTCCTCGCCAACCGCACCGCGTGGTCGGGGGACGCGGCCGGGGACGCCGAAGCCAGCCTGCGGATGTTCCAGCGCCTCGGGGACGCCTGGGGCGCGGCCGAGGCGCTGGGCGCCCGGGGTGAGGCGCGGGAGAAGCGGGGCGAGTTCGGGCTCGCCGCCGAGGACTTCTCCGCCGCGCTCCAGTACGCGGAGCAGCTCGGTGCCCAGGCCCAGGTGACCCTCCTTCGGGCCAGGCTCGCGGCCACCCTCCTGGAGACCGGGCAGGAGGCGCGGGGCGAGGCGATGCTGCGCGAGATCCTCGCCGACGGCCACCACGCGGGCGCCGAGGCGAGGCCCGCGGCCCGGCTCCTGCTCACCACCTGGCTGGGCCGCACCGGGCGGTTCGAGGAGGCGCGCGAGCAGGTCGAGACGATGCTGAGGGACTTCCAGGGCGCCAACCTGCTGTTGTTCGAGGGGTTCGTCCTCGGGGTGCGGGCCTGGCTGGACAACGAGCAGGGCCGGTTCGCGGACGCCGTGGCCGGGGCGCTGACCGCGCTCGGCCGGGCCCAGGAACCGCTCTCCCGGATGATCGCGCCGGAGATGGTCGCCGTCCATCTGCTCACCGCGGCCTGGGGGATCGCCGGGCTCGGCGGCGCCGACGACGCCCTGGACGCGGCGCGGCTGATCGGCGCGCACGACGCCCTGCTCCCCGCCGGCCACTTCTCGTCGGCCGTGGAAGCGAGGCAGCGGGCCTCGGCCGAGCGGGTCGTCCGCGCCCTGCTCGACGACGCCGCGTTCGAGGGCGCGCACGCCGAAGGCGGCGGCCTCTCGGCTGAGGAGGCCACCGCCTTGGTGCGACGCGATCGCAAGGACTGACGTTGTGTCAGGGTGACGCTCCGTCAGGATCAGGTGCGCTTGCGGAACTTGGCGACGGCCAGCGGAGCCATCACCACGGTGATCCCGGCCGACCAGGCCAGCGTCATCAGGGCGGAGTGCGCGACCGGGCCGCCGATCATCAGGCCGCGGGCCGCGTCCGCCAGGTTGGACAGCGGGTTGTAGTCGGTGAAGGACTGCAACCAGCCCGGCATCGTGGTCGGCTTGGCGAAGATGGACGATCCGAATTGCAGCGGCATCAGCACGAGCATGGCCACTCCCTGGACGGCCTGGGCCGTCTTCATGGTGAGTCCGAGCAGGATGAAGATCCACATGAGCGAGGCGCCGAACGTCAGCGACAGACCGACCGCGGCGAGCAGACCCCAGACCGACGTGCTGATGCTGAGACCCAGGATGAAGCCCATGATCAGCAGGATCGTGGTGGCCACCATCATGCGGCCGACCTCGACCACCATCTTGGCGATGAGGACGGACGACCGGGCGATGGGCATTGTCCGGAAACGGTCCATCACGCCCTTCTTGAAGTCGTCGTTGACGCCGGTGCCGACCGCCATCGCGATGTTGAGGCCCATCATCGCCATCAGGCCGGGCACCAGGTAGTTGACGTACGCGCCCTGGTTGCCGTCGCCGAACATCGCGCCGCCGAAGACGTACACGAACAGCAGGATGAAGATGATCGGCATCAGCACGGCGTCGAACATCGACTCCGGGTCGGCCTTGATCTGGAGCATGTTGCGGCGCGCCAGGGCGCCGATGTGGCGCAGGTTGGCGCGCAGTCCGATCCGTACGTCGTCGGAGCCGGTGGGTCGCGGCGCGGCGGAAGGGGACTGCTGGGCGGGCGCCTCGACAGTGGTGGTGCTCATGCCGCGACCTCCTCGGTCTCTCGGTGGGCGTCCTGGGAGTCGGCGGTCTTCTGGCCGGTGATGGCCAGGAACACCTCGTCCAGGCTGGGAAGGTGGGTGCCTATGTGGGCGATGCCATAGCCGCGCGAGCCCAACAGGGCGACCACGGCGGTCAGTTGCTGGTCGCTGAGGATCGGCACGTTGAGCACGCCCTCGTCGGGCACGACCTGGGTGCCCGAGACGCCGTCGAGGCCCGCCTCGGTGACGGCCCGCGCCATCGAGCCCAGCTGCTGCGGATCGGTGGGCCGGATCTGCAAGGTGCGGCCGCCCACCCGCGCCTTCAACTCGTCCACCTCGCCGTTGGCGATGACCGTGCCGCGGTCGATGACCGTCAGCTCGCTCGCCAACTGCTCGGCCTCCTCCATGTACTGCGTGGTCAGCAGCACGGTGGCGCCCTCGGCGACCATCCGGCGCACCTCGTCCCACACCTCGTTGCGGGTGCGCGGGTCCAGGCCCGTCGTCGGCTCGTCCAGATACAGCACGGCCGGGTGGCCGATCATGGAGGCGGCCAGATCGAGCCGGCGGCGCATCCCGCCGGAGTAGGTCATCGCGGGCCGCTTCGCCGCGTCCGTGAGCGAGAAGCGCTCAAGCAGCTCGTCGGCGCGCGAGCGCGCCTCCTTGCGGGACAGGTCGAGCAGCCGGCCGATCATGTACAGGTTCTCGCGGCCGGACAGCTTCTCGTCGACCGAGGCGTACTGCCCGGTCAGGCCGATCGTGCGGCGCAGCTGGCGGGGCTGGCGCACCACGTCGTAGCCGGCCACGGTGGCGGTGCCGGCGTCCGGCACGAGCAGGGTGGACAGGCAGCGGACCAGGGTCGTCTTGCCGGCGCCGTTCGGCCCGAGGACGCCGAGCACGGTGCCCTCGCGGACGTCCAGGTCGACGCCGTCCAGCGCCTTGGTGGAGCCGAAGTGCTTCACCAGTCCCCGTACGGAGATGGCGGTACCGGCGGCGACCGCCTCGGCACCACCGGTGGGGTTCTTGTCGATTCGCGTCATGTCCACCAAGGTGCCAGGCGCCACCGACAAGGCGCCGACAGGCCGCCGACAGCCCCCGGACGACCCGCCGACAGCCCCCGCCCGGCCGCCCCGGCCCGGTCGGAACCCGGCCCCGGACGACGGACAGCCCGCCGATGGGGGAAGTCGGCGGACTGTCGTCGTGACCGCAGTGGCTCAGGGGAGACGGCGGCTAGTGAAAGGTGTGCTCCTCGGCCGGGAAGGCCCCGCCGACGACCTCACCGGCGAAGGCCTTCGCGGCCTCTCCCAGCGATGCGCGCAGATCCATGTACTGCTTGGTGAAGCGCGGGGTCTTGCCCGGGGTCAGGCCCACCATGTCGGTGTAGACGAGCACCTGGGCGTCGCACTCGGCGCCCGCTCCGATGCCCACCGTGGGGATGTGCAGGATGCGGGTGACCTCGGCGGCCAGCTCGGCCGGGACCAGTTCGAGGACGACCGCGAAGGCGCCCGCGTCCTGCACCGCCTTGGCGTCGCGCAGCAGCTGGTGGGCCGCCTCGTCGCCGCGGCCCTGCACCCGGTAGCCCAGCGTGTTCACGGACTGCGGGGTGAGACCGATGTGGCCCATGACCGGGATGCCGGAGTCGACCAGCAGCCGGATCTGCTCGTGGCTGCGCTCGCCGCCCTCCAGCTTCACCGCCCCGACGCCCGCGTCCTTGACCAGGCGCATGGCGGTGCGCAGCGCCTGCACCGGGCCCTCCTGGTACGAGCCGAAGGGCAGGTCGCCGACGACCAGCGCGCGCGAGGTGCCCCGGACGACCGCGGCGGACAGCATGGTGATCTCGTCGAGGGTGACCGGGACGGTCGTCTCGTACCCGAGGTGGCAGTTGCCCATGGAGTCGCCCACCAGCAGGACCGGGATGCCGGCCTCGTCGAACACGGAGGCGGTCATCGCGTCGTAGGCGGTGAGCATGGGCCACTTCTCACCGCGCGCCTTGGCGGCGGCGATGTCGTGCACGGTGATGCGCCGGGTGCCCTTGCCTCCGTACAGCGCCTTCGGGTCGCTGCTGTCGGATGCTTTCGGGATCTGCGCAGAGGGAAGTTGTTGCGTCATCGCAACGGCTCCTGTTCGTCATCTCGAAGCGCCCTTACGGCGTCTCCGGACCACGTCCATGGTGGCATCCCGTGCCCGCTGCCGGGAAGTGGGTGGGTCGTACGGCACATCGGCAAGGCATCGGACAGTGGCCGAAAAGCAAAGTCATTCCTATACGAGACGGTCTCGTATCGAAATTGTTCTACAGTGGCGGGCATGTCAACCACGTCTCCCGCGTCCGGCGCCCCGGCCGCACCCCGGATACCCGAAGCCGTCCACCGCCGACGCTGGGCGATCCTCGCCGTCCTGATGCTCAGCCTGCTGATCGTCGTGCTCGACAACTCGATCCTCAACGTCGCCGTCAAGACGATCGCGAGCCCCGCCCCCACCGGCCTCGGCGCCACCCAGAGCGAGCTGGAATGGGCGATCAACGCCTACACGCTCGTCTTCGCCGGGCTGCTGTTCACCTCGGGCCTCCTCGGCGACCGGCTCGGCCGCAAGAAGATCCTGCTCTTCGGCATCACGGTCTTCGGCCTCGGCTCGGTGCTCGCGGCGTTCTCGAACTCCCCCGACCAGCTCATCGCCTTCCGCGCCCTGATGGGCCTCGGCGGCGCCTTCGTGATGCCCGCCACCCTCGCCGTCCTCATGAACGTCTTCGAGCGCGAGGAGCAGCCCAAGGCGATCGGCATCTGGGCCGGCGGAGTGGGCCTCGCCATCGCGATCGGCCCCATCACCGGCGGCGTCCTGCTCCAGCACTTCTGGTGGGGCTCGGTCTTCCTGGTCAACGTGCCGGTCGTGATCATCGCCCTGATCGCCATGGTCGTCCTGGTCCCGGACTCCAGGGACCCGAACCCCGGCAAGCTCGACCCGGTGGGCGTACTGCTGTCCGTCGTGGGCCTCGTGCTGCTGGTGTACGGCATCATCCACGGCGGCGAACTGGCCGACTTCACCGATCCCACCGTGCTCGCCACGATCCTGGGCGGCGTCGCGGTCCTGGTCGGCTTCGTCCTGTACGAGAAGCGCTGCGACCACCCCGCCATCGACATCGGCTACTTCAAGAAGCCGGCCTTCTCGGCGGCCGTCGTCGCCATCGCGCTGACCTTCTTCGCGCTGATGGGCGTCACCTTCTTCTCGGTCTTCTACATGCAGAGCGTGCGCGGCTACAGCGCCCTGGAGTCGGGCCTGCTGATCCTGCCGCTCGCCGCCGCCCAGATGATCTTCGCGCCGCGGGCCCGGCTCGTCGTCGACCGGTTCGGCGCCCGCGCCGTCTGCACCGCCGGACTGGTCCTGGTGGCCGTCGGCCTCGCCGCCTTCGGCCTCTTCGACGCCACCACTCCCATCTGGGTCATGGAGGTCGTCTTCTTCCTCCAGGGCGCCGGAATGGCCCACATCATGCCGCCCGTCACCGTCTCGATCATGCAAGCGCTGCCGCGCGAGAAGGCCGGCTCGGGCTCGGCCGTCAACAACACCTTCCGCCAGGTCGGAGGCGCGCTCGGCGTCGCCGTGCTCGGCTCGCTGCTCTCCACGGTCTACCGCGGCGACATCGAGGGCCACCTCGGCGCGGTCCCCGAAGGGGCCCGCAAGGCGGCCGGCGAGTCCATCGAGGCCACCCTCGGCATCGCCGAGCGGATGGGCCCCGAGGGCAAGGCGCTGATCGGTCCCGCCAACGACGCGTTCATCCACGCCATGCACATCACCGCGTTCGCCTCGGCGGGCGTGGCCCTGCTCGGCGCGCTCGTCGTCCTCCTCTTCCTGCCCGGGAAGCCGCCCGCGGGCCCCTCGCCCCAGGCACAGGACCGGCCCACCGAGGCCGCCCGCCGCTGACCGGCGGGGCGCGGGGACAATCAAAGGGACGGTCGAGAGAAGCGGAGCGGGCGTGACCTTGATGGACAAGCGGCACAGGGACGACGGGGACGGCGAACCACGGCGCGGACGGCCTCGCTCCGAGGCCGTGGAGCGCCAGATCCTGGAAGCCGTGATCGTGCTCCTCGAGGAGGGCGTTCCGTTCGCCGACCTCTCCATCGAACGCATCGCCCGCACCGCCGGCGTCGGCAAGGCCACCATCTACCGGCGCTGGGCCGGCAAGGAGGAGCTGTTCGTCGAGGTCGTGCGGTCCATGGAGTCGCCCACCCCGCCGCTGCCCGGCCACTCCCTGCGGGACGACCTGATCGCGGTGGTCGACAACGTGCGCCGACGCGGCGCCGCAAAGCGGTCCTCCGCGCTGCTGCACAACGTCTTCGCCCAGATGCAGAGTTACCCCAAGCTCTGGTCCAAGTACCACAGCCTGGTCATCGATCCCCGCCGCGAGCTCCTCGACGAGCTGCTGCGGCGGGGCGTCGCCAACGGCGAACTCCGCGCCGGCCTCGACCTCGACATGACCGGGGACCTCTTCGTCGCCCCGATGCTGGTCCGCACCATGATGCGACCCGACACCGAACTGCCCGGCCCGGAACTGGCCGAGCGCATCGTGGACGCCGTCCTCGAAGGGCTGCGCCCGCCCCGCTGAATATGCGCGTTGTGTCACAGCGCGCCCCGCGAGGGCCCCCGCCTGGAACCCGTCACCGCGCCCGGTCGTCCTGCTCGCCGTAGGGAAGTCCGTACGAGACGGACGACAGCAGGGAAAGCCGGCCGTTTTCGCCTAGGGTCGAACGGCGAGGACGGTTGCGGAACAGCAGTGAGGACAGCGGTATGGCGCGGGCGTACATGACGGAGACGGGCGACGGAAGCGCGGAGGGCGAGCGCACCGGGTCCCGGTTCCGGCGCCTGACCGACCGGTGGCGGAACGACCGCGGCATCTGGCGCCGCGGCCTGGTGCTCGCCGGATTCGCCGTCCTGATCGCCCTGGTGATGGTCCTGCACGCCCGGATCCCCAACTCGATCGGCAACCTGGGTTCGCTCTCCGAAACCTTCCTGCCGTGGCTCGGGGTGTTCCTGCCGGTGCTGCTGGGCCTCGCGCTCTGGCGCCGCTCGGCGACCGCGCTCATCGCGCTGCTGCTCCCGGTGATCATGTGGTTCAACATGTTCGGCGGACTGCTCACCGACAAGCAGGGTTCGGGCGGCGACCTGGTCGTGGCGACCCACAACGTGAACGCCGACAACAAGGACCCGGCCGGCACCGCCCGCCAGGTCGCGGCGTCCGGCGCCCAGGTGCTGGCCCTGGAAGAGATCCCGGGCGACCAGGTCACCACGTACAAGAAGGCGCTGGCGGACCGCTACCCGTACCACTCGGTGCAGGGCACCGTCGGGCTGTGGTCCACCTACCCGCTCAGCGACAGCCGGCCCGTCGACATCAAGATGGGCTGGACGCGCGCGATGCGCTCCACCGTGCGGACGCCCTCCGGCGATGTCGCGGTGTACGTCGCCCACATGCCCTCGGTGCGGGTCAAGCTGAACGCCGGGTTCACCGCCAACCAGCGGGACAACAGCGCCTACACGCTGGGTGAGGCGATCTCCGCCGAGCCGCTGGGGAAGGTGGTGCTGCTCGGCGACCTCAACGGCACGATGAACGACCGCTCCCTGAACAACATCACCGCCCAGATGCGCTCCACCCAGGGCGCCGCGGGCAGCGGCTTCGGCTTCACCTGGCCCGCCGGGTTCCCGATGGCCCGGATCGACCAGATCATGGTCAAGGGCCTTCAGCCCACGTCGTCGTGGACGCTGGCGAGGACCGGCAGCGACCACCTGCCGATCGCGGCGCGGCTCAAGGTGTAGCCGGGCGCGGGGCCCGGTCAGCCGGGCCCCGGCGGCTCAACTCGACTCCCGCCACTGGTTGGTGATGGGCAGCCGGCGGTCCTTGCCGAAGCCCTTCGGCGAGATCTTGGTGCCCGGCGGGTACTGGCGCCGCTTGTACTCCGCGGTGTCCACCATCCGCAGCGTCTTCGTCACGAGCTCCGGCTCGTACCCGGCCGCCACGATGGCGTCCGCGCCCTGGTCCTGGTCGACGTACATCGCCAGGATCGCGTCCAGGACGGGATAGTCGGGCAGCGAATCCGTGTCGACCTGGCCGGGGCGCAACTCGGCGCTCGGCGGCTTGGAGATGGAGTTCTCCGGGATCGGCGGGGTCTGTCCGCGCTCGGCCGCCGCCCGGTTGCGCCAGCGGGCGAGCCGGAAGACCGCGCTCTTGTAGACGTCCTTGATCGGTCCGTACGCGCCCACCGAGTCGCCGTACAGCGTCGAATACCCCACCGCCAGCTCGGACTTGTTGCCCGGGGCCAGCACGAGGTGGCCCTCCTGGTTGGACAGCGCCATCAGCATCGTGCCGCGCAGCCGTGACTGGAGGTTCTCCTCGGCGAGTCCGGTCAGATCGAGCGAGCCCATGTACGCGTCGAACATCGGCTCCACGGGAACGGTGCGCAATGCGAGCCCTGTCCGGCGGGCCAGCTCCGCCGCGTCGCTCCGGGAGTGGTCCGAGGAGTACTTCGACGGCATGGACACCCCGTGGACGTTGGCCGCGCCCAGCGCGTCACAGGCGATCGCGGCGACGAGCGCCGAGTCGATGCCGCCGGAGAGCCCGATCAGGACGGACCGGAAGCCGTTCTTCGCCACGTATGCCCGCAGGCCCACCACCAGCGCCGAGTAGACCTCCTCGTCGTCGTCGAGCCGTTCGGCGTACCCACCGGTGAGCTCCGGCTCGTAGGCGGGAACCGGCTCCTCGGAGATCACCGCATGATCGATGCGCAGTCCGTCGTCCACCACGCCCGAGGGGGCCGGGCCCGCCGCGGGCAGCTCCAGATCGAGGATCACCGCGCCCTCGGAGAACTGCGGTGCCCGCGCCAAGACGTGGCCGCTCGCGTCGACGACGATCGAGTCGCCGTCGAAGACCAGCTCGTCCTGGCCGCCCACGGTCGCGACGTACGCCAGCGTGCAGCCGGCCTGCTGGGCGCGCTTGCGGACCAGGTCGAGCCGGGAGTCGTCCTTGTTCTGCTCGTACGGCGAGGCGTTGATGGAGATCAGGAGTCCGGCCCCGGCCGAGCGGGTGGCCGGCACCCGGCCGCCGTCCTGCCACAGGTCCTCACAGATGGCGAGGGCCACATCGACGCCGCGCACCCGCACCACCGGCATGGTGTCGCCCGGCACGAAGTAGCGGAACTCGTCGAAGACGCCGTAGTTGGGCAGGTGGTGCTTGGCGAAGCCGAGCACGACGCGGCCCCCGTGCAGCACGGCCGCCGCGTTCTGAGGAGCGCCGGCCGGCTGGCCGAGCCGGGGGACCGCCACGGGGGAGCGGTCCAGATGGCCGACCACCACGGGGATCTCCCCGAAGCCCTCCGCCGCCAGGCGCGCGGCCAGCGCGGTGAGCGCCCGACGGGACGCCTCGACGAAGGAGGATCTCAGGGCGAGGTCCTCGACGGGGTAGCCGGTCAGCATCATCTCGGGGAACGCGACGAGGTGCGCCCCCTGTTCGGCACAGTGCCGGGTCCAGTGCACGATCGCCTCGGTGTTGCCGGGGATGTCGCCGACGGTCGAGTCGATCTGATTCAGGGCGAGACGTAGTTGAGGCACGCCCTCACCTTAATCGTCAATGCGACGCGATGGGGTGGAGACGCGGTACCCGGCGCAGCGGCCGCAGGCGAGGGACGGCGCGTTCCTTGCGGGTCGGCCTCGCGGACCGGCCGCCGGCCGACATGCGGGACCCGTCGGCCGAGCCGATCATGGGCGCATGACGACCACGGACGCCTCCGATGAAGAACTCGTCGCGGACGAGGGGACCCCACGGCAGCTCGTCTCCTGGGTGACCCTGGGCCTCATGACGACGGCATCCGTCGCGAGCCTGCGGCCCTCGCCCTCCATGGCCATCTACGGCCTGGCCGCGATCTTCCTCTACCTCCTGCCGGCCGTCGTCTTCCTGCTCCCGACCGCGCTGGTCGGCGCCGAACTGGCCTCCGGCTGGACCGGAGGCATCTACCGCTGGGTGAGCGAGGCGCTCGGCAAACCCCTCGGCTTCCTCGCCGTGTGGTGCCAGTTCGCCATGACGATCGCGTACTACCCGAGCCTGCTCGCCTACGTCGCCTCGACCTTCGCCTACGTCATCGACCCGAGCCTGGCCGAGAACGGGCTCTATGTCGCCATCGTCATCGTAGTCATCTACTGGACCGGCGTGTGGATCTCCTCCCGCGGCACCAAGACCGTCGCGGGCCTCAGCTCGATGGGACTCGTCATCGGCACGCTCGTGCCCGGCGTGGTCCTGGTCGCCCTCGGCTTCGTCTTCCTCGGCCAGGGCAACCCCTCCGCCGCCCCCATGAACGCCTCGCACTGGCTGCCCCCGTGGACCGGGCTCGCCAGCCTGGTCCTGATCGTCAACAACTTCCTGTCGTACGCGGGCATGGAGATGAACGGCGTCCACGTCTCCTCGCTGCGCGACCCCAAGCGCGAGTACCCGAAGTCGATGTTCCTGGCGACCGGCCTGGTCCTGCTGATCTTCATCCTTCCGGCCCTGGCCATCTCCTGGGTCATGCCGTCCTCCCAACTGAGCCTCACGGCCGGCCTGATGCAGGCCTTCCAGGCGTTCTTCGACCACTTCCACATCGGCTGGATGACCAAGGTCGTCGGGGTGATGCTGGTGGCCGCCGCGCTCGGCGGCATGCTGACCTGGCTCGCCGGACCGGCCAAGGGACTGGTGCTCCTGTCGCGCCAGGAGGGGTATCTGCCGCCGTTCCTCCAGCGGTTGAACCGATACGGCACCCCGCAGAACATCATGGTCGCGCAGGGCGTCATCACCACCCTGATCGGCATCCTGTACGCCTTCAGCGGTGACGTGTCGAGCGCGTACTGGATGTTCTCCGTCATCACCGTCCAGATCTATCTGATCGCCTATCTGCTGATGTTCGTGGCGGTGGTCCGGCTGCGCAGGACCCGGCCCGAGGTGGAGCGGGGCTTTCGGGTGCCCGCCGTCGCCTGGGTCGCGGGCATCGGGTTCGTGGCGTCGGTGGCCGCGCTGTTCATCGGGTTCGTGCCGCCGGACCAGTTCGGCGGACAGCCGCTCTGGCGCTATCTGCTGATCGTCGGCGGCGGTCTGCTCGCGCTCGGCGTCCTCGCCCCGCTCGCCTTCCTGAAGTTCCGCAAGCCGAGCTGGGTACATCCGGACCACCAGCGCCCCCTGCCGCCCCCGTAACCTTGGTCCCACCATGTCCCGCAGTGGTGTACGACCCCGCCCCGTGGCCGCTCTGCTCGCGCTCGGCGCCCTGGCCTACACGGCCTGGGTGCTGGAGCTCGTGTTCCACACCGGACTCGACCCCATCCAGGCGTACGTCAGTGAACTCGCCGCCGCCGACCAGCCGTTCGGGGGCCTGTTCCGCGCGACCGACCTCGGCGCGGGGCTCCTCGTACTGGCCGGCGCGGTGTGCGCCCTGGCCCGCTGCGACCGGCGGCGCTGGCCACTGCTCGGCTGGTTCGGCCTCGCGCTGTTCGGCGCCGCCACGGCCCTCGACTCCCGGCTCCCGCTGAGCTGCGCGCCCACCGCCGACCCGGTGTGCGCGGCCCGCGAAACGGCCGGCCTGGTCCCCGCGACCCACACCGCGCACGCGGTGAGCAGCAGCCTCGCGATGGTGGGGGCGCTCCTGGGCGTACTCGCCCTGACCGTCGCGGCCCGCCGCTACGGATGGTGGCCACCGCTCGCCGCCCTCGGCCCCGCCCTGGTCGCCCTCGAACTGGCCGCCACCGCCTGGACGTTGACCTCCGTCGCCGCCTTCCAGGCGGGCCGGGGCACCTGGGCGCTCGGCGCGGGCCAGCGCCTCCAAGTCCTGCTGGTCGCCATCTGGTTGGGGGTGTTGGCGTGGAGCGTGGCCAAGGAGAGCCGCAAGTGAGGCCCGTGGGGAGGTTTCTGCGCTGGGGTGGGGTGGCGCACCATGTGGTGGTCGAGGGGGCCGGGCCGGTGGTGGTGCTCAGCGCGGGCCTCGGGATGAGCTGGTTCGACTGGGATCCGGTGATGCCGTTGCTCGCCCCCCACCACACGGTCGTACGCTTCGACCGCCCCGGGCACGGCCTTTCCGGGCCGGCCGTGGCGCCGCCGACCGCCGCGGGGGAGGCGGGGCGGATCGCGGGGCTCCTGGACGGGCTGGGCCTGCCCGGTCCCGTGACGGTGGTCGGCCACTCCATCGCGGGGTTCCACGCGGAGGCCTTCGCACGGCTGCATCCCTCCCGCACGGCGGGGCTCCTCCTGGTCGACTCCAGCGTCGAGGAGCGCGCTCGGCCGCCGGCCGCCCTTCCCGCGCGGCTCGCCCTCGCCCGCGCGGCGGGCTCCCTGCTCGGCCACGCCGGCGCGCCCGCCGCGCTGGGCCCCGCGGCCCGCCGCGCCGTGGTCCGCGCGTCGCGTACGGGCGGGGGTGATCCGGCTCCGCGGGATCTGGTGCGGCTCTGCTATCGGGGTGGGCGGGTGTGGCGTGGCCTGCTGCTGGAGAACGCGACGTACGGGTCGGTGGCGGCCGAACTTCTGTGTTTGCGGCGGGAGTTGGAGCTGCCGGCCTGCCCCGCTACGGTGCTGGCGGGTGGGGCCGGCGGGCCGCGCTGGGTTCGGCGTCAGCGGGGCCTTGCGGGGGTGCTGGGGGCGAGGTTCGCGGTCGCGGAGGGCGCGGGGCATCTGCTGATGCTGGACGCGCCGGGGTCGCTGGCGGGGCTCCTCTAACCCCGGGCCCCTTTGCCCACCCACCCGCCCGTGACGGGGGTTGGCTGGTTCCGGGCCCCCTGGGGCTCCGCCCCAGACCCCGGGCACCTCGCCCACCCACCCGCCCGTGCAGCGGGTTGAAGGGTTCGGCCCCTGGGGCTCCGCCCCAGACCCCGTATCGCGCCTTAAGGGCGCTCGTCCTCAATCTCCCCCAAGGCCTTAAGGGCCAGGGGGGACCCCCATGACAGGCTGAGGTGCTGGCCCGCACCGAGCAGTTAGGGGCGCGGGGAACTGCGCGACCAGCCACGCACGGCGTGCAGACGAAAACGGGTTTTCTTGGGGGCGCGAGGAACTGCGCGAGAAGCGACCACGGCCCGCAGACGACCGAGGATTTTAGGGGCGCGAGGAACTGCGCGAGAAGCGGGCACGGTCTGCACATGACCGGGGGTTTTGGGGGCGCGGGGAACTGCGCGAGAAGCGGGCGCGGGCCGCGGTGGGAGGGCGATCCACGCCCCCGGAGGGTTTGGGGAAGGGGCGGGGTGGGGCGAAAAACGCCGAACGCCCCGCCCCCGGCCGGAAGTGGCCAGGGACGGGGCGAACCCCCGGATGGGGTCAGCGGCGGAACGGGTTGGTGTACGACGCCACATAGCCGGGCGCGGGCGAACCCACCCCCGTCACGTCGTCGTACCCCCGCGTCGCCACCAGCGAACTGTCCTTGCCGAGCGACCGCACGGACGTGAGCAGCCCGCCCGACGCGTCGACGCTGTTGGCGAAGTCGACCCGGGCGACCGCGAGGTCACGGGCCGCACCCAGCGGGTGGTCCGTCACGTCGTGGTAGAGCCGGGAGTCGAAGCGCGCGTAGATCGACGGGTTCGCGAACCCGATCGGGGAGCGCTGCGCCTGCTGGGCGAGCGCCTGGACGCCCGCGATGACCGGCGCGGCCAGCGAGGTGCCGCCGATGCGGTACTCGTCGTACTTCACCGACTTGTCGGGCCACGACTGCGTCTGGCCCACCAGGAACCCGGTGTTGGGGTCGGCCACGGCCGCGATGTCCGGAACCGTACGCATCCGGGTCGCACCGTTCGCCTTCGCCAGCGCGTCCGGCACGACGTGACGCTGGTAGAACGGCTGCTTCACCGTGGAGCTGGTGCCGCCGCCCGCGCCGCTGGTGTACGCGCCGGGGAAGTTCACCCAGCTCTTGCCGTCGGCGGACAGGCTGGCCTTCTCGGTGCCCCAGCCGGTCTCGAACTGGTACTTGTCGTTCTTGCCGACCGCCAGCGAGGTGCCGCCGACCGCCGTCACCCACGCCGAGTTGGCCGGGGTGTCGACCTGCTTCTTGCCGGTGTTGGCGACCTCGTCGCCGTTGTCGCCGGAGGAGAAGTAGAAGCCGATGCCCTCGATCGCGCCGAGCTTGAACGTCTGGTCGTACGCCGCCGCGACGTCCGGGGTCTCGTTGGCCTCGATGTCGCCCCACGAGTTGGAGACGATGTCGGCCAGGTGCCGGTCGACGACCTTGTTGAGGGCGTCGAGCAGATCCGGGTCGTTGCAGGACGCGCCGCCCACGTACACGATGTTCGCGTCGGGCGCGACCGCGTGCACGGCTTCGACGTCCAGGGACTCCTCGCCGTACCAGCCGGACGCGTCACACGCCTCCGTGCTGTTGTAGTCCGCCGGGAGCACCTCGGTGTACTGGCCCGTCTTGTAGGGCTTGTCACCGTTGCGCTTGGCGTACTGGGCGGCGTCCGAGGCCATGGTCGGCGAGGCGTACGCGTCGGTGATCGCCACCGTCACGCCCTTGCCGGTGTACTCGCCCGCGCCGTACGCGGCCCGCAGCTGCTGGCCGGTGTAGCCGTGCACGGCGTACGGGACCTTGCCGCCGTACGCGTCCGGCAGCGTCTTGGCGACGTTGGAGCCGTAGTACGTGGAGAACGGTCCCGCGTTGCGGAAGCCGGCGCCCGGACCCGGAAGGGTGTCCTGGTGGGTCGCCTTGTGCGGCGCGTTGTCCAGACCCGTCACCGTCAGAACGGCGCCGGCGAGCGCGTTCGGCGCCGACGCGTTCTTCGCGGGCGCCCGGTAAGTCCGGTTGCCCTTGCGGTAGTTGTGGAGCTGGGTCGCGAACGCCTTCTGCGCGGCGGCGACGTCACCGGAGACCGAGATGTAGTGCTGGTTGGAGCCCGTGACGGTCAGCCCGGACGACTTCAGCCACTGGGTGACCGCGTCGATCTGCTCCTGGGTGGCGCCGAAGCGCTGCTGCGCCTGCGCGGTGCTGAGGTACTTGCCGTACGACGGCGACCGCGGGTCGGACACGGCCGCGGCGTACGCGTCGAGGCCCTTCGCATCCCGCCCGGCGAGGTACACCCGGGCGTCGACCTTGGTGGATGCGGATGCGGCGCCCTGGTCGGCGGAGCCGGTGGCCCAGGTGGGCTGGGTGCCCGCGAGGGCGGCCCGTCCGCCGGGGACCGGGTCGGCCGCCTGGGCGGACGGTATGCCGAGGGCGAGCGCGCCGGCGAGCAGTGGCAGTGTCGCTGCCATGCTCACACCGGCGCGCCGCCTGGCGCGGCTAATTCTCATGTAACCCCCTGCGTGAGGTCTTCGCCTGCTGCACATGCGCTGTCTGATGCGCGCATGTACTGCGTCACTCTTGTCAGGAACGGTTCATGCGGGGGGCATGTGATCACCAAGAAACGCCAAAGAGCGTTTACCCGTGCTCAGTTGGCGCGTCCATTGGTGCGTCACTTGGTGCGTCAGTTGGTTTTCGGCGTTACGCCCCTTTTCCTCAGCATCTGCGCCATGAGGTCGATTTCGGAGTGCTGGGAGTCGACCATGCCCTGGGCCAGCCGCTTCTCCGGGCCCACCGTGCAGCGCCGTACACACCCCTCGGCCATGTGGATGCCGCCCTTGTGGTGCTCGGTCATCAGCTGGAGGTAGAGCACCTCGGCGTCCCGGCCGCCGAGCCCCCGCAGCCGGTTCAGGTCGGCGTTGGTGGCCATGCCCGGCATCAGCGCGCCGTCGGCGCCCGGCTCCATCGCCATGCCCATCCAGGCCATCGGCGCCTGGGACGCCTCGTTCTTCGGCAAACCCCACAGGTCGAGCCAGCCGAGCATCATGCCCCGCTGGTTGGCCTGGGTGTTGGCGATGTCGTACGCGAGGCGCCGTACCTCCTCGTCCGAGGTGCGGTCGCGCACGATGAAGGACATCTCCACCGCCTGCTGGTGGTGCGTCGCCATGTCGCGCGCGAACCCCGCGTCGGCCGAAGTTGCCTCAGGGGTACGGGGTTTGGCCTCGGCGGCGCTTCCGTTGCCGCCCGAGGAGACGAGCACCGCGGCCGCCGCGAACACCATCGCGAGCGCGAGCGCCGCGGTGAGCCCCCAGGAGCGGCGGCTCACCGCTCATCCAGCCCGCCGGTGCACGGGGCGCCGGGCTCGGGCGTCTGGGGGCCCTCCACGTACCGGGTGAAGAACTGGTTCACCCGGGGGTCGTCCGCGCTGTCCACGGTGAGCTGCTTGCCCCAGGCGCTGAGCATGATCGCCCCGGCCTGGTCCTGGTAGGGGCTCATCAGCGAGTACGGCGTCACGGACACCTTGCCGCCCAGCTTCTTCACATCGGCGGCGGACGCCTTGTCCGTGTAGGTCACCCACACCGCGCCATGTTCCAGGGAGTGCACCGCGTTCACATCAGGAACCGGCTTCTGGTAGACGACGCCGCCGCAGTTCATCCACACCGCGGCGTGGTCGCCGCCCACCGGGGGCGTCATGGGGTACCGCACCGGAGTCGTCACATGGTTGCGGGTCAGCTTCTTGGTGTCCCAGTCCTTCTCGCCGGCGATCGGTGCGCCCGCGTCGCCGGACCCCTGCCCCGACGCGTCACCGGACCCCCGCGCCGACGGCTCCGTCCGGGGCGCGGCACTCGTGCTGCCGCTGTCCTTCATGGTGCTGAACTTGTACACCCCGAAGCCCACCAGGCCCGCGACGACGAGCACGGCCGCGGTGACGGAGCTGATCGCCACGATCGTCTCGCGCCGGCGCCGGGCCTGCCGGTTGCGCTGCTGCTCCTCTATGTGGGCCCTGCGGGAGGCGTGGTAGTCGTCCTGCATGGTCATGTGTCGTAACGTCCTTCGCATCGGGGGGAGTTGGGCCGGGGCGGCCGGGGTCGCGGGGCCCGCTGGCTCCGCAGGACCTGAAGGACGTGCGGATCCGGCGCGCGCGGCCGGCCCCCGAACCGCGGGAAGGCGGACCTCGCGCCGTCCGTCGCCGGGCAGAGCGGGAGTGCGCCGAACGGCGTCACCATGGCGCTCAGCGGCACCACGGGACGCGGCACGCGCGTGAGCCTCGCTCCCCCCATGGGCGCAGATCGTAGGCGAGGGAGCGCGGGGCGGTGCGGGCCGGGGGGCGTACCGGCCGACAGTCGGGGGACCCGACAGGGGGCGGGCCTTCGCGGGCCGCGCCGGCGACGGCGGCGGGATGGACGTGCCGCACGTCATACCGGGTGCGTAATGTGGAGGTAATCCGGCGCCTCGATACTGAGGATTCCCCCGCCGTCCCTCTCCCGGAGGGACAGCGGTGCACAGGCCGTCTGAACTGCAAGGATGTGGCTATGGACAAGCAGCAGGAGTTCGTGCTCCGGACTCTCGAGGAGCGCGACATCCGGTTCGTGCGCCTGTGGTTCACCGATGTGCTGGGCTTTTTGAAGTCGGTGGCGGTCGCCCCGGCCGAGCTGGAGCAGGCCTTCGACGAGGGGATCGGCTTCGACGGCTCGGCGATCGAGGGCTTCGCCCGCGTCTACGAGTCCGACATGATCGCCCGCCCGGACCCGTCCACCTTCCAGATCCTGCCCTGGCGTGCCGAGGCCCCCGGCACGGCCCGGATGTTCTGCGACATCCGGATGCCGGACGGCTCCCCGTCCTTCGCGGACCCGCGCTTCGTCCTCAAGCGCATCCTGGCCAAGACCTCCGACCTCGGGTTCACCTTCTACACCCACCCCGAGATCGAGTTCTTCCTCCTGAAGGACAAGCCGCTCGACGGCACGCGCCCCGTCCCGGCGGACAACTCGGGCTACTTCGACCACACCCCGCAGAACGTCGGCATGGACTTCCGCCGCCAGGCCATCACCATGCTCGAATCCATGGGCATCTCGGTCGAGTTCAGCCACCACGAGGGGGCGCCGGGCCAGCAGGAGATCGACCTGCGGTACGCGGACGCGCTGTCCACGGCCGACAACATCATGACCTTCCGCCTGGTCATGAAGCAGGTGGCCCTGGAGCAGGGCGTCCAGGCCACTTTCATGCCGAAGCCGTTCTCGGAGTACCCGGGCTCGGGCATGCACACCCACCTCTCCCTCTTCGAGGGCGACCGGAACGCGTTCTACGAGTCGGGTGCCGAGTACCAACTCTCCAAGGTGGGCCGCTCCTTCATCGCGGGCCTCCTCAAGCACGCCGCCGAGATCGCCGCGGTCACCAACCAGTGGGTCAACTCCTACAAGCGCATCTGGGGCGGCTCGGAGCGCACGGCGGGCGCCGGCGGCGAGGCGCCCTCGTACATCTGCTGGGGCCACAACAACCGCTCGGCCCTGATCCGGGTCCCCATGTACAAGCCCGGCAAGACCGGCTCCTCCCGCATCGAGGTCCGCTCCCTCGACTCGGGCTGCAACCCCTACCTCGCCTACGCCCTCCTCCTCGCGGCGGGCCTCAAGGGCATCGAAGAGGGCTACGAACTCCCCGCGGGCGCCGACGACGACGTCTGGGCCCTCACCGACGCCGAACGCCGAGCGATGGGCATCGAACCCCTCCCGCAGAACCTGGGCGAGGCGATCACCCTGATGGAACGCAGCGAACTGGTAGCCGAAACCCTGGGCGAGCACGTCTTCGACTTCTTCCTGCGCAACAAGAAGCAGGAGTGGGAGGAGTACCGCAGCGAGGTCACGGCGTTTGAGCTGCGGAAGAACCTGCCGGTGCTGTAGGCGCAGGTCAGGGCGTTATTGGTCCAGAACGCAGAGAGGGCCCACGGTCGATGACCGTGGGCCCTCTCTGGTGTCCGGCTACGGCTGGGCCGTCTGTGGGCCGTCGGACGCCGAAGCGGCGGGATGGAACACCGCGTCGACGGCATTGCGGCTACGTCCCTCACTGCTCGGCAACAGGTGCGTGTACACCCGCAGCGTGAAGCCGGGGTCGGTGTGGCCCAGATAGCTGCTCAGAGCCTTGATGTTCTCGCCGGCGTCCAGAAGCACCGACGCGTAGAAGTGCCTCAGCGCGTGCATCCCGTGCTCGCGAGCGGCCTGGTGCCGCTCGCCCGGCTTGGGCTCGGGGATAACCCCGGCCGTCACCAGCGCGGACTTCCAGTAACGCGTGTTGAAGTCCGTTCGCCGTACGGCGCCGCCCCCGTCGGGGCGAACGAACAACAGCCGCTTGGTCACTGGCGGTCCGTCAGGACGCTGCCACGGCAACGTGACCTCCACCGGCGGGTAGGTATCCATGTGTTTTTTGAGTGCGTGCGCCACGGAATCAGCGAGCGGCACGTCACGTTCCTTGTTGCGCTTCGGCAGGCCGAACACGAGCTTCCCGCCCGACACCTTCACCTGACACCCGACGTGCAGCCAACCGGTATCGAACCCGATTTCATCGACCGGCAGCCCGAAGATCTCCCCCTGTCGCAGACCGCATCCGGCGCCCAGGTCGACAGCGGCGCGATACTGCTCGGGGAGTGCAGCGCGCACCGCGAACGTGCGCTCAGCAGTCCAGGGGACGACGCGCCGGTTGTTGGGGCCGGGCGCGTGAACCGTGCTGGCCTTGCAGGGGTTTCGGTGCAGGTGGTCGTCTTCCACGGCCGCAGTGAACACTCCGGACACGCTCGCGAAGATTACGCGGCGGTAAGACGACGCGGGCACGGATCGCTCCAGTTCGGCGAGCCAATCGCGGATGTGCTCGGGCTTGAAGGTGCCGAGCGGTCGGGAACCCAGGTACGGGATGGCATGGCGCCTGATCTGAACGCCTACAGGCTCTCGCGTGGTGGGATCGGTCGTCTGTGAGTTGAGCCATTTCTCGGCGTACTGGCGGAAGGTGGTCCGGCCAGCCTTGGGGTCGATGTACCGGCCGCCATCCATATCGGCCTTGATCTTCGTCAACCACTGTTCAGCGAGGCGCTTTTGCCCGTCAGGGAAGCTCTTTGCCTTCTCGGTGCCGTCAGGGCCGATGTACCGGGCCCGGTAGCGCAAACCGCTGCCGTAACGGTCGGTCCTGGTGCGGACGGTCTTGCCGACGGAGTTGGTTTCGGTCTTGTACCAGCGGTCTTGGATGTGGCCTGCCATGCGGTGGGCCGTCCCTTCTCGGAGATGAGAGAGGGAGGGCCGCGAGGCGGCCCTCCCAGGGGAGTTGAGTCGGGCGGGGAGCGGCGTCAAGCAGCGTCGCGGTCGGCGTTCTTGCGTTCGGCTACGTAGGTGAGCACTTCGGCGGGGTCGTAGCGGACGTGCTTGCCGATCCGGAACCCGGGCGGCCCGACGCGCTTCTTGCGCCACTGGTAGACGGTTTCCTTGGGCACTTCGAAAATCGCGGCGATGTCCTCGGGCGTGAGGTAGCGGTCCGGGATTCCGTTCCGGAGCGTGTCGATGACTGGTGGCGGGCGCATGCGATGCCTCCTTGGCGGGGCTTTCGCCGGTGTCGTGGGCTGTGCTGTCCGAAGCGGGGATTTCTGCGTCATCGCGTCATCCGCGTCACCTGAGCCGTTGACCTGCGGTTTCGGGTGACGCAGGGGTTCGGGGTCTGCGTCACCGGTGACGCAGGCGTCCGTCATCGGGTGACGCACCGATGACGCAGGTGACGCACGATGACGCAGGATTCGGCCGTCTGCGTCACCGCTGTTGTGGCAGGTCAGGGGCCGTGTGCGGGGGCGTGGTGACGCGGGTGACGCAGGTCTTCCCTTCTTAGAAAAAAGAAGGGGTGGTTTCTGTGGTGGTGCGTCACTGCTCAGAGCGTGAATGCGGGGCCGCTTCGCGGCGCGACCCTTGCCGAGCGGCTGCGCCGCCGGGACAAGCAAGAGGAGCACCCGGCCGGGCGTGCTCCTCTTGCTTGTCCGCCCGCCCGGCAGTCGGTCAGAACGCGGCTTGTTGCTCGGGGGCGGGGGCGGGGCCTGTCGGCTCATCTCGATGTACCGGGCGGTCTTGTTGCGGCCCCAGTCCACGAGGACGCCCCGGGCGGCGAGGGTGGGTTGTAGGCGCTTGAGACGGTCGGAGAGCACCTTGCCGGTGGTGGGCCACCCTTTGGGCAGGGGGCGGCATTCCTCTCCGCTGTAGAGGCTGGTGAGGCAATGCAGCCACTCCGCCGATGTCATCCGCACGTCAACGCCGGGATCGAGTTCGGTGGCGTGCTTGAGGACGGTCTGCGCGAGGAGGTCACCCTCGATGACGTCGTCGTTGAGGTCGTCGAGACTGGCCCGGTAGGCGTCCAGCGTGCCGAGCCCGGCAACCGCGTCGAACTGGGCGCACAGGTGGGCGAAGTCGGCCATGCGCAGGTCGGTCGGGGTGACCGCGTCAGCGGCCCGGACCTTGACCGCCAGGTCCAACATCGAGCCGAGCACGACGGGCAGCGCTTCGGCGTAGTCGGCCCACAACTCGGCTTCGGTGCGCCGCACCCGGGGCCGCTCCAGGCGCAGGGGCAGGAGCCGTTCGGCGAGGTCGGGGCGGATGACGCCGACGTCGATCCCGGTCAGGAGCAGCGGGCGCCGGTAGCGGGAGCGGACAACGTCCCCATCGGTGAATAGGGCGCGCTTGATGCTCTCGGCTCCGGTGACGATGCAGCACATCAGGTCGGAGAGGTCCGGGGGCAGGTGGGAGAGGTTGTCGAGGGCGGTGACCCATCCTGCGGCCACGGCCGTGATGAGGTTCTCTTCATCCTTCGGAGCGCGCCGAAGGTCGCCGGTCATCCCTTCGAGGATGCGCACCAGCATCCGGCCGCCCGTCGACTTGCCCGCGCCTTGGGGGCCGGTGAGGAACGGCGCGGGGACGGGCACGGACGGCTCCAAGCAGCCGAGCAGCCAGGCGATGGCCAGGCACTCGGTTGCCGGGCCCGCGAAGTTGCACAGGCCCAACAAGAGGTCGATGCCCTTGCCGTCCGTGTCGGTTGCGGGCAGGGGGAGTTCGCCGGTGAGCTGGGTGCGGCGCCAGGACACCTCACGCGGGTCGGGAACGGTGATCTCCCAGCCGGTGGGGTGGATGCGGACGGACTGTCCGTCGTCGCGTCCCAGGTCCAGCCACGTCGCTCCGTCGAACCCGGGGGCGACGCGAATGTGGGTGGGCTGAACGTCCTGGGAGAGTGCGAGTGCTTCGATCAAGTCCAACGCCTCCTTCATGGCGGTGCCGTTGAACACGCCAAGCCCATCGCGGAACAGGTCGACCATGAGTTCCTGCCGGTGACTACCGGTCGTGCCCTGCGAGCGGATCGGACGGGCTACGGGGTGGCCGTTGCGCTGCGCGTACACGGTCCCCTCGGTGGTGCGGAAGTACCGAAAGTGGGACTGCGCGTACTCGGTAATGACCTTCCGGGCGGGGTCCTTCTCGTCCTCGGACACGGCGCTCACATCCCCAGCGCCGTGCGGGCGTTGGCCCACGCATCCGCGCAGTGCCGGGCGCTCTCGCCCTTGGCCTGAGCGGCGGCGAACAGGCGGGCCACGTGGGCGTCGGTGAGGCACCCGCACCGCCCGTGCGTGGACAGCACCGCGAGGAACGTCCGGTACACCGTCGTGTGCACGGTGCTCCGGGCCTCGGAGATGCGCTCCTCCGCCATGGCAATACCGCGTTCCAGGAAGGCGGGCGTGCGGTGAGGGCACTCCCCGCCCCCGGCCAGCGCGGCCACGGCGACGACCTGCGGGCGCAGAGCTGGGGCAGACTTCGCGACCAGCGCGCGCACGGTGTCCGGCAGGGCGGTGAGGGTGCCGGTTCCGTGTCCGCGCCAACGGGCATAGGCCATCGTGGACTTGATGTCGACTCCAGCCCGGACCCCGTTCACCGACCGCATGGCGCCCTGGTAGAGCCAGTGCTCCCCACGCGTGGTGGGCACGGTCCGGGTGGGCGGAAGGATGTCACGGGCCCAGGCCACGGCGGCCGGCGTATCGAGGTCGACCACCGTGAGCCCGGCACCTCCCGGGTGGTACGCGACGCTGACCGCCCGGCGCCACGCCCGCCCCCATGCCGGGGAGCTGATGACGTTCGGGTCGGTGGTCGCTGCGGCCCACGCGTGGCACACGTCGGGGCACTGGCAGGGGCCCGCGTTCTTCATGTTCGGGCGTCCGCCGCACGCGTTGTTGGCGCAGGTGCGGCAGTTCCCGAACGGGACCTTGCCTTGTCGCAGGGGCAGTACCGGCAGGCCCGTACGGGCCACTTCGAGCGCCGTGGTCACCAGATCGCACATGGAAGGGCAGGATGGGCCCTGAGTGCGCTCTCGCCGGATGTCGGTGGGTTGCGTCATGCTGGATGTCTCCAGTTCTGTGAGAAGCACTGGCAGGCAAGGGCGGCCCCGGACTTTGGCGAGACGGGGGCCGCCCTTGGCGTAGCTAGAACGGCGGTTCGTCGCTCCACGGGTCGCGGTGGTCGACGCGTCGGCGCAGGAGGCGGGGCAGGCGCGGGAGCGGCATCAGGGCTTTGCGCCATTGGGTCCAGCAGCCGCAGGGGTACCAGTCGGTGTCGGCGTATTCGCCCTCGTGGTCGCCGTAGTCGCACCCGATGGCGCCGTCGCCCTCACAGTCGGGGCAGTCGGGGCGCGGGGTGTCGGTCAGGATCAGCGTCCGGCGGGACCAACCGGTGAGCTGGAGGCGGAGTCGGAGCACGGGAAGGCCTTTCGACGGTGTCAGGAGGCGCGCGTACGAGGGTCGTTGCGGGTGGTGTCGAGGTACTCGCTTCCGCGCGGGGCGGTGTCGGGCCTGGACCCCAGGTGGACCCTCCCGCCCGGGGTGGTGGAGGCCGCGCCGGGGTAGCGCTTGGGTGGTCGGGCCGGTGTGTGAGCCATAGGGATTACCCTTCCTGCCTGGTCAGCCGTGGAAGTGGTTGCGCTTGAAGACAGCGCGCCGAATGTTGACGACGGTGCCGCCGTCACCGTGCCGGGGGCCAAGGACTTGCACGGAGATCCAGCCTCCGAAGATCACGGCCGCCAGGATGATGAGCTGCGTGATGAACGCGGTCAGGGCCGCGATGAACGAGGTGAGCAGGAGCAGCCCGCCGCATACGGCGGCGAAGCCGATCCCGCCGAGAGCGACGTTCACGGCGGTGCGGGACACAGCCGGTTTGGCGGCGATGGGTTCGGGCTTGGCGGGGGCGATGGCGTAGCCGGTGACGACCCGCCCGTCCGGCAGGACGATGCTCGCGACTGCCGGGACAGTGCCCGGCTGGACCGGTACGAGCGGCGCCGCAACCGGCTGGATCGGGGCGGGGTGGTGGACTTCTATGACCCGCTCAACCGGCGCGTGCCGGGGGTGTTCGGGGAACATGCGGAATCCCTTCCGGGGAGGTTCAGGGAGGCAGAGACACCCCCTGCGGGGTGGCGTGTGGAGGGGGTTTCGGGGGTGCTGACCTGCGGGCCTCCCTGACTCCCTGGCAGATCATTTGCGCAGGTGAGAGGGAGGGAGGCGGGTCAGGGAGGGGGGCAGGGAGTTCTCCCTGACTCCCTGACCCGCCAGGGGTTCGCTCCCTGATCTATGCGGCGGAAGCGGAACCGTCGTCGTCGCGGTTGGCGAGCGCCCGGGCGACCCGGTCACGGGCGACGACCATGACGCCATCGGACTTGTAGGGCTCAGCCCCGGTCCCATCGAGAACGCGCTTGAGGTCGAGGAAGGACCACTTGCCGTAGGCGTCCGCGTTGCGGGCGGCGAGCCGGGCGAGGACGTCCTTGGTGCGGACCCGCTCGGCTGTCCCGACCACGGAAGCGATGTCGGCGAGCGGGTCACGCTCCTCACCCCGCTCGATCACGGTCACCGTGGTGACGCCATCGCGCAGGGCCTTCGCGCGGTCAGTGATGGCCACGGCCGCGTCGTCGTCGATGTAGTGCGTGCGCACCGTGATCGAGGCCTGCCCCGCGGGAATGGCGATGCCGTCGGACGCGACGACCAGCGTTCCCCGGTCGAGCCCCGGACGGAGCAGGTTCGGGGCGGCGCCACCGTCAACCGCCTTGTCTCCAAGCGCCATGCGGGCCTGAGACTCGGTGCCGAGCGCGAGGGATGCCCGGGTGTGGGCGCCTTCGCGCACGAGCTTGGGAAGGTTCTGGTCGGTGGGGTCCTGGGTGCCTTGCCACATCAGGACGTTGACCGCACGCCCCTGATTGTGAATCTTGCGGACGGCCATGAAGTACCGGGAGTTGGCCTTCGAGCCGCCATAGGGGCGCTTCTCGTCGTCCTTGACCGGGCACATGAACGCCACCTGCGCCTCATCGACCAGGACGATCAGGGCGGGGAACACGGTGCCGGGCGGGGCCTGGAGGCGGCGGTTCATCTCATCCACCGCGCTCTCGACCATCTCCGTGACCCGGATGACGTGGTCATCGGTAGGTCCCTGGATTAGGACCTTGGCCAGTCCCTCGAACATGGCCCAGTCGCCCACGCCCTTGAGGTCACCCATGAGGAACTGCACCGACCGGTCCAGCGCGACCCACAGGGCGAGCGAGCGCAGCGCGACAGTCTTGCCCTGGTTCGACAGGCCCGTGATCAGCAGGTGGCGCTGATACAGGCTGATGGCCGCCGCATCCCCGCGCAGGTCTTGTCCCCAGGGGGCGCGGCCCTTGGCGTAGTCGGCGGTCATCGTCTCGTCCGTGACCAGCGGGGACGGGCCGATCGGCTCATCCAGCGCGCCACTGTCAGCGACCCACAGGCGCACCGTGCGGGCGGCTTGCGGGATGGTGATGAACACTTCGTGCTCATGCCGGGACAGGTTCTCGGCGAGCTTGCGGCGCCGGTTCTGAACCTCGTTCGTCGACACCCCGGACGGCAAGGTCACGTCGACTTCGACGCCGCACCCGGCGATCCGGATCGGTCCGAGCATCGACGCCCCGGCGTCGCCCATCTCCTTGATAGCCCTGCCCAGTGCGGGCACACCGAGGTCGCGCAGTGCCTTGACGACGATGGACGGAGTGATCGGCTCACCCTCACCGTTGCGGACAGCGGCGGGCAGGGCCCAGTTCGGGGCGGCTTGCTGGTGCCGGCCGACCGCCCACAGGGCGAGCAGCGCGAGGAACGGGCCGATCGTGACAGCCGGACCCCACACCACGGTGACGATGACCACGAGCAGCCGGACCAGTTCGACCACGGCCATCAGCGGGGTGACCACGTCGGCGGCGTCCTTGTTGGCGATGGCCAGCACCACCCCGAGCGCGACCAGCGACCCGATGCCCATGCCGGTACCCACGAGCACGCTCTTGGCGGCATCGACAGGAGCGGTGAGCAGGTCCATGCGGCGGCGGTGTCGGGCCTCACGGAAGCGCTGCCCGCGCTCCTCCCACTCGGCCGCCACCTCGTAGTTCCCGGATGCTTCGGCGGCGCGGAGCATGCGTTCGTAGCGGGTGGCGGTGCGGCCCTCCCACGTGCGGCGGGCCACGATACGGGCGCCGCCGAGCGCGTACATGCTGTGGCGCACCGCCAACCGCCCAGCGGTGCGGGTGTGTTCGTGGGTGACCGCACCGCGTACGGCACGCCCGGAGCGCACCCACAGGGGCACAGACGGCTTTTCAGCGTCCAGCGCTGCTACAGCAACGCCCGGCGCACCGGACGGCTCCACAGAGGCGCCGGTGGGGTTCTTCGTGAAATGAACGGCGTTGAAAGCCACGGGAGTTGACTCCTGACTGCCCCGGACCGGGGCGGCAACGGGAAGGATGCTGCCCCGGTCAGGCAGCGGCAGCGGTGAGCTGCTTGGCGAGGAATTCGCGGCCGTAGGCCTCGTTCTCTTCCTGATTCAGCAGGCGTTCGTGTTCGCGTTCCTGGCGGCGGGTCTGGCGCTCGACGCCGAAGCAGTGGCGGCGGTCGCGGATGATGCGTTCGCGCACGCCCTTGCGGCTGAACTGCATGGCGTGGACCAGCTCATGCACGAGGGTTACGGCGAAGTCCTCGGGGGTGCGGTGCTGGTCGATGTTGACCAGCACCAGCACCGAACCGTCCGTGCGCGCCACCGCGCGTCCGGCCGCGTTACGGGCCTCGCGCACGGCGTGGCGCATCTCGCGATCCAGGGCGCGCCTGTCGACCCCGCCGGCCAATTCGGCTTCGGCGGCGGTGGCCAGCTCAGCCAGGCCCCGGGCGTTGGTCAGGACGATCTGAACGTCGGGCATACGGCCCGACACCGACCGGGCCACCAAACGCCCGGCCTGGTCGGCCAGGTACTGGGCGGTGCGCTGGGTGGCACGGTGGCCGAACACCTTGTGGGTGGTGACGGTGAGCTTCACAGCGTCTCCGTTCATCGCCGCATCTCAAGCGGCGGCATCAGCGGGATAAGCGCAGGTCACACACATGCCGAGCGAGGGCGGGATGACGTACCCGGCATCCATGCGGCACTCGGGGCAGGTGCGGCGGGCGAGCATCGCCAAAGCGAGCGCGCCCCACTTCCGCGACGTCATCGGACGGACCGGCAGGGCCAGTTCGACCCGGTACAGGAACGCCACACTCACCCCCGACGCCCGGCGGCGAGAGCGGCGCATGACCTGTCCGGCGACCGGCTGACCACCAGGGCGAAGCCCCAGGGCGCGCAACTGTCGGCGGGTGGCGTAGCCGTCCGGGGCGAACTTCCACGGGAACGTCGGTATCCCGTAGCGGGCGCCGGACGGGTCGAAGCACTTCGCGTACGCGGCGCCCATCACGCGGCCCGCTCAGCGAGCAACACGTCCCGCAAACCGCGCGCCTTCTCCGCCGACGTGTGAACCGCCTTACGGAGCCGCTCGGCCGTCAGATGCGCGTCGGGCCAGTCGGCGGACGCCGACCGGGCCTCGGCGAGGAGTTCGGCCGGGGTGCGCTTGGGTCGGGCAGACCGCGCGACGTCGGGGACGCGACCAGTCGCCCGGCGGGGCCTGGTCGAGTCGGCCGCCACCGTTGAGACGGAGCCGACCGGAATGGGCGCGATCGCAGGTACCGGCTTGAGCGCGACAGTCGGCTTCAGGAACCCGACCTGCACTGGACGCGGGATCGGCACGGCGTTCACGATGCGAGGCTCCGGGCCGGATTCGCCCTGGTCAGCCATCGACCGATTCCTCATACTTTCGGCCGTTTCATCCCCATTTACGGTCGGGGTGGGGTGGTGGTGGAGAACCTTGGCGACCAGGTCGGACCCGAAGTAGATCGACCCGACCGGAAGCGACGTCGCGAGCAGCACGAGCGCCCAGTTCGCCGGGTTCCAGTCGGCCAACCGCCCCCAGTCGACCGACTGCCCGTGCAGCGCGGGGACCAGACCGTGCACGTAGTTGAGGACCAGAGAAGCGGCGGTGTAGGTGCCGAGCACCCGCAGCGCGAACCGCCGGGCGTCGGCGGTCAGCACGAGCGTGGCGACCAGCGCCAGCGCCATCAGACCGTCGACCACGAACGGGTAGAGCATCGCGGCCGTGTGGTCCGCACCGATCGCACGGGCCACATCCCGCAACGCGTTCCACGACACCCGGAACGCCATCCCGACCACGACCACGAGCGCGAGTACCAACAGCGTCTTGGGGGCCCGGTTCATCGCGTGCCCCCGGCGACAGGGCGGACGGTGACGGTGGCGATGAGGCGGACCCGCGTCGCGGGGTTCCCCGGGATGTCGCTGTCCTCGGTCCAGGACCATTCGTCCTGGGCCGGGATGCTGTAGCCGAGCGCGTCCAGCACCCGCTCCCGCTCAGCGAGCGTGGGGACCGGAGCGGCCGGGGGCCACTCGTGTGCGGGCCACAGCGAGACCGGAACGTTCAGCAGCGGCACGTACAGGTGCCACCGGCCGCCACTGTTCGACATCTGGGCAGGAAGCACGGCCATCACGCCACCTCCGGCGTACCGGTGTGGTTGGCCAGCGCCCGGCGGGCTGCCAGCACCTTGCGCCGGGCCCGCCGGGTACGGCGGGCGTCCAGCTCGTTCGGCGTGCGGTCCAGCGTGATGATCTGCGCGTCCAGCAACTCGACTTCCGCCAGGATCAGCGGCATCTCGGCCTCGATGGCGTCCAGCTCGGCCGACGTCGGCTCGATGTCCGGCAGCACGGCGGTAACGGCCGTCTGAAGTGCAGCGATGTTCTTCATGAGTCGTGGTCTCCCTAGCAGGTGAAACGGCTCGAACAGCGGCCCCGGTGTTCCAGCACCGGGGCCGCGCGCCGTTGAAGTCGGTCAATCCGGCTCCCCTCAACCCCGCCCGTACGACCGCCCCGCAGGGCGCCCGGACGGGCAGAGGAGGCAACCGGCCCGCAGCAGGCTGCGGAAGGTTGGGGTAGCGCTATACGTCACGCGAGAGACCCGCGTGGCCGCCTACTTGGCCGAGGAGAGGCGGCATGATCCCCATTCAGTTGTCAAGGAACGACCAGCGCAGGGCCCGCAGCGCGCGGCCAAAGCCGCCTTCAAAACGAGCAATCCCAAGCCAGCACCACCCGAGCCCGCCTGACCAACCTGGCTAGCCCGGTTCGGATAAGAACAACGTAGCCATCCTGGCTAGCCACGTCAACACCTGACTATCTTGGCTGTCCCAATCGAGCAGAGAGGCCGTAGCATCAAAGGCATGACGTTCACGCCTGAACCCCTGGACCCGGACGACGACCGACCGCCGTATGAGCAGGTGGCGAGCAGTCTGAGCGCCGCCATCCGGACCCGGAAGCTGGGCCCCGGCGACAAGATCCCGTCGCAGAAAGAACTGACGGAGGCGTACGGATTCGCGCGCGCCACGATCCAACGCGCTCTCCGTGAGCTGGAGGATGAGGGGCTGATCGTCTCCCGCAAGGGGAGCGGGGTGTACGTACGGAACCGCACCGAACGGCCGGCGGGCCTGCGGCCGTACGTGGAACAGGCCTTCGCTAGCGAGAACGTGTCGATCGACTTCGCGGGGTTCTCCAGCGAGACACTGCACGGGGCGCTTCAGGAGCCGATCGACAAGATTCGGATCGGGCGCCTGACTCCGTCGACCATCAACATCCGCATCCTGGTGCCCGACATGTCAGTGCCCCAGGCCGCCCCAGTCCGGCGCGAGGACGGCAGCGACGACCCGCGACTTCGGGCCCGTATGCACAACATGATGGTCAGCTTCACCCGAAGCATCGCCAACACGATGCATGAACTCAGCGTGCTCGGACTGGTCAGCGAAGCGAAGGTCAGCGTGCGCGTCCACAGCGGCACGCAGTTCTTCAAGCTCTACGTGATCAATCAGGAAGACGCGTTCTTCGGGTACTACCCGATCCGGCCGAACAAGGTCGTGACGCAGGGCGAAGCCATAGAGATCTACGACCTGGTGGGAGCGGACGCCACGCTGTTCCACTACTCGCTGAACGAGGGCGAGTCGTCCAGCGGAGCCCAGCAGGTGAGCCAGGCGCGCATGTGGTTCGACAGCGTGTGGGAGACCATCGGAAGGGACTTCGACCCGGATGGGAAGTAGCACCCTGGCGGAAGTACTCGGAGCCACACGAGCAGTGCTGTTCGACTTTGATGGGCCTATCTGCGACGTGTTCGCGGGCAGCCCGGCGCCAGACGTTGCGCGTCATCTCGCAGAGACTTTGGCGGAGTTTGACGCGGCACTGGGCAGCAAGGCTCACGGCACCGACGACCCGATGGAAATCCTCCGTCTTGCCCCGCAGGGCGGGGAATCTGCGCTGCGTGCGATCGAGGACGAGTTGACCAAAGCTGAGGTGACGGCCGTGCGGTTGGCGGGGCCGCCTATCGCCGGGGCTGTGGCTGCACTCGAAGGGGCCCGTGCCTCGGGCCGGAAGGTCGCCATTGTCAGCAATAACTCGGCGGACTGCGTCCGGGCGTTCCTGCTGTTGCACGGGCTCAGCCAGCTCGTGGACACGGTCGTTGGTCGTGCCCCCTACCAGCCGGACGCAATGAAGCCTGACCCTCACTCACTACTGGTGGCGGCCAGTGAACTAGACACGCCTCCGTACGACTGCACGCTTATCGGTGACTCGGTGACGGACGTGGAAGCCGCAAAGGCCACTGGCGGCCGCTCCGTCGGGTTCGCTAACAAACCCGGCAAGGGCCGGGCCCTCGCTGACGCGGGCGCCGATACGGTCGTCACGACTATGGGTGATGTGGCGGAAGGGCTCCGTCTCTGACCGTCCGAGCGGGGCGGGCATACCCCGCTTCGGGCCGTCCCTGGGCCGTCGAAGGGCGGCCCAGAGTGACAAACAACGACCGTTGACGACCGCTCGGCCGCAGGTCAGCGAGTCTCTCAGCCGGGTAACCCCAGGCCGTCATCTGGCCGCGCCAGTTCCTGCGCAACAAGAAGCAGGAGTGGGAGGAGTACCGGTCGGAGGTCACCGCGTTTGAGCTGCGGAAGAACCTGCCGGTGCTGTAAGGGGGTTCGGGCCCGAGTCGGCCCGGTCGTCCGCGGGGGCCCTGTGCGTCACGCGAAGTACTTCTGGGCCGCCCGCACCCCCTCGGCCAGGGCGTGGGCCTCCGTCTCCGTGTTGTAGAGGTAGAAGCTCGCCCTTGTCGTGGCCGGTACCGCGTAGCGGCGGGTCAGGGGGCGGGCGCAGTGGTGGCCGGTGCGGACGGCTATGCCTCGGTCGTCCAGGATCTGGCCCACGTCGTGGGGGTGGATGCCGTCCACCACGAACGACACCGCCGAGCCCCGGTCCGCGACGTTCCCGGGGCCGATGATCCGTACCCCCGGGATCTCGTCCAGGAGGTCCAGGGCCAGGGCGGTCAGGGCCTGCTCGTGGGCTGCGACCTCCCGCATGCCCAGCGCCTCCAGATAGTCCACCGCCGCCGCGAGGCCCACCGCCTGGGAGGTCATCGGGACACCCGCCTCGAAGCGCTGGGGCGGCGGCAGGAACGTGGAGTGCGTCATCTCCACCACCTCGATCATCGAGCCGCCCGTCAGGAACGGGGGCAGTTCCGCGAGGAGCGCGGCCCGTCCCCACAGGACTCCGACGCCGCTCGGGCCCAGCATCTTGTGGCCCGAGAAGGCCAGGAAGTCCGCGCCCAACTCGCCCACGTCCACCGGGCGATGAGGCACCGACTGGGCGCCGTCCACCACCACGAGGGCGCCCACCGCGTGCGCCCGGTCCGCGATCGTGCGGACGGGGTTGAGGGTGCCCAGGACGTTCGACTGGTGGGTCAGGGCCACGACCTTCGTCGACTCGTCGACCAGCTCCTCCAGGCGGTCCAGGTCGAGCCGGCCGTCGTCGGTCAGGCCGAACCAGGTGAGGGTGGCGCCGGTCCGTTCGGCGAGCTGCTGCCAGGGCACCAGGTTCGCGTGGTGCTCCATCTCGGTCACCACGATCGTGTCGCCCGGCCCGACACGGCCCGCGTGGCCGAGCCCGTACGCCACCAGGTTGATGCCCTCGGTGGTGTTCTTGGTGAAGACGATCTCGTCGGCCGCCGCGCCGACGAAGGCGGCGATCCTGGCACGCGCGCCCTCGTACGCCTCGGTCGCCTCGACCGACAACTGGTGGGCGCCGCGGTGCACGGCCGCGTTGTGGTGCAGGGAGAAGTCCCGCTCCGCGTCCAGGACTTGGAGCGGCCGCTGCGTGGTGGCGCCCGAGTCCAGATAGATCAGGCGCGCCCCGCTGTCGAGCGTCCGGCCGAGGATCGGGAAGTCCTCGCGCACCCGCTCCACATCGATGCCCGTCGTGCCGTGGCGCCGCCCCGTCGTGTGCGTGGTCATGTTCCGGCCCGCCCCTTCCCTCACGTCTTCGGACTTCATTTGCCGTTAGGTGACGGTAGAGCTTCTCACGGGCAACGGCAAGCGTTAGCATGAGAGGCGTGGATCATGACGCCCCCCACTACCTCCACCAGCTGCCGGTCCCCGGCGAGGAACGCTTTCTCTCCCTCGCCCTGGTCAACACCCGGTTCGCGCTCAGCCACGGCCAGGTCGACCTCCTTGAGGACACGGACGCCGCGCGGCTCTGGCTCGTACGGCATGAACTGCTCCCGGACCGTACGGTTCTGAGTGGGCGTCAGGCGGGGCGGCTGCGGGCGCTGCGTGAGGCGCTGCGAGAGCTGTTCGCCGCGCGGGCACAGGGCGCCGTGCCCGCGCCGTCCGCGCTTGAGGCGCTGAACGCCGCCCTGGCCGCCGCGCCCCCCACACCCCGCCTCGTGTGGACCGGGCGGGAGCCGCACCGCGCCGACGAACCCGACACCGCGAACCCCGTCGGGGCCGCCCTGTGCGCCCTCGCCGAGGACGGGGCCGACCTGCTCACCGGCGACGACGCCGACCGGCTCGCGCCCTGCGGCGCGCCGGGCTGCACCCGCTGGTTCCTGCGCTCCCACGCCGCCCGCCGCTGGTGCACCACCAAGTGCGGCAACCGGGTGCGGGCCGCCCGCCACTACGCCTCCCGCAAGACCTCCAGCTGAACCGTCCACCCGTCAACCCGTAGGCAGAACAAGGGAATTGGTCATGCCGTTCGTCACCGTCGAATACTCCGAGCGACTCGCCGCCACCTTCGACCGGCGGGCCTTCGCCCGTGAGGTCCACGAGGTCGCGCCCGCCCCGATCAACGCCTCCACCGAGGCCTTCAAGACCCGGTTCCGGCGCATCGAGGAGTCGTACTTCGGCGCTGACGAGGACGACCTCGACGCCGTCTTCATCCAGGTCGCCATCCTCTCCGGGCGTACCCCGGAGGCGGTCGAGAAGCTCGCCGGGACGGTCCTGGAGATCGCCCGCAAGCATGTGAGCGGGGTCGAGGGGCGGCGCCTGCACATCATGGTCGAGGCGCGCGAGATGGAGCGGGACTTCTACCGCGCGCACAAGGAGTAGCGCCAGCCTTCGCGGGGAGAAGGGCCCGCTCCCTGCCAGGAGCTGGGCCGCCCTCTCTGTGCGGGGCACGCACGCTTCAGCCCGCCCCGCGCCGCGGACGCCCGCCCCGCACCGGGGAGGCCCGCCCGCGCCGGGGAGGCCCGCTCCGCCCCCGCCCGGCGGCGTGTCAGGGCAGGTAGGCCGGGGCGAGCCCCGCCGTCAGCAGGCGGCTGGGCTTTCCCGTGCCGTCGGCCGGGACCGTGTACAGGTCGGTGCCGTAGTCGCCGGCCAGGGCGTAGGCCACGGTGTGGTCGTCCTGCCAGACCACCTGGTCGTCGACGCTGCGCGGCTCCGCGAGCGCGGTCTCCGCCATCGTCGCCAGATCGAGGGCGTACAGCCGCCAGGGCGCGTCGGCGGGCAGACCCGTCACCCGCTTCTTGTAGACGACGCGGGTGCCGTCGGGGGAGAGCGAGGGGCACTCGACGTTGGGGTGCAGGGAGGTCACCGTGCGCGCCGCGAGATCACCCCGTACCAGATAGGTGTGGCCGCCCGTCGCCATCGTCGCGTAGAAGTGCCGGTCGTCGTCGGCGAAGGTGACGCCCCAGAAGTTGGTGTCGGCGCTGTGGTGCTCGACGCCGTTCAGATACGCCGTGAACTCCTCGAGGGATGCGGTGAGTTGGCCGGTCCGGGTGTCGAGCACGGCCGTGCGGGTGGAGAAGTTGGTGCCCGCGTACGAGTCACCGCCCACGAACACCGTCCAGGCCGCCCAACGTCCGTCCGGCGAGACCCTGGCCCGGGTCGGGATGCCGGGGAGCGCGTAGTGGGCCCGCTCCTCGAGCCGGTCGTCGAGGATCACCGCGCGGTACGAGTCGGTCATCGTGCCGCGCTCGGCCTGGAGGCAGACGCCGGTGCCGGCCGCCGCGTAGAAGCGCAGGCACTTCACGCCCGAGGCGGTGCGCGGCCCCGCCGGGTCGCCGGCCGCGACCGTGGCCAGCTCGTCGCGGTGCGGGCCCCACGCCATGCTGCGGAACACGATCCTGGGCCCGGAGCCGGGCCGCAGCGACACGGTTCCCGCCGTCACGCGGGGGCCGTCGGAGCGCGGTCGGTTCTTCTGGTCCTCGCGGTCCGCGGCGTGCAGCACGGACGCGGCGGCGGCCGCGGCCAGGACCGCCAAGGCCGCCACGAGGACCAGGATCTTGTTGCGGAGCGTCACGGTCGGGCCTTCATGTCGGGTCGGGTCGACTTCTCGGGTCGGGTCGACTTCTCGGATCGGGCCTTCGTCTCGGGGGCCGAGGGACGGAGCAGGAACGCGCCCACCGCGCATCCGGCGAGGACGGCCGTCGCCGTGCCGAGGGCCGTGCGGTCGCCCCACGCGGTCCAGGCCGCGCCGAACGCGATCGAGCAGAAGAACCGGGCGAGCGCCTGGCCGGTCTGGATCAACGCGAGCCCGGAGGAGCGGAGTTCGACCGGGACGTGACCGGCGGCCGCCGCCATCAGGACGCCGTCGGTCGCCGCGTAGAACCCGCCGTGCAGGGCCAGCGTGAGGAAGGGCAGGGCCGGGCTCTGCCAGCCGGTCAGGAGCAACACGTACGCCAGCAGCAGGGCCATGTGCCCGCCGAGGAAGACGCGCCGGCGCCCCAGCCGGTCGGCGAGCCGGCCCAGGGGTACGGCGAGCAGCAGGAAGGCGGCGGCCGTGCCGAGGGGGAGCAGTGCGAACCAGCGGTCGGGGACGCCGAGCCGGTGCTGGAGCAGGAGGTAGACGAAGGAGTCGCTGACCGTGGCGAGCCCCAACAGCAATGCAGCGAGCGTCAGTTGACGTATCGGCCGGATGCGCAGAAGAGCCAGGGCCGCCTTGAGGGAGGCGCGCGGAGCGTCCTGGGGGAGCGCGGTCGCGGGGGTCCGGGAGGGGACGAACAGGAGCAGGACCAGGACGCCGACGGCGGCCACGCAGAAGCTGACCGTGAACACCGCGTCGTAACCGTCCGCCGCCTGACGCAGGATCAGGAAGGCGGTGAGCGGGCCGAGCAGTGCGCCCGCCGTGTCCATCGCCCGGTGCACGCCGAAGGCCCGCCCGCGTGACCGGGGATCGGAGGCGAGGGAGATCAGGGCGTCGCGCGGGGCGGTGCGCAGCCCCTTGCCGGTGCGGTCGGCGGCGAGCACGGCGCCGATCAGCGGAAGCGAACTCGCCACCAACAGAAGGGGTTTGCACAGTGCGGAGAGGCCGTAGCCGAGCACGGCGACCGTTTTGTGGCGGCCGCCCCGGTCGGCGAGATGGCCGCCGACGAGGCGGACGAGCGCGCTGAAGCCGTTGTACACGCCGTCGAGCAGACCGAAGCCGAGCGGGGACAGGCCGAGGCCCGTCACCAGGTACAGCGGCAGGACGGCGGTGACCATCTCCGAGGAGACGTCCGTGATGAGGCTGACGGTGCCCAGCGCGAACACGGTGGGGGCGATGGCCGAGCGCCGCCCGGCACCGGGCCGGGCGGCGTCCGCGGGAGCGGCGGGGGTGCCGCGACTGTCCGCTACGTACACGTCAGTTGGCCCAGATCCCCGTGATGTCGCTGGAGTTGGCGGCCTGCCCGGCGTGCGCGGTGCCGTACATGTCCTCGAGGGTGCGCAGCAGGTTGTAGTGGTTGTACGTCGCCGGGGACGAGGAGCCCGGCGTCACCTGCTGGCCGTACAGGACGGTGGGGATCTTGTTGCCGGAGAGCCTGTTGTCCTCGTCGAAGGTGACGACGAGCAGGCTGTTGTGGGTCTTGGCCCAGGTCGCGTACGCGCCCAGGTTGTTCTTCAGCCAGGTGTCGCCGGTGGACACCGAGCAGTCGTGCATGTCGCTGCACAGGTTCGGCGTGACGAACGAGACCTGCGGCAGCTTGCTGTAGTCGCTGGGGAACTGGGCGAAGGTGTACGCCGACGAGGTGGGCACGTTCGAGAAGCCGAACCACGGGTTGTGCTTCTGCGCGTACTTGCCGCTGGTGCAGGTGGTGGAGCCCTGGCTGGGCAGCGTCTCGTTGTAGCTCGCCCACGTCTTGCCCGCCGCGATCAGCTCGGAGGCGAGGTTGGGCGCGGAGGAGAAGCCGGGGGTCACACAGCTGTCGTCGGTGACGCCCTGCGTCGAGCCGGAGAACAGCGCGTAGTAGTTCGGCTGGCTGGGGTGGGTCTCGGCGTACGAGGCCGGGAGGCTGGCGCCGCCCGACTTCAGCGAGTTGATGTACGGGGCGCTGGAACTGCCGATGACCTGGTTGTAGGCGTGGTTCTCGAAGACCACGACCACGACGTGGTCGGGGGTGGGCACGGTCGTGGTGGCCTGGGCGGCGGACGCCTGGCCGAGGCCGGCCCACAGGCCCGCGGACGCGGCCGCGAGGCCTAGGGCGGACAGCAGGGCGGTGCGGGTGCGGCGCGGTCTGGGCTCGCCGAACACGGCTACCTCCGGGGTGGGGGACGGAATGCCCAGAGAGTAGGGGTGTTCATGTCAACCGGGAAGGTGGAAGTGGGTGAAGACCCGGGGAACGTCCCGTGCCCTCGGCGGTGGCGGCTGCGGGATCCGCCCACCGTCCCCTACGTTGGGGTGAATGACCAGCGCCACCCACCCTCCCGGTCCCGGCAGCCCCCGAACCCTTGATCGCAGCCCGTTCTTCGACAACGCCAAGTTCCTGCTGATCGTCCTGGTGGCGCTCGGCCACAGCTGGGAGCAGGTGATCACGCCGCAGACGCCGGTTCTCAGAGCCATGCACAACCTGGTCTACGGCTTCCACATGCCGGCCTTCATCCTGCTCTGCGGCTACTTCTCCCGCAGCTTCACCGGCCGGCCCGACCAGATCCGCCGGCTGCTCACCGGGGTGCTGCTGCCGTACCTGATCTTCGAGACCATCTACAGTTTCGTGTACCACTGGTGCCGCGGCTCGGACCTGGAGATCACCCCGGTCGCGCCCACCTATCTGTGCTGGTTCCTGCTCGCCCTGTTCGTGTGGCGGCTCACCACCCCGATCTGGAACGCGCTGCGCTACGCGGTGCCCATCTCGCTCGTCATCTCCCTGGCCGCGGGCACGACCCGGATCACCGGCGACATGGCGATGCCCCGGGTCCTGATGTTCCTGCCGTTCTTCGTCCTGGGCCTGCGGCTGCGTCCCGAGCACTTCGCCAGACTGCGCACCCGCACGGCCCGCTGCGCGGCCGTACCCGTCTTCGCCGGCGCCTTCGCGCTCGCCTGCCGGCTCTCCCCGGACCCGAACGACGACTGGCTCTCCAGCGATGCCGACAACACGCTCCTGCACGTCTCGCTCGGGCAGTACCTGCTGCTCAGGGTGGCGCTGTTCGCCGTGTCCGTGCTGCTTGTGGCGTCGTTCCTGGCGCTGGTGCCGGGCAGCAGGACCTGGATCACCGCCCTGGGCGCGGTCACCCTCTACCCGTATCTGCTGCACGGGATCGTGCTCCGCGTCGCCGAGTACTACGGCGCCTTCCGGGTGCTACGGCAGGCGGGGCTGCCGGGAACGCTGGTGCTCAGCGCCGCCGCGGTCGCGGTGGTCGTGCTGCTCTCGACGCCACCGGTGCGGGCGGCGCTGCGGCCCCTGGTGGAGCCGCGCCTTCCCCGGTGGCTGGTCCCTCCGGTGGAGGTGGCCGCGCCCGCGCCCGTACCGGCCGCCGCCGAGCGCGAGAAGTCGCTCGCGCGCTGAGGGGGGGCCGGCCCCGGCGGGGTTCGGTCGCCGAGCGCCCGCGGCAGGTTCGCGGTGGCCGGTGCGCGACCGTCAGTTCGCGGCGGCCCTCCAAGGAGCGGCCGGGCCGTTGCCGTTCGCGGTGTGGGTCCAGTACAGGCGGCCGTCCAGGCCGATCGCGGCGGCCACCGCGCTGTCGCCGTTCTGTACCGCGGAGGGCGCGCCGGTGAACAGGATGCCGGTGTCCGCCTTCCAGGCCGGGGCCACCGCGTCCGGCTCCAGGGCGGCGAGCGCGCCGGAGGCGGTGCGGCCCGTGACGAGCGGGCCCGCCACGCCGACCATGCCGTAGCCGGAGGTGTCGCCGAGGTCGGCGGGGGCGGACGGCGTCACGCCGTCGAACAGGACGCAGCGGACGTTGCCCGAGTCGGCCTGGCGGTAGTAGACGCGCACCCCGTCGCCGTCCGGGCGGGCGGACACGCCCGTCGTGTTCGGCGGGAGTCCGGTGGCCGTGGCACTCGTGGGCATCGGGGCGCCGGGCTCCGGCTGTGCCCAGGTCGACATCGTCCGCGGGGTGCTGGAGAAGACATGGACGCGGCCCGCGCCGTCGGTGGCCGCCACCGGGTCGCCGATCAGGTCGGCGCCGCCGAGACCGGCCCACGGGGTCCAGCCGCCGTCCGGCGTTCCGCTCGTGCTGTACAGCCGGCGGTCGCCGCCGCGCAGGAACACGGTGAGCCGGCCCGAGCCGTCCACCGCGGCCGAAGGCGTGGACATGTCGAAGACACCGTCGCTGCCGCTCCGCACCGGCGCGCCGAGCGAACGCCAGGGGGCGAACCCGCCGGACGCCGTCTGCACGGTGGCCACCACCTCACGGCGGTAGTCGCCGAGGTCAGCGCCGAAGAGGGT
Organism: Streptomyces hundungensis; assembly: GCF_003627815.1. Lineage (NCBI taxonomy): Bacteria > Bacillati > Actinomycetota > Actinomycetes > Kitasatosporales > Streptomycetaceae > Streptomyces > Streptomyces hundungensis. The sequence continues at coordinate 6,114,915 of NZ_CP032698.1, forward strand.
ACGGGTGCCGAACACCGCGAGCCGGCCGTCGGCCAGGCGCACGGAGCTCACCCCGGGATCCAGGCCCTCGCCGGGCAGCACCAGGGGCCTGCCCCAGCTGCCGTCGGCGCCGGGCGCCTTGTGCCAGGCGGCGAGCCGCTGGTTGAGCACGCCGAACGCCCACAGGCTGCCGTCCTTGGCGCTCTGGAGCCAGGACGTGGAGTTGGTGCGGCTGTAGCGGACCGACTCGGCCCAGTTGTTGCCGTGCGGATGGGGCGCGACCTTGCGGTCGCCGCAACCGGCCGCGCTGGCGCAGTAGTTGTCCTTCGCGTTCGTCCAGGCGTACGTCTTGACGATGTCGGCCTTGGCGTCGGTGGCCGGCTTGGCGAAGGTGTGCGGCAGGTGGCTGGTGTTGTAGCCGTAGTAGGTCTGGACGCTGAAGTCCGGGTGGCCCGGGGAGTCGGCGTACTCCTTGAGGGCGGCCTGGGCGAAGCGGGCGCTGAAGATGTGGTCCTGGTGGTCGATGATCTTCTGCGGCTTGCCGTCCCGGCCCGGCGTCGGGTCGAGGGTGCGCACATGGGTCGGGCGGAACGTCTCCATCAGCCCCGCCAGCGTCTTGACGACCTGGTCCTTGGTGTAGCTGAAGGGGCGGGCCGGGGTGCCGAAGGCGAGCTGCGAGACGAGCGAGGCGGTCTGGCCGTTCCACAGGCCGCGCAGGCTGTGCGGCTGGTCGCCGAGGATCGTCTCGGACTCGCGCAGTTGCAGCCACACCAGACGGACGCCGGGGTGGCCCTCCAGGGTGTCCACCTCGGCGGTGCCGCCGCCGGCGGTGGGCAGCGAGGCACGGGACCAAGTGCCCGACCGGTCGCCGGTCGCCATCTGCGCGTACGCCCCGCGTATGCCGTTCTGGCGGGCCTCGGCGTACGCGGCCCGGTCGGAGGGGGGCCTCGGGGCGCCCTTCTTCAGCGGCGGCGAGTTCACGCCGTCCGCCTCGCCCGCGGTGACGTACACCGAGGTGATGGGGCGGCCCGAGCGCAGCGACTGGCCGGTGTCCGGGTTCATGAAGAACAGGTCGTCGTCCGGGTGGGCCATGATCTGCATGACCGAGCCGTCCAGCGGCCGCACCGGCCCCGAGGCCGCCATCGCGGGCGTGGCCACGGCGTTGCCCGCGCGGACGTCGGGGCCCTCGGTGTCGGACATGGCGAGTTCGGCGAAGACACCGCCCGAGACGAGGACGGCGGCGAGCGTGGCGCCGGCGACGGCGCCACGGCGGGAGAGCAGCGCGGAGCGCAGCGGCAGCCTGGACTTCATGGGTGCGGTCTTTCGGTACGGGCGGCCTGGGCGGCCGGTCGGTGCGTGGGAGCACGTCCTCGCCGAGCCCGGTCGTGAGTGCTCGATCAGATGTGGTCAGAACCTGATCGGCTAGGAAGACGAAAGGTCCAAGAATGCGGTTCATTTGGGTGGCGGGGCAAATCATGTGGTCTTGATCACCCCGAATTGCCGCTATATCCGCACAAGTCCGGCGTACGGGTCGTGAACTGGCCCGTGGCGGCGGTCAGTTCAGGGGCAGGCTCTCGCTCTTCTCGCCGACGGTGAGGGTCTCGTCACGGTGAGCCAGCGTACGGGGAGGGTCTCTTTCGGGTCGAAGGTCCCGGACCTCGCCAGGGCCCGGGGGCACCACTGGGGCTAGGCTCGGAATCCGGGTCTTGATCGGGTGGGCCGGCTGGGGGCGACCCCCGGCCCGGCGGGCGGGCGTACGTACGAGGTGGAGGCGGCCAGATGACGGTGCCGGGGCGCAGGAGCAGTACCTTCACACGGCTGCTGCGGCATGGCTTCACCGACCCCTCGGCCGCCGAGCAGCTCCTGGAGACCCCCGAGCTCGGACCCGTACGGGACGACCCGGTGCTGCTCGACGCGCTCGGCGCCACCGCCGACCCCGATCTCGCCCTCCTCGGACTCGTCCGCGTCGTGGAAGCACAGGACGCCGACGAGCGCCGCACCCTCCTGGACACCCTGGCCACCGCGAAGCCGCTGCGGGACCGGCTGCTCGGGGTGCTCGGCGCCTCCGAGGCGCTCGGCGACCACCTGGCACGCCACCCGCACGACTGGCACGCCCTGGTCACCTACGAGGCGGCCGATCTGCACCCCGGGGTCGCCGAGTTCGAGCGGGGCCTGGCCGGGGCCACCGACCCCGTGGCCCTGCGCATCGCCTACCGGCGCTGTCTGCTGGCCATAGCCGCCCGCGACGTGTGCGGAACCACCGACGTGGCCGAAGCCGCGGCGGAGCTCGCCGACCTCGCCACCGCCACCCTGCGCGCCGCGCTCGCCATCGCCCGCGCCGAGGCCCCCGCCGACGCCTCCCAGTGCCGGCTCGCGGTGATCGCGATGGGCAAGTGCGGCGGCCACGAACTCAACTACGTCTCCGACGTCGACGTGATCTTCGTGGCCGAGCCCGCCGACGGCTTCGACGAGGGCAAGGCGATGCAGGCCGCGGGCCGGCTCGCCGCCCACCTCATGCGGATCTGCTCCGAGACCACCGTCGAGGGCGTGATCTGGCCCGTCGACGCCAACCTGCGCCCCGAGGGCCGCAACGGCCCCCTGGTGCGGACGCTCTCCAGCCACCTCGCCTACTACCAGCGCTGGGCCAAGACCTGGGAGTTCCAGGCGCTGCTCAAGGCCCGGCCCGTCGCGGGCGACCCGGAGCTCGGCCGGGCCTACGTCGAAGCCGTCTCGCCCCTGGTGTGGCAGGCCGCCGACCGGGACAACTTCGTCGCCGACGTACAGAAGATGCGGCGCCGGGTCATCGACAACATCCCCGCCGCCCAGGTGGAGCGCGAGCTGAAGCTCGGCCCCGGCGGCCTTCGCGACGTCGAATTCGCCGTCCAGCTCCTCCAGTTGGTGCACGGGCGCAGCGACGCCACCCTGCACAGCGGCACCACCCTGGACGCGCTCGCCGCGCTCGCCGCCGGCGGCTACGTGGGCCGGGCGGACGCCGCCCAACTGGACGCGGCGTACCGGTTCCTGCGGGCCATGGAACACCGCATCCAGCTCTACCGGCTGCGCCGCACGCACCTCGTGCCCGAGGACGAGGCCGATCTGCGCCGCCTCGGCCGCTCGCTCGGGCTGCGCACCGAGCCCGTCGTCAGCCTCACCAAGGAGTGGAAGCGGCACGCCTCGGTGGTGCGCCGGCTGCACGAGAAGCTGTTCTACCGGCCGCTCCTGGACGCCGTCGCCCAGCTCGCGCCCGGGGAGACCCGGCTCAGCCCCCGCGCGGCCGCCCACCGCCTCGAAGCGCTCGGCTACGCGGATCCGGCGGCCGCCCTGCGCCACCTGGAGGCGCTGTCCTCGGGGGTGAGCCGCAAGGCCGCCATCCAGCGCACCCTGCTGCCCGTCCTGCTCGGCTGGTTCGCGGACTCCGCCGACCCGGACGCCGGGCTCCTCGGCTTCCGCAAGGTGTCCGACGCGCTCGGCAAGACCCCCTGGTACCTGCGGTTGCTGCGCGACGAGGGCGCCGCCGCCGAGAACCTCGCCCGGGTCCTCTCGGCCGGCCGGCTCGCCCCGGACCTGCTCCTGCGCGCCCCTGAGGCGGTGGCCATCCTGGGCGACCCGGACGGGCTCGTGCCGCGCGGCCGGGCCCATCTGGAGCAGGAGGTGCTTGCCGCGGTCGGCCGCGCGGAGAGCGCCGAGGGCGCGGTCGCCGCCGCCCGCGGGGTGCGCCGGCGCGAACTGTTCCGCACCACCGCGGGCGACCTCATCGGCTCCTACGGAACCGAGGACAGCCCCGCCGAGGAGGACCCCGGCGCCCTGGTGGACCGGGTCGGCAACGCGGTCACCGATCTCAACGCGGCCACCATCGCGGGCGCCCTGCGCGCGGCGGTGCGGGCCGAGTGGGGCGAGACGCTCCCCACCCGCTTCACCGTCATCGGCATGGGCCGCTTCGGCGGCCACGAGCTGAGCTACGGCTCGGACGCGGACGTCCTGTTCGTGCACGAGCCCCGCGAGGGCGTCGACGAGCAGGAGGCCGCCCGGGCCGCGGGCCGCGTCGTCGCCGAGATGCGCCGGCTCCTCCAACTGCCCACCGCCGAGCCGCCGTTGCTGATCGACGCCGATCTGCGGCCGGAGGGCAAGTCGGGGCCGATGGCCCGCACGCTCGGGTCGTACGAGGCGTACTACCGGCGCTGGTCGCTGGTCTGGGAGAGCCAGGCGCTGCTGCGTGCCGAGGTGATGGCGGGGGACACGGAGCTCGGGGCCCGGTTCATCGAGCTGATCGATCCGCTGCGGTATCCGGTGGGCGGCCTGAACGACGAGGCGGTGCGCGAGATCCGCCGCCTCAAGGCGCGCATGGAGTCCGAGCGGATGCCGCGCGGCGCCGACCCCACGCTCCACACCAAGCTGGGCCGCGGCGGCCTCTCCGACGTCGAGTGGACCGTGCAGCTCCTCCAGATGCGGCACGGCTGGGAGCTGCCGGGGCTGCGTACGACGCGGACCAGGAGCGCGCTGGCCGCGGCGCACGCGGCCGGGCTCATCGACACCGAGGCCGCCTCGATACTGGACGAGGCGTGGGTGCTTGCTACGCGGGTGCGCAACGGGGTCATGCTGGTCCGGGGCCGGGCCGGGGACACGTTCCCCTCCGACGGGCGGGAGCTGGCGGCGGTCGGGCGTTACCTGGGGTACGAGCCGGGGCACGTCGGGGACATGCTGGAGGACTATCGCCGCCTTACGCGCCGGGCGCGGGGCATCGTGGAAGAGCTCTTCTACGGCGCCCACCTGTAACCCCCAACGCCGGCCCCCCTGGGGCTCCGCCCCAGACCCCGTTCGCGCCTGAACGGCGCTCGTCCTCAATCGCCGGACGGGCTGAAGATGCCCGCACGGGCCCGCACCGAGCGCCTCAGGGGCCCGGACAGGCTGAAGATGCCTGCACAGGCCAGCACCGAGCACTTAAGGGGCGCGGGGAACTGCGCGACCAGCCACGCACGGTCCGCGGCCGAAGGCCCTGGGGCTCCGCCCCAGACCCCGTTCGCGCCTGAACGGCGCTCGTCCTCAAACGCCGGACGGGCTGAAGATGCCCGCACGGGCCAGCACCGAGCGCCGCAGGGGCCCGGACGGGCTGAAGATGCCTGCACAGGCCAGCGCCGAGCACTTAAGGGGCGCGGGGAACTGCGCGACCAGCCACGCACGGTCCGCGGCCGAAGGACCTGGGGCCAGCACGGTTCGCCGCGGGCCCCCCGGGCCAGCACGGGTTCGCAGCCGGGCCCCCGGAGCCGGCACGGTTCCGGTAGGGGTCGGGGCTCAGCCCCGGGGGTTGTTGCGGGGCGGCGGGGCCGGTCGGCGGCGGGTGGGCACCAGCCTCGGGAGGTGGTGGGGGAGCGCGCCGTACCACGCGCGGGAGACCAGGAAGCCGAAGGTGAGGCAGAGCAGCCCCCCCACCGCGTCCAGCCAGAAGTGGTTCGCCGTGGAGACGATCACCACCAGCGTGGCCGTGGGGTACAGCAGCCCCAGGATCTTCGCCCAGGGCGCCGACGCGAGCGCGAAGATCGTCAGACCGCACCAGGTCGACCACCCGATGTGCATGGACGGCATCGCCGCGTACTGGTTCGACATGTTCTTCAGGTCGCCCGAGGCCATCGAGCCCCATGTGTGGTGCACCAGGACCGTGTCGATGAACCCGCCGCCGTTCATCAGCCGGGGCGGCGCGAGCGGCACGAAGTAGTAGCCGACCAGGGCCACGCCCGTCGTCGCGAAGAGCACGAGCCGTGACGCCGCGTAACGGCCGGGGTGACTACGGAACAGCCACACCAGAACACCGATGGTGACGATGAAGTGCAGTGTGGCGTAGTAGTAGTTCATGCCGACGATGAGCCATGTCACCGAATTCACGGCGTGGTTGACCGACTGCTCCACCGCGATGCCGAGGTGGTGCTCGACGCTCCAGATCCAGTCGGCGTTCTTGAGCGCCTGCGTCTTCTGCTCGGGCACCGCGTTGCGGACCAGTGAGTACACCCAGTAACTCACCGCGATCAGAAGCACTTCGAACCAGATCCGGGGGCGGCGCGGCACGCGCACACCCCGCAACCGGGCGGAGAATCCGGTTCGTCCCGGTTCGGTGCTGGTGGGTGAGGCCGACGGCTCAGTGGTTGGAGCGGCCGTCCGGCCTTCCAGAGTCTTCACGGTCATGTCACCCATAGGAGGAGAGTCTGCCAGATGCGCATATCCCCCGCCGATCATCCTCCGGTCGGGTTCGCTCCGCACCCGGTAGTCCCCAAGGACCAGGTTTCCCCGTGAGGGTCGGTGAGGGTCAGGGCCGGATCCGGGGTCGAAGACCCGATGTCGAACCGCGCACGACCAGTTCCGGCATGAAGATGAACTCGCTGTGCGGGGCGGGGGTTCCGCCGACCTCTTCGAGCAGGGCGCGGACCGCGGCCTGGCCCATCGCCGTCACCGGCTTGCGGATCGTGGTCAGCGGTGGATCGGTGAACGCTATCAACGGAGAGTCGTCGAAGCCCACCACGGAGACATCGCGCGGAACGTCGAGCCCCGCCTGGCGGGCGGCCCGGATCGCACCGAGCGCCATCATGTCGCTGGCGCACACCACGGCGGTGCAGCCCTGCGCGATCAGCGCGGTGGCCGCCGCCTGGCCGCCCTCAAGCGTGTACAGCGAGTGCTGGATCAGTGACTCGGCCTCGCTGACGCTGAGCCCGAACCGGTCCTGCATCCCGGCCGTGAACCCCTCGATCTTGCGCAGCACCGGCACGAAGCGCTTGGGCCCGACCGCCAGGCCGATCCGGGTGTGGCCGAGCGCCGCGAGGTGGGTGACCGCGAGCCGCATCGCGGCCCGGTCGTCGGGCGAGATGAAGGGCGCCTGCACCTTCGGCGAGAACCCGTCGACCAGGACGTACGGGACGCCCTGGGCGCGCAACTGCTCGTAGCGCTCCATGTCGGCGGTGGTGTCCGCGTGCAGCCCGGAGACGAAGATGATCCCGGAGACGCCCCGGTCCACCAGCATCTCGGTGAGTTCGTCCTCGGTGGAGCCGCCGGGGGTCTGGGTGGCGAGCACCGGGGTGTATCCCTGCCGGGTCAGGGACTGGCCGATGACCTGGGCGAGGGCGGGGAAGATCGGGTTTTCCAGTTCCGGCGTTATCAGGCCGACCAGTCCGGCGCTGCGGCGGCGCAGTCGTACGGGCCGTTCGTACCCCAGCACGTCGAGCGCGGCCAGCACGGATTCACGGGTGCCCGCGGCCACGCCGGGCTTGCCGTTGAGCACGCGGCTGACTGTGGCTTCGCTGACCCCCGCCTGGGCTGCGATGTCGGCGAGCCGTGCGGTCACGGGATTGGACTGTACCGGTCGCACGTCAGATTGCCCACCAGACCGCGGATTCGGCCGGCAGCAGGGCGTGCTCGGCGCCGAACTCGACGGCCGCGCTGGTGAGCAACGGCCTTCCCTGGAGCGGGAGTTGGACTGGGTGGTCCAGGGTGTTCACGGTGCAGACGAAGCCCGGCCGCGTGAAGGCGAGCACTCCTCGGGGGGCCGGGAGCCAGGCCATCGTGCCGTCGCCGAGGCCCGGCAGTTCACGGCGCAGGGCGAGCGCGGAACGGTAGAGCTCCAGGGTGGAGTGCGGGTCGCCGGACTGGGCGGCGACGCTGAGGCCGCGCCAGGACGCGGGCTGCGGCAGCCAGCTTCCGCCGTCGCCGAACCCGTACGAGGGGCCGTCCGCGGTCCACGGGATCGGGACGCGGCAGCCGTCGCGGAAGCCGTCCTGGCCGGACGCGCGGTGGAAGGCCGGGTCCTGGCGCACCTCGTCGGGCAGCTCGGTCACCTCGGGCAGGCCGAGCTCCTCCCCCTGGTAGAGATAGGCGGAGCCGGGCAGCGCCAGGGTGAACAGGGCCGCGGCGCGGGCCCGGCGCAGGCCCTGGTCGCCGCCGCCGTAGCGGGTGACATGGCGTACGACGTCGTGGTTGGAGAGCACCCAGGTGGTGGGGGCGCCGACCGCGCCGGTCGCGGCGAGCGAGGCGTCGACCGTGGCACGCATCTGCTCGGCGTCCCAATCACAGGTGAGGAACTGGAAGTTGAAGGCCTGGTGCAGTTCGTCGGGGCGTACGTACAGGGCCAGGCGCTCGGGGGAGGGGGCCCAGGCCTCGGCGACCGCGATGCGCTCACCCTCGTAGCCGTCGAGCAGCGCGCGCCAGGCGCGGTGGATCTCGTGGACGCCGTCCTGGTCGAAGAAGGGCAGCACCTGGTTGCCGATGAGTTTGGCCTGCTCGCTCGCGCCGATGTCCGGCAGGCCCGCCGCCTTGACCATGCCGTGGGCCACGTCGATGCGGAAGCCGTCCACGCCGAGGTCGAGCCAGAAGCGGAGCACGGAGTCGAACTCGGCGCGCACCGCCGGGTGTTCCCAGTCCAGGTCGGGCTGTTCGGGGGCGAACAGATGCAGATACCAGTCGCCGTCGGGCACGCGTGTCCAAGCCGGTCCGCCGAACACCGACTCCCAGTCGTTGGGCGGGAGCCCGCCGTCGGCGCCCTTGCCGGGGCGGAAGTGGTAGCGCTCGCGCTCGGGGCCGCCGGCCAGCGCGGCCCGGAACCAGGGGTGCTGGTCGGAGGTGTGGTTGGGGACGACGTCGACGATGACCCGCAGCCCGAGCCGGTGGGCCTCGCGCACCAGGTCGTCCGCGTCGGACAGCGAGCCGAAGAGCGGGTCCACCGTCCGGTAGTCCGCCACGTCGTAGCCGCCGTCGGCCTGCGGGGAGAGGTAGAAGGGGGTGAGCCAGACCGCGTCCGCGCCGAGCTCGCGCAGGTGGGGCAGCCGGGCCCGGATGCCGGCGAGGTCGCCGATGCCGTCGCCGTCGCCGTCCGCGAAGGAGCGCGCGTACACCTGGTAGATCACCGCGTCCCGCCACCAGCCGGTCGTGGGCCGGGCGGGCACCTGGGCGACGGCGGCCGTCGCGAGCTCCTGCGTCATGTGGGGTCCCTCTCGCACACCTGCGTCCTTGCAGCTACCGGATCAACGCCGATGGGCCCCGAAAAGTAACAGTCCTGCAAGACCTTGCGGAACTCTTGCAGGGGCCGTCCGGGTGCCGATGGATCAGTCATACCGGCTTTGACAAGGCGCACAACGGCAACCGTGCGGACACGCTGATGTAACGATCGGCCGGGCTTGCAGAAATTCTTCGCAAGGTCTTTCGGTCGCCTTTCATCCTTGTTACGTTCCTGGCGATCCGGCGCCGTGATGGAACGGCACCCAGTGAAGGAGTTCTCATGCGACGTGGCATAGCGGCCACCGCGCTCGCGGCGACCCTCGCTCTCGCGGCGACGGCTTGCGGTGGCGGCGACAGTGACGGCGGCACGGCGGACGGCCCCGTCACCATCACCTGGTGGGACACCTCGAACGCCACGAACGAGGCACCCACGTACCAGGCGCTGGTCACGGAGTTCGAGAAGGCGAACCCGACGATCAAGGTCAAGTACGTCAACGTCCCCTTCGACCAGGCGCAGAACAAGTTCGACACCGCCGCCGGCGCCAAGGGCGCCCCGGACGTGCTGCGTGCCGAGGTCGGCTGGACGCCGGCCTTCGCGAAGAAGGGCTACTTCCTGCCGCTCGACGGCACCGAGGCCCTCGCCGACCAGGCCAAGTTCCAGCCGAACCTGGTCAAGCAGGCCCAGTTCGAGGGCAAGACCTACGGTGTCCCGCTGGTCACCGACACCCTCGCCCTGGTCTACAACAAGGCGCTCTTCGCCCAGGCCGGCATCGCCAAGGCCCCCGCCACCTGGGAAGAGCTGAAGGCCGACGCCGCCCTGGTCAAGGCGAAGGCCGGCGTCGACGGCTTCTGGAACTCCACCGCCGGGTACTACGCGCAGCCCTTCCTGTACGGCGAGGGCACCGACACGGTGGACGCCGCCGCCAAGAAGGTCACCATCGCAAGTGCCCCCGCGGTCAAGGCACTTGAGAGCTGGAAGGGCCTCTTCGACGGCCCGGGCCTGCACAAGGCGGACGTCACCGCCGACGCGTACGCCCACATTCAGGACGCCTTCGTGAACGGCAAGGTCGCCGCGATCGTCCAGGGCCCGTGGGAGATCACCAACTTCTACAAGGGCTCCGCGTTCAAGGACAAGGCCAACCTCGGCATCGCCACCGTCCCGGCCGGGTCCGCGGGCAAGGCCGGCGCCCCGACCGGCGGCCACAACCTGTCCGTGTACGCGGGCTCCGACAAGGCGCACGCGGCCGCCGCGATGAAGTTCGTGAACTTCATGACCTCGGCCAAGAGCCAGGAGTCCATCGCCCTGAAGAACTCCACGCTGCCCACCCGTGACGACGCCTACACCGCCCAGGTCAAGGCCGACCCGGGCATCGCCGGCTTCCAGGGCGTGCTGAGCGCCGCCCGGCCGCGGCCCGAGCTGCCCGAGTACGGCTCGCTGTGGACCCCGATGGACACCACCCTGCCGAAGGTCGCCGACGGCAAGCAGTCCGTCGCCGACGCCACCAAGAGCCTTGAGCAGGACATGGCCAAGCTGGTCCCCGGCTTCACCAAGTGAGCCCCGCCGCCGGGCCGTTCCCCCGGGGGACGGCCCGGCGGCACGCACGTCCGCCGAACTTCCCGGAAAAGGTGTCGAGATGACCGTTGCCGTCGATGGCGCGGCCCCGAAGAGCGCGGCCACGGCGCGCCCGGGGCCGCTGGAGCGCCTCAGGCGGTCCTGGCAGAAGCACTGGTACGCGTACGCGATGGTCGCGCCGATCGTCGTCGTGCTCGGCGTCCTGGTGCTCTATCCGCTCGCCCAGGGCATCTACTACACGCTCACCGACGCCAACAGCCTCAACTCGGCGCGCACCATCGGCGCCAACCACATCGCGGCGACCTATGAGTTCGTCGGGATGCACAACTATGCGGACATCCTGTGGGGCCCGACCGCCTGGGACCGGTTCTGGTCGCACTTCATCTGGACCGTGGTGTGGACCGTCGCCTGTGTGACCCTGCACTACGTCATCGGGCTCGGCCTCGCGCTGCTGCTCAACCAGAAGCTGCGCGGGCGCACCTTCTACCGCATGATGCTGATCCTGCCGTGGGCGGTGCCCAGCTTCGTCACCGTCTTCTCCTGGCGCCTGATGCTCAGCGACTCCGGCATCGTCAACACCGTGCTCGGCACGCTCCACCTGCCGCAGCCCGAATGGCTGGAGCAGCCGCACTTCCAGCAGCTCGCCGCGATCCTCGTCAACACCTGGGTCGGCGTGCCCTTCATGATGGTGTCGCTGCTCGGCGGGCTCCAGTCGATCTCCGCCGATCTGTACGAGGCCGCCGAGATGGACGGCGCGAGCGCCTGGCAGCGCTTCCGCCACGTCACCCTGCCGGGGCTGCGCCCGGTGAGCGCCACCGTGGTGCTGCTCGGCATCATCTGGACGTTCAACCAGTTCGTGATCATCTTCCTGCTGTTCGGCAACGGCGGCGCCCCCGACGCCCAGATCCTCGTCACCTGGGCCTACCGGCTCGGCTTCGGACAGCAGCCCCGCGACTTCGCCCAGTCCGCCACCTACGGCGTGCTGCTGCTGTCCATCCTGATCGTCTTCACCTCCTTCTACCGGCGCTGGCTGGCCCGCAATGAACAGGTCTGATGCCCCCATGGCTACCAAGGTCGTTTCCCGGGACCACGGACGGCGCCGCACCACCGTCCTGTCGCACCTGGCACTGAGCGTCGCCAGTCTCGTCGCCCTCTTCCCGATCGTCTGGCTGGTCTTCCTCTCGCTCGGGCCGGACAAGGACGACTATCTGCACCCGGACCGCATCTGGTCCAAGATGTCGTTCTCCAACTACGCGTTCGTCACCGAGCACACCAAGTTCTTCACCTGGCTCGGCAACACCGCCCTCATCGCGGTCGCGACCTGCGTCATCGGCGTGATGTTCGCGGCGACCACCGGCTACGCGGTGTCCCGGATGCGCTTTCCCGGCTACAAGAAGCTGATGTGGGTGCTGCTCGTCACCCAGATGTTCCCGATCGCCGTGCTGATCGTGCCGATGTACCAGATCCTCGGCGACCTCGGTCTGATCGACACCTACGGCGGACTGATCCTCGTGTACTGCTCCACCGCGGTGCCGTACTGCGCGTGGATGCTCAAGGGGTACTTCGACACCATCCCGATCGAGATCGACGAGGCGGGCCGGATCGACGGGCTCACCCCGTTCGGCACCTTCTTCCGGCTCATCCTGCCGCTGGCCCGGCCGGGCCTCGCGGTCGCCGCGTTCTACACCTGCCTCACCGCCTGGGGCGAGGTGGCGTTCGCCTCCACGTTCATGCTCGACGACGGCAAGTACACCCTCGCCGTGGGACTTTCCAGCTTCGTCAGCCAGCACGACGCCCAGTGGAACTATATGGCGGCCACCGCGGTCCTCATCGCGATCCCCGTCTCCGCCGTCTTCTACCTGGTGCAGAAGCACCTGGTCACCGGCATGACCGCGGGCGCCACCAAGGGCTGAGCCGGGCTTCGGCCCGGCCCCTGGACAGCAAAGGCTCGGGGGTTCACGCCCCCAGACCCCCTTAAGGACGACATGACCCAGCACTTCACCGCCCCCGACCGCCTCACCGCGAAGACCGGTACGCAGTGGTGGCGGGACGCCGTGATCTACCAGGTCTATCCGCGCAGCTTCGCCGACGGCAACGGCGACGGCATGGGCGACCTCGAAGGCGTCCGCGCCCGGCTGCCCTACCTGCGCGACCTGGGCGTCGACGCCGTCTGGCTCTCGCCGTTCTACGCCTCCCCGCAGGCCGACGCCGGCTACGACGTCGCCGACTACCGGGCCATCGACCCGATGTTCGGCACGCTGCACGACGCGGACGCGCTGATCCGCGACGCGCACGAGCTGGGCCTGCGCATCATCGTCGACCTCGTGCCCAACCACTCCTCCGACCAGCACGAGTGGTTCAAGCGCGCCCTGGCCGAAGGCCCCGGCTCGCCGCTGCGGGCCCGCTACCACTTCCGCCCCGGAAAGGGCGAGAGCGGTGAACTGCCGCCCAACGACTGGGAGTCCATCTTCGGCGGCCCCGCCTGGACCCGCACCGCGGACGGCCAGTGGTACCTGCACCTGTTCGCCCCCGAGCAGCCCGACCTCAACTGGGACCACCCGGCGGTCGCCGACGAGTTCCGCTCCATCCTGCGCTTCTGGCTCGACATGGGCGTGGACGGCTTCCGCATCGACGTCGCCCACGGCCTGGTCAAGGCGGCGGGCCTGCCCGACATCGGCGGCCACGACCAGCTCAAGCTGCTCGGCGCCGACGTGATGCCGTTCTTCGACCAGGACGGCGTGCACGCGATCTACCGCTCCTGGCGCACCATCCTCGACGAGTACGACGGCGAGCGCATCGCCGTCGCCGAGGCGTGGACCCCCACGGTCGAGCGAACCGCCAACTACGTACGCCCCGACGAACTGCACCAGGCCTTCAACTTCCAGTATCTGGGCGCCCCTTGGGACGCGGCGGCGCTGCGCGAGGTCATCGACGTGTCGCTCGCCGCGATGCGCCCGGTCGGCGCGCCCGCCACCTGGGTGCTTTCCAACCACGACGTCACCCGGCACGCGACCCGCTTCGCCAATCCATCGGGCCTCGGCACCCAGTTGCGCACCCCGGGCGACCGCGAGCTCGGCCTGCGCCGGGCCCGCGCCGCCACCCTCCTGATGCTGGCACTGCCCGGCTCCGCCTACGTCTACCAGGGCGAGGAGCTCGGCCTCCCCGACGTCACCGACCTGCCCGACGAGGTGCGCCAGGACCCGTCGTTCTTCCGCGCGGCCGGCCAGGACGGCTTCCGCGACGGCTGCCGCGTCCCGATCCCGTGGACCGTCGAGGGCAGCTCGTACGGGTTCGGCAGCGGCGGAAGCTGGCTCCCGCAGCCCGAGTCGTGGGGCAAGCTCAGCGTCGAGGCGCAGAGCGGCGACCCGGACTCCACCCTGGAGCTGTACCGCCGGGCCATCGCGGCCCGTCGCGCCCACCCGGGCCTCGGCGCCGGCTCCGACGTTCGGTGGCTGGACGCGCCCGAGGGTGTGCTCGCCTTCGCCCGCGACGGCTTCGTGTGCACGGTCAACCTGACCGGCCGCCTGGTCTCGCTGCCGCTGCCCGGCCGGGCCCTGTTGGCCAGCGGCCCCTTCACGGTGGACGGCGACCGGTTCGAGCTGCCGGGTGACACGACGGTGTGGTGGACGGTGTGAGCCATGCCGCGCAGTCGGCCGGGCCGCGCCTCGCGGACATAGCGGCCCAGGCCGCCGTCAGCGAGGCCACCGTCAGCCGGGTGCTCAACGGCAGGCCCGGCGTCGCCGACGCCACCCGCCAGCGGGTGCTCGCGGCGCTCGACGTGCTCGGCTGGGAGCGCCCGGCCCGGCTGCGCCGGCGCAGTGAGGGGCTGATCGGCCTGCTCACCCCGGAGCTCACCAACCCGATCTTCCCGGCCTTCGCCCAGGCGGTGGAGCAGGTGCTCGCGGGGCACGGCTACACCCCCGTTCTGTGCACCCAACTCCCGGGCGGGGCAACGGAGGACGAGCTGGTCGAGCAGTTGGAGGAGCGCGGCGTCAACGGCATCGTGTTCCTGTCCGGACTGCACGCCGACACCTCCACCGACCCGGCCCGCTACCGGGCCCTGGCCGAACGGGGCGTCCCCTACGTCCTGGTCAACGGCTACAACGAAGCGGTACGGGGCCCGTTCGTGTCGCCGGACGACCACGCGGCGATGCGCATGGCGGTGGGCCACCTCGCCGACCTCGGCCACACCCGGATCGGCCTGGCGCTCGGCCCGCTGCGGTACGTGCCCTCCCGCCGCAAGGCCGAGGGGTTCACGGCGGCGCTGGGCGAGCGGCTCGGTCTGCGCGAACAGGAGGCCGCGGCCTACATCCGGCCCACCCTGTACAGCGTGGAGGGCGGCCAGGTGGCGGCGGGCGCCCTGCTCGACCAGGGCTGCACCGGCGTCGTCTGCGCCAGCGACATGATGGCGCTCGGCGTGGTGCGCGCGGCACGCGAACGCGGGTTGGACGTGCCGGGCGAGGTGTCGGTGGTGGGCTTCGACGACTCCCAGCTCATCGCCTTCACCGACCCGCCCCTGACCACGGTGCGCCAGCCGGTGCAGGCGATGGCGACGGCGGCGGTCTCCGCCCTCCTGGAGGAGATCGCCGGAACCCCCGTCCAGCGAACGGAGTTCGTCTTCCAGCCGGAGCTGGTGGTCCGGGGGTCGACGGCGCGGGCACGGGGCTGAAGCGCGGGCCGGGCTTCGCGCTCGGCTCACGGTTCACCCCTCGACGGGTGCGGGTGGTTGCGGATTTCCGCCGCCGCGTCGTACGCCTTGCCGTGCTGCTTGGCCTTGCGGGCCTCGGACAACTCCGCCGACAGTGCGGTGCAGACACCGCATCCGGCCGCGGGAGTACAGCCGTACAGGTAGTCGTCGACAAACCCGGCCAGCTCGATCGCCGGTTGGGGGTAGGTCCGTGGGTCGGTCATCGTCGCATCGCCATCCCTTCGCGTGGTCCGACGGCAACCACGTTAGGAACAGGAGCACCCCAACTCGTAACCGATTGCACGCGGTTGCGCGGAAGTCAGACGAGGGAGTCGCGTGCCTTGCGGATGAGCGCCCGAGCCTTCGCGCCATAGACCGCCATATCGGCCAGCGCGGCGAACGCGTCGCCGTACATGCCCACCTCGCTGGGCTGCGTCAGCGTGAGGTGCCCAGAGACGAGCTCAACGTTGACCTGTGCTGTGTCAAAGATCCAGAACCCCTCCGCTGGCATCCGTGTGCGGCCGAGGCGGGTGGGCACAACCCCAATGCTGACGTTGGGCAGGGCGCCTATGGTGATGAGGCGGTCGAGTTGTTCGGCTTGCGTATCCGCGTCGCCGAGCCCGTTGCTCAACACGGGCTCCTCGACCAGGAACGCGAATCGGCGGGGCGCGTCGCGCAGCACCCGTTGACGCTCCATCCGTACGGCCACGGCGTCGGCCACGTCATCCACGGTGACCCGCCTCCGCTGGACGGCGCGCAACACGTCCGCCGTGTATCCGTGGGTTTGGAGCAGGCCGGGCACGAACCACGAAGAATAGGCACGGAACCAATGCGTGCGCTCGAACAGAGGCAGAACCTTCTCTTGCGCCCGTCGCAACCCCGAGCGCTCCATGCGACGCCATTCCACCCACATGCCTTCGACCGCGTGCAGAGAGGCAACCAGATCCTCTGCCTGGTCCTCAGCACCGCAAGCGCGGCACCAGACCCGAATGTCGTCGGCACTCGGTTGGGTCTTCGCCGTCGAGATACGGGACACCTTGGACGGGTGCCATCCGCACGCGGCCGCGAGGCCCTTGCCATCCCACCCGGCATCCCTGGCCAACTCCCGGAGGCGGTCGGCAAGGAGACGCCGGGCCTGCTGAACGCTCGATGATCCTGAAGCGGGCATGTGGGTCAGGTCAGCTTGTAGTCCTCGTGGGGAGTGGCCCGCTCCCACACCGCTTCAAAGGCTCCGCTGACCAGCTTCACCACGGACGGCTCTGTGCGCCATTCGCGGTCCACGATGTCCCCGTCTCCGGAGAAGAACGTGAACAGCACGGCCGCGCCGTCGAACATCCAAAGGTCGGTCCCGGGAAGGGCGATGTCCGCCGCTTTGCGGCGGGGAAGCCAGCGCACCAGTTCACCCGCCGCCATGTTGGCAAACGTCATGTCGTGCTCATGCCGGATGTAGTCGCTGACAGGCTCCGAGACGATACGGGCACGACGCATCTCGACTCCGCGTGCCGTCGTCTCACTCACCAGGTCCCGCCAGGACCACCACCAATCGGGCAGCTTCGCGGGGTCGTTGTCGTACCGATGTCCGGCTCGCCAGCGGGCGAACTCGGGGTCCCTCGGCGTGTAGTGATCGCGCATCTCCAGATGCACGGCGGACCGCTGAGCCTTCGCCAGTCCCTCACGTACGGGGTACTTCACCGCTGCCGCCTTCCGGTCGCGGGATGTACTTCAGCATCACTGCCGGAAGCCGGATGATCGTCTCGTGTCCCGGAACATCCGTGGAGTGACCCGGAATGGAGCCGATCTCCTGACACGCCTTCACCTCTGCCTCCGTCGCCCTGTACGACTGGATCAGCAGATCTCCGGTGGCCTCCTCCAACCAGATGGTCGGTGAGTCGTCCACGGGTGTGTTCGGGATGATCCCCAGGAAACGTAGCCTCATGTGCTCTCCCGCTGTCGATGCGGTTGCGCCTGATTGCACGACCATCGCCCAGGTGGTCCTGGGCGTCAAGTAGGTACAACCGGCGCTTATTTGGGGCGCGCGGGAGGAAACGAAAGCCCCTGCACCCCCCGCTCCGCCGAGGCGAGGAGCGTGGGCGCTCGGCGATGAGGGTTACCGCGTTACGCAACGCATCGCCGTCTAGGCCGGCTCGCTCCAGGCGCTGACCGAGATCGTCCGCCGCACCCCGCTCGCCACCGTCCTGCCCGCTCGCAATTCCTTGCAGATTCACCATCCACCGAGCCGGATTCCGCCCGAACCGTTGACCTGAGCGCTCGCTCCTCCTACGGTCACCTGCTCAGAAGGACTTGCAAGTTTGCAGCAAGAACATTCAGCAGCACGAACATTCAGCAGCGCCCGAAGGTACGACCGAGGAGCCCCCGGTGATCCCCCTGCGAAGAACGGCGGTCGCCGTCGCGGCCGCCCTGTGTGCGGCGCTCGTCCCCGCCACGGCCGCCACCGCCGCGCCGAAGCCGCCCGCCCCGCCCAGCGACGCGCGCCTGGCCGCCGAACCGGCCCGGCACGACGCGACGCGCGAGCAGTTCTACTTCGTGCTCCCGGACCGGTTCGCCGACGGTGACAGCTCCAACAACCGCGGCGGGCTTACCGGTTCGCGCCTGGAGACCGGGTACGACCCCACGGACAAGGGCTTCTACCAGGGCGGCGACCTCAAGGGGATCACCCAGCGGCTCGACTACATCAAGGGCCTCGGCACCACCGCCATCTGGCTCGCCCCGATCTTCAAGAACAAGCCCGTGCAGGGCACCGGCAAGGACGCCTCGGCCGGCTACCACGGGTACTGGATCACCGACTTCACCCAGGTCGACCCGCACTTCGGCACCAACGCCGACCTCACCCGGCTGATAGCGGCGGCCCACGCCAAGGGCATGAAGGTCTTCTTCGACGTCATCACCAACCACACCGCCGACACCGTCGACTACGCCGAGCGGCAGTACGGCTACCGGCCCAAGGGCGCCTATCCCTACCTCGACACCAGCGGCCGTCCCTTCGACGACCGCGCGGGTATGAGGAAGGTCGACGCCAACTCCTTCCCCTACACGCCCGTCGTGAAGGAGAAGAAGGTCCCGGCCTGGCTCAACGACCCCACGATGTACCACAACCGGGGCGACTCGACGTTCGCGGGCGAGAGCGCCGAGTACGGCGACTTCTCCGGACTCGACGACCTGTGGACCGAACGGCCCGAGGTCGTCTCCGGCATGGAGGACATCTACGAGAAGTGGGTCCACGACTTCGCCGTGGACGGCTTCCGCATCGACACCGTCAAACACGTCGACCTGGACTTCTGGACCCAGTGGGCGACCGCCCTCGACGCGTACGCCAAGAAGCGCGGGCGGCCCGACTTCTTCCTGTTCGGCGAGACCTACTCCGCCGACCCGGCCCTGACCTCCCCGTACGTCACCCGGGGCCGCCTGGACGCGACCCTCGACTTCCCCTTCCAGGACGCGGCCCGCCAGTACGCCTCCCAGGGAGCCTCCGCCGACAAGCTCGCCGCCCTGTTCGCCCAGGACTACCGCTACACCACCGACAAGGCCAACGCCTACGAGCAGGTCACCTTCCTCGGCAACCACGACATGGGCCGCATCGGCGCCTTCCTGAAGCAGGACCACCCGGGGGCGAGCGAGGCAGAGCTGCTCCAACGCGACCGCCTGGCACATGAGTTGATGTTCTTCAGCCGCGGCAACCCGGTGGTCTACTACGGCGACGAGCAGGGCTTCACCGGCGCCGGCGGCGACAAGGACGCCCGCCAGACCCTGTTCGCCTCGAAGGTCCCCGACTACCTGGACGACGACGAACTGGGCACCGACCGCACCCACGCCGTCGACGCCTACGACCCCACGCACCCGCTCTACCGCGCCATAGCCGACCTGTCCCGCCTGACCAAGGCCAACCCGGCGCTGCGCGACGGCGTCCAGACCGAGCGCTACGCCAAGGACTCCGTCTACGCCTTCTCGCGTACGGATGCCAAGACCCGCACCGAGTACGTGGTGGCCGTGAACAACGCCACCGAGCCCAAGACGGTCACCCTGCCCACGGGCTCGCCCCGCGCCAACTACGCCTATCTGTACGGTCGTTCGGGGTCCGTGCGCAGTGAGGCGGACGGCGCCGTCCAGGTGACGGTGCCCGCGCTGTCCTCGCTGGTCCTCAAGGCCGCCGCCCCGCTGCCCGTGCCCACCGCCGAGCCGTCGATCACCGTGAAGGCCCCCGCGGCCGGAGCCACCGGCACCGTCGAGATCTCCGCCGACGTCAACGGCGGACCGCTCGACCGGGTCGTCTTCGCCGCGCAGATCGGCAACGGAAAGTGGCAGACGCTCGGCTCCGCCGACCACGCCCCGTACCGGGTCACCCAGTACCTGACCGGTCTGGCGGCCGGAACTCCCCTGCGGTACAAGGCGGTTGTGGTCGACGGGCGCGGGCGCACCGCGAGCGCGCTCGCCACGACGGCGGCGGGCCCGACGCCCCCGCCCGCCAGGCCCACCACCGTCGAACGGGACTACGCCGTCGTGCACTACCGCCGTCCGGCCGGCGACTACGACGGCTGGCAACTGAAGGCGGACGGCCAGAGCGCCGCCTTCACCGGCCGCGACGCCTACGGCGCCTTCGCCTGGGTCAAGGTCCCGCAGGGCGCCGGGTCCCTCGCGTACACGATCGCCAGGGGCGAGGGCGCCGACGGGCCCCTGCGGACCGTCGACCTCGGCCGCACCGGCGAGGTGTGGGTGGAGCAGGGCAAGGACGGCCAGGCGGACCAGCCGCCCACCGGCGCCCGGCCGCCCCAGGACACCTCCAAGGTGGTGCTGCACTACACGCGGGCCGACGGCGACTACGACGGCTGGGGCCTGCACACCTGGACCGGCGCCGCCTCGCCCACCGACTGGTCCAAGCCGCTGGCGCCGAGCGGCCGCGACGCCTACGGGGTGACCTTCGAGGTGCCCCTGGTCAAGGGCGCGACCTCGCTCAGCTACATCCTGCACAACGGCGATCAGAAGGACCTGCCCGACGACCAGTCCCTGGACCTGGCCACCTACGGCAACGAGGTGTGGCTGCTCGCCGGAGAGCCCAAATACCTGCTGCCGCAGGCGGGTTCGGGCGTCTCGCTCGACCTCGGGAAGTCCGAAGCGCAGTGGATCGACCGCGACACCGTCGTATGGAAGGTCAAGGCGACCGGGGCGACCAGCCAGCAGCTGGTGTACGCGCCCGGCGGAGGCATCACCGTCCAGGACGGCGCCCTCTCCGACGAGGGCCGGTGGCTGCGGCTCACCCCGGGCGCGCTCAGCGACGTACAGAAGGCGAAGTTCCCGCATCTGAAGGACTATCCGGCCTTCACCGTCGACGCCCGCGACCGCTCCCGCGTCCGGGAGTCCCTCACCGGGCAGCTCATCGCCACCCAGCGGGCCGCGAACGGGGCGCTGCTCGCCGCGACCGGCGTCCAGACCCAGGGTGTGCTCGACGACCTGTACGCCGCCGGCGCGGTCAAGGCCTCGCTCGGCCCGGTCTTCGACCACGGCCGCCCCACCCTCTCGGTGTGGGCGCCGACCGCGCAGAAGGTCTCCCTGGAACTCGACGGGCGCACGGTCGCGATGCGCCGCGACGACGCCTCGGGCGTCTGGTCGGTGACCGGGCCCGCGTCCTGGTCGGGCAAGCCGTACCGGTACGCCGTGCGCGTGTGGGCGCCCAGCGTCCGGAGCGTGGTCACCAACCTGGCCACCGACCCCTACTCCACCGCCCTCACCGCCGACTCGGCGCGCAGCCTCGTGGTGGACCTCGCCGACCCCCGGCTGGCGCCCCGGGGCTGGGCCACGCTCAAGAAGCCGGCCGCGGTGCCGCTGCGGGAGGCCCGGATCCAGGAGCTGCACGTCCGTGACTTCTCCGTCGCCGATCCCACCTCGCGCCACCCCGGCCAGTACCTCGCCTTCACCGACACCGCCTCCGACGGCATGAAGCACCTGACCGCACTCGCGAAGTCCGGGACCTCCTACGTCCATCTGCTGCCCGTCTTCGACATCGCCGGAATCCCCGAACGGAAGTCCCAACAGGCCACCCCCGCGTGTGACTTGAAGGTGTACGCGCCCGACTCGCAGGAGCAGCAGGCCTGTGTGGCGCGCTCGGCCGCGAAGGACGCGTACAACTGGGGGTACGACCCGCTGCACTACACCGTCCCCGAGGGCTCCTACGCCAGCGACCCCGACGGGACGCGCCGCACGGTCGAGTTCCGGCAGATGGTGCAGGGGCTCAACCAGGCCGGGCTGCGGACCGTGATGGACGTCGTCTACAACCACACCGCGGCGGCCGGGCAGGCCGACCACTCGGTCCTCGACCGAATCGTGCCCGGCTACTACCAGCGCCTCCTCGCCGACGGCAGCATCGCCAACTCCAGTTGCTGCGCCAACACCGCGCCCGAGAACGCCATGATGGGCAAGCTCGTCGTCGACTCGGTGGTGACCTGGGCCAAGCAGTACAAGGTCGACGGCTTCCGCTTCGACCTCATGGGGCACCACCCCAAGGCGAACATCCTCGCCGTGCGCGCCGCGCTCGACGCGCTGACCCTCGCCAAGGACGGCGTCGACGGCAAGAGGATCATCCTGTACGGCGAGGGCTGGAACTTCGGCGAGGTCGCCGACGACGCCCGCTTCACCCAGGCCACCCAGAAGAACATGGCGGGCACCGGCATCGCCACCTTCTCCGACCGGGCCCGCGACGCGGTGCGCGGCGGCGGCCCCTTCGACGCCGACCCGGGCGCCCAGGGCTTCGCCTCCGGCCTGTTCACCGACCCCAACTCCTCGACGGCGAACGGCACTTCGGCCGAGCAGAAGGCCCGGCTGCTGCGCTACCAGGACCTCCTCAAGGTGGGCCTGAGCGGCAACCTCGCCGCGTACGCCTTCACCGACAGCGCGGGTCACCCGGTCAAGGGCTCCGACGTCGACTACAACGGCGCCCCGGCCGGCTACGCCGCCGCCCCCGGGGACGCGCTCGCCTACGCCGACGCCCACGACAACGAGTCCCTCTACGACGCGCTCGCCTACAAGCTGCCGGCGGCCACCTCGGCCGCGGACCGCTCCCGTATGCAGGTCCTGGCGCTCGCCACCGCCGCGCTCTCCCAGGGCCCCGCCCTGTCCCAGGCCGGCAGCGACCTGCTTCGCTCCAAGTCGCTCGACCGCAACTCCTTCGACAGCGGCGACTGGTTCAACGCCGTGCACTGGGACTGCCGGGCGGGCAACGGGTTCGGGCGCGGGCTGCCCGCGGCCGCCGACAACCAGGCCAAATGGCCTTACGCCAAGCCCCTGTTGAGCGCTCCCTCACTCACCCCGGGCTGCGCCGAGATCAACGGGACCTCGGCCGCCTACCAGGACCTCCTCGCGATCCGCGGCGGTGAGGGCGCGTTCAAGCTCGCCACCGCCGAGCAGGTCCAGTCGGCCTTGTCGTTCCCGCTGTCCGGGCGCGAGGAGACCCCCGGCGTGATCACCATGCGGCTGGGCCCGCTGGTCGTCGTCTTCAACGCCACCCCCGGGGCACGGACCCAGCGGGTCGCCGCCCTCGCGGGAACGGCGTACGCCCTGCACCCGCGGCAGGCGGCCGGAGCCGACCCGGTGGTGAAGACGGCCACATACGATCAGGGTTCCGGGAGCTTCACAGTCCCGGGCCGCACCGTTGCGGTCTTCAAACAACGCTGAACCGATCATTCCAGGTCGCTCGACGACCCATTTCGGATGTTCCCCATCGCGGGTTCCGTCAGGGACCGCACCGTGGTCCACACTGTGCCCGTGGTGGGGAATCTTCCTGCGGAGAGCACGAGTTTCATCGGTCGGTCGGACGAACTGACCACCCTCGACGGCCTCCTCGAACAGCATCGGCTCGTCACGGTCACCGGACCCGGCGGGGTCGGAAAGTCGCGGCTCGCCCTGCGGGCCGCCCGGCGGATCGCACAGCGCCACCCCGACGGGGTCTGGTGGGTGGAACTGTCGCCGCTGCGGGACCGCACCTTACTCGCCGCCACCGTCGCCGACGCCTTCGACCTCACCGACCGGACCATGCGCACCGCCTGTGAGGCGCTCTGCGCCTGGCTCGCCGACAAGAAGCCGCTCCTGGTGCTCGACACCTGTGAACACCTGATCAGCGCCTGCGGGCATCTGATCGGCGAACTGCTCCAGACCTCGCCCGGCCTCACCGTCCTGGCCACCAGCAGACAGCCCCTCGGCCGACCGCAGGAGAAGGTCTTCCCCCTGGAGCCGCTGCCCGTCGCGGACGAGGCGCTGGCCCTGTTCATGGAACGCGCCGCCGAGGCCGTGCCCCACCTCAGCTTCGAGGACCCGGCCCGCGCCGCGGCCGCCGCCGACGTCTGCTGTCGCCTCGACGGGATCCCGCTCGCGCTCGAACTCGCGGGCGCCCGGCTCAAATCGTGGTCCGTCGAACAGCTCGCCACCCGGCTCGGCTCCCGCTTCGAGGTGCTCACCGACACCCGGGTCGCGACGGTGGCACGCCACCAGACCCTGCGCACCGCGATCGGCTGGAGCCACGAGCTGTGCGAACCCCTGGAGCGGCTGCTGTGGGCCCGGCTCTCCGTCTTCGCCGGCGACTTCGACCTCGCCGCCGCCCAGGACATCGGCGCGGGCGGCCCCCTGCCGGCCTGCGCCGTCGAACAGGTCCTGGCCGGGCTCGTCGACAAGTCGGTGGTCCGCACCCGGCTGGATGCGTCCGGCCGCTTCGCCCACCGGATGCTCGACACCATCCGCGAGTACGGCCTGCGCTGGCTCGACGAACTCGGCGAGGCCCCCGGCGCCGCCGACCGGCACGCCCGCCGCTTCAGACGCATCGCCCACGAGGCGTCCGCCGCCTGGCTGGGACCGGCCCAACTCGCCTGGTACACCCGCCTGGAGGCCGACCACGCCGATCTGCGCACCGCCCTCGAACACCTCCTGGCCACCGACCCCGAGGCCGCCCTCGACATGGCGGGCCGGCTCTGGTTCGTCTGGTTCTGCTGCGGCCGCCAGCGCGAGGGCAGGGGCTACCTCCAGCGCGCCCTGGACGGCTGCCCCGGGCCCGGCCCCCACCGCGCCACCGCCGTGTGGGCGCTCGGCATGTGCGCGCTCCTCCAGGGCGACTTCGTGATGGCGCACCGGCTCGGCGAGGAGTGCTTCGGCACGGCCGCCGACCCCGAGGAACGCCTGCGCTCGGCCCACCTCTACGGCGCCGGCTTCCTCATGCCGGGCGAGCCCGAGCGGGCCCTCGCCATCGTCGACCCCGTCCTCGCCGAGACCACCGGCTTCACCCCCGGCCGCGCCCTGTGCGCACTCGCCCGCACCTACGCGCTGAACACGCTCGGCCGCCACGCCGAGGCGTCCGCCGAAGCCCTGGTCCTGCGCGACGAGTGTGCCGCACACGGCGAACACTGGATGCGGGCCTACGCCGACTACATGCTGGCCGCCGGGGCGCTCGCCCTGGACCGGCCCGCGGAGGCCGCCGCCCACGCCCGCGCCATGCTGGCCGGCAAACGCCTGCTGCACGACAGCTTCGGCATCGCGATGGGCCTGGACATGCTGGCCTGCGCGGTCGCCTCCCAGGGCGACGGCGAGGACGGCGCACTCCTGCTCGGCGTCGGCCGCGAATGCTGGCGCGCGGTCGGCAAGGAGCAGATGGGCGCGCCCGGGCTCACCGCCGTGCGCCGGCAGGGCGAACGCCGGGCGCGCGCCGCGCTCGGCGATCAGGCCTACGACTCGGCCTTCGGCCGGGGCGTGGCCACCGGCCTGGACGACGGACTCGCGCTGGCCCTCAGGGGCGGCTTCCCGAAGGGAGGGCCTTCTCCATCAGCGTGACCGCATAGGGGCTGCCCCCGCCGTCCGTCTTCGCCGCATGCTCACCGACCACCGCGTACCCGAGGCCCCCGTAGTAGCGGATCAGGGCCGCGTTGTCCGAGCGGCAGTCCAGGCGGCACAGCGGGCGGCCGGTCTCGGCGGTCCGCCGCTCGGCGTGGGCGAGCAGGGCCCGGCCGGTGCCGCGCGGCGCGGTAGCCCGGTCCACCATCAAACGGTGCACATAGCCGGCCACCGGCGGCTGCTCGCCCCAGGCCGGCTCGTCCCGCCACCACAGTTCGTACGCCCCGACGACGGCGGACCCGGCGCGGGCCAGCCACACCTCGCCCTCCTTCATCCGCAGCCGGAAGTGCTCGGCGTCCTTGCCGCCGGGCTGCCACTGGTCGATGCCGTGGTCGCGCATCCAGCGGGCGGCGCCGTCGTACAGGCCGGTCAGGACGGGAAGGTCACCGCCGTCGGCGAGGGCGAAGGTCAGGTCGGACGTCATGGAACGATCATGCCGCAGCGCTCAGCCGAGCCGCGGCGAGGGCACCAGCGGGAGCAGGGCGCCGAGGCGGTCCACCAGCTCACCGAACGGGCCGTCGGCCGGCTCGTCCGCGAGCATGCGCAGCACGATCGCCGCCATCTCCTGGTCGTAGGCGGCGCTCACCGCGGCCAGCGCCGCGAAGTCGTGCACCAGCTGCAACTCCAGCTCGCCGCGCGGGATGCGCCGCCCGTCCAGCCAGATCAGCGCCGTCGACTCGGCGAGCGACACCCACGACCGTACGACCAACTCGAGCCGTGCGGGCGGCTGTTGGACGTCGAGGTGGGAGAGGATCTGGTGGTACGCGGCATCACGCACCTCGTCGATCATGGCGTTGGCGGTGGAGGAGCCGACGGCCGGGCCGCCCCGCATCAGCGCGGAGAAGCCCGGTCCGTGGTCGTCGACGAAGTCGAAGTAGCGCCCCATCACCCGGAGCAGCCGAGCGCCGAGCGGGCCCTCGTGGGGCTCCAGGAAACGGGCCGCCAGCTCGTCCGCGGCCCGGCGAAGCGCGGCTTCGTACAGGCTCTGTTTGCCGGGGAAGTAGTGGTAGACCAGCGGGCGTGAGATGCCCGCGGCCGCCGCTATCTCGTCGATGGACACCTCGTCGGGCGAGCGGTGGCTGAACAGTTCGAGAGCGACCCCGATCAGCTGCCGCCTGCGCTCCTCGACGCCCATCCTGCGCCGTACCCCGGTCGTCATGCGAACAGAGTACCTACAGGTCGAGCACCAGCTTCTTGCCGAGGCACCTCGATACACAGATCAGCATCGAGTCGTCGCGTTCCGTGTCCGTGAGCAGGTCGTCCCGGTGGTCGATCTCGCCTTCCAGGACCCGCTGTTGACAGGTTCCGCAGAAGCCCTGCTCGCAGGAGTAGGAGACGCCGGGCACCTGCGCGCGCAGCACGGAGAGCAGGGAGCGGTCACCCGGGACGGCGAGGGTGCGGCCCGAGCGGCGCAGCTCGACCTCGAACCCGGCGCCCACCGCGGCCGCGCCGGGCGCGAACCGCTCCAGACGCGGGGTGCGGCCGGGGCCGAGTGCCGCGGTGACCGCGTCCATCAGCGGCTCGGGCCCACAGCAGTAAACGGCAGCGTCGGCAGGGGAGTTGGCGAGGAAGGCGGCGAGGTCCGGCAGGCCCGCCTCGTCCTCGGCTACCACGGTGACCCGGGCGCCGAACCGCTCGACCTCGTCGAGGAAGGGCATGGTGGCCCGCGAGCGTCCGCCGTACAGCAGCCGCCAGGAAGCGCCGGCCGCCTCAACCGCCTTCAGCATGGGCAGGATCGGGGTGATCCCTATGCCGCCGGCCACGAACACATAGGAGTCGCTCGCCACCAGCGGGAAGCGGTTGCGCGGCCCGCGCACGGAGAGCTCCACGGCCTCCCGGAGCTGCTCGTGCACCTGCG
Source organism: Streptomyces hundungensis (assembly GCF_003627815.1). Taxonomy (NCBI): domain Bacteria; kingdom Bacillati; phylum Actinomycetota; class Actinomycetes; order Kitasatosporales; family Streptomycetaceae; genus Streptomyces; species Streptomyces hundungensis. The sequence goes on from NZ_CP032698.1 coordinate 6,141,861, forward strand.
CCGAACCGCCCCGGCCGCCCTCGACGAGCCGGGTCGCGATGGTGTACGAGGTGCGGTCGCCGGGGTCTCCGCAGAGCGAGTACTGGCGCACCAGGCCCGAGGGCAGCACCAGATCGAGGTGCGCGCCCGGCTCCCAGGAAGGCAGCTCGGCCCCGTCCGGCGCCACCAGACGCAGCCGTACGACGCCTTCGGCGGGCTCGGTGCGTTCGCTGACGGTCAGCCTGAGGCTGACGGTGGAACGCCGGGTGCCGCGCCCCGACAGGGGGGTCTCCAGGGCGGGCATCGGCCACAGGGGCGAGGCGTCGATGCGGCGGCGCAGCGCCCGCCGGGCGAGCAGAACGGCGCCCGTGGCCAGCGCGAGGGTGGTGGTGCGGCGCATGTCAGCGGCCCCCGCCCGCGCCGGGCGAGGACGCGAGATAGGCCAGCGCCTGGGCCGTGCTGCCCTCCTGCGAGGGGTGGTAGTCCCGGCTCAGATAGCGCGGGACGGCCCTGAGCATGGCGGGGGTGGACGGCAGCATCCCGGCGCGGCCCGCCCGGTAGAACGCCGCGAGGCTCGCCCGGCCGACCGTCGGCGTCGGGTCGTTCGCCATGAAGAATCGGGTTCCGCGCTGCCACAGGAAGGCGAGCGCGGTGAAGGCGGTCGCCCAGGTGCGCACCCGGCGCCGATAGCCGCCGTCGAGGTGCGTGAACAACTCGAAGGCCACCGAGCGGTGCTCGACCTCCTCCGCGCCGTGCCAGCGCAGCAGGTCCAGCATGGTGGGGTCGGCGCCGCACCGGTCCAGCTTCTCGGCGTTGAGGATCCAGTTGCCGAGGAACGCGGTGTAGTGCTCGATCGCCGCGATCGTGGCGACCCGCTCCATCAGCCACCACCGGCGCGCCCGGCCCGGCGGCAGCGTCCGGTCCCCGAGGAGCTTCTCGAAGAGCCAGTCCACCTGCGCGGTGTAGGGCGTCGGGTCGAGGCCGAGCTTCTTCAGATGGGGCAGTACGTCGTCGTGCGCGGCGGAGTGCATCGCCTCCTGGCCGATGAAGCCGATGACGTCCTCGCGCAGCCGCTCGTCCGTGATGAGCGGCAGCACCTGCTTGTACACATGGACGAACCAGCGCTCACCGGCCGGCAGCAGCAGATGCAGCACATTGATGGTGTGGCCGGCGAACGGGTCGCCCGGTATCCAGTGCAGCGGGGTGTTCTCCCACGCGAACGAGACGTTCCGGGCCTTCAGCTCGATGCGCTCCTCCGCGACCGGAGCGGGCTGCGGCGTATTAGACATGGCGTCAATGTACTGACGGGTACGCCGCAGCGACAGGGGTCCGCCCCCACTTGTTCGGAGGCGGGCTCAGCGCAGGGTGTTGATCGGACTCCCGTCCGCGAGCCGCCCGTTGAGCTCGGCGCGCGCCCCCTCCTTGGCCCGTACCGCCAGCAGATTGCCCTTCTCGCTGCCGGTCATCCCGCCGGACAGCGTCACCGACGCCACCTGGGGGCTGCCCGCCGCGAGCACGAACCAGTTCCCGCCGCGCGACTTCCACAACACCCCGGCCAGCACCCGCGCCTCGCGGATGCCACAGGACGCGGAGTTCTCCGCCCGGGCCACGATCGCGCCCGGCGCGAGCCGGGTGGACGGCGCCTGGAACTGGGCGAACACCCGGCTGCCCGCGCCCCGCCAGGTCTCGGCCCGGGTGCAGATCCAGTCACCGGTGCCATTGCTCTCGGGCAGCGCCTGCTGGGCGAAGCGCCAGTCGTTGACGGAACGCACCCCGTGCGAGCGCACGGTGGGCAGCAGGCAGGCGGTACGCGCCCAGCCCTCGCGCGCCGAACGGTCGCCGACGTCACGCGGATCCGACGGCGGGCCCCACGTCAGCCGCGCCGGGGCCAGCTCGCCGAGGTCGGTCATCAGCCGCACCCCGCTGTCGTCCTGGAACTCCAGGGCGTCCCAGGACGTGCACTGGCTGGCCTGGCTGGGCGAGCTGACCGGGCCGGTCACCCCGTTCCCGTCCCGGCGCAGCTCCCGCGCCGGGGCGTCCGGAGCGAGCAGATCGCGCACCAGGACCTCGTGCACCCAGGGCGCCGTCAGATAGCGCACATTGCCGTCGGTGCGGCCCACCACCAGCGCGCTCGCGGAGGGGGCGTCGGCGGCGTCCACCCGCGCGAAGTCGAGCGCGGCCCCGGCCGTGCCCTGGTGCGGCTCGGCGTAGCGGGCCACCCGCAGCCCGTCGTAGAAGAGCACCACCCGGGCCTGGTCCACGTCTCCCGCGAACAGCAGCTGGGCCGCGCCCATCGGCGGACCCGAGGGGGTGCCGGGCGTCGCCGACACCTGCACGGACTCGCCCGGCCGCGCCCACACGGCGAGCGCCCGGCGCAGCAGCGCCGCGTCGCCGAGCAGATTGCCCCGGGCCGGCCACACCGAGAAGTCGGTACGGGTCGCGGTCGTCCACGCGGTGGGCTCGACCCGCAGCAGCCGGCCGGGATCGAGCGCGGCTTGGGCCGCCGGGTTCTGCGCGTAGGAGGGCGCGGCCGCGCCGTCCGGGCCCCAGCCGTCGCCGGGCAGGCCGATGAGCGCCCCGCACACCACGAGCGCGGCCACGGCGGCGAGCGCGGCCCGGCCGTGCTGGCGGCGGCGCATCAGATCGGTGGGCCGCGCCTGGAGCGAGCAGGGGTCGAACTCGGCGGATTCCAGCAGCGCCGCACGCGGCTCGGCGTCGCCGGCCTCGGTGAGGGCCCGGCGCGCCTGGCCCACCCCGGCGGCGTTCAGCTCCGCGCACACCGCGTCGTCGTCGAGCCGTTCGAGGCCGCGCAGCACGTAGGCCGCGCGAGCGGGCCCGGACAGGGCCGAGAGGTGCTGGTCCAGGGCGAGTTCATCGGCGCCGCCCGAGCGCGGGAACAGCCTCAGACCCCGGACCTGCGGCAACAGCGGCGGGAACTGGGCCCGCTTGGGCCAGGCCCTGCGCCGCAGCGGAAGCCCCGCTTCCAGCGCCTGGCGCACCACCCGCCGCCTGACGTACACATACCCCGGGTCGACACCGGCCTCGGCGCGCCGGGCCCCCGGGATCAGCCCCCCGCCGGAGCCGTCGGCGGAGCCGGTACGGCGGCGGGGCAGCGAGCGCTGCACGATCGCGTGCGCGGTCAGCACCCGGCGGTTGCGCCCGAGGGAGGGCGGCAGCACGAGGTAGGCGAGCCGCACCAGTCGCGGGTAGTGCTCGACGAGCGCGGCCTCGGCCTGCTCGACGCCGACGGAGGGGGCGGGTGGGTTGAGGATGTCCTGCTCTGGGGCCACGTTCAGCAAAACGAGCGAATGTGGAGATGGTCACCCCGGACCCAACGGGCGCACCCCGTCAGGGAGTTGACGCCGGTGCGAGACGATCACGCGATGAGCCGGCTCCGCAGCCGGGACACGGTCTCGTCCGGCACGCCGAGCCCCTCACGGACGTACTTCTCCATCGTGCCGTGCCGCGCCGCGACCTCGTCGAGGGCGGCCGCCAGGTACTGCGGCACCACGCCGATGACGGCGAGCGCGATCTCGGGGTCGCCGCCCTGGGCCACGAACCCCTCGATCAGGGGCGCGAAGGCCTGGCGCACCGCCGGGTTGACCGACAGGTACTCCCGCTCGACGGTCTCCTCGTCGGCGCCGAGCAGGGTGAGGATCACCGTGGCCGCCCAGCCGGTGCGGTCCTTGCCCGCGGTGCAGTGGAACAGCAGCGGCACCGCGTCGTCGGCGGCGAGCTCCGTCAGGAGCGTGCGGTAGGCGGCGCGCGCGGAGCCGGTGGAGACCAGCGCGCGGTAGGTGTCGGCGAACCGAGCCTGCGCCCGGCCTCCGCCCAGGTGCTCCTCGGCCAGGACCGGGTCGGCCAGGACGTGCTTGAGCTGGGCCGCGGCGGGCGCGCCGGCCGCGGAAAGGGTGTCCGCGAGCGCGTCGGCGACCAGCAGCCGGGCCCCGGCCGACACCCGGTCCGGGTGGTCGGCGCGCTCCGCGTCGGTGCGCAGGTCCAGGATGGTGCGCAGGCCGAGCGCGGCGACCGCCGGGTCGGTGGCCGGGTCCATGCGGTCGAGCTGGCCGGCCCGGAAGACCAGGCCCGGGCGGACGGTGCGGCCACCGGAGAGCGGGGTGGAGCCCAGATCACGCAGATTGGCGATGGTGGTGGCGGGGATCGCGATCATGTACGGGTGGCTCCTGAGCGGGTGAAATCTACCGGTTTCCTCCCGAACGGTAGTCCACCGCCCGCGCCACCCCGAGGCCCAGCCCCAGGGCCGCGCAGTGTCCCGCGTCCGTGAAGGTGCGCCCGGCCCGCAGCAGCGGCCTGACGGTGAGCGCGAGGAGGGCCGTGCGGGCACCGGTGCGCGCGGCGCCGCGGGGGAGCGCCGAGGTCAGCGCCCCCAGGACGGCGTAGAAGCCGTAGCTGCTCCCCACGTCCAGGGCCGAGCGGGTGGCGGGCGGGGGGCGGCCCGCACGCAGCCCTCCGTACACCAGGAGGCTGGCTCCCACATGGCCGAGCGCGAACACCCCGGCCGCCCACCAGGCCCCGTGCGCGTACTCCGCGTAGCCAAGCACCGCGAGCAGGAGCAGTGCGTAGGGCAGCTCCATGGGCTCCTCCACGAGCAGGGCGCTGGTGGCCAGCGTCGTGCGGCGGCCGGCGGCCAGGTTGTCCACGTTGGTGGAGCACGAGCGCAGCAGGTCCCGGCGGGCCGTGTCGTCGAGCAGCCGCCGGCTCGCGTACGCGATGAGCTGGACGCCGCCCACGTACAGGGGCGCGAGGGTGGGTGGACGCATGCGCCCATGATCGGACATCGCTGGCCGGGTCGCGCGGCGGCTCGCGCAATGTCGCCAAGTCGCTTTATTTACCCGGGAGTTGGGGGCAGGATGGAGTGATGCGAAACGATGCACGAGTGGTCTTTGGGGTGGTTGTGGCGCTCGCCGTGGTGACCGGCTGCGGTTCGTCGTCACCGCAGGCTCCGAAGACCGCGAGCGGAACCCTGGAGCAGCTCGCCGCCCGCGCCGACTGCCGGCCGGTCCTCTCGACGGACTCGACCGAGCTGCGCCGGGCCAACTGCACGACGGCGGACGGCCGTTATGTGCTGGCCACCTTCGCCACCGACCGCGGCCAGCGGGAGTGGATCAACGAGGCGAAGGACTACGGCGGCGCCTATCTGGTGGGCCGCAAGTGGGTGGCGGTGGGCGAGCAGTCGGTGGTCACGGCACTGCGCGGCCGACTCGGTGGCAGTGTCGAGACCGGGACCATGCATTCCGGACACTGACCGGGTCGGCCGCGCGGCGGCAGATGCCTCCTCGCGCTCGGCGCGGGGGCTCAGGCGCAGGAGCGCCCCGAATTGACGCAGTCCACCACCTTTCTCATCAGCTGATCGCTGAAGACGTCGATGAAGTCACCGTGATCGGTGACGGGCTTGTGGAGCTGCTCGGGGAACGAGTCCACCGCGAAGGCGCCGGCCTTGGCGGGCAGGTCGTAGACGATGCGCTGGACGAGCTGGGGAATCGCCTTGAACCCGGCCGGGCAGGCACCCGCCTTGTCGGCGAAGGCGACATGGGTGCGGTGATTGGCGCTGTCGATGTTCTTTCCGTCCCAGCAACTCTGGAAATGGAAGGTACGGACCACTTTGCTGCCCTGCGGGCACAGCGGGTATTTGTCCTTGAGCTGACGGTTCTCGAATCCGGTGCAGCTCCACGAGGCATTGGCATTGGCGTCGCCGTTGGTGAACGCCTTCGCGTCACCGGTGATGATCCGCAGGAACCGGGGCATCGCGGTCACCTTGCCCACCGGACTGCCGACGAACCGGATCGTCGACTGCGCCGGGGTCTGGATCTTTCCGAGGTTCTTGTCCTTGCCGCCGCCCTTGGCATTGGCGTCCGCGTCATTGCCCTGGCCGAGAAGCCGTACGACCGGCCAGTAATAGGTGGACTTGTCGCCCTGATTGCGGCAGCTCGTCCCTCCCCGGGCCAGGTCGCCGTCGCTGGAGAAGGCATCGGTCGCCTGATTTCCGACGTAATCGTGCATGTGGTGGGCGCCATTGCTCACGCCCGGCGCGACGATGACGTTGTCGGGATTGCGTTTGCCGTTCTCGTTGCGGCCGCAGTCGCTGGTGAAGCTCCCGGTGGAGGCGGCGCGCCGGGCGGGCGGGGTGGCGACGTTCGGGCGCACGGAGCGGATGTCGACGAAGTCGCGCCGGGAGAGACCGGAGGCGGAGGCGGAGGCGGCGAACGCCTGGACGCCGCCGTCGTTGCCCTGCCCGGACCCCTGGGCATCCTGGCCGTCCTGGCCGCCTTGACCATCCTGCCCGTCCTGGCCGCCTTGCCCGTCCTGCCCGTCCTGTGCGGCGGACGACGGGTCGTCGGCGGCCCGCATCGTGCAGGGCGCGAGCCCCTTGGCTTTGAGGTCGCTCTGCCCGGTCGCGTCCGCGATGCGCCCGATGGCATCGGTGCGCTGCTCTTTCAGCGGGGCGAGCACCATCGTGTCCGCGAGGCGGGGATCGCGCTGGATCCGGTCCTTGTTGTCGGCGAACTTCGTATACGCGTCAGTGATCTGGGTATCGATGTCGGCGAGCTGGCGGTCGACCCGCGATTTCGCGGAATCGGGCACGGTGGACAGGGAATTGCCGACGTCCGGACAGTCGATGGTCGACACCATGCGCATCTGCGCCATGTCGTGCCCGGACGACCCGTGGCCGCCCCCGCCGCCCTCACTGGCGGACGCGTAGAAATTGACCGCGGCGAGCCCGCCTCCCCCCAGGATGAGCGCGGCCGCGGCCAGCGTCATCCGGCGGGGAAGGGTCGAGCGTTTTCGGGGTGAGCGTGCGATGCGTCCCATGGAACTCCTTCGCTTGAAGCGCGCAGTTCCATACGGGAGGAAGCGGTGGGGCGTTCAACGCCTCAGGAGATTCATGGGAGTTGGCCCACCGCCCCGACGGCTCAGCGCGCCCGCTTCACCGCGCGCAGCACCACGAACTTCGGGTCGGACGCCATGACGTCGCAGTGGCCGAACATCCGGCGGAGCTTCTCGTGGTAGCCGAGGTGGCGGTTGCCGACCACCCACAGCTCGCCGCCCTCGCGCAGCGCCGTACGGGCGTCCGCGAACATCCGCGAGGAGGTGCGGTCCGTCGTCGCCTGGTGGGTGTGGAACGGCGGGTTGTTGAGCACCAGGTCGGCGCTGCCCGGCGGGAAGTCGGCCAGGCCGTCACCGAGCCGGAACTCCGCCTCGCGGTCGGGACCCGCGCACATCCGGAAGGTGGCCTCGGCCGAGGCCATGGCCGGATGCGACTCGTCGACGAAGGTGACCCGCGCCTGCGGGTTGGCCAGCGCCGCGGCCGTCCCCACGATGCCGTTGCCGCAGCCCAGGTCCACCACCTGGTCCGGTCCCGTGCGCTCGGGCAGGTGCTGGAGGAGGAAGCGGGTGCCGATGTCGAGGCGGTCGGCGCAGAACACCCCGGCGTAGTTGGTGACGGCGAGCCCGGAGGCGGGGCCGATGCCCAGCTCCAGGGAGTACGTCAGCGGCCACGGGTTGCGGGGCCTGGTGAGCTCCGGATCCACGGTGGTGAAGATCAGCCGGGCCTTCTTCTCGGCCAGCGAGGTCTTCGTCGGGCCAAGGATCCGCTCGAACAGGTCCAGCGTCGAGGTGTGGATCTCCTTGACCATCCCGGCGCCGACCACGACCGTGCCCGGGTGCAGCGAGGGCGCGATCCGCTGGAGCTGGTCCTCCAGGAGCCCGAGGCTCTTGGGCACCCGCACGAGCAGCACGTCGACGCGCTCGGGCACCTCGTCCCGGGTCGACAGCAGACGTACCGAGTCCGGCGCGAGGCCGGCCCGGGTCAGATTGGCCCGGGTCGCCTCCTGGGCCAGGAACGAGTCGCTGATCTGGACGGGGTGGTGCTCGGCGAGCGCCGTCGTGAGCGCGCCCCAGCGGTCGCCGGTGACGACGACGGTCCCCGAGAGGTCCAGGTCCCCGATCGTGGCGAGGTGGCGCAGCAGATATTCGTCGGCGGCGTCCCAGGCCCGCAGCGGGTCGCGGGGGTCTTCCGGGAATCGGGTCAGTTCGTGCTCGCCCCAAGGCGTGATCATGCGGTTCATTGTCCGCCAGGCTAACCCGGATCCGCCGTCCGGCCCCGCCGCCGCAGCCGGAGCGGGCCGCGGCCTCGGCCGGGGAGCCCCCCCGCCTCGACCGGGAGCGCCCGCGCCTCGGCCGGGAACGCCCCGCCTCGGCCGGGAGCGCCCGCGCCTCAGCCGCGGTCGAGGTAGGCGAGCACCGCGAGCACCCGGCGGTTGTCGTCGTCGGAGACCGGCAGGCCCAGCTTCGCGAAGATGTTGGAGGTGTGCTTGGCGATGGCCCGCTCGGTGACGACGAGCCGCTCGGCTATCGCCGCGTTGGAGCGGCCCTGCGCCATCAGCTCCATCACCTCCAGCTCGCGCGGGGTGAGCCTGCCGAGCGGCTCGTCCCGCGCCTTGCGGGAGAGGAGCTGCTGGATCACCTGGGGGTCCATCGCGGTGCCGCCGCCCGCCACCCGGCGTACCGCGTCCACGAACTGCGCCGCGTCGAACACCCGGTCCTTGAGCAGATAGCCGACGCCGCCGGTGCCGTCCGCCAGGAGCTCGCGCGCGTACAACTGCTCCACGTGCTGGGACAGGACCAGGACCGGCAGGCCGGGCCGGGCCCGGCGGGCGGCGAGCGCGCACTGAAGGCCCTCGTCGGTGTGCGACGGCGGAAGCCGGACGTCGACGATCGCGACGTCCGGCTCCAGCTCGGCGAGGGCCCGGGACAGTTCGGGTCCGCTCTCCACGGCGGCGAGGATCTCGAAGTCGAACGCCTCCAGCATCCTGACGAGCCCGTCGCGCAGCAGGAACAGGTCTTCGGCTAGGACAACGCGCAAGGGATCTCCAGGGTGACCAGAGTGGGGCCGCCCGCGGGGCTGCTGACGGCGAGCACGCCGTCGAATGTACCGAGCCGCCGCTCGACCCCGCTCAGGCCGCCGCCCGCTCCGGACGTGGCCCCGCCCCGGCCGTTGTCGCCGACCGAGACGCGCAGTGCGCCCGCCGCGTACGACAGGTCCACCCAGATGCTGTCCGCCGCCGCGTGCTTGACGGCGTTGGTGAGCACCTCGCTGACCGCGAAGTACGCCGCCGACTCCACCGGCGCCTCGGCGCGGGCCCGCTCCGGCAGATCCACCGACACCTCCGTCGGCACCGGCAGGCGCAGCGCCAACGCCTTGATGGCGTCGGCCAGTCCACGCTCGGCGAGGACCGGCGGATGGATGCCGCGCACCAGGTCGCGCAGTTCCGTCAGCGCCTCGGCGGAGGAGGCGCGGGCCATCGCGAGGAGCTTCTTGGCCTGCGCCGGGTCCGTCTCGACGAGCGCCTCGATGGTGCCCAGGTTCATGCCCATCGCGACGAGCCGGGCCTGGGCACCGTCGTGCAAGTCCCGCTCGATGCGCCGCAGTTCGGCCGCCGAGGTGTCCACGGCGTCGTGCCGGGTCTCGGTGAGGCGGTCGACGCGCTGGGCCAGCTCGGCCTCGCGGGAGGGGGCGAGCACCGCCCCGACGAGCCGGAAGTGGGCGCGCAGCAGGGCCGGGTTGACGAACAGGCCGAGCACGAACATCGCGGTGCCGAGCGCGGCGGCCGCGAACGCGCTGCCCTGGCTGGTGATGTGGATGAACAGGAACCAGTCGCCGCCCGCGTCCGCGATCGGCCGCCACACGCCGAGGGCGAGCACCCAGCCGTAGCCGAGGTAGGCGAGCAGGGTCGCCGGCAGGAGCGCGAGCACGCCGCCCGCGGTCATGTCCACCAGGAGCCAGCGCAGATCGTGCCAGGTAGCGGGGTCACGCAGCAGCGCCGCGCACCGCCGGACCTCTTCCAGCGGACCGGGGCGGCAGGGGATCGGGCGGTAGGCGGAGCCGATCCGCACCCCGCTCCACTTCTGGGCCAGCTTCCGCCGGGTGTCGGCGTGCGCCCGCACCTTGAGGAGGGCGGACGGGGTGGTGAACACCCCGACGCCGAGCGGGATGACGGCGATCGAGACCACGGCGAGGACGAACAGGACGATCGAGGTGGTCAGCGCGCTCGATCCCACCGCGAGGCCCCGCACGCCCGCCGTCAGTCCCTCGCGTGCCCTGGTCGCGTTCATCGTGTCCCCGTCTTCCTCACCCGTCCGTGCCGGCCCTCAGTGTCGCCGAGCCCCGGACCCCGGGTCACTGGGCCGGGCCCCCGGGGCGGGGGTGTAGCTGACGACACCCTCACGGGCCGGTACGGCCGGGGGAAGTGGCCCGGCACGGGGATCAGGGGGCGTACTTGTAGCCCACCCGGCGCACGGTCTGGATGGCCCCGCGGTGCTCGGCGCCCATCTTGCGGCGCAGCCGGGCCACATGGACGTCCACGGTGCGGCCGTCGCCGACGTGCCCGTACCCCCACACCGTGGTCACCAGCTGGTCGCGGGTGTGCACCCGGTGCGGATGCGCCACCAGGTGGGCGAGGAGCTCGAACTCCAGGTAGGTGAGGTCGAGTTGGCGTCCGTACACCGAGGCGATGCGGCGCGCGCCGTCGATCCGTACCAGGGCGTCACCGCCGACCGCGGGCTCGACGGGCACGGGCGTCAGGGACTCGGGCGCCGCGGCCAGCACCGGGGGCTGCTGGTCGGCCGGGACCAGCACCAGATAGCCGACCATCGGGGGCCGGCCCGGCAGCGCGGGCAGGGTGTGCTGGGGGGCGGGCAGCCAGGTGGCGCCCGGCGGAAGGAAGTCGAGGATCTGGCCGGCGGCCGGCCGGGCCACCTCGTCGCGGTCCACGGCCCGCAGTCGGTGCCGGCCCCGGGCAAGGGGGGCGGGGGCGTCGGAGGGCTGGAGGGTACGGGTGTTCGCCATGAGAGGTCAGCTCTTTCGCGCGGAGAGTCGTCGGCAGGAGACGTACGTCGTTGCGCGCGGGCCGAAGGCCTGGAGGGGGATCGAGGCGTTAGAGGGCCGGCGCGTTCCTCGCGCGGCAACACACCCGGTCGAAGTCGTGGTCCTGACGCGACGGCCAGAACGGCTCGAGGTCGGTGCGACCTGTCGAGGTGCTCGGGGCGCTGGTCATGTCCCCATTCAACCAGACGAGAGGCCCGGCGCAGCAGCCCCCTCCCACGGACTGATACGAGGCGGGGGCACAGCGTGACCGGAATCAGTCACTCCGATACGGCCCCGAACGCCGCAGGGGCGCCCACCGGTCAACGGCGGGCGCCCCTGCGGCACTTGGGGGAGCGGCTCAGACCTGGCCGGCCTTCTCCAGGCCGGTGCAGCAGGTGTCGACGATCAGCCGGGTCACCACATAGGGGTCGACGTTGGCGTTCGGGCGGCGGTCCTCGATGTAGCCCTTGCGGTCCACCTCGACCTGCCACGGAATGCGGACCGAGGCGCCGCGGTCCGATACGCCGTACTTGTACTGGTCCCACGGGGCCGTCTCGTGCAGACCCGTCAGACGGTCGTCGATGCCGGCGCCGTAGTTCTTGACGTGGTCCATCGGCTTGGAGCCCTCGCCGAGCGACTCGCACGCCGTGATGATCGCGTCGTAGCCCTCGCGCATCGCCCGGGTCGAGAAGTTGGTGTGGGCGCCCGCGCCGTTCCAGTCGCCCTTGACCGGCTTCGGGTCGAGGGTGGCCGAGACGTTGAAGTCCTCGGCGGTGCGGTACAGGAGCCAGCGCGCGATCCACAGCTGGTCGGAGACCTCCAGCGGGGAGAGCGGGCCGACCTGGAACTCCCACTGGCCGGGCATCACTTCGGCGTTGATGCCGGAGATGCCGAGGCCCGCGGCGAGGCAGTGGTCGAGGTGCTTCTCGACGATCTGGCGGCCGAAGATCTCGTCCGCGCCGACGCCGCAGTAGTAACCGCCCTGCGCGGCGGGGAAGCCGCCCACGGGGAAACCGAGCGGGCGGGCGCCGTCGAAGAAGGTGTACTCCTGCTCGATGCCGAAGATCGGCTCCTGGCTCGCGAACCGCTCCGCGACCGGACGCAGCAGCGCACGCGTGTTGGACTCGTGGGCGGTGCCGTCGATGTTCAGGACCTCGCACAGCACGAGGATGTCGTCGCCGCCGCGGATCGGGTCCGGGTAGGAGGCGACGGGCTTCAGGACGCGGTCCGAGGCGTGGCCCTCGGCCTGGTTGGTGCTGGATCCGTCGAAGCCCCAGATCGGCAGCTCGCCGACGGCGACGGGCGACCCGGCCATGATCTTCGTCTTGGAACGGAGCTTGGCGGTCGGCTCGGTGCCGTCGATCCAGATGTACTCGGCCTTGTACGTCACGGAAGCCATCCTTTGCGGGAGCTGCGAGAGCTGTGAGAGCTGCGGGAGCTGGGGGTGCCTGCGCGCTGCCACGCTGCGGCGCTGCTGTATGCCCGGAGCCTCACACTTCGAAATTTCCCGGCCGTTGCCCGTTTGTGAACCCGGTGTTACCTGACGCGGCGAAGGGCCGCCCGGGGCCCGCCGGCTCCGTGGTTCCTCCAAGAGCGGCGCCCCGAACCCCGGCGCTTCCTCCCAAGGAGCCGTCCGCACCGCGCCCGGGCGCCCGGCGCCCCGCCGCGTCCGGCTCGTATACCGCGGCGGCGGACCGCCCTTCGCGCCGTGCGGGGCGCCCGGGGCAGACTGGACGCCATGAACGACATCGCCGCACCCGCCCGCATCGGCCTCCTCGGCACCGGCCCCTGGGCCGCCGCCACCCACGCCCCGGCGCTCGCCGCGCACCCCGGGGTCGACTTCGTGGGGGTGTGGGGGCGGCGGCCCGAGGCGGCGGCCGTGATCGCGCGCGAGCACGGGGTGGCGGTGTACGAGGACGCGGACGCCCTGTTCGCGCAGTGCGACGCCGTCGCCTTCGCGCTGCCGCCGGACGTCCAGGCCCCCCTCGCCGTCCGCGCCGCGGCCGCGGGCTGCCATCTGCTCCTGGACAAGCCGGTCGCCACCGACGTGGCGACCGCCCGTGAGCTGGCCGCCGCCGCCGAGCGGGCCCGGGTCGCCTCGGTCGTGTTCTTCACGCTGCGGTTCGCGCCGGAGACCGCCGCGTGGGTGGCCCAACAGGCCGCCCGGGACGGCTGGTTCACCGGGCGGGCCCAGTGGTACGCGGCCCTCTTCGCGCCGGACGCCGGGGAGAACCCCTATGCCGCCTCGCCCTGGCGCGGCGAGAAGGGCGCGCTCTGGGACGTCGGCCCGCATGCCCTGGCCGTACTGTCCGGGGTGCTCGGGGAAGTGACCGGCCTGACGGCCGCTGCCGGGTCCGGCGACACCGCGCACCTGATCCTGCGGCACGCCTCGGGCGCCTCCAGCACCGCCGACCTGAGCTTCACCGCACCGCCGGCCGCCGCGGGCGTGGAGGTGTCGCTGCTTGGGGCGGAGGGCGCCACCGTGATGCCCGAATGGGACGGCCCGCTGGGCGCGTTCGCCGCCGCGATCGACGCCCTCCTGGACGCGGCCCGCACCGGGGTGGCGCACCCCTGCGACGTACGGTTCGGGGCGCGGGTCACCGAACTGCTGGCCGACGCCGAGGCCCAACTCGGCCGCGCGTAGCGGGCGGGGGGCCCAGCGGGGCAGGGCGTCGCGTACGGCTTCGTCGGTCCTAGGAGTTGTCGTCAAAGTGTCACGCCCACATCAGGAGCGACGCGAGGGTGACGGCTGCCTGGTAGGACTCGGCGGTCTTGTCGTAGCGGGTGGCGATGCCGCCCACTGCTTGAGTCGGTTGAAGCACCGTTCCACGACGTTGCGCGGGTTGTAGCGGCCCCTTTCGAAGGCTGGCGGGCGTCCGCCCCGGCTGCCGGGCCGGGCCCGGTTGCGGACCTGGTCGGCGCGCTCGGGAATGGTGTGGCTGATGCCGCGGTGTCGCAACCAGGTCCGGATGGCCTTCGAGCTGTAGCCCTTGTCGCCCAGCACATGGGCGGGCCGTACTCGGGGACGTCCCGGGCCGAGCCGGGGCACTCGTATCGCCTCCATCACGGCGGTGAACTGGGTGCAGTCGTTGGTGTTCCCGCCCGTGACGGTGAAGGCGAGTGGCCTGCCGAACGCATCGCAGGCGAGATGGATCTCGCTGGTCAGGCCGCCTCGCGAACGTCCGAGCGCCGGGAGGCGGAGCCCTCCTTTCGCGGTCCGGCCGCATGCTGTTGGGCGCGCACGACGGTGGAGTCGACCGATACCAGCCGGCCGATGTCACCGGACGCGCGTCCGCCTGGGCCTGCGCTGCTTGGAGCACCCGCTCGAAGGTGCCGTCCTTTGCCCACCGGCGGAACCGGGTGTGAGCGTGGCCCACGACCCGTACCGCTCGGGCACATCCCGCCAGGCCACCCCGGTGCGGAACTACCACACGATCCCGTTGAGGACCGTTCGGTCGTCCAGCCGCTTCCGGCCCCGCGAGGAGACCGGCAACAACGGGCGGACAAACTCCCACTCAGCATCGGACAGTTCAGGACGACGTATCACCCGACCAGGATCCAAAACCGAAGATCGCTATTTGACGACAGACCCTAGGTGCCTTGAAAAGCCGTTGCATTACTAGGCGCTTGACGGTCGACTGCCACACCTTCGGCCGGGTAGAGCCGCAGGCGATAGCCCTTCCCTCGACCCGGGTGAGTCGGGGGAAGGGCTATTGCTCTTAAGGTCTTGCTTCGATGGAGCCAGGGGCCGGTTTCCTGTTGGAGCGAGCTTGGTCCTCAGAACAAGCGGAAAGTGACACGCTCCTGGCCGGTTCTCAGTGTGTTCCGCGCAGTGGGCCGAACCACGATGGGTCGTCCATGGCGCCTTCGTCCTCATGCCACTGTGGAGGTGCCGATACGACGAAGCTCCGTAGGTCAGTGCCGAGCAAGAACAGGCGCCCGGGCTTTACTTCCACTCCGTGTTCGAGGCCGACCTTCTCGCATTGCCCGTCGTCAGCCCGTCGGATGACCAGACCGTCGTAGCCGGGACGGAGGAGCATGAGGTCGACGTTGGCGAAGTAGATTTCGATCCGGGTAGCTGGCGGCATGTCCCGGCTGCTGCGGAGGAGGAGCCGACGATGTCCTACGGCGTACTGCCAGACCTTGAAGCGCCTGTCGGATCGGAAGATTTCAGAGCCAGCCGATTCCGGCGTCACCTCATCCATTGAGCATGTCCCAGTTCGGTTCGGGTATTTCCACTACCTTGCCTTCTTTGCTGTAGAACGTGATGTTGCGCCATTCGAAGTTTCCCATTTGTATCTGGAGACCGATCTGGCCCATTTCCCACTGGGTGGCCGCCCAGTCACCCGAGCGCCACTTCTTGTACGCGAGAGCGTACTGCTCGGCCGCTGTTTCTCCGTCGAAACCCTTCAGGCTGACTGCGACCTTGCCGTTGTTGCGGAGGACGTTCGATACCTCGGTCATCCACAGGGAAATCGGCTTCCCGTTGGCCCTACCGACTATCGCCGCGAAAGCGTCGCCGTTGAAGGTGTACCCCCCTGGATCTCCTTGGCCAGAGCTTCCGAGTGCTCACCGATCCCGAGCACCATGGTGCCGGTCGGGCACCCAGAGGCGCCAACCGATGTCACTCGGGCCACGGCGAGGTGAGTGCGGAAGCTCATGCCGTTGCACAACTTCCGCGCCTTGCTCAGTGCGTCGAGCGCCTTGGCGCCGATCCCAGCAAGCGCTTCTTCGGACACGGGGAGCGCGCGCAGGGCCTTCCAGGCGTCAGTGAAGCCGATGCCGGTCTTGGCTGATGCATCTACTGCTGTGACGGCACGTGCGATCGGGCCCAGCAGACCTTCAACTGGGACATACAAGGCGAGGCTCAGGGCACAAGCGCTCTTGCTGCCATGCCAGCAGTCCATCAGGTCTGCTGCGAAGAAGGAGAACAGGATGGCTCCGGGGACGTCACCGAAGAGGCTTTGCCATCCCGCGCGGACGATGTCCTTGCCCGAGAAGTGGTGCGACCAGCCATCGATCTTGGTGCCCGTCAGCGTGGCTCGTTGGAGGAACTGCCACGCCGACTTCGGGCAACCATTAACCGTGGCCTGGGCTTGGGCGTCCGTGCACAGATAGAAGTCAGCCTGGTAGGTGACGACCAGGTCGTACACCGCGTCGCAGCCCAGGAACGCGGCATCCGGCATCCCCGGGCACTTGCCGATTTGTTTGGAGCTGACGATTTCGACGGTCGACTCGTCCGGAACGGCGAACAAGCCAGGAATGCCGGTGCCGGATCCCCCAGATACCCCCTTGTTGGCGTTCTGCTGTTCAGCCTGGTCGGCGGCCGTCTGGGCTTCCTTGGCGAACTTGTCGGCGTCTTTCGCCGCTTGTTCGGCTTCGGTCGCAGCCATGTTGGCGCGGTCGGCTGCGGCGCGTGCGTCCTTGGCGTCCTGGGTGGCCTTGTCTGCTGCCGCGTGGGCGGCGGTCGCGTCGAGAGCTGCCTGGTCGGCGGCGGTGCGGGCTTCCTTGGCGAAGCCCTCAGCCGTGCCGGCTGCGTTGTTGGCGGCGGCTGCGTCCTCCGTGGCCTGGCGGTCATACTCAACGGTGCGGGCCAGTGAGTCGGCAGCTTTGGACGCCGCGGTCGCGGCGTCGGAGGCATAGCCGAGGGCTTCGGTGGCGTAGCCGCGGGCGTCGGCGGCGTAGCGGGCGGCGTTGGCAGCGTGCTGGTAGGCCTCCTTGGTGTCGGCCTGGGCCTGGTCGGCGAGGGCTTGAGCCGCGGCGGCCTCTTCCTTGGCGTTTTTGGCGTGGGCGTCGGCGACGGCCTTTTGCTGCTCGGCGATCGTCTTGGACGCCTGACCGGTGAGGACCACAAGGCCGGCTGCCGAGTCGGTGGTCACGTAGGGAGAGCCGAGCTGGATGGCGTCGTTGGCGGGCTTGGCAACCTGAGCAGCCGCGTTGCCGGCGTCCTCGGCGGCCTGCGCGGTGACGTGGGCGAAGCCGGCTGCTTTGGCTGCCGCCTCGACAGCCTTGGGGACTTCCTTGCTCGCTGCGTCGGCTTCCGATTTAGCGGTCTTCGCCTTCTCTTCGGCGTCATCGGCGAGAGCGACTGCCGCGCTGGCCTCGGCGGAAGCGTGTTGCGACGCTGCGACGGCATCGGCCTCGGCGCTGGTCGCGGTAGTCACAGCGGCATCGGCTACGAGCTTGGCGGCCTGGGCGCCGTCCGCGTCGGAGCGGGCACGCTTGGCTGCTGCCTCGGCACGAGTGGCTGCCGCATCGGCGTCCGCTGCCGCCTGGCTTGCTGCGTCCGCTTCCGACCTGGCGTTGCTTGCGGCGGTTTCGGCGGCATCTGCTTGCCTGGCCGCTTCATCTGCCGCAGCTCTGGACGCCTTGGCCTGGTCATCGGATTCGTGCGCGTGGGCGTACGCATCCTTCGCGTCTGCCTTGGCTCGGGCCGCGTCGGACTTCTGTTGGGCGTCCCAGGCGTCGTCTCGCTTGGCCTTGGCATTGTCGCGTGCGGTGACGGCGCTGTTCTTCTTCTCGACTGCGGTGGATTCGGCGGCCTCGGCCTTGTCCTTGGCGTCCTTGGCCTTGCCCGCCTCGGTCTGGGCGTTCTGCCGGTGCTGGGCGGCATCGGCTTGCTTGGCGACGGCTGTTTCCTTCTCCGCCTTCGCTGTCGCCGACTCGGCCTCGGCGGCCAGCCGCTTCGCGTGCGCGTCGGCGGCGGCTGCCTTGGCCTTGGCCTCCGCTTTCACCGTGTCGGCGAGCTTTGCCTCCGCCGTCTCTTTGTCCTTCTTGGCGTTGTCGCGGTGGATCTTCGCCGCATCCGCTGCGGCCTTGGCCTGCAACTCGGCCGTCTCCGCGGCCTTCTTGCGGAACTCGGTCTGCACCTGCGCAGCCTGCGCCAGCGCGCGCTGCGCAATGGTCTGACTGTCCCCCGCAGACGCCCGGGTGGCGGCCTCGGCCGTTTCACCGGCCTTCACCATCGCCTGAAGCGCGGCCAGCGTGCCCTTGGTGACCTGATCCTTCTGCTGACCCACCAGAAGGCCCCGGCCTCGTGGCGCCCCGGCGGCAT
This sequence comes from Streptomyces hundungensis, assembly GCF_003627815.1. NCBI lineage: Bacteria > Bacillati > Actinomycetota > Actinomycetes > Kitasatosporales > Streptomycetaceae > Streptomyces > Streptomyces hundungensis. Next base: position 6,159,779 of record NZ_CP032698.1, read on the forward strand.
CAGCGCTCATGTAGGAGGTCTGCATCGCCGCCTCTGAGGAGGTGGCAGCCTTCTGCGCGGCGGCGAGCTGCGCTCTCAGATTCGCGAGCTGCTGCTTGGCACCTGCCTGGGCGCCCGCGGTAAGAGACTTGGCCTTGTCGAAGTCGGCCTGGACCGGCTGGCCGGTCGCGTGGTGACCTGTGGGCTTGATGTCGAACTGCTGGGCTGCGGTGCCGTTACACGTCCACAGCCACGCGTCCTTGCCGTTGTCGAAGGTGTTCAGGTCCAGGCACTTACCCGCGCCCGCGTTCTTCAGCGGTGTGGTGGCGCGCAGGTTGTACTGCCACGTCTGTGCCGGGGTTTCGTTGCAGGCATAAATCTGGATCTTGGTGCGGTCGTCGGTCTTACCGCCAGCGGCGTCAAGGCACTTGTAGGAACTGCTGTTCCTGAGGTGAGGGCCGTGGTCGTCGTTGTAGAGGATCCATTGCTGGGCTGTGGTGCCGTTACAGGTCCACAACTGCACAGGCGCGCCGTTGTCCGTGCGGCCGCCCTCAACATCCAGGCACTTGCCAGCAGCGCCATGCACCTCAACCACGGCCGGTGCGTCACCGACCCAGCCAACCCCGCCCGGGGCCCAGTAGTCCTGCCAGCGGGCCATGTGGTCGGCCACCTCGGAGTGACCGAGCAGCGTCCCCAGCGCCTTGGAACCGGCGATCAGGGCTGTAGTCGCGTCCTTGCTGGCGTTGAGGATCTGGTTGCGCTGCGGGGATTGTGAGGTGATCTCTTGCTGCCATTCCGACGCGGCAGTTGCGGTGATGTCTTTAAGCTTGTCATTTATGGTCCGGCGTCGAACGCGGATCGAACTTGGTCAGCGTTTTCGCAGTTCGGCGGACGTGCAGGCGGCCTTCGTCTGATCCTGTGCTCCGTCACAGAGTGGATCAACACGAAGGCCGTGGCCGTGAGTTTGGTGCATCAGGGCGTCCTGCGGGATGCGTTCGCGGAAGTCTCACACTTCCGGTCGGAGCTGTATGCGTGTCTGACCGCGCGGGGCGACGCATTATTCGAGTTATGCGACGCGCTGCTGTGCACGGACGGGCCGGTGCGGACACTGGTCGATCTCGCGCTCGCTCCCGAACACCGCCGTGGTCACGGAGCTCTGTACGGCGGACTCAACCAGGGACGGATCGATGTCGCCCGGCTGCGTCGGGCCCTGGCCGGGGCGCCGCTGCCCAGGGCGGTGGACGGTCGGCTCGTGCTGGCGGTGGATGTCTCGCCGTGGCTCCGGCCGGACGCCAACACCTGTGCCGACCGGGCCTTTTGCCACACGTTCGGCCGGGGTGAGGGCAAGCATCAGATGGTGCCTGGCTGGCCTTACTCGGTGGTGGCCGCGCTGGAGACCGGCCGCACGTCCTGGACAGCGGTGCTGGACGCTGTGCGCCTGGACCCCGGCGCCGACGTCGCCGCGGTGACCACGGTCCAGCTCCGCGAGGTCATCGAACGGCTCGTCGCCGCCGGCCAGTGGAAGCAGGGAGACCCCCATGTCCTGGTAGTGCTGGACGCCGGATACGACGCGCCCCGCATCGCTCACCTGCTGGGCGACCTGCCCGTCGAGATCCTGGGCCGACTGCGGTCGGACCGGGTGATGCGCCGACCGACGCCCTCGCTCAAGGAGTACGCCCTGTCCTATCCCCAAGGCGGGCGACCGCCGAAGCACGGCGGCGAGTTCGTCTTCGGCGACCCGGCAACCTGGGGCACCGAGCAGGCCGTGACGGTCACCGACACTCGCCGCTACGGGAAGGCGACCGCGCAGGCGTGGGACCGGCTGCATCCGAGGCTGACACGTCGGGCGGCCTGGCTCGACCACGACGGCCCGCTTCCTCTCATCGAGGGCACTGTCATCCGTCTGGTCGTGGAGAAGCTGCCCAGCGGCGGGGTCAACAAGCCGGTCTGGCTGTGGTGGTCGGGCACCGACGCCACCACGGGCGACGTGGACCGCTGCTGGCAGTCCTTCCTCCGCCGCTTCGACATCGAGCACACATTCCGCCTGTTCAAGCAGACGCTCGGATGGACCAAGCCCCGGCTTCGCAGCTCGGAAGCAGCCGACAGGTGGACCTGGCTGGTGATCGCCGCCTATGCCCAGCTCCGGCTCGCCCGCCCGCTGGCCGCCGACCTCCGGCGTCCCTGGGAGAAGCCAACCGAGCCGAACAGACTTACTCCTGCCCGCGTCCGACGGGGGTTTAGGAACCTGCGCACGAAGACCGGCACTCCTACCGGTGCACCGAAACCGTCCCGCCCTGGACCCGGCCGTCCGCCGGGCTCAAAGAACCGTCACCCCGCCCCCCGTCATGACGTGGGCAGAGTCCTCGCGACCGGCGAGGCGTATACCCGTCCCGCCCATCACAAGGTGGGCACCAAGCCTCGCCGCACAGCGTGAACCCGCAGCTCACGCCCTTATGACAACCGATGAACCTCCCACCAGGCAAAATGAGGGACATGGTCAACGACGGGAACGCCAGCTTTGTGCTGCCGCGGGGGGCGACAGGCTTCTTCTGGCCGAAGGAGGGCCCGCTCCCGAAGACCGACCTGCGGGCGTTCCGAACCGCTCTGTATGCCGCTGCCCGCGGCGCCGGAGGCAAAGTGGGCGAGGTGGAGGAACACCCATACCCTCGGACCTTCCACACCGCATCGGTCGTCGGAGGCGCAGGCGAGAGCATCGTCCTGTGTCACGCTCATCACCCCTGGATCGCCTTCGCCCAGACACGTCGGAACTGGTACGGGGAGGAGTTCCTCGCACCGCCTCCGTGGGCTCATGCCTTTACCGACGCCGGCTTCGACGTCCTGAGCAGCGAGTTGCTTGCCACACCGCTATCCGACGTGGACACCTCAGTGCTCGGGCCGGGCGAGTGGCGTGAGGTCCGCTTCTACGGCATCACGACATTGGGCGGAGTCCTCTTCAACGCATGGGACTGACAAGCAAGGCAGAGCCGTTAAACGACAAGTTAAGAACCTGGTTCGGATCTAGTGGATCCCTCCACGCGCACGATACGAATCGGGACTTCACGTCTTCTACTGCTATGCGGTACTCCGGCGTTCCTGGCTGTGGTGCAGTGCGCGGGAAGCCTCCCGCGGCGAGGAAGAGCCGTGCGTCGTCCGCGCCGGCTCCGACCAGAAAGTTCGAGGAGTCATGCATATAGCTGAACGCGTAGCGTTCTTCGCTGTTTCCGTCTCCGCCATCGGAGAAGGAGGACGGGTAGCGCGGGCTGCCCAGCCTGTCTACGGCCTGGCGGGTCAGCACGTCCATCTTGGGTGTGGGGTCGTCGTAGAAGACGCCTTCGTCCTGCCACCAGCGCTCAGAGATCCACTTCGTCAGACCGATCTGGTCGTAGAAGGTCCGGCGGTCCTCACCGACGTCGTGAGTTCCGGGAGGGTTCGGCAGCCCGCCCATCTGGACCGTCTGTCGCGAAGTGGTGTCGAGATCCGCCAGTTGCTGGTCTCCCGTGGCGCGGTCCTTGTCGAACGCCGCCCCCAGAGGTGTCTGTTGCCAGTACTGCATGTCGGCCAAAGCGTGCAGCTTGTCGGGAGGTTGGTTGAGACCGTCCTGCGCGGTCTGCGTCATCGCAGCTCCGCCCAGGCGCAACACACCGGCCATCAGGCACTGGTCCCGCCGAAGAGAGCTGCCTGTCTGCAACGCCGGATCGGAATCGGCAACCGTACCCGTTCTCTGATCGTGGTCCAGCACCCCAGGCTGGACGGCCAGCCCGGCGGCAACAGCCAGCGCCATAACGGAAGTTACCAGCGAGGTCAGGACCGGAGACTTTCGTGATCCGGGCATACGGAACCAAGGTTTGGAGTGCTTCAAGAGATCCTTCTTCGTCGTCGTTCACACGGGTGGGACAGACGACCGGGAACCGACCAAGGCTTCTGGATCGACGCCTTGACCGCGCATCACAGACGCGCCACGCAAACGGGATCGTGAAACAAGACGCGGCACGAGAACCGTGACGCAGCACTGCCCCAATGGTGGGCCCCCGGCCACCGAGTACACGGACACGGTTGGGTGAAGAACCTGTGTGCGCGAGGTGCCCACCTGACATAAGAATGCTGTAAGTGGCAAGGGTCTTCCTGGGGGCTGTCTGGGACAAGCCAAGGCGGAGCGGCACCAGAGGGGATGACTGCTGCCGACGCCACTTCGAAAAGCCCGTGGTGTGCGGCGTTGAGAAAACGGAGGGGTGCGCGAATCGCCGACACTCCAAATTGGCTCGATCGTGAACGTCCGGCGTCGTGGAACGCGCGCAAACCCGTCGGCGATGACCACGGCTCCGAGTGATCACCGTCGCCGTGGTCCACCCCGAGACCCCCGCACGCCCGCGGCTTCTTCCACGGCCGCCAGACGGCTACACCGACGGCGGCTGGTACCCCTGCGAGACCAGCACAAGCCTCGGTGTCTGCCAGACCGGCTACACGATGCTCACCCACGCCGCCTCCGACCTGCCCCTGCCCGACGACGTCGGCATGGCCCCCGCGCACTACGCCCTCTACATCGAGGCCCGCAAACGCGACAACAGCCTCGACGGCTATACCCTGCTGCGCCTCGACCCGTACACCCAGACCCGGCACGCCCAGCAGGACTACGACCGTCTCACCGCCACGCTGGACGGGCCGGAGAGCACCCTCGTGCCCGGGTTCCGCGTCAGCGTGCGGTTTGGTTCGACGTCAGCGACCACCGGCTGTGCGCTGACCCGTACGACGCCGACGCCGTGCGCTCCTGGACGCTGCCCTCGCGGGGGTGAGCGCGTGACCGCCCCGGCCTTGTACGAGATCGAGACCAGCAAGGACGGCACCCCGCACCCCGTCGAACAGCTCTGGATGCCCGGCGACGACGCGTCCGACAGCGGCTTCGTCGCCCATCGCGGCCTGTACGTCACCGGGATCGACGACCGGACCCAGGACCACCTCTACCCGGTCGCGTTCATCGTCCTCGGCACCAGCGGTGGGCCGACATCATCGAGGCCGCCGTCGCGTACATGGTCAGGGTCCACGGCTGGCGGAACCTGCATCCGTACCCCGGCGACGACCCGGCGGTCCGCATCCCCCGCATCCCGCGCGCCGTCCACACCCACGGCGTCTTCTTACGGCACCCCCACCCCGATCACGGCTGAGGATGCGAGTGGGACGACACCTGACGGATGGTCTGGGCTCCCAGCACCGAGCCTGGTGCCGTACCGGTCACCGCCCTGCGCCACCCAGCCGCCCCGTCGGCGGCCGGCGACCTTCTCAATCCCGACGAAGGAGCACCGCAACCTGGGCGGCTGACCCCGCGACCAGTACAGCGAAGGCCCGTGGCCCTGCATCGCAGGGCCGCGCGCGGGCCTCTTTGTGTTCACGGCCCCGAGGCGCCCGCTCCAAGCCGACGACGGTCTCAGCTATCCAGTCACTGACCGGACCTCGGCGGAGGGCGTCAGGAGCTAGCCTAGCGGGACAGGGCGTCGCGTACGGCGTCGTCGGTGCGGCCCACCACGGCCGTGCCGTCGTCCGCCGTGATGATGGGGCGCTGGATCAGCTTGGGGTGCTCGGCGAGCGCCGCGACCCAGCGCTCACGGGCGTCCGCGTCGCGCGGCCAGTCCTTGAGGCCGAGCTCCTTGGCGGCGGCCTCCTGGGTGCGGGTGATGTCCCACGGTTCGAGGCCGAGCCGGTCGAGCACGGCCCGGATCTCCTCGGGCGAAGGCACGTCCTCCAGGTAACGGCGCACCGTGTAGTCGGCGCCCTCCGCGTCCAGCAGGTCCACCGCGCTGCGGCACTTCGAGCAGGCCGGATTGATCCAGATCTCCATGCGGCAAGGGTACCTGCGAGACATCCCCAAAGCCCTGCCGGCCAGGGCCGATTGTCAGTGCCCCGCAGTAAAATTGAGGCAGTTAGTGAGGGTTCCCGACCGCCCAGGAGGACGCCCATGACCGCTGCCGTACTCACCTCGCACGCCCCGAAACAGCTGTCCCTCCAGCCCCTGCACAAGGTGCCGCTGCCCGCGGGGCGCCCGCGTGTGTGGTACGAGTCCCACAACCGGCGTCTGAAGGCGATGCGCCTGGCCATCGCCCTGCTCGACACGGGCGTCTACCGCCCCGAGCAGGCGCCCGACCGCGCGATACGCACCATGGCGGCGCTGATCGGGGTGCACCCCCCGTCGGAGGCCACCTGCCGCATGGTGCGCGCGCTGATCTACGACGGCCGCTGATCCGCGACCGGCGCTGACCGCCCGGATCGTGCCTCGGGAAACCGAGGAGACGATTCGGGCGGGGTGGCCGGGTTCGGCGGTGCGGCGGGCTGGCCGGGTGTGGCCGGGTGTGGCCGGGTGTGGTGGGGTGGCCATGGTTGGCCAGGGACGGGCCGGGTTCGGCGCGCCCGGAGGCGCTCCAACTTCCGCCTCAGACCGGCGCGTTCGCCGCGTACTCGTCGAGGAGCCGCGCGGTCGCCTCGTCGACCACGCGATAGCGCACCACCCGCCCCTCCTTCTCGCCGGCGACCGCTCCGGCCGCCCGGAGCAGTCGAAGGGCCTGGGAGACGGCCGGGTCGCGCATGCCCGTCGCCACCGCGAGATCGGAGACGGCCAGCGGGCCCGCCCGGTGCAGAGCGAGGAGCAGGGCGAGCCGGTTGGCGTCGGCGAGCAGCGAGAACCGGTCGGCCCAGGCGCGCACCCGGTCCGGGTCACCGATGGCCGCGACGGCGTCGCAGACCCGGTGGCCGTCGATGATGCGGTGGCCGGCGCGTTCGGCGGGGACGAGATGCATGCCCGCATCCTCGCAGGGCCGTGGCGCCCGGACAGGTGTGATCTTCGATACCTGCACAGCTGTGCAGCTGTGCGGGCAACTGACCAGCGTCTAGGGTGACCTGGCCGTGGTGTTCGGGAAGACCGGTGCGAAACCGGAGCGGCCCTCGCCACTGTGATCGGGTTCTCCGGGTTCCGGAGAGCCGCCGTCCCCTCGCGACGCCACTGGCCAGGATCCACCTGCCCGGGAAGGCCGGGACCAAGGCACCCACCCGTCAGCCAGGAGACCGGCCGCGGCATCTCACGAAGTGATCCACGAGGTGCTGGAGCGTGACCCGAATGACCCTGCCCGTCCGCACGTCCCCCGATACGGGCGCCCCCGTGGTGCCCTCCTTCCGCTGGCGGCGCGAGGACACCGTGCGCACCGCCGTCCTCCTCGCGGTGATAGCCGCCCTCCATGTCGTCGCCTTCGGCGTCCTGTTCCTGCTCGTGGCCCCCGAGCACTACGCCGTCGGCACCAAGACGTACGGCGTCGGCCTCGGCATCACCGCGTACACGCTCGGCATGCGGCACGCCTTCGACGCCGACCACATCGCGGCCATCGACAACACCACCCGCAAGCTGATGGCGGACGGCAAGCGGCCGGTCTCCGTCGGCTTCTGGTTCGCGCTCGGCCACTCCAGCGTCGTGGTCGTCCTGGCCGCCCTGGTGGCGGGCGGCGCGCAGCTCGCCGGCGTCCTCCTGAACGAGGACTCCAGCACCCACCAGGTGCTCGGCGTCGTCGGAACCACCGTCTCCGGTTCCTTCCTGTACCTGATCGCCGCCCTCAACCTGGTGGCGCTCTTCGGCATCCTGAAGGTGTTCCGCGCGATGCGGTCGGGCGCGTACGACGAGCGGGAACTCGAAGCCCACCTGGACTCGCGGGGATTCATGAACCGCATCCTGCGCCGCTTCACCCAGTCCATATCCCGGCCCGGCCAGATGTTCCCGCTGGGCTTCCTCTTCGGCCTGGGCTTCGACACCGCGACCGAGGTCACCCTGATGGTGATGGCCGGAACGGGCGCCGCCGCCGGGCTGCCCTGGTACGCGATCCTGTGCCTGCCCCTGCTGTTCGCCGCCGGGATGAGCCTGTTCGACACCCTCGACGGCACGTTCATGAACTTCGCCTACCAGTGGGCGTTCTCCAACCCGGTGCGCAAGGTCTACTACAACCTCACCATCACGGGCCTCTCGATCGCGGTGGCCTTCTTCATCGGCACCATCGAGCTCGTCGGCGTCCTGCACAAGAAGCTGGACCTCACCGACCCGGTCAGCGGCTGGGTGGCGTCCCTGAACCTGGACAACGTCGGCTTCGTCATCGTCGGCCTGTTCGTGGTGGTGTGGGGGGCGGCCCTGGCGTACTGGCGGTTCGGCAAGGTCGAGCAGAAGTGGGCGGGCGCCGCCTGAGGCGTGGCACCGCCCCGCAGTCAGGCCGTGCCCGAGATGCCGAACGCCCGCCGGCCGTGCGCGAGGAACGCACGCACCGCGGGACTGGGGGAGTGCTTCCAGACGAGGGAGAGGAAGGCGGGCGTCTCGGCGTCGTCGATGAGCCGGGCGGTGAGCCGGTCACGGTAGTGCGCGGCCATCGACTCGCTGAGAACGGCGACGCCGAGCCCGCGGGCGGCGAGGTCGGCGATGGCGTCCGCGGCGCCGGCTTGCAGCGCGATCGTCGGGTGCAGGGACTGCGCGGCGCAGACCCGGTCGAAGACGGCCCGCAGCCCCGTCCCCGGTGGCATGCACACGATCGGGTACGCGCAGAGATCGCGCAGGGTGACCCGGTCCTGCCTGGCGAGGGGGTGCTCGGCCGGGACCGCCGCGACGAGCCGCTCCTCGATGATCGTCAGGGCGTCAAGGCCCTCGTGGGCGGCGGTCGGCGTCCCGATGAGCGCGAGGTCCAGGGTGCTGGCGCGCACCCCGTCGACGAGCCGGTCGGAATGGTCCTCCACAAGTGAGATCTCGACGCCGGGATGGGCCCGGTGGAACGCGGCGAGGGCGTCGAACAGCGGCGTGACGGTGCAGCCGATGACCATGCCGATGCTCAGCCGGCCCCGGATCAGCTCGGTCACCTCGCCCACGGCCTGACGGACCGCCCCGGCGGCGGCGAGCGCGGCCCGGGCGTGGTCGAGGGCGGCCTTTCCGGCGGTGGTGAGCGCGGCGGTGCGGGCCGACCGGTCGAACAGCTCGGCCCCCAACTCCCGCTCCAGCTGCCGGATTTGGGCGCTGACGCCCGACTGGCTGATGTGCACCCGCTCGGCGGCCCGGGTGAAGTTCCGCTCCTCGGCGACCGCGACGAAGTATTCGAGCTGCCTCAAGTCCATGACTGTGGATTCTAGCTCCCATCAGATCCATCTGTTGGACTTCTGATGTGCCCCCGACGAGACTTGGTCGTACGGAAGCACCAGGCGGACGGCCGCCACCACCGAGCCCAGGAGGACCCCATGTCGCAGTACGAGAAGGCCATGCGACCCGAGGACATCACGCGCTTGTTCGTCGAGCGGTCCAACGCCGGCGACGCGGCCGGGGTCGCCGCGCTCTACGAGGAGGACGCGGTGCTGGCCTACCCGCCGGGCAGCCGCACGGTGGGCCGCGAGGCGATCCGCGAACTCTGGGAGAAGGTGCTCGCCCACCGCCCCCACTTCGAACAGGAGCAGCCCCTGCCGACCCTGCTCAACGGCGACCTCGCCCTCACGGCAACCCCCCCGAAGGACGGCACCGGCGCCCGCGCCCAGGTAGCCCGCCGCCAGCCCGACGGCAGCTGGCTCCGCGTACTGGACCAGCCGGAGTTCGTTTCGCGGGGGGAGTGAAGGTCCCCGCCCGCGTCGCGGCTTCGCTCCACGGCGCGGCTGGGCGTCGATCAGATCCGGCCGCTGTTCCCCGTTCACCGATCGTTGTCTCCAGTGTCCTGCCACACTTCACAGTGACGGACAAGGTGCTAAATCGGGGGGTATGGGGACCATGGCACAGACGCGGAAGGGTTACTACCGGGCAGCGCATTACGTGAAGCCGACGACGGTATCCAGCAGGGCCAAAAAGCCCGGGTTTTGGGCGGCGGCTTTGGGCGTGCTCCTGCTGATCGCTGCCTGGAACACCTTCTTCGGAGAGAGTGGCGACGGCACGAAGCCGCAGCCACAGCGGACGGTCCAGTCAGTCACAGGGACGCCGTCCCACTAGCTTGCGGACAGTTCGCCCCCAGAAGGGCCGGACGCGAGGTCTGGGGTTCTGTGCCTCTCCGGCTGCGGACACGGCTGTAGGCAGGGGAGCCGACCGGAGCTGTTCCCAGCAGGCCTGCCAGTCATCCAAATGCTCGTCAGGCAGCCCGCACGCTGAGAGATAGATCCCGATCGTCCGCCATGTCAGGGGCAGATCCTTGCGGTTGAGGAGCTTGCTGACGGTCCCGGCGGAGATCTGCCCGCCGGAACGGTGGCTGATGGCTGTGTGCGTAAGGGCGCCAATGACGCGGACCCGCGCCAACGCGCTGACGAATCCCTCCACGGTGTGGACGGTCGCCGGGTCCGGCCACGTGCGTTGGCTGATACGCCCAGCACTCGGGAGGTCGGTTACAGGGGCCCTGCTGAACGCGGGATTCCAGGCCAACGCGAGCCGCCCATTGCTGTTGCGCTCCCTCCCTTGCGGAACCGGACGGCCCTTGGCCGGGAGTGCCCTACGCAGCGCGCGGAAGACGCTATCGAGATCCAGGTGTTCGGGGCCGCCCACGATCCCGGAACTCAGGAGGGTGAGCAGCTCTCCGGTGAAGGCGGTGTGGCGCTCTCCGGGTGGGGCGAGTGCCTGACGGTTCTCCGAGGCCGCTGTGATCAAGTATGTTCCTTCGACATCGGCCTGCGCAGCCAACTCCGAGGGCCCCATGGTTCCCAAAGCCAACCCGCCGTAACAGCAGTCGAGAATGACGACGGTCCGCTCCGCCTGCCCCTCCAGTAGTGCGCTGCGGACCCAGCTGTACGGAATCCCCGTTTCGACCCGGTGCTGCTGTGACTGCGGCAGTCCCAGGTAGAGGTCGCCCTCTGGCGTGACCAGCCCATGCCCCGCGTAGTACACGAGCAGAGTGTCCCTGGCCGTGGCGCAGGCCTCGCGCAGCGGGTTCATCGCCGTCGCCGCGCTGAAAGGGTTGGACAGCACGGCACAGGCGTCGTTGCCAAGACCCCACGATGTCGGCCCCGTAAGCACCTCCGCCAGGGAGCTGAGGTTGTTGGAGACGGCGGGGAGGTCTTCGAGGATGTCGTACGTGCTCGTGCCGATCAACACCGCCTTCGAAACCCCGGGATCCGGAAACACGCTCAACCGGCCGAACCTTCCTCATCGTTGCGCCTAGCGACGCGGAGGAGCTGTGTGATGCGTTCGATCTCCTCGTCACTGCAATCGGTCAGGGCGTCAACGAGATCCTCGTGCCGGACCGTCACGCGAGAGGCGCGTGGACGTGTCTGCTTCCAGGCAGCAAGCGTCAGGGCGAAGTTGGCGGCACTCCAGCCGTTCTCCGTGACCAACTGCACGATGTCGGCGACTGCCCCCATTTCGCCTGGGCGCGGAGCCTGCTCACACATCTCCACGCTGGCTGTACGCCGAAGGTCGGGGTCCCGGCGGAGCCAGCTCAGCAGGGAGCGCAGCTCGTCGTCCGCCGGCTCTACACGAATCTCCACGCGCATGTGGTCCCCCTCTGTCGTTGTCGCACCCGGACTAAGAAATCCCAACCATGGTCGTGCATGGCCGAGCCCAGAGCGGTCCTTTCACGCAACCACGTGGGGATAGGGCGGAACGAGGCGCAGAGAGACCTGTCTGACGGCTGGATGTCGCCGGTACGCCGGGCCGCTTTTGTTGTTCGGAGCCATCGCGCGCGTTGCAGACGGGTGTCGGAGGCGGGCACGACCAAGGAAGCAACGACACGCCTGACCCCAGATGACGCCTACTGGCTTGCATTAGAAACTCTATGGTGGTCACGAAATAAGCCCTGCGAGCATTTGGCAGACGGAAGGAACGGGCGAGGAAGATGAGCGGGTCTAAGCAGGTCGGCAGCGCAGCGGGCAGCGGGCCTGCCATTCTTTCGGATGCTGCTGATCTCGCAGCCCAGCGGAGCAGGTGGATGAAGCAGGCGTCCTCTGTACCGAACCTCCTCTGTCGGAAAGACGAAATGTTCCCGCTGACTCTCGGGCTGATCCGGATGATTGAGAGCGGTGGAGTTGCCGATCTCGACGCGCGTCCATCACTGGCAAACATTGAGTCTCCGAGAACCTGGCGGCAGTACTCGTACGCGCTGCGCCAGATGGGACTGGTCGAGACTGGAAGGGGTGCCCTACGTCTGACCGCTGAGGGTTCCGACCTGCTCGCAGACGAGACTCGCTCACGCCTCGCTTCTCTGCTCGCTGGTCGGACCCGGCTGTTCACAGAGGCGCTCGGACTACTGGTACGTAAGCCGATGACAGTCGAAGAGGTAAATTCCGAGCTGATTGATGCATATAATCTCGACTGGACAAGCGTAGAAAATACGCGCATGCGGACGACGTGGCTCGAAGTCCTGGGGATGATCGAGTGGCTCGGAGAGCGGAAGTTGGGGGCGACTTCAGACGGCCATGCATTCTTTGCCGCCACGGACATCGTGACACCTCAAGCCTTGGCGATCCACAGCTCCGGCGAAGTGATCGATCTCCCTGGTGTTCCAGAGGAGGTAGCCGCACTTTTGGAACAGCTAGTCGCAAGCCAGGGCGCCCAGGAAGCCAGAAGTACCTACAACATTTGGGTTCCGAGTCCGAAGAGTGACCCCAATAAGATTGAGAACATGCGCACGTGTATTGCGGCGGCCACAGCTCCTATTGAAAAGGAGGCGCTGCTGAGATTCATTGCGGATCGGTTCGGCCTGAAGCGCAGTAGCGTTGATTCGATGTTGCCGTTCATGCGAGCTGCTGGACTTCTGCAAGAAGTGATGCGCGGGGTATTCGCCGCGACTCCGGCAGCCAAGGCTTGGTTGCAGTCGGGATCGGATATTGATTTTATTCGGATTCTTCACGCGAAAATGAGATTCGTCGGCGAGATTATTCGCGCAGCAAATACTAAAGTTCTGCGGAACGATGTATATCGAGAAGGTGTTGAGTACGGCCTGAACAAGGACAAGGTGCGCTGGCGCATCGCGTTCCTGGTTGAGGCGGGTCTCCTAGTCGAAACGTCTTGGTCTTCGGTTCAAGCTACAGCGGTCGGGCTACGCCTCGTTCACACGCTTCCCCTGGCCGCGCCGCGTCGGCTCGAGGCCGCTACGGAATTCGAGCCCGCGTCGACACAGCCAGTACTCACCACGCCGGACGAAGTCGCACGCATCACTGAGGCGTTGAAGCGTACCTCTGCCGACCCATCTGCCGATGGGGCTGCGCCGGGTTCAGCTTTTGAACGGTGCATCGAGAGTGCGTTCCGCCACATGGGTTTTCATGCGCAGCGAATTAGCGGTCCTGGCGATACGGATATTCTGGTGCAGTGGTATGGCCATGGCGGGTCCCTGCGGACTGCGGTTGTGGAGGGAAAGTCGACGTCCTCTGGGAGAGTCGCCCACACTCAGGTTAGTGATGTGGCTATCGATACACACAAGGAAAAGCGTTCGGCGCAGTACGTTGCGATCATCGGCCCGGATTTCAGCGGCGACACCATCAAGAATATGGCGCAGAAAAGACAGTGGGCGCTCATCACGGCTGAGGAGCTGGCGCGCGTCGTCAGTTCCTGCGAGGCCCTGGGTCTCAGGCCAGCGGACGTCGCAATACTTTTCGAGGTGCCTAATGGTTTGTCCAGGCTGATCGAACTGATCGACATCCGGCAGCGCGAACTAGACACTCTGGCCCTCGTGATTTCTCGACTGAAGATTGAGTCGGAAACGGAGGAAGCTGTTTCGGCCCGCGATATTGCGCTGATGGAGCGCGGTTCACAGCTGGCCCCGAATGTTGACGAGCTACTCGAAACATTCAGGCTATTCGATCGCCTCGACTTGGACATTGTGCGGAGTGTCGAGGACGTACACGACCCGCGTTACGCGACGTTTCGCATTGGTGATGCGCGTCCGGCGGCGAAGCGATTGCGCGCTCTTGCGGCTGCGATCGAGAGGGGCCTCCAGCAGGGCGGCGGCTGACGGTGGCCGAAGGGGCAACCGGCACGCGTGCGCGAGCACAAGACCGCGGGCCCCTCCTGCGCTTAGGAGGGGCCCGCGGGCGAAGTCAAAGGCCAAATCAGCCGTGGATTCCTACAGGTCGAAGTACAGCTCGAACTCGTGCGGGTGCGGGCGGAGTTGGATCGGGGCGATTTCCGCCGTGCGCTTGTAGTCGATCCAGGTCTCGATCAGGTCGGAGGTGAAGACACCGCCGGCCTGGAGGTACTCGTTGTCCGCCTCAAGGGCGTCCAGGACGGCCGGGAGCGAGGTCGGGACCTGCTGGACGCCCGCGTGCTCCTCGGGGGCCAGCTCGTAGAGGTCCTTGTCGATCGGCTCGGCCGGCTCGATCTTGTTCTTGATGCCGTCGAGGCCCGCGAGCAGCAGCGCCGAGAAGGCGAGGTACGGGTTGGAGGACGGGTCCGGGGCGCGGAACTCGACGCGCTTGGCCTTCGGGTTGGAGCCCGTGATCGGGATGCGCATCGCGGCGGAGCGGTTGCGCTGCGAGTACACCATGTTGACCGGGGCCTCGAAACCGGGGACCAGGCGGTGGTAGGAGTTCACCGTCGGGTTGGTGAAGGCCAGCAGCGACGGGGCGTGCTTGAGGATGCCGCCGATGTAGTAGCGCGCCATGTCCGAGAGGCCCGCGTAGCCCTGCTCGTCGTAGAACAGCGGGTCGCCGCCGGCCCACAGGGACTGGTGGACGTGCATGCCCGAGCCGTTGTCGCCGAAGATCGGCTTCGGCATGAAGGTGGCGGTCTTGCCGTTGCGCCAGGCGACGTTCTTCACGATGTACTTGAAGAGCATCAGGTCGTCGGCCGCGGCGAGCAGCGTGTTGAACTTGTAGTTGATCTCGGCCTGGCCGGCCGTGCCCACCTCGTGGTGCTGGCGCTCGACCTGGAGGCCGGAGTTCTCCAGCTCCAGGGAGATCTCGGCACGCAGGTCGGCGAAGTGGTCGACCGGCGGGGCGGGGAAGTAACCGCCCTTGTAACGGACCTTGTAGCCGCGGTTGTTCTCCGTCGACCCGGTGTTCCAGGCGCCGGCCTCGGAGTCGATGTGGTAGAAGCTCTCGTTCGCCGACGTCTGGAAGCGGACGTTGTCGAAGACGTAGAACTCCGCCTCGGGGCCGAAGTACGCGGTGTCCGCGATGCCGGTGGAGGCGAGGTAGGCCTCGGCCTTCTTGGCGATGTTGCGCGGGTCGCGGCTGTACTGCTCGCCCGTGATCGGGTCGTGGATGAAGAAGTTGATGTTGACCGTCTTGTCCTTGCGGAACGGGTCGAGGCGTGCCGTCGACAGGTCCGCGCGGAGAGCCATGTCGGACTCGTGGATGGCCTGGAAACCACGGATCGACGAGCCGTCGAAGGCGAGCTCCTCGGCCGGGTCGAACGCCTTCGCGGGGATCGTGAAGTGCTGCATCACGCCCGGCAGGTCACAGAACCGGACGTCGACGAACTTCACGTCGTTGTCCGCGATGAACTTCTTCGCGTCGTCGGCGTTCTGGAACATCCAACTCCTCCTACTCCCACCCGGGGAGGGGCGGGGTTGCAGCTCGGTCGTGCGGCCAGTGCGGTGGCACACGCTGGACCCGACCATAGGCAGGCGGGATTTCCCAAGCGTGACCCGTTTGTTTCGCCCAAGTTAACCGGCCTGGTGGCGAAGGTGCCAAGGCCGACCCGGCCCGAAGTGATCGAAAACGGGCGCAGTACCGTGGATCCGTGGACAACAGGCAAGCAATCGGATCGTGGCTCTCGGGACCCCGCGCGGCCGCCGAGGAGATGGGCGTCGACTTCGGCTACCGGGGCCAGCGGCTCGGTCTGCCCAAGGACGGGCCCGGCTCCGTGGCCCCGCTCGGCCGGCGCTTCGGCGCCATCTTCATCGACTGGGGCCTGTGCGCCCTGATCGCCTACGGGCTGCTCGCCCACGGCGACACGCGCGCCGCCAACAACTGGGCGCTGCTGCTGTTCCTCGTGCTGGGCGTACTGACGGTCGGGACCGTCGGGTTCACCCCGGGCAAGCGCCTGCTCGGCCTGCGGGTGGTGGCGGAGGAGGGCGGCCGGCTCGGCCTCGTCCGCGTCACGCTTCGCACCGTACTGCTGTGCCTGGCGATCCCCGCGCTGATCTGGGACCGCGACGGCCGCGGCCTGCACGACCGCCTCGCCCGCGCGGTCCAGGTCAGGATCTGACCGCTTCGCCACCCCCGGCGTTTCGGGGCGTACGACGTCAGAAGGCGGCCCGGACCATGTCGGTCCGGGCCGCCTTCGTATGCGGACGATTCGTATGCGAACGAGGTGAGGGTCAGCGCATCTTTCCGCCGCGCGGCATCCGCGAGCCCTTGGGCATCGGACCCTTCGGCAGCGGCATGTTGCTCATCAGGTCGCCCATGGCGCGCAGCCGGTCGTTGGCCGCGGTCACCTGCGGGCCCGAGAGCACCCGGGGGAGCTTCAGGAGGGTGGTGCGCACCTTCTTCAGGGGCACCTGGCCCTCGCCGTCGCCGACGATCACGTCGTGGACGGGGACGTCCACCACGATGCGGGCCATCTTCTTCTTCTCGGCGGCCAGCAGGGACTTCACCCGGTTCGGGTTGCCCTCGGCCACCAGCACGACACCGGCCCGGCCGACCGCCCGGTGGACGACGTCCTGGCTGCGGTTCATCGCCACGGCCGGGGTGGTGGTCCAGCCCCGCCCGATGTTTTGCAGCACCGCGGCCGCCGCGCCCGGCTGGCCCTCCATCTGTCCGAACGCCGCCCGCTCGGCACGCCGTCCGAAGACGATTGCCATCGCGAGCACGGCCACCAGGAGGCCCAGGATGCCGAGATAGACCGGGTGCCCGAGCAGGAACCCGATCGCCAGGAAGACGCCGAGAACGACGATTCCCACGCCAGTGATGACAAGCCCGATCTTGGAGTCGGCCTTGCGGGTCATCTTGTAGGTCAGGGCGATCTGCTTCAGTCGCCCCGCATTCGCATCGTTCGCAGCGCTCTCTGCGGTTGCCTTCCTCGCCATAGCAGGAAGTTTACGTGGCCTAGGAGCGCCGGGTGGCCACGGCCTCCAGTACGTGCTGGGCCTCGACCCGGTCCTTGGCCCGGCGCCGATCCTCCAGGACCGCGGTCCAGGCGTTGCGACGGGCGGTGCGCTGGCCGGAGCCCATGATCAGCGACTCCATGACGCGCAGCGCGCCGGTGACGGAGTCGAGCGTGGTGGCTCGCACGGTCTGCGGAGCGGTAACGGGAGAGGTAACGGCCTGCATCGTCGAGGTCCCCCCTCGGGACGGGAAGTGGGAAGCGGGCGGTGGGGTACGGGGTGTGGGGGTGTGCGCGGTGCGTAGAGCCATCGTCACTGATTGGTGTTACCAGGGCGTGTCGAAGCGGTCAAACGCCAATGAAACCTTTACGCGCCCCGGCAAAACACTGACGCGACCCGTACGCCCGCCCCGACCTGCGGGGAAGGTACGGGCCGCGTCGATGAGGCCATTACCGATCGGTAGTCGCTTGTGAGCGGGTTCACGCGACCCGCGCCCGGGTCAGGCCGTGGTGGCGGCGCTCCGGGCTTCCATCGCCTGCTGGTACAGCCGGCCGGCGCGGTAGGAGGAGCGGACCAGTGGGCCCGACATCACACCGGAGAAGCCGATCTCGTCGGCCTCCTCCTTCAGCTCCACGAACTCCTGCGGCTTCACCCAGCGCTCGACCGGGTGGTGGCGCACGGAGGGGCGCAGGTACTGGGTGATCGTGATGAGTTCGCAACCCGCCTCGTGCAGGTGCTGGAGCGCCTCACTGACCTCCTCGCGGGTCTCGCCCATGCCGAGGATCAGGTTCGACTTGGTGATCAGGCCGTAGTCGCGGGCCTGGGTGATCACGTCGAGGGAGCGCTCGTAACGGAAGCCGGGGCGGATCCGCTTGAAGATCCGCGGCACGGTCTCGACGTTGTGCGCGAAGACCTCGGGGCGGGAGGAGAAGACCTCTTCGAGCTGCTCGGGGACCGCGTTGAAGTCGGGCGCCAGGAGCTCGACCTTGGTGCGGCCCTCGGCGCGGTCCGCGGTCTGCGCGTGGATCTGGCGCACCGTCTCCGCGTACAGCCAGGCACCGCCGTCCGCGAGGTCGTCGCGGGCGACGCCGGTGATGGTCGCGTAGTTCAGGTCCATCGTGACGACGGACTCGCCGACGCGGCGCGGCTCGTCACGGTCGAGCGCCTCGGGCTTGCCCGTGTCGATCTGGCAGAAGTCGCAGCGCCGGGTGCACTGGTCGCCGCCGATGAGGAAGGTCGCCTCGCGGTCCTCCCAGCACTCGAAGATGTTCGGACAGCCAGCCTCCTGGCAGACCGTGTGCAGCCCCTCGCTCTTCACCAGCTTCTGGAGCTGGTTGTACTCGGGGCCCATCTTCGCCCGGGTCTTGATCCACTCGGGCTTGCGCTCGATGGGGGTCTGGCTGTTCCGGACCTCCAGGCGCAGCATCTTGCGTCCGTCGGGTGCGACTGCGGACACGTCCGGCTCCCTGTGACTTCGATTCTTCGGCGAACCCTAGGGTACGCCCGTTGTTTGCTCGGGTTCGGTGCGGCTTCCCCCGGGGGGTAACTCGCGGGGGGTTCGGCCACATTCCCCTGCCGAGCTCCCGGGAGCTCGGCCCCCGGGGAGCCGGGTCCGCTACGCGGAGGCCCGCTCGATCTCGCGCGGGGCCAGTTCCGCGTGCTCCAGGATGTCCTTGAGGTGGCGCTCGACCACGGGGAGCACCTCCTCGATCGTGACCTCGCGGCCCAGCTCGTAGGAGAGCGAGGTCACACCCGCGTCCCGGATCCCGCACGGCACGATCCGGTCGAACCAGGTGTTGTCCGGGTTCACGTTGAAGGAGAAGCCGTGCATCGTGACGCCCTTGGCGACGCGGATGCCGATCGCCGCCAGCTTGCGGTCCTCGCGGCGCTGGCCGGCGTTGGAGGGCGCGTACTCGGGGCCGTTGAGGCGGGCGTCGAACTCGTCGTCGTGCAGACGCGGGTCGAAGTCGAGGGAGAGGCCGCCGAGCTTCGGGCGCTGCTCGATCGGGTCGCCCAGGACCCAGACGCCGCTGCGGCCCTCGATCCGGGTGGTGGCGAGGCCGAAGTCGGCGGCGGTACGGATCAGGGCCTCTTCGAGACGGCGTACGTGCGCGACGACGTCCACCGGGCGGGGCAGCTTCTGGATCGGGTAGCCGACCAGCTGGCCCGGGCCGTGCCAGGTGATCTTGCCGCCGCGGTCGACGTCGATGACGGGGGTGCCGTCCAGGGGGCGCTCGCTGTCCTCGGTGCGCCGCCCCGCCGTGTAGACCGGCGGGTGCTCCAGGAGCAGACACGTGTCCGGAACCTCGTCGGCGAACCGGGCCGCGTGCACCCGGCGCTGCTCGTCCCAGGCCTCCTGGTACTCGACCGCGTCCTTGCCGAATCCCAGCCGGACAAATCGCAGCTCGTTCACGCCAGCTCTCCCGTCGAACGTCTCGGATGCGTCCCGTGCGCGCTCCTCACTGTACGACCGTGTTCGACAACCCCCGTACGCCCCTGACCCCGGCAGAAACGGCACGTCACCACACGATCGGATGAATGCGGGGCGAAGGTGGCGGCACCGGCCGTATTGACCGCTAAATTCTCGCCGTTCCATGAGGGCTGCAAGGTTGGCCCGGAAGGCAGGAGAACGCAGAGCTGATGACGGAACGACCCTCGCAGCGCACCCCCAACCGCCAGCTCGCCGCACTCATCGCAGAAGCCGGGTTCTCCAATGCCGGCCTCGCCCGCCGCGTTGACCAGCTCGGTCTCGAGCACGGCCTGGACCTGCGCTACGACAAGACCTCGGTGACCCGATGGCTGCGCGGCCAGCAACCACGCGGCACCACACCCGCCCTCATCGCCGAGGTGTTCACCCGGCGGCTCGGCCGCCGGCTCTCCGCGCAGGACCTGGGCCTGGATGCCTGCGCGCCGGTGTACGCCGGTCTGGAGTTCGCGGCGACCCCGGAGGAGGCCGTCGACATCGTCAGCGGTCTGTGGCGCAAGGACTCGGGCAGCCACGCCGAACTCCGCAAGATCGCGTTCACCCCCGCGGGCCTGGTGGTCCCGAGCCGGGACTGGCTGATCGGGCGGGCCGACGACCGGGTGGGCCGCGGCGAGCCGAACCCCCAGGCCCAGACGGCCCGCATCCCCGTCCAGGGCCGCCCCTCGGTGCCGCGCCAGCGCACCACCGACCGCGGGCCGGGACAGCGGGTGACCGGCGGGGACATCGCGGCGCTGCGCTCGGTGGCCGAACTGTTCCGCACGCTGGACCACGCCTACGGCGGCGGCCACGCGCGCCAGGCACTGGTGCGCTATCTGGAGCACGAGGCCGAGCCGATGCTGCGGGGCACCTACGGCGAGAACGTGGGGCGCCGGCTCTTCGCGGCCGCGGCCGACCTGACCAGACTGGCCGGCTGGACCTCGTACGACATCGCGGCGCACGGGCTCGCCCAGCGCTACTTCGTGCAGGCGCTGCGGCTCGCCCAGGCCGCGGGGGACCGGGCGTACGGCTCCTATGTGCTGGTCACCATGAGCCGGCAGGCCGTCTACCTCGGGCACGGCCGCGAGGCGGTGCAGCTGGCCCGGGTCGCCCAGCAGGGCGTCGGATCGGCGGCGCCGCCCGTGGTGCAGTCGCTGCTCAACGCTGTGGAGGCGCGCGGGCACGGGGTGCTCGGCGAGGTCCGCGCCTGTACGGCGTCGCTGGCCCGGGCCGAGCGGGCCCTGGAGAGCGCGCGGCCCGGCGACGACGTGCCGCACTGGGGGCGGTACTTCGACGAGGCACAGCTCGCCGACGAGTTCGGCCACTGCCACCGCGACCTCCAGCAGTACCGCACCGCCGCCCAGCACGCGGAGCGCTCGCTGCAACTGCGCGCGCCGGGCTATGCCCGCTCCCGGCTGTTCAGCCGGGTCGTGCTCGCCACCGCCCGGCTCGGCCTCGGCGAACTCGACCAGGCCTGCGCGCTGGGCGCGGAAGCGGCGCAGCAGGCCAGCGAGATGAGGTCGGCGCGCGCCGTGGAGTACGTACGTGACTTCGAGCGCCGCCTGGAGCCGTACCGGGACGCGGCGGCGGTGCGCACCTACCGGGACCGGGTGGCCGCGCTGGGCTGAGCGCGGCTGCCGGGACCGGGTGGTTGCGCTGGGCTGAGCGTGCTGGGGGGGCGAGCGGGGGGCGCGGGTGGTCAGGCCGCCTTGTGGATCACCTCCGCCGTCGCCTGCCAGGACGGGACGCCCAGATCGGTGAGGATCGCCCGGGCGGCGCGCCGGCCCGAGTACAGGGCGCCCTGCACGGTGCCGGTGTCGCGGTGGTCGCCGCAGACGTACAGGCCGGCGAGCAGCCGCACCGGGCGGCGCAGATCGTGCGGGGCGGGCATCGAGGGCACCGCCTGCGGGGTGTGGTGCACGGCCAGCAGCTCCCACGCCCGCGTGGACGTGGCGTACAGACGCGCCAGTTGACGGCGTACGGCGTCCTCCAGATCGGCGGGCGGGGGGCCGAGCACGGTCGAGGTGACCAGGGCCCGGCCGTGCGGCGCGCGGCTCGGATCGACCTCGCTCATCACCGAGGTGTACGCCACCGGCCCGCTGCGGTCCGCGTCGAGGAGCAGCGCCGGGTCGGCCAGCGGCGACCTCGCCATGGTGTGGTGCAGCACGGTCAGGGGATGGAAGTCCGGGACCCGTAGACCGGGCAGCAGCTCGGCGGCGGCGGGTGCGTCGGTGGCCAGGAGCACGGAGCGGCAGCCCAGCACGCCGTGGTCGGCGGTGGTGACCGAGGTCGTGGCGACGGAGGTCACCTTCACGTCGGTACGCACCGTGCCGGGCGGCAGGGCCCGGGCGAGCAACTCGGGCAGGGTGGCCGCGCCGCCCGCCGGGACGCACAGCCGGCCGCGGGCGAAACCGCGCAGCGCCAGGTCGGCGCAGCGGCTCGACGTGGTCAGGTCCGGGTCGCAGAGCAGCGCGGAGAGCAGGGGGCGCAGGAAGCCGTCCAGGGTGCGGGCGGGCAGGCCCCGCCCCAACAGGGCCTGGCCGATGGGGAGTTCGGGGCGCGCGGTGAGCCGCTCGACGGGGGTCGCGGCCAGCCGGGCGAGCGCCTTGCCGAGCCGGGCCTGATCGAGGGCGCCGCCGAGCGGGGTGACCGCGCCCCGAGGGGCGCTCGCACGGGCGCGCGCGGCGGCCAGTGCGCCCCGTGCGCTCCCTGTCACGCCGGCCCGGTAGTGCCGGCCCTCGCTGTGCACGAGGGCGCCCGGCGAGAACGCCCGCAGCGGCACGTCCGCCAGGCCCGGGGTGCGGCGCAGTTCCGGGTACGAGGTCGAGAGAAGCTGGCCTATCCGGTCCAGCCGGAAGCCGTCGACCGAGGCGGTCGACATGCGGCCGCCCACGTCGGGGGCGGCCTCCAGGACGCTGACCGCGACTCCCGCGCCGGTCAGCTGATGAGCCGCTGACAGGCCCGCGAGCCCGGCCCCCACGATGAGTACGTCCGCATGGTGTGCGGTACTGAGCACGTGGCCCTCCCCGAGGTAGGCGCGGTAGGTGGAGGCCTCATGCCCCCAACTGGCCCACGGAATGCCGGAGTTCGGGGAGAGAGTAGGTATCTTCTCGGGGTTCGGGGTGGTGCGCGTGGGGGTGGGCGTTGGGGCATGGCGGGCGCACGGTTGCCCTCCGGGGGTGGGCCGTGGCTCTTGCCGGGGTGGCCCACCTCCGCCACCCCCCACCCGGGGCTCCGCCCGGCCCGGCCCCCAGCGTGCTCCGGGGACGACGGTCGCGCAGTTCCCCGCGCCCCTAACCCCTCTCGATCCCGGCGGACCGTGCCCGCTTCTCGCGCAGTTCCCCGCGCCCCTAAAGACCCATCGGTGTGCGGGTCGTGGTCGCTTCTCGCGCGGTTCCTCGCGCCCCCAAGGAACCCGTTTTCGTCTGCGGGCCGTGGGTGGCTGGGCGCGCAGTTCCCCGCGCCCCTAAAGACGCTTCGGTCTGCGGGTCGTGGTCGCTTTTTGCGCGGTTCCTCGCGCCCCTGAAGAACCAACCCGTTTTCGTCTGCGGGCCGTGGGTGGTTGGGCGCGCAGTTCCCCGCGCCCCTAACTACTTGGTGCTGGCCAGCACCTTCAGCCTGTCCGGCGATTGAGGACGAGCGCCCTTAAGGCGCGAACGGGGTCTGGGGCGGAGCCCCAGGGGCCCGGGGCTGTCCAACCCCCGTCACGGGCGGGTGGGTGGGCAAACGCGGTGGGGTCTGGGGCGGAGCCCCAGGGGGGCCGGGGTCAGCCAACCCTGGGGCTCAGGGGGTTGGGGGAACCCCCTGGCTTGCTGCCGTGCGGATCGCCGGCTCGATTTCGGGGAAGGCGAAACTGAACCCCGCCGACAGCAGCCGCCCCGGCCGCACCCGCTGCCCGCCCAGGACATCCCCCGCCGCCTCCCCCAGCACAAGCCGAACCGCCGCCGCCGGCACGGGCAGCAGGGCCGGGCGGCGCAGCACCCGGGACATCGCCGCCGTCACCTCCCGGTTCGTCACCGGCTCCGGCGCCGTCAGGTTCACCGGCCCCGAAAGGGACTCCGTGTCCACCAGGAACCGCAGCGCCGCCACCTCGTCGTGCAGCGCGATGAACGACCAGTACTGGCGCCCGCTGCCGAGCCGGCCCCCAAGCCCCGCCCGGAACAGCGGGATCAGCTTCGCCCAGGCGCCGCCGTGGCGGGCCACCACCAGTCCCGTACGCGCGAACACCGTCCGGATGCCCGCCTCCCGGGCCGGGGCCGCCGCCTCTTCCCACTCCACGCACACCGAGGGCAGGAAGCCCTCGCCCGGCGGCGCCGACTCGTCCACCAACCGGTCGCCCGTGTCGCCGTAGTAGCCGATCGCCGACCCGCTGACCAGCACCTTCGGCGGGGTGTCGAGCGAGGCGAGCGCCTCGGCGAGCGCGGCCGTGCCGAGCAGCCGGCTGTCCCGGATCTCCTTCTTGTACGCGGCGGTCCACCGGTGGTCGGCCACGCCCGCCCCCGCCAGATGCACCACCGCTTCGCAGCCGGCCAGCCCCGCCGCGTCCACGTACTGGCGTACCGGATCCCAGGCGACCTCGTCGGGTGCGCCCGGCCGGCGCCGTACGAGACGGAGCACCTCGTGCCCGTCCGCCCGCAGCGAGCGCACCAGCTCCGTACCGATCAGTCCTGTCGAACCCGTCACCGCGATCTTCATGGAGTCCATCCTCGCGCTCGCCGGCCCGTGGCACAGTGACCGCATGGCCGAGTCGTCCCGCGATCCCCGTCCTTCTCCTCCCACCCCTGCCGTGTCGCCCGTGCGGATTCGCCCCGCCCGGCGCTCGGACGGCGAGGCGCTGGGCGCGCTCACCCGGGCCGTCTGGTCCCCGCTGCATTCCGTGCAGCCGCGCCCGACCGAGCCGTACGAGCCGTTCTTCGACGAGCGGCACGAGGCCGCGGACTACCTCGTGGCCGAGGTGGACGGCGAACTCGCGGGGTTCATCCGGCTGGTGCCCGCCACGCCGCTCGCCTGCAACCGGCACGTCCGGCAGATCCAGGGGCTCGAAGTCGCCGAGGCGGCCCGCGGCCGGGGCGTGGCCCGGGCCCTGCTGCACGCGGCGTACGACGCCTCCCGCAGGCAGGGCGCCACCCGCATCACGTTGCGCGTGCTCGGCCACAACACGCCGGCCCGCACGCTGTACGCGGCGGAGGGCTTCGCCGTCGAGGGCGTACTGCCGGGCGAGTTCCTCATCGAGGGCAGGTACGCGGACGACGTCCTGATGGGGCGCTCCCTGCTGGAAGGCTGACCCGGGCGCTCGAAAACCGACCCGGGCGGCCCGGCGAAATCCGGTCCCACGGGCATCACCCGCGGCCCGGCGAGATCCGGTCCCACGGGCATCACCCCCGCGCCCTCACCGCCCCAACAGCCGCATCCCGCCCGTCAGTTCGCGCAGACAGCGCACCGCGAGTTCGGCGGGGGAGCCGGTGCCCGAGACCGGGGCGTCCGTCGCGGCCCAGGCCTCCAGCGCCACCCGGATCGCGTCCGTGGCCGCGGCCGCGGCGAGCCGTACCTCCAGGGCGTCCGCCCCCGGCCCCGCGAGGCGGGCGAGCACGGGCAGCAGGCGCTCCTCGGAGTCCTGGTTGACCCGGTACCAGACCGCGCGCAGCGCCGCGTCGTGCTCGGCCGCGCGCAACAGGCCCCGGGTCCAGTGCAGTTGCTCGACGGCGGGTGCGTCGGGCGCCGCGAGGGCCTCCCGCACGGCGGAATCCAGGATCGCGGCGAGCGGGCCCGGTTCGGCCGCTTCCAGGAGCGCCCGCCAGCGTTCGGCGCCGCCGGACAGGAGCGGGCCGACCGCGTCCTGCTTGGAGCGGAAGTAGCGGTAGAAGGTGCGCAGCGCGACCCCGGAGTGCCGGGCGATGGCCTCGGCGGTGGTGCCGTCGGGCCCGTGCTCGGCGAAGAGCGCGGCCGCGGCGCGGGCGATGTCGAGCTGGGTCGCGGCCTTGCGGCGCTCGGTCAGCGAGGGCCGGGACGGGGAGGCGGGCTGCGGATCGGAGGCGGTCACGTCGTCAGCGTACGCGCGCACCCAGGTGGTATGCACGCTTTGACGACATGGCAAAACGTGTCACCTGGGCGTACGGTGGTGTTCCCCCGGGTGTTCCGCCCGGGCCGCCAACCCGAGAAAGCTGGACCGCGATGAGCCCGAACACCGTCACCGACCGCTACGAAGGACGCCGTGCACTGGTCACCGGCGGCGGTTCCGGCATCGGGCAGGCCACCGTGCTTCGCCTGCTCGCCGAGGGCGGCCACGTCGTCGCCGCGGACGTCAGCGAGGCCGGTCTGAAGGACACCGCCCAGAAGGCGGGCGCGGGGCTCGGGCGGCTGACCACCCTCGTCATCGACATAGCCGACGAGGCCTCGGTCACCGAGGGCGTCACCGCCGCGGTCTGCGCGCTCGGCGGCCTGGACGTCCTGGTCAACGCGGCCGGCATCCTGCGCTCCTCGCACACCCACGAGACGAGCCTGGCCGAGTTCAACCAGGTCGTCGCGGTCAATCTGACCGGCACCTTCCTGATGATCCGCGAGGCGATCCCGGCGCTGCTCGAAGGCCGTGGCGCGGCGGTCGTCAACTTCAGCTCGACCTCCGCGGTGTTCGCCCACCCCTACATGGCGGCGTACGCGGCCAGCAAGGGCGGCATCCAGTCGATGACGCACGCGCTCGCCGCCGAGTACGCCAAGCAGGGCATCCGCTTCACCGCGGTGCAGCCCGGTTCGATCTCCTCCGGCATGACCGACGGCACCGGCGCCTCCCGGGCGAGCGTGGGCCCGGGCCTGCCCGCCGACGCCGACATGTCGCTCTTCGTGAAGCTCGCCCCGGCGATCGGCCAGGGCTTCGCAGGACCGGAGACGGTGGCGTCGGTGGTCGCGATGCTGGCGAGCGACGACGGCCGTTTCATCACCGGCACCGAGGTCCGCGTCGACGGCGGAACGCACTTCTGAGCCACCCGCGCCCGGGCGGCGAGACGCGCCCCGCGCCCCGGACGACGCTCGCGCGCCCGCCCCGGACGACGCCCTCGTGCCCGCTCCCGCGCGCAGCCCCGCTCAGCCCGTGCCGAAGCGTTCCCACAGGCGGGGGTAGCGGGAGGCGAGCGCCGTGTCGTCCTCGAAGTCCAGCGCGGTCCCCTCCGGCTCGTCGGCCTGGGGCGGGATGCCGAGGTCGGGGGCGACGACTCCGGTGAGCTGCTCATACGCCTCGTCGGCCGCGTAGCCGAGTTCCTCGCCGTCGCCGTCGACCTCCTCGTCGAACTCCCCGAGCAGGTCGGCCAGGGCGTCGGGGTCGTGCAGCGCGCCCTCGAAGACCTCGCGGCCCTGGCCGATGAGCCAGCAGCGGAAGTAGTCGAAGGTGTCGTCGCCGGCCCCGTCGAGCAGCACCGCCGCGGCGCCCCACAGGTCCCAGCGGTAGGCGCGGTTGTAGCGCGCCTCGAAGTGCCGGGCGAAGTCGAGCACGGAGTCGGGGTCCAACTGCACCAGCCGTTCCACGAGCAGGTCGGCCTGTTCCTCGGGGTCGCCGTCGGCGGCCTCGCGGGTACGGTCGACGATCTCCCAGAACTCCGTCTCGTCCATCACGGATCCAGCATCGTGGGTGGCGGGAGGCGGCGCACGCGGAGCGGCGCTTTTCGTCCGGTTGCCACGCCGGGCCACCCCTGGCACACCTGTCGCCCCCCTCGGGGCCGTGTCGTGCGGCCCGTGGCGGGCAAGGGCGGAGGGGGTACCCGGGGGGCGCGCTACTGGCCGGGCCATTCGTCCAGCGGGCGCAGTGGTGTCGCCACCGTCTCCCAGCGCGAGTCGAACCAGGCCTGGGCCTGCTGGAACTCCGCACGCTCCAGGGACCGGGCCCCGTTGCCTTCGAGGGTGGCCGGGAACAGGGTGTCGCTGTGCAGTTCCAGCACCTCTATGGACGCGGCGTCCACCAGGATCCGGGTCTTGCGCAGGAAGTAGTAGCCGGTCAGCATCTGGGTGCCGTTGATGAGGTAGCGCTTCTCGCCGGGCACCGTCGGCAGGACCCGGATCTCCACGGACACCGACCCCACCGTGCCCTCCTCGGCCAGCTGTGTGAGCGAGTGGTGGAGCGCCTCCGCGTACATCCGGATGACCCGGCGCAGCCGCCGCAGCGGGCGCAGGTCCTCCGGGTCGTCGAGGTGGCGGGGATAGGGGTGGTGGGTGTCCAGGTCCGGCACCAGGACCCGGACCCGGATCGACCGCGGCGCCGGGCGGTCGCCGAGCCCGATGAGTTCGGCCTGCTGTTGGACGGCCCGGGACAGTTCCTCGGTGTGCAGCGACCAGACGTCGAGGGAGACATGGGGCGCCTCGAAGGCGCGGGAGATGTAGTAGACCAATGGTCGCCCGATGGCAGCCTGGCGAGCCACCCGGGCACCCCGGCCCGAGACACCCTCCTCCAGGAGCTGCTCGTCGCGCAGCAGTTGGAGCGCCTTCTGCACGGTGCCGCGTCCGCAGTGGAAACGGCGCATGAGCTGCTCCTGTTTAGGCAGCCCCTCGCCGGGCGCCGGCACCCCGTTCTGGATGTCCTGGCGCAGCGCGTCGGCGACCAATCGGTAGCGGGGGATCTCCCCGGCGTCGTCCCGGTCGGCCCCGGTGGTGTGGGTCGTCACCCACAGAGGCTACAACTCGCGGTCAGGACAGGACAGATGGTTGTGCCGACCGGTCAACTGCCGTACTTGACCGGCTGGTTGAGCCGGTTGGCCGGGCAACTTCCCATTGGCATAGTCGTGTTGGTCGATATGCAGCCGGTTGACCATAGATGGCAGCCATTCAGTCCGGGTAGGAGGAGGGAACACAATCGCCTGCCAATGAGGTTGCGATCGTCACTCACGCGGTCCGCGGCGGCGACAACCGGAGGAGGTGTTCCATGGGACTGGAGACACGCGTGCGAATCGTCCTCGAACTGCTGTCGAACGCTGGTGTGGTGTCGCTGCTCGGGCCGTCGGGCCTGCTGGTGCTCGCCCTGGGTGTGCTGCTCGCGAAGGGCGGCGGCGAGACGGGCGGCGAGGGCGGCGAGCAGCCGGCGACGGTTCCGTCCGGGCCGCGCACCAACCTCGTGTGCGTGGCGGCCGTGCTCGTGGTGGTGCTGCTGATCGCCGCCCGCTGACCGCACGGCCGGCCCGTGTGGCGCCCGCTCCGGATCCGGCTCAGTTCGGGTCCATGGGGCGGGCGATGGTGTTCCACAGCGAGTCGAACCACTGCTGGGTCTGCTCGACATAGCCGCGGGTGACCTCGTCGTCGTCGACCACGGTGTGCCGGAAGAGCATGCCTTCCACGCCGAGCATGTCGTAGATCTCGATCGGGGTCCGGTCGAGATCCACCGTGCGTTCGGTCACCTGGTAGTGCCCGGCCAGCACCTCGCGGCCGTTGAGGATGTAGACCTTCTGCGTCGGTGTGATCGACACCTTGCGGGCCTCGACCGTCACGTCCGGGACCAGGTCGCGGACCTTGAGCATGCGCAGTGAATGGCGCAGCGAGCCGTAGATGTGGTTGCTGGTGATCCGCAGCCGCTCGCGCGCCCTGGCGTTTCCCAGATCGCCGACCACCTGCGGCAGGGCCAGCGGAGCCTCGGCGTCCGGCAGCAGGATGCGCACCGCCACCCGGCGCGGGCCCGCGCCCTCGGCCTGCACGGTGACCAGCGGACCGGCCAGCGCCGATGCCAATGTCTCGCCATTGAGGCAGTACGCGTCGATGGTCACCTCTTCCTCGCGGAAGCACTGCGCCACCCGCTCGCCGAGGAAGATCCCGGCCGGCCGCGGTGCGTGCCGGCGCGGCCCGGGCACCTCGTCGCGCCGAGCCGGAACCCGGCCCGCGCCGGGGCGGGCCACCGTGGGCGGGGTGCCCTGCTGGGCCCGCCTGATCAGGCCTTCGCGCTCCAGGAGTTCGACCGCGCCGCGGACCGCGCCGCGCGGCACCGAGAAGCGCTCGCTGAGCTGCGCCTGGGTCGGGATGTGTTCACCGACCCGCAGCTCCCCGCCGGAGATGAGGGCCCGCAGGCCGTCGGCGACCACATCCCGCGGACGACGCCGTCCATCGGTCGAAGCGCTGATTCCAGGCACGGCCCCAGACTACAACGCCCTGCCATTGACGGCGAGTTGTCTGTCATGAACGGTCCGTGCCTGCCAATGCACTGTCGTGCGGCCCGAGTTGGGGTCTTCTGATACCGGAACGTACGCCCCGGCACCGTCAACTACGCCGGGTTCAGGGCGATCACGCAGAACGCACCGCCCTGCGGGTCGCGCAGCACGGCGAAGCGGCCCGGTGGGATGGTGGTCGGAGGGACGTGGATCTCGCCGCCCAGCGCGCGGGCCTTCGCCGCGGTGGCGTCACAGTCCTCGACCCGGACGTACACCATCCACCGCGGCGGCGCCTCGGGCGGGAAGTCGTCGGTCATCCGCATCATGCCGCCGAAGCTCTCGCCCTCCAGCTGCCATTCGGTGTACTCGGAGGTGCCGTAGGGCTCGGCGTCGCCGCCCCAGCCGAAGACCGCCCGGTAGAACGTCTTCGCCCGGTCGGGGTCCCGGGTCAGCAGCTCGAACCAGGTCATGCTGTTGGGCACGCCGGCCACCCCGAAGCCCTTGTGCTCCTTGGGCTGCCACACGCCGAAGACCGCGCCCTCCGGGTCGGCGAACACCGCGAGGCGGCCGGAGTCGAAGACGTCCATGGGGCCGGCCACGATCGTTCCGCCGTTGCCGGTCACCAGCGCGGCCGTCGCGTCGGCCGACTCCACCTGGTAGTACGCCAGCCAGGCCACCGGCTGCCCGGGCGCCATGCAGGGTCCGTATCCGCCCGCGTACTGATCGCCGAGCAGGAACATGCCGTAGCCGCCGGCCTCCTCCATCGGCACGTCCGCGCCCTGCCAGCCGAAGAGGCCGCCGTAGAAGGCCTTGGCGCCGGACACGTCGGTCGTGGACAGATCGGCCCAGGCGGGCGCGGAGGGACGGTTGTAGATCTTCATGCGGTGCTCCCGGAGTCGTGCCGCCCCCGGTCGCCCATTCACGCACGGGTGCCCCGCCCCGGCAATCGGGACGGGGCACACGTGCGTACCGGGTGCGGCCTACAGGCCGTAGCGCTCGCGCGCCTCCTTCACGGCCGTGACCGGGACCTCGCCGCGCTTGGCGAGCTGGGCCAGGGCCGCGACGACGATCGACTGGGCGTCGACGCCGAAGTGACGGCGGGCCGCCTCACGGGTGTCGGAGAGGCCGAAGCCGTCCGCGCCGAGCGAGGAGTAGTCCTGCTCGACCCACTGCGCGATCTGGTCGGGGACCTGGCGCATGTAGTCGGAGACCGCGAGGACGGGGGAGTCCACGCCCTCAAGTGCCGTGCGGATGAAGGGAGTTCGCTCCTCGCCGCGCAGCAGGGCCGCATCGGCTTCGAGGGCGTCGCGGCGCAGCTCGGTCCAGGAGGTGGCGGACCACACGTCGGCGGCGACCCCCCACTCCTCGGCGAGCAGCTTCTGGGCTTCGAGCGTCCAGTGGATCGCCGTGCCGGAGCCGAGCAGCTGGATGCGCGGGGCGTTGCCAGGGACGGTGACGCCCGCGGACTCCGCCGTGTTGAAGCGGTACAGGCCCTTGATGATGCCCTCGTCGATGCCCGCGGGCTTCGCGGGCTGCGGCATCGGCTCGTTGTAGACGGTGAGGTAGTAGAAGACGTCCCGGTCCTCACCGGGCGCCGCCTCGCCGTACATCCGGCGCAGACCCTCCTTGACGATGGCCGCGACCTCATAGGCGAAGGCCGGGTCGTAGGAGAGGGCCGCCGGGTTGGTCGCCGCGATCACCGGGGAGTGGCCGTCGGCGTGCTGGAGGCCCTCACCGGTCAGGGTGGTGCGGCCGGCGGTCGCGCCCACCAGGAAGCCGCGGCCGAGCTGGTCGCCGAGCTGCCACATCTGGTCGGCCGTGCGCTGCCAGCCGAACATCGAGTAGAAGATGTAGAACGGGATCATCGGCTCGCCGTGCGTGGCGTACGCGCTGGCGGCGGCGATGAAGTCGGCCATCGAGCCGGCCTCGGTAATGCCCTCGTTGAGGATCTGGCCGTCCTTGGCCTCGCGGTAGTACATCAGCTGGTCGCGGTCGACCGGCTCGTACGTCTGGCCCTTGGGCGAGTAGATGCCGAGCGAGGGGAAGAGCGACTCCATGCCGAAGGTGCGGGCCTCGTCCGGGACGATCGGGACCCAGCGCTTGCCGGTCGTCTTGTCGCGGATGAGGTCCTTCATCAGCCGGACGAACGCCATGGTGGTGGCCATGGACTGGCTGCCGGAGCCCTTGTCGAACGCCGCGAACGACTTGTCGGCCGGGGCCGGCAGCGCCTCGATCGCGTGGCTGCGGCGGGCCGGGGCCGGGCCGCCGAGCGCCGCGCGGCGCTCCTGGAGGTAGCGGACCTCGGGGGAGTCGGCGCCGGGGTGGCCGTAGGGGACCTGGCCGTCGACGAACTGGGCGTCGGAGATGGGCAGTTCAAGAAGGTCACGCATGTTCTTGAACTCGTCGTTGGTGAGCTTCTTCATCTGGTGGTTCGCGTTCTTGGACGCGAAGCCCTCACCCAGGGTGAAGCCCTTGACGGTCTGCGCCAGGATCACGGTGGGCGCGCCCTTGTGGGACAGGGCGGCCTTGTAGGCGGCGTACACCTTGCGCGGCTCGTGGCCACCGCGCGAGAGGTGGAAGCACTCCAGGATCTTGTCGTCCGAGAGCAGCTTCGCCATCTCGACGAGCGCCGGGTCCTTGCCGAAGAAGTCCTCGCGGATGTAGGCCGCGTCGCGCGTCTGGTACGTCTGCACCTGGGCGTCGGGGACCTCGCGCAGGCGGCGTACGAGGGCGCCGGTGGTGTCGAGCTGGAAGAGCTCGTCCCAGGCGCCGCCCCACAGCGACTTCACGACGTTCCAGCCGGCGCCGCGGAACTGGGCCTCCAGCTCCTGCACGATCTTGAAGTTGGCGCGGACCGGGCCGTCGAGGCGCTGGAGGTTGCAGTTGATGACGAAGGTCAGGTTGTCCAGACCCTCGCGGGCGGCGAGCGCCAGGGCCGCCGTCGACTCGGGCTCGTCCATCTCGCCGTCACCGAGGAACGCCCACACGTGGGAGTTGGAGACGTCCTTGATGTTCCGGTTGGTGAGGTACCGGTTGAAGCGCGCCTGGTAGATCGCGGAGAGCGGGCCGAGTCCCATGGAGACGGTCGGGAACTCCCACAGCCAGGGCAGCCGGCGCGGGTGCGGGTAGGACGGCAGGCCGTCGCCCGCGGACTCCTGGCGGAACTTGTCGAGGTGCGCCTCGGTGAGGCGGCCGTCGAGGAAGGCGCGGGCGTAGATGCCGGGCGAGGCGTGGCCCTGGATGTAGAGCTGGTCGCCCGATCCGTCGCCCTCCTTGCCGCGGAAGAAGTGGTTGAAGCCGGTCTCGTACAGCCACGCCGCGGACGCGAAGGTCGCGATGTGGCCGCCGACGCCGTACTTCGAGCCGCGGGTCACCATCGCGGCCGCGTTCCAGCGGTTCCACGCGGTGATCCGGCGCTCCATCTCCTCGTCGCCGTCGATGACGGGCTCCGCGGAGGACGGGATGGTGTTGACGTAGTCCGTCTCCAGCAGCTTCGGCAGGGCGAGGCCCGCGCCTTCGGCGTGCTGGAGCGTGCGGCGCATCAGATACGCGGCCCGGTGCGGGCCGGCGGCCTTGGCGACGGCATCGAGGGAGGCCGCCCATTCGGCGGTCTCCTCGGTGTCACGGTCCGGGAGCTGGTCGAGCTCGCTCGGAAACTTGGCTACGGGGTCGATCATGATCGCCGCCTTCCGGACAGGAGGGGGGTGGAGAAAAGGGGGCCTTTGTCTGGCAGGACGGGGCCTTGGACCGGTGAGTCCGCCGTTGACTGTAAGCCGACGATCGATGATCGATCAAAGCGTTGAGCCAAAAACTTCTTCGAATCCGGAAAGTCGGCACAGGGTGCCGCGAAAAAGGGCACCCGGTGCCTTGGAATGGCAGGTGCTTCTCGCTCCGCCCCGCAGGTCAGGCGCTACGCGGCGCACACCCCAGGACATGGGCCTTCACCAGCGGGCCGATGGCCGGATCCCGTCGCCGGAAGGCCGCGACGAGATCCTCGTGCTCCTCGGCGTACGACTTCTGCACGGTGCCGAGCCAGCGGATCGACAGGGCCGTGAACACCTCGATGCCGAGCCCCTCCCATGTGTGCAACAGCACACTGTTGTCGGCCGCGCGCACCAGTTCGCGGTGGAAACCCACGGTGTGGCGCACCTGCGCGGTGCCGTCCGCCGCCCGGTCCGCCTCGTACAGGGCCGCCACGTGCGGCTCCAGGGCCGAGCAGTCCCGGGCGAGCCGCTCCGCCGCCAGCTCGGCCGCGATCTGCTCCAGACCGGCCCGCACCGGGTAGCTCTCCTCCAGATCGGCCGCGCTCAGATTGCGCACCCGTACGCCCTTGTTGGGGGCCGACTCGATCAGGCGCAGGCTCTCCAGCTCCCTGAGGGCCTCGCGCACCGGCGTCTGGCTGACCTGGAGCTCCACCGCGATGCGCCGCTCCACGATCCGCTCACCGGGCTTCCAGCGCCCGCTGACGATCCCCTCCACGATGTGCTCGCGGATCTGCTCGCGCAGCGAGTGGACGACGGGCACGGTCATGGGGATGGCTCCTTAAGGCGAGCGGTGACGTGCCAAACAATACGGCCGCGCCCCCGCCCGGAAGAGTCCGAACGGGGGCGCGGCCGCTGGTGAGACGAGTGTTACAGCCGTCCCAGGGTGCCTTGGAGAGCCTTACAGGCCGAGCTCGACCTCGAACTCGCCGGCTTCCAGGATCGCCTTGACCGTGGTCAGGTAGCGGGCCGCGTCGGCGCCGTCCACCAGACGGTGGTCGTAGGAGAGGGCCAGGTACGTCATGTCGCGGACGCCGATGACGGTGCCCTCGGCGGTCTCGATGACCGCCGGACGCTTGACGGTGGCGCCGATGCCCAGGATGGCGACCTGGTTCGGCGGCACGATGACCGTGTCGAACAGCGCACCGCGCGAGCCGGTGTTGCTGATGGTGAAGGTCGCGCCGGACAGCTCGTCCGGGGTGATCTTGTTGCCGCGGACCTTGCCGGCCAGCTCGGCCGTGGCCTTGGAGATGCCGGCCAGGTTGAGGTCGCCCGCACCCTTGATGACCGGAGTCATCAGACCCTTCTCGGAGTCCACGGCGATGCCGATGTTCTCCGAGTCGAAGTAGGTGATGGTGCCCTCGTCCTCGTTGATCCGGGCGTTGACGACCGGGTGGGCCTTCAGCGCCTGGGCCGCGGCCTTGACGAAGAACGGCATCGGGGACAGCTTGACCCCCTCACGGGCGGCGAAGGCGTCCTTCGCCGCGTTGCGCAGCTTCATCAGCTTCGTGATGTCCACCTCGACGACCGTGGTGAGCTGCGCCTGCGAGTGCAGGGCCTTCATCATGTTGTCGCCGATGACCTTGCGCATGCGGGTCATCTTGACCGTCTGACCGCGCAGCGGGGACGCCTCGACGGACGGGGCGGCCTTCTGCGGCGCGGCGGGGGCGGCGGCGGCCGGTGCGGGAGCCTTGGCGGCCTCCGCGGCGGCGATGACGTCCTGCTTGCGGATGCGGCCACCGACGCCGGTGCCCTTGACCGCGCCCAGGTCCACACCGGACTCGGAGGCGAGCTTGCGGACCAGCGGCGTGACGTACGCGCCGTCGTCACCGGAGGTGGCGGCGGGGGCGGGCGCCTGAGCGGCCGGGGCGGGCGCCGGGGCGGCCGGAGCCGGAGCCGGGGCGGCCGGAGCCTGGGGCGCCGGAGCCGGAGCGGCGGGCGCGGCCGGGGCCTGGGGCGCCGGAGCAGCGGCCGGGGCGGGCGCCGGAGTGGCGGCCGGAGCCGGGGCCGGGGCGGCCGCGGGAGCCGGGGCGGCCGGAGCCTGAGCGGCGGCCGGAGCCGCGCCCGGGGCGCCGATGACGGCGAGCTTGGCGCCGACCTCGGCGGTCTCGTCCTCGCCGACCACGATCTCCAGGAGCACACCGGCGACCGGCGCGGGGATCTCGGTGTCGACCTTGTCGGTGGAGACCTCGAGCAGCGGCTCGTCCTCGGCCACCTCCTCGCCGACCTCCTTGAGCCAGCGGGTGACGGTGCCCTCGGTCACGCTCTCGCCGAGCGCGGGAAGGACGACGTCGGTGCCCTCGGCGGAGCCGCCGCCCGAAGCGGCCTCGGCCGTCGGGGCCGGAGCCGGGGTCTCGGTCTCGGTGGACGGCGCGGCCTGCGGTGCGGGGGCCTCCTGGGCGGGGGCCTCCTGCGCCGGAGCCTGCTGCGCCGGGGCGGACTCGGCGGCCGGCGCACCGGAGCCGTCGTCGATGATGGCGAGCTCCGCGCCGACCTCGACGGTCTCGTCCTCGGCCACCTTGATGGAGGCGAGGATGCCGGAGGCGGGGGCGGGGATCTCGGTGTCGACCTTGTCGGTCGAGACCTCGAGCAGCGGCTCGTCGGCCTCGACGCGCTCGCCCTCGGCCTTCAGCCAGCGGGTGACGGTGCCCTCGGTGACGCTCTCGCCGAGCGCCGGAAGGGTTACGGAAACCGACATGGTTTCGGTTGCTCCTTACGAATTGCGGGAAGTGGTCGTCGCGCCCGAGGGGCTACTAGTCGTGGGAGTGCAGCGGCTTCCCGGCCAGGGCCAGGTGGGCCTCGCCGAGCGCCTCGTTCTGCGTCGGGTGCGCGTGGATGAGCTGCGCGACCTCGGCCGGCAGAGCCTCCCAGTTGTAGATCAGCTGGGCTTCGCCGACCTGCTCGCCCATACGGTCACCGACCATGTGGACACCGACCACGGCGCCGTCCTTGACCTGGACGAGCTTGATCTCGCCCGCGGTCTTGAGGATCTTGCTCTTGCCGTTGCCCGCCAGGTTGTACTTCAGAGCGACGACCTTGTCCGCACCGTAGATCTCCTTGGCCTTGGCCTCGGTGATGCCCACGGAGGCGACCTCGGGGTGGCAGTACGTCACCCGGGGCACGCCGTCGTAGTCGATCGGGACGGTCTTGAGACCGGCCAGCCGCTCCGCCACCAGGATGCCCTCGGCGAAGCCGACGTGCGCGAGCTGGAGCGTCGGAACGAGGTCGCCGACGGCGGAGATGGTGGGCACGTTGGTGCGCATGTACTCGTCGACCAGGACGTAGCCGCGGTCCATCGCGACGCCCTGCTCCTCGTACCCGAGGCCCTGGGAGACCGGGCCGCGGCCGATGGCGACGAGGAGGACCTCGGCCTCGAACTCCTTGCCGTCGGCCAGCGTCACCTTCACACCGTTGGCGGTGTACTCGGCCTTCTGGAAGAAGGTGCCCAGGTTGAACTTGATGCCGCGCTTGCGGAACGCGCGCTCCAGGATCTTGGAGCTGTTCTCGTCCTCGACCGGGACGAGGTGCTTGAGGCCCTCGATGACGGTGACGTCGGTGCCGAAGGACTTCCACGCCGAGGCGAACTCGACGCCGATGACGCCGCCGCCCAGGATGATCGCGGACTGCGGGACGCGGTCCAGGGTCAGCGCGTGGTCGGAGGAGATGATGCGGTTGCCGTCGATCTCCAGGCCCGGCAGCGACTTCGGCACGGAGCCGGTCGCGAGCAGGACGTGGCGGCCCTGGACGCGCTGGCCGCCCACGTCCACCGAGGTCGGGGAGGACAGCCGGCCCTCACCCTCGATGTAGGTCACCTTGCGGGAGGCGACCAGGCCCTGGAGTCCCTTGTACAGGCCCGAGATGACCTCGTCCTTGTACGCGTGGACCGCGTTGATGTCGATGCCCTCGAAGGTGGCCTTGACGCCGAACTGGCCGGCCTCGCGCGCCTGGTCGGCGATCTCGCCGGCGTGCAGCAGGGCCTTCGTGGGGATGCAGCCGTTGTGCAGGCAGGTGCCGCCGAGCTTGTTCTTCTCGATCAGTGCGACGTCCAGGCCCAGCTGCGCTCCGCGCAGGGCCGCGGCGTAACCGCCACTGCCACCGCCGAGGATCACTAGGTCGAAAACGGTGCTGGCGTCGTTCGCCACGTCACGTCCTCCATGCATGTGCGCCGGGCGCGGTCGTCGATGACCGGCGGCGGCTGGTATCGGCCGCTTGTCTTCGGCCCTGTGGTGGGGGCCCTGTCCTGCCGAGAACCCATCTTCGCACTTGTTGACGGAAGGCGGGACGCGGGGCCGGTGTCTGAGACCGCTGATCGTCGGGCACGGCGGTCTCAGGAGTGACTCCACCACCACGCCCCGGCGTGCGGATTTCGTCGACAGCGAAATCCGCCGAAGCGTGACGGTACGGAGCGTGAACACGGGCGGCCCCGCGCGTATGCCCGGGGCCGCCCGTGTGTCGGCTGTGCGCGAGCCGTCAGCCCAGGTCGCCCGAGGCGGTGCGCTCCGCCAGACGGACCAGGGTGCGCACCGAGGAGCCGGTGCCGCCCTTGGGGGTGTAGCCGTGCGGGGCGCCCTCGTTGTAGGCGGGGCCCGCGATGTCGAGGTGGGCCCAGGTGATGCCCTCGCCGACGAACTCCTTCAGGAACAGGCCGGCCACCAGGCCGCCGCCCATCCGCACGCCCATGTTGGCGAGGTCGGCGGTGGGGGAGTCCATGGTCTTGCGCAGGTTCGCCGGCAGCGGCATCGGCCAGGACTGCTCGCCGGACTCCTCCGCGATCTCGTGGATCGCGGTGCGGAAGGCGTCGTCGTTGGCCATGATGCCGAAGGTGTGGTCGCCGAGCGCCAGCACCATCGCGCCGGTCAGCGTGGCCACGTCGACGATCGCGTCCGGCTTCTCCTCGGAGGCCTTCCACAGCGCGTCGGCCAGGACCAGGCGGCCCTCGGCGTCGGTGTTGAGGACCTCGACGGTCTTGCCGCTGTACATGCGCAGCACGTCGCCGGGGCGGGTGGCCGAGCCCGACGGCATGTTCTCGGCGAGCGCGAGCCAGCCGGTGACGTTCACTTCGAGGCCCAGGCGCGCGGCCGCGACGACGGCGGCGAACACGGCGGCGGCGCCGGACATGTCGCACTTCATCGTCTCGTTGTGACCGGCCGGCTTGAGCGAGATGCCGCCCGAGTCGTAGGTGATGCCCTTGCCGACGAGCGCCAGGTGCTTGGCGTTCTTGGCGTGCGTGTACGTGATCTTCACCAGGCGGGGCGGGTTCTCGGAGCCGACGCCGACGCCGAGGATGCCGCCGAAGCCGCCCTTCTCCAGGGCCTTCTCGTCGAGCACCTGGACCTTGAGGCCGTGCTCCTTGCCGGCGGCCGAGACGACCGCGGCGAAGGCCTCGGGGGTCAGGTCGTTCGGCGGGGTGTTGATCAGGTCGCGGGCGCGGTTCATCTCCTCGGCCACCGCCAGCGAGCGCTCGACGGCGGCCTTGTGTGCCTTGTCGCGCGGCTTGGCGCCGAGCAGGGTCACCTCGGCGAGCGGGCCCTTGGCGTCGGGGGCCGTCTTGTCGGCGGACTGGTAGGCGGTGAAGGCGTACGCGCCCAGCAGGGCGCCCTCGCCGATCGCCTCGATGTCCTCGGCGGCCTCGATGGGCAGCGCGAACGCGGCCTTCTTGATGCCGTGCAGGGCGCGCGCGGCGTTGCCCGCCGCGGTGCGCAGCACCTCGGCGTCGTAGGCCTCGTCGGCCGCGGGGGCGGTGCCGAGACCGACGGCGAGGACGAACGGGGCCTTGAGGCCGGAGGGCGACACGGCCTTGGTCACCTCACCCTCGGCACCACGGGCGCCGAGGGTCTCCAGGACAGCGGCGAGCTTTCCGCTAAACGCCTTGTCCACGGCCTCGGCGCCGGGCGCGACGACCAGCCCACCCTTGGGGCCCGCGGCCTTGGCGACGCCGACGACGAGGGCGTCGGCGCGCAGCGTCGCCGCACCGGCAGTGCTGAGAGTCAGAGCAGTCACGGTGGTGAGATCTCTCTTCCTTGAGAATCTTTGGGGAGTGTTCGACCGTCGGATGGCCCGGCCGGGGCCCCGCACATCGTATTTCGGGCGGTCGAGCACCAGCCACGAGCCTACGCGCGGTGACGGAGTTCGATAGCGGCGGCGGTAATTCACTCATCCGTGGTGTCTCTTTCATGTTTGGCCCGCATTCTCGCTGAGAGCTCCGTCACACTCACCTCGATCGGGCACAGGGGACACGGTGCCCCTTTGCATCATCACCACAGGCTCTCCCGGCGCGTTCCGTGTGCGGAGAGCCTCATGAGGGGGGACATATGAAGGCGAAGGCCTTGAAACTGGCCAGATCGCGGGTGGCGCTCACGGCGCTGCTGGCAACCGGCCTGCTCGGCACGGCCGTTCCGGCCGCGGGCGCGGCGGCCACGGTGCTGCCGAGGATCGATCTGAAGGTGCTGGTCCTCGACGACGGGGGGAGCGCGGTCGGCGCCCTCGTCGCCGAGCTGAAGAACACCGGAGTCCCGTACCAGACGGTCGCGTTGGGCGCCGCGGGGCGGCCGACCGTCAACGCCGCGTTCCTCAGCGACTACATCAGCGGCCGTCCGCACGCCAAGTTCCAGGGCGTCATCGCGCCCAACGAGATCCCGTTCGGCGCCGCCGACGCTCCCGAACAGGCCGCTCTGGCCGCCTACGAGAAGACCTTCGGGATCCGCCAGATCGACGCCTACACCTGGGCCCACCCCGAGGTCGGGCTCGACTACACCGACCAGAACGGCGGCTGGTCCGGCGTCCTGGACGGAGCGAAGACGCAGCTCACGGCGGCCGGCAAGGCGGCGGCCTTCGGCTATCTGGACGGGCCGCTCACCTTCGAGGACAACGACCCGGCGGTGCCCGAGAGTTACGGCTACGCGGCCCACCCCCGGGACGGCTTCACCAGTTATCTGGACGCCCCCACCGGCGGCAGCATGCTCGGCCAGTACGCCCACGACGGCCGCAGCGAGCTGGTCGTCACCTTCGCCTACAACCAGTACCAGCAGCAGTTCCAGGCGCTGGCCAAGGGCATGGTGGAGTGGGTCACCCAGGGCGTGCACCTGGGGCAGAGCCACAACTACCTGTCGATGCACGTGGACGACGTGTTCGCGCCCGACGCCCGCTGGGACACCGTCAACAACTGCACGCCCGGCGACTTCGACTGCCCCGCGGGCGGCGCCGCGAGCACGGACATCCGGATGACGGCGGCCGACGCCCAGTACGCCGCGCAGTGGGAGCAGACCAGCGGCTTCACGCTCGACATGGTCTTCAACGCGGGCTCGGGCGAGGAGTGGAAGTCGGAGAACGGCGGCACCGACGCGCTCACCGCCCAACTCCTGGCCGACAAGGCCAAGTTCCGCTGGATGAACCACACCTACACGCACGAGTTCCTCGGCTGCGTCCAGGACAACACCGTCGTGCCGTGGCAGTGCAAGAAGAACGCCGACGGAAGCACCCAGTGGATGAGCCGGGCCGACATCTCGGCGCAGATCTCGCAGAACTACAACTGGGCCGTCCAAAAGGGCCTCCCGGTCGACAAGAGCGAGATCGTCACCGGTGAGCACTCCGGCATGAAGGTCCTGCCGCAGCAGCCCGACGACAACCCGAACCTGGCGGGCGCCTTCGCCGACAACGGGATCAAATGGGCCGGCAGCGACGCCTCGCGCGAGCCGGACCAGCGCGCGGTCGGCGCCACCCAGACGGTGCCCCGGCACCCGATGAACGTGTACTACAACGTCGGCAAGGCCGCCGAGATGACCGACGAGTACAACTGGCTGTACACCTCACGGGCCAACGGCGGAAGCGGCGTCTGCGAGGACAACCCGGCCTCCACCTGCATGCCCGCACCGCTGGACACGGCCACCGGCTACGCGTCGTACATCGTGCCGCGGGAGGCCAAGACCGCGCTCTCGCACGTGCTGTGGAACGACCCGCGCCCGACGTACGTCCACCAGTCGAACCTGGCCGAGGAGCGGATCCTCTACCCGGTCCTCGACCGGATCCTCGGCGACTACAAGGCGCTGTACGCGGACAACGCGCCGATCGTGAACCTGCGCGAGAAGGACGCGGGAACCGAGTTGGGCCGCCGGGCGTCCTGGGACAAGGCGCTCGCGTCCGGTTCGGTGACCGCCTACCGGATCGGCACCGCCGTGACCGTCCAGGCTCCGAAGGGGGTGGCCGCCCCGGTCACGGCGCCGGAGGGCACCGTCAAGCAACTGCTCCTCGGCACCGCCGTTTTCGGGACGCCGTACGCGGGCGAGCGCTCCGACTGGACCTCGCCCGAGGCGCTCCAGTCGGCGATCACGCTGAAGCTGCCGGCCTGACCGACCGCTCGATCGCCAGGGTCTGTCCGGCGGGTCCGGTCGCCCGTCGGCGGCCCGGCACCCGGACGCCGTGAACCACAGGGCGTCCCGGGGGCGGGACCCGCCGGACAGACCTTGTACGCACGACCGCTTGTCCTGGG
Organism: Streptomyces hundungensis; assembly: GCF_003627815.1. NCBI lineage: Bacteria > Bacillati > Actinomycetota > Actinomycetes > Kitasatosporales > Streptomycetaceae > Streptomyces > Streptomyces hundungensis. The sequence continues at coordinate 6,201,526 of NZ_CP032698.1, forward strand.
GGGACATTCATGCCGAGCAGTGGCCGTCATGTCACCATGCTCACAGAGGGCACATATCCGCATATTCACGGGGGTGTGAGTACCTGGTGCGATCAGCTCGTCCGCGGGATGCCGGAGGTCGACTTCCAGGTCGTCGCCCTCACCGGCAGCGGCCGCGAGCCGGTCACCTGGGAGCTTCCCGCCAACGTCTACCGGCACACGGCCTTCGCGCTGTGGGGGCCGCAGCCCGGCAGGCGCCGGCCGCTCCTCGGCAAGGAGCGGCGCCGGTTCACCGACACCTACGAACGCTTCCTGCTCGCCCTGCTCGACCCGGAGTCCGGCTGTGACTTCGCCTCGGCCCTGTACGGCCTGGCCGAACTCGCCCGGGCCGGGCGCCTGTCGGCGGCGCTGCGCTCCGAGGCGGCGCTGAAGTCGCTCATGTGGATCTGGAGCATGCCGCACCTGGCGCTCTCCCGGGCGCGGCCCACCGTGCACGACGCCCTGACCGCGACCGACCTCCTGGAACACGCCCTGCGCCCGCTCGCCGCCCGCATCCCGGCGGACAGCGTGGCGCACGCGGTCAGCAGCGGCCTGGCCACGCTGCCCGCGCTCGCCGCGCAGCACTTCGACCAGGTGCCGTTCCTGCTCACCGAACACGGCATCTACCTGCGCGAACGCTATCTCGGCTACCGCACGGCCCAGCAGAGCTGGCCGGTGAAGGCGGTGCTGTTGAGCTTCTACCGGGAGCTCAACACCCTGGGATACCGCAAGGCCGACCTCATCACCCCCTGCAACCAGTACAACCGCCGCTGGGAGGAGCGCGGAGGCGCCCCCTCCGAGCGCATCCGCACCGTCTACAACGGCGTCGACCCCGACCTGTTCCCGCACGCCGGACCCGACCCGGCGATCCCCACCCTCAGCTGGTGCGGGCGCATCGACCCGATCAAGGACCTGGAGACCCTGATCCGGGCGTACGCCATCGTGCGCGCCGAACTCCCCGACACCCGGCTGCGGTTGTACGGGGGAGTGCCGGCCGGCGGCCAGGACTACAAGACCCGTCTGGAGAAGCTGGCCGCCGAACTCGGCGTCACCGACGGCATCTCCTACGAGGGCCGCGTCACGGACGTCGCGAGCGCGTACGCCTCGGGCAGCGTCGTGATGCTCTCCAGCATCAGCGAGGGCTTCCCGTTCTCCCTGATCGAGGCCATGTCCTGCGGGCGGGCCACCGTCTCCACGGACGTCGGAGGGGTACGGGAAGCGGCCGGCGACGCGGGGCTCGTGGTGCCGCCACGGGAGCCCGCCGTCATGGCCGAAGCCGCCATCGGACTGCTCCGCGACCCCGCGCGCCGCACCGAACTGGGCGCCGCCGCCCGTCAGCGCGTGATCGACAAGTTCACCCTGCACCGGTCGGTGGACGGCTTCCGCCGCATCTACCGGGAACTGGCCGGACACCTCGAACCCGAGCCCGCGCGGGCCGAGTTCAGGCCCGAGGACGACTGGACGCTGCAACTCGCGGCGCCCTGGTACCGCGAGCTGTCCCACGACGGGGCGGCCGGCACGCTCGGCGGGGTGGCCCGATGAGCGGATCCCTGTGGATCGGCGGGGAGGAGGGGCAGGACACCCTGCCCTTCATCCCCCGCCAGCGCACGGCCCGGTCGCCCGAGGGCGACGCCGTGGCCGAACTCGCCCTGCGCCTTGAGGACTTGATAGCCGTGGCCGTCCACCCGGACGAGATAGCCGCGATCATGGAGTCCGACGGCATGACCGACGCCCGGATACACGCCGTCTACGGCCATCCCGACTCCTTCTCGCTCGCCGAGGAGCTCTACGGCCGGGTCGAGCGCCACTACCCGGCCGCCCCGGCCCCGCCCCCCGAGCCCTGGCACACCCACCTCGGCTCCTGCCTCCTGCGCGGCCTCGTCTTCGCCCTGCCGGGCCTCGCCTACGTCCTGGGGGCGCCCCTGCTGGCCGGGCCGCCCGCCGAGTTCGGCCTCCCCTCCGGGACGCTCGCCCTGCTCGCCGGGACCGTCACGGGCTGGGTGTGGAACCAGTCGCTCTCCCACCGCGCGCACTCCTGGCTCAGCCTCGCCGACCGCCCCGCCGCCGTCCGCGCGCTGCGCCTGGGCGCCCCGCTCGGCGCCGCGCTCAGCGCCCTGGCCGCTGTCGCCGCGGCCGGCCCGAACGACCTGGACGCCGCCGTGTTCGCCGCCGGCCAGTGCTGTTACCTCGCGGCGGCCACCACGCTGTTGGTGCTGGGCCGCGAACGCCCGCTGTTCTGGGCCCTGTTGCCCCTCACCCTCGGCCTCGTACCGGCAGTCGCGGCCACCGTGGGCCCCGCGCTGCTCCTGGGCTCGCTTCTCGCCGCGGTGACGCTCGCCGTGCTCGCGCTGCGCGGCGAGACGGCCGGGCCCGGCCCGCGGGGCGCGGTCTCGCCCCGGCTCGCCGCCTCCGTCCCGTACGGCCTGTTCGGCCTCGGCGCGGGCATCCTCGTGCTGTACGCCGCCCTCGGCGACCTCTTTCGGCACGACTCCACGGGCATGGTCGCCGGGCCGTCCGCGGTCGCCCTCACGCTGAGCATGGGCCCCGCCGAATGGCTCCTGCACCGCTTCCGCGCCGAGAGCCTCGCGGGCCTGCGCGCCACGTCGAGCGCGCGGGGATTTCGCGGTTCGGTGACGGCCACCGTCTCGCTCTGCCTCCTCGCCTATCTCCTGACCCTGGCCGCGCTCGCCGAGGCGGGCACCCGGCTGTGGCCGGACGCCCCCGCACTGAGCGGCATCCGTCTGGCGACGCTGCTCATGATCGGCGCGGTGCTGTGGACCGGGCTGCTGCTCCAGTCGTTCGGGGCGGCGCCGGGAGCGGCCGTGGTGTGCTGCGCGGCGGCCCTCGCACAGACCCTGGCCCTGCTCCTGGGCGCGCCGCCCGAGGCGGGCCTGGTGGTCTCGGGCGGCGCGGTCGCGCTGCTGGCCGCCATGGCGTGTGTCCTACTGGGAAGGGCGAGCGCCCACCGCCCATGAACGCCGCCGCCCATGAACGCCGCCGCCCATGAACCCAGCCATCCATGAACCCCACCGCCCATGAACCCCCCACCGAGCCCTCCGAGAACCCCGAGCGCGCTGCGAGGCAGCACATGAGCAGACTCCTGGTGCCCTACTACGAGCACCCGGCCGAGCGCCCCGACGCCTGGGACGCGCTGATCGCCGCCGCGCCCTCGCTGTATGGGGTCGTCCTCAACCCGGCCAGCGGGCCCGGGAGTTCACCCGACGCCGCGTTCGCCGCGGTGGCCGGCCGGCTGCGCTCGGCGGGCGTGCGGGTGCTCGGCTACGTGGACACCGCCTACGGCCGGCGCCCGCCGCAGGACGTGGTGCGCGAGGCGGTGCGCCACCACCAGTGGTACGGGGTGCACGGGCTCTTCCTCGACCAGGCGGCCACCAACGCCCAGCAACTGCCGTACTACGCGGACCTGCGGACCGCGCTCGCCGCCACCCAGGACACCTATGTCACGCTCGTCCTGAACCACGGAGCCGACCCGCACCCCGGCTACGCCAGGATCGCCGACCTCCTCGTCACCTTCGAGGGCCCCTGGTCGGCGTACCGGCCGACCGGGACGGCCGGACCCGACACCTGCCACCTGGTGTACGAGGCGCCGCCCGACGCGGTCGCCCAGGCCCCGGTCCACTGCCTGGTTCCCGGTCAACTCCCGCACCCCTGGGGCACGTTGCCGCACCTCCCGGAGCCCGCCCGGTGAGACGCGCGCTCCTCCTGCTCGCCCCGCTGCTCCTGCTCGCGGCGTGCACCTCCTCCCCGGACGGGCCCGACGAGGGGGACGGCGCGGACGGCGGGAGCACCAGGCCTCCCGCCCCCTCGGGCCCGCACTGGAAGCCGAAGCCGGGCCTGACCTGGCAGTGGCAGCTCAAGGGCACCCTCGACGCAACCGTGGACGTCCAGGTGTACGACATCGACGCCTTCGACCAGAGCGCGGCGGCCGTCGCCGATCTGCACCGCCGGGGCCGCAAGGTCATCTGCTACGTCTCGACGGGCGCCTGGGAGAACTGGCGGCCCGACGCGGCGCGGTTCCCCAAGGACGTGCTCGGCAAGGGCAACGGCTGGGACGGCGAGCGCTGGCTCGACATCCGCCGCACCGACGTCCTGGAGCCGCTCGTCGCCGCCCGTCTGGACATGTGCCGGGCCAAGGGCTTCGACGCGGTCGAACCGGACAACATGGACGGCTACCGCAACGACACCGGCTTCCCCCTCAAGGCCGCCGACCAGCTCCGCTACAACGAGCTGGTCGCCCGCCTCGCCCACGACCGGGGGCTCGGGGTGGGCCTGAAGAACGACCTCGACCAGATCCCGCCGCTGCTCGCCCACTTCGACTTCGCGGTCAACGAGCAGTGCGCCCAGTACCACGAGTGCGACCGGCTCACCCCGTTCGTCGCCGCGGGCAAGGCCGTCTTCCACGTCGAGTACGAACTCCCGCCCGCCCGGTTCTGCGCCCAGTCGAAGAAGCTCGGCCTCAGCTCGATGGCGAAGAAGTACGACCTCCAGGTCTGGCGCGACCCCTGCTGAGGCTGAGCTCGTCGTTCAACGACAAGCTCAGCCGAGCGTGAGGGCGACCAGCGTCACCGTCGCGCAGCCCTCTGCGACCGCCCCGAACACATCGCCCGTCACCCCGCCGAAGCGCCGCAGGCACCGTCGCAGCAGCACCTCGGCCGCCCCGAGCCCGGCCACCGCGGCCAGCGCGAAGTGCGGCGCGGACCAGGGCCCGAACAGGCCGCCCGTGCCCGCGCAGACCGCCGTCACCAGGGCGGCCACGGCCAGCGCGCCCCACCCCGCCACCGTGCCCGCGACCACCGCGCCGAGCCCGTCGGGCCGGGCCGCCGCGACCCCGCGCCGCGAGGCGAGGGTCAGCGCGGTGCGGGCGGTCAGCGCCGCGACGACGGCCCCGGCCGCGCCCCGCGCCCAGCCGTCCTCGAACAGTCGGGACAGCGCCGCGATCTGGGCCAGCAGACAGAACAGCAGGGTGACCACGCCGAAGGGGCCGATGTCGCTGCGCTTCATGATGCGCAGCGCCTCCTCTGCGGGCTTGGCGCTGCCGAGGCCGTCGGCGACATCGGCGAGCCCGTCCAGATGCAGACCCCGGGTCAACAGGGCGGGCGCGGCCACACTCCCCACGGCCGCAAGCAGGGCCCCCGCCCCGAGCGCCCGGAGCCCCGCGCCCGCGGCCGCCGCGCACAGGCCCACGGCGAGCCCGGCGAGCGGGGCGAGGGTCATCCCCGCGCGGGCGGTGGCGCGGTCCCACCGGGTGATGCGGGCGGGGAAGACGGTGAGGGTGCCGAAGGCGAAACGTACGCCGTGCAGGGCCGTGCTTGGGTTCACCCGGCGCAGGCTATCTTGAGCGCTTCGCCCGCCCCCGGCGGTAAATTGCGCATACCAGCGCAAACAGGAGCGGGTGGGATGGGTCACTGGTTCTACCGGAACATCACCGAGCCGGGCAAGCTGCCCATGCTGCTCGCACTCGCCGCGTTCGTCGTGACGTTCGTGGTGACGCGCTCCATCACCCGTCTGATCCGGGCCGGGCGCGGCCCGTTCCGCAACATCAGGCCCGGCGGGCTGCACATCCACCATGTGGTGCCGGGCGTCATCCTCACCATCGTCGGCGGCTTCGGCGCGGTGGGCAGCGGCCGGCACGGCATCGCCGCTCCCGTCTTCGCCGTCCTGTTCGGGATGGGCGCGGGCCTCGTCCTCGACGAGTTCGCGCTGATCCTGCACCTCGACGACGTGTACTGGACCGAGAACGGGCGCAAGAGCGTCGAGGTCGTGGTGCTGACCGCCGCCCTGATGACGCTGGTGCTGGCCGGGTTCTCACCGCTCGGCGTCAATGACGTGAGCCCCGGGGAGCGGCAGGACCGCGCCTCGTTCATCACCACGATGGCGATCAACTTCTGCTTCGTGCTGATCGCGCTCTTCAAGGGCAAGGTGCGGCTTTCGGTGCTCGGCATCTTCGTGCCGTTCGTGGCCCTGTTCGGCGCGATCCGGCTCGCCCGCCCCGACTCCCCGTGGGCCCGGCGCTTCTACCGCAAACGGCCCCGGGCCAGGGCCAGGGCGGGGATGCGGGCCTACCGTCACGACCGGCGCTGGTCGGCGCCGCGCCGTCGGCTTCAGGACTGGATCGGCGGCGCACCCGACAAGCTCCCGGTGCGCCGCCCGCGATCATGACGGTCGCGTCGTCGCCTCCTGCGCCGCACCCAGGTGACCCAGCAGATCACGGCGACCGCGAGGAGGGCCGCGATGTGCTCCTTGCCCGCGAGGTTGTTCTTGAGCACCACTTCGAGCACCATCGAGGCGACCACCACCCCGGCCGTCCAGTACGCCCGGTAGCGCCAGCACACGTACACCGCGAGGGCCACGACGGCCGCCGAGGGGCCGGTGTCGACCATCTCGGCGGCGGAGGCGGGCAGGCCGAAGACGCTGTCCGGCCCGATGTGGATGCCGACCCGCGCGTACAGGGTGCCGGCCAGCGTCGCGGCGTAGGCGATGAGCAGCATCCGCCCGCGTCCGATGCAGATCTCCGCGACGCCGAAGACGAGCAGCACCTGGGCGAGCGCGCCCCACACCGGCAGGTCGAGGGCCGGCACGAACAGCGAGAACGGGGTGCGCAGGAGGGAGATCCACAGCGGGTACTCGGCCTTCACCGAGCCGATGATCTGGATCGGCCGAAAGCCCCAGGACTGGTTCTGGATGATCTGGAAGACCGAGGTGAGGGCCACCGCCGAGAGCGTCAGCCCGATCGCCCGCCAGCGCTGGGTGTGCAGCGCGTACGACACGGTCTTGAGCAGGGGCCCCCATTCGCGTTCCGCGAACCGGCGCACCCCGCCCCTGGCCCCACCGCTCATCTCTGCGACTCCAGGTGTCTGCGGTGCAGCCACTTGGGCAGGCCCGGGGCTTCCAGGAAGCCCTCGGCGCGCGCGGACGCGATGGCGATGCGCGGCAGGTCCGCGCTCTTCTCGAACAAGGTGAACCGTGGCTCCCAGATCGGCCGGTACTTGGCGTTGGACCGGTACAGCGACTCGATCTGCCACCAGCGGGAGAAGAAGCTGAGGAGCGAGCGCCACAGCCTCAGCACGGGTCCCGCCCCGAGCTTCGAGCCGCGCTCGAAGACGGAACGGAACATCGCGAAGTTCAGTGAGACCTGAGTGATCCTGATCTCCTTGGCGCGCTGGAGGAGTTCGATCACCATGAACTCGATCAGGCCGTTCTCGGAGTCACGGTCACGGCGCATCAGGTCGAGCGAGAGCCCCTCGGGGCCCCAGGGCACGAAGCTGAGCAGCGCCCTCAACTCGCCGTCCCCGTCGAAGCATTCGAGCATCATGCACTGGCCGTCGGCGGGGTCGCCGAGCCGGCCGAGCGCCATCGAGAAGCCGCGTTCGGTGGCGCCGTCGCGCCAGTCGTCGGCCTTGCGCAGGAGCTCGTCCATCTCCTCGGCGGGAATGTCCGCGTGGCGGCGGATCCGCACCTCGTACCCGGCCCGCTTCACCCGGTTGTACGCCTGGCGCACGGTCCGCATGGCGCGGCCCTCCAGGGTGAACTCGGCGGTCTCCACGATCGCCTCGTCGCCCATCTCCAGTGCGTCGAGGCCGTGCCGGGCGTAGATCTGCCCGGCCTCCTCGCTGGCGCCGGTGACGGCCGGGATCCAGCCGTGCGCGCGGGCCTCGGCGAGCCACGGCTCGATCGCGCCGGGCCAGGCCTCGGGGTCGCCGATGGGGTCGCCGGAGGCCAGCGAGACGCTGTTGATCACGCGGTAGGTGACGGCGGCCTTGCCGGTGGGCGACCAGATGACGGCCTTCTCGCGGCGCAGCGCGAAGTAGCCGAGCGAGTCGCGCTCGCCCTGCTTGTCCAGGAGCGCGCGCAGCTTCTCCTCGTCCTCGACGGTGAGCGGGTCCACGGCCCTGCGGTTGCGGAAGGCGGCGTAGACGACCGCGATCAGGAGCAGCGTGGCGAGCACGTTGATGGTGACGTTGACCCAGCCCGGGGTGGTGACGCCCTGGGTGTGCCGGTCGTCGGGGACCAGGAAGACCAGACGCATCAGGCCGTAGCGCCAGCGGCGCAGGAACGTCGACTGGTCGGTGCCGTCATAGGTGTTGGTCGCGCTGACCAGGACCGCCGCGATCAGCGAGGTGACGAGCAGCCCGCCGACGGCCGTGACGACCGCGGCCAGCGGGTTGGAGCGGTCGCCCTTGGCGTAGAACTCGCGGCGGCCCACCAGGAGCGCCACCACGAAGGCGGTGGTGAGCCCCAGCGAGATCCAGTTCTGGAGGTAGCGGTGGAACCCCGGCAGGGCCATGACGTACGCGCAGAGCAGCAGGAAGAGCCCGCCGAGCACCAGGTTGAGGATCCAGGCGGCCCGCTTGCGGCGGCGCATGGTGACGGCGAGGAAGAGCGTGACCACCCCGGAGGTGAAGCCGGCTTCGAGCAGATACGGCGTGAAGTAGTCGTCCGTGTTGTGCCGCCGCAGCCCCTGTCCGAGGGTCACCCACACGGCACTGAGGAAGTTGATGAACGTCACGACGCGCAGGTACCAGACGGCGAACGCCGCGCCGGTCCGCGAGCGGGGGGTGCTCCGGTTCGTTCCTTCAGTGGTGCTCAAGCGGACTTCTCCCATGAAACGCGATGATATGGGGGCAAGGCGTTTCGCAGTGGCCGCGGGCAGCGCAGGGGGGAGGCCCCCCGGCGCTGCCGTGACTCACTCCTCGACGCTCTCCTGCGTGCCGTCCGTGCGCTGGTCGGCGCGCTCGGGCAGCTCCGCGGCCAGGGCGGCCGCGGCTTGTACGAGGGGAAGAGCGAGCAATGCCCCGGTTCCTTCGCCCACTGTGACGCCATGATCGAGCAGAGGGTTGAGCGCCATCCGGTCCAGCGCCTTCGCCTGGCCCGGCTCGCCGCTCGACTGGCCAGCGAGCCACCAGTCCGGCGCCCGGAAGGCGGCCCGCTGGGCGACCAGCGCACAGGCCGACGAGACGACCCCGTCGAGGATCACCGGCAGTCTGCGCACCGCACACTGGAGCAGGAAACCCGTGGCGGCGGCAAGGTCCGCGCCGCCCACCGCGGCCAGCAGTTCGAGCTGATCGCCGAGAACCGGCCGCGCCCGGCGCAGCGCGTCACGGATCGCGGCGCACTTGCGCATCCACGCCAGATCGTCGATCCCGGCGCCGCCGCGCCCGGTGACCACCGAGGCGTCCGTCCCGCACAGCGCCGCGATCAGCACCGCCGCCGGGGTGGTGCCGCCCACGCTGAGGTCGCCGAGCACCACCAGGTCGGTGCCGGAGTCGGCCTCCTCGTCGGCGATCCGCACGCCGAGCCGTACGGCCGCCTCCGCCTCCTCCACCGTGAGCGCGTCCTCGATGTCGATACGGCCGCTGCCGCGCCGCACCCGGTGGCGCACCACGTCCTCGGGCAGCAGGGCCGGGTCGCAGTCGAGACCGGCGTCGACCACCCGGACCGGGACGCCCTGGCGGCGGGCGAGCACCGCGACCGGGCTCTCGCCCTCCAGGACGGAGCGGACCAGGGTGTGCGCGGAGGCGGCGGGACGGGCCGAGACGCCGAGCCCGGCCACCTTGTGGTCGCCCGCGAACAGCACCACGCGGGGCCGCTCGACGGCCCTGACGGGGTTGGCGCCCTGCGCCGCCGAGAGCCAGGTGGCCAGCTCGTCGAGCCGGCCGAGCGCGCCGGGCGGCACGCTCTGCCGCTCCCGGCGTTCCTCGGCGTCACGCCGCACGCCGTTGTCGGGGCGTTCGATCAGATCGGAGAAGTCGTCCAGGTTCAGCCTGCTCATCTGCCGAACAGTACCGCCAGCGGGTGGACATCAGCCGCGCAGCAGGAGCGCCTGACCCGCGACGACGAGCAGCACCTGTTCGCACTCGGCCGCGAACGCCGCGTTCAGGCGCCCCAGTTCGTCCCGGAACCGGCGGCCCGACGCCGTCGCCGGCACCACGCCCGAGCCCACCTCGTTGCTCACCGCCACCACGGTGCGCGAGGTGCCCCGGACGGCCGCGACGAGTTCGGCCGTACGCTCCTTCAGCGCCCGCTCGCCGCCCGCCGCCCACTTCTCGTCGTCCCACGCGCCGACCCGGTCCATCGCGTCGGTCAGCCACAGCGCCAGACAGTCGATCAGGAGCGGGGGCCCCGGCTCGTCGAGGAGCGGCGCGAGTTCACAGGTCTCCTCGGTACGCCAGGAGGCGGGCCGGCGCTCGCGGTGCAGGCCGACCCGCGCCGCCCACTCGGCGTCGCCCTCGCGGCCGCCCCCCGTCGCCACGTACACGACCCGCGGGAAGCCCGCCAGACGCCGCTCGGCCTCCACCGACTTGCCGGAGCGCGCCCCGCCGAGGACGAGCGCCCGGCGCGGCACGTCCGGCACCGCGTGGTACTCGCCGACCACCAGCGTCGTGCCGTCCGGCACCGCCCGCGCGCCGAGCGCGGCGAGCCGGCGCTCCAACTCCCGCCCCGGCGGCACCTCGTGGTCGATGTGCACCGCGATCACATCGGTGGCGGGGCCGATGCCGCCCGCCGCCCGCAGCCTGGCCAGCGCGTCGGGGCGCCCGCAGACATCGGCCACCACCATGTCGTACGGGCGCACCTCGGCGGGGCCCGCGGGGGCGCCGCCCGGCGGCAGGTAGAGCAGGCGCTCGCCGTCGGGGGAGGCCACCTCGTACCCGGTGCCCGGCGAGTCCAGCGGCACGGCCACCACCCGGTGGCCGCTGATCAGCGACAGCCTGCGGCCGTCCGGCACCCGGCCGGCCGCGGGCAGCCCGGCGGGGAGTTCGAGGGCGGGCCCGTCGTGCGGGTGGGTGAGCAGCACCTGGCGCACGCCCGCCAGCGAGTGCCCGGCGCGGGCGGCGGCGAGCGCCGCGCCGGGTGTGAGGTCGAGCAGCAGCGCGCCGTCGACGAGCAGGGCGGTCGCGGCGCGGGCGTCCGCTCCGCGGGCTACGGCGCACGCGGCGCAGGGACAGTCGGGGCGCGGCAGGCCGGCGGGGGCCCCGGTGCCGAGGAGAGTCAGTTCCACAGGCACGATCCTCCCGCGTAACCGGCCCTCTTGCGCGCCCGGTTACGCTGCGGGCAGCAACGTGACGTAAGGAGGCGGACATGGCGTGGACGTGGCGTTTCGAGAAGTCGGACGGTACGGAGGTCGAGCCGGCGGTGGCGCCGGAGGAGTTCACGACCCAGGGCGACGCGGAGTCCTGGATCGGTGAGGTGTGGAAGGACCTCGTGGAGGGCGGGGCCGACCAGGTCTTCCTCTTCGAGGACGGCGCGAAGATCTACGGCCCGATGAGCTTGCACGCCGAACAGGTCTGAAACCAGGCGGCCGGGGGCGCCCGCGGTGCCCCCGGCCCGTCTCAGATCTCGCCGAGGGTGACCTCCGCCGTCTTCTTCGCTCCGTCGCGGACGTACGTCACCTGGACCTTCTGGCCGGGCTTGTCGGCCGCCAGGGCCTCGGTGAGCGCGGTGATGGAGGCGATGTCGGTGTCGCCGAGCCGGGTGATGATGTCGCCCGGCCGCAGGCCCGCCCGGGCCGCCGCGCCGTTCGCCGGGGCCTGGACGACCGCGACCCCGGCCGGTTGGTAGCCGGCGTCGACCACGGTGCGGCCGGTGATGCCGAGCGCGGCCCGGCCGGAGTCGGTGACCTTGCCGCTCTTGATGATCTGGTCGGCCACCGTCCTGACCATCGACGCGGGGATCGCGAAACCGATGCCGGGGGCCGCGCTGCCGCCCATGTCCGGGTCGGTCGCGGCGAGCGTCGGGATGCCGATGACCTCGTCGTCCAGGTTCACCAGGGCGCCGCCGCTGTTGCCGGGGTTGATCGCGGCCGAGGTCTGCACCATGTTGGCGATGGTGGCGCCCGTCCCGCCGCCGGCGCTCCCCTCGGAGACGGTGCGGCCGGTCGCCGACACGATGCCCTGGGTGACGCTGGAGGACAGGCCGAGCGGGGAGCCCATGGCGAGCACGATCTGGCCCATCTCGACCTTGGCCGAGTCGCCGAACCGGGCGGCCTTGAGGCCGCTCGGCACCGAGTCGAGCTTGATCACGGCGAGGTCCTGCTCGGGGTAGGACGACACGAGCCGCGCGGTGATCGCCGCACCGCTGCCGGAGGTCGACACCTTGAACGTCCGCTCGTTGCCGACCACATGGGCGTTGGTGACGATGTGCCCCTGGCCGTCGTAGACGACCCCCGACCCGAGGCTGTTGGAGGCGTCGATCTGCACGACGGAGGGCAGCACGTCCTTGATGACCCGCTGGTAGTCGCTCTGGAGCGTGTTGGCACCCCCGGAGCCGCTGTGCTGGGGGGCCGCGGAGCTCGCGGAGGTGGCGGTCGACGCCTTCGGCGCCGCGGCGGGTCCGGTGCCCGAACAGCCGCTCAGCGCGACGGCGGTGGCGACGGCGACGGTCAGCGGCGGCACCGCACGGCGCGCCCGCCCGGCGCGAAGAGATGCATCCATGGCAGGAGTATCCCTTTGGTCCGATATGACGGCCCCTCGGTGCGCCCGATCAGGTACCGGAGCCCCGGACCGGGGCCCACTCGGCGGATACCCGCGGCTCAGTCCCGTACGCCGAAGAGGTGCAGCAGCGCCGCGACCTGGCGGTAGGGGTCGGTGCGGCCGGCCCGGTCCTCGGCGGCCAGCAGCCGCTCCAGCTCGTCGGCGGCGGGCAGTTCGGCCGTGTTGGGCACGTTGTCGGTGAACACCCGCACCCCGTACCAGGTGTGCAGCGGCGCCGCGATCCCGTCCAGCGTGCGGGTCAGCACCGCGAGCCGGTCGGCCCGCACCGGCAGACCGAGCCGATTGGTGTACGAGTCGGTGTCGAAGGCGGTCAGGGCGCCCGCCCAGTCACCGGCCAGGCCCGGCCGCACGGCCAGCGCGTCCGCGTTGCGCACGAGCAGCGAGAGCAGACCGCCGGGGGCGAGCATCCGGGCCAGGCCCGCCAGCATCGCGTCCGGCTCCTCGACGTACATCAGGACGCCGTGGCAGAGCACCACGTCGAAGGAGCCCGGCATGAAGTGCACACCGGTCTCGCGGCCGTCGCCCTCGATCAGGCGGACCCGCTCACGGATGCCCTCGGGCTCGGTGACCAGCGCCTCGCGGGCCACCTTGAGCATCGCGGGGTCGGATTCGAGCCCGGTCACGGAGTGCCCGGCGCGGGCCAGGCGCAGGGCCTGGGTGCCCTGGCCCATGCCGACGTCCAGGACGCGCAGCCGCTGGCCCACCGGGAAGCGCCCGGCTATCTGCTCGTCCAGGTGCCGGGCGACGAGCTCCTGGCGGACGACGTTGCGCAGCCCGCCGAGCCCCTCCAGCCAGGCGCCGGAGGCGCCGGTGAACCCGGACGGTGTGCCGCTCAGGGCCGCTCTCCGCGCTTGACCTGCGGCTTGGGCAGCCGCAGTCGACGCATCTGGAGCGTACGCATCAGGCCGTAGGCGACGGCGCCCTTCTTCGGCTCGTCCGGGAAGCGGGCGGCGAGCGCCCTCTTCAGACGGAAGGCGAGGCCGACCGAGTCGAGCACGATGAGCACGATCACCACGAGCCACAGCAGCAGCGAGAGGTTCTGGAGGCTGCCGATGCGGATCATCGAGAGCACCAGGATGATCACCGCGAGCGGCAGGAACATCTCGGCGACCGAGAACCGCGAGTCGACGTAGTCGCGGACGAACCTGCGCACCGGGCCCTTGTCACGGGCGGGCAGATAGCGCTCATCGCCCTTGGCGAGCGCCTCGCGCTGCTTCGCCATGTCGACCCGGCGGGCCTCGCGCTGGCGCTTGGCGGCCTCCTTGCGGTCGGTCGGCACGGTGGAAGCCCGGCGGCGCTGGGTCTGGGCCTCACTCCGCTTGGGAGTGGGGCGCCCCTTGGGAGCCTCGGGGTCGCGGGACTTCTGGGAGAGGTCCGCCGTCACCTTGTCGGTGGGGGCCTTCTCTGCGTTGGAACGGCTACGGAACACAATCCCCAAGGGTACGGGGTACCCGGCATGGACCCCAGGCCGGTGGGGAACGATCCCGCAACGCCTTGCGTCCGTAGGGACGGGCGGCGCGCGCTTCCCCCGAGGGTCACCTACTCCCTGCGCCGGATCGACGGCGGACGTAGTCGTCCTTGGGGATGAGCGCATCGACGCCCGAACAGTGCGGTAATGGATGCAGGGCCCGTACTGTGGGTTCTGTTGCAGCAGCGGGAGCTGGAGTCCGTCAGAAGGGGGCGCGCGAAGCCCATGAGCGGTGTCATGAAGCGTATGGGAATGATCTTCCGCGCGAAGGCGAACAAGGCCCTTGACCGGGCCGAGGACCCTCGCGAGACCCTCGATTACTCGTACCAGAAGCAGCTTGAGCTGCTCCAGAAGGTACGCCGGGGCGTCGCCGACGTGGCGACCTCCCGCAAGCGTCTTGAACTACAGCTCAACCAGTTGCAGAGCCAGTCCTCCAAGCTGGAGGACCAGGGGCGCAAGGCCCTCTCGCTGGGCCGCGAGGACCTGGCGCGCGAGGCCCTGTCCCGCCGTGCCTCGCTCCAGCAGCAGGTCACCGACCTGGAGACGCAGCACCAGACGTTGCAGGGCGAGGAGGAGAAGCTCACCCTCGCGGCCCAACGGCTCCAGGCCAAGGTCGACGCCTTCCGCACCAAGAAGGAAACTATCAAGGCCACCTACACGGCGGCCCAGGCCCAGACCCGGATCGCCGAGTCCTTCTCGGGCATCTCCGAGGAGATGAGCGACGTGGGCCTCGCCATCCAGCGGGCCGAGGACAAGACCGCGCAGCTCCAGGCGCGGGCCGGCGCGATCGACGAACTGCTCGCCTCCGGCGCCCTCGACGACCAGTCGGGCCTCGCCAAGGACGACATCCAGACCGAGCTCGACCGGCTGTCCGGTGGTACGGATGTGGAGCTGGAGCTCCAGCGGATGAAGGCCGAGCTCATGGGCGGCGGATCCGCCGGGAAGCAGGCCATCGAGGGCGGCGCCACCACCCCGCAGGACCAGGCCCCGCAGCAGAGCCCGCGCTTCGACAAGCAGTGACGAGCGGCAGGAGACGTTCATGATCGTCCGGATCATGGGGGAGGGGCAGGTGAAGCTGGCGGACAGCCACTTCACCGAGCTCAACAAGCTCGACGACGAGCTCCTCGAACAGATGGAGAGCGGCGACGAGCAGGGCTTCCGCCAGACCCTGGGCGCGCTGCTCGACGCGGTGCGCCGCCTGGGTACGCCCCTGCCCGACGACGCCCTCGAACCGTCCGAGCTGATCCTTCCGGGCCCGGACGCCAGTCTGGACGAGGTCAGGGACATGCTCAGCGACGACGGGCTCATCCCGGGCTGACGGGGGCGGGCCCCCGGACCCTTACGGTAGGTGCCCGTGACCCCCATCGACCGCGCCCGGCCCTGGCTCAGGGCGCATCCGCTGGCCCTGGACGCCGCCCTCGCCGTCGGCGTCCTGATCTGCATGGTCATCGGGTCCTTCGCCGACCCGCACGGCCCCAACGGGCCCACCTTCGGCACCCGTACGCCGGGTCCCCGCTCGCTCGTCCTGATGACGCTGGGCGCCGGCGCCCTCGTGCTGCGGCGCCGCGCGCCCATGGCCGTGCTCGCCTGCACCACCGCGCTCGCCGCGGTGGAGCTCGCCCTCGGCGCGCCGCCCGCGCCCGTCGCGATGAGCGCGGTCGTCGCCCTCTTCACCGTCGCGGCCCATACCGACCGGCCCACCACCTACCGGGTCGGCCTGCTCACGATGGTCGTGCTCACCGGCACGGCCATGCTGTTCGGCGTCCCGCCCTGGTACTCCCAGGAACACCTGGGCGTCTTCGCCTGGACCGGCATGGCC
This sequence comes from Streptomyces hundungensis, assembly GCF_003627815.1. Taxonomy (NCBI): domain Bacteria; kingdom Bacillati; phylum Actinomycetota; class Actinomycetes; order Kitasatosporales; family Streptomycetaceae; genus Streptomyces; species Streptomyces hundungensis. Next base: position 6,217,337 of record NZ_CP032698.1, read on the forward strand.
GCGGCCGCCGGAGACGCCGTCCGCAGCCGGCGTGCCTTCATCCACGCCATCCGGGAGCGCGCCGAGCGGGCCGAGCACGGCCGCGAGGAGGAGGCCCGGCGCCGGGTCGCCGAGGAGCGCCTGCGGATCGCCCGCGACCTGCACGACGTGGTGGCCCACCACATCGCCCTGGTCAACGTGCAGGCCGGTGTCGCGGCCCACGTCATGGACAAGCGGCCCGACCAGGCCAAGGAGGCCCTCGCCCACGTACGCGAGGCCAGCCGCTCCGCACTGGACGAACTCCGCTCCACCGTCGGCCTGTTGCGCCAGTCCGGGGACCCCGCCGCCCCCACCGAACCCGCCCCCGGCCTCGCCGTCCTGGACGATCTGCTGGCCGGCTTCCGGCGCGCGGGGCTGCCCGTGGAGCTCGCCCGCACCGACGAGGACCCGCTGCCCGCCTCCGTCGACCTCGCCGCCTACCGGGTCATCCAGGAGGCGCTCACCAACGTACGCAAGCACGCGGGCCCCGGCGCCAGGGCCGAGGTGAGCGTCGTACGGGTCGGTCCGAACACCGAGATCACCGTCATCGACAACGGCACAAGCACCGGCGCCGCGGACGGCGACGGCGGCGGCCACGGCCTGCTCGGGATGCGCGAGCGCGTCACCGCCCTCGGCGGCAGCTGCACCGCGGGCCCCCGCTACGGCGGCGGTTTCCGCGTCCAGGCGATACTGCCGGTCAAGGCCGCGGAGACCGGGGCCACGGGGGAAGGCACGTCATGACCATCAAGGTGGTACTCGCCGACGACCAGGCGCTGCTGCGCTCGGCCTTCCGCGTCCTGGTCGACTCCGAGCCGGACATGGAGGTCGTGGGCGAGGCGGCCGACGGCGCCGAGGTCGTCGACGTGGTCCACCGGACGCTGCCGGACGTCGTCCTGATGGACATCCGGATGCCCGGCACCGACGGCCTGGCCGCGACCCGCGCCATCACCGCCGACCCCGCCCTCGCCTCCGTCCACGTGGTGATGCTGACGACCTTCGAGGTCGACGAGTACGTGGTGCGGTCGCTGCGGGCGGGTGCCTCGGGCTTCCTCGGCAAGGGCGCCGAGCCCGAGGAGCTGCTCGGCGCGATCCGGATCGCCGCGGCCGGCGAGGCCCTGCTCTCCCCGGCCGCGACCAAGGGCCTGATCACCACCTTCCTTGCCCAGGGCGGCAGTTGGGACGCCGGCGAGGAGGAGTCGCGGCGGTACGGCGAGCGGCTCGCCGCCCTGACCGTGCGCGAGCGCGAGGTGCTGGTCCAGGTCGCGGGCGGCCACTCCAACGACGAGATCGCCGAGCGGCTCACCGTCAGCCCGCTCACGGTCAAGACCCACGTCAACCGGGCGATGGCCAAATTGAGCGCCCGCGACCGCGCCCAACTGGTGGTAATCGCCTACGAATCGGGCCTTGTCCGCCCACGGGTGGAGTGACGGGTGGAGTGCGGCGTACTGCGGCTGCGGTATGCGCGGGATAAGGAAAGGGACCTGGGAGCGAGGCATTGACCCCGCCCCATGGCCGAGGGTTGTAGGTGGGGGCCGGGTCTTCCCGGGTGATGCGCCGCGTGATCGCGGGCCGGTCCCGCCTGCCCCTCCTGCCTCGTACCGCCGCTCGCACGCCACAGAAGAGAGACCCCACCCATGTCCTGGCTGTCCAGATTCAGCCTCGCACAGCGGGCCCTGATAGGCCTGATGTCGATCGTCGCGATCGTCTTCGGGGCGATCGCCATTCCGCAGCTCAAGCAGCAGTTGCTGCCCACCATCGAACTGCCGATGGTGTCGGTGCTCGCCCCCTACCAGGGCGCGTCCCCCGACGTGGTCGAGAAGCAGGTCGTCGAGCCGCTCGAAAAGAACATCAAGGCCGTCAGCGGAGTCAAGGGCATCACGTCCACGGCGTCCGAGGGCAACGCCGTCATCATGGCGACCTTCGACTTCGGCACCGGTACGAAGCAGCTCGTGGCCGACATCCAGCAGGCCGTCAACCGCTCCCGCACCCAGCTCCCCTCCGAGGTCGACCCGCAGGTCGTGGCCGGTTCCACCGACGACATGCCGACCGTGGTGCTCGCGGTGACCTCCGACAAGGACCAGCAGGCGCTCGCCGACCAGCTGGACCGTACGGTCGTGCCGGTCCTGGAGGACATCAAGGGCGTCGGCCGCGTCAGCGTCGACGGCGTCCAGGACCTCCAGGTGAACGTGGTGCCCGACGCGAAGAAGCTCGCCGAGGCCGGCCTCACCACCATGACGCTCGGCGACGCCCTCAAGGCGGGCGGCGCGACGATACCCGGCGGCTCGTTCTCCGAGGACGGCAAGAGCCGCACCGTCCAGGTCGGCGCCCCCTACACCTCGCTCCAGCAGATCCAGGACCTGCGGATCAAGCCGCAGCAGGGCGCCCCGGTCCGCCTCGGTGACATCGCCACGGTCACGCAGGTGCCCGCGAAGCGGGTCTCCATCACCCGCACCAACGGCAAGCCCAGCCTCGCCGTGATGGCCACCATGGACCACGACGGCAGCGCCGTCGCGATCTCCCAGGCCGTCAAGGACAAGCTGCCCGACCTGAAGAAGGACCTCGGCGCGGGCGCGGAGCTCACCGTCGTCTCGGACCAGGGCCCCCAGGTCTCCAAGGCCATCTCCGGCCTGACCACCGAGGGCGCGCTCGGCCTGCTCTTCGCGGTGATCGTGATCCTGCTGTTCCTCGCCTCGATCCGCTCCACCCTGGTGACCGCGGTCTCCATCCCGCTCTCCGTGGTCCTCGCGCTGATCGTGCTGTGGACGCAGGACCTCTCCCTGAACATGCTCACGCTCGGCGCGCTGACGATCGCGATCGGCCGGGTCGTCGACGACTCGATCGTGGTCCTGGAGAACATCAAGCGCCACCTCGGCTACGGCGAGGAGCGCCATGAGGCGATCCTGACGGGCGTCAAGGAGGTGGCCGGCGCGGTGACCGCCTCGACGCTCACCACCGTCGCGGTCTTCCTGCCGATCGCCTTCGTCAACGGCATGGTGGGCGAGCTCTTCGGCTCGTTCAGCCTCACCGTCACCGCGGCCCTGCTGGCCTCGCTGCTCGTCTCGCTGACCGTCGTCCCGGTCCTGTCGTTCTGGTTCCTGCGCGCGCCGAAGGCGATCGCGGGCATCGACCCGGACGAGGCGCGCCGCAGGGCCGAGGAGAAGGAGAACAAGTCCCGCCTCCAGCGGGTGTACGTCCCGGTGCTCCGCTTCGCGACCCGCCGCCGCCTCACCAGTGTGCTGCTCGCGGTCGTCATCCTGATCGGCACCTTCGGGATGGCCGGGCTGCTCAAGACCAACTTCTTCGACCAGGGCGAGCAGGACACCCTGTCGATCAAGCAGGAGCTGGAGCCGGGCACCAGCCTGGACGCGGCGGACGCCGCCTCCAAGAAGGTCGAGCAGATCCTCGCCGGTGACCCGGCGGTCAAGAGCTACCAGGTCACCGTCGGCTCCTCCGGCTTCATGGCGGCCTTCGGCGGCGGCACCGGCGCCAACCAGGCCTCGTACACCGTGACGCTCAAGAGCGCGGGCGACTACGACAAGGCGCACGACCGGCTGGAGGCGGCCCTCAAGAACCAGCCGGGCAACCCCGCGATCTCCTCCGGCGGCGGCTTCGGCAGCCAGAACCTGAGCGTGGTCGTCAAGGCGGCCGACGGCGACGTGCTGAAGAAGGCCGCGGAGCAGGTGCGTCAGGCCGTCGCGGGTCTCAAGGACGTCAGCGACGTGCAGAGCGACCTGGCGCAGAGCGTGCCCCGCGTCTCGGTGCAGCCCAACGCCAAGGCGGCCGACGCGGGCTTCAACCAGACCACCCTCGGCATGGCCGTCGCCCAGCAGGTGCGCGGCACCCAGGTCACCAAGGCGATCATGGGCGACTCCGAGCGGGACGTCTACATCACCTCGCCCAACCCGGCCACCACCGTGGACCAGCTCAGGAGCCTCTCCCTCGGCCCGGTCAAGCTCGGTGACATCGCCGAGGTGAAGCTGGTGCCCGGCCCGGTCTCGATGACCCGGATCGACGGCGCCCGCTCGGCGACCATCACCGCCAAGCCGGTCGGCGACAACACCGGCAAGGTCAGCACCGACCTCCAGGCCAAGATCAAGGACCTGAAGCTGCCGGCCGGCGCCACCGCCTCCATCGGCGGTGTCTCCTCGGACCAGTCGGACGCGTTCAAGAACCTGGGCCTGGCGATGCTGGCGGCGATCGCGATCGTCTTCATGCTCCTGGTCGCGACGTTCAAGTCCCTCATCCAGCCGCTGATCCTGCTGGTCGCCATCCCCTTCGCGGCCACCGGCGCGATCGGCCTGCTCATCATCACCGACACCCCGATGGGCGTCCCCGCGATGATCGGCATGCTGATGCTGATCGGCATCGTGGTGACCAACGCGATCGTCCTGATCGACCTGATCAACCAGTACCGCAAGCAGGGCCTCGGCGTGGTCGAGGCGGTCGTCGAGGGGGGTCGCCACCGGCTCCGCCCGATCCTGATGACGGCACTGGCGACGATCTTCGCGCTGCTCCCGATGGCGCTCGGCATCACGGGCGAGGGCGGCTTCATCGCCCAGCCGCTCGCGGTGGTGGTGATCGGCGGCCTGGTCACCTCGACGCTGCTGACCCTGCTCCTGGTGCCGACCCTCTATGCGATGGTCGAGCTCCGCAAGGAGCGCAAGGCGAAGAAGAAGGCGGCCAAGCGCGCCAAGAAGGCAGGGGCCGCCGAGGCGTCGGACTCCGACGACCGCGAGCCGGCCAACGCCTGACCGGGCCACGCGTGACGAAGGTCCGCGCCTGACGAAGGCCCAGGCATGACGAAGGCCCAGGCATGACGAAGGCCGCCCCCCCGTCGAGGGGGGCGGCCTTCCGTCGTGTTCCGCGCGGTTACGGCAGCGCCAGCATCCGCTCAAGAGCCAGCTTCGCGAAGCTCTCGGTCTCCCGGTCGACCTGGATCTGGTTGATCACCTTGCCGTCGGCGAGCGACTCCAGGGTCCACACCAGGTGCGGCAGGTCGATGCGGTTCATGGTCGAGCAGAAGCAGACCGTCTTGTCGAGGAAGACGATCTCCTTGTCCTCGGCGGCGAACCGGTTGGCCAGGCGCCGCACCAGGTTCAGCTCGGTGCCGATCGCCCACTTCGAGCCGCGCGGGGCGGCTTCCAGGGCCTTGATGATGTACTCCGTCGAGCCGACGTAGTCCGCCGCGGCCACCACCTCGTGCTTGCACTCGGGGTGCACGAGGACGTTCACGCCCGGGATCCGCTCGCGCACGTCGTTCACCGAGTCCAGCGAGAAGCGGCCGTGCACCGAGCAGTGCCCGCGCCACAGGATCATCTTGGCGCCCCGCAGCTCCTCGACGGTGAGCCCGCCGTTGGGCTTGTGCGGGTTGTAGAGCACACAGTCCTCCAGCGACATGCCGAGGTCGCGCACCGCGGTGTTGCGGCCCAGGTGCTGGTCCGGCAGGAAGAGCACCTTCTCGCCCTGCTCGAAGGCCCAGTTCAGGGCGCGCTCGGCGTTGGAGGAGGTGCAGATGGTGCCGCCGTGCTTACCGGTGAACGCCTTGATGTCGGCCGAGGAGTTCATGTACGAGACGGGAACGACCTGCTCGGCGATGCCGGCCTCGGTCAGTACGTCCCAGCACTCGGCGACCTGCTCGGCGGTGGCCATGTCGGCCATCGAGCAGCCCGCGGCGAGGTCCGGCAGGACGACCTTCTGGTCGTCCCCGGTCAGGATGTCCGCCGACTCGGCCATGAAGTGCACACCGCAGAACACGATGTACTCGGCCTCGGGCCGGGCGGCCGCGTCCTTGGCGAGCTTGAACGAGTCGCCCGTCACATCGGCGAACTCGATGACCTCGTCGCGCTGGTAGTGGTGCCCGAGGATGAAGACCTTGTCCCCGAGCTTCGCCTTGGCCGCGCGGGCGCGCGCCACCAGGTCCGGGTCGGAGGGCGAAGGCAGGTCGCCGGGGCACTCCACGCCGCGCTCGCTCTTGGGGTCGGCCTCGCGGCCGAGCAGGAGCAGCGCGAGCGGCGTCGGCTGGACGTCGAGCTCGACGCGGCCGGCGAGGTCCTGACGGGGCTGGGCGGTGGTCACGTCACGCACCCTTTCTGTTCCTGAGCAGTGCGGCGGAGCCGCTCCAGTGGAGCCGGTGTGGTGCACCGGGGGTTTTCGTCTAAATGACGCTATCTATCATAACTGCTTCACGTCACTTTGACGATGGCCATAACGTCGATGTGACGCACCCGGCCCCCGTCCCTCTCCGCCCCCGGTTGTCCCCAGGCCTTTCCCCGCTTGCGCCCACGTGTGCGAGCATGAAAGAGAAGACCCGGAATGAATCCGGGGCCCCGCCGGTTGCAACCGTCGGCAAGCAGTCCGTACAACCCGGGAGAGAAGCAGATGTCCGTATCGGACGAGACCACCACCGTGAGCGACGGCATCCTCCTGTCCGACGCCGCCGCGGCCAAGGTCAAGGGCCTTCTTGAGCAGGAGGGCCGGGACGACCTGGCGCTGCGCGTCGCCGTTCAGCCCGGTGGCTGCTCCGGCCTGCGCTACCAGCTGTTCTTCGACGAGCGCTCGCTCGACGGCGACGTCGTCAAGGACTTCGACGGCGTCAAGGTCGTCACCGACCGCATGAGCGCCCCGTACCTGGGCGGCGCCTCGATCGACTTCGTCGACACGATCGAGAAGCAGGGCTTCACGATCGACAACCCGAACGCGACGGGTTCCTGCGCCTGCGGCGACTCCTTCAGCTAAGCCTCGCGGCAGTCGAAAGGCGGGTGCCCCCCCGATCTCGGGGGCACCCGCCTTCGTCATGTCCACAGCGGTCCGGACGTCCACAGCCGTCCGGCCGGCGCCACTTCTTCCCGGCGCTACTTCTTCGCCAGCTCCTTGCCGGTGTCCGCGTCGATCACCTTGCGCGCCCCGAGCGTCTGGCCCAGCTCCACCGAGACCGTCTGCTGCTTGGCCAGCGCGACACACATCTTCTTCGGATTCGTCACCTGGCCGGTCACCGTGACGCGCACGCCGTCGCCGCTCTCGTCGGCCGTCGCCGTATAGGTGCTGCACACCCCGCCCCAGAACGTGATGTCCAGGGTCCGCCCGTCCGGCGCGAGGGCGTAGGACTCCAGCGCCTGGCCGTGGGCGCCCGGCGTGGTGGCCGAGCCCGAGGGAGCCGGGACCGGGGCGCCGGTCGGCGGGGAGGGGGGCTTGGCGATGTACTCGGGCGCCACCGCCGGCGCGCTGATCGTGAACGGCTGCCCGGCGTCCGGCTTCACATGGAACAGCCACGAGGGCACCAGCGCCTGGGTCCCGTCCACGAACTGCGCGGCGAGCCCGAAGGTGGCTCCGTCGACCGTCACCGTCGAGGGGGTGGGCTGCTCGCAGGGCTTGATGTTGCCCTGGGGGTCGCTCGGCAGCCGGCCCTGGGTGGGCTGCCCGTCGAGCGGCACCGGGCCCGTGCAGTCCTTGGCCATCGGCCGCCGGCCGGGGTGGCTGTTGAGCTGGTCGAGGGCCTTGTCCGCGCTGATCACGGGGTAGACCGCGCCCTTGTCCGGCATCGTCAACCGGCCGCTGCCGCCCACGACTTGACCGTCCGAACCGACCTGGATGCCGGTCGTCCAGCCGTAGGTGGGCAGGCCGTCGACCACCGGGTCGGCGTTCACCACCCGGGCCGAGGCGAGGATCTGTTGGGCGTCCAGCTTGGCGTCGTCCTGTCCGAGCGCCTTGAGGACCGGCGCCGCGGCCGCCTTCGCCGCCTGCTCGCTCACCGGGCCGCCGCCCGTACCGCCCCCGGTGTCCGCGCCCGTGGTGTGCATCGGACACTTCGCGCCCTTGGGGCAGTTGTCCGTGCCGCCGCTGCCGAAACGCGCGAACGTCCAAGTACCCGGCGCCTTCTGACTGACCGTCAGAGTCGGTCCCGAGCCGTCCTTCGTCGCGCCCACCGTCCAGCGCTCGCCCTCCAGGCGCGCCGCGCCCTCGACGCCCAGCGCCCGCGCGAGCCGGTTCACCTCCGCCTCGCCCACCGTGCCGCGCGGCCGGTGGACGGCCGCCTCGCGGGGGCCGCCGGGCAGCTTCACCGACGCCCGGTAGAGGACCCCGTTCGGGTCGGGCTCACCCGGCGCGATGCCGTTGCCGGCGCTGCTCCCGGTGCCGCCACCGCTGCCGCCGCTCCCGCCGGGGGCGCTGTCGAGGGCGAGCGGCGGGGGTGCGCCGTCCGCGGCGGGCGCGCTGCCGCCGCCCGATGAGGACGCCGTCGTGGCCCAGTACGCCCCGCCACCGCCCGCGGCCAGTACGGCCACGGCCGTCGCGGCGAGGATCAAGGGAGACCGCCGCGAACGCCGCTGCCGGGGCTCGTCCTGCGTGTGCTCGCTGCTCACCAGATCGCTCCTGTCCAGTCGTATCCCGCATCCCCTTGACGAGGGACGGCGCTTGGACGGAGCGGGGGAGCGCACGGTTCCATCCCGTGCGCCGCACCCGTGCGATCAGGCCGTTTCAGTCCCCGTATTCGGACATGTCCGCGATCAGCCGTACCGAGGCGGACGGAATCGTCACACCGTGGATCCGGGACGGCGGCACCGGCGCCGGAGCGCTCGCGGCCGGCACCACCCAGTGCGGGGCCATCCGTGCGCAGTCCCCGCGCAGCTCTTCAAGACCCGGATCCTTCGCCACCGCTCGCCCGCCGCTCACCTTGGTTTCCATGCTTCGCACCGTACGCATCACGAGGCGTGCGCAGTAAGACCTACTATTGGGTAGTTTCCGCCGGTCGGACCGGCGGGGACGACCCGGTAGCGTGAACTGTCAACGCCCGCCCCTCCGTATTCCCACCAGGAGCGCCCCCGCCGTGCGTATCGCAGTCACCGGCTCCATCGCCACCGACCACCTCATGACCTTTCCCGGCCGCTTCGCCGACCAGCTGGTCGCCGATCAGCTGCACACGGTCTCCCTCTCCTTCCTGGTCGACAACCTCGACGTACGGCGTGGCGGTGTCGGGCCCAACATCTGCTTCGGGATGGGCCAGCTCGGCGGCCGGCCGATCCTGGTCGGCGCGGCCGGCTCCGACTTCGACGAGTACCGCGCCTGGCTCGACCGGCACGGCGTCGACACCGGCTCGGTACGGATCTCCGAGGTCCTGCACACGGCCCGCTTCGTGTGCACCACCGACGCCGACCACAACCAGATCGGCTCCTTCTACACGGGCGCGATGAGCGAAGCCCGCCAGATCGAGCTGAAGTCCGTCGCCGACCGGGTCGGCGGCCTCGACCTGGTGCTGATCGGCGCCGACGACCCCGAGGCGATGCTCCGCCACACCGAGGAGTGCAAGGCGCGGAGCATCCCCTTCGCCGCCGACTTCTCGCAGCAGATCGCCCGCATGTCCGGCGACGACATCCGCACCCTGCTCGAAGGCGCCACGTACCTCTTCTCCAACGAGTACGAGAAGGGGCTCATCGAGTCCAAGACCGGCTGGAGCGACGAGGAGATCCTCGCCAAGGTCGACCACCGGGTCACCACCCTCGGCTCGCGCGGGGTGCGCATCGAGCAGGTCGGCGCCGAGCCGATCGTCGTCGGCGTCCCCGAAGAGGAGGCCAAGGTCGACCCGACGGGCGTGGGCGACGCCTTCCGCGCCGGGTTCCTGACCGGCCTGTCCTGGGGCGTGGGCCACGAGCGCGCGGCCCAGCTCGGCTGCATGCTGGCCACCCTGGTCATCGAGACCCTCGGCACCCAGGAGTACACCCTGCGCCGGGCCAACTTCATGGACCGGTTCACCAAGGCGTACGGGGACGAGGCCGCCGCCGAGGTGCGGTCCCACCTCCAGTAGTCCTCAGAGCCTGGGTCTGAACCCCGCCCGGGCCCGCGGCGCCTGGCACGCACGCTCGCCGCGTTGGCCCGAAAGCCCTAGTAGCTCCGCTACGAGGACTTCCAGCCGCCTTGCGATCGCACGCACCAGACGCCGCAGTCTGATCCGGACGGAGTTCAGACCCAGGCTCTCAGCCCGTACGGCGCACCCGGTAGGCGACTCCGCGCTCCGCCGGGTGTTCGCCCAGGTACTCCTGGCCCCGCATCTCGCACCACGCCGGAATGTCGAGCCGGGCCGCCTCGTCGTCGGCCAGCACCGTCACGACACCGCCGACGGGCACCCGGCCGATCGCCTTGGCGAGTTCGATGACCGGGATCGGGCAGAGCCGGCCGAGCGAGTCCACGGTGAACTCCTCGGCGCCGGCCGGGTCGGCCGCCCCGGACGCCCCGGCCGGCGCCCCGAGCCTGGCCCGTACGGAGGCGACCACGCCCGGCAGCACCTCCAGGAACCGCTCGACGTCCCGCTCCGCCGTGCCCAGCGGCAGCGACACCCGTACGTTGCCCTCGCTCAGCACCCCCATCGCACGCAGCACATGGCTGGGCGTCAGGGTGCTGCTGGTGCAGGAGGAACCGGAGGAAACGGAGAATTCCGCCCGGTCCAGCTCGTGCAGCAGGCTCTCCCCGTCGACATAGAGACAGGAGAAGGTGACCAGATGCGGCAGCCGCCGCACCGGGTCGCCCACCACCTCCACATCCGGCACCAGCTCCCCGACCCGGGCGCGGATGCGCTCCACCAGGGCCCGCAGGCGCACCGATTCGGCCGCCGCCTCGGCCCGTACCGCCCGCAGTGCGGCGGCCGCCGCCACGATCGCCGGAATGTTCTCGAAGCCGGGTGCCCGCCCCGACTCCCGCTCGTCGACGGGGCCTTGGGGGGCGAACCGGACGCCCTTGCGCACCGCGAGCAGCCCGACCCCCGCCGGGCCGCCCCACTTGTGGGCGCTCGCCGCCAGGATCGACCACGCGCCCTCCACGGGCCCCCACGCCAGCGACTGGGCCGCGTCCACGAGCAGCGGCACCCCCGCCGCCCGGCACGCCTCGGCCACCTCGGCCACCGGCTGGAGGGTGCCCACCTCGTGGTTGGCGGACTGGAGGCAGGCCAGCGCGGTGTCGCCGCGCAGCGCCTCGGCGTAGGCGTCGGGGGAGACCCGGCCGGTGCGGTCCACCGCGACCCGGGTCACCGAACCGCCGTCCGACTCGTGGGAGGCGGCCGAATGGAGGACCGAGGAGTGTTCGACCGCGGACACCACCAGGTGCCGCCCGACACGCCGACGCCCGGACAAGGATCCGTAAATTCCCAAGTGCACCGCGCGGGTCCCCGAACCGGTGAAACTGAGCTCGTCCGGGCGGCAGCCGACGGCCTCCGCGGCGGCTTCCCGCGCCGCGTCCAGGAGCAGCCGGGCACGCCGCCCCTCCCGGTAGAGCCGGGCCGGATCCGCCCACCCCTCGTCCAAGGAGGCTTGCAGGGCCTGACGGGCGACGGGGTGCAGGGGGGCCGAGGAGGCCGCGTCGAAGTAGGGCACGCGGTCACGCTAACCCCGGCCCGGCGCGCGCACGGCGGCGGCCGGGGCGAGGGGTCGTCAGATGGCGCCCGGAGGCCGGGATTCCACCCGGGTTCCACCCCTTCGGGGACTCGGACGGCGCGTTGGGCACCCTCCCCGCGCGACCCCAAATAGCGTCCAGTAGGGTTTGGTCCGCATAAACATCCAAACCCCTGCCCGTGTGCCAGGGCGGCGACCGACCAGCGAGACGGCCGTAGCCGACCACCGCGGGCGAGACTCTCGGGAAGGCGCTACGTGAGTCCCAACGGCTCCGACCTCCCCCGCTGCCTGGAAGGCGCGGGTGGTTCCCCCACGTCGAGGCGCCCGATGCGGCGGAAGCTGCCGCAGGTGCTGACTGCGGGCCTGGTCCTGGCGACAGCATCCGGTTGCTCGTACAACTGGAAAGACTTCCCTCGACTTGGTATGCCCACTCCGGTGACGGAAGAGGCTCCCAGGATCCTGTCCCTCTGGCAGGGCTCGTGGGCGGCTGCGCTCGCCACGGGCGTGCTGGTCTGGGGCCTGATCCTGTGGAGCGTCATCTTCCACCGGCGTAGCCGCACCAAGGTCGAGGTACCCGCGCAGACCCGGTACAACATGCCCATCGAGGCGCTGTACACCGTGGTCCCGCTCATCATCGTCTCCGTGCTCTTCTACTTCACGGCACGGGACGAGACGAAGCTCCTGGCTCTGTCCCCGAAGCCCGCCCACACGGTCAACGTGGTCGGCTATCAGTGGAGCTGGGGCTTCAACTACGTCGAGGACGTGCCCGGTGTGAAGGGCGACGCCAAGGCGGACAAGAACCTGGAAGCGATTCCGGACCGGCTGAAGAAGGACTTCCCCGCCAACGCGGGCGGTGTCTACGACGTCGGCATCCCCGGCACCCGTAACCCGCAGACCGGAAACCCGGGCCCGACCCTGTGGCTGCCGAAGGGCGAGAAGGTCCGCTTCGTGCTGACCTCGCGCGACGTCATCCACTCCTTCTGGGTGGTGCCGTTCCTGATGAAGCAGGACGTCTTCCCCGGGCGTGCCAACACCTTCGAGGTCACGCCGAACCAGGAAGGCACCTTCCTGGGCAAGTGCGCCGAGCTCTGCGGCGTCGACCACTCGCGCATGCTTTTCAACGTGAAGGTCGTCTCTCCCGAGCGCTACCAGCAGCACCTCAAGGAGCTGGCGGCTAAGGGCCAGTCCGGCTACGTGCCGGCGGGCATCGCTCAGACCGACCCCGCCAAGAACGCGGAGACGAACAAACTGTGAGCATCCTCAACGAATCTCAGGGTGCCGCGGCAGCAGACGACTCGTACGAGAACGAGCTGCCGGTCCGGCGCAAGCAGCCGGGAAACGTCGTCATCAAGTGGTTGACCACCACTGATCACAAGACGATCGGCACGATGTACCTGGTCACGTCGTTCGCGTTCTTCTGCATCGGCGGCATCATGGCGCTCTTCATGCGCGCCGAACTCGCCCGCCCCGGCACGCAGATCATGTCGAACGAGCAGTTCAACCAGGCGTTCACGATGCACGGCACGATCATGCTGCTGATGTTCGCGACGCCGCTGTTCGCCGGATTCGCGAACTGGATCATGCCGCTTCAGATCGGCGCGCCCGACGTGGCGTTCCCGCGGCTGAACATGTTCGCCTACTGGCTCTACCTGTTCGGCTCGACCATCGCGGTCGGTGGCTTCCTCACCCCGCAGGGCGCGGCCGACTTCGGCTGGTTCGCCTACTCCCCGCTGTCGGACGCGGTCCGCTCGCCGGGTGTCGGCGCCGACATGTGGATCATGGGTCTGGCCTTCTCCGGCTTCGGCACGATCCTCGGCTCGGTCAACTTCATCACCACGATCATCTGCATGCGCGCCCCCGGCATGACGATGTTCCGGATGCCGATCTTCGTGTGGAACGTCCTGCTGACCGGTGTGCTGGTCCTGCTGGCCTTCCCGGTCCTCGCGGCCGCGCTGTTCGCCCTGGAGGCGGACCGCAAGTTCGGTGCGCACATCTTCGACGCCAGTAATGGCGGCGCGTTGCTGTGGCAACACCTCTTCTGGTTCTTCGGGCATCCAGAGGTGTACATCATCGCGTTGCCCTTCTTCGGAATCATTTCCGAAGTGATCCCGGTGTTCAGCCGCAAGCCGATGTTCGGCTACAGCGGTCTGATCGGCGCCACCATCGCGATCGCGGGTCTGTCCGTGACCGTGTGGGCGCACCACATGTACGTCACCGGTGGCGTGCTCCTGCCGTTCTTCTCCTTCATGACGTTCCTCATCGCCGTTCCGACCGGCGTGAAGTTCTTCAACTGGATCGGCACGATGTGGAAGGGCTCACTGTCCTTCGAAACCCCGATGCTGTGGGCGATCGGCTTCCTGATCACCTTCACCTTCGGCGGTCTGACCGGCGTCATCCTGGCCTCGCCGCCGATGGACTTCCACGTCTCCGACTCGTACTTCGTCGTCGCGCACTTCCACTACGTCATCTTCGGCACCGTGGTCTTCGCGATGTTCTCCGGATTCCACTTCTGGTGGCCGAAGTTCACCGGAAAGATGCTGGACGAGCGGCTCGGCAAGATCACCTTCTGGACGCTGTTCGTGGGCTTCCACGGCACGTTCCTGGTGCAGCACTGGCTGGGCGTCGAGGGCATGCCGCGTCGTTACGCGGACTACCTGGCCGCCGACGGCTTCACCGCCCTCAACACGATCTCGACGATCTCCTCGTTCCTGCTCGGTCTGTCGATCCTGCCGTTCCTCTACAACGTCTGGAAGACCGCCAAGTACGGCAAGAAGATCGAGGTCGACGACCCGTGGGGCTACGGCCGTTCGCTGGAGTGGGCGACGTCCTGCCCGCCGCCGCGGCACAACTTCCTCACCATGCCGCGCATTCGCTCCGAATCGCCGGCGTTCGACCTCCACCACCCGGAGATCGCGGCTCTCGACCAGCTCGAGAACCACGGCGACGTCCACGGTGACCACATGCTCGCCGGTGGCAAGGAGGCCGGGAAGTGAAGATCCAGGGCAAGATGTTCCTGTGGTTGTCCGCCTTCATCCTGGTCATGGCCGTCGTGTACGGCGTGTGGTCCAAGGAGGCGGCCGGCACCACCGCGCTCGTCATGGCGTTCGGCCTGAGCGTCATGATCGGCTTCTACCTGGCCTTCACGGCCCGGCGGGTCGACGTGGGCGCCCAGGACGACAAGGAGGCCGACGTCGCGGACGACGCCGGTGAGGTCGGCTTCTTCTCGCCGCACTCCTGGCAGCCGCTCGCGCTCGGCATCGGCGGCGCCCTGGCGTTCCTCGCGATCGCCATGGGCTGGTGGCTGCTGTACTTCTCGGCGCCGCTGATCCTGGTCGGCCTCTACGGCTGGGTGTTCGAGTACTACCGCGGCGAGAACCAGAACCAGTAGGTTCGCACGCCGCACTGCGCCAAGAGGGGCCCTCCGTCTCGTTCCGGGACGGGGGGCCCCTCGTTTGCAGTCACCCCGCGCGCCGTACCTGACGAATCTTCATACCGTGAGGTCATGAGCCACGCACCGCGCATCCGCACCGTAGTGAGCTGCACCCTCCTTGTCCTGTCCCTCGGTGTGGGGGTCACGGGGTGCGGCGGGTCCGACGGCAACCCGCTTTCGGCGAAGCCGTACGACGCGGCCGGGCAGGTCGCGTACAACGGCCCGGCGGGCAGTCAGAAGGCCGATCCCGACAAGCCCCTGGAGATCACCGCCAAGGGCAAGGACGGCCGTCTCACGGACGTCACGGCCGTCGACGGCAACGGGCGCTACCTGGCCGGCGAACTGGCCGCCGACGGCACCCGCTGGCACTCCACGGCCCCTCTGGTGGCCGGCGCGCACTACACCGTCAAGGTCTCCACGGAGAACGAGGACGGCTCCCCGGGGCTGCGCACGCTGACCTTCGACACCGAGGCGGCCAAGGACGCCCTGGAGGTCGAGTTCGGCCCCGACGCGGGCAAGTACGGCGTCGGACAGCCCATCACCGCGCAACTCAGCAGGCCCGTCAAGGACAAGGCGGCCCGCGCGGTGGTGGAGCGGGCCCTGAAGGTCGAGTCCACGCCCTCGGTGGAGGGCGCCTGGTACTGGGTGGACGACAAGGTCCTGCACTACCGCCCCAAGGAGTACTGGCCCACCCACGCCACCATCAACGTCCACTCCAACCTTCAGGGCGTGAAGATCGCCGACAAGCTGTACGGCGGCGCGGCCAAGCCCCTGAAGATCACCACGGGCGACAAGATCGAGGCCATCACCGACGCCGCCGGGCACTACATGACGGTCAAGCGCAACGGAGAAGTGATCAACACCATTCCGGTCACCACCGGGAAGCCCGGCTTCTCCACCCGCAACGGCGTCAAGGTGGTCCTGGGCAAGCAGTACTTCGTACGTATGCGCGGGGAGACGGTCGGCATCTCGTCCAGCAGCGCGGACGCCTACGACCTGCCCGTCTACTACGCGACCCGCGTCACCTGGAGCGGTGAGTACGTGCACGCCGCGCCCTGGTCGGTGGGCTCACAGGGCTCCGCCAACGTCAGCCACGGCTGTACGGGCATGAGCACGGGCAACGCCGCGTGGTTCTTCGAGACCATCAACGAGGGCGACATCGTCAAGGTCGTCAACAGCATCGGCGACGACATGACGCCCTTCGACAACGGCTTCGGCGACTGGAACGTGTCCTGGGACAAGTGGCGCACGGGCAGTGTTCTCGCGGCCGACGCCAAGGCCGGGCAGAGCAGGGTCAACTCCGCCCGGCTGCGCCCGGGAGTGTGAGGTCAGGCACCCACGGCGAGCCGCTTGCGCAGCAGGGAGGCCAGGGCGTCCGCGAACTCGACCGGCTCCACCGGCAGGGTCACCGCGGCGTCCGCCCGGCTCCACGTGGCCAGCCAGGCGTCCTGCGGGCGGCCGATGAGGAGCAGCACCGGCGGGCACCGGAAGACCTCGTCCTTGATCTGGCGGCAGATCCCCATGCCGCCCGCCGGGGCGGCCTCTCCGTCCAGCACACAGACGTCGATCCCGCCGCGTTCCAGCTCCTTGAGGACCGCGGGCAGCGTCGCGCACTCCAGGAACTCCACGGGGGGCACGTCGGAGGCGGGCCTGCGTCCGGCCGCGAGCCGCACCTGGGCGCGGGTGTTCGCGTCGTCGCTGTAGACCAGAACGGTGGCGCTCGACTGCATGGATCCTCCGAAGGTCAGGCTTTGTCGCCGACGTTGGCTCATGAACCGATGCGCGGATGCTACTCCGTCCGACTGCCCGTCAACACCGGTTCGGGCAGCCCTTCGATGGGCCGTTCGGGCCCTGCATACGCGCCTGACACACCGAACGGCACCCCCCGGAGTGAGGGCGGGATAAGCGACCGACATAATGTCGGTCGTGGCGACAGCAACGACAGTAGAAACCGGGCACGCGCACCCGTCGGTCAATCGACCGAACCTCACCAGCGTCGGAACCATCATCTGGTTGAGTTCCGAGCTGATGTTCTTCGCGGCCCTCTTCGCGATGTACTTCACTCTGCGTTCGGTAACGGGTGCCGCGCACTGGTCAGAAATGGCCTCGTCCCTGAACCTTCCGTTCTCGGCGACCAACACCACGATCCTGGTGCTCTCCTCTCTCACCTGCCAGCTCGGCGTCTTCGCCGCGGAGCGGGGCGATGTGAAGAAGCTGCGCACCTGGTTCATCATCACGTTCGTGATGGGTGCGATCTTCATCGGTGGTCAGGTCTACGAGTACACCTCCCTAGTGAAGGAGGAAGGTCTCTCGCTCTCCTCGGATCCGTACGGCTCGGTCTTCTACCTGACGACGGGCTTCCACGGAATGCATGTGACGGGTGGCCTGATCGCCTTCCTGCTGGTTCTCGGCAGGACGTACGCGGCCAAGAGGTTCACCCACGAGCAAGCGACCGCAGCCATCGTCGTGTCCTATTACTGGCACTTCGTCGATGTTGTGTGGATCGGCCTCTTCGCCACGATCTATCTGATCAAGTAACCAGGGCCCGAAGGTCCGCACCACATCCAGCATCGACGCAGAAGATCCTGACACCGGGGTAATCCGTGAAAAAGCTCTCCGCACGACGACGCCATCCGCTGGCGGCGGTCGTCGTCCTACTCCTCGCGCTGGCGGCCACCGGGGGGCTGTACGCCGCGTTCGCGCCCGCGGGCAAGGCTCAGGCTGACGAAACCGCCCAGTCCCTCGCCATCGACGAGGGCAAGAAGCTCTACTCCGTCGGCTGCGCCAGCTGCCACGGAACCGGCGGTCAGGGAACCTCTGACGGCCCCTCCCTGGTCGGCGTCGGCGCCGCCGCGGTGGACTTCCAGGTCGGCACCGGCCGTATGCCGGCGCAGCAGCCCGGCGCGCAGGTGCCGAAGAAGAAGGTCATTTACTCCCAGTCCGAGATCGACCAGCTCGCCGCGTACGTGGCGTCGCTGGGCGCCGGTCCGAGCGTGCCGACCGAATCGCAGTACAACCCGAGCGGTGCGGACATCGCCAAGGGTGGCGAGCTGTTCCGCACCAACTGCGCCCAGTGCCACAACTTCACGGGTGAGGGCGGTGCCCTGACGAACGGCAAGTTCGCCCCCAGCCTGGAGGACGTGGACCCCAAGCACATCTACGAGGCCATGCAGACCGGCCCGCAGAACATGCCGTCCTTCCCGGACACGACGATGCCGCAGAAGCAGAAGCAGGACATCATCGCGTACCTGCACGCCGTGAACAGCGACAAGTCCGCCAGCCCCGGCGGTCTCAAGCTCGGCGGGCTCGGCCCGGTCAGCGAGGGTCTGTTCGGCTGGATCTTCGGTCTGGGTGCCCTCATCGCAGTAGCCATCTGGGTCGCGGCCCACACCGCTAAGGCCAAGAAGTCATGAGTAGCCAAGAGAATTCCGAGAGCCTGCCTGAAGCGCAGGCCACCGCGCACGGCGCGGTAGAGACCGCGGGCGACCCCTTCGCCGACCCCGGACTGCCGGCCCACAAGCCGCGCATCCAGGACATCGACGAGCGGGCGGCCAAGCGCTCCGAGCGCGTGGTCGCGTTCCTGTTCTTCCTGTCCATGGTCGCGACGATCGGCTTCATCGCCTCGTACGTGATCTTCCCGGTCGACAAGATCGTCTTCATCTTCCCGTTCGGGCACGTCAGCATCCTCAACTTCGCTCTGGGTCTGACCCTGGGCGTGGCGCTGTTCTGCATCGGCGCGGGCGCGGTCCACTGGGCCCGCACCCTGATGTCGGACGTCGAGATGCCGGCCGAGCGGCACGAGATCGCGGCTCCGCCGGAGGTCAAGGCGCAGGTCCTGGCCGACTTCAGGCAGGGCGCGGCCGAGTCCGGCTTCGGGCGGCGCAAGCTGATCCGCAACACCATGTTCGGCGCGCTGGCCATGGTGCCGCTCTCCGGTGTGATGCTCCTGCGCGACCTGGGCACGCTGCCCGAGGACAAGCTGCGGCACACCATGTGGTCCAAGGGCAAGGCCCTGATCAACATGAACACCAACGAGCCGCTGCGTCCCGAGGACCTGCTGGTCGGTTCCCTCACCTTCGCCAAGCCCGAGGGCCTGGAGGAGGACGCCGAGGACTTCCAGACGCAGATCGCCAAGGCCGCCCTGATGCTCGTCCGGATCAAGCCGGAGGACATCAAGGACAAGCGCGAGCTCGAATGGTCGCACCAGGGCATCGTCGCCTACTCGAAGATCTGCACCCACGTCGGCTGCCCGATCTCCCTGTACGAGCAGCAGACGCACCACGTGCTCTGCCCGTGCCACCAGTCCACCTTCGACCTCTCCGACGGCGCCCGCGTCATCTTCGGCCCGGCCGGCCACGCCCTTCCGCAGCTGCGGATCGGTGTGAATGACGAGGGTTACCTCGAAGCGCTCGGCGACTTCGAAGAGCCCGTCGGTCCTGCCTTCTGGGAGCGCGGATGAGCACCACGACAGACGCACGGCGCGAAGCGCCCGCCGGTGAGCGGATCGCGGACTGGGCGGACGGCCGGCTCGGGATCTACTCCCTGGCCAAGGCCAACATGCGCAAGATCTTTCCGGACCACTGGTCCTTCATGCTCGGCGAGATCTGCATGTACAGCTTCATCATCATCATCCTCACGGGTGTGTATCTGACGCTGTTCTTCCACCCGAGCATGAACGAGGTCGTCTACGACGGCTCGTACGTACCGCTTCAGGGCATGCACATGTCCGAGGCGTTCAACTCGACCATGCACATCAGCTTCGACGTGCGCGGCGGACTGCTGATCCGGCAGATCCACCACTGGGCGGCGCTGGTCTTCCTGGCCGGCATGTTCGTGCACATGATGCGCGTGTTCTTCACGGGCGCGTTCCGCAAGCCGCGTGAGGTCAACTGGCTCTTCGGCTTCCTGCTGTTCGTCCTGGGCATGTTCACCGGCTTCACCGGTTACTCGCTCCCGGACGACCTGCTGTCGGGCACCGGTGTCCGCTTCATGGAAGGCGCGGTCCTGTCCGTGCCGGTCGTCGGCACGTACCTCTCGTTCTTCCTCTTCGGTGGCGAGTTCCCCGGCGGGGACTTCGTGGCCCGGTTCTACTCGGTGCACATCCTGCTGCTGCCGGGCATCATGCTCGGCCTGATGGTGGCGCACCTGATCCTGGTCTTCTACCACAAGCACACCCAGTTCGCGGGTGCCGGACGCACGAACAAGAACGTCGTCGGCATGCCGCTGCTCCCGGTGTACATGGCGAAGGCGGGCGGGTTCTTCTTCCTGGTCTTCGGCGTCATCGCGGTCATCGCGGCGATCGCCTCGATCAACCCGATCTGGGCGATGGGCCCCTACCGGCCGGACCACGTCTCCACGGGCGCCCAGCCCGACTGGTACATGGGCTTCTCCGAAGGCCTCATCCGTGTGATGCCGGGCTGGGAGATCAACCTGTGGGGCCACACCCTCGTCCTGGGTGTGTTCATCCCGCTGGTGATCTTCCCGCTGGTCCTGGCGACCATCGCGGTCTACCCGTTCATCGAGTCCTGGGTCACCGGGGACAAGCGCGAGCACCACATCGCCGAGCGGCCGCGCAACGCGCCGACCCGCACCGCGTTCGGTGTCGCGTGGATCACCTGGTACATGGTGCTGCTGATCGGTGGTGGAAACGACCTCTGGGCGACCCACTTCCACCTGTCGATCAACGTGATCACCTGGTTCGTACGGATCTCGTTCTTCGTCGCTCCGGTCCTCGCGTTCATCGCCACCAAGCGGATCTGCCTGGGCCTTCAGCGTCGCGACGCCGAGAAGGTGCTGCACGGACGCGAGTCCGGCATCATCAAGCGGCTGCCGCACGGTGAGTTCATCGAGGTCCACGAGCCGCTTGAGCCGGCCGCGCGCTACAAGCTCACCGCGCACGACCAGTACAAGCCGGTCGAACTCGGTCCCGAGACCGACGAGAACGGTGTCGCCCGCAAGATCTCGTGGACGCAGAAGCTGCGCGCCAAGCTCAGCAAGGGCTACTACGGCGAGGGGAACCAGATTCCCAAGCCGACCGCCGAGGAGTACCAGGAGATCACGAGCGGCCACGGCCACCACTGATCCCCGCTGACCTGTCGGTCGCCACAACCGAGGCTCCGGCCCGGCCCCCTCACGGGAGCCGGGCCGGAGCCTTTCGCGCGGTACCGCCGTCCGCACTGCGGGCACGCGCGCGGCCCGGCCCGCGGCTGTCGATAGGCTGACGGGCGGCATTCCACGACCCGTGACCACCAGGAGCGAGCATGAGCGCTGTTACCCCCACCGGAGGCGACACCGTGGCGGCCCGCACCTGGCCGGGCGTCCTGGACGCGCTGCTCAGCGGCACCGACCAGAGCGCGGACGTCACCGCCTGGGCGATGGACCGGATCATGCGCGGCGAGGCCACCGACGCCCAGATCGCGGCCTTCGCGGTGGCCCTGCGCGCCAAGGGCGAGACCGTCGCCGAGATCACCGGTCTGGTACGCACCATGTACGAGCACGCCAACCTCATCGAGGTGCCGGGGCCCAGCGTGGACATCGTCGGCACCGGCGGCGACGGCGCCAAGACGGTCAACATCTCCACCATGTCGGCGATCGTGGTGGCCGGCACCGGGGCCAAGGTCGTCAAGCACGGCAACCGGGCGGCCTCCTCGGCCAGCGGCGCCTCCGACGTCCTGGAGAAGCTCGGCGTCAACCTCGACCTCACGCCCCGGCGCGTCGCCGAGGTCGCCGAGGAGGCCGGCATCACGTTCTGCTTCGCCGTGAAGTTCCACCCGGCGCTGCGTTACGTCGCCGCCGCCCGGCGCGAGATGGGCATCCGCACCACTTTCAACTTCCTCGGCCCGCTGACCAATCCGGCCCGGGTGCGCGCCCAGGCGACCGGCGTCGCGGACGCGCGGATGGCGCCCATCGTGGCGGGCGTACTGGCCGAGCGGGGCTCCTCCGCCCTGGTCTTCCGGGGCGACGACGGCCTCGACGAGCTGACCACCACGGGCACCTCCCGCATCTGGGTGGTGCGCGGGGGCGAGGTCCGCGAGGAGGCGTTCGACCCGCGTCACGTCGGCATCGAGACCGTGCCCATCGAGGCGCTGCGCGGCGCGGACTCCTCGTACAACGCCGATGTCGCCCGCCGCCTCCTCGGGGGCGAGCGCGGGCCGGTGCGGGACGCGGTGCTCCTGAACGCGGCCGCCGCCCTCGTCGCCCTCGAACCGGGGGAGGGCCCGCTCGCCGAGCAGATCGGCGCCGCGATGGCGCGGGCCGCGGAGGGGATCGACTCCGGGGCGGCCCAGCGCACCCTGGAGCGCTGGGTCGCGGCCAGCAACGCCTGAGCGCGGGCGGGGCGGTACGGGTCCGGGCCGATCCGCGCCGAGCGCGGTGGGTCCGGCCGTACGGGTGTGACTCAGGGCGCAGTCCGGATCGCGGACTGCGTCTTGCGTCCGCCGGGAGCTGTGGCAGGATGCTCTCCAAGGTCATGAGTGACAGCGATTTAGGCCCCGGCTCGCTGTCCGGCAACCCTCCGTCCGTGGCGGGGTGCCCCGGGTGAAGACCAGGTCGTAGGCAGCAAGGCCTACGGCAAGCGCGGACCCCTGGACATCGCGTGATGTCACAGCCCTGGGGTCCTGGTCCTCAAGGGAGCAGTCTCGTGAGCAAGCGAATGCGATAGGGCGTACCGCCCCTTCTTCCCACCTCCGCGCACCCTTCTTCGGGCTGCGTGTTCGAGGTCAACCCCGGTACACAGCACGGCAGTTGAACCCGCACCTTTGGTGTGGGGCCGCTCCGCCGTACCCGGGGTCCGAAGCCAACTCGCCTTGTCCTGCCGGGAGATACCGCCATGTCCGCACGCCCCACCGCCTCCGCGACCACCTCCGTCACCGTCGAGTCCGCCGCCGTCGAGTCCGCCGACCCCTGCTGTGCCGCGCCGCTGCCGGTGCTCGGCCGCGATGTCTCCGTGCCGCTGGTCACCGGCGGCGAGGTGACGTACGCCGCCCTCGACTACGCGGCGAGCGCGCCCGCCCTCCAGCGGGTCTGGGACGACGTCGCCGCGTACGCCCCCTACTACGGCAGCGTGCACCGCGGGGCCGGCTATCTCTCCCAGCTCTCCACCGACCTGTTCGAGAGCAGCCGCGTCACGGTGGCCGAGTTCCTCGACTGCCGCGCCGACGACCAGGTCGTCTTCACCCGCTCCACCACCGACTCGCTCAACCTGCTCGCCAAGGCGCTGCCGGCCGACTGCCAGGTCTTCGTCTTCGAGACCGAGCACCACGCCTCGCTGCTGCCGTGGCAGGACGCCCGCGTCACCTACCTCAACGCGCCGCGCACCCCGCGCCAGGCCGTCGAGACGCTGGAGCGGGCGCTGGCCGACCGTGACCCCTACGGGCCCGCGCTGGTCTGCGTCACCGGCGCGTCCAACGTCACCGGCGAGCTCTGGCCGGTGGGCGAACTCGCCGCCGCCGCGCACGCCCACGGCGCCCGCATCGTCCTGGACGCCGCCCAGCTCGCACCCCATCACCCCGTGTCCGTAAGGGAGTTGGACGTCGACTGGATCGCCTTCTCCGGACACAAGCTGTACGCGCCGTTCGGCTCGGGCGTGCTGGCCGGGCGGGCGGACTGGCTCCAGGAGGCCGAGCCGTACCTCGCGGGCGGCGGCGCGTCCAAGAAGGTCGCCCGGCGTTCCGACGGCGGCGTGGACGTCGAGTGGCACACCACGGCCGCGCGCCACGAAGCCGGTTCGCCCAACGTCATCGGGGTCTACTCCATCGCCTCCGCGTGCAAGGCGCTCACCGAGGCGGGGTTCGACGCGCTCGTCTCGCGGGAGCGGCACCTGATCGCGAAGGTCCGCGAGGGTCTGGCGGCCGTCCCCGAGGTGCGGGTCCTGTCCCTCTTCGGGGACGACGCGCCCCGGGTCGGCGTCATCTCGTTCGTCGTCGACGGCTGGAACAGCTCGCACTTCGCGGCGGCGCTCTCCGCGGAGTACGGCATCGGGGTGCGCGACGGCCTCTTCTGCGCCCACCCGCTGGTGCGCACCCTGCTCGGCAGCGACCCCCAGGACCCGGGCGAGTGCGGGGCGCCCGAGGCGGAGCCGGGCGAGCGGTCCCTGAACGCGATCCGGGTCAGCTTCGGGGCGGGGACGCCGGATGAGCACGTGGAGCGGTTTGTGCGGGCGGTTCGGGAGTTGGTGGTGGACGGAGCGAAGTGGCGCTACCACACGGAGCAGGGCCGCTGCGTCCCCGTCGTCTAACCCCCTGGGGCTCCGCCCCAGACCCCGTGTCGCGCCTTGAGGCGCTCGTCCTCAAACGCCGGACAGGCTGAGGTGCTGGCCAGCACCGCCCCTGCCAGGGGCGCGGGGAACTGCGCGCCCAGCCCCGCACGGTCCGCAGCCGAGGGGCTCCTGGGGCTCCGCCCCAGACCCCGTTCGCGCCTGAACGGCGCTCGTCCTCAATCGCCGGACGGGCTGAGGTGCTGGCCAGCACCGAGCGCTTAAGGGGCGCGGGGAACTGCGCGCCCAGCCCCGCACGGTCCGCAGACGAAAGGGCTCCTGGGGCTCCGCCCCAGACCCCGTTCGCGCCTGAACGGCGCTCGTCCTCAAACGCCGGACGGGCTGAGGTGCTGACCAGCACCGAGTACTTAAGGGGCGCGGGGAACTGCGCGACCAGCCACGCACGGTCCGCAGCCGAAAGGGCTCCTGGGGCTCCGCCCCAGACCCCGTTCGCGCCTGAACGGCGCTCGTCCTCAAACGCCGGACGGGCTGAAGGTGCTGGCCAGCGCCGAGCATTTAAGGGGCACGGTCCGCAGGGGCGGGGGTCAGGAGTCCAGGCCGATGGCGAAGGCCGCTTCCAGGTCGTGTTGGGAGTACGTGCGGAACGCCACGTGCGTATCCGTCCCCTCCACCCCGGGGATCTTGCTGATGCTGCCGGGGATGATGTCCGCGAGGTCGTCGTGGCGGGCCACCCTGACCAGCGCGATCAGATCGTAGGTGCCGGTCACCGAGTACACCTCGCTGACGCTGTCGAGCGCCGCGATGGACTCCGCGATCTCGGGAATCCGGTCCACGCTGGTCTTGATGAGCACGATCGCGGTGATCACGGCTGGCTTTCTCCCTCGGTGGCGGCCGGACCCGCGGTCTTCACGGGCTTTCGGCGTTTCACTCTATCCGCCCCGCCGAAACGGGCCCACGCGTAGAGGAAGCCCAGGCCGAAGCCGACCAGATGGGCGAGGTAGGCCACCCCGGGCCCGGCCGAGGCGCCCTGGATCGCCAGCCATTGCAGGGCGAACCAGAAGATGAGCACGATCCAGGCGGGGAAGCGCAGGGGGAGGAAGAGGAGGAAGGGGAAGATGCTGGTCACCCTCGCCCGCGGGAAGAGGTAGAGGAAGGCGCCGAGGACGGCGGAGATCGCCCCGGACGCCCCCACCAGCGTCTGCTGCGAGCCCGCGTGCGCCGCCGCGTACGCGAAGAGCGCCAGATAGCCGGACACCAGGTAGAACAGGGCGAACTCTGGCCACCCCAGGCGCTCCTCGGCCATCGCGCCGAAGACGTACAGGAAGAGCATGTTGCCCAGCAGGTGCAGCCAGCTGCCGTGGACGAACAGGGCGGTGAGGGGGGTGAGCAGGGCGTGCGGCCGCCCCGCCATCAGTTCCGCGGGGATGACGCCCCAGCGCGCGAAGTGGTCGCTCTGGGCGCTCAGGATCGCGTCGCCCGTGCCGTACACCGGATTCAGGCCGGAGACCGGGCTCACCAGGAAGAGCAGACAGCACGCGGCGATCAGCCCGTACGTCACGGTCGGGCCGTGCACCGCGCCGCTCAGGATCGCCGTCGCCCGCCGTTTGGTCATGGGGAGAGAATGGCCCAAAGGGAGCTTTCGGTACAGACCGCCTCGCCGTGCCGGGGGCCGACGGGTAGGCCGTAGGGTTGCGGGCAGTACTCCCGCAGTTCGACGGCGCACCGCGAGATCCTGGACCATGGAAGAAGTGGAAAGAGGACGGCACCCCATGAGCACCGTTCCCCGGATGACCGCAGAGACCCGCTGGCGCTGCTCGCTCTGCGGAAACCTCACCCGTTTCGATGTCACCCGCTCGTCGAAAGTGGTCGAGTACGTCCATCTGGACCTTGCGGGAGAGCCCACGGTGGAGGAACGCGAGGTGGTCAGTGAGACCATCGAGTCGGTCCGCTGCCGCTGGTGCAACGCGGTGGACCAGATCG
This sequence comes from Streptomyces hundungensis, assembly GCF_003627815.1. Taxonomy (NCBI): domain Bacteria; kingdom Bacillati; phylum Actinomycetota; class Actinomycetes; order Kitasatosporales; family Streptomycetaceae; genus Streptomyces; species Streptomyces hundungensis. The sequence goes on from NZ_CP032698.1 coordinate 6,243,351, forward strand.
AGCTAGTGGACCGGCCGGGTACCGATACCGCGACCGCCTCCTGAGGGGCGGCCGCCCACGCGGTACGGATGACAGTTGGGGTGACGGATTGTGGAGCATGCAAGCGGTGCTGAACCGGCCGCTGCGGCCGGCGACGGCCCCGCCGAGGTGCTCGACCGCCCGCTGCCCGAAGGGGTGCGGCGCCGGGTCGTCGCCTTCGTCTCGGAGGCGTTCGGCGGCCTGACCGTCGCCGAACTGCCCGCCCAATTGCGGCAGTACGCCCGTTTCACCCCGACCCGGCGCGCCAAGTTCGCGGGCAACGCGATGGCCGCCGCCCTGGAGGGCGACCCGGTCTTCCGCCAGCGCATCGGCGAGCGGCTCAAGGAGTCGCAGCCGGAGCTGGCCGGGGCCGTCGAGGCGGGCTCGCCCCCCGCGGCCGCCGACCCGGTGGACGTGGCGGCCGCGGCCTATGTGCTGCGCCCGGCCGGCTGGGTGAAGCTGGTGGCCGCGGCCGGCGAGGAGGCCCAGCGGGCGTTCGCCGAGCGTGCGGAGGAGGAGGGCCGGCGCGAGGTGGAGCGCCTGCGGGAGGAACTCGCCGAGGCGCGCGAACGGATCAGGTCCGAGAACGAGACCCTGCGCGCCGAACTGCTCGCCGCCCGCAAGGAAGCCGAGACGCTCCAGCGCAAGCTGCGCAGTGCGCAGAGCGATGTGAAGCGCGGCGAGGCCGCCCTGCGCAGGACCACCGCCGAGATCGACGGCATCAAGTCCGAGGCGGCCGCGCGCGTCACCGCCGCCGAGAGCGAGACGCGCCGGCTCAAGACGCGGCTGAGCGAGGCCGAGTCCGGCCTGGAGGCGAGCCGGCGCGCGACCCGTGAGGGGCGTTCCGTCGAGGACATGCGGCTGCGGCTGCTGCTCGACACCGTCCTGGAAGGCGCCCAGGGACTGCGGCGCGAACTCGCCCTGCCGCCCGCCTCGGTACGCCCCGCCGACACCGTGGACGCGGTCGCGCCGGGCACCATGACGCCCAAGGACATCGCGGCCCGCGCCCTCTCGGAGACCGACCCGGCCCTGCTCGACCAGCTGCTCGCGCTGCCCCAGGTGCATCTGCTTGTGGACGGCTACAACGTCACCAAGACCGGCTATCCGACGATGCCGTTGGAGAAGCAGCGCCTTCGTCTCCTTGGCGGGCTCTCCGTGCTCGCCGCGCAGACCGGGGCCGAGGTCACCTGTGTCTTCGACGGCGCGGAGCTGGCCGCCCCGGTGCTGCTCGCCCCGCCCCGGGGCGTACGGGTGCTGTTCTCCAAGCCCGGGGTGACCGCGGACGAGCTGATCCGCCAGCTGGTGCGGGCCGAGCCCTCCGGTCGGCCGGTGGTGGTGGCCTCCACGGACAAGGAGGTCGCGGACGGCGTCGCGAAGGCGGGCGCCCGCCCCGTCGCCTCCCTGCTGCTCCTGAAGCGGCTTTCACGCGTCTGAGGCATTCAGGCCGTTCTGCAACTCCTGTGTTCAATGCCCGAATTCGGGTGGTCGTCGACGAGCACTCCGTCAAGTGCCCACTACTGCGCGTGGGATGACAGTAAAGAATCCTCTCAGTGACCGACTTTTTCCCATCAGGATTTGAACTGATCACAGGAAGGTCACTAGGGTCGGGGCTCGTACCTTCATGCGGTTGATCACTCGTTCGGGGTGTCCGTGAAGGGCCCGCCGATTCTGCTCTGTTCGGCGGCTGAGGAAGAAGGAGCTCGCCTTCGTGGGGTCCCACCGTCGTCCCAAGCCCGCGAGCCGCACGCGCGTGACCGTGCTCAGCGCGACCGCCGCCGCTGTCGTCGCCCTCACTTCGCAGGCCGCGCAGGCGGACCCGAAGCCCACCAAGGACGAGGTCAAGAGCAAGGTCGACAAGCTCTACGACGAGGCCGAGCAGGCGACCGAGGCGGCCAACGGCGCCAAGGAGAAGCAGGGTCAGCTGGAGAAGCAGATCGGCGAGATCCAGGACAAGGTGGCCCGCGGCCAGCAGGAGCTCAACACCCTGCGCAGCGGCCTCGGTTCGATGGCCTCCGCGCAGTACCGCTCCGGTGGCATCGACCCCTCGCTCGCCCTCTTCCTCTCCTCCAACCCGGACGACTTCCTCGACAAGGCGTCCTCCCTCGACCAGCTCAGCGCCAACCAGACCGAGGCGCTCCAGAAGATCCAGGGCAAGCAGCGCACCCTCGCGCAGCAGCGCAAGGAAGCCCAGGACAAGTTGAAGGACCTCGCCGACACCCGCCAGGTGCTCGACGACAAGAAGAAGGAAGTCCAGGGCAAGCTCGGCGAGGCGCAGAAGCTGCTCAACACGCTGACCGCGCAGGAGAAGGCCGCGCTCGCCTCCGACGAGGCCCGCGCCAACCGCTCCACCGAGCGCCCCAACCTCGGCAAGGACGTGCCCGCCTCGGGCGTCGGCGCCGCCGCCCTCGCCGCGGCCCAGGGCCAGTTGGGCAAGCCGTACAGCTACGGCACGACCGGCATGGCGACCTTCGACTGCTCAGGCCTCACGGGCTACGCCTACGGGCAGGCGGGCGTTCACCTGCCGCGCACCTCGCAGGAGCAGGCCACTCGCGGCACCCGGATCGGCCGCGGCGACCTCAAGCCCGGCGACCTGGTGCTCTTCTTCGGCGACCTGCACCACATCGGCCTGTACGCCGGCAACAACACGGTGCTGCACGCCCCGCACTCGGGAGCGGTCGTCCGCTACGAGTCCATGGACAACATGCCCTTCCAGTTCGGTGTGCGCATCGGCTGATCCGCCTGTGCCCCCGTCAGCCGTCGACACCGCCCAAACGGGCGAATTGCCGCACCTCCCGCTGACGCGACGCCCCGCCGGTGACCTGTGTTCTCCGGTGGGGCGTCACTGTGCGTACGCCAAACGGTCGTTGGCCCCCGGGTGTTCGCCCGGTTACTGTCCGGCGTGCGGTTCCCCCGGTGACTCGCCGCCCGCCCGGGCGGCAGGGGCCGCACGCAGTGCAAGGGAGTACGGCATCCGTGGCGTCCCATCGCCGGCCTTCGCAGTCGGGCCTGACCCAGAGCGCCCGCGTCACCGTCCTTTCGGCCGCGGCGGCGACGGCCGCGGCGGCGCTCGGGGCCACCGTGGCGAGCGCGGCCCCGCAGGAGCCGAGCCCGTCCGGGCAGGCCGCGGTCGACCGCCTCTTCGAGGAGGCCGAGCGGGCCACCGAGCAGTTCGACAAGGCGGACGAGCACGCCAAGCTCCTGCGTGACCAGGTCAAACAGGCACAGGACGGCGTCGCGCGCGGCCAGGAGAAGATCAACCGCATGCGGGGCGCGCTCGGCGCGATCGCCGGGGCCCAGTACCGGTCGGGCGGCATCGACCCCGCGCTCGCCCTGCTGCTCTCCTCGAACCCGGCCACCTATCTCGACCAGGCCGCCACCCTCGACCGGCTGGGCGAACGCCAGTCGGGAGCGCTCCAGGACCTGCGGCACGAGCAGCGCCACCTGGCCCAGCAGCGCGCCGAGGCGAGCCGCAAACTCGCCGAGCTGGAGCGCAGCCGCACCGACGTGGCCCGGCACAAGCGGACCGTCGAGTCGAAGCTGGCCGAGGCGCGCCGCGTCCTGAACGCGCTGCCGAGCGCCGACCGGGCCGCCTTCGACCGCGCGTCCCGCTCGGAGCGCGGCGAACTGCCCCCGCTCTCCGACTCCGCCCCCGCCTCCTCGCGCGCCGCCGCGGCCGTCATGGCGGCCCGCTCCGCGATCGGCAAACCGTACATCTGGGGCGCCAACGGGCCCTCCGGGTTCGACTGTTCGGGCCTGATGCAGTGGTCGTACGCCCGGGCCGGCGTCGGCCTGCCGCGCACCTCGCAGGCACAGCGGTACGCCGGCCGCCAGGTGCCGCTCTCCGAGGCCAAGCCCGGGGACCTGGTCGCCTACCGGCACGACGCGAGCCACATCGCCATGTACGTGGGCAACGGCCAGGTGGTGCACGCGCCGTACCCCGGCGCGCCGGTGCGCTACGACCCCGTCGGGATGATGCCCGTCTCCTCGGTGACCCGCGTGTGACCGTACGATCGGCGGCGTGGCAGGCGATGGGCAGGGGCGAGGGAGACGGCGGGGCCGGGCGGCGGCGGGCGCGCTCGCGGTGCTGCTGTGCGCCACGGCCTGCTCGGCGCCCGCGGCGGCGCCCGACGCCACCACCGGCGAGGTGCAGCAGGTTCTGGACCGGCGCGCGGCCGCGGTCCTGAAGCACGACGCGAGCGGCTATCTGGCGGCGCTCGACCCCGCGGCGAGCGCCCTGCGGGCGTCCCAGGGCGCCGAGTTCACCAACCTCGCACAGGTGCCGCTGGCCTCCTGGGCGTACCGCGTCACCGGCGTGGACCACAAGGGCCCGCAGGCCACCGCCCAGGTCGAGCTGCGCTACCGGATCCAGGGCTATGACACCGCGCCCGTGACGGCGGCCCGCACCCTCACCCTGGGCCGGCGCGGCGGGACCTGGTACGTCACCGGCGACCTGCCCGCGCGCGGCGCCGCGCAGCCGCTGTGGCAGCAGGGCCCGGTCACCGTCGTGCGCGGCGCCCGCAGCCTGATCCTCGGGGTGGGCCAGGACGCGGCGAAGCTGCGGGGGATCGCGGCGGCCGAGGACGCGGCCGTGCCCGCGGTGTCGGCGGCCTGGCCGGGAGTCTGGGCCCGCCGGGTCGTCGTCCTCGTACCGGCCTCCCTGGACGGCATGGCCGCGCTGCTCGGCGCGCCCGCCGCCTCCTACCGGGGCATCGCGGCCGTGACCACCGGCGAGGTGGGCGGGGCGGGGGCCGCCCCGGCGGACCGGGTGATCGTGAATCCGGACGCCTACGCGGTCCTCGGCGACCTGGGCCGCCGCGTCGTCCTCGCCCACGAGACCACCCATGTCGCCACCCGCGCCCACACCTCGCCCGCCACCCCGCTGTGGCTCTCGGAGGGGTACGCGGACTGGATCGGCTACCGCGACACCGGCCGTACCGCGCCGCAGGCCGCCCCCGAACTCCTCAAGGCCGTCCGCGCGGGCGACCTCCCCGCCGACCTCCCCTCGGACGCCGACTTCGGCTTCGACGGCGGCGCGGACCGGCTGGCGAAGGCGTACGAGAGCGGCTGGCTGGCCTGCCGCATGATCGCCGCGAACTGGGGCGAGGCCGCGCTGGCCCGCTTCTACACCGAGGTCGGCGACCAGCCCCACCGCGAGGGCGCCCTGGAGAAGGCCATGGACGACCAACTGGGCCTGAACCTAAGGGAGTTCACGACACGGTGGCGGGAGTACGTACGCTCCCAGCTGGCCTGATCGTCGTCCGCGCCGGCGGGCTCAGCCGCCGCCCAGCTCCTCGATCGTCTCGGCCAGCCACGCCTTCTCCTCCCTGCCGGTGGCCCGCGCGATCCGCAGCATCCCCTGCCGGAACGGATCGGGCGCCCGCTCGACGGTGACGGGCTCGCCGTCGCGGTAGAAGAAGCTCGCGGGCGCCTGGAGAAAGGCCTGCCGCCGGGCGAGGACGGCCGCCTGCTCGGCGGGGTCGGGCAGGTGCCGCAGGAAGGCGAGCAGGGTGAAGAAGCGCTGCCCGTCGGTGATCTCGACGTCCTTGGGGTGGCGCAGCCGCTCCAGGAGGGCGGCCCGGCCGGCGTCGGTGAGCGACAGGGTCCGCCGCGGGGCGGCCCCGCTGCCCGGCTCGGTGCGCTGCTCCAGGACGCCGGCCTTGACCAGGCGAGTGATCGCCGGGTAGAGCGCCCCGTCGCTGACCGGGCGGATGTGGCCGCTGAGCCCCTTGATCCGCTCCTTGAGCTCATAGCCGTGCAGGGGTTCCTCGTACAGGAAGCCCAGGATCGACAGCTCCAGCATGGCGCCCCTCGTCTTGTCCGGTTGCCGCGCCCATGGTACCTCTTATCGAGTTACCTCGAATCGAGGTATTGGCAACGGGGGAGAGCTCCATGGAGGCGACCGCTCATCGCAGGCGGCTGGTGTCGCTCGCGTTTCCGGTCTACGGCGAACTCATGGCCGGGGTCGCGGCCGGAATCATCAACACCCTCTGGGTGACCCGCCTCGGCGGGGACGCCGTGGCCGCGGTCGCCGTCGCGACCAACGTCGAGAACGTGCTGCTCGGCATCGCCCTCATGGCCGGCTCCGGCACGACCGTGCTGCTCGCCCGGGCCAGGGGAGCCGGAGAGCAGGGCGCGGTGCGGGCGGCCGTGCGGGGTGGCTGGGCGCTGTGGGCGCTGCTCGCCCCGGCCGTCGCGATCGGCGCCTTCCTGGGACGGGAGCCGATCGCCCGGCTTGTGCTCGGCGCCGACGCGGGCGGGGCCCTGCCGCTCGCCGTCGGCTACTTCTCCATAGCGCTGCCCGGCATCGCCGTCTTCTTCGCCACCAACGTCGTCGACGGCATCCTCAAGGGCACCGGCGACACCCGCACCCCGATGCGCCTGGCGTTGCTGTCCAACGGGCTCATCCTCGTCCTCGACCCGCTGCTGATCCTGGGCTGCGGCCTCGGTGTGCGGGGCGCGGCGCTCGCCACCGTGGCCGGGCGCTCGGTCGCGCTGGCGCGGGGGCTCCTGGTGCTGCGCCGCACCCCCGCGCTGCGCGCCGCCGGACCCGTACCGCACGCGTGGACCACCGATCTGCGGCGCACGGTCCGCACCGGGCTCCCCCTGTCCGCCGACTTCGTCACGCGCATGGGCGGCGCCCTCGCCGTGGTCGCCGTCGTCGCCCGGATCGGCGTCGCCGAGGTCGCCGCGTACGGCATCGCGACCAAGGCGATGTACGGGGCGACCATGGCCTTCTACTCCGTACGCCAGGCCGCCGCCATCCACACCGCGCGGCTGCTCGGGGCCGGGCGGGACGAGCGGGGGGCCGTCGGGCGCGAGGTCCTGCGCGTCGCGGCCGTGCTGGGGGCCGGGGCCGGTCTCGTGCTGTTCGCCGCCGCGCCCTGGATCATGGCCGCCTTCGGTGCGCACGGTGCCGTCGCGACCGCCGGGGTGCTTCAACTGCGGTGTCTGGGGCCCTACTTGATGCTGCTCGCGTGCTTCATCGGGTGGGGCGGGGTGGTGGAGGGCGGCGGGGGCAGTCCTCGTCTGGTGCGGATCACCGGGTGCGGGGTGGCGCTGCAACTGGTGCTCGCCCACGCCCTGTCGGGGCTCGGGCTGCCGGGGATCTGTCTGGCCATGGCGCTGGCGATGGGGGTGCAGTGCGCGGCCCTGGCCCGGCTCCACCGGCGGACGGGCGCTCAGCGCGTCGTCGACGGTTCGCCCGCGCGGGCGGGCTGAGGTGACAGGACCGAGGGAGTGCGCGGCGAGACGGTGGTGCGCCACAGGATGCGGCAGGCCAGGAGGGAGGCCCAGACCAGCAGGCCGTTGCGTACGGTGAGCAGGAGCAGGCCCAGCCAGTCGCCGGCGACCACGTGCGAGAACCAGATCGGGAACTCCAGGAACGTCACCCCCGTGGCGGCCAGGACGAGCCGCGCGGGGCGGGCCATCGGGCCGCGTCGGTGGACCAGGCACACCGCGGCGAGACCCACCAGCCACAGCATGTACTGGGGGCTGATGACCCGGCTCGTCGTCGTGAACAGCAGCACCGCCGTGAACGCCGCGTCCGCGGGGGTGCTCGGACGCATCGGCCCCCCGGCCCGTACGCGCCACAGCAGCAGCCAGCCGAAGGCGAGCACGGTCAGCGCCATCGACAGGGCGGACACCAGCGGCACATAGGGCCCGAGGAACTCCACCGAGCCGTAGTTGAGCTGGACCGTGCCCCGCCAGCCGAACAGCCGGGCCAGATGGAAGACCAGCGCGCCCAGCGACTCGACCTCCGTGCCCCGCTCCCGCTGGAAGGTGAGGAAGGCGAACGCGCCGGGCGCCGCCGCCACACACGCCGTCAGCAGCGCGGCGGCGCTCACCGCGGCCGCCGTCCAGGCCCGCCTCGGCGCACGGATCAGCAGCAGGGCGGGCCACCCCTTCAACAAGGCCCCGAACGCGGCGAGCGCGCCCAGGACGCGCGGCCGGCCGACTCCCGCCAGCAGCGCGGCGACCGCGACGGCCGTCACCATCAGGTCGTAGCGGGCGTACGCGGTCGGGCCGAGCAGCGCCACCCCGAGCGTCCACACCCACGCGCCGTTCAGGGACCTGCCCGGCCGGTCCGCCGCGTACATCAGGAGGCAGAAGACCACCGCGTCCGCCAGGAAGACGAGCGCGAAGAACGCGGTCGCGTAGTCGAGGAACGGCAGGGCCGCGGGCGAGAGGATCGCCAGGGCGGCGGCCGGCGGGTACTGCCAGGTGACGTCGTCCAGCGGATAGGTGCCGGTCGCGAGCACCTGGGACCAGCCCTGGTAGATGGCGTGGACGTCGCTGGTGACGTCCGGGCCCGGCAGCAGCAGCACCCTGAAGGCGCAGAGCAACAGCAGGAAGCGGGTCACGGCCCAGGTGGCCGCCACCGCGAGGGGGCGCCGGGGGATGCTCATGATGTCCGTCTCGTCCTCGTTTCGGGGGCCCGGAGCCGCCATGATGCCGGGTGCCCCGCTCCGTCCGGCGTCAGGCGGGGCCGAGCCCGACGGTTGCGGGGCGCCGACCGGGCCCGCCCGCCGCGTCCGCGCGCGCCGGGTTCGGTACTGTCGGCGGCGATGCACAAGACCTTGATCGTGACCAATGACTTCCCGCCGCGCCCGGGCGGGATCCAGGCGTTCCTGCACAACATGGCGCTGCGACTCGACCCCGAACAGGTCGTCGTGTACGCCTCGACGTGGAAGCGCGGCCAGGAGGGCGCGGCGGCGACCGCCGCGTTCGACGCCGAACAGCCCTTCACCGTCGTACGGGACCGCACCACGATGCTGCTCCCGACGCCCCGGGTCACCCGGCGGGCCGTCGGGCTGCTGCGCGAACACGGCTGCTCCTCCGTGTGGTTCGGGGCGGCCGCCCCGCTCGGCCTCATGGGCCCCGCGCTGCGCCGGGCCGGCGCGGAGCGGCTCGTGGCGACCACCCACGGGCACGAGGCCGGCTGGGCCCAACTCCCCGTCGCGCGGCAGCTGTTGAGGCGCATCGGTGAGGGCACCGACACCATCACCTACCTCGGCGAGTACACCCGCTCGCGGATCGCGGGCGCGCTCACCCCGCAGGCGGCGGCCCGCATGGTCCAACTGCCGCCCGGCGTCGACGAGAAGACCTTCCACCCCGGCTCCGGCGGCGACGCCGTACGCGAGCGGCTCGGGCTCACCGACCGGCCCGTGGTGGTCTGCGTCTCACGGCTCGTGCCGCGCAAGGGGCAGGACACGCTGATCCTCGCCCTCCCGGCGATCCTCGCGCAGGTGCCGGACGCGGTCCTGCTCATCGTGGGTGGCGGCCCCTACGAGGCGGAGCTGCGCAAGCTCGCGGCCGACACCGGGGTCGCGTCCTCGGTCCGCTTCACCGGGGCGGTGCCGTGGGCCGAGCTGCCCGCGCACTACGGGGCGGGGGACGTCTTCGCGATGCCCTGCCGCACGCGGCGCGGCGGCCTGGACGTCGAAGGCCTCGGCATCGTCTACCTGGAGGCCTCCGCGACCGGCCTGCCCGTGGTGGCCGGCGACTCCGGCGGCGCGCCGGACGCGGTCCTGGACGGCGAGACGGGCTTCGTCGTACGGGGCGGCTCCCCCGAGGACTCGGCGGCCCGCATCGTGACCCTGCTCCAGGACGCGGGGCTGCGGGGGCGGATGGGGGAGCGGGGGAGGGCGTGGGTGGAGGAGCGCTGGCGCTGGGACCTCCTGGCGCGGAAGCTGCGCGGCTTGCTGTAACGGGCCCGTTCGGCCCCCGGCCGACTGCGGGCGAGGCCATTGCGCAGTTCCCCGCGCCCCTGAAACCCGTCTGCGTCTGCGGGCCACGGGCGGCTGCTCGCGCAGTTCCCCGCGCCCCTAAACCCTCTCGACCCTGCGGACCGTGCCCGCGTCTCGCGCAGTTCCCCGCGCCCCCAAGAAAACCCGCTTTCGTCTGCGGGCCGTGGCTGGCTGGTCGCGCAGTTCCCCGCGCCCCTAAAAGCCCTTCGGTCTGCGGACCGTGCTCGCTTCTCGCGCAGTTCCTCGCGCCCCTTAAGTGCTCGGTGCTGGCCAGTGCAGGCCACCTCAGCCCGTCCGGCGTTTGAGGACGAGCGCCGTTCAGGCGCGATACGGGGTCTGGGGCGGAGCCCCAGGAGGCCCGGAACCATCCAACCCCCGTCACGGGCGGGTGGGTGGGCAAGGCGCCTCGGGGTCTGGGGCGGAGCCCCAGGGGGTGCGGGGTCGGGGGCGGAGCCCGGGGGCCCCTGGGGGCTAGGGGGTGTAGATCGCTTCGATCTCGTCCGCGAAATCCTTGGCCACGACATTCCGCTTGAGCTTCAGCGACGGCGTGATGTGCCCCGCCTCCTCCGTGAACTGTGCCCCGAGGATCCGGAACTTGCGTACCGACTCCGCCTTGGAGACCGCTGCGTTGCCGTCGTCCACCGCCCGCTGCACCTCCGCGAGGAGCTCCGCGTCGTCGCGCAGCGAGATCGCCGTGGCCCCCACGGGCTTGCCGTGTTCCTCCGCCCAGCGCCCGAGGAACTCCTCGTCCAGCGTGATGAGCGCGCCCACGAAGGGCCGCCCGTCGCCGACGACCATGCACTCGGCGACCAGGGCGTGCCCGCGGATGCGGTCCTCGATGACGGCGGGGGCGACGTTCTTGCCGCCCGCCGTGACGATGATCTCCTTCTTGCGGCCGGTGATCGCGAGGTAGCCGTCCTCGTCGAGGGTGCCGATGTCACCGGTGTGGAACCAGCCGTCCGCCAGCGCCTCGGCGGTCGCGGACTCGTTGTTCCAGTAGCTCTGGAAGAGGTGCTCGCCGTGGAGCAGCACCTCGCCGTCGTCCGCGATCCGGACCACCGAACCCGGCAGCGGCTGACCGACCGTGCCGATCTTGGGCCGGTCCCACGGGTTGAAGGCGGTCGCGGCGCAGGACTCGGTGAGGCCGTAGCCCTCCAGGACCGTGAAGCCGATGCCGCGGAAGAAGTGGCCGAGCCGCTCGCCCAGCGGCGCGCCGCCGGAGATCGCGTACTCGCCGCGTCCGCCGAGCACCGCCCGCAGCTTGCTGTAGACGAGCTTGTCGAAGACCTTGTGTTTGAGCTTGAGCCCGATGGACGGCCCGGCGTCCGTGCTGAGCGCCTTGCTGTAGGCGATCGCGGTGCCGGCGGCCTTGTCGAAGATCTTGCCCTTGCCGTCGGCCTGCGCCTTGGCGCGCGCCGAGTTGTAGACCTTCTCGAAGACGCGCGGCACGCCGAGGATCAACGTCGGCCGGAACGAGGCGAGTTCATCGGTGAGGTTCTTGATGTCCGGTACGCAGCCGAGCTTGATCGGCGCCATCACCGAGGCCACCTCGACCAGCCGGCCGAAGACATGGGCGACGGGGAGGAAGAGCAGGACCGAGCACTCGCCGGTGCGGAAGAGCGGCTTGAGGCGCTCCACCACGTTGCCGCACTCGGCGAAGAACGCACGGTGGGTCAGCACACAGCCCTTGGGGCGGCCGGTGGTGCCCGAGGTGTAGACGATGGTCGCCGGGTCGTCGGCGTGCGCCGAGGACATCCGGGCGTCGAGCACGGCGTCCGGGACGTCCGCGCCGGTCGCGGCGAGCCGGGCGACGGCGTCGGCCTCGACCTGCCAGATGCCCTTGAGGGCGGGCAGCCCGGCCCGGACCGACTCCACCGATGCCTCGTGCGCCGGGGACTCGACGATGGCGAGCGTCGCGGCGGAGTCGCCGAGGATCCACTGGATCTGCTCGGGCGAGCTGGTCTCGTACACCGGCACGGTGACGGCGCCCGCGCTCCAGATCGCGAAGTCGATCAGCACCCACTCATAGCGGGTGCGCGAGAGCAGGGCGACGCGGTCGCCCGCCTCGACGCCCGCGGCGATCAGGCCCTTGGCGACGGCGCGCACCTCGGCGAGGAACTGGCGGGCGGTGACATCGGCCCAGGCACCCGCGATCTTGCGGCCCATCACCGCGACATCGGGGTGCTGAGCGGCATTGCGGCGGATCAGATCCGTCAGGTTGCCGTCCGAAGGGACCTCGTACAGGGCCGGAAGGCTGAACTCGCGCAAGACTGCTGCTCCTCATCGGGCGCCGGTGCCACGGCTCTGTGTGACGCACCGGCTGCGGTCCAAGATCGGGCAGGTGCCCGGCGGATCCGTGGGGGGCGGAACTGACGAGCACGACTGGACTGCCCGGACGTTACCCACCGGTAGTGGGTTCCGGATAGGGGGTTCTGGCCAGATGTTCGGTGCGTCACACATGTTTGACACTGCTTCGCGCACAGTAGTCCACACCTTTGACCACCCGGAAGTAACCGCAGGTCCGACGGCCTAAGGTGATCCGCATGCGAGTTCATGTGGTCAGTGACGTGCACGGGAACGCCGAGGGCCTGGCCAAGGCGGGTGAGGGCGCCGATGCCCTGATCTGCCTCGGTGACCTGGTCCTCTTCCTCGACTACGCCGACCACTCGCGCGGCATCTTCCCCGACCTCTTCGGCGTCGACAACGCCGACCGGATCGTCGCCCTGCGCACCGCCCGGCGCTTCGAGGAGGCCCGTGAGCTGGGGCGTTCGCTCTGGGCCGGCCTGGACCGGGAGGCCGCGATCGAGGCCGCGGTCCGCCGCCAGTACGCCGAGCTGTTCGCCGCCTTCCCCACCCCGACGTACGCCACGTACGGCAACGTCGACCTGCCGCACCTCTGGCCGCAGTACGCGGGCCCGGGCACCACCGTCCTGGACGGGCAGCGCGTGGAGATAGCCGGGCGCGTCTTCGGCTTCGTCGGCGGCGGGCTGCGCACGCCCATGCGCACGCCGCATGAGATCTCCGACGAGGAGTACGCCGCCAAGGTCGAGGCGCTCGGCGAGGTCGACGTGCTCTGCTCGCACATCCCGCCCGAGGTCCCCGAGCTCGTGTACGACACCGTCGCCCGCCGCTTCGAACGCGGCTCGCGCGCCCTGCTCGCGGCGATCGAGAAGACCCGGCCCCGCTACTCCCTCTTCGGCCACGTCCACCAGCCGCTGGCCCGGCGGATGCGGATCGGCCGCACCGAGTGCGTGAACGTCGGCCACTTCGCGGCCACCTCCCGCCCCTTCGCCCTCCAGTGGTGATCCGGCCACTGGAGTGGGCGCCGACCCGCACGCGATAGCCTGCACGCACATCTCCCCATCAACGACGGCCCCGCCGGGCGGGGGAGACCCAGACCCACCGGACCGCGCACTGGAGGAGCCACGACGATGGCGGAACACACCAGCTCGTCTATCACCATCGAGGCAACCCCCGCCGACGTCATGGGGGTGATCGCGGACTTCGCCCGCTATCCCGAGTGGACCGGCGAGGTGAAGGAGGCCGAGGTGCTCGCCACCGACGCCGCCGGCCACGCCGAGAAGGTGCGGCTGCTGCTGGACGCGGGCGCCATCAAGGACGACCACACCCTCGCCTACACCTGGAACGGCAACACGGTCAGCTGGACGCTGGTCAAGTCCCAGATGCTGCGCACCCTCGACGGCTCGTACATCCTCGCGGACGCCCCCGGCGGACGGACCGAGGTCACCTACCGGCTCACCGTCGACGTCAAGATCCCCATGCTCGGCATGATCAAGCGCAAGGCCGAGAAGGTCATCATCGACCGCGCCCTGGCCGGCCTGAAGAAGCGCGTCGAAAGCGGTTCGGGCGGCGCCGAGGCCGGTTCCGCCGACGGGACCAAGAAGCTCTAGACGTGCGTACGGTCCTGGTCACCGGCCCCGGCGGCGCGGGCCGCACCACCGTCGCGGCGGCGACCGCGCGCGCCGCCGCCCGGCGCGGCACCCGGGTCACCCTGCTGACCGCGGACCGGCTGCCCGGCGAACTCGCCGGGGTCACCGTCCGGCGCATCGACGCGGCGGCCCACTTCCGCGCCGAACTCCTCGCCTTCCAGGACCGCGCGGGCGCCGCCCTCGACCTGCTCGGCGCCTCCCGCCTGGACGCCGAGGAACTCACCGAACTCCCCGGCGCCGAACAGCTCGCCCTGCTCGCCGCCCTGCGCGAGGCGGCGGCCGACGAACCCGGCCTGCTCGTCGTCGACCTGCCGCCCGCCGACCGCGCGCTCGCCACCCTCGCCCTGCCCGAGCAGCTGCGCCGCTATCTGCGCCGGCTCCTGCCGCCCGAGCGCCAGGCCGCCCGCTCGCTGCGCCCGGTCCTCGCCCAGCTCGCCGGGGTGCCCATGCCCGCGCAGTGGCTGTACGAGACCGCCGCCCGCTGGGACCGTGAACTGGCCGCCGTTCAGGCCGTGATCGAGGACGCGGGCACCACCGTGCGGCTGGTCGCGGAGCCGGGGCCCGCCGCGGCCGAGGCGCTGGGCACCGCACGGCTCGGCATCGCCGTGCACGGCCTCGCCCTCGACGCGGTGGTCGCCAACCGGCTGCTGCCCGCCGAGACCCCCGACCCCTGGCTCGCCGGGCTCGTCGCCCAGCAGCGCAAGCACCTGGACGAGCTGGCCGGGGAGTTCCCCGCCGTCCGCGAGGTCGCCCACCTCGGCCGCGATCCGCGCGGCGACGACGACCTCGACCTGCTCGACGCCGCATACGGACCCGACGAGAGCGTCCCCCCGCCCCCGCGCTGGAGCGTCCGGGACCGGCTCGCCGAGGACGACGTCCTGGTGTGGAGCCTGCCGCTGCCCGGCGCCGTCAAGGACGGGCTCTCGCTGGTGCGGCGCGGCGACGAACTCCTGCTCACCGTCGGCCCGTTCCGGCGGATCGTGCCGCTGCCCTCGGCGCTGCGCCGCTGCACCGTCACCGGAGCCGGGCTGCACGACGGCGTGCTGGACATCCGCTTCGCGCCCGATCCCGAGCTGTGGCCCCGCGGGCAGTGAACGCGATACCTCCGTTCGGGTAACGTCGAGAGAAACGACACCGTAGGAAACCAGCGGCTGGAGTCCGCCATGAGCGAAGCCACCGAGCGCCCCGCCCCCGACGCGGATGCCTGGGCCGACGCCTGCGCCGAGGACCTGGCCGCCGAGCAGGAACGCCGACGCGCCCAGTACGGCCCCGAGCCGGGGTCCGCCGCCGAGGAGCTGCGCAAGCTGCTGGGCGCCGTCACCGACAAGTTCGCCGGGCTCTTCGACGGCCCCTCGGGCCTGTCCGGCATGGCGGCCCAGGGCGCCGTGCAGCAGCTCATCAGCCAGGCGAAGGCCGCCGTCGAGCCCGTCATCGAGCGCAACCCCGAGGTCTTCGACCACCTCGCCGCGGCCGGCGGCGAACTGCTCGCCGCCTACCGCTCGGCCGTCGAGGGCCACGAGAAGCGCTGGACGTCCGACGCCGGCCGCACGGGCCCGGGCGGCAAGGGCACCGGCCCCGACGGCACCGGCCGCGACGGCGACCAGGGCCCCGGCCCCACCGAGCACATCGACCTCGACTGAGACCCGACCGGTACGGACGGAGCGCCGCCCCCGTCCCACCCCCCGGACCAACCCGGGCTCGGCACGCTGGGTGCCGCCCCGGCTCGGGTACGGTTGGCCCTAGCGGGGCTCGACCGAACTGAGGGATTCATGGGACTCACCATCGGTGTCGATATCGGCGGCACGAAGATCGCGGCGGGCGTGGTCGACGAGGAGGGCAACATCCTCTCGACCCACAAGGTGCCGACTCCCGGCACGCCCGATGCCATCGTGGACGCGATCGCCTCGGCCGTCGACGGCGCGCGCGTCGGACACGAGATCGTGGGCGTGGGCATCGGGGCCGCCGGTTACGTCAACCGTCAGCGGTCCACCGTCTACTTCGCGCCCAACATCGACTGGCGTCAGGAACCGCTGAAGGAGAAGGTCGAGCTGCGCGTCGGCCTTCCGGTCGTCGTCGAGAACGACGCCAACGCGGCCGCCTGGGGCGAGTACCGCTTCGGCGCCGGCAAGGGCCACCGCAACGTCATCTGCATCACGCTCGGCACCGGCCTCGGCGGCGGCATCATCATCGGCAACAAGCTGCGCCGCGGCCACTTCGGCGTGGCCGCCGAGTTCGGCCACATCCGGATGGTGCCGGACGGCCTGCTGTGCGGCTGCGGCAGCCAGGGCTGCTGGGAGCAGTACGCCTCAGGCCGCGCCCTGGTGCGCTACGCCAAGCAGCGCGCCAACGCCACGCCCGAGCGCGCCGAGTTCCTGCTCGGGCTCGGCGACGGCACCCCCGAGGGGATCGAGGGCAAGCACATCTCGATGGCCGCCCGCCAGGGCGACCCGGTGGCGGTCGACTCCTACCGCGAGCTGGCGCGCTGGGCGGGCGCGGGCCTGGCCGACCTGGCCTCGCTCTTCGACCCGTCCGCGTTCATCGTCGGCGGGGGGCTCTCGGACGAGGGCGAGCTGGTGCTCGACCCCATCCGCAAGTCCTACAAGCGCTGGCTGGTCGGCGGGAACTGGCGCCCGGTCGCCGATGTGATCGCGGCCCAGCTCGGCAACAAGGCCGGCCTGGTCGGCGCGGCCGACCTCGCGCGCCAGCCCGACCCCATCATGTAGGAGCCGTACCCGCAGGACCCGTACCACCGACGGCGCCCGCCGAGTCCACCCCGGACCGGCGGGCGCTGTCATACGTTGGGGACCATGACCACCCCCGACGGCGGGCTGCCCGCGTCCGCGACGGAGAGCGGCTCGGCCGTGATCCGTGTCCTCAGCTACAACATCCGCTCGATGCGCGACGACAACGCGGCGCTGGCCCGGGTGATCCGCGCCTGCGCGCCGGATCTCGTCCTGATCCAGGAGGCGCCCCGCTTCTTCCGCTGGCGCAAGGCCGCGGCGCGCCTCGCGGCGGCGACCGATCTGGTGATCCTGGGGGGCGGGGCCACGGCGGCGGGCCCGATGCTGCTGTGCTCGCTGCGGGCCACCGTCGAACAAACCGAGGACGTGCTGCTCCCGCTCACCCCCGGCCTGCACCGGCGCGGTTTCGCCACCGCGGTGGTACGGATCGGCGGGGCCAGGATCGGCGTGCTGAGCGCCCACCTCAGCCTCCAGGAAGCCGAACGGTACGAGCAGACGGGGGCGCTGCTCGACCGGCTCGCCGGGATGGGGGTGGACCATGCGATCGCGGGCGGCGACCTGAACGAACGGCCCGACGGACGCGGCTTCCGGCGGCTCGCCGGGGCGCTCCAGGACTGCTGGGAAGTGGCGCCGTGGGGTGGGGAGTTCACCTCCACGCCGGCCGATCCCCATCAGCGCATCGACGCGATCTTCGCGACGGCGGGGGTCGAAGTCCTGGGCTGCGGCGTCCCGTTGGGCCTCGCGGCCCCGGCCGACCTGCGCACGGCCACGGACCACCTGCCGGTGCTGGCCGCCCTCCGCGTCCCCGGGGCCTGACCGGGTCCGCCCCGCGGCGCTGGCCCGCCCCAGGCCCGGGCCGCCGCGGCCGTTCGCGCAGTTCCCCGCGCCCCCAAAAACCCGTTTCCGTCTGCGGCCCCCAGGTGGCTGGTCGCGCAGTTCCCCGCGCCCCCAAAAACCCGCTTTCGGCTGCGGGCCGCAGGTGGCTGGTCGCGCAGTTCCCCGCGCCCCTTAACTACTCGGTGCTGGCCAGGACCTCAGCCCGTCCGGCGATTGAGGACGAGCGCCCTTTAGAAGCCATCTCATTTGGGCGACTCGGTATTCTGTGAGTCATGGTGGGGATCGTTGAGCGTCTGGTGCCGGACGAGTTGTGGGAGTTGTTCCAGCGGGTGGTGCCGGAGGCGCCGTCGAGGCCGCAGGGCGGTGGTCGGCGTCGGCACGGGGACCGGGAGGTGCTGGCCGCGATTGTCTTCGTGGCCACGTCGGGTTGTACCTGGCAGCAGCTGCCTTCGGCGTCGTTCGGGCCGTCCGGAGCGACCGCCCACCGGCGGTTCTCGGAGTGGTCGAAGGCCAGAGTGTGGGCCAAGCTCCACCGCCTGGTCCTCGACGAACTCGGCGCCCGCGGCGAACTGGACTGGTCTAGGTGCGCGATCGACTCGGTGAACATGCGGGCCCTGAAAAGGGGGACCTGACGGGTCCGAATCCTGTCGACCGGGGCAAGTACGGCTCGAAGATCCACCTGATCACCGAACGGTCCGGTCTGCCCATATCCGTCGGAATCTCCGGGGCCAACCTGCACGACAGTCAGGCCCTGATCCCGCTCGTGAAGGGCATCCCGCCGATCCGCTCGCGCCGCGGCCCGCGCCGCCGCAAGCCCAGCAAACTCCACGCCGACAAGGGCTACGACTACGCCCACCTGCGGCAATGGTTACGCGAACGCGGCATCACCCACCGCATCGCCCGCAAGGGAGTCGAGTCCTCGCAACGGCTGGGCCGCCACCGCTGGACCGTGGAACGCACCATGGCCTGGCTCGCCGGCTGCCGACGACTCCACCGCCGCTACGAACGCAAGGCCGACCACTTCCTCGCCTTCACCAGCATCGCCTGCACCCTCATCTGCTACCGCCGACTCGCCAAATGAGATGACTTCTTAGGCGCGATACGGGGTCTGGGGCGGAGCCCCAGGGTCTTGGGCCGCGAGCCGTGCGTGGCTGGTCGCGCAGTTCCCCGCGCCCCTGGCAGGATCGGTGCTGGCCCGCATGAGCATGTTCAGCCCGTCCGGCGTTTGAGGACGAGCGCCCTTTAGGCGCGAACGGGGTCTGGGGCGGAGCCCCAGGGGCTTTGGCTGCGGGCCGTGCGTGGCTGGGCGCGCAGTTCCCCGCGCCCCTTAAGTGCTCGG
Source organism: Streptomyces hundungensis (assembly GCF_003627815.1). Lineage (NCBI taxonomy): Bacteria > Bacillati > Actinomycetota > Actinomycetes > Kitasatosporales > Streptomycetaceae > Streptomyces > Streptomyces hundungensis. The sequence goes on from NZ_CP032698.1 coordinate 6,261,982, forward strand.
TGCTGGCCAGTGCGGGCCACCTCAGCCCGGCCGGCGATTGAGGACGGGGGGCTGGGGCGGAGCCGGGTTTAGACGACCGCGCCTCGGCCGGGGTCGTCGTCGTCCTCGTCCGGCTGCATCCGGGCGAACAACGTCGCGATCCCACCCAGGAATCCGCCCACGCCCAGCGTGGTGAGCCACCACGTCATGTCCCACCCGAAGATCGCGGCGAGGATCAGCAGGAGCGGCCCGCCGATCACCCCGAGCCACGCGAACTTCGCCGCGGCGTCGGCCTCCGGCAGCGGGGGCGGCTCCGGCGGTACGAAGTGCCCCTCGTCCGAGGGGTCCGAGGGGTCCGAGGGGTCGGACGGATCCGGGGCGCCCGCGCCGTCGCCCGCCGGATCCGCCGGCGTGAAGTCCCGGGGCCCGCCGACCCCCGGCGCGAACACCACCGAGCTGCCGAGAGCGGGCTTGTCCAGGCCCTTGCCGGGTCCCTTCGTCTTGACCGCCGGGTCGGGCCCTTCGCCCTCCTCGGCCGTCTCGTCCTCGATCAGGGCGAGATCCTCCACGGATCTGAAGGGTCTGGTGCCGGGCGGGTCGGCCGGTTCCTCGCCGTACCCCGCCACGATCGCCGCCCAGGCAGCCTCTTCGTCGATCGGCTGCGGCTCGCGGTCCGCGTCGTGTTCAGCCACCGGTCGTGCTCCCCTTCTTCCCGAGGCTCGGAGCGAGGCGGCCGATGAACGAGTAGCTCTCCTCGAAGATCCGCTCCGCGTCGTGGTCCAACGTCGCCACGTGGTAGCTCTGTTCCAGCAGGATCTCCTCGACATCGGTGGAGGAGACCCGGCTGAGGATCCGCGCCGAGTCGGCGGGCGGCACGACGTGGTCCTGCGGGCTGTGCAGGACCATCAACGGCTGGGTCACCTGCGGCAGTTCACCGTCGACGATCCTGAAGAAGGTGCGCAGCGAGTGCGCCGCGTGCAGCGGCACCCGGTCGTAGCCGACCTCCTGGGAGCCCTCCAGCGCGATGTCGCTGGCGATGCCCTTGGTGGACGGCACGAAGTGGCGCACCACCGGAAGGGCGCGGGCGGCCACGCCGTGCACCTTGTTGCCGGGGTTGACGAGCACGAGCCCGCTGACCGCGTCCCCGTGCTTGGCGGCGAGCCGCAGCGCCAGCGCGCCGCCCATCGACAGCCCGAAGACGAACACCTGGGTGCAGCGCTCCAGGAGCTCGCACAGGGCGCGGTCCACCTCCGCGTACCAGTCCTGCCAGCCCGTGAGCTGCATGTCCTGCCAGCGGGTGCCGTGACCGGGAAGGAGCGGCAGCGAGACCGTGAGGCCGCGCTCGGCGAGGTGGTCGGCCCAGGGCCGCAGCGACTGCGGGGAACCGGTGAAACCGTGACAGAGGAGGACGCCGACCTCTCCGCCCTCGTGGCGGAACGGCTCGGCTCCAGGGAGGACCGGCACCAGGGGTCTCCTGTTCATCAGCGGGGCGGGGTGTGTGCGGGGGAGTCGTACTTCACGGTACGCGACCGGACCGACACCGACCAGGGCCGTCGCGCCGGAGGCCGGGTCCGGCACGGGTTAAGGTCTGTTCGACAAGCACAGGAAGGCATCCGAGTTGATCTACGGCGCTATGAAGTTCTCCATCGGCGGCTCGCTGAAGCTCGCCTTCAGGCCGTGGGTGGAGGGCCTGGAGAACATCCCCGCCGAGGGTCCCGCGATCCTCGCGAGCAACCATCTCTCCTTCTCGGACTCCTTCTTCCTGCCGGCCGTCCTCGACCGCAAGGTGACGTTCATCGCCAAGGCCGAGTACTTCACCTCCCCGGGGGTCAAGGGCAAGCTGACGGCCGCCTTCTTCAAGGGCGTCGGCCAGCTCCCGGTGGACCGCTCCGGCGCCCGAGGGGCCGGCGACGCGGCGATCAAGGCCGGCATCGACGTCATCAAGGCCGGTGGCCTGTTCGGCATCTACCCGGAGGGCACCCGCTCGCCCGACGGCCGCCTCTACCGCGGCAAGCCGGGCGGCCTCCCGAGGGTCGCCCTGGCCACCGGCGCTCCCGTCATCCCGGTCGCCATGATCGACACCGAGAAGATCCAGCCGCCGGGCAAGGTCGTCCCGAAGCTGATGCGGCCCGGCATCCGGATCGGCAAGCCGCTCGACTTCAGCCGGTACCAGGGCATGGAGAACGACCGGTTCATCCTGCGCTCGGTGACCGACGAGGTCATGTACGAGATCATGAAGCTCTCCGGCCAGGAGTACGTCGACATCTACGCGACGGCCGCCAAGCGGCAGATCGCCGACGAGGCCAAGCGCGTCGCCGACGAGCACAGGGCCGCCGAGCGGGCGGAGAAGGCCCGCGAGATCGAGCAGGCCAAGCGGGCGGAACGGCCCGGCGACTAGCCGCGTCCCTCCGGGGGCGGCGGCCGGGGTGTTGGCCAGGGGGTGGGGAGATGGCGAAGCGCGAACGAGTCGTCCGGATGTCGGTGGAGCTGCCCCTGTGGCGGGCGCTGACCGGCTACCGGGTGCTCACCACGCTGTACGCGCTGGCGATCTTCGCCAGCGGCTACGAGAAGTTCGAACGGCCCTGGGTCGGCATCGGCTACCTCGCGGTGCTCACCGTGTGGACCTTCGCGACCCTGCCGAGGGTGGCGAACGCGGCCGCCTGCACCAGACCCTTCCTCGCCGTCGACCTGGCCGTGATGCTGACCGGCATCCTGCTGACCCCGCTCGCGGACCTGGACGCCCAGCACGTCGACGGCCCCACCCTGCCGACCATAGCGACGGCCGGGGCGGTCCTCGCGTACGCGATCAAGGGCGGTTGGCGCTGGGCCGGGTTCGCCTCCTCGCTGGTGGCCGTCGCCAACATCGTGGAGCGCGCCCACCCCACCCGGGACACCTTCCACAACGTGGCTCTGGTGTGGATCGCCTCGATCGCGATCGGCTACATCGTCGAGGTGGCCCGGGCCAGTGAGGCCACACTCGCCCGCGCCCTGGAGATCGAGGCGGCCACCCGCGAGCGCGAGCGCCTGGCCCGCGACATCCACGACAGCGTGCTCCAGGTGCTTGCCATGGTGCAGCGCCGCGGCACCGCCCTGGGCGGGGAGGCCGCGGAGCTGGGCCGGCTCGCCGGAGAGCAGGAGGTCGCCCTGCGCACCCTGGTCTCCAGCGGTCTGGTGGCGCCGACCCGCGCCTCCGAGGACGTCGCCAACGGCGCCGTCGTGCGGGCGGTGGAGGTCGACGACGACCCCGCCGACGTGGACCTGCGCTCGCTGCTCGCGCGGCACGCCGGATCGAGGATCTCCTTCGCGGAGCCGGGCGCCCCGGTGCTCCTCGCGGCCCCCGCGGCACGGGAGCTCGCGGCGGCTGTCAGTGCCGCCCTGGACAATGTGCGTATGCACGCGGGGGAGTCGGCCCAGGCCTGGATCCTCGTCGAGGACTGGGGGGACGACGTGATTGTGACGGTACGGGATGACGGGCCCGGCATCCCGGCGGGCCGGCTGGAGAAGGCCGAGGGGGAGGGACGCATGGGCGTCGCCCTCTCGATCCGCGGCCGGCTGCGCGACCTGGGCGGCACGGCGGAGCTGATCTCCGTGCCGGGCCAGGGCACAGAAGTAGAACTGAAGGTCCCACGGGGGAAGGCAGGACGGAACGGATGACGCAGCAGCACACGCCGCGGGCGGACGCGACGGTGAGGGTGATGGTGGTCGACGACCACCCGATGTGGCGCGACGCGGTCGCCCGCGATCTCGCCGCCGCCGGGTTCGAGGTGGTCGCCACGGCAGGTGACGGCCCCCAGGCGGTGCGCCGGGCCCGGGCCGCGGCGCCCGACGTCCTGGTCCTCGACCTCAATCTGCCGGGCATGCCGGGCGCCCAGGTCTGCAAGGAACTGGTCGCCGCCAACCCGGCGTTGAGGGTGCTGGTCCTGTCGGCCTCGGGCGAGCACGCGGACGTGCTGGAGGCGGTCAAGTCGGGCGCGCTCGGCTATCTCCTCAAGTCGGCCAGCACCGAGGAGCTGATCGACGCGGTGCGCCGCACGGCCGTCGGCGACCCGGTGTTCACCCCCGGCCTGGCCGGCCTCGTCCTCGGGGAGTACCGCAGGCTCGCCCGCGATCCCGCACCCGCGGCCGCCGACGAACCGAACGCGCCCCGGCTCACCGAGCGCGAGACCGAGGTGCTGCGCCTGGTCGCCAAGGGCCTGAGCTACAAGCAGATAGCCGAGCGCCTGGTCATCTCGCACCGCACCGTGCAGAACCACGTCCAGAACACCCTGGGCAAGCTCCAGTTGCACAACAGGGTGGAGCTGGTGCGGTACGCGATCGAGGCCGGTCTCGACGACGCCTGAGCGCATCCCCCGTACGAGTGATCGACGGTTCGTCAACTCCCGTACCGATCAAGGGAATTGACCTTCCGCCCCATCCCGGAGTGACGTACGTCACCACTAGCGTGGACGGCGTACGTCACTCCCAGGTGAAGGGACCATTCCATGCGGGTCGGAGTACTGACCGGAGGCGGTGACTGCCCCGGGCTCAACGCCGTCATCCGGGGCATCGTCCGCAAGGGTGTGCAGGAGTACGGATACGAGTTCACCGGGTTCAAGGACGGCTGGCGCGGGCCCCTGGAGGGCGCCACCGTGAAGCTGGACATCCCGGCGGTGCGCGGCATCCTGCCGCGCGGCGGCACCATCCTCGGCTCCTCGCGCACCAACCCCCTCAAGGCGGAGAACGGGGTCCGCCGCATCAAGGAGAACCTCACCAAGTACGAGATCGACGCCGTGATCGCGATCGGCGGCGAGGACACCCTGGGTGTCGCGGCCCGCCTCAGCGACGAGTACGGCATCCCCTGCGTCGGCGTCCCCAAGACGATCGACAACGACCTGTCCGCCACCGACTACACCTTCGGGTTCAACACCGCCGTCGGCATCGCGACGGAGGCCATCGACCGGCTGCACACCACGGCCGAGTCCCACATGCGGGTCCTCGTCGTCGAGGTCATGGGGCGGCACGCGGGCTGGATCGCGCTGCACTCCGGTCTGGCCGGCGGCGCCAACGTCATCCTCATCCCCGAGCAGCGCTTCGACGTCGACCAGGTCTGCGCGTGGGTCACCTCCCGCTTCAAGGCCTCCTACGCCCCGATCGTCTGCATCGCCGAGGGCGCCATGCCCAAGGACGGCGAGATGATCCTCAAGGACGGCACCCTCGACTCCTTCGGGCACGTACGCCTCTCCGGCGTCGGCGAATGGCTCGCCAAGGAGATCGAGAAGCGCACCGGCAAGGAGGCCAGGACCACCGTCCTCGGCCATGTGCAGCGCGGCGGCACCCCGAGCGCGTTCGACCGGTGGCTGGCGACCCGCTTCGGACTGCACGCCATCGAGGCGGTGCGCGACGGCGCCTTCGGCACGATGGTCGCGCTGCGCGGCACCGACATCGTGCGGGTGCCGATCTCGGAGGCGACCGCCAAGCTGAAGACCGTCGACCCCGCGCTCTACGCCGAGGTGGGTGTCTTCTTCGGCTGATCCGGCCGGGCGGGGCGAGGCTGTGGGCCGTATATTCGCGCTATCCGGCCCATAGCCCTCACCACGGTCGATGGGGTGGGAAAGCGCCCCTTCGCCCCTTCAGGGAGAGTCGTGGACATCCTCGCGTTCGGCGTGCAGGCCGACGAGAAGCCGCTGATCGAGCGCGCCTTCGCGGGCCGCCACCCGGTGCGCTGCCTGGACGTCTTCCTCAGCGAGGACACCGCCCCGATCGCCGCCGGGTACGAGGCGATCTCCACCAGCGTCAACGCCCGTCTGGACGCCCGCGTGCTCCAGAGCCTCGCCGCGGGCGGCACGCGGATGATCGCCCAGCGCTCCACCGGCTTCAACAACATCGACCTGGAGACGGCCGCCCGCCTCGGCCTCACCATCGCGCGGGTCTCCAGCTACTCCCCGTACTCGGTCGCCGAATTCGCCTGGACCCTGGCGATGGCCGTCAACCGGCGCATCGTGCGGGCCTCCAACCGCACCCGCGACTTCGACTTCCGCCTCGACGGGCTGCTCGGGCGCGACCTTCGGGGCCGCACCGTCGGGGTGCTCGGCACCGGGAAGATCGGCGAGGCGTTCACCCGGATCGCGCACGGCTTCGGCATGTACCTGCTCGGCTGGGACGTGGCCCACAACCCGTCCTGCGTCGAGCTCGGCATGAACTACGTCGACAAGGACGAACTCTTCGCACGCGCCGACGTGATCAGCCTGCATGTGCCGCTGCTGCCCTCCACCCAGCACATCGTGGGGCGCGCGGAACTCGCCTCGATGAAGGACGACGCGATCCTGGTCAACTCCAGCCGCGGCGGTCTCATCGACACCGACGCGCTGGTGGGCGAGTTGCGCAAGGGCCGCTTCGCCGGGGTGGGCCTGGACGTGTACGAGGCCGAGGCGGGCCTGTTCTTCCTCGACAAGTCCCTGGAGGCCGTCGAGGACGACACGCTGGCCCGGCTCGTGACCTTCCCCAACGTGGTGGTCACCTCGCACCAGGCGTACTTCACCCAGGAGGCGGTGGGCCAGATCGTCGCGGCCACGGCTGAGAACGTGACGGCCTACGTCGAAGGCCGTCACACCGAGAACGTGCTGGTCCCCGCCCCCTGGTGAGGCGGCGGTGAGGCGGCGCGGGTTCAGCGCGCCGCCGCCACCCCCGCGAGGAGTTCGTGGACGAGCTCGGGTCCGCGCAGGGTCAGTACCGACTCCGGGTGGAACTGGACGCCCGCGTAGCCGGGGCCGCGCAGCGCGTGCACCTCGTGCGTCACCGGGTCCCGCGCGATCTCCACGCCGGGCAGCTCGCCCTCGTACCGCGCCGCGAAGCTGTTGTAGAACCCGACCGTCTCGGCCTGCCCGAACAGGTCGATCCGCAGCTGCGCGCCCTGGTGGGGCTCCCGCTTGCGCACGATGTCCAGGCCGAGCTCGGCGGCGATCAGCTCATGGCCCAGGCACACGCCGAGCAGCCCGTGCCGGTGCGAGCCCAGCAACTCCGCGGCCAGCGGACGCAGCAGCGCCATCTTCGGGTCGGCCGCGTCCGAGGGGTCGCCGGGTCCCGGGCCGAGGACCACCGGGCCCCGATGGGCGAGCGCCCGCTCCCGCAGCCCGGGGGTGTCGTGGCGCAGCACCGAGACGTCGAGGCCCGCCGAGCGCAGCACATGCGCGAGCATCGCCGTGAACGTGTCCTCCGCGTCCACCACGAGCGCCGAACCGCTCGGCGCGGCCGGCCGCTCCCGCATCCGCAGCCAGAACGGCGCGAGGTCGGCCCGCCGGGCGTCCAGGGCGGCCCGCACCCGGGGGTCGTCGGCGAGCCGGGGGCGTACCGCGTCGGTGGCCGGGCGGCCGGGCCGCACACCGAGCGCCGCGAGGACACCGGCGGCCTTCGCATGGGTCTCGGCGACCTCGCCCGCCGGGTCGGAGTGGCGCACGAGGGTGGCGCCGACCGGAACCCTGAGGTGCCCCTCGGGGGAGATGTCCGCGGTGCGGATCAGGATCGGGGAGTCGAGCGTCTGGGCGCCGCCCGCGTCCCGGCCGAGCAGGGCGAGCGCGCCCGCGTAGTAGCCGCGCCCGCCGTCCTCGTACCGTTCGATGACACGGCAGGCGTTCTGCACGGGCGAGCCGGTGACCGTCGCCGCGAACATCGTCTCCTTCAGGACCTCGCGCACGTCCAGGGAGGAGCGTCCCCTCAACTCGTACTCGGTGTGGGCGAGATGGGCCATCTCCTTGAGGCGGGGGCCGATCACCACGCCGCCCATGTCGCCGACGGTGCACATCATCTTGAGTTCCTCGTCGACGACCATCGACAGCTCGTCGGTCTCCTTGGGGTCGGCGAGGAAGCCGAGCAGGTCCTCGGGGGTGGGGCCGGAGGCCGGGTAGCGGTAGGTCCCGCTGATCGGGTTCATGACGACCGTGCCGCCGGACATCCGCACATGCACCTCGGGACTCGCCCCCACCAGGGTGCGGTCACCGGTACGCACCACATACGTCCAGTACGCGCCCCGCTCGCCCGCGAGGAGCCGGCGGAACAGGGCGAGCGCGTCGGCCCGGCCGAAGCCGGGGATCTCGCCGGTGAAGGTGCGCCGGATGACGAAGTTGGCGCCCTCGCCGCGGCCGATCTCGTCGTCGATCACCCGCCGTACGATCCCCGCGTACTCCTCGTCGCCGACGTCGAAGCCGCCGCCCTCGACCCGCACCTCGTGTGCGGGCAGCTCGGCGAGCGCGTCGGCGAGCGGCAGCTCGTGCCGTTCGTCGGCGACCAGCACCGCGAGCGGGGTCTTGTCGTCGCGGACGTCGAAACCGCGCTCCCTGATCTGCCGGAACGGCACCAGGGCGAGCGCGGGCCGGTCCCCGACGGGCAGGTCGGCGAGGCGCTCCACCTCGTGGACCTCGCCGATCAACAGCTCGACGGTGTCGTGGTCGTGGCCCGGGGTGCGCCGGCGCAGCAGCGCGAACGGCGGGCAGTTCTCGTCCAACAGCCTCTGGATGAACATGAGTTGGGGGTTCCTTCCGGTGGTGCGAGGGAGGAACGGCCCCGGGAAAACGCGGAAGGCCGCCCCTCGGGGCGGCCTTCGCGAGTCTGTGTACGCGCAGAGATCAGCGGGCCGCCGGATGAGCGGTCCACCACCAGTTCTGGGTCGAGTGCGCGAACATGGCGGGCACTCTACCCGACGGCGCCACCGGGTGGCGGCGCCGTCGGCAGGGGCCTAGCCGGCCGGGCTGATCTGCTGGACGTCGGCGGCCCGCACCCAGGCGATCCGGTGGTTGTACCGGATCGGGTAGAAGCTCTGGGCCCCCTTGACCAGGGTGCCGAGCGTGGTCCCGCCGTAGTAGTAGTCACCCGCGACCGGGCCGCCCGCGGCCACATAGGCCTGGCCGGCCGGGATGGCGTACTTGGTCAGGGGCGCGGAGTTGTTGCCCTGCACCGGCACCCCGGTGCCCGCGTAGGCCGCGTCCTCGGGGTAGGAGCGCCCGTACACCTGGACCGTGTCGGAGCCCTTGGCCTTCAGGACGACCGGGGCCGACGAGTCCGGCACGCGGGAGGTGAAGCGGCCGCCCGGGTTGTGGAACCAGGCCTTCTGTCCGCCGTACCAGACGGCCGTCCACTCGCCCTGCCGGTCCGCGACGACATAGCGGCCGCCCGCGACGAGCTTGTTGGCCCAGTTCGGGCCCTCGGTCGCGATCTGCGTCCCCAGGTAGGGGTCGGCGAGCGGGGCGGCGTCGGTGGACGGGGCGGCGTACAGATACGTGAAGTTGACGGGCTGGTCGAAGGTGGTGCGGACCTTGGTGGCCGGGTCGTAGTACGTCGTCGTGCGGGGCGTGAACGACGGGACGACCTTCACGACCTGCCCGGCCTCGGGCATCCCCCGGCCCGTGCAGTCGCGGGAGCCCAGCAGCGTCATGTAGTGGTTCCAGTCCCAGAACGGGCCCGGGTCCCAGTGCTGCCCGGCCACATAGCCGTCGAGCGGGCCCGGCACCTCGTCGTGGCCGAGGATGTGCTCGCGGTCCAGCGGGATGGAGAACCGGTCGGCCAGGTACGACACGAGCCGGGCGGACGCGTCGTAGAGCGGCTCGCCGTACCAGCTGCCCTGCTTCATCGCGAAGCCCACGTGCTCGACGCCGAGCGCGTGCATGTTCACCGACTTGTTGCCCGCGTGGTACGCCTCGTCCTTGGTGGCCACCACCTGGGTGACCAGACTGCCGTCGTCCTTGACGACGTAGTGCGTGCTGGCGGAGCTCTTGGGGTCCTGGAAGGTCTTGATCGTGCTGTCGTAGGAGGCCTCGGTGTCGTGGAGCACGATCTGGCGGATGGCGAAGCCGCCTTCGGGCCGATTCGCCACGTTGTAGTTGTTCGGGTCGGCGGGCTTCACGTCGCAGTTGAGTCCGGCCGGGCACTCCGGGGCCGCCGACTGGGCCGAGGGCGTGGTGGCGGGCGCGGCCGGCTTCACCCCGGGGTCGGCGGGCAGCGCGAGGGACTGGCCGTCCTCGGTGACCCGGCGTTCGCCGGTGCGTACCGAGTCGAAGACGCGCTCGGCGAAGGCATCGGCGCCCCGGGCGTCGGGCGCCTGGCTGTAGCGCGCCACCGCCGGGTACCAGGCGCCGGGGTCGGCCGGCAGCGTGCCGGTGGCCGCGCGCTGGTAGCGGGCGAGCAGGGCGGCGCCCGCCAGGATGCTCTGCCCGGCGTCGTCGCGGACCGCGTCCACCGGCTTGCCGATCAGCCGCGCGGCCTCGTCCAGGGTGTGCAGACGCGGGTCGTCGGTGTCGACGGAGGCGGAGGGCGTGGCGAGCGGCGCCCGCCGGGCGTCGAACCTCTTCATGGCGGCCGGGTCGCCGCTCAGATCGAGATGGGCGAGCCGCTCCTGGGCGCCGGGCCGCACCACATCGCCGGGCAGGACCCGGGTCAGGCCCATGACGTTGTACGCGCCCGAGGTGCTGGGCCGCCCGTCGTGGTCCTCCCAGCGCGTCTGACGGTAGGAGACCGCCATCAGAACGCTCTGCGGAACCTTGAACTCCTCGGCTGCGCGGGCGAATTGGGCCTGTCGGGCCGAGGGGGCCGACCCGTTGTCGCGGGTGGCCACGCCCGGCGCGGCGAGCGCCTGGGGACCGAGCGCCGTGAGGGCCAGCGCCCCGGCCAGCCCGTACCCCAGCAGCTTCCTGTTCGTGTGTATTCGCTGGATTCCGACCCTGCTTCGGCTCACGCCCACCCCTGGTCACCTTTGTCCGGATTGCATGACGGCGGTGAGATTACCGGGGATGATCATGAACAGGTGCGGCTGAGGACCTCCGGGACGGCAGGACTGCCCTTTCGGTCACGGACGCGTGAGCGGTGTCTCATTTGGTGGTCGCCAGGGTGGACGGGTGGGTCGACCCCGTAATGTGGGTGCGGTGACCGTGAACGTAAACACCTGGCGTGACCTTCCCGCGGCGCAGCAGCCCGAGTACCCCGATGCCGAGGCTCTGCGCGATGTGATCGCGGACCTCGAATCGTATCCGCCGCTCGTCTTCGCGGGCGAGTGCGACCAGCTGCGCGCCCGTCTGGGAGCCGTCGCCCGGGGCGAGGCGTTCCTGCTCCAGGGCGGTGACTGCGCCGAGGCCTTCGACGCCGTCTCGGCCGAGCACATCCGGGCCAAGCTCAAGACGCTCCTCCAGATGAGCGCCGTCCTCACCTACGCGGCCTCCGTGCCCGTGGTGAAGGTCGGCCGCATCGCCGGCCAGTACTCCAAGCCCCGCTCCAAGGGCACCGAGACCCGCGACGGCGTGACCCTGCCCACCTACCGCGGTGACTCCGTGAACGGCTTCGCCTTCACGGAGAAGGACCGCGTGCCGGACCCCGAGCGCCTGAAGCGGATGTACAACGCCTCCGCCTCCACGCTCAACCTGGTGCGCGCCTTCACCACCGGCGGCTACGCCGACCTGCGCCAGGTGCACGCCTGGAACCAGGACTTCGTGAAGTCCTCGCCGTCCGGCCAGCGCTACGAACAGCTCGCCCGCGAGATCGACAACGCGCTGAACTTCATGAAGGCCTGCGGGACCGACCCGGCCGAGTTCAAGGCCGTCGAGTTCTACGCCTCGCACGAGGCGCTGCTGCTCGACTACGAGTCGGCGCTCACCCGCGTCGACTCGCGCACCGGCAACCTCTACGACACCTCGGGCCACATGGTCTGGATCGGCGAGCGCACCCGGCAGCTCGACGGGGCGCACATCGAGTTCGCCTCCCGGATCCGCAACCCCATCGGCATCAAGCTCGGCCCGACGACCTCCGTCGACGAGGCGCTCACCTACGTGGACCGCCTCGACCCGGACCGCGAGCCGGGCCGGCTGACCTTCGTCGTCCGCATGGGCGCCGACAAGGTCCGCGACAAGCTCCCCGAGCTGGTCGAGAAGGTCACCGCCTCCGGCGCGGTCGTCGCCTGGGTCACCGACCCGATGCACGGCAACACCTTCGAGGCGGCCTCCGGCCACAAGACGCGCCGCTTCGACGACGTCCTGGACGAGGTCAAGGGCTTCTTCGAGGTCCACAAGGCCCTCGGCACCCACCCCGGCGGCATCCACGTCGAGCTCACCGGTGACGACGTCACCGAGTGCGTGGGCGGCGGCGACGAGATCTTCGTCGACGACCTGCACCAGCGCTACGAGACGGCCTGCGACCCCCGCCTGAACCGCAGCCAGTCCCTGGACCTGGCGTTCCTGGTCGCCGAGATGTACCGCGACCAGTAGGCCCGGCGGCCGGCAGACGGCGTACGCACAGCGGTGGGGCGCGGATCCATGTGATCCGCGCCCCACTGGCGTATCCGGTCTTCTCCGTACCCGGGCCGACAGGTAAGGTTAGGGTTGCCTCACCGACGGAGCGGGACACGGCCGATCGGGAAGGGCCTCATTCGACCCCCGTCGTTCCCCCCGGGAGGTGAACCGCGTGTACGTATGCAACTGCTTCGGTGTCACCGAGGAGCAGGTCAAGAAGCACGCGGAGGGCGGTGCCTGCACCCCCCGCCAGATAGCTTCCGCCTCCAAGGCCGGCACCGACTGCGGTTCGTGCGTGCGCCGCATCCAGTCGCTGCTCGGACGCGGCGCCTGCCCCCGGCGCGAGCTGGTGGAACAGGGCCGGCCCGCGCTCACCGCCGTGGCCCCCGAGTTCGCGCCCGTCCTCGACGACGCCGCCTGAGGCCGCGGCCCCGCCGTCCCTAGCTCTCGGGCTGCTCGATGAGCTGCGCGATGTAGAGCGGCTCCCCGAGCTTCTCGACCAGCTCCAGCTGGGTGTCGAGGTAGTCGATGTGGTGCTCCTCGTCGGCCAGGATCGACTCGAAGATGTTCGCCGACGTGATGTCGCCCTTGGCCCGCATCACCTCGATGCCCCGCTTGAGGCGGTCGATCGCCTCGACCTCGATCTGCCGGTCCGCCTGGAACATCTCGGTGACCGTCTGCCCGATGCGCACGTGGAAGAGGCGCTGGAAGTTCGGCAGACCGTCCAGGAACAGGATCCGGTCGGTCAGCACCTCCGCGTGCTTCATCTCGTCGATCGACTCATGACGCGTGTACTTGGCCAGCTTCGTCCAGCCGAAGTTGGCCTGCATCGCGCTGTGCAGCCAGTACTGGTTGATCGCCGTCAGCTCGGCACTCAGCTGCTCATTCAGGAATTCGATGACCTCGGGGTCGCCCTGCATCGCAGAGGCTCCTTCCAAGCGGTAACTGGGCAGGTTTCGCGCATCCTCGCACCGTGATCAGGGACCGTCCAGTAAGTGCATGCTTAGTAGGAGTTGCCCGAATCGGGACGTCCCTGGTCAACACCACCCCCCGGGGTCTGTCACCATGGAGTCATGGGTCAGCCGGAGAGCCGGGAGCGGCAGGGAGCAGCGCAGTCGGAGCTTCCGCCGGGTCAGCGCCTCCAGCGCGGGTGGCCGGTGACCCACTACGGCCCGGTGCCCAAGTTCAAGCCGGAGCGCTGGGAGTTCCGGGTCTTCGGGGCCACCGCCGACGGCGACAAGCACTGCTGGAACCACGAGGAGTTCTCGGCGCTGCCGTTCGAGACCGTCGTCGCCGACCTGCACTGCGTCACCAAGTTCTCGATGCTCGGGGCCGAATGGGGCGGGGTCGCCACCCGCACGATCGTCGAACTCGCGCCGCCCGCACCCGAGGTCACCCATGTGATGGTGTGGGCCGAATACGGCTTCAGCTCCAATCTGCGCCTGGCCGACTTCCTCTCCGACCAGACCCTGTTCGCCACCCACAACGGCGGCGAACTCCTCACCGCCGAACACGGCTTCCCGCTGCGCCTGGTGGTGCCGCACCTCTACGCCTGGAAGGGCCCCAAGTGGGTCCGCGGCATCGAGTACATGACCGCCGACCGCCGTGGCTTCTGGGAGGAGCGGGGTTACCACAACATCGGTGACCCCTGGCGCGAGCAGCGCTACTCCTACCAGGAGGAGCCCGGGGACGGCCCCGAGCTCTGAGTCCGTCGGCGGGACGACCTACGGCCGCAGGGACTTGAGCCGGGCCACGTCCGCCGCGTTGCCCTCCTTGCCGCCGGGCGTCTCGATGACCAGCGGTACGCCCTCGGTCGCCGGATGCCCGAGCAGCTCACGGAACGGCTCCTGGCCGATGTGTCCCGAGCCAATGTTCTCGTGACGGTCCTTGTGTGCGCCGGCCACATCCTTGGAGTCATTGGCGTGGATCAGCTTCAGCCGGCCCTCGCCGACCGTCTCCACCAGGAGGTCCAGGGTCTGCTTCATCCCGCCGGGCCCCGCCACATCGTGGCCGGCCGCGTAGATGTGACAGGTGTCGAGACAGATCCCCAGCTTGGGGTGGGCGTCCAGGGCCTCGAAGTAGGGGCCGAAGTCCCAGGTGCGCGAGCACAGGGACGAACCCTGCCCGGCGGTCGACTCCAGGAGCAGGAACGGGTCGTCGTCGTGGGTGAGTTCGTCCAGGAGCGGCAGCAGACGCGCCCGCACCTGGGCGAGTGCCTCCTTGCGGGTGCGTCCGCCGGTCGCCGAGCCGGTGTGCACGACCACGCCGAGCGCGCCGATCGCACGGCCCCGGCGCAGTGAGTGCCGCAGCGACTCCACCGACCGCTCCACCGTCGCCTCCGTGCCGGAGCCGAAGTTGATCAGGTACGGGGCGTGGACGTACGCCGGGATCGAGGCCTCGGCACACTCGGCCCGGAACCGTTCGTCCTGGGCCGGGTTGCCGGCGGGGGTGGCCCAGCCGCGCGGATTGGCCACGAAGACCTGGACGGTCTCGGCGCCGATGTCGCGCGCGAAGGCGAGCCCGGTCGTGGCGAGGCCGCCGGCCACGGGGACATGGCCGCCGATGGGGTTGCGCATGGGGTGGCTACCTACAGTCCCTTGGTGGTGATGGTGATGGTGGAGCCCTCGGGGGCCTGCGCACCGGCGGCCACGGACTGACTGGACACCTCGTCGCTCAGGAACGGGAAGCTGCGGTCGACCTTCACCTTGAAGCCGGCCGCCTCCAGCGCCTTCTGGGCGTCGGACGCCTTCTGCCCGGTCACCTTGGGCACGGTCACCGGCCGGGGCCCCTTGGACACGGTCAGGGTGACGCTGTCGCCCTTGGCCAGGCGCGCGTGCTCGGCGGCCGACTGGGCCGCGACCTTGCCCGCGTCCTGGGGCGAGTTGACCTGTTCGGGCGCGACGGTGACCTTGAGGCCCGCGTCCTGGAGGGCGGCCGTGGCGTCGGCCACCGAGTCGCCGACGACCCCGGGCACCTCGACGGGGGCGCCCTTGCTGAGGACGAGCGCGACGGCGGTGTCCGTGTGGCGCTTGACGCCGGCGGGCGGGTCGGTGCGGATCACCGCGCCCTGCTCGACGTCGTCGCTGAACTCGCTGGAGGTGTCGCCGGGCGCGAAGCCCGCCTTGCGCAGCTCGTCCCTGGCCTTCTCCAGCGCCATTCCGTTCAGTTGGGGCACCTGTGCGGTCTCGGGGCCGCGCGAGACGACCAGCGTCACCGAGCCGTTGCCGCGGATGCGGGCGCCGGTGGCCGGGTCGGTCGAGACGACCTGGCCCCGCTCGACGGTGTCGCTGAACTGCCGGTCGACCTTCTCGACGCCGAGGCCCGCGTCGAGAAGCTTCTTCTTCGCCGCGTCCTCGCTCTGCCCGATGAGGGCCGGAACGTGGGTGAACTGCCCGGAGTTGATGTACCAGACGCCCGCGCCGACGCCGAAGACGAGCAGCAGCGCGGTCACCAGGGCGATGAGGCCGCGCCGGTTGTTCAGGCGGCTTCGCACCGCGCGCCGCGGCGGCTCGGGCTCGTCCTCGATGCGCTGCGGCATGATCAGCCGGCTGGTGTGCTGGACGGGCCCGTCGCTCCTCAGCCGGGTCGTGCGGTGGGCGCCGGTCTCGGGCACGGCGTCCTGCGGCAGCCGCACGGCGGCGGCCCCGGCCGGGGTGGGCAGGGCGCGCGGGATCACGCTCGTACGGTCCTCGGCGCCGGCCCGGCCGGAGCCGGAGCGGGCGCCCGGCGGGACGGCGTCCAGCTGTTCCTCGTCCAGGGCCGCGCGGGCCACGAGGGTCTGCGCGAGCAGGGCCACCGCGTCGTCGGGGCGGACGTCGGGGTTGCGGGCGGTCGCCGAGGCGACCAGCTCGTCCAGCTCCAGGGCGAGCCCGGGCACGGCCGCGGACGGCGCGGGCACCCCCTCGTGGAGGTGGGCGTAGAGGATCTGGGCGGGGGTGTCCCCGCCGTGCGGCTTGGCGCCGGTGAGCATCTCGTACAGGACGACCCCGCACGCGTACACGTCGGCGCGGGTGTCCGCGGTGCCGTGCTCGATCTGCTCGGGCGCGAGGTAGGAGACCGTGCCGAGGACCGAGCCGGTGCTGCTCGTCACCGAGTCCACGGCCCTGACCAGGCCGAAGTCGGCGACCTTGACCCGGCCGTCGTCGCCGATCAGGACGTTCTCGGGCTTCATGTCCCGGTGGACGAAGCCGGCCCGGTGGGCCGCGCCGAGCGCCGCGAGCACCGGCTCCAGGATGTCGAGGGCCGCGCGCGGCTGGAGCGCTCCGCGCTCGCGCAGCACATCACGCAGGGTGCACCCCGCGACGTACTCCATCGCGAGATAGACGTACTGGTCCTGGGCGCCCTGGTCGAAGACGCCGACCACATTGGGGTGCGCGAGCCGGGCGACCGACTTGGCCTCCCGGATGAAACGCTCCACGAAGGAGGCGTCGGCGGCGAGCGCCGGATGCATCACCTTGAGGGCGAGGACGCGGTCGAGACGGGTGTCGACGGCCCGGTAGACCGTGGCCATACCGCCGACGGCGATGCGCGCGTCGACGCGGTAGCGGCCGTCGAGCACCTGCCCGACGAGGGGGTCATGAAGGGTCGTATCCACGCAGGAGAGTTTACGAGCGCCGTCCGGCCCCCTTCACGCCGCGGGCGCGGTGGGGGCCGGACTGAAGCCGAGCTGTGACGCGGACCCGCTAGAACGCGGGGCGCTCGGGGTCCAGCGCGGCCCGCCCCTCCATCGCCGAGGACGCCTCGGCGAAGTGGCGGCGCGGGATGCGGCCCGCGCGGTGGGCGAGGCGGCCCGCCTGGACCGCGTGCCGCATCGCCTCCGCCATCAGGACCGGCTCCTGGGCCCGGGTGACCGCCGAGGCCAGCATCACCGCGGCGCAGCCGAGCTCCATCGCGAGCGCCACGTCGGAGGCGGTGCCGGCGCCCGCGTCGAGGATCACCGGGACGCCCGCCCGGTCCACGATCAGCTCGAAGTTGTGCGGGTTGCGGATGCCGAGCCCGGAGCCGATGGGGGAGCCGAGCGGCATGATCGCCGCGCAGCCGACGTCCTCCAGCCTGCGGGCGAGGACCGGGTCGTCGTTGGTGTACGGCAGCACCGTGAACCCGTCGTCGACCAGCACCTCGGCGGCGTCGAGCAGTTCGATCGGGTCGGGCAGCAGGGTGCGTTCGTCGGCCACCACCTCCAGCTTCACCCAGTGCGTGCCGAGCGCCTCGCGGGCCAGGCGCGCGGTGAGCACGGCCTCGCCCGCGGTGAAGCAGCCGGCGGTGTTGGGCAGGACGCGGATGCCGAGCCGGTCGAGCACCGACAGGACCGAGCCCTGCACGGTGGGGTCGAGGCGGCGCATCGCGACCGTGGTGAGTTCGGTGCCGGACACCACGAGCGCCCGCTCCAGGGTGTCCAGGCTCGGCGCCCCGCCGGTGCCCATGATCAGACGGGAGTCGAAGGTGGTGCCGGCGATGGTCAGACGGTCGTCGGCCATGGTCAGCCCCCCTGCACGGCGGTGAGGACCTCGACGCGGTCGCCGTCGCCGAGCGTGGTCGTCGGCCAGGCGCCGCGCGGCACGACCGTCTCGTTGACGGCGGCGGCGACCCCGGAGCGGGCCGGGGTGAGGGTGGCGACGAGGGCGTCGAGGGTGGTCCCGGGGGCGAGCGCGCGCGGCTCGCCGTTGACGGAGATGGTCATGCGGTCGTCAGCTCCCGTGGTGCGGAGGTGAAGCGTCGGGGGGTGAACGGGCGTGCCTCGTCGGGCAGTTCACCGGTGGCCAGGACGTGTGCCATGACGTCGCCGGTGACCGGCGTGAGCAGCACGCCGTTGCGGTAGTGCCCGGTGGCGAGCAGCAGTCCGGGCAGCGCGGTCGGACCGAGCAGGGGCGCGTTGTCGGGCGATGCGGGGCGCAGTCCCGCCCGGGTCTCGGTGAGCGGCAGTTCGGTGATGCCCGGCACCAACTCATGGGCGTCGCGCAGCAGTTGGTAGACGCCGCCCGCGGTGACCGTGGTGTCCCAGCCGAGCTCCTCGCTGGTCGCGCCGACGACGAGCTCGCCGTTCTCGCGCGGTACGAGATAGACGTCGCTGCCCCGCACCAGCGCCCGCACGGTCCGGGACAGGAAGGGCGCGTAGGCGCTCGGCACGCTCAGCCGAAGCACCTGCCCCTTCACGGGGCGTACGGGAGGAAGGAGCTCGGCCGGTACGCCCGCGAGGCGTCCGCTGAGGCTGCCCGCGGCGAGCACCACCTGGTCGGCCGCGAGCGCGGTGCCGTCGGCGAGGACGACGCCGGCCGCCCGCTCCCGTACGACCGAGAGACGCTCGGCCCAGCCGTGGGTGAACCGGACCCCGGCCCGCGTGCAGGCGGCGACCAGCGCCTTGGCCAGGCGGCGCGGGTCGATCTGGTGGTCGCCGTCGACGCGAAGCCCGCCGCGTGCCCCCGGTGCGAGCATCGGCTCCAGGCGGCGGCAGTCGCGGCCCGAGAGCCATTCGGACTCCAGGCCGCAGCGGACCTGGAGGGCGTGCAGCTCGCGCAGGTGGGCGCGGTCGTCGGAGTCGAGCGCCACGGCCAGGGTGCCGCAGGCGCGGTAGCCGGTGTCGAGGCCGCTCGCCTCGCCCAGCTCGGCCGCGAAAGCCGGATAGCGCCGGGCGGATTCGACGTTGAGCGCGAGCAGGGTCTGCTCGCCGTAGTGGAGTTCGGTGACGGCGGCGAGCATCCCGGCCGCGACCTGGGCGGCCCCGCCCCCCGGCTCGGGGTCGACGAGGACGACGTCGAGGCCGCGCTGCGTGGCCCGCCAGGCGGTGACGAGCCCGATGATGCCGCCGCCGACCACCAGGACGTCGGACCCGTTCCCGGGCCCGTTTCGTGAAGAACGCATGGGCGTCCAGCCCCTCCCTTCGCCGGCATGACCCGGATCAGGTTCGTACGGTCGGAGGCCGCCCAGCCTCCCTCTCAGCCCGGTGCGTCCGGGCTCCCGCGAGTGCTTTACGCCAGCCACCATAGCCCGAGCCGTCGGCCCGCAGTAAGGGAGCGTCCGGGTGGCCGGGGGGCGGGCGCGCGGCCCCCGGCCCTTACCTGACGATCAGTCAGGTGCTTATGGTGACCGGGTGAGCGAACAGCAGACGCATTCCGAAACGCGGCACGTGGTCGTCGTCGGCGCGGGCATGGCCGGCGTCCAGACCGCGGTGGCCCTGCGCGAACAGGGCTTCACCGGAGCCATCACCCTCATCGGCGCCGAGCCCCACCAGCCCTACGACCGGCCGCCGCTGTCCAAAGCGGTGCTGCTCGGCACGTCCGAGGGCTCGGCCTTCGAGGTGGACTTCGAAGCGCTCGGCGTGGAGCTGCGCCTGGGCCTCGAGGTCACCGGGGTGCGGCCGGCCGAGCACCGCGTGGTGACCGAGGCGGGCGAGGTCGGCTACGACACCCTCGTCATCGCCACCGGAGCCGAACCGCTCACGCTGCCCGGCAGCGGGGGAGTGCCCGGCGTCCATCTGCTGCGCACCCTGGACGACGCCCGGCGCCTGCGCCCGGTCCTCGACCAGCGGCACCGGATCGTGGTGGTGGGGGCCGGGTGGATCGGCGCGGAGTTCGCCACCGCCGCGCGCGACGCGGGCTGCGAGGTCACCGTCGTGGAGGCCGCCGACCGCCCGCTGGCCGGGGTGCTCCCCGCCGAGGTCTCGGCCCCCATGGCCACCTGGTACGCCGAGTGCGGCGCCGAACTGATCACCGGGGCCCGGGTCCGGGCGGTCGAGCCGGGCGAGGTGCTGCTCGCCGACGACCGCCGGCTGCCCGCCGACGCGGTGGTCATCGGCATCGGCGCCCGCCCCGCGACGGGGTGGCTGGCCGGCTCGGACATCGCGCTCGGCCCCGAGGGCGCGATCACGGCCGACGCCCGCCTGCGCACCTCGCTGCCCGACGTGTACGCGGTGGGCGACTGCGCCTCCTTCCCCTCGGCCCGCTTCGGCGAACGGCTGCTGGTCCACCACTGGGACAACGCCTTGCAGGGGCCGCGCACGGTCGCCGCGGACATCGTGGGCGAGGCGCCCACCGACTATGACCCGGTCCCGTACTTCTGGTCCGAGCAGTTCGGGCGCTTCGTCCAGTACGCGGGCCACCACACGGACGCCGACGAGCTGATCCACCGCGGTGATCCCTCCTCGACCCCCTGGTCCGTCTGCTGGCTCAGGGACGGCGCGCTGGTCGCGATCCTCGCGGTGGGCCGTCCCCGAGACCTGGCCCAGGCCCGCAAACTGATCGCATCCGCGGCGCCGATGGCCCCCGCGAAGGTGGCGGACCCGGGAACCCCTCTGAAGTCAGCGACCCTGCCGTAGGTGCAAGTCCCCCAGCCCCCTTGCCCACCCGCCCACCCGTGCAGCGGGTTGGACGGTTCGGCCCCCGGGGCTCCGCCCCAGACCCCGAGCCCCTTTGCCCACCCACCCGCCCGTAGGCGCAGGGTTGGAGGGTTCCGGGCCCCTGGGGCTGCGCCCCAGACCCCGGGCGGGGGCTCCGCCCCCTGCACCCCCGTTCGCGCCTGAACGGCGCTCGTCCTCAATCGCCGGACGGGCTGGGGTGCTGGCCAGCACCGAGTAGTTAGGGGCGCGGGGAACTGCGCGAGACGCGGGCACGGTCCGCAGGTGAAGGCCCTGGGGCTCCGCCCCAGACCCCGTTCGCGCCTGAAGGGCGCTCGTCCTCAATCGCCGGACAGGCTGAGGTGCGGGCCAGCACCGGTGCCGCTCAGGGGCGCGGGGAACTGCGCGAGACGCGGGCACGGTCCGCAGGCGAAAGCGGGCTCAGGGGCGCGGGGAACTGCGCGAGACGCGGCCGCGGTCCGCAGGCAAAAGGGGGTTAGGGGCGCGGGGAACTGCGCGATCAGCCCAGCACGGTCCGCAGGCGAAAAGTAGCCCCTCCGGCGGTTGAGGAGCGGGGGCCGGGGGGCAGCGCCCCCAGTGCGGGGGGGGGCGGGGGCGGAGCCTCCGAAAGGCCACCCCGGTACCGACCGCCCCCGCGAGATGGCACGCTTGGACCGTGACCGAGATTGACGCAAAGATTGATGCTCTCGTCCCCGCCTGGCTCTACCTGCCCGACATCGCGGAGATGCTGGACGTGGAGGTGACCCGGGTACGGCAGCTGGTCAAGGAGGGCCAGCTCATCGCCGTACGACGCGGTGAGAACAGGGCACTCCAGGTGCCGGCCGCCTTCATCGACACCGACAAGGTGGTGAAGGGCCTGGTGGGAACGCTGACGCTCCTGAGGGACGACGGCTTCTCCGACGAGGAGATGCTGGAGTGGCTCTTCACCCCCGACCCGAGCCTGCCCGGCACCCCCGCCGAGGCCCTCAGTGAGAATCGCGGCACGGAGGTGAAGCGCCGCGCCCAGGCGCTCGCCCTCTGAGCCGAACGTCGAAAGAGCCCACCCGACCGTGCCACGACGGCGCGGTGTACGGTCCGGTCCACCCGGCCCGTACACCGCGCGGCCCGGCCGAAGACGAACCGACGGGGGACCTTCCATGCCCACGGCCCGTGAGCAGCTCGCCGACGCCCGGCTCTATCTGTGCACCGACGCGCGCAAGCGCCAGGGCGACCTGCCCGCGTTCCTGGACGCCGTCCTGACGTCGGGCGTGGACATCGTGCAGCTGCGCGACAAGGGCATGGAGGCCGCCGAGGAGCTGGAGCACCTGGCCGTGCTCGCGGACGCCTGCCGGCGCCACGGCAAGCTCCTCGCCGTCAACGACCGGGCCGACGTGGCGCACGCCATCGGCGCCGATGTGCTGCACCTGGGCCAGGGTGACCTGCCGGTCCCCGCCGCCCGCGCCATCCTGGGCCCGGACGTGCTGATCGGCCGCTCCACCCACGCGCCGACGGAGGCCGCCGCGGCCGCCGTCGAGCCCGGCGTCGACTACTTCTGCACCGGCCCCTGCTGGCCCACCCCCACCAAGCCGGGCCGGTACGCGCCGGGCCTGGACCTGGTGCGCCACACCGCCGCGCTCGCCACCGACCGGCCCTGGTTCGCGATCGGCGGGATCGACGCGGGCAACCTGGACGAGGTCCTGGACGCCGGCGCGGACCGCGTCGTCGTCGTACGGGCGATCACCGAGGCCGACGACCCGGCCGCGGCCGCCGCCGACCTCGCCCAGCGGGTCCGCGAGCGGCTCGGCTAGTCCCGGGTCGGGCGCGGGTCCCGCTGTCCGAGGGGTGGACAGAAGTCCGGCAATCGAGACAATCCACCCCGTTTGCTTGGGGTGCCGACGCCCCGTGGCTAACCTGCCAGTATGGCCCTTGGCACTGCTTCCACCAGGACTGATCGCGCACGAACCGTGCGCGACATGCTCGCGACCGGCGAGACCACGTACTCCTTCGAGTTCTACGCCCCCAAGACCGAGAAGGGCGAACGGAACCTCTGGAACGCGCTGCGCCGGGTCGAAGCGGTCGCCCCCGACTTCGTCTCCGTGACGTACGGCGCCGGCGGCACCACCCGTACCGGCACCGTCGAGGCCACCCAGCAGATCACCGAGGACACCACCCTCACCCCGGTCGCCCACCTCACCGCCGTCGGGCACTCGGTCGCCGAACTGCGCCACACGGTGGGCCAGTACGCCGATGCCGGGATCCGCAACATCCTCGCGGTGCGCGGCGACCCGAAGGGCGACCCGATGGGGGAGTGGGTCAAGCACCCCCAGGGCGTGACCTACGCGGCCGAACTGGTCTCGCTCATCCGGGAGTCGGGCGACTTCTGCGTGGGCGTCGCGGCCTTCCCCGAGATGCATCCCCGCTCCACCGACTGGGATTCCGACATCCGGAACTTCGTGGACAAGTGCCGCGCGGGCGCCGATTACGCCATCACGCAGATGTTCTTCGAGCCCGAGAACTATTTGCGGCTGCGCGACCGGGTCGCGGCGGCCGGCTGCGAAACCCCCATCATCCCCGAGGTCATGCCCGTGACCAGCGTGAAGCAGTTGGAGCGCCTGCCCCAACTCAGCACCGCGGTCTTCCCGGAGGAGCTTCGGGCCAGGATGCTTGCGGTCAAGGACGATCCGGCCGCTGTACGCTCCATTGGCATCGAGTTCGCCACCGAGTTCTGCTCACGGCTGCTCGCCGATGGCGTTCCCGGGTTGCACTTCATTACCCTCAACAACTCCACGGCGACGCTCGAAATCTACGAGAATCTCGGTCTGCACCAGCAGGCGTAGCCGGAGACCGGTACCCGGGTCAGGGGACAGCTGTACCCGGGACAGGAGAATGAGGGGCGTACATGGGCTGGACGGTCCTCTACATCGCGTTCGGAGTCGTCGCACTGTGGCTGCTCGGCGAAGTGCTGTTGCAGTACAAGGCGCGACTGCGCTGGAGGCTGCTGGCCTTCACCGGATTCCTCGGTGTGGTCCTCGGCGTCCTCATCCCGTCCGTCCTCGTGATCATCGTGGGTGCGATCGCCTTCGCGGTCGGCCAGGTGTATGTCACCCTCTCCTTCCGGCGCGGCTTCTCCACCGGCTGGGCGCTGGGCGGCAGGCCCGGCGCGAGCCGCCGCCGCAAGGCGGGCCGCAGGGGCGCCGCCGCGCCGGAGCCGGTCCTGGAAGTCTCCGACCTCCAGTACGGGGAGCCCGCCGAGGCCGACCCCTTCGACCCCAACGGGTCCGCGGCACCGGCCGATTCGGTCTACGAGCCGCTGCCGATGCCCGACGAGACCGGCCAGTACGGCATCTACCGCCCCGCCCAGCAGAGCGAGGGCGAGGGCCCCGCCCAGTACGGCGCGTACGACCCGCACCAGCCCTACGCCGACCCCTACGCCCCGCCGTACGACGAGACGGGCACGGGACAGCAGCAGTACGCCGCCTACTCGGATCCGTACATCGGCAACGGGGGCCAGGCGTACGGCACCTACAGCGCCTACGACAGCTTCGGCGGCCAGCACTCCTATCCCGATCCGCTCGCCGCGCAGTACGGCACGGACACCCCGCCCGGAGGTGTCTGGGTGCCCCAGCAGCGCGACGGTGAGTACGCCCCTTATGAGCAGCAGCAGGCCCAGCCGCCCTACGACCCGAACCACCCGAACCACACAGACCTGCCGCACCACCCCGAGCAGCAGCCCTACCGCTACTGACGCGCCGCTGTCGACGGGCCCGGGCCGGGCTCACTGCGAGCCGCGGAAGTCGTCCCCCTCCACGATCAGACCGGCCACCAGCGCGCCCGACATCCCGGCGTGCGCGAGCCCGCCCCCGGGGTGCGCCCAGCCGCCCGCCGTGTAGAGCCCCGGCAGCGCCGTCGTGTTCGCCGGGTGCAGGAACGCGGCTCCGGCCCCGGCGAGGGAGGGCGCGGGCACTGAACCGCCCTCGGCGCCGGTCGCCCGCGCGAGATCGACCGGGGTGCGCGTCTCGTGCCACAGCAGCCGCTCCCGAAGGTCGGGCACGGCCGGCTCGGCGGCCGCGATCAGCTCCTCCGTGTACCGCAGGACAAGGCGCTCGTCCGTCCAGTCCACCGGGCCGTGCGGGGCGACCGTCGCCGTCAGCGTCACCGCCTCGTGGTCCTCGTCCGGGCGCACCGCCGGGTCGTCGGGGCGCAGCACCGTGACCGTGGGCCGTTCGGTGCCCGGGCCCGCGAAGGCCGTGCGGGCCTCGGCGGCGGCGTCCGGGGAGTGCACCACCGTGCGGTGCGCGGCGGTCGAGGGGCGCCCACCGCGCAGCGCGAGCAGCACGGTGAAGCGGCTCGGCCCGAGCGCGGCCGCGGGCCGCACCCGGTCCGCACCCCACAACTCCCGCTCCACAAGCATCCGTTGGAGGCCGCGCGGATCCGCGCCGCACACCACGTGGTCCGCCTCGATGACGGCGCCGTCGGCCAGCTCGACACCGGCGGCCCGGCCGTCCTTCTCGCGGACCAGCCGCACATCGGCGCCGAAGACGAACTCCACCTTCCTGGCCAGGCAGCGCTCGTACACCGCCCGCGCCAACTCCCGCATGCCGCCGCGCACATACCAGCTGCCGAAGGTCTGCTCCATGTACGGCAGCACGGCCGCGGAGGCGGGGGCCGTGCTCGGGTCCAGGCCGTACTCCAGGGCGTAGCTCTCCAGGAGCGCGCCGAGCCGGCCGCCGCCCAGCTCCCACGCGGCGACCTCGCCGAGCGTGGCCGCCTGGCGGGGCGCGCGCAGCAGCCGGCGCTGCTTGAGCGCGGGGTAGGGCTCGCGGGCCAGCACCTCCCAGTTGGGCCACAGCGGCTCCTCGAGGAGCGGCCTGCGGGTGCGGTCCCAGGCCTCGCGGGCCCGGACCAGGAAGGCCCCCCAGCGCTCGCCCGCCCCCGCGCCCAGGGCGTCGTCCAGCGCGGACATCACGCCCGCGCGCGAGGCGTTGGGCAGCGCGACCTCGGTGCCGTCGGCGAACACATGGCGCACGGCCGGATCCACCGGGGCCGGCTCCACGACGCTCTCCAGCGGCTCCTTGCCGGTCTTCACGAACAGGTCGCGGTAGACGGCGGGCAGCCGCAGCAGACCGGGGCCGGTGTCGAAGACGAACCCGTCCCGCTCGAACCGTCCCAGAGCGCCGCCGTAGGTCGCCGAGCGCTCGTACACCGTCACCCGGTGGCCTGCTACGGCCAGCCGGGCGGCAGCCGCCATGGCGCCCATGCCGGCGCCGATCACCACAATCCGTGCCATGCCGGCGACTTTATCCGCCGCCACTGACAGCTCACTCCGGAGGCCGGACGACCCCCGCCGCGGCCAGCCGCTTCTCCTCCCGGCGCTGCGCCCTGCGCCGCCGAAACCGGCGGATCTTCCGCCACAGCACGACCAGTATCACGACGCCCAGGAGCAGCAGGACGCCCGCGATCACGGCCGCCGCGAGCGGATGGAAGATCGCGAAACTGATGATCCCGGCGACCCCGAGGTCCTCCGCCGTGCTCAGCGCGATGTTGCTGAACGGCTCGGGCGAGGTGTTCACCGCCATCCGCGTCCCGGCTTTGACCAGATGGCTCAGCAGCGCCGTCGAACCGCCCACCGCGCCGGCCGCGAGATCGGGCAGCGAACCGTTCTGCCCGGCGAGCAGCGCGCCGACGACCGCGCCCGCGATCGGCCGGATCACCGTGTGCACGGAGTCCCAGACCGAGTCCACGTACGGGATCTTGTCCGCGACCGCCTCACAGAGGAAGAGAACGCCGGCCACGATCAGCACATCGGGCCGCTGGAGCGCCTCGGGCACCTCGTCGGTGAGTCCGGTGGCGCCGAAGATGCCGAGCAGCAGGACCACCGCGTACGCGTTGATTCCGCTCGCCCAGCCGCTGGTGAACACGAGGGGGAGTACGGACACGGACGTGATCGTAGTCAGTCGCGCGGGGCCGGGTCCGGGGTTGTGCGCGGACCTCTGAGTATCCGTACCTAGAGGGCGAGATGAGTACCCGCACGGATGGGCTCCCACCTGCGCAGAAGGGAAGGTGGAGGCCACGGAAGGGGCGCGGCGCCGGCACCGCCGACACGGGGCGGCGGAACCGGCGCGGCTCCCCGGACGTGACGGGGGTGGGGGAGACCCGGGGGGACGTACGGGGGAAGCGCCGGGCCGGTGTGGTTCAAGGGGGATTGAACCGCACCGGCCCGGCGTCCGCGCGTTGCGGGGCGTTCGGCTAGCGCCCGCCGACCCGGCCGTGCAGCAGCCGGGAGAGCGCCGCGTGGACGTCGTCCAGGGAGCGCTCGCTCTGGAAGGCCTGCCAGTCGAGCGCGGCCACCAGGACCATGCCGACCAGGGCCGCCGCCGTGAGCGGGATGTCGATCTCCTCGCTCAGCTCGCCCTCGGCGACCGCGTCCCGAAGGACCGTCTCCACCACGGCCACCGCCTCGCGGCGCACCACCAGGAGCGTCGACTGCCAGGCCCGGTTGGTGCGCCACAGCTCGGCGACGTAGAGCTGGGTGAAGGCCGGGTAGCGGTGGATGAAGCCCAGGCCGGCCCGGATCATCGCGTCCAGGGCCTCGACCTTGGTGCCGCCCCGCTCGTCGGTCTCGTCCGCGGCCGCCTGCAAGGACGCGGTCAGCAGACCCACGCCGTGGCGCAGCAGCTCCTCGAAGAGCTCGGTCTTGCTCTTGAAGTTGTAGTAGACCGTGCCCTTGGCGACGCCGGCCCGCTCGGCGATCTCGTCGACGGTGGTGGCCGAGAAGCCCTGCTCGGCGATGAGCGTCACGGCGGCTTCGTACAGCTTCTGCCGGGTCGCCTGCCGTCTGGTGCTGCTGCTGTCCATGGCGTCGATTCTCACAGGCTCAGCTCCGGATGCAGGCGGTCGAGCGACCAGACCTGCTTGTGCCGGGCGGAGAGCGCGGTGAGGGCGAGGGCGCCCGCGGTGAAGGCCGCGAGGACCGCGCAACCCTGCCAGACCACGCCCAGATCGCCGCCGGTGATCAGCCGGCGAAGCCCGTCCACGACGTAACTCATCGGCAGATAGGGGTGGATGGCGTTGAAGAAGGCCGGGCTGGTCTGGACGGGGTAGGTGCCGCCCGCCGAGGTCAGCTGGAGCATCAGCAGGGCGAGCACCAGGATGCGTCCGGCCGCGCCGAACTTGGCGTTCAGCCACTGCACGATCGCGGTGAAGCAGCAGGAGGCCAGCGCCAGATAGCCCAGCGTCCCCGCGGTCCGCTCCATTTCGAGGCCGAGCCCGAAGTGCAGCACCGACATCAGCGCGGCGATCTGGAGCAGCCCGATGGCCGCCACCGGCAGCCAGCCCGCGAGGGCGATCCGCCAGGCCGAGGCCCCGGCGGCCAGGGCGCGCCGGTTGAGCGGCGCGATCAGCATGTACGCGACCATCGCGCCCACCCACAGGGAGAGCGGGATGAAGTACGGGGCGAAGCCGGTGCCGTAGTTGGGCGCCTTGTGCATCGCCTGGGAGGCCAGCTTGACCGGGTCGGCCATCACCTCGGTGCGCTGGTCGCGCTGCTGCTTGTCGTAGTCGGGGATCTTCCCGACGCCGTCGTGCAGGCCGTTGGACAGCTGGACCGAGCCGTCGGAGAGCTTGACGATCCCGCCGTCGAGCGCGCCCGCACCCTTCTTCAGCTTGCCCACACCCGTGTCGAGGTCGGTGGCGCCGGTCTTGGCCTTGCCGAGGCCGGTGTGGATGTCGCGCGCGCCCTTGGCGACGTCGTGCGCGCCCTTGTTGAGCTTGTTGACGTCGGCGATCTTCTGGTCCAGGTCGCCGGCGAGGTGCGGTGCCTTCGCGGCCAGGGCACGGGCCTGGGTCTGGAGGTCTTCGAGGCTCTTGTCGAGCTTCTTGAAGTCACCGCCCTGGTCCTTGACGAGGTTGTTGACGTCCGCGGTAAGGGTTGCCCCGGTGGCCATCGCCTTCTTGGCCTTGCTCAGCACCGGACAGACCTTGCCGTCGGCGGGCTGGTCCACGCAGAGCTGCTGGTGGAGTGCGTTGACGTCCTGCGAGGCCTTACGGGTGCCGGCCGCCGCCTCGGGGGCCAGCTCGATGATCCTCTTGAGGTTGTCCCGCACGGGCTGGATCGAGTCGGCGAGCAGCTTCGCCGCGTCCCCGACCGTCTTGCCGTTGTCCTTGAGGTACGGACGCGCCTGCCCGGCCGCCGCGTTGGCCTGGTCCGCGAGGCGCTGGGTGCCGTCGGCGACCTGCTGGGCGCCGCCGGCGAGGGTGCCCGCGCCGGTGTCGAGCAGGGTGATGCCGCCCGCCAGCTTGCCGCTGCCGTCCTTGGCGTCCTTGAGGCCGTCGGCGAGCTGCTTGGAGCCGTCCTTGGCCTTGCCGAGCCCGTCCTTGAGGTCGCCCGCGCCCTTGGCCGCCTTCTCGGTCTGGTCGTGGAGGTCGCCGAACGAGATGAAGATCTTGTCGAGGAAGGAGCGCGAGGCCTTGGTGGAGGCGGCGGCGCGCACCTCGGCGAAGACCGTGCGGGAGATCGAGCCCACGATGTAGTTGTTCGCGTCGTTGGTGTGCACCTGGAGCGCGCCCGTCTCGGGAGACTCCCCGGAGCTGGACGCGATCCTCTGGCTGAAGTCCGACGGCACCGTCAACGACAGGAAGTACGTGCCCTTTTCGAGCCCCTCGCGCGCCGCGGCGTCACTGACCTCGTGCCATTCGAAGGTCTTGCTGTCGCGGAGCTTCTTGCTGAGCTCGTCGCCCACCTGGAGCTTCTGCCCGGCGGCCTCGGCCCCCTTGTCGTCGTTGACCAGGGCCACCGGTATGCGGTCGAGCCGGCTGTAGGGGTCCCAGAACGAGCACAGGTAGAGAGCGCCGTACAGCAGCGGCAGCAGGAGCAGCGCCACCAGAGCGGCCCGCGGCAGCTTCCCCCTGCCGAACCGCTTCAGCTCAAGCGCTGCCAGTCGTGGCGAACGCATCCGCCGCCCCCTCCTCGTCCGTGGCCCCGTCCCCGGCGCCGGATCCTGTCGTGCGTACGGTGGTGTCGGCCTCGGCGGGCGACTCGCTGCACACCGCGAGGACGGTGATGCCCGAGTCGGCGACCGAGCGCAGCAGCGCCCAGGCGGCGGCCCGTTCCTCGTCCGAGAGCTTCATGTCGGTGTCGTCGACCGCGAGCAGCCGCGGCTCCTGGATCAGCGCGAGCGCCACCGTGAGCCGCAGCGCCTCCAGGCGTTCGAGGTCGCGTACGGCGGTGGCCCCGCGCTTGGGCAGCGAGGCGAGGTCGAGTCCGGCCGCGGCGAGCGCGTCGTCGATCAACGCGCGGGACTCGGCCCGGCGGGTGGCGGGGGAGCGCAGCAGCGCCCGCACCGAACCGCCGTAGCGACGCTTGAGCATCACGCGCTCGCGCAGGTGCTCGGCGACCGTGAAGGCCGGGTCGAGCTCGCTGACACCGGGCACGTGGGCGAGCGCGCTGATCCGCCGCACGGCCGCCATCTTGCGGGGCAGCGGCTGGTCGGCCACCCGGGCCCGGCCCTCGGCGGGCTTCATGCGGCCGGTGAGGGCGAGCAGCAGACAGGTGCGGCCGGAGCCGGAGGGGCCCGTGACCGCGACCAGCGAACCGGGCTCGGCGTCGACGCCGACCCCTCTGAAGGCCCAGCCGCGCGGCCCCTTGAGCCCGAAGCCCTCGGCATGGATCGCGGCGCCGGTCACGTCCGCGTGCGAACTCTCCACATTCCCCCCTGCTCTGCGCGCCACGTCTCCCCCTGCTCTGCGCGTCCCCGGGCCGGAGAACCCGACCCGGCCCTTTTTGAACTGACTGGTCAGTACAAAAGATAGCCCGAACCCCTATGCGAGGCAAAGCAGCAGGTCAGCCACGTATCCCGGCCGATTGTCAGTGGTGCCCCTCACGATGGACACATACGGCCACAGTGCCGTCACACGACGACAGGAGGTTCGTCATGGCCAGCTCCCACGCAGCAGCTGTACCCCGGCGCCGCGCAAGCAGCCCTGCCCCCTCACTGAACGGTGCCGCAACCGACGTCCACCCCGTGCTGCGCCGGGCCGGCGCACCCCCCGCCGCCCTGGACCTGCTCGCCCAGGCCCGCGGCGGCCTCGACGAGGCGGCCGTCCTGGACGCCCCCAACGAGCGGTACGCCACGGCCCATCTGGCCGCCCTGCGCACCGCCGCCGCGGTGCTGGCCGCCCGCGGCCGGCCCGAGACCACCCCGCGCCGGCGCCGGCGCATCCGCAGCGCCTGGGAAGTGCTGCCGGAGATAGCGCCCGAACTGGCCGAGTGGAGCGCCCTGTTCGCCTCGGGGGCGGACCGGCGGGCCCGCGCCGAGGCCGGCATCCCGGGCGCGGCCACCACCCGGGACGCCGACGACCTGCTCCGCGACGCGGCGATGTTCCTGC
This sequence comes from Streptomyces hundungensis, assembly GCF_003627815.1. NCBI lineage: Bacteria > Bacillati > Actinomycetota > Actinomycetes > Kitasatosporales > Streptomycetaceae > Streptomyces > Streptomyces hundungensis. The sequence continues at coordinate 6,292,915 of NZ_CP032698.1, forward strand.
GCCTCGTCGAGCGCCTGCTCGTCCTCCAGCCCGTGCTGCCCCAGGCGAGGCCGGGCGAGCCGGAGGCGGAAAGGAGGAAGGGCTGACGGCGCCCCGGCGCGGCGGCCCGCGCCGACCGGATGCTTCGGATGCTGGTCGGGGAGGTACAAGGGATGACGGGCCGTTCACCACATCCCATTAGGGTGGACGGGTCTTCACCCTTCCCACGCCGCGTCCGCGGCGGCACCGCGCCGAGGAGTCAACTGCCGTGTCGGACCCCATGCGCCCCCGCGCCTCCCTCCGTACCGCCGTGGTCTGGGAGGTCCTGAAGGAAGCGCTCGACCGCCGGGTCCAGGCGACCGGGCGCGCGGCCCTGGACGTCTTGGACACCGGGGGCGGCTCCGGCAACTTCGCGGTCCCGCTGGCCGCCCTCGGCCACCGCGTCACCGTGGTCGACCCCAGCCCCAACGCGCTGTTCGCGCTGGAGCGCAGGGCCGCCGAGGCCGGGGTGGCCGAGCGGGTCCAGGGCGTCCAGGGCGACGTGCTCGGCCTCTTCGACGTGGTCGAGCGCGGTGGCTACGACGCGGTGCTGTGCCACGGCGTCCTGGAGTACGTCGAGGACCCGGCGGAAGGCGTGCGCAACGCGGTGGACGCGCTGCGGCCCGAGGGCGCGCTCAGCCTGCTCGCCGCAGGGCTCGGCGGCGCGGTGATCTCCCGCGCGCTCGCCGGGCACTTCACCGAGGCCCAGCACGCGCTCTCCGACCCGGCCGGCCGCTGGGGCGCCGGCGACCCCGTGCCGCACCGGTTCACCGCCGAGCGCCTCACCGAGCTCGTCGCCGCGGCCGGGGCGAGTGCCGGGGCCGTCCACGGCGTACGGGTCTTCGCCGACCTGGTCCCGGGCGTCCTCGTGGACACCGAGCCGGGCGCCCTCGACGCGCTCCTCAAGCTGGAGGCGGCCGCCGCCGAACTCCCCGCCTTCCACGCCATCGCCACCCAGCTGCACGTCCTCGGCGAGAAGCGCGGCTGACCTCCGCCCCGCGGCCGCTCCCGCGTCCCTGTTCCGCTCGGCCGGCCTCCGGCGGGCTGATCAGCGACGCTGTGCCGCATGGAGTACGCCACAGGCCCCCCGATCGGCGACTTCGCCCCGTATGATCGGGGGACACCGTCCGGCATGACGGATCGACTCTTGGGGAATTGAATCTCCACAGCCGATTCGCTGTGGCGGCCGGGTTGGTGATTTGGCGTAGAGGGCGGGTTTCACGGGGGCGATTCCCTGCCTATCCTGAAGGGGCCGCATCCGGTCGCCCCCCGCGACCGACGAGTAGGAGGACTCCGTGCCGCTCTCGGAGCACGAGCAGCGCATGCTCGAGCAGATGGAGCGAGCGCTGTACGCCGAAGATCCCAAGTTCGCGACAGCGCTTGAGGGAAGCGGGCTGCGTACGTACACCCGGCGACGGGTCTACCAGGCGGTCGCCGGCTTCCTGGTGGGTATCGCGCTCCTCATGGCAGGAATGGTCGCGCAGCAGATCTGGATCAGCGTGGTGGGTTTCCTCGTCATGCTCGGATGTGCGGTGCTCGCGGTGACCGGTTGGCGCAAGGCGCCTCGGCCGGGGGAACAGGTGCGGCCGGGTGGTGCCGCGGGGCCTCGGCAGGTGCGGCAGCGGCGTTCTGTGATGGACCGGATCGAGCAGCGGTGGCAGCGGCGCCGCGATGAGGGGCGCTAGCCCCGCCCCGTTCTGACCTGCACCAAAGGGGCGGCCCACCTAACCAAGGTGCCCGCCCCTTAGCTATCCCCCCTCCCTGGGGCTCCGCCCCAGACCCCGAGCCCTTTTGCCCACCCACCCGCCCGTGCAGCGGGTTGGTTGGTTCCGGCCCCCTGGGGCTCCGCCCCAGACCCCGTTCGCGCCTTAAGGGCGCTCGTCCTCAATCGCCGGACGGGCTGAGGTGGCCGATGCTGGCCAGCACCGAGTAGCTAGGGGCGCGGGGAACTGCGCGAGAAGCGACCACGGTCCGCAGCCGAACATCGGGGTTCCTGGGGCTCCGCCCCAGACCCCGTATCGCGCCTGAACGGCGCTCGTCCTCAATCGCCGGACGGGCTGTAGGTGCCCCAGCACCGAGTAGTTAGGGGCGCGGGGAACTGCGCGACCAGCCACCCGCGACCCGCACTCGAAAACGGGTTTTCAGGGGCGCGAGGAACTGCGCGAGAAGCGACCACGGTCCGCAGGGTCGAGAGGGTTAAGGGGCGCGGGGAACTGCGCGACCAGCGCCGCACGGGCCGCACCCGAAAGCCAACGCAACCCCGAACCACCCGCACCCGGGGGCAGGGGGCCCCGCCCGCCCCGGGCCGAGGGCGAGGGGGGGGTCTAGCCTCTCGGGGAGCCGGGGCGTAGGCGCGTGCCCGTGGTTCGGGCGAAGCCTGAGAGTGCCCCCCGCACCCGCCCCCAGCGGAGCGCCCCCGCCCAGATCACCCGCACGGCTGAGCGCGGCGCGAGAATCGCCCGGAGGGTTTGGCGGCGGGTCGCCCGGGCGCGTAGGCCGGACGTCACGCGGGCCACGTCGTCGACCAGGCCGGGGGTGGGCTGGGGGACCGGGGCGTACAGGACCTGCTCCACCGCGCTCGCCGCCCGGTGCGCGGACTCGGCCGCCGCGCCGTCCAGGCCGCCCAGACGCACCACCCGGGCCGCCGCCTTGCGGGGCGTCTGCGACTCGTCCGGCAGGATGCCGTGGTCCCAGGCCGTGTCGGTGATCTCCTGCCAGGCGGCGAGCGTCCGGGCCACCGCGTCGGCCGGGGTGCGCCCGCCGGAGCCGAGCCGTCGGGCCCGTATCCGCGTGCGCCACAGCAGGGGCAGCAGCGGCAGGGCGAGGAGTACCACCGCGCCCAGGGCCACCCCGAGCAGGGCCGAGGCCGAGGGGCCGCCGTCCGTCGGGGCCGCGACGCCCGCCGCGGCGGAGGGGCCGCAGTCGCCCAGACGGCGTGCGGCCGGCGGGCAGGAGTCGGCGACGGAGGGCGCCGCCGAGGGCTCGGCGGAGGCCCGCTTGGACGGCTCGGCCGGGCTGCTCGGGCTGCCCGCGGGGGCCTGCTGGCGGGTGTAGTCGGGGGCCGTGCCCCGGGTCGGCGTCGGTTCGAAGCGCGTCCAGCCCACGCCCTGGAAGTACAGCTCGGGCCAGGCGTGCGCGTCGCGCAGGCCCACCGACATCGTGCCGTCCGCGCGCGGGGTGCCGGGCGTGAAGCCCACCGCGACCCGGGCCGGGATGCCCAGGGTGCGGGCCATCGCGGCCATCGAGAAGGAGAAGTGGACGCAGAAGCCCTCCTTCTCCTGAAGGAAGTTGGCGATCGCCTCGGTGCCGCTGCCCGACTGGACGCGCGTGTTGTAGGTGAAGCCGCCGTTGGTGGAGAACCAGTCCTGGAGCTTGACGGCCTTCTCGTAGTTGTTCGAGGCGCCGCCGGTGACCTGGCGCGCGGTGGCGCTCACCACCGAGGGCAGCGAGTCCGGAACGCGCGTGTACTCCTTCAGCAGCTCCGCCGGCGGGGCCGCGGCGTTCGCCAACTGGGCGGCCGTGGGCCGGATCAGGAGACTGCCGACCGTGTACTGCGCGCCGCGGGTCGTCTGTTTGCGGTCGCCGACCAGGGTCCGCCCGACCGGCTCGAACCGCCAGTCGCCCTTGATCTTCACCTGGGTCGCGGGGAACGGCATCGGCAGCCAGCTCTGCGCGTACCAGCCGGCCGCCGAGACGCTGGTCTGCACCTCGGTGGTGGCGACCACCGGGCTCAGCCCGTCGGGCCGCGGCAGCGGATCGGGCACGTCCTTGATGTGCCGCTCCGAGGACTTCCAGGAGGCCCCGTCGAACTCGTCGAGCGCGACGATGCGCAGATACAGCTCCTTGGTGTCCTCGGCGTTGGTGTTGTACCGCAGCACCTCGCGGTCCTCGGGCTGGTTCAGGCTGTTCTGGAGCGACACCAGCGGGTTGACCGCCGAGATCGTCCCGCCGCTGCCGTCGCCGCCCCCACCGCCGCCGGCCGCGCCGAGCAGGCCGCCGTCGAGCGCGGGCAGCAGCGCCGGGATCACCAGCGCGATGCCGAGCGCGAGCACCCCGATGCGCCGTCCGGTACGGACCGGGGCGAGCGGCGCCGCGTTGTCGAACACGCCCTGCTGGGCGCGGCCCGGAGCGCGGGCCGCGCCGCCGAAGACCCGCCCCCACTGCGAGAGCCGGTCGCGGCCCTCGGCGAGCAGGAGCAGCAGATAGCCCGCGGCCGCGAGCACGAACCAGAGCCAGCTCGCGCCGCCCGAGGAGAGCCCGGCGGCCACCGAGTACAGCGCGAGCAGCGGCAGACCCGCCGGGGCCGCGCTGCGGAACGTCACCGCGAGCGCGTCCACCGCGAGGCCGATGATCAGCACCCCGCCGACCATCATGAGCCGGATGCCCGGGGTGGCGGGCGCCGGGATCGCGTACTGCCCGACGTCCGAAGTGCCTTGCTGGAGAAGGGAGTTGAGCCGCTCCACGGCGTCGGGGCCCGGCAGTACCCCGCCGAGTGCCTGATGCCGCGCGAAGACCAGGGTCAGCAGCAGAAGGGCCACGACCAACTGGGCGAGCACGGTCAGCGGCCGGGCCAGCGGCACCCGCCGGGCCAGCGCGCCGACCCCGGCCACGAGCGCGAGCAGGAAGGCCGCTTGCAGGATCCAGCTCGCCGGGTCGACCAGCGGCAGCATCGAGCAGGCCGCCAGCACCGTGGCGAGATAGGCGCACAGCGCCAGACGTCCGCGCCCGCTCATGACCATCCCCCTGCCGTGCCGACCGCGCCACCGGACGCCGCCCCCGTGACGCCGCGTTCCCGTCCTGCCTGGCGCCACAGCTCGGGCAGCGAGGCGCCCGGGCTCACCTGGAGCGCGGTCCATCCCGCCTCGCGCAGCAGCCGCAGCCGTTCCTCGACCGGGCCGCGCTCGGGGGAGCCGTGCGTCCACAGACCGCTGTCGAGCACGAAGGCGACCGCGGCGCCGCTGCGCCGCCGCATCTTCGCCGCGACCGCCGCCTGCTCCTCGTCGAGGTCCCCGAAGAAGCCGATGAGCAGCCCCTCGTTGCCGCCGCGCAGCACGTCGTACGCGCGGGAGAGGCCGCCGCCGTCGGAGTGGTCGACGACGGCGAGGGTGTCCATCATCAGCCCGGCCGAGTCCGAGGAGTCCTGGGTCGAACCGGCGAACCCGCCCGCGCCGTCACCCGGCACGGAACTGCCGGTGTCGGTCAACAGGCGTACGGAGAAGCCCCGTTCCAGCATGTGCGTGAGGGCCGAGGCCGCGCCCGACACCGCCCATTCGAAGGCCGAGTCGGGGCCGGCTCCCGCGTACGCGATGTCCCGGGTGTCGAGCAGCACCGTGCAGCGGGCCCGCTGCGGCTGCTCCTCGCGGCGCACCATCAGTTCGCCGTAGCGCGCGGTCGAGCGCCAGTGCACCCGGCGCAGATCGTCCCCGTGCCGGTAGCCGCGCGGAATCACGTCGTCCTCACCGGCGAGCGCGAGCGAGCGGTGCCGCCCGTCGCCGTACCCGGCGGCCTCGCCCGAGAGCCGTACCGGCGGCAGCGGCTCGGTCCTGGGGATGACGGTCAACGTGTCGTACGCACTGAAGGCGCGGGTCAGCTCGCACATCCCGAACGGGTCGGTGAGGCGCAGTTGCAGCGGGCCGAGCGGATAGCGTCCGCGCAGGTCGGAGCGGACCCGGTAGGACACTTCGCGCTTGCCGCCCGCCTCGACCCGGTCGAGCACGAAACGCGGGCGCGGGCCGAGGACGTAGGGCACCCGGTCCTGGAGCATGAGCAGGCCGGTGGGCAGCCGCGAGACGTTGTCGAGCCGCAGATGGACCCGCGCCTCGGAGCCGGCCGGGACCCGGCCGGGGGCCAGGCGGCGGCTGCCCGCGACCCGGTAGCGGGTGCGGTAGAGCACCACCGTGCAGACCAGCGGCAGCACGGCGAGCAGCAGACCGACCCGCAGCAGGTCCTCCTGGCCGAGGACGAAGGCACAGATCGCGGCGGCGACGCCGGCGGCCAGGAAGGAGCGGCCCCGGGTGGTGAGGCCGGCCAGGGCGGCCCAGAGGCCGCCGCGCGCCTGTTCGTCGGCGGACTCGGCGGGGAGCCCCCCGGCCTCCATCACAGCCGCCGGGCGCCGGGCGGCTGCTGGCCGTACAGCGGGTTCCCGGCCTGCGGAACGGGCGTGTGCTGGAGGATCTCCAGGACGACCTGTTCGGCGGTGCGCCGGTTGAGCTGGGCCTGCGCGGTGGGCAGCAGCCGGTGGGCGAGCACCGCGACGGCCAGGGCCTGCACGTCGTCGGGGAGCGCGTACTCCCGGCCGCTCAGCGCGGCGGACGCCTTCGCGGCGCGCAGCAGATGGAGCGTGGCGCGCGGCGAGGCGCCGAGTCTGAGATCCGGGTGGTTGCGGGTCGCGCCGACGAGCTGCACCGCGTAGCGCCGCACCGCGTCCGCGACGTGCACGCCGCGGACCGCGTCGATCAGCTTGACGATCTCGTGGGCGTGCGCCACCGGCTGGAGGTCGTCGAGCGGGGAGACCGCGCCGTGCACGTCGAGCATCTGGAGCTCGGCCTCGGGGGTGGGGTAGCCCATCGACACCCGGGCCATGAACCGGTCGCGCTGGGCCTCGGGCAGCGGGTAGGTGCCCTCCATCTCGACCGGGTTCTGGGTGGCGACGACCATGAAAGGACTGGGCAGTTCGTAGGTCTGCCCGTCGATGGTGACCTGGCGCTCCTCCATCGATTCCAGCAGCGCGGACTGGGTCTTGGGCGAGGCGCGGTTGATCTCGTCGCCGATCACGATCTGGGCGAAGATCGCGCCGGGCTTGAACTCGAAGTCCCGCCGCTGCTGGTCGTAGATCGACACCCCGGTGATGTCCGAGGGCAGCAGGTCGGGCGTGAACTGGATGCGCCGGACCGAGCAGTCGATGGATCTGGCCAGGGTCTTGGCCAGCATGGTCTTGCCCACGCCGGGCACGTCCTCGATCAGGAGGTGCCCTTCGGCGAGCAGTACGGTCAGCGAAAGCCGTACGACCTCGGGCTTGCCCTCGATCACACGCTCCACCGACCCGCGGACACGCTCCGCCGTGGCGGTCAGATCGCTGAGGCTCGCTCGATCGTCATAGGTCGTCACCCGGCCCTCCTCGGCCCTTGCATACGGGCCGACGCACTGCGCACGGCACGGCCCACCCCGAAGTACGGACAGCGCGGCCGAACGGTTCGGCCCTCTGTCACATCCGCATTCTTGTTGCCGTTGCCGCGTCGTGTCACTCGCCTGTGGACAACTGGGGGGTCTTCATGGTGAGTTGTCCCCCTATTTCCGTTCCTGAGCTCTCAGCCGGCCTGAGCGGTCAGGCCACCGGGTCGATCTCGCGCAGCAGACCCGTCGTCACATCGAAGACGAAGCCGCGGACGTCGTCGACGTGCGGCAGGAACGGCGAGGTCCGCACCCGCTGCATCGACTGGCGTACGTCCTGGTCGGCGTCGCGGAACGACTCGACGGCCCACGCCGGGCGCTGGCCCACCTCCTGCTCCAGCGCGTGCCGGAAGTCCTCGGTCAGGGTCTCCATGCCGCAGCCCGTGTGGTGCACCAGCATGACGCTGGTGGTGCCGAGCGCGCGCTGGCTGATGGTGAGGGAGCGGATCACGTCGTCGGTGACCACGCCGCCCGCGTTGCGGATGGTGTGGCAGTCGCCGAGTTCGAGGCCGAGCGCGGCGTGCAGGTCGAGGCGCGCGTCCATGCAGGCCACGACGGCGACGTGCAGGACGGGGCGGGCGTCCATGCCGGGGTCGGTGAAGGCGGCGGCGTACTGGCGGTTCGCCTCGACCAGCCGGTCCGTCACCGTCCCTCCGCTGCGGACGGTCAGACGGGGCCTGCGAGCGGGAGGCTCTGCGGGTATGTGCGCAGGAGTCGACATATGTATGACGGTAGCCGCCGCTGATCTCGGAGTCTTGTCGTGGAGTCGGAAAAAGAGCGTCAACTCGGGCGCCTGTGAGGTAACCCACAGACCTCACCGGTGTTCACCCGAACGAGTGATTAAAGTGCCTCGCGGCGCGCTGGAGGGTTGATTGACCCGCAGGACCGGTGGACTAAAGTGACGCGAAGCGGGAGCAGTGACAGCTGGTCTCCCCTGTGCGGAACCCCAGGCCTCCGGGAAGCACGTCCTCCCGGACCATACGTTTACCCGCGTGCCCGGCGCGCGTACGGCTCGGCCCCCTCCCGCCCTCCGGTCGGCTGACGCCCCTTCCCCGGCGCCAGCCGTTCGCCTCCGGGCAGAGAGCGGGAACCGGCCCGTATGCGCGGCGGTGCGCCGGACCTTGAGAGGGCGGCTTTGAGCCAGCGACACGTCCCGGTGATGCTCCAGCGATGCTTGGACATGTTGGCCCCGGCCCTGACCGAGCCGGGTGCGGTCGTCGTCGACTGCACCCTCGGCCTCGGCGGCCACAGCGAAGCCCTGCTCACCCGGTTCCCCGAGGCGCGCCTGATCGCCCTCGACCGCGACAAGGAAGCACTGCGCCTGTCCGCTGAGCGCCTGGCCCCCTTCGGGGAGCGCGCCACCTTGGTGCACGCCGTCTACGACGAGCTCCCCGACGTGCTGGAACGTCTCGGCACGCCCCGCGTCCAGGGCGTCCTGTTCGACCTCGGCGTCTCCTCGATGCAGCTCGACGAGGCCGACCGAGGGTTCGCCTACGCCCAGGACGCGCCCCTGGACATGCGTATGGACCAGTCGACGGGCATGAGCGCCGCCGAGGTGCTCAACACCTACCCGCCCGGTGAACTCGTGCGGATCCTGCGGGCGTACGGCGAGGAGAAGCAGGCCAAGCGGATCGTCTCGGCGATCGTGCGCGAGCGCGAGAAGGAGCCGTTCAGCAACAGTGCCCGGCTCGTGGAGCTGATCCGCGACGCGCTGCCGCAGGCCGCCAAGCGCACCGGAGGCAACCCCTCCAAGCGCACCTTCCAGGCGCTGCGCATCGAGGTCAACGGCGAACTCGCCAGCGTGGAGCGGGCGATCCCCGCCGCGGTCGACGCCATCGCGCTCGGCGGCCGGGTCGCGGTGCTCTCCTACCAGTCCCTCGAAGACCGCATCGTCAAGCAGGTGTTCGCGGCCGGCGCCGCCAACACCGCGCCGCCCGGGCTCCCGGTGGTGCCCGAGCGCTACCAGCCGCGGCTCAAGCTCCTCACCCGCGGCGCCGAACTCCCCACGGAGGAGGAGGTCGCCGAGAACCGCCGCGCGGCCCCGGCCCGGCTCCGCGGGGTCCAGCGGATCAGGGAGGACGTGTGAGCAAACCGGCCATGCAGTTGCGCGGCACCGCCGCGCGGCTCGGCAGGCTGATGCCGTCGCAGGGGGCCAACAGCGCCGCCCGCACCCCCTTCGTGCTCCTCGTCGTCGCCCTGCTCGGCGGCGGGCTCATCACGCTCCTGGTCCTGAACTCGGCACTCAACGAGGGCTCGTTCAAGCTCAGCGAGTACCGCAGGCAGACCACCGAACTCACCGACGAACAGCAGGCCCTCCAGCGCGACGTGGACGACCTGTCCGCCCCCGACGCACTCTCCCGCCGGGCCGGTGACCTCGGCATGGTCCCCGGCGGCAACCCCGTCTTCCTCGGCCCCGACGGCACCGTCAAGGGCGTCCCCGGCACCGCGGGCGACCCTTCGCCCGCCGAGGCCGCCGAGCCCGCGCCGCTGCCCGGGGCGCCGAGCCAGGCCCCCGCACCGCGCCCCAAGCAGCGCCACACCCCGGCCCCCAGCCCGGCCGGCCGGCGAAGACCTCCCCGACCCCCGGCAGGTGACGCAGTGAGCCCCAAGGAACCCCCGCGCCGCCGGGTGCCCCCGCCCGCGCGCTCCCGCCCGCCGGCCCGCCGCCCCCCGGCCGCCAAGAAGCTCAAGCTCGGCAGCCACCGGCCCCGCCTGCGCCTGGTCAGCCTCGGGCTCACCCTGGTCATGCTGGCCTTCGTGGTGCGGCTCCTCCAGGTGCAGGCCGTCGACGCCAGTGCGTACGCCGCCAAGGCCGACAAGAACCGGTACGCCAGCTACGCGCTGCCCGCCGAACGCGGCAGGATCACCGACCGGGCCGGCATCGCGCTCGCCACCAGCGTCGACGCGTACGACATCACCGCCGACCCCACCCTGTTCACCCCCGAGAGCGCCAAGATCCCGGACGCCGCGGAGCAGGCGGCCGCGCTGCTCGCGCCGTTGATCGGCAAGGGCCAGGCAGAGCTCGCCAAGAAGCTCAAGACGCCCAGGACCCGCTATGTGGTGCTCGCCCGCAGACAGACCCCGCAGGTCTGGAACCAGATCAAGGACCTCAAGAAGGTCCTCGGCGAGAAGGCGGCCGCCGACCGCGCCAAGGGCGGCCCCGGCGCCAATGTGCTGGCTGGCGTCCTGAACGAGTCCAGCACCAAGCGGGTGTACCCCAACGGCGATCTCGCCGCCGGGATACTGGGTTACGTCAACGCCGAGGGCAAGGGCGGCGGCGGCCTGGAGTCGTCCCTGAACAAGGAGCTGGCCGGCACCGACGGCAAGATCTCCTACGCCCAGTCCGGCGGCCGGCGGGTGCCCACCGCCGGTACCCGCGAGACCCCGGCCGTGCCCGGCTCCGACGTCGAGCTGACCATCGACCGCGACATCCAGTGGATGGCGCAGAAGGCCATCGCCGACCAGGTCGCCGAGTCCCGCGCCGACCGTGGCTACGTCATAGTGCAGCGGTCCGACACCGGCGAGGTGCTCGCGATGGCCAACGCGCCCGGCTTCGACCCGAACAACATCGCCCAGGCCAACGCCGCGGCGATGGGCAACGCGGCGCTCCAGGACGCCTTCGAGCCCGGCTCCACCGCCAAGGTCATGTCCATGGCCGCGGTCCTGGAGGAGGGCGTCGCCACCCCCGACACCCATGTGGTGGTGCCCAACCGGCTCCAGCGCGGCGACCGGCTCTTCAAGGACGACGTCGATCACGCCACCTGGAACCTGACCCTCAACGGCGTGCTCGCCAAGTCCAGCAACATCGGCACCATCCTCGCCGTCGAGCAGCTGGGCAAGACCGACGCCCAGGCCGACGGCGTCCTGTACTCCTACCTGCGCAAGTTCGGCATCGGCTCGCCCAGCGGCCTCGGCTTCCCCGGCGAGACACCCGGCATCCTCGCCCCGGCGAACAAGTGGTCCACCTCGCAGCAGTACACGGTCCGCTTCGGCCAGGGCCTCTCGCTCAACGCCATGCAGGCCGCCTCCGTGTACTCGACCATCGCCAACGGCGGGGTCCGCATCGAACCGACCCTGGTGCGCGGCACCAAGGGGCCGGACGGGCGGTTCACCCCGGCGCCGCCGCCCCGGCAGACCCGGGTGGTCAGCGAGAAGACCGCCAAGACGCTGGCCCAGATGCTCGAATCGGTCGTCGGCGACGCCGAGGGCACCGGCACCAAGGCGGCCATCCCCGGCTACCGGGTCGCGGGCAAGACCGGCACCGCCAACCGGGTCGACCCCAAGACCGGCACCTACAAGGGCTACACCGCCTCCTTCGCGGGCTTCGCGCCCGCCGACAACCCCAAGATCACCGTCTATTGCGCCATCCAGAACCCCACCAGGGGCAGCTACTTCGGCGGTCAGATCTGCGGACCCATCTACAAGCAGGTCATGGAGTTCGCCCTCAAGACCCTCCAGATCCCGCCCAGCGGAGCCCAGCCTCCCAACCTGCCCGTCACCTTCGGCGGCAACGACTGAAATCCGGAAGCCTCAGTGACAACCATCACCCGCGGCCCTGGGAACCAGGACGGGACCCAGGACGCCGTGCCCCCCTCTTTTGGCGACCCGACGGGTGCGCCCGGTACGCTCACCGCCGTGCCACACGCTGATCAGTACCGAACCGCCCAGCAGGACGCCCCCGCGAAACAGCCGGGAGCGCCCCGACCGGAACAGGCCCGTCCGACCCCGCTCGGCGAGCTGGCCGAGCGCCTGGGGACGAACAGTCCCGGATCGGGAGAGGTCACCGGCATCACCCACGACTCCCGGGCGGTACGCCCCGGAGACCTGTACGCCGCGCTGCCGGGCGCCAACACCCATGGCGCCGACTTCGCCGCCCAGGCCGCGAGCCTCGGCGCGGTCGCCGTGCTGACCGACCCGGCCGGCCGCGAGCGGGCCGCCGCGACCGGCCTGCCCGTCCTGGTCGCCGGGGACCCGCGCGGCCGCATGGGCGAACTCGCCGCCGAGATCTACGGCCACCCCGGGCGTGACCTCCTCCAGCTCGGCATCACCGGAACCTCCGGCAAGACCACGACCGCCTACCTCGTCGAGGGCGGGCTGCGCGGCGCCGGGCACGCGACCGGCCTGATCGGCACGGTCGAGATGCGCATCGGCGACGAGCGCATCAAGTCCGAGCGCACCACGCCCGAAGCCACCGACCTCCAGGCGCTGTTCGCGGTGATGCGCGAGCGCGGCGTCGACTCGGTCGCCATGGAGGTCTCCAGCCACGCCCTGGTGCTGGGCCGGGTCGACGGCTGCGTCTTCGACGTCGCCGTCTTCAACAACCTCAGCCCGGAGCACATGGAGTTCCACTCCGACATGGAGGACTACTTCCAGGCCAAGGCGCAGCTGTTCACGCCCCGGCGGGCCAAGCGAGGCGTCGTCAACTTCGACGACGAGTACGGCCGCAGGCTGGTGAAGGAGGCCGGCATCGAGATCACCACCTTCTCCGCCGAGGGCCACCCCGACGCCGACTGGCGGGCCGAGGACGTCCAGGTCCGCCAGGACAGCAGCACCTTCACCGTGGTGACGCCGCAGGGCGAGCGGATCTCCGCCACCGCCCCGCTGCCGGGCCCGTTCAACGTGGCGAACACCCTCGCCGCCGTCGTCACGCTCGCCGTCGCCGGCCTCGACCCGCAGACCGCCGCCGACGGAGTGGCCGCCGTACCCGGCGTGCCGGGCCGTCTTGAGCGGGTGGACGCGGGCCAGCCCTACCTCGCCGTCGTCGACTACGCGCACAAGACGGACGCCGTCGAGTCGGTCCTGCGCTCGCTGCGCAAGGTCACCGAGGGCAAGCTGCACATCGTGCTCGGCTGCGGCGGCGACCGCGACAAGACCAAGCGGGCCCCGATGGGCGCCGCCGCCGCCCGGCTCGCCGACACCGCCGTACTGACCTCCGACAACCCCCGCTCCGAGGACCCCCTCGCGATCCTCGCCGCGATGCTGGCGGGCGCCGCCGAGGTGCCGGCCCACGAGCGCGGTGAGGTCCAGGTCTTCGAGGACCGCGCCGCCGCCATCGCCTCCGCGGTCGCCCGCGCCGAACCCGGTGACACCGTGCTCGTCGCGGGCAAGGGCCATGAACAGGGCCAGGACATCCACGGAGTGGTACGCCCCTTCGACGACCGCCTCGTCCTCCGCGCCGCCATCCAGAAAAGTCAGGGATGAAGTAGTGATCGCCCTCTCCCTCGCCGAGATCGCCGCAATCGTCGGCGGGCAGCCGCACGACATACCGGATCCGTCCGTCACGGTCACCGGACCCGTCGTCATCGACTCCCGCCAGGTGGCGGCCGGTTCGCTCTTCGTGGCCTTCGCCGGCGAACACGTCGACGGCCACGACTACGCGCAGCGCGCCTTCGAGGCGGGCGCGGTGGCGGTCCTGGCGGCCCGCCCGGTCGGCGTGCCCGCGATCGTCGTCGACGACGTGCAGGGCGCCCTCGGGGCGCTGGCCCGCGATGTCGTACGCCGGCTCGGCACCGATGTCGTCGCGCTGACCGGCTCGTCCGGCAAGACGTCCACCAAGGACCTGATCGCGCAGGTGCTCCAGCGCCACGCGCCCACCGTCTTCACGCCGGGCTCCCTCAACAACGAGATCGGGCTGCCGCTGACCGCGCTCACGGCCGGCCCGGAAACCCGGCACCTGGTCCTGGAGATGGGCGCGCGTGGCGTCGGCCACATCCGCTATCTGACGGGTCTGACCCCGCCGACCATCGGTCTCGTCCTGAACGTCGGGAGCGCCCACATCGGCGAGTTCGGCGGCCGGGAGCAAATCGCCCTCGCCAAGGGCGAGTTGGTGGAGTCCCTGCCCGAGGGCGGATGCGCCGTCCTGAACGCGGACGACCCGCTGGTACGCGCCATGGCGTCCCGCACCAAGGCGCGGGTGCTGCTCTTCGGCGAGGCCGAGGACGCCGACGTACGGGCCGAGAACGTGCGGCTCACAGCGGCCGGACAGCCCTCCTTCAGCCTTCACACACCCTCCGGGTGCGGCGATGTGACGTTGCGCCTGTACGGTGAGCACCACGTGTCGAACGCGCTCGCCGCGGCCGCCGTCGCCCATGAGCTGGGCATGTCCGCAGACGAGATCGCCCGCGCGCTCTCCGAGGCGGGCACCCTCTCCCGCTGGCGTATGGAGGTCACCGAGCGTCCGGACGGTGTGACGGTCGTCAACGACGCCTACAACGCGAACCCCGAATCCATGCGAGCCGCTCTTCGCGCGCTCGTGGCCATGGGCAAGGGGCGCCGGACGTGGGCGGTGCTCGGTCCGATGGCCGAGCTCGGCGACGAGTCGCTCACCGAGCACGACGCGGTCGGACGGCTCGCCGTCCGGCTCAACGTCAGCAAGCTCGTGGCAGTCGGGGGCCGGGAGGCGTCCTGGCTGCAACTGGGCGCATATAACGAGGGTTCGTGGGGTGAGGAGTCGGTGCACGTGTCCGACGCACAGGCGGCCGTCGACCTGCTGCGCAGTGAACTGCGCCCGGGTGACGTCGTGCTGGTGAAGGCATCCAGGTCGATCGGTCTGGAGCGGGTGGCGTTCGCGCTGCTCGATGGCGCCGCCGAGGGTGAGGTCGCCGCCCGATGAGGCAGATCCTCTTCGCGGGAGCCATCGGTCTGTTCCTGACCCTGGTCGGTACCCCGCTGCTCATCAAGCTCCTCGCCCGCAAGGGCTACGGCCAGTTCATCCGGGACGACGGTCCGCGCGGCCACGCCGGGAAGAAGGGCACACCCACCATGGGTGGCATCGCCTTCATCCTGGCCACGCTGATCGCGTACGCCCTGACCAAGGTGATCACCAGTGAGGACCCGACCTTCTCGGGTCTGCTGGTGCTGTTCCTCACCGCGGGCATGGGTCTGGTCGGCTTCCTCGACGACTACATCAAGATCGTCAAGCAGCGTTCGCTGGGCCTGCGGGCCAAGGCGAAGATGGCCGGACAGCTGATCGTGGGCATCGCCTTCGCGGTGCTCGCCCTCCAGTTCGCGGACGCCCGGGGCAACACGCCCGCCTCCACCAAGCTGTCGTTCATCAACGACTTCGGCTGGTCGGTCGGGCCGGTCATCTTCGTGGTGTGGGCGCTGTTCATGATCCTCGCCATGTCGAACGGCGTGAACCTGACGGACGGTCTGGACGGCCTGGCCACCGGCGCCTCCGTGATGGTCTTCGGCGCGTACACCTTCATCGGCCTGTGGCAGTTCCAGGAGTCCTGCGCCAACGCGCAGACCCTGACCAACCCCAACGCCTGTTTCGAGGTGCGCGATCCGCTCGACCTCGCGGTCGTCGCCTCGGCCCTGATGGGCTCCTGCTTCGGCTTCCTGTGGTGGAACACCTCGCCCGCCAAGATCTTCATGGGCGACACCGGCTCGCTCGCCCTCGGCGGCGCGCTCGCCGGTCTGGCGATCTGCTCCCGCACGGAGTTCCTGATCGCGCTGCTCGGCGGCCTGTTCGTGCTGATCACGATGTCGGTGGTCATCCAGGTCGGCTCGTTCAAGATGACCGGCAAGCGGGTCTTCAGGATGGCGCCGCTCCAGCACCACTTCGAACTCAAGGGGTGGTCCGAAGTCCTCGTCGTGGTCCGGTTCTGGATCATCCAGGGCATGTGCGTGATCGTGGGACTCGGACTCTTCTACGCGGGATGGGCAGCCGACAAGTGAGCACCACCTGGCAGGGCAAGCGCGTGACGGTGGCCGGGCTCGGCGTCTCCGGAATGCCGGTGGCCAAGGTCCTGGCCGGGCTCGGCGCCGTCGTCACCGCCGTCAACGAGGGCGCCGACGAGCGCTCCCGCGCGCAGGCCGCGGAGCTCGAGGCGCAGGGCGTCACCGTGCGCCTCGGCGACGGGGCCACCCTGCCCGAGTCCACCGAGCTCATCGTCACCACGCCCGGCTGGCGCCCCGACAAGCCGCTGTTCGCGGCGGCGGCGAAGGCGGGCGTGCCCGTCTGGGGAGACGTCGAGCTGGCCTGGCGCCTGCGCGACCTGGACGGCCGCACCCCGGCCCCCTGGCTCGCGGTCACCGGCACCAACGGCAAGACCACCACCACCCGCATGCTCGCCTCCATCCTGGAGGCGGCGGGTCTGCGCACCGCGGCCGTCGGCAACATCGGCGTCTCGCTGCTCGACGTGGTCCTCGGCGAGACGCAGTACGACGTCCTCGCCGTCGAGCTCTCCAGCTACCAGCTGCACTGGGCGCCCTCGCTGCGCGCCCACTCGGCCGCCGTGCTCAACCTGGCGCCCGACCACCTCGACTGGCACGGCTCCATGGAGGCGTACGCCGCCGACAAGGGCCGGATCTACGAGGGCAACACCGTCGCCTGCGTCTACAACGCCGAGGACAAGGCGACCGAACACCTGGTGCGTGAGGCCGATGTGGAGGAGGGCTGCCGGGCGATCGGCTTCACCCTCGCCACCCCCGGCCCCTCCCAGCTCGGCGTGGTCGACGGCATCCTCGTCGACCGGGCCTTCGTGCAGAACCGGCAGAAGAACGCCCAGGAGCTCGCCGAGGTCGCGGACGTCAACCCGCCCGCCCCGCACAACATCGCCAACGCCCTCGCGGCCGCCGCGCTCGCGCGCGCCTTCGGCGTCGAGCCCAAGGCCGTACGCGACGGACTGCGCGCCTTCCGCCCCGACGCGCACCGCATCGAGCACGTCGCGGACGTCGCCGAGGTCGCCTACGTCGACGACTCCAAGGCCACCAACACCCATGCCGCCGAGGCCTCCTTGGCGGCGTACGACCCGATCGTCTGGATCGCCGGGGGACTTGCCAAGGGCGCCTCCTTCGACGAGCTCGTCCAGCGCTCCGCGAAGCGGCTGCGGGGCGTGGTCCTGATCGGCGCCGAGCGCCACCTCATCGCCGAAGCCCTGGCGCGACACGCCCCCGAGGTCCCGGTGGTCGACCTCGACCGGACCGACACTGGGGCGATGTCGGCGGCGGTCCGCGAGGCGGCGGGGCTCGCCCGGCCGGGGGACACCGTCCTGTTGGCCCCGGCCTGCGCCTCGATGGACATGTACGCGAACTACAACAAGCGCGGCGAGGCCTTCGCGGAAGCGGTCCGCGGACTCACCGCAGGGCGCGCCTAGCCGGACCACCCGTTCCACGGACCGGCCGGCGCCGGGCACGACTGGAGGGGACTGCACACATGGCGGCCGATGTTCTTGGCGGCTCCGGGGACGGCGCGCGCGGGGTGCCCGCACTCGCCGGTCTCCTGCTGCGCAGCCGCACCGCGGGACCCGTGCGCGGCCCGGCCGTCCGCGGCCGCTCCACCGGCGTTCCCCGCAGCTCCGGCCCACGGGGCCCCAGGCGTCTGGTGGAGCAGGCCAGGAGGGCCTGGGACCGGCCGCTGACGGCGTACTACCTGATCCTCGGCAGCGCCCTGCTCATCACCGTGCTCGGCCTCGTGATGGTCTACTCCGCCTCGGTGATCAAGGCGCTCGAACTGTCGCTCCCGGGCTCGTACTTCTTCCGCAAGCAGTTCCTCGCGGCGCTGATCGGCGGAGCCCTGATGATCGTCGCGGCCCGGATGCCCGCCAAGCTCCACCGGGCGCTCGCCTACCCGATACTGGCCGGCACGGTCTTCCTGCTGATCCTGGTGCAGGTCCCCGGGATAGGGAAATCGGTCAACGGCAACCAGAACTGGATCTATCTGGGCGGCCCCTTCCAGCTCCAGCCCAGCGAATTCGCCAAGCTGGCGCTGCTGTTGTGGGGCGCGGACCTGCTCGCCCGCAAGCAGGACAGGCGGCTGCTCACCGAGTGGAAGCACATGCTGGTGCCGCTCGTGCCGATGGCGTTCGTGCTGCTCGGGCTGATCATGCTCGGCGGTGACATGGGCACCACGATCATCCTGACCGCCATCCTGTTCGGCCTGCTCTGGCTGGCCGGGGCCCCCACCCGGCTCTTCGCGGGGGTGCTCGCGATCGCGGGCACGCTCGCCGCCCTCTTCATCAAGATCAGCCCGCACCGGATGGGCCGGCTCAACTGCATCGGCGCCACCGACCCGGGCCCGCAGGACCAGTGCTGGCAGGCCGTGCACGGAATCTACGCGCTCGCCTCGGGCGGCTGGTTCGGATCCGGCCTGGGTGCGAGTGTGGAGAAATGGGGTCAACTCCCCGAGCCCCACACCGACTTCATCTTCGCCGTCACCGGCGAGGAACTGGGGTTGGCGGGGACGCTGTCGGTCGTCGCCCTCTTCGCGGCTCTAGGCTATGCGGGTATCCGCGTGGCCGGACGCACGGAGGACCCCTTCGTGAGGTACGCCGCGGGAGGTGTGACCACCTGGATCGTGGCCCAGGCCGTGATCAACATCGGTGCGGTGCTCGGCCTGTTGCCGATCGCCGGTGTCCCTCTCCCGCTGTTCTCCTACGGAGGGTCCGCGCTGCTGCCGACCATGTTCGCGGTGGGGTTGTTGATCGCGTTCGCGCGCGACGACCCCGCGGCGCGGGCGGCGCTGGCCATGCGGCAGCCTCGGGTGAGTTGGAAGTCGATGAGACGGCGCGTCAAGAAGCGTCCGTCCGGAGAGCGGTGAATTTCGGTGCATGTCGTACTCGCCGGTGGGGGGACCGCCGGCCACATCGAGCCCGCGCTCGCCCTCGCGGATGCCCTGCGCAGGCAGGACCCCACCGTGGGGATCACGGCACTGGGCACGGAGAAGGGTCTGGAGACCCGGCTCGTGCCCGAGCGCGGCTATGAGCTCGCGCTCATCCCGGCCGTCCCGCTGCCCCGCAGGCCCACCCCCGAACTGATCACCGTCCCCGGGCGGCTGCGCGGCACCATCAAGGCCGCCGAGCAGATCCTGGAGCGCACCAAGGCGGACTGCGTGGTCGGCTTCGGCGGCTATGTGGCCCTGCCCGGTTACCTCGCCGCCAAGCGGCTCGGGGTGCCGATCGTGGTCCACGAGGCCAACGCCCGCCCCGGCCTCGCCAACAAGATCGGCTCGCGGTACGCGGCCTCGGTGGCCGTGGCCACCCCGGACAGCAAACTGCGCAACTCCCGCTACATCGGGATCCCGTTGCGCTACTCGATCGCGACGCTCGACCGGGCCCGGGTCCGCCCCGAGGCGCGTGCCGCGTTCGGCCTCGACCCCGGCCTGCCGACGCTGCTCGTCTCCGGCGGCTCGCAGGGCGCCCGCCGCCTCAACGAGGTGATCCAGCAGATCGCTCCGGTGCTCCAGCGCTCCGGCATCCAGATCCTGCACGCGGTCGGCCCGAAGAACGAAGTGCCGCGTGTCGACAACATGCCGGGAATGCCGCCGTATGTCCCGGTACCGTACGTGGACCGGATGGACCTCGCGTACGCCGCGGCCGACATGATGCTCTGCCGCGCGGGTGCGATGACCGTCGCCGAACTCTCCGCCGTCGGGCTGCCCGCCGCCTACGTACCGCTGCCGATCGGCAACGGCGAACAGCGGCTGAACGCCCAGCCGGTGGTCAAGGCGGGCGGCGGACTCCTCGTCGACGACGCCGAACTCACTCCCGAGTGGGTGCAGGGCAACGTCCTGCCGGTACTGGCCGACCCGCACCGGCTGTACGAGATGTCGCGCTCCGCCGCCGAGTTCGGGCGGCGCGACGCCGACCAACTCCTCGTCCAGATGGTGTACGAGGCCGTCGCAGGACGCTGATCAACCGACGGAAGGGTAGGGACCGTGGCCGGACAGGCGACCGCTCAGCGCGGTGGCGGACAGGCGGAGAAGTCGGCGAAATCCGCGAAGTCCGGCCGGCCCGGCCCCCGTCCTTCGCGCGTTCGCCGCTTCCGGCTGCCCCGCCGCCGCGGTCTGCTCGTCCTCGCCGTCACCGCGGTCGTGCTCGGCGCCGGCGTCATCTGGCTGTTGTACGGCTCCACCTGGCTGCGCGCCGAGCACGTGAAGACCACGGGGACGCGGGTTCTGACGACCGGTGAGGTCGAGGCGGTCGCCGCGGTGCCGATCGGTTCGCCGTTGATTTCCGTCGACACGGACGCGATCGAGGCCCGGTTGCGTCAGAAACTGCCGCGCATCGACTCGGCCGAGGTCGTTCGTTCATGGCCGCACGGAATCGGTCTGAAAGTGACCGAACGCAGGCCCGTGCTGGTCATGAAGAACGGTGCGAAGTTCGACGAAGTGGACGTGAAGGGTGTGCGTTTCGCCACGGTCGCCCAGCCGTCGAAGGGCGTCCCGCAGCTCGAATTGACGGTCTCGCAGTCACCGAGTCTGCGCCGCTTCGGCACCGAGCGTCTGGTCCTGGAAGCGGTGCGCATCACGGGCGAACTCCCGCCCGCCGTCGCCAAGGAGACGCACTCCGTCAGGATTTCCTCGTACGACTCCGTCACGCTGGAGTTGACCGGCGGCCGAGCCGTCCGATGGGGAAGTGACGAGGAGGGTGAGCTGAAGGGACGTACCCTCAGTGCACTGATGAAAGCGCGGCCGAAGGCGGTCCGCTTCGATGTGAGCGCCCCCACCGCCCCTGCGGCATCGGGTAGTTGACGGACATATGCGCTGGCCAGCACCCTGGTTGGTCAGCGACACGGGTGATCACATAGGGTGAAAAGAAAAACGGGAGGTTCGGCGTGTTCGTTGAACGCGCGCCACTTGTCGACTTAGTGTCCTGTTCGGAAGAGTCCAGCGAACAGACACACTGGTAACCCTAAACTTCAACGTTAGGGTTCGGGTCGGCGATACGGACCGTCCCAATCGGCATTCGTCGTCACCTTGCGGCAACCGCTAAGTGACGACCCGTAACTCGAGGCGAGAGGCCTTCGACGTGGCAGCACCGCAGAACTACCTCGCAGTCATCAAGGTCATCGGTGTCGGCGGCGGTGGTGTCAATGCCATCAACCGAATGATCGAGGTCGGTCTCAAGGGCGTCGAGTTCATCGCGATCAACACTGACGCACAAGCACTGTTGATGAGCGACGCCGACGTCAAGCTCGACGTCGGCCGTGAACTCACCCGCGGCCTCGGGGCCGGAGCCAACCCGGCGGTCGGACGCAAGGCGGCAGAGGACCACCGTGAGGAGATCGAGGAGGTCCTCAAGGGGGCCGACATGGTCTTCGTCACCGCAGGCGAAGGCGGCGGCACCGGCACCGGCGGCGCGCCCGTCGTCGCCAACATCGCGCGCTCGCTCGGCGCTCTGACGATCGGTGTGGTCACCCGCCCGTTCACCTTCGAGGGCCGGCGCCGGGCGAACCAGGCGGAGGACGGCATCGCCGAGCTCCGCGAAGAGGTCGACACCCTCATCGTCATCCCCAACGACCGGCTGCTCTCCATCTCGGACCGCCAGGTCAGCGTCCTGGACGCGTTCAAGTCCGCGGACCAGGTGCTGCTCAGCGGTGTCCAGGGCATCACGGACCTGATCACCACCCCGGGCCTCATCAACCTCGACTTCGCCGACGTCAAGTCGGTGATGTCCGAGGCCGGTTCGGCGCTCATGGGTATCGGCTCGGCCCGCGGCGACGACCGCGCGGTGGCCGCCGCCGAGATGGCGATCTCCTCGCCGCTCCTGGAGGCGTCCATCGACGGCGCCCGCGGTGTGCTGCTCTCGATCTCCGGCGGTTCGGACCTCGGTCTCTTCGAGATCAACGAGGCGGCCCAGCTGGTCAGCGAGGCCGCCCACCCCGAGGCGAACATCATCTTCGGCGCGGTCATCGACGACGCCCTCGGCGACGAGGTGCGCGTCACGGTCATCGCGGCCGGCTTCGACGGCGGCCAGCCGCCGGCCCGCCGGGACACCGTGCTCGGCGCCGCCTCCACCAAGCGTGACGAGCCCGCCCCTTCGCGTGCCTCCGAGACCGCCCGTCCGCTCGGCGGACTCGGCACGGTCGGCACCCGCGAGGAGGCGCCCGCCCCGGCCCCGGCTCCGGTCGAGCCCGCGCCGGTCAACGAGGCCCCGGCCCCCTCGGCCATCCCGACGGCCCGCCCCTACCCGGACAGCCAGGCCGAGGAGCTGGACGTTCCGGACTTCCTCAAGTGAGCGAAGTGACCTTCCGAAGCGGTCTCTTGAAGTGATACGAGAGCAGGGCACTGTGAGCGGCGCGCACTTCGCCTTCACCGACCGGTGGGGCGGGGTGAGCGCCGTTCCGTACGAGCAGCTCAACCTCGGCGGGGCGGTCGGCGACGACCCCGGCTCGGTCCGCGCCAACCGGGAGCGTGCCGCCGGGAAGCTGGGGCTCGACCCGGCCCGGGTGGTCTGGATGAACCAGGTGCACGGGCGCGAGGTCGCCGTCGTCGACGGCCCCTTCGCCCCGGGCGACCCGGCCGCGGTGGACGCGGTGGTGACGAGCCGCCGCAGGACCGCGCTCGCCGTACTGACCGCCGACTGCACCCCGGTCCTTCTCGCCGATCCGGTGGCGGGGGTCGCGGGCGCCGCGCACGCGGGCCGGCCCGGGATGGTGGCGGGCGTGGTGCCGGCCGCCGTCGAGGCGATGGTCTCGCTCGGCGCCGACCCGGCCCGGATCGTGGCCCGTACCGGACCCGCCGTCTGCGGCCGGTGTTACGAAGTCCCCGAGGCGATGCGCGCCGAGGTCGCCGGGGTCGAGCCCGCCGCCTGGTCCGAGACCAGTTGGGGCACGCCCGCGGTGGACGTCACGGCCGGGGTGCACGCCCAGCTCACCGCCCTCGGCGTCACCGACCTCGAGGCCTCCCCGGTCTGCACGCTCGAATCGCTCGACCACTTCTCGTACCGCCGCGACCGCACCACTGGGCGGCTCGCCGGATATGTCTGGCTGGACTGACGACTCATGACGGATCGCAAGACCGAACTCGCCGCGAACCTCGCACAGGTGGAGGAACGTATCGCCTCCGCCTGCGCCGCGGCCGGGCGCGAGCGGAGCGACGTGACCCTGATCGTGGTCACCAAGACCTACCCCGCGAGCGATGTCCGGCTCCTGCACGAACTGGGCGTACGCCATGTCGCGGAGAACCGGGACCAGGACGCGGCCCCCAAGGCCGCCGCCTGCGCCGACCTCGATCTGAGCTGGCACTTCGTGGGCCAGTTGCAGACGAACAAGGTTCGTTCCGTGGCGAGTTATGCCGATACGGTGCAGTCGGTCGACCGGGCCAGACTGATCGCCTCGCTCTCCACCGCGGCCGTCCGGGCCGAACGCGAACTGGGCTGTCTGATCCAGGTCGCCCTCGACGCGGAGTCCGGCGAGCGGGGAGAGCGCGGAGGCGTCGCCCCGGGCGGCATCGGGGAGTTGGCCGCACTGCTCGAGAAGGCGCCCGGGCTCCGGCTCGACGGTCTGATGACGGTGGCGCCGCTGGCCGGTGGTTACGCCGGCCGGCAACGGGCCGCCTTCGAGCGGCTGCTGGAATTGTCATCCCGCCTGCGCGCGGACCATCCGGCTGCGAACATGGTGTCAGCAGGGATGAGTGCGGACCTCGAGGAGGCCGTCGCGGCCGGAGCGACACATGTACGCGTCGGAACGGCGGTACTCGGAGACCGACCCCGGCTCGGGTAACGTCGCGAAGAAGTCGGACCACAGCAGAAAATATGGTCATTCCCACTCTTCGGTGGGCAGACCGCGTGGATCGTGGGCCCTTGGTGACGCTGCCACTTGGCGACAGGAGCGATCCACCACAGAGCGGAGGAATCTGAGCATGGCCGGCGCGATGCGCAAGATGGCGGTCTACCTCGGCCTCGTGGAGGACGATGGGTACGACGGCCGGGGGTTCGACCCCGACGACGATTTCGAACCCGAGCCCGAACCGGAGCGCGACCGTCGGCGGCATCAGCCCCCGCACCAGTCCTCGCTCCAGGACGAACGGGACGAACCGGTGCGGATCACACAGCCTCCGGCGCCAAGAGAACCGGTTCAGCTATCGGTTGAAAGCGGACGACCGGCGCGAATCGCACCCGTGGCGTCCATCACACCTGAACGTCCGAGCCTGGAGAAGAACGCACCGGTGATCATGCCCAAGGTCGTGTCCGAGCGGGAGCCGTACCGCATCACCACGCTGCACCCGCGGACCTACAACGAGGCCCGTACCATCGGGGAACACTTCCGCGAGGGCACTCCGGTGATCATGAATCTCACCGAGATGGACGACACCGACGCGAAGCGACTTGTCGACTTTGCCGCCGGTCTCGTCTTCGGCCTGCACGGCAGCATTGAACGCGTGACGCAGAAGGTGTTCCTGCTGTCTCCTGCTAACGTCGATGTCACGGCGGAGGACAAGGCCCGCATCGCAGAGGGCGGATTCTTCAACCAGAGCTGAGACACGACACCGGGAACGAACCGGCCGAGACCAGGCCGGAGCTTTGAAGCAAGGGGAGAGGGAAGCGCGGGATGAGCGTCGCACTACAGGTGGTCTACATCGCGCTGATGTGCTTCCTCATCGTGCTGATCTTCCGGCTCGTCATGGACTACGTCTTCCAGTTCGCCCGTTCATGGCAACCCGGTAAGGCGATGGTGGTCGTTCTTGAGGCCACCTACACTGTCACCGATCCACCGCTCAAGCTTCTGCGGCGGTTCATTCCGCCGCTGCGTCTCGGGGGCGTGGCACTCGACCTGTCCTTCTTCGTTCTGATGATCATCGTCTACATCCTGATCAGCATCGTGGTCAGGTTGTGAACGATTCGGTCCTGCCGACTGCCGACGACTACGTAGAGGTGAAGAAGAGATGCCGCTGACCCCCGAGGACGTGCGGAACAAGCAGTTCACGACCGTCCGCCTCCGAGAAGGCTATGACGAGGACGAGGTCGATGCCTTCCTCGACGAGGTCGAGTCGGAGCTGACGCGACTGCTGCGCGAGAACGAGGATCTGCGCGCCAAGCTGGCCGCCGCGACCCGTGCCGCCGCACAGAACCAGCAGCAGCAGGGCATGCGCAAGCCGGAGCCGCAGGACGGCCGAGGCCCGGGCGCGCCCGTACCCGCCGCCATATCAGGTCCGCCGCAGGTCCAGCAGCAGCAGCAGATGGGCGGCCCGCCCCAGCTGCCCAGCGGCGCGCCGCAGCTGCCCGCGGGCCCCGGCGGCCACGGCCCGCAGGGCCAGCACGGCCAGGGTCCGATGGGCCAGGGCCCCATGGGTCAGGGTCCGATGGGCCAGAACCCCATGGGCCAGAACCCCATGGGCCAGAACCCCATGGGTCAGAACCAGATGGGCCAGAACCAGCTGGGTCAGGGCCCCATGGGCCAGAACCAGCTCGGTCAGGGCCCCATGGGCCAGCAGATGGGCGGCCCCATGGGCGGCCACCAGCAGATGGGCCAGCCGGCCCAGGCTCCCGGTGGCGACAGCGCCGCCCGGGTGCTCTCCCTCGCGCAGCAGACCGCCGACCAGGCGATCGCGGAGGCCCGTTCCGAGGCCAACAAGATCGTCGGCGAGGCTCGGTCCCGCGCCGAGGGCCTGGAGCGCGACGCCCGTGCCAAGGCGGACGCCCTGGAGCGGGACGCGCAGGAGAAGCACCGTGTCGCGATGGGCTCCCTGGAGTCCGCCCGCGCCACGCTCGAGCGCAAGGTCGAGGACCTGCGGGGCTTCGAGCGCGAGTACCGCACGCGTCTGAAGTCCTACCTGGAGTCGCAGCTGCGCCAGCTGGAGACCCAGGCCGACGACTCGCTCGCGCCGCCGCGCACCCCGGCGACCGCCTCGCTGCCGCCGGCTCCGCAGATGAGCGGATCCATGGCGTCGGCCGGTGCCGGTGCGATGGGGCACCCCATGGGTGGCCAGCAGTCGATGGGCGGCCAGCAGTCCATGCCGAGCGGACCGTCCTACGGCGGTCAGCAGCAGATGTCGCCGGCCATGACCCAGCCGATGGCGCCGGTGCGGCCGCAGGGGCCGTCGCCGATGCAGCAGGCACCGTCGCCCATGCGGGGCTTTCTGATCGACGAGGACGACAACTGACGGGGTCTACGCGCGTGACGCGTGCGTAGCCGTCGGCAGGCGGCGGGGCCGGTGTTGGGGGGCAACCCCCAGCACCGGCCCTTTGCCATGCGGGGCCCTTACGTCCCTGACCCCGCGCGCTGGCTGCCCTGGGTCTCGCCCCCGCCCCTGAGCTGCCCGGGGGCTCGCCCCACCCCCGCCGCCCTGGGGCTTCGCCCCCGGCCCGGTTGTGCTGGGGCCGGGTGTCGCCTGCGGGTGGTGGTCGTTTTTGCGCAGTTCCCCGCGCCCCTGAACGGGGCTGCGCCCCGTCGCGCAGTTCCCCGCGCCCCTGGAAACCCGTTTTCGTCTGCGGGCTTCAGGTGGCTGGTCGCGCAGTTCCCCGCGCCCCTAAAGGCCCTTCGGTCTGCGGACCGTGCCCGCTTCTCGCGCAGTTCCTCGCGCCCCTTAAGTGCTCGGGGCCGGTCAGTGCAGGCCACCTCAGCCTGTCCGGCGATTGAGGACGAGCGCCCTTCAGGCGCGATACGGGGTCTGGGGCGGAGCCCCAGGAAGGGCCGGGGCCATCCAACCCTGCGCTTACGGGCGGGTGGGCGGGCAAAGGTGCTCGGGTCTGGGGCGGAGCCCCAGGAGGCCCGGGGCCATCTAACCCCCGTCACGGGCGGGTGGGTGGGCGAGGTGCCTCGGGGTCTGGGGCGGAGCCCCAGGGGGCCGGAACCCACCCACCCGCTGCACGGGCGGGTGGGTGGGTAAACGCGTTGGGGTTTGGGGCGGAGCCCCAGGGCCCGGGGCCATCCAACCCCCGTCACGGGTGGGTGGGCGGATGGGCTGGGGCGGAGCCCCAAGGGCCCGCCCCCGGGGTGGTTGGGGGCGGGCAGGGGGGCGGTTACGCCTTGCGGAGGTGGAAGGTGAGGGAGAGGCCCTCGTCGGTGAAGGGCTCGCCATAGCCCACCCCGGCCGAGCCGGAGGCGTAGTCCGTGGCCAGGACCTCGTCCGCGATGAGCCCCGCGTGGGCGCTCAGGGCCGAGGACACCTCCGGGTCGGTGGACGACCAGCGCACCGCGATCCGGTCGGCGACATCGAGCCCGCTGTTCTTGCGCGCCTCCTGGATCAGCCGGATCGCGTCCCGGGCGAGGCCCGCGAGCCGCAGCTCCGGGGTGATCTCCAGGTCGAGGGCGACCGTGGCGCCGGAGTCGGAGGCCACCGACCACCCCTCGCGCGGGGTCTCGGTGATGATGACCTCGTCGGGGGCGAGCGTCACCTGCTCGCCGCCCACCTCCACAAACGCCGAGCCCGTGTCGCGCAGCGACGCGGACAGGGCCGCCGCGTCCGCCGCCGCCACCGCCTTCGCCACGTCCTGGACGCCCTTGCCGAACCGCTTGCCAAGGGCCCGGAAGTTGGCCTTGGCCGTGGTGTCGACCAGCGAGCCGCCGACCTCGGAGAGCGAGGCCAGGGACGTCACGTTCAGCTCCTCCGTGATCTGCGCGCGCAGCTCCGGGGAGAGGGTCTCGAAGCCCGCCACCGCGATCAGCGCGCGCGACAGCGGCTGGCGGGTCTTGACGCCGGACTCCGCACGCGTGGCGCGGCCCAGCTCCACCAGGCGGCGTACGAGCGCCATCTGCCGCGACAGCGCCGGGTCGATCGCCGTCCGGTCCGCCTTCGGCCAGGACGAGAGGTGGATGGACTCCGGGGCGTCCGGGGTCACCGGCACCACCATGTCCTGCCAGACCCGCTCGGTGATGAACGGGGTGAGCGGCGCCATCAGGCGGGTGATCGTCTCGACCACGTCGTGCAGGGTGCGCAGAGCCGCCCTGTCGCCCTGCCAGAAGCGGCGGCGCGAGCGGCGTACGTACCAGTTGGAGAGGTCGTCGACGAAGGAGGAGAGCAGCTTGCCCGCCTTCTGGGTGTCGTAGGCCTCCAGGGCCGAAGTGACGCCCTCCACAAGGGAGTTGAGCTCGGAGAGCAGCCAGCGGTCCAGGACCGTGCGGTCGGCCGGGGCCGGGTCCGCGGTGCTGGGCGCCCAGCCGCTGGTGCGGGCGTACAGGGCCTGGAAGGCGACCGTGTTCCAGTACGTCAGGAGGGTCTTGCGGACGACCTCCTGGATGGTGCCGTGGCCGACCCGGCGGGCCGCCCAGGGGGAGCCGCCGGCCGCCATGAACCAGCGCACCGCGTCGGCGCCGTGCTGGTCCATCAGCGGGATCGGGTCGAGGGTGTTGCCCAGGTGCTTGGACATCTTGCGGCCGTCCTCGGCCAGGATGTGGCCCAGGCACACCACGTTCTCGTACGACGACTTGTCGAAGACCAGGGTGCCGACGGCCATCAGCGTGTAGAACCAGCCGCGGGTCTGGTCGATGGCCTCGGAGATGAACTGCGCCGGGTAGCGGGACTCGAACAGTTCCTTGTTCTGGTGCGGGTAGCCGTACTGCGCGAACGGCATCGAACCCGAGTCGTACCAGGCGTCGATGACCTCCGGCACGCGCACCGCGTCCAGGGAGCAGCCCTCGTGGGTGCAGGTGAAGGTGACGTCGTCGATGTAGGGGCGGTGCGGGTCGAGCGCGGACTGGTCGGTGCCGGTCAGCTCCGTCAGCTCGGCGCGCGAGCCGACGCAGGTGAGGTGGTTCTCCTCGCAAGCCCAGATGGGCAGCGGGGTGCCCCAGTAGCGGTTGCGGGACAGCGCCCAGTCGATGTTGTTCTTCAGCCAGTCACCGAAGCGGCCTTCCTTGACCGAGTCGGGGAACCAGTTGGTCTTCTCGTTCTCCCGCAGCATCGCGTCCTTGACGGCGGTGGTGCGGATGTACCAGGACGGCTGCGCGTAGTACAGCAGCGCCGTGTGGCAGCGCCAGCAGTGCGGATAGCTGTGCTCGTACGGGACGTGGCGGAAGAGCAGGCCGCGCTCCGCCAGGTCCTCGGTCAGCTTCTCGTCGGCCTTCTTGAAGAAGACGCCGCCGACGAGCGGGACGTCCTGTTCGAAGGTGCCGTCGGGGCGGACCGGGTTCACCACCGGAAGCCCGTACGCCTTGCAGACCAGGAGGTCGTCGGCGCCGAAGGCGGGGGACTGGTGGACCAGACCGGTGCCGTCCTCGGTCGTGACGTACTCGGCGTTGACCACGTAGTGCGCGGGCGCGGGGAATTCGACGAGCTCGAAGGGGCGCTGGTAGGTCCAGCGCTCCATCTCGGCGCCGGTGAAGCGCTCGCCGGTGACCTCCCAGCCCTCGCCGAGGGCCTTCGCCAGGAGCGGCTCGGCGACGACGAGCTTCTCCTCGCCGTTGGTGGCGACGACATAGGTGACCTCGGGGTGGGCGGCGACCGCCGTGTTGGACACCAGGGTCCACGGCGTCGTCGTCCACACCAGGAGGGCCGCCTCGCCCGCGAGGGGGCCGGAGGTGAGCGGGAAGCGGACGAAGACCGAGGGGTCGACGACCGTCTCGTAGCCCTGCGCCAGCTCGTGGTCCGAGAGGCCGGTGCCGCAGCGCGGGCACCAGGGGGCGACGCGGTGGTCCTGGACAAGCAGGCCCTTGTTGAAGATCTCCTTCAGGGACCACCACACGGACTCGACGTACTGCGGGTCCATGGTGCGGTAGGCGTCGTCCAGGTCGACCCAGTAGCCCATGCGGGTCGTCAGGTCGGCGAAGGCGTCGGTGTGGCGGGTCACCGACTCGCGGCA
Organism: Streptomyces hundungensis; assembly: GCF_003627815.1. NCBI lineage: Bacteria > Bacillati > Actinomycetota > Actinomycetes > Kitasatosporales > Streptomycetaceae > Streptomyces > Streptomyces hundungensis. The sequence goes on from NZ_CP032698.1 coordinate 6,322,566, forward strand.
CTTGGCGTTGAACTCGGCGATGCCGTACGCCTCGATGTCCTTCTTGCCGGTGAAGCCGAGCTCCTTCTCGACGGCCAGCTCGACGGGCAGGCCGTGGCAGTCCCAGCCGGCCTTGCGGGCCACGTGGTAGCCCTGCATCGTGCGGAAGCGGGGGAAGACGTCCTTGAAGACGCGGGCCTCGATGTGGTGGGCGCCCGGCATGCCGTTGGCGGTGGGCGGGCCCTCGTAGAAGACCCACTCGGGGCGGCCCTCGGACGCTTCGAGGCTCTTGGCGAAGACCTTGGACCGCTCCCAGAAATCGAGCACGGCGTGCTCAAGGGCGGGCAGGTCTACCTGGGCGGGCACCTGGCGGTACTGCGACATCCGGTCATCCTCCGGCGGATCGTCGTGCGGTTCCGTCGGAGGGACGAGAGCCCTGTGCGCGCTCCCGCGGTACCACCCTCCTTGGCGGTGGTGCTCGCGCACACCGCCCCCTCATTGGGGTCGCGAAGCCGGTTCTACTGGACCCCGGGACACGGGGTCGTTCTTCCGGCGGCTCGGGGGTGATCTTCGCCGCGCGCTCGCCTCCGGGCTCCCACCGTCCCCGGATCGCTCTGGGCTGCGTACGCCGCTACTCGTCCCGTCCACGCCTCTCGCTGCGGCCAGTGTACGGGGCCCGGCGAACGGTGGCCGACCGGTTTTCGGCGGGCCGCGGGCCGGGGGTGCGCATGACCCGAATGGCCACACGGGGCGCGGCGGACCGCGGCGCCGCGCCGTCCGGCGGATTACCGGGGCGGGAGCTGGGCACAACCGAGGCAGGTTCGTCCTTCCGCGGGTCCCGGGCGGGGCGAACCGGCGGCGTGCCCCGTTGCCGCGGGCCTGGGGTCGATTTATCGTCCCAGCACGATTCGCGAGCAAGATCACAATATGTGAAGGGGCCGCGGCCATGGTGGCGAAGAAGACCGCCGTAGAGACCACAACGGCGTCCAGGACACCCAGTGCCACCCGTGCTGTCGCAGGTGCCACCACGGGCTCGGCGGCCGAGGACACGACCGGCCACTCCGGCGACCCCGGCGACACCGGGAACTCTGGTGACAAGAGCGCCGCCAAGAAGACCTCCGCCAAGAAGACCTCCGCCAAGAAGACCTCCGCCAAGAAGACCTCCGCCAAGAAGACGGCCGCCGGGAAAGCGACTGCCGAGAAGACCACCGCCAAAAGGGCCGCCCCTCGGAAGGCGTCCACCGGGAAGGCCGCCGCCAAGGACGCGGACCCGGGCAGCGCGACGGCTGAGGGCGCCGGGGCAGTGGGCTCCAAGAAGGCTGCCGGGGCGAAGAAGGCGACGGCGAAGAAGGCCGCCGCCAAGAAGACCGCGTCCGGCGAGGCAACCGGGACGGCCCGGACCGCGTCCGACAGGGCGACCGGCAAGACGGCTCCGGCGAGGTCTGCCGGAGCGGGCGCCAAGAAGGCCGCGACCGCGGCCCAGGGGGCGGCTGCGGCCGCGGAACAGACGGGAGCCGACAAGGTGGTTGCGAAGAAGACTGCGGGTGGGGCGACGGCGGCCGAGACCGCCGAGGCGTCGGCGGTGCCGACGGCCCGTGCCGTCGCCACGGCCGCCCCGGGGGAGCTTCCCGTCCGGCCGGGCGAGGATCCCTGGACCCCGGCGGAGGTCGCCGAGGCCCGCAACGAGCTGTCCAGCGAGGTGCTGCGGCTGCGCAGCGAGATCGAGGCCTCGGAGGCGGCGCTGGCCGGCCTGATGCGGGACTCCGGCGACGGCGCCGGTGACGACGACGCCGACACCGGCACCAAGAACATCACCCGCGAGCACGAGATGGCGCTGGCCGCCAACGCCCGCGAGACCCTGGAGCAGACCGAACACGCCCTGGAGCGGCTCGACGCCGGGACGTACGGGTACTGCGAGGTCTGCGGGAAGCCGATCGGCAAGGCCAGAATGCAGGCCTTCCCGCGAGCCACTCTGTGCGTGGAGGACAAGCAGAAGCAGGAACGGCGGGGCTGAGCCCCGCACAGGTGTGCCGTACCCTCGTGCTCAGTCAGGAACCTAGTCGCGAGGGACTCACGTGGCAGAGGCGGAGCGCATCATCGGTACGCCGGATGTGGAAGGGGCCGACGGGCAGGCGGCCCCTGCCGAGCGGCCGAAGGGCAAGCGGAAGATCGCCGTGCTGTTCGCGGTGGCGGTCGTCGCCTACCTTCTCGACCTCGGCAGCAAGATGCTCGTGGTGGCCCGGCTGGAGGACCACGAGCCGATCGAGGTGATCGGTGACCTGCTCCAGCTGAACGCGATCCGCAACGCGGGCGCCGCCTTCGGGATCGGCGAGGCGTTCACGGTGATCTTCACGATCATCGCGGCGACCGTGATCGTGGTGATCGCCCGGCTGGCGCGCAAGCTCTACAGCCTGCCCTGGGCGATCGCCCTCGGGCTGCTGCTCGGCGGCGCGCTCGGCAACCTCACGGACCGCATCTTCCGCTCGCCCGGCATCTTCAAGGGCGAGGTCGTCGACTTCATCGCCCCCAAGGGCTTCGCCGTCTTCAATCTGGCGGACTCGGCGATCGTCTGCGGCGGCATCCTCATCGTGATCCTCTCCTTCCGCGGCCTCGACCCGGACGGCACCCTGCACAAGGACTGAGCCGGTCCGGGGGCCCGCCCACCGGACGCGCGGCGGGCGGGAACGGTGCGGCAAGGCATACTCGACGGGTGAGTACGATTCCCGAGATCCGCACCCTGCCCGTTCCCGACGGCCTCGAAGGCGAGCGCGTCGACGCCGCCATCTCCCGCATGTTCGGGTTTTCCCGCACCAAGGCGGCCGAGCTCGCCGCGACGGGGAAGGTCCAGGTCGACGGCGCCGTGGTCGGCAAGTCCGAGCGGGTGCACGGCGGGGCCTGGATGGAGGTCGAGATGCCGCAGGCACCGGCCCCCGTGCAGATCGTCGCGGAGCCCGTCGAGGGGATGGAGATCGTCCACGACGACGACGACATCGTCGTGATCATGAAGCCGGTCGGTGTCGCAGCCCACCCCAGCCCCGGCTGGACCGGCACCACGGTCATCGGCGGCCTCGCCGCCGCCGGATACCGCATCTCCACCTCCGGCGCCGCCGAGCGCCAGGGCATCGTGCACCGCCTCGACGTCGGGACCTCGGGCCTGATGGCCGTCGCGAAGTCCGAGCGGGCCTACACCTCGCTCAAGGCGCAGTTCCGAGAGCGGGTCGTCGACAAGCGCTACCACGCGCTGGTCCAGGGCCACCCGGACCCGATGAGCGGCACCATCGACGCCCCGATCGGGCGCCACCCCACCCACGACTACAAGTGGGCCGTGACCGCCGAGGGCAAGCCGTCGGTCACGCACTACGACCTGATCGAGGCGTTCCGCGCGGCCTCGCTGCTCGACATCAAGCTGGAGACCGGGCGCACCCACCAGATCCGCGTCCACATGTCGGCCCACCGCCACCCGTGCGTCGGCGACCTCACCTATGGCGCCGACCCCACCATCGCCAAGCGCCTCAAGCTGACCCGCCAGTGGCTGCACGCGGTGAAGCTGGGCTTCGAGCACCCCTCCGACGGCCGCTGGGTCGAGTTCGAGAGCGACTACCCGGCCGATCTGCGCTACGCCCTGGACGCCATCCGCGCCGAGAGCGAGTAGCCCCTTACCGGTCCGGGCGCCGCGACGGGCGTGGCCCAGGCCGCCGCCCGAGCCCTTTGCTCCCCGATGGGCGGTTGGGGTGGGTTGCGTGGCACGCTTGAGGTCTTGATCGTCAAGGCCGCCCAGGCCCGCACCGCCCGGAGGGGAACTTCGTGGACCAGCTCGCCCTGCTGCTCGTGCTCCTGCTCGGAGCGGTGGTGACGGTCCCGCTGGGGGAGCGGCTCAAGCTGCCCGCGCCGGTGCTGATGACGATCGGCGGGATCGTCATGGCGCTGCTGCCGTTCGTGCCCAATGTCTCCATCGAGCCGGAACTCATCCTTCCGCTGGTGCTTCCGCCGCTGCTCTACGCCTCCGTACAGCGCACCTCCTGGCGGCAGTTCACGGCCAATGTGCGGCCGATCTTCCTGCTCGCCGTGGCGCTCGTCTTCGTCACCACCGCCGCCGTCGCGGCCGTCGCCAACTCCATCGTGCCCGGCCTGCCGCTCGGCGCCGCCGTCGCGCTCGGCGCCCTCGTCGCGCCGCCCGACCCGGTCGCCGCGACCGCGGTGGCGGGCTCGCTCGGGCTGCCGCGCCGGCTGGTGTCGATCCTGGAGGGCGAGGGCCTGTTCAACGACGTCACCGCGATCGTGCTCTACCACGTGGCGATCGCGGCCGTCGTGAGCGGCAGCTTCTCGTGGGCGTCGGCCGCCGGTGAACTCGTGCTCTCCGCCGTGGTCGCCGTCGCCGTGGGCCTCGCGCTCGGCTGGGCCGCCAACAAGCTGATGAGCCTGCTCGGCGACCCTACCCTCCAGATCGGCCTCACCCTCCTGGTCCCCTTCGTCGGCTACGTACTGGCCGAGGAGTTCGGCGGCTCCGGGGTGCTCGCCGTGCTGACCGTGGCGCTGTTCCTCGCCGAGCACACGATGGACGCCGACGACGTGCAGGGCCGGCTCGCCGGGGCGACGTTCTGGGAGATCGTCGACACCCTGGTCACCGGGGTGGCGTTCGGCCTGATCGGGCTCGAACTCCACCATGTGTTCGGCACCGCGACCGGCCACGAGACGCACATGTTCGGCTGGGCCGCGGTCGTGGTCGGCGTCGTCGTGGGCGTACGGCTGCTGTGGCTGCTCCCGGCCACCTGGCTCGCCAAGCGGCTGCACCACAAGCGCGACTACGACGAGGACATCCCCACGTCCTGGCGCGAGACGATCATCATGTGGTGGGCCGGGATGCGGGGCGTGGCCTCGGTGGCGCTCGCGCTCGCCATCCCGCTGAAGACGGACGACGGCTCGCCCTTCCCCGACCGCGACGAGATCGTCTTCATCGCCTTCGCCGTGATCATGACCACCCTGGTCTTCCAGGGGCTCACCCTGCCCTGGCTGGTCAGGAAGTTGGGCGTACGGGCTGACACGGACGTCGAGCGGGTGCTGGCGCGGGACCTGGCGATCCGGGCCGCCAAGGCCGCGAAGCGGCGTCTGAAGGAGATCCAGGACGTCGAGGAGCTGCCCGAGGAGGTCATGGAGCAGCTCCACCGGCGCGCCTTCGACGTGGGCGCGAAGATCAGCCCCGACATGGTCGACGAGGAGCGGCGCGAGGCGTACGCGAAGCGGGTCGAGCGGATCCGGGCCGTGCAGCGCATCCAGCGCGAGATGATGTCCGCCGCCCGCCACGAGGTGCTGTCCGCGCGCAGCGAGCCGGGGGCGGATCCGGAGGTCGTGGACCGGGTGCTGCGGCAGTTGGACGTCCGCAGCCTGCGGTGAACCTTCCGGCGCCCACCGGAGCCTGAAGCTCAGGTGACCTTCCGGCGCCCACCGGAGCCTGAAGCTCAGGTGACCTTCCGGCGCCACCGGGCCCTGAAGCGACCTCCCGGCGCCCGGCCGGCCTCAGGGCCGCTCGCGCCCGTCCTCGATCGCCGGACGGAACGGGGGACGCTCGTCTCCGAACCCGTCGCGGTCCTCGGTCCGGGGCGGCCGCGAGGACGTCGTGATCCTCGGCAGTGCGTACGGGTGCTCGGCGCACAGCCACGCCACCATCTGCTCGCGGACGGTGACGCGCACCGTCCAGATGTCGTCCGCGTCCTTGGCGGTCACCACGGCCCGCACCTCGATCGTGGACGGGGTGGTGTCGGTGACGGTGAGCGAGAAGTCCCGGCCGTCCCACGCCGGGCACTCCTTGAGGATCAGGGTGAGCCGTTCACGCATCAGGGGCAGCGGCGCCGAGTGGTCCAGGTGGAAGAAGACCGTGCCGGTCATCTGGACACCGCCGCGCGACCAGTTCTGGAACGGCTTGCTGGTGAAGTACGACACCGGCATGGTCAGCCGGCGCTCGTCCCAGGTGCGGACGGCGAGATAGGTGAGCGTGATCTCCTCGACCACGCCCCACTCCCCGTCGACCACCACGGTGTCGCCTATCCGCACCATGTCGCCGAAGGCGATCTGGAGCCCGGCGAAGAGGTTGCCGAGGGTGGACTGGGCGGCCACACCGGCGACGATGCCGACGATGCCCGCCGAGGCCAGCAGGGACGCGCCCGCCGCCCGCATCGCGGGGAAGGTGAGCAGCATCGCCGCGACCGCCACCACGATGACGATCGCGCTGACCACCCGCTGGATGAGCGTGACCTGGGTGCGGACCCGGCGCACCCGGGCGGGATCGCGCGTCGAGCTCGCGTAGCGGGTGTACGAGGACTCCACGACGGCCGTGGCGATCCGCACCACCAGCCAGGAACTCGCGCCGATCAGGACCAGCGTCAGACACTGCCCGAGGCCCGCTCTGTGCTCCTGCACCGGATGCCACTTGATCTCGTCGTAGGAGCCCCGCAGGATCGCGGTGAGCAGGACGAGGTTCAGCGGTATCCGGCAACGCCGCAGCAGACCCCACAGCGGGGTGTCCCGGTGACGGGTGTCGGTTCGGCGCAACAGTCGGTCGGCGAGCCACCCTACGGCTAGCGTGAGCACGACCGAGCCGCCGATGACGATCAACGGACGCAGTACGTTCTCCATGCCCCGACCGTAACGCGCCGCCGGCGACCACCGGACACGGCACCCTGACCGTCCACTCCGCCCCGGCTGGCACGATGGCCTCATGAACATCATGCTTTTCCACTCCGTCCACGGCATGCGCCCCGCCGTGCGGGAGGCGGCCGAGCGGCTGCGGGCCGCCGGTCACGAGGTGCACGTCCCCGACCTGTACGAGGGCCGCACCGCGGAGACCGCCGAGGAGGGAGCCCGGCTCAAGGACGAGATCGGCAAGGAGGAGCTCCTGAAGCGGGCCGTTCTCGCCGCCGCCCCCTACTCGGAGCGCGGGCTCGTCTACGCGGGCTTCTCGCTCGGCGGATCCATCGCGCAGACCCTGGCGCTCGGCGACGAGAAGGCCCGCGGGCTGCTGCTCTTCCACGGCACCTCGGACATGGCGGAGAACACGGCCGTGGACGAGCTGCCGGTCCAGCTGCACGTCGCCGACCCGGACCCGTTCGAGTCGGCGGACTGGCTCAACTCCTGGTACCTCCAGATGCGGCGGGCCGGCGCGGACGTGGAGATCTACCGCTACCCGGGCGCCGGCCACCTCTACACCGACCCCGGGCTGCCGGACTACGACGAGGCGTCCGCCGAGCTGACCTGGCGCACCGCGCTCGGCTTCCTCGACAGTCTCGCGCCCCAGGCGTAGGAACGCCGAACGGGCCGTCCGGAAGCGGGAGTTCGGACGGCCCGCTCGGCGGGTGGCTCGGGGCGGGTCAGCCCTTGAGCGCCTTGTCGATCGCGGCCGTGAAGGAGGCCGGGTCGGACGGCGCGTTGTCCGAGCCCTCCGCGGTGACCTTCTTGCCGTCCATCTTCAGGGTGGGCGTGCCCTGGACACCGCTGTCGTTGAACTTGTCCGACATGACGAGCGCCCACTTGTCGTAGGTGCCGTCCTTCACCGCCTTGGCGAAGGCCGCGTTGCCCTTGAGCGCCGGAACGGTGTCGGCGATCTCGAGAAGGTAGTCGCGGCTCTTGAACTTGTCCTGGGTCTCCTCGGGGTGGAACTTCGCCGAGAAGAGCGCCGACTTGTACTCGAGGAACGCCTCGGGGCTGACGTTGAGGGCCGCGCCCAGCGCGCTCAGCGCGGTCTTGGAGCCGGTCCCCGGGCTGCCGTTGTCGATGAACGTGGCGCCGATGAACTGGATCTTGTACTTGCCCGCGTCGATGTCCTTCTTGACGGTCGGGCCGACGGCCTGCTCGAACTGCGAGCAGATCGGGCAGCGCGGGTCCTCGTACATTTCGAGGGTCTTCTTCGCCTCGGGCTTGCCGATGACGACGGTCGTGCCGTCGCTGCCCGAGTTGGCGGGCTTCACCAGCGCCTTGTCCTTGGCGGCCTCCCACGCGCTGGGCTTCATGGCCTGCATGATCGCGTAGCCGGCGCCGCCCGCGACGGCGAGGACACCGACGACGGACACGGCCACGATGACCTGGCGACGGGTCTTGGCCCTCTTCGCCTCGCGCTCGCGCTCCGCTCGCAGCCGCTCGCGGGCGGCGGCCTTGTTGGCGTGGCTGTTGCGGGAACTCATGATCTTCTTCTCCGGATGGCAGAGGGGAAACGGGGGACTGCGGTGCTCGGGGCTCAGACGGTGCCGAGCGCCCTGCGGGGCGGTCCCCTTCGTGCCACGGAGTGCACCAGGAGGCGGGTGGGCGAGGGGCCGGGCCCGCGGTGGGCCGGGCGCGCGAGCGGGCCCGAACGGTCGGCGGCGGCCCGCACCACGGCGACGGCCACCAGGAGCGGCCGGAAGGCGAACGCGCCGACCACGCGCAGCAGCCGGGCCAGCGCCGCCTCACCGCGGCGCAGCCACACCGCGGCGAGCAGGCCGAGCGTCAGATGGGCGGCGAGCAGCAGCCAGGGCACGGCGGGCCCCGGGTGGGTCAGCATCGTCGCCGCGTCGGCCGGGGCGGACATCGCGCCCAGGGTGCCGCCGCCGCACAGCACGTCGAAGCCGACCGCGCGCAAGGCGCCCGCGACGGGCCCGCCCGCCGGGCCGTAACAGACGTGCTGGCCGGTGGTGAACAGCGTGTCGACGGCCAGTTCCAGCGGGACGAGGGCGCCCGCGATCGCCCAGAAGCCGCGCTCGCGGCCGGCCAGCGCGTACGCGAGGACGAAGACCGCGCCGGCCGCCGCCGACACCAGCGAGAGCGGCAGCGGGACCCGCGAGAGCAGCACGTGGGACGCGGCGGAGAGCGTCACGACGAGCGCCGTGAAAAGCGCCGCGCGTGCCGCCCTGAGCTGCGTCCCGGATATGTCCATCGCGGGTGAGTGTGCCATGTCCGGCCGTATGCCGTGCCTAAGAGTTCGGTGAGACTACAGACCCGGGATCCGACCGTTACGGAACAGGTCGACGAAGATCTGGTGATCCGCCCTGGCCCGCGCCCCGTAGGAGTGCGCGAAGTCCACGAGCAGGTCGCCGAAGCCCTCCTCGTCGGCGGCGATCGCCGCGTCGATGGCGCGCTCGGTGGAGAAGGGCACGAGCTCGGAGTGGCCGCTCTCGTCGTCCGCCGCCGCGTGCATCGTGGCGGTGGCCCGGCCGAGGTCGGCGACGACCGCCGCGATCTCGTCGGGGTCGTCGATGTCCGACCAGTCCAGGTCCACCGCGTACGGCGAGACCTCGGCGACCAGCTGGCCCGCGCCGTCCAGCTCGGTCCAGCCGAGCCACGGGTCGGCGGCGGCCTGGAGCGCGCGCTGGGAGATCACCGTGCGGTGCCCCTCGTGCTCGAAGTAGCCGCGCACCGCCGGGTCCGTGATGTGCCGGGACACCGCCGGGGTCTGCGCCTGCTTGATGTAGATCACCACATCGTTCTCCAGGGCGTCGCTGTGCCCTTCGAGCAGGATGTTGTACGAGGGCAGCCCGGCCGAGCCGATGCCGATGCCGCGCCGCCCCACGACGTCCTTGACGCGGTAGGAGTCCGGGCGCACCAGGCTCTCCTCGGGCAGCGTCTCCAGATAGCCGTCGAAGGCCGCGAGGACCTTGTAGCGGGTCGCCGCGTCCAGCTCGATCGAGCCGTCGCCCTCGGTGAACCGGCGCTCGTAGTCGCGGATCTCGGTCATCGAGTCGAGCAGCGCGAACCGGGTCCGGGCGCGGGCGTCGCGCAGCGCGCCGAGCAGCGGGCCCTCCGCCGTGTCCAGGGTGAAGGGCGGCACCTCGTCGTCCTTGGCGCCGGACGCCAGCGCGTGGATGCGCTCGCGGTAGGCGGCGGCGAAGGTGCGCACCAGGGAGGTGATCTGCTCGTCGCCGAGCGCCTTGGTGTAGCCGATCAGCGCCAGCGAGGCGGCGAGCCGCTTCAGGTCCCAGGTGAAGGGGCCCACGTACGCCTCGTCGAAGTCGTTGACGTTGAAGATCAGCCGCCCGTTGGCGTCCATGTAGGTGCCGAAGTTCTCGGCGTGCAGATCGCCGTGGATCCAGACCCGGCCGGTGCGCTCGTCCAGGTAGGGACCGCCGTGCCGCTCCTTCTCCAGGTCGGCGTAGAACAGGCAGGCCGTGCCCCGGTAGAAGGCGAACGCGGAGGCCGCCATCTTGCGGAACTTGACCCGGAACGCGGCCGGGTCGGCGGCCAGGAGCTCGCCGAACGCGGTCTCGAAAACGGCGAGTATCTCTTCGCCGCGCCTCTCAGCGCTGAGCTGCGGGACCGACATCGCTGGGTGCCTCCTGGTGCGTACTGCCTGCGTCACGTGCGGGACGGGGTGTGCCCCTTCCAACGCGCGACCGTACCCCGAAAGTGCCCGTTCGCCGCCCCGGCGCCGTCTGCCGTCGAGGTGCCGCGCGCCGTGGTTCCCCCCTCGACTGTCAGCGGGGCGACGTAGACTCCGAGGCTGTCCCCCCGCTCCGCGAGACCCCCCCCTTTGCCGTTGGAGGCCCCAACCGTGACTGGCACGTCCAAGACACCGTTCACGCACCTTCACGTCCACACCCAGTACTCGCTGCTGGACGGTGCCGCGCGGCTCAAGGACATGTTCGAGGCCTGCAACGAGATGGGCATGACGCACATCGCGATGTCCGACCACGGCAACCTGCACGGGGCCTACGACTTCTTCCATTCGGCGAAGAAGGCGGGCGTCACGCCGATCATCGGCATCGAGGCGTACGTGGCCCCCGAGTCGCGGCGCAACAAGCGCAAGATCCAGTGGGGACAGCCGCACCAGAAGCGCGACGACGTGTCCGGTTCGGGTGGTTATACGCACAAGACCATCTGGGCGCACAACAAGACGGGCCTGCACAACCTGTTCCGGCTCTCCTCCGACGCGTACGCCGAGGGCTGGCTCCAGAAGTGGCCCCGGATGGACAAGGAGACGATCTCGCAGTGGTCGGAGGGGCTCATCGCCTCCACCGGCTGCCCCTCGGGCGAGGTCCAGACGCGGCTCAGACTCGGCCAGTTCGACGAGGCGCTGAAGGCGGCCTCCGACTACAAGGACATCTTCGGCGAGGGCAAGTACTTCCTGGAGCTGATGGACCACGGCATCGAGATCGAACGCCGGGTCCGCGACGGCCTGTTGGAGATCGGCAGGAAGCTCGGCATCCCGCCGCTGGTCACCAACGACTCGCACTACACCTACGCCCACGAGGCGACCGCGCACGACGCGCTGCTGTGCATCCAGACCGGCAAGAACCTCTCGGACCCGGACCGCTTCCGCTTCGACGGCACCGGCTACTACCTCAAGTCCACCGACGAGATGTACGCCATCGACTCCTCGGACGCCTGGCAGGAGGGGTGCCGCAACACCCTCCTGGTGGCCGAACAGATCGACACGACCGGCATGTTCGAGGCCAAGAACCTCATGCCGAAGTTCGACATCCCCGAGGGGTACACCGAGGTCACCTGGTTCCAGGAGGAAGTCCGGGCCGGCATGGAGCGCCGCTACCCGGGTGGTGTCCCCGAGGACCGCCAGAAGCAGGCGGAGTACGAGATGGACATCATCATCCAGATGGGGTTCCCCGGATACTTCCTGGTGGTCGCCGACTTCATCATGTGGGCCAAGAACAACGGCATCGCGGTCGGCCCCGGCCGAGGCTCCGCGGCCGGCTCGATCGTCGCGTACGCGATGGGCATCACCGACCTCGACCCGATCACCCACGGCCTGATCTTCGAGCGGTTCCTCAACCCCGAGCGCGTCTCCATGCCCGATGTCGACATCGACTTCGACGAGCGCAGGCGCGTCGAGGTGATCCGGTACGTGACGGAGAAGTACGGCTCCGACAAGGTCGCCATGATCGGCACCTACGGAAAGATCAAGGCGAAGAACGCCATCAAGGACTCCGCGCGCGTCCTGGGCTACCCGTACGCGATGGGCGACCGCCTCACCAAGGCGATGCCCGCCGACGTCCTCGGCAAGGGCATCGACCTCTCCGGCATCACCGACCCCAAGCACCCGCGCTACAGCGAGGCGGGCGAGATCCGGGGGATGTACGAGAACGAGCCGGACGTGAAGAAGGTCATCGACACCGCCAAGGGCGTCGAGGGCCTGGTCCGGCAGATGGGCGTCCACGCGGCCGGCGTCATCATGTCCAGCGAGCCGATCGTGGACCACGCCCCGATCTGGGTGCGGCACACCGATGGCGTGACCATCACCCAGTGGGACTACCCGCAGTGCGAGTCGCTCGGCCTGCTGAAGATGGACTTCCTGGGCCTGCGGAACCTGACCATCATGGACGACGCCGTCAAGATGGTGAAGGCCAACAAGGGCATCGAGCTGGAGATGCTCTCGCTCCCGCTGGACGACCCGAAGACCTTCGAACTGCTCTGCCGAGGCGACACCCTCGGCGTCTTCCAGTTCGACGGCGGCCCCATGCGTTCGCTGCTTCGCCAGATGCAGCCCGACAACTTCGAGGACATTTCCGCCGTCTCGGCCCTGTACCGGCCGGGCCCGATGGGCATGAACTCGCACACGAACTACGCCGAGCGCAAGAACGGCCGCCAGGAGATCACTCCGATCCACCCGGAGCTGGAGGAGCCGCTCAAGGAGACCCTGGGCCTCACCTACGGCCTCATCGTCTACCAGGAGCAGGTCCAGAAGGCCGCCCAGATCGTCGCCGGGTACTCGCTGGGCGAGGCCGACATCCTGCGCCGCGTGATGGGCAAGAAGAAGCCCGAGGAGCTGGCGAAGAACTTCGTCCTCTTCCAGGCGGGCGCCAAGGAGAAGGGCTATTCGGACGCCGCGATCCAGGCGCTGTGGGACGTGCTGGTCCCGTTCGCCGGATACGCCTTCAACAAGGCGCACTCCTCCGCGTACGGCCTGGTCACCTACTGGACCGCGTATCTGAAGGCGAACTACCCGGCCGAGTACATGGCGGCGCTGCTCACCTCGGTGAAGGACGACAAGGACAAGTCGGCCGTCTACCTCAACGAGTGCCGGCGCATGGGGATCAAGGTGCTGCCGCCCAACGTCAACGAGTCGGTGCACAACTTCGCCGCCCAGGGCGACGACGTGATCCTGTTCGGCCTGGAGGCCGTGCGCAACGTCGGCACCAACGTGGTGGATTCGATCATCCGCTCCCGCAAGGCGAAGGGGAAGTTCGCCTCCTTCCCCGACTACCTGGACAAGGTCGAGGCGGCCGCCTGCAACAAGCGCACCACGGAGTCCCTCATCAAGGCGGGCGCCTTCGACACGATGGGCCACACCCGCAAGGGCCTGACCGCCCAGTTCGAGCCCATGATCGACAACGTGGTCCAGGTCAAGCGCAAGGAGGCCGAGGGCCAGTTCGACCTCTTCGGCGGGATGGACGAGGACAGCAGCGAGCCGGGCTTCGGCCTCGACGTCGAGTTCGGCGACGTGGAGTGGGAGAAGTCCTATCTGCTCGCCCAGGAACGCGAGATGCTCGGCCTGTACGTCTCCGACCACCCGCTCTTCGGTCTTGAGCACGTCCTGTCCGACAAGGCGGACGCGGGCATCGGCCAGCTCACCGGCGGGGACTACTCGGACGGCTCGATCGTCACCATCGGCGGCATCATCTCGGGCCTCCAGCGCAAGATGACCAAGCAGGGCAACGCCTGGGCGATCGCCACGGTCGAGGACCTGGCGGGCTCGATCGAGTGCATGTTCTTCCCGGCCACCTACCAGCTGGTCTCGACACAGCTCGTCGAGGACGCCGTGGTGTTCGTCAAGGGCCGGCTCGACAAGCGCGAGGACATCCCGCGCCTGGTCGCGATGGAGCTGATGGTCCCCGACCTCTCCTCGGCGGGCACCAACGCCCCGGTCGTCCTGACCATCCCGACCGTCAAGGTCACCCCGCCGATGGTCAGCAGGCTCGGCGAGATCCTGGGCCACCACCGGGGCAACACCGAGGTGCGGATCAAGCTCCAGGGGCCGCGCTCGACCACCGTGCTGCGGCTCGACCGCCACCGGGTCCAGCCGGACCCGGCCCTCTTCGGCGACCTGAAGGTGCTGCTCGGCCCGTCCTGCCTGGCCGGCTGAGCCACGGCACACCCCGCGCGGGGGAAGACGTACGAGAAAGGGGCGCACCCCATCGGGTGCGCCCCTTCTTTCGCTCGCAATGACGGCTAGTTATGACCGAAGCGACGCTGGTGCTTACGCGCAACATCCGCCGGGCTGCCCTGGGCCTGTGCCTGGGGCATGGCCTGGGCCTCCATCGCGGAGGACTTCGCCTGCTGCTCGCCGCGCTCTGCGGCGCTGGAGCGGTCCTGCTGACTGTCCGACTTGCGGTTCTTGTTCTTGGCCATGGTGCTGCCTCCTGTGGGGGAACTCGGGGCCAGGGCCGCTGTCAGACTCACACACGCGGACAAAGAACGCATTTCGGATCATTACCGTGCGTGAGCGGGGTGTGACGCCCCAATCCGCCACGCCGATGATCGAGTTCCGGTGCTCAACCCCCGCACGGTCGGGCAGACTCGAAGGAAACCCGAATCTCGTTCGGTGATCTCCCGATTTTCCGCTCCTGATTTCTTATGTCTTCGGCTTTTCCGTTCCCGAAAGAGGGTGGAACGCATGGACCGCTGCGTCGTCCTGGTGGACGCCGGCTACCTGCTCGGTGCCGCCGCGAGTCTGCTCGCCGGAGAACCGGCCCGTTCCCGCATCACCGTCGACCACGCCGCCCTGATTCAGGGGCTCCGCGAGCGCGCCGAGGCCGACACCCAGCAACCGCTGCTGCGCATCTACTGGTTCGACGGCGCGCCCGACCGGGTGCCCCAGCCCGAACACCGCCGGCTGCGCGTGATGCCCAGGGTGACGGTCCGCCTGGGCGCTTTGACCCGCAGCGACGGCCGCTGGGCACAGAAGGGCGTGGACGCGGCGATGCACGCCGAGCTGACCGAACTCGCCCGCAACCGGGCCTGTTCGGACGTGGTCCTGGTGACCGGCGACGGCGATCTGCTGCCGGGCCTGATGTCCGCCAAGGAACACGGCGTCGCCGTCCACCTCTGGGCCGTCCAGGCCGCCGACGGCGACTACAACCAGTCCGAGGACCTCGTCGCCGAGGCCGACGAACGCCGAGTGCTCGACCGGGCCTGGATCACCCAGGCGGTCCGCGCCCGCGACCTCACCGGCATCTGCGCCCCCGCACCCGCGCCCCGCCCCGAGATCGCCGCGATCCTCTCCGCGCCGCTGCCCGAATCGGCGCTGGCCGCCTCCGCCGAGCGGGCCGCCGAGGCCCAGGCCGCCGCCGCCCGCAACGGCACCGCGCCCCCCGAGGACCCCGCCAAGAACGGCGCCCCCGTGCCCGCCCCCAGCGGCGTCAAGGGCGTGCCGACCCCGAAGGACCTCGCCTCCCTGCGCGGCCCCGGCAGCACCCCGGCCGCGGCCCCCGTGCCCGCGGCCACCCTGCGCTGGTCCTCCGACAAGGGGTGGGTGGAGCGGCCCGGCTCCGCGCTCGGGGAGTCGCCCGAGACCGCCTCGCTGCCCACCCTGGCCCAGCTCACCAGCGCCGAGCAGCGCTGGGCGGACCGCGAGGAGGACATCACCACGGTCGGCGGCGACCCCTACGAGGTGGGCCAGGTCTTCGCGCGGCGCTGGATGGAACGCCTCCCCGAGCCCTCGCACGTACAGAAGCTGTCCACGATGTACCCCCGCATCCCGCACCGCATCGACGGTGAACTCCTGCGCTACGCCGCCCGGTTCGGCCTCCTGGCGCACAAGGACGACCAGATCGACGAGCACGACCGGTATGCGATCCGGGCCGGCTTCTGGCGCGAGATCGACGTACGGGCCGCCGCCGAGCGCCAGCCCGCCGGCGAGTAGCACGGCGCTCGGGGGGGTGCCTCTATGTCCTTCGTCAAGCCTGAGCTGGTCATGCGACGGCTGCTTCAGGGACGCGTGGTTCGTAGAAGGTGCCGTCGCGGAGCATGGCGAACAGGACGCTGATGCGGTGGCGGGCGAGGCGGAGCAGGGCCTGGGTGTGGGTCTTTCCCCGGGCCCGGCATTTGTCGTAGTAGGTGCGGGAGGCGGGATCGTGCAGGGCTGCGAACGCGGACAGGAACATTGCGCGTTTGAGCTGCCGGTTTCCGCCTCGTGGTGCGTGTTCGCCGTGGATCGAGGTCCCCGAGGACTTCGTTGTCGGGGCGAGGCCGGCGTAGGAGGCCAGGTGGGCGGCGGTGGGGAAGCTGGTGCCGTCGCCGACGGTGACCAGCAGAACTGCGGCGGTCCTGACCGCGACCCCTGGCATCGAGGTCAGGACCTTGGAAAGAGGGTGGTCCTCCAGCAGGGCTTTGATCTGGGCTTCCAGGGCCCGGCGTTGTTCGTGGACCGCCGCGAGCGATCGGGCCAGGGAGGGCACGACCGTGTCGAGGGTGCCGGTGCCGGGAACGACCACGGTCTGTTCGTCCAGGGCGTCGAAGACGTCGTCGACCAGCCGGGTAGCCATGCGCGGGGCCTTGGGCCGGATGAGTTCGACGAGTCTGCGGCGGCCGGCTTTCCGCAGGGCGGCCGGGGAGCCGTAGCGTTCCAGCAGCCAGGTGACGGCGGGGTGGTCCAGGCGGGGGCCGAGGACGCGTTCCAGCGAGGGGTGGAACTGGGTGAGCAGGCCGCGTATCCGGTTGGAGGTGCGGGTTGCCTCGGCGGCGAGGTCCTGGTCGAAGCCGGTCAGGACGGTGAGTTCGGCGGTGATCTCGTCGGTCAGCTCCAGAGAGCGCAGCGTGTGCGGCATGGTGCGGGCGGCGTCCGCGATCACCGCGGCGTCCTTCGCGTCGGTCTTGGCCTCGCCCGGGTAGAGGTCGGCGATGCGGCGCATCGCGAGTCCGGGCAGGTAGGCGACCTTGCAGCCCGCGTCCCGGGCCACGGTCAGCGGGAGGGCTCCGATGGAGGCGGGCTGGTCCACGATCACCAGGACGGTGCCGAACTTCGCGGTCAGCTTGTCGAAGACGGCCCGCAGTTTCGGCTCGCTGTTGGGCATCGGCTTGTCGAAGACCTTCTTCCCGGCCGGGGTGAGCCCATGGCCGTGATGAGCGGTCTTGCCGACGTCCAGGCCGAGGAACACGCCTACGTCTTCGGTGTCGAACATCGTGCCCTTCCAGCAGAGTTGAACGTGCCGGCCTTGGCAGTGGTGTCGTACGCGCGCATCCACGTTATGCAGACCTGCCGCCCGCGAGCTGTCCGGCATTGCGCCGGACCGGGTGGTGGCCGGACCTCTCATCAGCGTCTCCGACGGCACCTCCCGGGCCCGGTGACACCACCCCCCAGGTCATCCGTTCGACAGGGGGCAACAGTCATGCCGGGCCCGGAGGCCAGCGGCCCTCTTGCAGGACCGCGAAGAAGATAACGGGGCGGCTCGGGCAGCGCGCAAAGCCGCCCCCGGGACCGGACCGGTCCTTCGACCCCTTAGGCTCGTTCCCCGTGAGTACCGGCACAGCAGCGGCCCGGGCCGACACCGTTTGCGCGGTGCGGGGCCTGGTCAAGACGTACCCCGCGACCAGGGGCCGACGAGGTGCGCCCGGTACGCCCGAGGTCCGCGCCACCGACGGGATCAGCCTGGAGGTGGGGCGCGGCGAGATCTTCGGTCTGCTCGGGCCCAACGGCGCCGGCAAGTCCACCCTCGTACGCCAGCTCACCGGGCTCATGCGGCCCGACGCCGGCTCCGTCGAGGTGCTGGGACACGATCTGGTGCGCCACCCCGAACGCGCCGCCCGCCTCATCGCCCACCTCGGCCAGGAGTCCACCGCGCTCGACGAGCTCACCGTCGCGCTGGCCGCCGAGACCACCGGCCGGCTGCGCGGCCTCACCCTGCGCGAGGCCCGCGCCGAACGCGACGCCGTGCTGGCCGAACTCGGTCTTGACGACCTCGCCGGACGGCCGCTCAAGAAGCTCTCGGGCGGCCAGCGCCGACTGGCCTGTCTGGCCGCCGCGCTGGTCGGCGAGCGGCCCGTGCTCGTCCTGGACGAACCCACCACCGGCATGGACCCGGTCGCCCGGCGCGCCGTGTGGGCGGCCGTCGACCGACGCCGGGCCGAACGCGGCGCGACCGTACTGCTCGTCACCCACAACGTCATCGAGGCCGAGACCGTCCTCGACCGGGTCGCCGTGATCGAGCGCGGCCGGGTCATCGCCTGCGACACCCCCGCCGGGCTCAAGGCGCGGGTCGCCGACGAGGTGCGGGTCGAGCTGGTGTGGCGCGACCGCGCCCCCGTCGAGGTCCCCGAGGTCGCGGCGCTGCGCGCGGCGGCCCAGGAGTCGGGGCGGCGCTGGACGCTGCGGCTCAGCCCGGAGCGGGCCAGGGCCGCCGTCGCCACCGTCACCGGGGGCCCCGCCTTCGCCGCCCTCGACGACTTCACCCTGGCCACGCCGAGCCTGGAAGACGTCTACCTCGCCCTCGGCGGCCGCACGGAAGGGCTTGTGAAGGCATGAGCGCCATTCCCGTGGAGAGCGGGGTCGCGGCCGACCCGGCCCCGGCCCGCGGTGCCGCCCAGCACCCCGACGTCTCCCTCGCCGCACCCCTGGCCCCCCGCGCCCGGCTGCTGCCCGCGCTCGCCGCCGTCTACCGCGCCCAGCTCTCGCGGGCCCGGGTCGCCCGGATCCCGCTGCTCTTCGTCGCGACGTTCCAGTCCGTCGGCATCATGATCCTCATGCGGGGGGTGGTCGACGGCGGGAGCGAGGCCCGTGCGGTGGTCGCCGGGTCGAGCGTGCTCGTCGTCGCCTTCGTCGCGCTCAACCTGCTCGCCCAGTACTTCGGTCAGCTACGGGCCGGCGGCGGCCTCGACCACTACGCGACGCTGCCGGTGCCGGCGGCGTCGGTCGTACTCGGCACGGCCGCCGCGTACGCCTCCTTCACCGTGCCGGGCACCGCCGTCACGGCCGTCTTCGGCTGCCTCCTCTTCGGGCTTCCGATGGGGCACCTGTGGGTCCTGGCCGCGGTGATCCCGCTCGCCGGGGCCGCGCTGTCCGGCCTCGGCGCGGCCCTCGGGCTGCTCGCGCCGCGTCAGGAACTCGCCACCCTCTTCGGCCAGTTGGGGATGTCGGCGGCGCTGCTGCTCGGGGTGCTGCCGGCCGGCCGGCTGCCCGGACCCATCGCCTACGCCCGTGATCTGCTGCCCTCCACCTATGGCGTGGAGGCCCTCGCGCGGAGCTTCGACACCCACCCCGACTGGGCCCTGGTCGGCCTCGACCTCGGGGTCTGCGCGGCCGTCGGCGTCGTCTCGCTGGCCGTCGCGGCGTGGGCCTACCGCCGGGCGGCGGTCCGGTGAGGCAGCCCGAAGTCACGCCTGGCACGATGTCAGGGTGACCGCACCTCTGACACCGCCCCATCAACAGCCGGGCGACGACCCGTGGCAGACGCACGCCGGGGGCTCGCATCCCGGAACCGTCGAGGAGGCGCCCGCCTTGAAGAAGGAAGTGCGGGACGCGGTGCTCATCGCCCTCGCGGTGACGGTGGCCGGAGTGGCGCTGGGCCTGCTGTGGCTGTGGCTGGCGCCCCGGGTGCCCCTGATCGCCGACGACAAGGCCGTCTTCCTCAAGGACACCGAGGGGGAGGAGGCGATCGGCGGTGACGGAACGTTCATCTTGCTGGCGCTCGGGCTCGGCGTGCTGAGCGCCGCCGCGGTCTTCCTGTTCCGCAGGAACGGCGGTATCGCCCCCGTGGTCGCGCTCGCGCTCGGTGGCCTGCTCGGCTCGGTGCTCGCCTGGCGCCTGGGCATCTGGCTGGGCCCCGAACAGGATGTGGTGGCCGCCGCGAAGGCGGCCGGCCAGGGCGTCACCTTCGACGCCCCGCTGAAACTCGACGCCAAGGGCGCGCTGCTGGCCTGGCCGGTCGCCGCGATGGCCGTCCACCTGGGCCTCACGGCCCTGTTCGGGCCCCGGGACCCGGATCCGGTGTGGCAGGTGCCGCCGCTCGACCCGGGCCTGGGAAAGCCGGACTCGGCCGGCCTCTGACGCGCGGGGTCAGGCCGGGCGCCTCCCGTGGTTGGCCCGGCCCTTCCTGACGCGCCACTTGCGCTTGCGGGTCCGCTTCGACATGGGCGTACCTCCCGCCCTCGGGTTCTAGCCGAGGACGCGGCACGCGTCGAGCCCCCGGGAAGGCCCCGGTCAGCCCCGACGGGCTCCGGTGGCCACAATCCGCCGGACCCCCGCTCCCGGCGCTAGCCCCGCCCGATGGGGGCGAGCAGCGCCCCGGTGAGGGCGGCGAGGTCCTCGGGGGACAGCTCGACCTCCAGGCCGCGCCGGCCCGCCGAGACGCAGATCGTGGCGTGCGCCGAGGCCGAGTCGTCCAGGACGGTACGCAGCCTCTTGCGCTGACCGAGCGGCGAGATGCCGCCCCGCACATAGCCGGTGGTGCGCTCGGCGGCCGCCGGGTCGGCCATCGTGGCCCGCTTGCCGCCGACCGCCGTGGCCAGCGCCTTCAGGTCGAGCGATCCCGCCACCGGGACCACCGCCACCGTCAGCTCGCCGTCCACGTCGGCGACCAGCGTCTTGAACACCCGCTCCGCGCTCACCCCCAGCGCCCGCGCCGCCTCCTCGCCGTAGGAGGGCGAGGCCGGGTCGTGCGCGTAGGCGTGCACGGTGAACGCGGTACCGGCCGCCGTCAGGGCCACCGTCGCCGGGGTGCCCCCGCTCTGCTGCTTCTTCTTGGCCAAGACGGCCCTCCGGTGGGTCAGTTGGGCCGGTCGGTCAGTTGGGGCTGGTCGGCGCCCGGGTCAGCTCCACCGCGGGCAGCGACGGCAGATGCCGGATGACGGCGGTCTCCGCGCGCAGCAGGTGCAGCTCCTCGCGCAGCCGGGTCGCCGTGTCGGGGGCCTGGAGCAACCGCTGCTTGGCCGGGACGTCCAGGACGGCCGCCGCGGCGACCAGATAGGACACGACGGAGGGCTCGTCGGGGAGGTCGGCGGTGCCGGCCAGGGAGCGTTCACGGGCGCCCGCGAGCCGCTTCTGGTACGCGCGGAACGCGCGGAGCACGCCCTCGGCGAGCGCGCCCGCCTCCTCGCCCGGCTCCTCCGGCAGCTCCTCGACCTCGGCCGTCAGATACGGCCCGGTCGCGTCGACCGACAGGATGCGGATGCGGGTGGTGCCGGTGGCCAGGACCTCGAAGCTGCCGTCCGAGCGCTCCCGGATGGTGGCGGCGTCCGCGACGCAGCCCACCCGGTGGAAGGCCTGGATCGGGTCGGCGCCGAAGCCGGCCGCGGGTCCCTTCTCGGGCTGGGCGGTCTGGTCGGGCAGTCCGGGGGCGGTCGGTGCCACCTCCCGCCCGTCCCGGATCGCCACGACGGCGAAACGGCGCGGCTCGTCGCCGGCCTCGCCCTCGGAGCCCAAGGAGCCGGATGCGTCGGTGCCCGTCTTCAGCAGATCGCGCATCATGGCGCGATAACGCTCCTCGAAGATGTTCAGCGGCAGGACGAGGCCGGGGAACAGGACCGAGTTGAGCGGGAAGAGTGGTAGGCGTGCGGTGGTCACAACGCTCAAGCGTAATGGCCACCGGAGCGGGCTCGTCCTGGCTTCTGGCGCTCCCGCCCCCAGGAGGTGCTTCCGGCGACCTCCGAGCGCACGAACTCACGCAGTTCCAGGAACTGGCCCAGCGGATCGGCGGCCAGATGCAGCCACGGGAACGACGTGGCGTACGGCCCGATGCGCCGGAACTCCTCCAGCGTCTCCGGCCAGCGCCGGCGCACCACCAGGACGTAGGCGAGCAGATTGCGGACCTCGGCCGGCCAGGGATCGCCGGGCTCGTAGGCCGCGGACACCTCGATGCCGAGATCGGCCGCCGCGTCGATCCGCTCGTACGGGATGCTGTGGCCGCCCCCGCCCACCAGATAGGCGAAGGCCGCGCGGGCCGGGAGCGCGCGGATCAGGGAGCCCGGCAGGGAGTCCTCGGCGGCGCGCTCGGCGAAGTCGAAGCACTCGCGGTGCGAGCCGTACCACTGCGCGGAGAGGTACTGGAGCGCAGCCACATGGCAGCCGTAGTGGTGCGAGGAGCGGTGTATGGCCTCGCCCCACAGTTCCTCGAAGACGGTGTGGGGCGCATGGGTGCCGCGGGCGTGGTCCAGGGCGATCCGCCACGGCACCGGGTCCGCCGGCTCGCCCTGCGCCGCCGAGTGGATCAGCGGGGCCACCTCGCGCAGCCGCTCGGCCCGCGCGGGCGAACCCCAGGCCCGCACGATCGCGAGCTCCGCCTTGACGAGCAGCGCGTCCGGGTCGCGGGGCGCGTCGGCCAGCCAGCGGGCCAGCCACTCCGGTCGGCTGACCGCGAAGGCGGCCAGGCGGACCGTGTAGCGGTCGCGGTTCTCCCACTCGGCCAGCTCGCGGGTGGCGGCCAGCAGGTGCGCCGCCGCCTCGTACTCGCCGAGCGCCGCCGCGACCAGCGCGGGGGCGAGCCGGGCGTCGGGGGCGTCCAGCAGCACGTCCCGGCCGTCGGACAGACCCGGGGCGAGAGCCGACAGGGGCCCTTCCTGCGCGACCGGAGCCGCGAGCCTGGGGAAGTGCCTGGCCCGCCGTGCGGTGCGGAACAGCGCGGATACGAATGTCATGGTGTGGACCATTGAAATCCGCAGGTGAGGACCGCGCCAGAGGGCCGCTGTGAAGCTTCTGTATCGGTGGTGAGGGTTGTACGGCGCGGGGTCAAGGCCCGGCAAATTCGCCCGTTCCGGGCCTCGCGGGGGTCCGGTGAAGACCTCGGGCGGGGCCCGCGAAAACCCTGCGGACCGCGCCCGGAACCCTCCCGGAAGGCCTTGACGCCGCCCCCGCCCTCAGCCCCTGCGCAGCAGCCGTGAGGCGCCCGCCGCCACGGTCGTCGCCAGGATCCAGCCCAGCATGATCAGCAGGGCCGCCGCCCACTGCCAGGGTCCGGAGAGCTTCCAGTACCCGTCCTGGCCCAGGTTGACCACCGGGATGAGGAGGTCGAGCGAGTAGAGCGCCGCGTTCCAGTCGGGGTGCTCGTCGGCCTTGATCGGCCGGGGGTCGTAGTGCGAGAAGGCGAGGGCGCCGGCCGCCCACAGGACGGCCATCCACAGCGCGGCCCGGCCCGGCCGGTAGCCGTAGGCCACCGTCAGGTCCTGGAGCACCCCCCACGCCTTGGCGGCCAGCGGCAGCGTCTCGCGCCGCCTGCGCTGCTTGGCCAGCAGCACCGCCCGGGCGTCCGCGTCCTCACCGCTGCCGCGCAGCACCGCGGCGAGCCGCTCATAGGGCTCGGGCGCGTACTCGGGGGTCGCCGCCGTCACCCACTCCAGCCGCTCGGCCAGCGTGAACGGGCCGATGGGGATGAGGTTCTCGTAGGTGAAGCCGTTCATCGTCAGATGGCCGGGGCCGGGCCAACTGTCCGCCGTGTCGACCAGGTTGACCACCCGGGCCCCGGACAGCACGACCTTGCCGCGCTCGGGGTGCTGTCCGGTGAAGCGAAGCTCCGGCGCCTGGATGCGGCGCAGCGACAGCTCCTGGGTGTCGGTCATCACGACCCGGGACTGGGCCAGGTCCACGGCGTCCCCGAACCGCCCGTCGTCCAGGCGGAGTCCGCCCTGGCATTCGAACGGCTGGATAAGGGTGCCCCGCACGGGCGTGTTGGTGTAGTTCGTCCCATACGGCGGGGTGGTGCCCGCCTGGTTGCCGCTCGGATAGACGGCCGCCGAGGTCAGATACAGGGTGCGCTCGACGGTCAGCTGCGGGGCGTTGAGCGCGCGCTGGCCGTCCGGGTTGATCAGCCGGCTGCCGCGCAGGCTGAGGGTCACGCCGATCTTCGCGGCCCGCAGGCTCAGCTCCCCGTACGACTCGATCAGATCGGCCTGGAGGTCCTGGGCGACCGACAGCCCGTCGGCCGCGATCGAGCGGCCGTTGCGGTCGCCGTGCACCACGACCTGGCTGAGCAGGAGGTCGGTGCCGATGTGCGCGTCGGTCAGCCGGATGCCGCCGGCCACCCGGCAGCGCGGCAGATGCAGATCGCCCTCGGTGGTGAGGCGGGCCGCCTCCAGACGCGGTATCGCACAGCTCACCATGCGCACGGTGGTGAAGTGGGCCTCGGGAAGCAGAACCTCGTTCTCGAACCGGCAGTTGTTGAGCTCGACGTACGGAGTGATCGTGCCGCCGGACAGATTGAGGGTGCCGGTGATCTGCACCCCGTTCAGCTTCAGCGCCGCGACCCGGCCGGGCAGCGCGGGCGGCCCGCTCAGCAGGAGCAGCGCCACCACCCTCGCCCGTACGCTGCGCCCGGGGCCCCAGGGGCGGACCGCGAACGGATCGTCGCGTACCGGATTGCGGGTGCGCAGATCGTAGGTACTGCCGTTGCGGAACGCCTGCCACATCCCCAGCTCCGCCGGACTGAGCCAGTCCGGAGCCTCACCCGGATCGGGCGCCTCGGTCAATGCCGTCCCCCTCGCCGTCCACCCTGACGGGAGGAACGCTAGTGGTCACGGGTGACAGCGGGTGAGGTCCGTGGCGCGTATCAGCCACTGATACAGGCGTCCAGTGCCGCGGAGCCGTCTGAGAGAATTGGATACGTGATCTCCCGAATCGACCTGCGCGGTGACACCCTCCCCGAGGGTGGAGCCCTGCGCGACCTGCTGCCCCGTGCCGAGTTCGACGTGGAAGCCGCCCTGGAGAAGGTGCGGCCCATCTGCGAGGACGTGCATCATCGCGGCACGGCGGCGCTGATCGAGTACGCGGAGAGGTTCGACGGCGTGCGCCTGGAGCGGGTCCGGGTGCCCGCCGAGGCCCTCAAGGAGGCCCTGGAACAGCTCGACCCGCAGGTCAGGGCCGCTCTGGAGGAGTCGATCCGGCGCGCCAGGACCGTCCACCGCGCCCAGCGCCGCACCGCCCACACCACCCAGGTCGTGCCCGGCGGCTCGGTCACCGAGAAGTGGGTGCCGGTCGATCGCGTGGGCCTGTACGCGCCGGGCGGCCGCTCGGTGTACCCGTCCTCCGTGATCATGAACGTGGTCCCGGCGCAGGAGGCGGGCGTCGGCTCGATCGCGCTGGCCTCCCCGCCGCAGGCGGACTTCGGCGGCCTTCCGCACCCCACGATCCTGGCGGCCTGCGCGCTGCTGGGCGTCGACGAGGTGTACGCGGTGGGCGGCGCCCAGGCCGTCGCGATGTTCGCCTACGGCACCACGGGCCCCGACGGATGTGCACCCGCGAACATGGTGACCGGCCCCGGCAACGTCTGGGTCGCCGCCGCCAAGCGCTACTTCACCGGCCGCATCGGCATCGACACCGAGGCGGGCCCGACCGAGATCGCGGTCCTCGCCGACGACACCGCCGACCCGGTGCACGTCGCCGCCGACCTGATCAGCCAGGCCGAGCACGACCCGCTCGCGGCCGCCGTCCTGGTCACCGACTCGCTCGCGCTCGCCGAAGCGGTCGAGAAGGAGCTGGAGCCGCAGGTCGCGGCGACCAAGCACATCGAGGACCGGATCAAGCCGGCGCTCGCCGGACGCCAGTCCGCGATCGTCCTGGTCGGCTCCCTGGAGGACGGCCTCAAGGTCGTCGACGCGTACGGCGCCGAGCACCTGGAGATCCAGACCGCCGACGCCGCGGCCGTCGCCGACCGGGTCCGCAACGCGGGCGCGATCTTCGTCGGGCCCTGGGCGCCGGTCTCGCTCGGCGACTACTGCGCGGGCTCCAACCACGTGCTGCCCACCGGCGGCTGCGCTTGCCACTCCTCGGGCCTGTCCGTGCAGTCCTTCCTGCGCGGCATCCACATCGTCGACTACACGCGTGACGCGCTCGCCGAGGTCACCCACCACGTGGTGACGCTCGCCGAGGCCGAGGACCTGCCCGCACACGGGGCGGCCCTGAAGGCACGCTTCGAGTGGAAGGTGCCGAACGCATGACGAACGCCGAACGCACGACGCGAGCCGAACGCACGACGCGAGCCGAACGCACACCGCGGGCCGAACGCGCGACGAGCATCGACGACCTCCCCGTACGGGACGAGCTGCGCGGCAAGTCCCCTTACGGAGCGCCCCAGTTGGACACCCCCGTCCAGCTGAACACCAACGAGAACCCGTACCCGCTGCCCGAGCCGCTCGTCGAGCGGATCGCCGAGCGGGTCCGCGCGGCGGCCAGGAACCTCAACCGCTACCCGGACCGCGACGCGATCGAGCTGCGCACCGAGCTGGCCCGCTACCTCACCCGCACCGGCAAGCACCCGGTCGCCGTCGAGAACGTGTGGGCAGCCAACGGCTCCAACGAGGTCCTCCAGCAACTGCTCCAGACCTTCGGCGGGCCCGGCCGCACCGCGATCGGCTTCGAGCCCTCGTACTCGATGCACGCCCTGATCGCCCGCGGCACCGGCACCGGCTGGATCTCCGGGCCGCGCCACGCGGACTTCACCATCGACGTGGCCGCCGCCGAGCGGGCCATCGCCGAGCACGCCCCGGACGTCGTCTTCATCACCTCGCCCAACAACCCCACCGGCACCGCGGTCGCCGCCGAGACGGTCCTCGCGCTGTACGAGGCGGCCCAGGCGGCGAAGCCGTCGATGGTGGTCGTGGACGAGGCGTACGTGGAGTTCAGCCACCGCGACTCGCTGCTCCCGCTCATCGAGGGCCGCCCGAACCTGGTCGTCTCGCGCACCATGTCCAAGGCCTTCGGCGCGGCCGGGCTGCGCCTCGGCTACCTCGCGGCGCACCCCGCGGTGGTCGACGCGGTCCAGCTGGTGCGCCTTCCCTACCACCTGTCGGCCGTCACCCAGGCGACCGCGCTGGCGGCCCTGGAGCACACCGACACGCTGCTCGGCTATGTCGAACAGCTCAAGGCCGAGCGGGACCGGCTGGTCACGGAATTGCGCGGACTCGGCTACGAGGTGACCGAGTCGGACGCCAACTTCGTCCAGTTCGGCCGCTTCGACGACAGCCACACCGTCTGGCAGCGAATCCTCGACCGGGGCGTCCTGGTCCGGGACAACGGCGTACCGGGATGGCTGCGGGTCACCGCCGGCACCCCGGCCGAGAACGACGCGTTCCTCGACGCGGTCCGTCAACTCAAGAAGGAGCAGAGCGCATGAGCCGCGTGGGCAGGGTGGAACGCACCACCAAGGAGACGTCCGTCCTCGTCGAGATCGACCTCGACGGCAGCGGAAAGGTCGATGTGTCGACCGGGGTCGGCTTCTACGACCACATGCTCGACCAGCTCGGCCGGCACGGCCTGTTCGACCTCACGGTCAAGACCGACGGCGATCTGCACATCGACACCCACCACACCATCGAGGACACCGCGCTCGCGCTCGGCGCCGCCTTCAAGCAGGCGCTCGGCGACAAGGTCGGCATCTACCGCTTCGGCAACTGCACCGTCCCGCTGGACGAGTCGCTCGCCCAGGTGACCGTCGACCTGTCGGGCCGCCCCTACCTGGTGCACACCGAGCCGGAGAACATGGCGCCGATGATCGGCGCGTACGACACGACGATGACCCGGCACATCTTCGAGTCCTTCGTCGCCCAGGCGCAGATCGCGCTGCACATCCACGTCCCCTACGGACGCAACGCGCACCACATCGTGGAGTGCCAGTTCAAGGCGCTCGCCCGGGCGCTGCGCTACGCCAGTGAGCGTGACCCGCGCGCCGCCGGAATCCTTCCTTCCACCAAGGGTGCCCTGTAAGCATGAACGGTCTCAACACCATCCTGATCGTGCTCGGCCTCTTCCTGATCGGCGGAATCATCTCCTTCGTCAAGCAGGGGATGCCCAAGAGCCTGATCGTGCTCCTGTCCATCGGCGCCGTGATGTGCCTGGCCGCGGGCATCCTGCGACTGGACGTGTGGTCATGAGCGCACCCGCCAAGAAGGTCGTCGTCTTCGACTACGGGTTCGGCAACGTCCGCTCCGCCGAGCGGGCCCTGGCCCATGTCGGCGCGGACGTGGAGATCACCCGCGACTACGACCTGGCGATGAACGCCGACGGGCTGCTCGTGCCCGGCGTCGGCGCCTTCTCCGCCTGCATGAAGGGTCTGCGCGACGCCCGCGGCGACTGGATCGTGGGGCGCCGGCTCTCCGGCGGCCGTCCGGTGATGGGCATCTGCGTCGGTATGCAGATCCTCTTCGAGCGCGGCATCGAGCACGGCGTGGAGACCGAGGGCCTCGACGAGTGGCCCGGCGTGGTCGAGCCGCTGAACGCGCCCGTCGTGCCGCACATGGGCTGGAACACCGTGAAGGCACCCGAGGACAGCGAGCTGTTCGCCGGTCTGGGCGCCGAGTCCCGCTTCTACTTCGTGCACTCCTACGCCGTGCGCGACTGGAGCCTCGAAGTGACCAACCCCAAGATCCGCGCCCCGAGGGTCGGTTGGGCCACCCATGGCGAGCCGTTCGTCGCCTCGGTGGAGAACGGTGCGCTGTGGGCCACCCAGTTCCACCCCGAGAAGTCCGGCGACGCCGGAGCCCAGCTGCTCACCAACTGGATCGGAACCCTGTGATGGCCCCCACCCTCGAACTCCTCCCCGCCGTCGACGTCCGCGACGGCCAGGCCGTACGCCTTGTCCACGGCGAGTCCGGATCCGAGACCTCCTACGGCTCGCCCCTCCAGGCGGCCCTCGCCTGGCAGCGCTCCGGCGCCGAGTGGCTGCACCTGGTCGACCTGGACGCCGCCTTCGGCACCGGTGACAACCGGGCGCTGATCGCCGAGGTCGCCGGGAGCCTCGCGGGCGACGGCATCAAGGTCGAGCTGTCCGGCGGCATCCGCGACGACGCCTCCCTGGCGGCCGCCCTCGCCACCGGCTGCACCCGCGTCAACCTCGGCACCGCCGCCCTGGAGACCCCGGAGTGGGTCGCCAAGGTCATCGCCGAGTACGGCGACAGAATCGCGGTCGGCCTGGACGTGCGCGGCACCACGCTGCGCGGCCGCGGCTGGACCCGGGACGGCGGCGACCTGTACGAGACCCTGGCGCGCCTGGACTCCGAGGGCTGTGCGCGCTACGTCGTCACCGACATCGCCAAGGACGGCACGCTCACGGGCCCCAACCTGGAACTCCTGAAGAACGTCTGCGCGGCCACCGACAAGCCGGTCGTCGCCTCGGGTGGTGTCTCCTCCCTGGACGACCTGCGGGCCATCTCGGCACTCGTCCCGCTGGGCGTCGAGGGCGCCATCGTCGGCAAGGCCCTGTACGCCAAGGCCTTCACGCTCGAAGAGGCGCTCAAGGCGGTGGCGGCGGCATGAGCGAGGCGGTGCGCAAGGTCTCCTCCGACGGTTCCTGGGAGGAGCGCTTCGGCTACTCCCGCGCCGTGGAACTGCCCAACGGCCTGGTCCTGGTGGCGGGTTGTACGTCGATGGTCAACGGCCGCATCGACGAGGGCGGCCCCTACCAGCAGACGGTCACCGCGTTCGGCGTCGCCATCAAGGCGCTGGAGTCCCTGGGGCTCGGCCGCCAGGACGTGGTCCGGACCCGTATGTACCTCACCCACGCCCGCGATGTCGAAGAGGTGGGCCGCGCCCACAAGGAGCTCTTCGACGAGGTGCGCCCGGCCACCACGATGCTGATCGTGTCGGGCTTCGTCGACCCGAGTCTGGTCGTCGAGGTCGAGGTCGAGGCGTACCGGGGAGGTGCGCAGGCATGACGCTCGCGGTACGCGTGATTCCCTGCCTGGACGTGGACAACGGCCGGGTCGTCAAGGGCGTCAACTTCCAGAACCTGCGTGACGCCGGCGACCCGGTGGAGATGGCCAAGCTGTACGACGCCGAGGGCGCGGACGAGCTGACGTTCCTCGACATCACGGCGTCGTCCGGCAACCGCGAGACCACCTATGACGTGGTGCGCCGCACCGCCGAGCAGGTCTTCATCCCGCTCACCGTCGGCGGCGGGGTGCGCAGCGCCGACGACGTCGACAAGCTGCTGCGGGCCGGTGCGGACAAGGTCGGGGTGAACACCGCCGCCATCGCCCGTCCCGAGCTGATCCGTGAGATCGCCGAGCGCTTCGGCCGCCAGGTGCTCGTCCTGTCCGTGGACGCACGCCGCACCGCGTCCGGCTCCTTCGAGGTGACGACCCACGGCGGCCGTACGGGCACCGGGATCGACGCGGTCGAATGGGCGCACCGCGCCGCCGAGTTGGGGGCGGGGGAGATCCTGCTCAACTCCATGGACGCGGACGGCACCAAGGACGGCTACGACACGGAGATGATCGCGGCGGTCCGCCGCCATGTCACCGTGCCGGTGATCGCCTCCGGCGGCGCGGGCCGCCTGGAGGACTTCGCGCCGGCGATCGAAGCGGGCGCGGACGCGGTCCTCGCCGCCTCGGTCTTCCACTTCGGCGACCTGCGCATCGCGGAGGTCAAGCAGACCCTGCGGGAAGCGGGCCACCCGATCCGCTGACCTGCGAGAAGGGCCCGGGGGTGCGCCCCCGGGCCCTTCTGCGTCCCGGATGCGCGGCATTAGTTGCGCAACTTTTATTGCGCAAGTTTCCTTTCCCTTCTAGCGTGGCTCTCATGGCACCCAGGGGAAATCGCAGGATCACCGATGTCGCCACGCTCAAGGCGTTCGGCCACCCCTTGCGCATGAAGCTCTACCGCGCGCTCTACATCGCCCGTACCGCCACCGCCTCCCAGCTCGCCGACCAGGTCGACGAGGCCGTCTCGCTGGTCAGCTACCACCTGCGCAAGCTCGCCGACCACGGCCTGATCGAGGAGGCCGAGGGCCAGGGCAAGGACGGGCGGGAGCGCTGGTGGCGGCCCGCGTCGGACGGCATCAGCTACCGCCACGAGGACTTCAGCGACGCCCCCGAGCGGGTGGCCGCGCACGCCTCCGTCACCCGCCTCCTGGTGGAGCAGCGCATCGAGCTCTACCGCACCTTCCTCGACCAGATGTCCGCCTGGAGCGCCGAGTGGACCGGCGCCGCCTTCAGCAGTGAGTACGCGGCGCGTCTGACCCCGGCCGAGGTGCGGGAGCTGGAGGGCGAACTCGACGCCGTGCTCGGCAAGTTCAAGGAGCGGGCCGAGGCCGCGACGAAGGCGGGCGACACCGAGGGCCGCGAAAACGTGGCGGTCCATCTGTACGGCTTCCCCTTCCGCGTCTGAGGAGCCCGCCATGACCCTGACCACCCGCATACCGCCGGCCCCCGCGCGCCCCGCCCACCGCGACGCCAACGTCCTGCGCTGGCTCGCCGCATACACCTTCTCGCTCGTCGGCGACAGCGTGTACTACATGGCGCTGGCCTGGGCCGCCGCCCGCTCCGGGAGCCCGGGGCAGGCCGGTCTGGTGCTCGCGGTCGGCGCCGTGCCGAGGGCCCTGCTGATGCTCGGCGGGGGAGTGGTCGCCGACCGGTTCGGGCCGCGCCGGGTCGTCATCGGCAGTGACGCCGCCCGCAGCGTGATCATCCTGGGCATGGCCGCCGCGCTGGTCGTCACCGGCCCCCAGCTGTGGCTGCTGATCGTGCTCGCCCTGGTCTTCGGCGCGGTCGACGCGGTGCTGCTGCCCGCGCTCGGCGCGCTGCCGCCCAGGATCACCGGGCCGGACGAACTCGCCCGGGTCCAGGGCCTCAAGGGCCTCGCCGCCCGGATCGCCAACATCACCGGCGCCCCGCTCGGCGGGCTCGCCGTCGCGCTCGGCGGCACCGCCGCGACCTTCGCCGTGGCGGGCGCCCTGTTCGCGGCCTCGACCGCGCTGCTCGTACGGGTGCGCATCGCCCGGCTCGACGACGAGGGGGAGCGGACCCGAAAGCCCCCACTGCGCGACCTCGCCGACGGGCTGCGCTACATCCGCGGCCACCGGCTGCTCGCCCCCCTGATGCTGGTCATAGCCGTCGGCGAACTGGGCTTCGCGGCCCCCCTCAACATCGGGCTCGCCCTGCTCGCCAAGGAACGGGCCTGGGGCGCGGCCGGCATGGGGTGGATCGTCGCGGCCTTCGGGGCGGGCGCCGGAGCCGCCTCCCTGCTGCTCTCCCTGCGCGGCCGCATCCCGCGGGCCGGACTCGTCCTGCCGCTCTCCCTGCTCGGCGGCACCACGGCCATCGCGGCCCTCGCATACGCCCCCTCGGTGGCGTACGCCGCCGTCGCCGGGGTCTTCGTCGGGCTGCTCGCGGGGCTCAGCGGAGCCCTGTGCGGCGCGCTGACGCAGACCGCCACCGAGCCCGCCTATCTGGGCCGGGTCACGGCGGTCGCCTCCCTGTTCACCATGGGCGTCGCACCGCTCGGCTATCCGCTGGCGGGCGCCGCCATCGGCGCCTGGGGCACCACACCGGTCTTCCTGGCCGGCGCGGGGGTGTGCGCGACGGGCGCGGTGATCGGGCTCGCCTCCCGCCCCCTGCGCCGCGCCGAACTCCCGCGCCGGGCCCGCTCGAACTAGATGCCGAGCTTCGCCTCGAGCGCCCGCGTCGACGCCTCCTTGTCGCCCTCGATCCCGACCTGCGCCGCCTCCTGACGCCCGTACGCGAACAGCGTCAGCTCGCCCGGCTCGCCGGTGACCGTCACGACGGGGGTGCCCTTGTGCGCCACCACCGTGCGGCCGTCGGGCCGTCGCAGCACGAGCCCCACCGGCGACCTGCGGCCGGTGATCCGGGCGGCCCGCTCCAGGCGGGACCACAGCACGTCCGCGAAGACCGGATCGAGCGCGCGGGGCGTCCAGTCCCCCTGGGCCCGGCGGACGTCCTCGGCGTGGATGTAGAACTCCACCGCGTTGGCCGCCTCGTCGACCTGCTTGAGGTTGTACGGGGAGTACTTCGGGGGGCCGGTGCGGATGAGCTGGATCAGTTCCTCGTACGGCTTCGCCGCGAATTCCGCCTGGACCCGCTCCAGGCGGTTCTTCAGCAGCGGGATCACGATCCCGCCCGCCGCGTCCAGACGCCGTTCGCGCACCACGACATGGGCCGCGAGTTCGCGGGCGGTCCAGCCCTCGCAGAGGGTCGGCGCTTCCGGGCCCGCCGCCTCCAACAGGTCGGCGAGCAGAAGCCGTTCACGCTTGGCATGGGTCGACATGCCCGCCAGCGTACGGCCGGCGGGCACGTCCGGACAGTGGACGTGGCGCCCGGGCGGCACGCCGGCCACGGCACAATGGCGGCATGACCAGCAATCTCGACCCCGCCATCGCCGCCCGCCTCAAGCGCGGCGCGGATGGTCTGGTCCCGGCCATCGCGCAGCAGTACGACACCGGCGAGGTGCTCATGCTCGGCTGGATGGACGACGAGGCCCTGCACCGCACCCTGACCACCGGCCGCTGCACGTACTGGTCGCGCAGCCGCCAGGAGTACTGGGTCAAGGGCGATACCTCCGGGCACGTCCAGCACGTGAAGTCGGTCGCCCTGGACTGCGACGCGGACACGGTCCTGGTCAAGGTCGACCAGGTGGGCGCGGCCTGCCACACCGGGGACCGCACCTGCTTCGACGCCGACGTACTCGACCTCGGGAAGTAGCCATGGACCTGGACACCTTCCGCAAGCTCGCCGTCGACCGCCGCGTCATCCCCGTGCACCGCCGCCTCCTCGCGGACGGCGACACCCCGGTCGGCCTCTACCGCAAGCTCGCCGCCGAACGGCCCGGCACCTTCCTCCTGGAATCGGCCGAGAACGGGCGCTCCTGGTCCCGGTACTCCTTCGTCGGCGTACGCTCCGCCGCGACCCTCACCGTCCGCGACGGCGAGGCCCACTGGATCGGTACGCCGCCGGTCGGCGTCCCCACTTCGGGTGATCCTCTGGCGGCCCTGAAGGCCACCGTGGAGACCCTGCACACCCCGCGCGACCCGGACGCCAAGATGCCGCCCTTCACCGGCGGCATGGTCGGCTACCTCGGCTACGACATCGTGCGCAGGCTGGAGAAGATCGGCGAGCACGGGGGCGACGACCTCCACCTCCCCGAGCTGACCATGCTGCTCACCTCCGACCTCGCGGTGCTCGACCACTGGGACGGCTCGGTCCTGCTGATCGCCAACGCGATCAACCACAACGACCTCGACACCGGAGTGGACGAGGCGTACGAGGACGCCCTGGCCCGGCTCGACGCCATGGAGGCCGATCTGGCCGGGCCCACCGAGTACGCGCCGGTCGCGCTGCCCCCCTCCGAACTGCCCGAGTACACCGCGCTGTGGGGCGGCAAGGCCTACCGGGACGCCGTCGAGGACATCAAGGAGCGGATCCGGGCCGGCGAGGCCTTCCAGGTGGTGCCCTCGCAGCGCTTCGAAACCCCGTGCCGCGCAAGCGCGTTGGACGTCTACCGGGTGCTGCGGGCCACCAACCCCTCGCCCTACATGTACCTGTTCCGCTTCGACGGGTTCGACGTCGTCGGCTCCAGCCCGGAGGCCCTCGTCAAGGTCGAGGACGGCCGGGCGCTGCTGCACCCCATCGCCGGGACCCGGCCGCGCGGCGCCACCCCGCAGCGCGACCAGGCCCTTGCCGACGAGCTGCTCGCCGACGCCAAGGAGCGCGCCGAACACCTCATGCTCGTCGACCTCGGCCGCAACGACCTGGGCCGGGTCTGCGAACCCGGCTCGGTGGAGGTCGTCGACTTCATGTCGATCGAGCGGTACTCGCATGTGATGCACATCGTCTCCACGGTCACCGGCAAGGTCGCCCCGGGGCGCACCGCGTTCGACGTCCTGACGGCGTGCTTCCCGGCCGGCACGCTCTCCGGCGCCCCCAAGCCCCGCGCGATGCAGATCATCGAGGAGCTGGAGCCCAGCCGCCGGGGGCTCTACGGGGGCTGTGTCGGCTACCTCGACTTCGCCGGGGACCTGGACACCGCGATCGCCATCCGCACCGCACTGCTGCGGGGCGACACCGCCTATGTGCAGGCCGGGGCCGGCGTGGTCGCCGACTCGGACCCGGCCGCGGAGGACGACGAGTGCCGCAACAAGGCGGCCGCCGTCCTGCGCGCGGTCAACACGGCCAACCGGCTCGCGCCCTGACGCCGCCCCTGCCGCGCCTTGGGCCGCCCCCAACTCCCCGTCCGTCCGCGGCCCGTACTGGCGTCTCGCGCAGTTCCCCGCGCTCCCCAGGGGGTTCACGCGGAACGACCCGGCAGGCTCCCCAGGGGCGCGGGGAACCGCGCGGGAAGGGGCCACGGCCCGCAGCCGACCGGGGGTGGGGGGCGCGGGGAACGGCGCGGTAGATGGCCCCGGGTGGGACCTCGCCCCGCGCGCAGGCGATAGTGGAGTACGTGAGTGCCGCATCCGTACCCCAGCCCCGTGCCGAAGCCGCAGCGCCGTCCGCCCGCGGCGGCGGGCGCCGCAGCCTGGCCGCCGCACTGCTCGCCGGCGCCGTCGGCGCCGCCGTCGTCCTCATGGCCTCCGGGCAGACCTGGGCGCACGGCGACGCGGCCGTCGGCGGCGGCGCGCTCCCGTTGAAGGCCTCCGGCGGCGACATCACCGGGGTGCCCTCCGCGCTCGCGATCGTCGGACTCGCCGCCCTCGTCGCGGTCTTCGCCGTGCGCGGCGCGGGCCGCCTCGTGGTCGCCGGGCTGCTCACGCTCAGCGGCGCCGGAGCCGCCGCGACCGCCTGGCTCGGCGTCGGCGACAGCGCGGCCCTGGACGAGAAGGCCGCCAAGGCCAGCGGCGACGCGGCCGCCACCGTCGGCGCGCTCACCCACACCGGCTGGCCCTACGTCGCCGTCGCGGGCGGCGTCCTGCTGCTGCTCGCCGGGCTCCTCGCGCTCCGCTTCGGCGCGGCCTGGCCCGCGATGGGCGGCCGCTACGAGCGCGACGGCACCCCCCGCCCGCGCAAGGCGCGCACCACGCCCGACCCCGAGCGCCCCGAGGAACTCTGGAAGGCGCTCGACCGCGGCGAGGATCCGACGCGCGAGAGCTGACCCCCGCACTCACCCACGCCTCCCGGTGCGGGACAATGGCGTGGAGCGTCGGGTACGACGACAGCGGTGGCGGCGGCATTCGCGGGCGACAGACCGCGGGCGACGGCGACAGCGACGACGACAACACGGAAAACACCTACGAGGAGCAACCCCCATGGCGAAGAGCGGCCACGGCCACACCCCGGCAGCCTGGACCGGTGTCATCATTGCCTTCATCGGATTCTGCGTGACCTGCGTCTTCATAGTGGCCGCCAACCCGGTGGGCTTCTGGGTGGGCATCGCGCTCCTCGCCATCGCCGCCGTCGTCGGCGGCGTCATGAAGATGGCGGGCCTCGGCACCCCCAAGGACACCCCCGAGATCGCGCGCATGCGCGAGGAGGCCGCCACGAAGGTGCGCGCCCGCCTCGAGGCCCAGGCCGGCTGACCCCGAAAGCCACCACCACCGCGCTAAGGCGCAGCCCCCGTACGGGCTGCGCCTTTCCCTGTGAACGGGGACAATCACCCAGTGACCGCAGCCCAGCCGAACCCCGCCCCGGCACAGCCCGCCCGGGCACACCCCGTGCCGGCGCCCGCCACCGCCCGGCCCGCCACCGCGGCCCGCCGCCTCCTGGTGCCGCTGGGCACGCTCGCCGCGGTGGCCTCGGCCTTCGCGTACGTGGGCCTGGTGGACCCCAATGAGCCGGGCCACTACCCGGTCTGCCCGCTGCTGCGGTTCACCGGCGTCTACTGTCCGGGCTGCGGCGGGCTGCGCAGCGCCCACGACTTCGTCACCGGGCACTTCGCGGCCGCCGTCCACTCCAACGCGCTGGCCGTCGCCGGCTATCTGGTCTTCGCCGCGGTCTGGGTCCTGTGGGCCGTGCGCTCGGCCCGCGGTCTGCCCCTGAGGATCGCGCTCAGCGACCGCCAATGGTGGCTCGTCGGAGCGGCCGTACTGATCTTCTCGGTGGTCCGGAACCTGCCGTTCGGCTCCGTGCTCGCGCCATGACGCAACGACAAACCCGCAGGTGACGTCCCAATTATTGGGACGCAGCACAACCGGATGCGATGCCTTCGCCCCGGTGCGGATACCATCGTCATGGCTGATCGTGACCGCTTGGGAGGGTCACCCTCGTCCTGACCGACATCACCGTCCCGGAAGGGGGCCGCTCGCGTGAGTGTGCTCGACGAGATCATCGAAGGCGTCCGCGCCGACCTCGGGGAGCGGCAGGCGCGTGTCAGCCTCGACGAGCTGAAGGAGCGCGCCGAGAAGGCGCCCCCGGCCCGTGACGGCGTCGCGGCCCTGCGCGGTGACAGCGTGAAGGTCATCTGCGAGGTCAAGCGCTCCAGCCCCTCCAAGGGTGCGCTCGCCGCCATCGCGGACCCAGCCGCGCTCGCCGCCGACTACGCGGCGGGCGGCGCGTCCGTCATCTCCGTGCTGACCGAGCAGCGCCGCTTCGGCGGCTCGCTCGCCGACCTGGAGGCCGTGCGCGCCAAGGTCGACACCCCGATCCTGCGCAAGGACTTCATCGTCACGGCCTACCAGCTGTGGGAGGCCCGTGCGTACGGCGCCGACCTGGTGCTGCTGATCGTGGCCGCCCTGGACCAGCCGGCCCTGGTGTCGCTGATCGAGCGCGCCGAGTCGATCGGGCTCACCCCGCTGGTCGAGGTGCACGACGAGGACGAGGTCAAGCGTGCCGTGGACGCCGGCGCCAAGATCATCGGCGTCAACGCGCGCAATCTGAAGGACCTCAAGGTCGACCGCACCACCTTCGACCGGGTCGCCCCGGAGATCCCGGACCACATCGTCAAGATCGCCGAGTCCGGCGTCCGCGGCCCGCACGACCTCATCGCGTATGCCAACGCCGGCGCCGACGCGGTGCTGGTCGGCGAGTCCCTGGTCACCGGCAAGGACCCCCGCGTCGCCGTCGCCGACCTGGTCGCCGCCGGCGCCCACCCGGCCCTGCGCCACGGCCGGAGCTGACCCGGAGATGTCCATTGCCGTCCGCCTCGCACCCGGCTGCCGCCCCCGCGGCTGCCGCGCTCCGGCGCGCCGGGTGCACGGACGGCGCGTGCGGTATGTGATCGGCTCGGAGCCGGGCCAGGTCAACGGCATGCGATGGCGCGGCGGCCCCGGTGCCGCCTGTGTGAGCGCCCCTTAGGGGCGCGAGGAAGTGCGCGACCGGCCACAGTCAAACCTGTGGCCGCGCATCCACCTCATCACCTGCGGCGCTCGGGCGCATCCGCTCACCCAGCCAACCCAGGACCCGGGGCCGCGACGCCCCCGCGAGGTATCCGCATGTCTCACGAGAACGAGTTCTTCGTACCCGACCCAGAGGGTCAAGTCCCCAGCGCCGAAGGGTACTTCGGCGCGTACGGCGGCAAATTCATCCCCGAGGCGCTGGTCGCCGCGGTCGACGAGGTCGCCGTCGAGTACGACAAGGCCAAGCACGACCCCGCCTTCGCCGCCGAGCTCAACGAGCTCATGGTCAACTACACCGGCCGGCCCAGCGCCCTGACCGAGGTGCCCCGCTTCGCCGAACACGCGGGCGGCGCCCGGGTGTTCCTCAAGCGCGAGGACCTCAACCACACCGGCTCGCACAAGATCAACAACGTGCTCGGCCAGGCGCTGCTCACCAAGCGCATGGGCAAGACCCGCGTCATCGCCGAGACCGGAGCGGGCCAGCACGGCGTCGCCACCGCCACCGCCTGCGCCCTGTTCGGCCTCGACTGCACCATCTACATGGGCGAGATCGACACCCAGCGCCAGGCCCTGAACGTCGCCCGGATGCGGATGCTCGGCGCTGAAGTCATCCCCGTCGCCTCCGGCAGCCGCACCCTGAAGGACGCCATCAACGAGGCGTTCCGCGACTGGGTCGCCAACGTCGACCGCACCCACTACCTCTTCGGGACGGTCGCCGGGCCGCACCCCTTCCCCGCGATGGTGCGCGACTTCCACCGGGTGATCGGCGTCGAGGCCCGCCGCCAGATCCTTCAGCGCGCGGGCCGGCTGCCCGACGCGGCGGTCGCCTGCGTGGGCGGCGGCTCGAACGCGATCGGCCTCTTCCACGCCTTCATCCCGGACGCCTCCGTACGCCTCATCGGCTGCGAGCCCGCCGGGCACGGCGTGGAGAGCGGGGAGCACGCGGCGACCCTGACCGCGGGCGAGCCCGGCATCCTGCACGGCTCACGCTCCTACGTCCTCCAGGACGACGAGGGCCAGATCACCGAGCCCTACTCGATCTCGGCGGGCCTGGACTACCCGGGCATCGGCCCCGAGCACTCCTACCTCAAGGACATCGGCCGCGGCGAGTACCACGCGGTCACCGATGACGCCGCGATGCAGGCGCTGCGGCTGCTCTCGCGCACCGAGGGCATCATCCCGGCGATCGAGTCGGCGCACGCGCTCGCGGGCGCGCTCGACGTCGGCAAGGAGCTCGGCAAGGACGGCCTGATCGTCATCAACCTGTCCGGCCGCGGCGACAAGGACATGGACACGGCCGCCCGCTACTTCGGCCTGTACGGCACCGACGCCGAGGTGGCCGCCGACGCCGCGGGCCTCGCCGAGATCGAGGGAGACGCCAAGTGAGCGGGAACCTGACCCTGCTGGACGACACCCTCGCCCGAGCCAAGGCCGAGGACCGCGCAGCCCTCATCGCCTATCTGCCCGCCGGGTTCCCGACCGTCGACGGCGGCATCGAAGCGGTCAAGGCCGTCTTCGAGGGCGGCGCCGACATCGTCGAGGTGGGTCTGCCGCACAGCGACCCGGTCCTGGACGGCCCGGTCATCCAGACCGCCGACGACATCGCCCTCAAGGGCGGCGTGCGGATCGCCGACGTGCTGCGCACGGTCCGCGAGGCCCACGCGGCCACCGGCAAGCCGGTCCTGGTCATGACGTACTGGAACCCCGTCGACCGCTACGGGGTGGAGCGCTTCACCGCCGAGCTCGCCGAGGCCGGCGGCGCCGGCTGCATCCTGCCCGACCTGCCGGTCCAGGAGGCCGGAGTGTGGCGCGAACACGCCGAGAAGCACGGTCTGGGCACGGTCTTCGTGGTCGCGCCCAGCAGCCGGGACGAGCGCCTCGCCACGATCACGGCGGCAGGCTCCGGCTTCGTCTACGCGGCTTCCCTGATGGGCGTCACGGGCACCCGGGAGTCGGTCGGCGCCTCGGCCGAGAACCTGGTGGGCCGCACCCGCGCCACCACCGACCTCCCGGTCTGTGTGGGCCTGGGCGTCTCCAACGCGGTCCAGGCCAAGGAGGTCGCCGCCTTCGCCGACGGCGTCATCGTCGGCTCGGCGTTCGTCAAGCTCATGCTGGACGCCCCCGACCACACGGCGGGCCTCACCGCCGTACGGGAACTGGCGGCCGAGCTCGCCGAGGGCGTTCGCAGGACGTCGTAGCGCGCTCGTCGCACAGCTCACCCGTACGGGTGGAAGTCGGACCGGGGAGGCACGAGCGTGCCTCCCCGGTTCGTTGCTGCGGGTGTGAGTGACAACAACCCCGATGCGAAAAGGGCCGCGCGCGACCGGCTCATCCAAGAACGCGAACAGCACAAGGCGGGAGAGCGCCGCCGACGGCAGCTGATCGTGGCCGGCGCCGTGGTCGGCGTGCTGGCCCTGGCCGCCGTGATCGGCGTGATCGCCGCCAACGCGGGCGGCAACGACAACGCCAAGGGCGCGAGCACCGCGGGCCCCGTCGTGGCCCCCACCGGGGCCGACGGCAAGGACGCCCTGGCCATCCCGGTCGGCGCCGTCGACGCCCCCTCCACGCTCGCCGTGTGGGAGGACTTCCGTTGCCCGGCCTGCGCCGCGTTCGAGAACGGAATGCGCTCCACCATTCACGAGCTGGAGACCAAGGGCCAGATCCGCGTCCAGTACCACCTGGCCACCCTCATCGACGACAAGACCCGGGGCGGCGGCTCGCTGCACGCGGCCAACGCGGCGGGCTGCGCGCAGGACGCGGGCAAGTTCCCCGCGTACCACGACGTCCTCTACACCAACCAGCCCGACGAGATGGACGACGCGTACGCGAAGAACGCCAAGCTGCTCGATCTGGCCACGAAGGTGCCGGGCCTGGACACGCCCGCCTTCCGCTCCTGCGTCGAGAACGGGACGCACAACAGCTGGGTCGTGAAGTCCAACGAGGCGTTCCAGGCGGGCCATTTCAACGGGACGCCGACCGTGCAGCTCAACGGCGAATCGATCTTCCCCACCAAGGGCAGCGAGCAGATCTCCCCGGCCGCCTTCAAGAAGTGGGTGGCCCAGGCCAACAAGGGCAAGAAGGCCGGCAAGGCGAGCCCGGCCTCCTGAGCGCGGGGGCCTCTCGTTACTCATAAGTTGCCGGGCGGGTTGCCGCTGCGCCCGCCCGGCACGGTAGCGTCGTCCCTGCCATGGAACTTGCCTTCATCCCCAGCCCGTCGACCGGTGTGATCCACCTCGGACCGATCCCGCTGCGCGGCTACGCCTTCTGCATCATCATCGGTGTCTTCGTCGCCGTCTGGTACGGCAACAAGCGGTGGGTCGCCCGCGGCGGCCGCCCCGGCACCGTCGCCGACATCGCCGTGTGGGCGGTGCCCTTCGGGCTCGTCGGCGGCCGGCTCTACCACGTCATCACCGACTACCAGCTGTACTTCGGCGAGGGTGAGGACTGGGTCGGCGCCTTCAAGATCTGGGAGGGCGGCCTCGGCATCTGGGGCGCCGTCGCGCTCGGCGCGGTCGGCGCCTGGATCGGCTGCCGCCGCCGCGGCATCCCGCTGCCCGCCTGGGCCGACGTGCTGGCCCCCGGCCTCGCCTTCGCCCAGGCCATCGGGCGCTGGGGCAACTGGTTCAACCAGGAGCTGTACGGCCGGCCCACCGACGTGCCCTGGGCGCTGAAGATCAGCGAGGGCCCGAACCGGATCGCGGGCACCTACCACCCGACGTTCCTGTACGAGTCGCTGTGGTGCGTGGGCGTCGGCTTCCTGGTCATCTGGGCCGACCGCCGCTTCAAGCTCGGCCACGGCCGCGCCTTCGCGCTGTACGTCGCGGCGTACTGCGTGGGCCGGTTCTGGATCGAAGCCATGCGCGTGGACGAGGCCCACCACATTCTCGGCGTGCGCCTGAACGACTGGACGGCGGGCCTCCTGTTCCTGCTGGCCGTGGCCTACATCGTGATCTCCACGAAGCTGCGGCCGGGCCGGGAGGAGATCATCGAGCCCGGCGCCCAGGACGACGAGAAGCCGGTGTCCCTGGACAAGGACGCCCCTTCGAGCTCCCCGGACGAGCCGAAGGCGGACTCGCTGGTCGCGAACCCGGACCCCAAGGAGGCCTGACCCGCCGAGGCCCCTTGCCCACCCACCCGCCCGTGACGGGGATTGGATGGCCCGGCCCCTGGGGCTCCGCCCCAGACCCCACGGGTTTGCCCACCCACCCGCCCGTGACGGGGGTTGAAGGGTTCGGCCCCTGGGGCTGCGCCCCAGACCCCGAGGGTTTGCCCACCCGCCCGCCCGTGACGGGGTTGGGTGGTTCGGCCCCTGGGGCTGCGCCCCAGACCCCTGCGGGGGCTCCGCCCCCTGCACCCCCGTTCGCGCCTGAACGGCGCTCGTCCTCAATCTCCCCCAAGGCCTTAAGGGCCAGGGGGACCCCCATGACAGGCTGAGGTGCTGGCCAGCACCGAGTAGTTAGGGGCGCGGGGAACTGCGCGCCCAGCCACCCACGACCGGAAGACGAAAACGGGTTTTCTTGGGGGCGCGAGGAACGGCGCGAGAAGCGAGCACGGTCCGCAGGATCGAGAGGGTTCAGGGGCGCGGGGAACTGCGCGAGACGCGGGCACGGTCCGCACACGACGTCGGGTTTCAGGGGCGCGGGGAACTGCGCGACCAGCCACGCACGGCCCGCAGCCGAGAAGCAGCCCCTCCGGCGTTTGAGGAGCGGGGGTTCGGGGGCCGCGCCCCCGCGGTCCCGGTCGGCACGAACAACCCCGGCCCGCCCCAAAAACCCCCCACCCCCCGGAGGGGCTACGCGTCGATCTCCCCCCGATACGGCATGGACGTCGCCGCCCCCGCCCGCTGCACCGACAGCGCC
Organism: Streptomyces hundungensis; assembly: GCF_003627815.1. Taxonomy (NCBI): domain Bacteria; kingdom Bacillati; phylum Actinomycetota; class Actinomycetes; order Kitasatosporales; family Streptomycetaceae; genus Streptomyces; species Streptomyces hundungensis. Next base: position 6,365,293 of record NZ_CP032698.1, read on the forward strand.
GCCGCACTGGACGCCCAGGTGAGCGCGTCGATCATCGGGCGGCCCTCGGCGAGGGCCACCGCGAGGGCGCCCACGAAGGTGTCACCCGCACCCGTCGTGTCCACCGCGGTGACCGGCGGCGCCAGCACGGCCACCGGCTCCGACTGCGCCCGGGACGCGTACAGGCAGCCCCGCGCGCCCAGCGTGATCACGACCTCCGGCACCTGCGCGAGCAGCGCCTCGGCCGCGCGCTGGGGGTCGCCCGAGATGCCGGTGAGGGTGGCGGCCTCGTGCTCGTTGGGCACCAACAGGTCGGTGGCGGCGAGGAGTTGGGAGGGCAGCGGCTGGGCGGGCGCGGGGGTCAGGATCGTACGGACCCCGTTGCGCCGGGCCACCTCGGCGCCCTCAAGGACCGCGCTCATCGGCAGTTCCAGCTGGAGCAGCAGGGACCGGGCCTCGGCGATCACCGCGCGGTCGGCGTGGCTGAGCGAGGTGACCGATCCGTTGGCGCCGGGGATGACGACGATCGAGTTCGCCCCGTCGCGGTCGACCACGATGTGGGCGGTGCCGGTGGGTCCCTCGGTGGTGCGCAGCAGATCGATGTCGACGCCGGAGCCTTCGAGCGTGGCGCGCAGCCGCCGGCCGAAGTCGTCCGTGCCGACCGCCCCGATCATCGCGACCTCCGCCCCGGCCCGGGCGGCGGCGACGGCCTGGTTGGCGCCCTTGCCGCCGGGGATGGTGCGGAACTCGTGTCCCGTGACGGTCTCGCCGCTGCGGGGCGCGGTCGTGACGTAGGCGACGAGGTCCATGTTGGTGCTGCCGAGCACGGTGATCCGGGTCATGCCGGGATTGTCTCCCGAGGGGGGCCGGTCATGTGACCGCGAGCGGCCCGGCGCGTTGGTCGGGGCGGCCCCCGAAGCCCGTCCCAGGTGAGCCCAACCTCACTAAGTAAGGCCTTGCTTGCTGGCGCGGCCCTTACATCGAGCGTAGTTTCGAGGGTGTTGAGGGGGCGCGGGACGCCAACGGTGCCCGCTGCTGGAAGCAAGGGGATAGCTGTGTCCATCATCGATACCGACGCCACGCTGCACGAGGCGCACCGCGACAACCACACCCACCGCGATGTCAACGGTGGTTGGCTGCGCCCGGCCGTGTTCGGCGCGATGGACGGCCTGGTCTCCAACCTCGCCCTGATGACGGGTGTCGCCGGTGGCGAGGTCTCGCACCGCACGATCGTCATCACCGGCCTCGCAGGCCTCGCGGCCGGCGCCTTCTCGATGGCGGCCGGCGAGTACACCTCGGTCGCCTCGCAGCGCGAGCTCGTCGAGGCCGAACTCGCCGTCGAGCGGCGGGAGTTGCGCAAGCACCCGGCCGACGAGGAGCGCGAGCTCGCCGAGTTGTACATGTCGCGCGGCGTCGAGCCGGAGCTGGCCCGCGAGGTCGCCCGGCAGCTGTCGCGCGACCCCGAGCAGGCGCTGGAGATCCACGCCCGCGAGGAGCTCGGCATCGACCCCTCCGACCTGCCCTCGCCCACGGTGGCCGCGGTCTCCTCCTTCGCCTCCTTCGCGCTGGGCGCGCTGCTGCCCCTGCTGCCGTACCTGCTCGGCGCGTCCGCGCTGTGGCCGGCGGTGCTGCTCGCGCTCGTGGGTCTCTTCGGGTGCGGCGCGGTGGTGGCCAAGGTGACGGCCCGCTCGTGGTGGTTCAGCGGCGTGCGCCAGTTGGCCCTCGGCGGTGCGGCGGCCGCCCTCACCTTCGGGATCGGCACCTTCTTCGGGACCGCCATCGGCTGACGAACGGCCCCTCGCTCGGGGGCTTCACGCGGGGACAGCACACGGGGCGGCGCCACTCGGCGCCGCCCCGTGTGACATACGTCCTGCGCGTCGCGGCCCCCTGGGCCGTAGAATGACGGAGTATGCAGAGGCCCACATAACTAATCGTTACTCGGCGGTTTCACACCTGTAACCGCCGGGCATAGGCCGTACACACCCGAGAACCGCACTCCTGTGCGCCCCCGTGGGCAACGAAGCCCGCAGCCGGGTGTCCGCATGTTGGAATGCACTATCCGGTTCCCGAGATACGTTCCATCATGTAACCTGCACCAAATTTCGCAGAGGGCCAACGTCGTCCCTCGGCAAGCACATGCCACGACGACGACGGGAGAGCCGATGCGTTCCGACGCCTGGTCGCCCATGGACGGTCGCCCCGCCCAGCAGGGGATGTACGACCCCCGTAACGAGCACGACGCCTGTGGCGTCGGGTTCGTGGCCACCCTCACCGGGGTTGCCAGCCATGAGCTGGTCGAGCAGGCCCTGACCGTACTGCGCAATCTGGAACACCGCGGTGCCACCGGCTCCGAGCCGGACTCCGGCGACGGCGCCGGCATCCTGCTCCAGGTCCCGGACGCGTTCCTGCGCGAGGTCACGGATTTCGAGCTGCCCGAGGCGGGCTCGTACGCCGTCGGTATCGCTTTCCTGCCCCTGGAGGAGACCACGGAGGCCGTCTCGGCCATCGAGACGATCGCCGCCGAGGAGGGCCTCACCGTCCTCGGGTGGCGCGAGGTTCCCGTCACCCCCGAGCTGCTCGGCAACGGCGCCCGCGCCACCATGCCCGCCTTCCGCCAGCTCTTCGTGAGCGACGGAGCCACGTCCGGCATCGCGCTCGACCGCAAGGCCTTCGTGCTGCGCAAGCGCGCCGAGCGGGAGGCCGGTGTCTACTTCCCGTCGCTCTCCGCCCGGACCGTCGTCTACAAGGGCATGCTGACCACCGGCCAGCTGGAGCCGTTCTTCCCGGACCTCTCCGACCGCCGCTGCGCCACCGCCGTCGCCCTCGTGCACTCGCGGTTCTCCACCAACACCTTCCCCAGCTGGCCGCTGGCCCACCCGTACCGCTTCGTCGCGCACAACGGCGAGATCAACACGGTCAAGGGCAACCGCAACTGGATGGTGGCCCGCGAGTCCCAGCTCGCCTCGAACCTGTTCAACTCCGGCGCCGGAAAGATCGACCGGATCTTCCCCGTCTGCACCCCGGACGCCTCCGACTCCGCCTCCTTCGACGAGGTGCTGGAACTCCTCCACCTCGGCGGGCGCTCGCTGCCGCACTCGGTCCTGATGATGGTCCCCGAGGCGTGGGAGAACCACGAGTCGATGGACCCGGCCCGCCGCGCCTTCTACCAGTTCCACTCCACGCTGATGGAGCCTTGGGACGGCCCGGCCTGCATCACCTTCACCGACGGCGTCCAGGTCGGCGCGGTCCTCGACCGCAACGGCCTGCGCCCGGGCCGCTACTGGGTGACCGACGACGGTCTCGTGGTGCTCTCCTCCGAGGTCGGCGTGCTCGACATCGACCCCGCGAAGGTCGTCCGCAAGGGCCGCCTCCAGCCCGGCCGGATGTTCCTGGTCGACACCGCCGAGCACCGCATCATCGAGGACGACGAGATCAAGGCGTCCCTCGCCGCCGAGAACCCGTACCAGGAGTGGCTGGAAGCCGGCGAGATCGAGCTGGAGGACCTGCCCGAGCGGGAGCACATCGTGCACACCCACGCCTCGGTCACCCGCCGCCAGCAGACCTTCGGCTACACCGAGGAAGAGCTCCGCGTCATCCTCGCGCCGATGGCCCGCACCGCCGGCGAGCCGCTCGGCTCCATGGGCACCGACTCGCCGATCGCCGCGCTCTCCGCCCGCCCCCGGCTGCTCTTCGACTACTTCACGCAGCTGTTCGCGCAGGTCACCAACCCGCCGCTGGACGCGATCCGCGAAGAGCTCGTCACCAGCCTGCGCTCCACGCTCGGCCCCCAGGGCAACCTCCTGGAGCCGACCGCCGCCTCGTGTCGCAGTGTCACGCTGCCCTTCCCGGTCATCGACAACGACGAGCTGGCGAAGCTGATACACATCAACGCCGACGGCGACATGCCGGGGATGAAGGCCGCGACGCTCTCCGGCCTCTACCGGGTCTCCGGCGGCGGCGACGCGCTCGCCGCCCGCATCGAGGCCATCTGCAAGGAGACGGACGCCGCGATCGAGGGCGGCGCCCGCCTGATCGTGCTCTCCGACCGGCACTCCGACGCCGAGCACGCGCCGATCCCTTCGCTGCTGCTCACCGCCGCCGTCCACCATCACCTCATCCGCACCAAGCAGCGCACCCAGGTGGGTCTGCTCGTCGAGGCCGGTGACGTCCGCGAGGTGCACCACGTCGCGCTGCTCATCGGCTACGGTGCCGCGGCGGTCAACCCCTACCTCGCGATGGAGTCCGTCGAGGACCTGGTCCGGGCCGGCACCTTCATCGAGGGCCTGGAGCCCGAGCAGGCCATCCGCAATCTGATCCACGCGCTCGGCAAGGGCGTCCTGAAGGTCATGTCCAAGATGGGCATCTCCACGGTCGCCTCCTACCGGGGCGCCCAGGTCTTCGAGGCCGTCGGCCTCGAAGAGGCCTTCGTGCAGAAGTACTTCATCGGCACCGCCACCAAGATCGGCGGCGCCGGCCTCGACGTCGTCGCCAAGGAGGTCGCCGCCCGGCACGCCAAGGCGTACCCCGCCTCCGGTGTTCCCTCGGCGCACCGCGCCCTGGACATCGGCGGCGAGTACCAGTGGCGCCGCGAGGGCGAGCCGCACCTGTTCGACCCCGAGACGGTCTTCCGCCTCCAGCACGCCACCCGCACCAAGCGGTACGACATCTTCAAGCAGTACACCGGCCGCGTGAACGAGCAGTCCGAGCGGCTCATGACGCTGCGCGGTCTGTTCGCCCTGAAGACAAATGAGAACGGCAAGAGTGACCGGCCGTCGATCTCCGTCGACGAGGTCGAGCCGGTCAGCGAGATCGTCAAGCGCTTCTCGACCGGCGCCATGTCGTACGGCTCGATCTCCCGCGAGGCCCACGAGACCCTCGCCATCGCCATGAACCAGTTGGGCGGCAAGTCCAACACCGGTGAGGGCGGCGAGGACGCGGACCGCCTGTACGACCCGGCGCGCCGCTCCTCGATCAAGCAGGTCGCCTCCGGACGCTTCGGCGTGACCAGCGAGTACCTGGTCAACGCGGACGACATCCAGATCAAGATGGCGCAGGGCGCCAAGCCCGGCGAGGGCGGCCAGCTGCCCGGCCACAAGGTCTACCCGTGGGTCGCCAAGACCCGGCACTCCACCCCGGGCGTCGGTCTGATCTCGCCTCCGCCGCACCACGACATCTACTCCATCGAGGACCTGGCTCAGCTGATCCACGACCTCAAGAACGCCAACCCGGCCGCGCGCATCCATGTGAAGCTCGTGTCCGAGGTCGGCGTCGGAACCGTGGCCGCCGGTGTCTCCAAGGCGCACGCGGACGTCGTCCTCATCTCCGGCCACGACGGCGGAACCGGCGCCTCGCCGCTGACCTCGCTCAAGCACGCGGGCGGCCCCTGGGAGCTCGGCCTCGCCGAGACCCAGCAGACGCTGCTGCTCAACGGCTTGCGCGACCGCATCGTGGTGCAGACCGACGGCCAGCTCAAGACCGGCCGCGACGTGATCATCGCCGCACTGCTCGGCGCCGAGGAGTTCGGTTTCGCGACCGCGCCGCTCGTCGTCTCCGGCTGCGTCATGATGCGCGTCTGCCACCTCGACACCTGTCCCGTCGGCATCGCCACCCAGAACCCGGTCCTTCGCGACCGCTTCTCCGGCAAGCCCGAATTCGTCGTGAACTTCTTCGAGTTCATCGCCGAAGAGGTCCGCGAGATCCTCGCCGAGCTCGGCTTCCGCACCATCGAGGAGGCCGTCGGCCACGCCGAACTCCTCGACACCGACCGGGCCGTGACGCACTGGAAGGCCCAGGGCCTGGACCTGAAGCCGCTGTTCTACGTGCCCGAGCTGCCCGAGGGCGCCGTGCGCCACGCGGTGATCGAGCAGGACCACGGCCTGGAGAAGGCGCTGGACAACGAGCTGATCAAGCTCGCCGCCGACGCCCTGGAGGCCGACAGCGCCGAGGCCGCCCAGCCGGTCCGCGCGCAGATCGCGATCCGCAACATCAACCGGACCGTGGGCACCATGCTCGGCCACGAGGTGACGAAGAAGTTCGGCGGTGCGGGCCTGCCCGACGACACCATCGACATCACCTTCACCGGCTCGGCCGGACAGTCCTTCGGCGCGTTCCTGCCGAGCGGTGTGACCCTGCGCCTGGAGGGCGACGCCAACGACTACGTCGGCAAGGGCCTCTCCGGCGGACGCGTCATCGTCCGCCCGGACCGGGGCGCCGACCACCTCGCCGAGTACTCCACGATCGCGGGCAACACCATCGCCTACGGCGCGACCGGCGGCGAGCTGTTCCTGCGCGGCCGCACCGGCGAGCGCTTCTGCGTCCGCAACTCGGGTGCCACCGTCGTCTCGGAGGGCGTGGGCGACCACGGCTGCGAGTACATGACCGGCGGCCACGCGGTCGTCCTCGGCGAGACCGGGCGCAACTTCGCGGCCGGCATGTCCGGTGGCATCGCCTACGTCATCGACCTCGACCGGGACAACGTCAACTCCGGGAACCTGGGCGCCATCGAGGGTCTGAGCGACACCGACGAGCAGTGGCTGCACGACGTCGTGCGCCGCCACTTCGAGGAGACCGGCTCGACGGTCGCCGAGAGGCTGCTCGCCGACTGGTCCGTGAACGTGGACCGCTTCAGCAAGATCATCCCCACCACCTACAAGGCAGTGCTCGCCGCCAAGGACGCCGCTGAGCTCGCCGGTCTCTCCGAGCAGGAGACCACCGAGAAGATGATGGAGGCGGCGACCAATGGCTGACCCCAAGGGCTTCCTGACCACCGGCCGCGAGGTCGCCAAGACCCGCCCGGTGGGCGAGCGCCTCAAGGACTGGAACGAGGTCTACGTTCCCGGCTCCCTGCTGCCGATCATCAGCAAGCAGGCCGGGCGCTGCATGGACTGCGGCATCCCGTTCTGCCACAACGGCTGTCCGCTGGGGAACCTGATCCCCGAGTGGAACGACTACGCCTACCGCGAGGACTGGGGGGCCGCCTCCGAGCGGCTGCACGCCACCAACAACTTCCCCGAGTTCACCGGACGGCTCTGCCCGGCCCCGTGCGAGTCGGCGTGTGTGCTCGGCATCAACCAGCCCGCCGTCACCATCAAGAACGTCGAAGTCTCCATCATCGACAAGGCGTGGGACACGGGTGACGTCAAGCCGCAGGCGCCCGAGCGCCTGTCCGGCAAGACCGTCGCGGTCATCGGCTCGGGCCCGGCGGGCCTGGCCGCCGCCCAGCAGCTGACCCGGGCGGGCCACACGGTCGCCGTGTACGAGCGCGCCGACCGCATCGGCGGCCTGCTGCGCTACGGCATCCCCGAGTTCAAGATGGAGAAGGTGCACATCAACCGCCGCATCGAGCAGATGCGCGCGGAGGGCACCAAGTTCCGCACCGAGATCGAGATCGGCCGCGACATCGACGCCGCCAAGCTGCGCAAGCGCTACGACGCGGTCGTCATCGCGGCCGGCGCCACCGTCTCGCGCGACCTGCCGGTACCGGGCCGCGAGCTGAACGGCATCCACTTCGCGATGGAGTACCTGCCGCTCGCCAACAAGGTGCAGGAGGGCGACTTCGTGGCGCCCCCCATCACCGCCGAGGGCAAGCACGTCGTGGTCATCGGCGGCGGCGACACCGGCGCGGACTGCGTGGGCACCGCCCACCGCCAGGGCGCTGCCTCCGTCACCCAGCTGGAGATCATGCCGAGGCCGGGCGACGAGCGGAACCCCGGCCAGCCCTGGCCGACGTTCCCCATGCTCTACAAGGTGACCTCCGCGCACGAGGAGGGCGGCGAGCGGGTCTACTCCGTCTCGACCACCCACTTCGAGGGCGACGAGGACGGCAACGTGCAGTCGCTGCACCTCACCGAGGTCGAGTTCATCGACGGCAAGCTGACCCCCAAGCCCGGCACCGAGCGGTCCATCCCCGCCCAGCTCGTCACCCTGGCCATGGGCTTCACCGGTACCGACCAGGCCAACGGCCTCGTGGCGCAGTTCGGCCTCGAACTGGACGCGCGCGGTAACGTGGCCCGTGACGCGGACTTCGCGACCAACGTCGACGGCGTCTTCGTCGCCGGTGACGCGGGCCGCGGCCAGTCCCTGATCGTCTGGGCGATCGCCGAAGGCCGTTCCGCGGCCCGCGGTGTCGACCGCTACCTGACCGGTGCGAGCGACCTGCCCGCGCCGATCCGCCCCACGGACCGTGCCCTGACGGTCTGACCCCACGACGTCCCGTACAACGACGTGCGGAACTGACCGACGCCCGCCCCACTGTCCCCGACCGGACGACTGGGCGGGCGTCGCGGCGCGCACGGCCGCCCTTACCCCCAGCCCACACGTGGCCGCCCGCGCAGTTCCCCGCGCCCCTTAACTGCCCGGTGCTGGTCAGCATGGGCATACCTAGCCCGTCCGGCGATTGAGGACGAGCGCCCTTTAGGCGCGAACGGGGGTGCAGGGGGCGGAGCCCCCGCTCGGGAGGGGTGCTGGTGGCACAGTGGTGGCGGCAGGGGCCGGACCGGCCGGCCCGTCCGTCAAGGGAGCCTCGTCTCATGGGTGTTGAGTTCTTGATCACCGCGTTCATCATCGTGGTCGCGCCGGGAACCGGCGCGGTGTACACCGTCGGCACAGGCCTGACCCGCGGGTTCCGCATGTCCGTGGTGGCAGCCTTCGGCTGCACCCTCGGCATCGTCCCGCACCTGGCCGCCGCGATCGCGGGCCTCGCCGCCGTCCTGCACACCAGCGCCGTGGCCTTCGCGAGCTTCAAGTGGGCCGGCGTCTGCTATCTGCTCTATCTCGCCTGGGCGACCCTGCGTGAGAAGGGCGCGATGAGAATCGACGTGCAGGACGGCGGCGAGCCGCAGGAGCGTTCGTCGGCGCAAGTCACCTGGACGGCCATCCTGATCAACTTCCTCAACCCGAAGCTGTCCATGTTCTTCCTGGCGTTCCTGCCCCAGTTCGTCCCGGCCGACAGCGCCCACTCGCTCGTGCCCATGCTCGAACTCTCCGCCGTCTTCATGGCCATGACGTTCGTCGTCTTCGTGGTCTACGGTGCCTTCGCGGCCGGCGTGCGCGACCGCATCATCTCCCGCCCCAAGGTGCTGGCCTGGATGCGCCGGACCTTCGCCGTGGCCTTCGTGGGCCTCGGCCTGAAACTGGCCGACGCCAGCCGCTGACCCACGGGCCGCGCGCCTCCAACGGCCGCGCGGCCCTTGAGAGCAGGGCCAGGGCAGGGCCGGGGCCGGGGCAAGGCCACTGCGCGCCCATGAGGTGGCGTACCCTCGGCACTCCCGACCCGTCGGACGGCGAGCGAACGGAGAGGCGCATGCCCGCACTGTCCCTCCAGAAGGTGGAGGAGAGCGCCCCCGCACTCGTCTCCCTCTACAAGAGCGCCGCCGCCTCCCTGGAGAGACACGGGCTCGACGACGAGACGGCCGCGGTCTACCTCGTCGTCGACCACTCCGGCTCGATGCGCCCGTACTTCAAGGACGGCAGCGTGCAGGCGCTCGCCGACCGGGTGTTGGGCCTCTCCGCCCACCTCGACGACGACGGCCGCGTCCCGGTGGTGTTCTTCTCCACCGACATCGACGCCGAGACGGAGATCGCCCTGGAGAACCACCAGGGCCGCATAGGGCGGATCGTGGCCAACCTCGGCCACATGGGCCGCACCAACTACCACGTGGCAATGGACGCCGTCATCGACCACTACCTGGAGAGCGGCGCGAGCGCCCCCGCCCTGGTCGTCTTCCAGACGGACGGCGGCCCCAGCAGCCGGCTCGCGGCCGAGCGCTACGTCTGCAAGGCGGCCACCCTGCCGATGTTCTGGCAGTTCATCGGGTTCGGCAACCCCCGCAGCCACCAGTTCGACTTCCTGCGCAGGCTGGACGAGTTGGCCGTCCCCGAGCGCCGATGCGTCGACAACGCCGGGTTCTTCGCCGCGGGCACCGACCCCCGCAAGGTGAACGACGCCCAGCTCTACGACCGGCTGCTGGGCGAGTTCCCGCAGTGGCTGCGCGCGGCCCGGGCGCGAGGGATCGTACGGTGAGGGTCCTGCGGGCCGCCGCGCGCGGGGCCGTGCCGTGGAGGAACGGCGGCGGGGTCACCCGGAGCATCGCCGCCCACCCCGAGGGCGCCGGCACCGCTGACTTCATCTGGCGGGTCAGCCTCGCGGACGTCGGCGCGGACGGGCCGTTCTCCGGGTTCCCCGGCGTGGACCGGATCCTCACCGTCGTCGAGGGCGCCGGAATGGACCTCACGGTGGGCGGTCAACGGCGCCTGGTGGACGAGAAGTTCGTGCCGCAGCGCTTCCCGGGCGACGCCCCCACCGACTGCCGGCTCCTGGCCGGCCCCGTCGTCAACTTCAACGTGATGTACCGCCGGGGCCACGCGGCGCCCTCGGTCGCCGTGGTGCGGGGCGATGTGACCATCGCCGGACCCGCCCTGGTCGTCGCCCTGGACGCCCCCGCCCACGTCAACGGCGTACGCCTGGGTTGCTACGACGCGGTGCTCACCGAGGCGCAGCCGGTGAGGGTGCGGGCCGAAGGCCACACGGCCGTCGTCACCCTGCCGACGCGGTAGGCCGCGAGCCGGGCGTCACCGAGCGGGCGCGCGCCCTCGCGAACCCCCGGACGCCCGGGCCGCCGGAAGCTACAGTCACCTGGTCATTCGACGCGTTCGAGGAGCCAGGGGAGTTCATGAACAGGGAGCACGACAACGGCGCGGTCACTCTTGTCACCGGCGGCGCGAGCGGAATCGGGGCGGCGACCGTCCAGCGGCTCCTGGGCGCGGGCCACCGGGTCGCCGTCACCGGCCGCGACCAGGCGAAGCTGGACGCCTTCGTGGCCCAACTCGACGCCCCTGAGCGGGTGTTGGCGGTCGCGGCGGACACCACCGATCTGGCGTCGATCGGCGCGGCGGTCGAGGCGACGGTCAAGACGTTCGGGCGGCTCGACCACGTCGTCGCCAACGCCGGGTTCTCCACCCACGACAACCTCGCCGACGGCGACCCCGACCACTGGCGCGAGATGCTCCTGGTCAATGTGCTCGGCCCCGCCGTCCTGGTGAAGGCGGCGCTGCCCGCGCTCACCGCGAGCAAGGGCCGCGTCGTGATGGTGGGCAGCACCGCGGGCATCAAGAACACCCCGGGCAACATGTACTCGGTCAGCAAGAGCGCCCTGACCTCGCTCGCGGAGAACACCCGGGTCCTTGTCACCGGCTCCGGCGTGGGGGTGACCCTCGTCGCCCCGGGCCGGGTGGACAGCCCGTTCTGGTCCAGCCATCCCACCGGCGTCGTCCCCGACGGCCCCGCGATGACCCCCGACCAGGTGGCCGAGGCCGTCGTCTGGGCGCTGGCCCAGCCGGCCGGGGTCGAGGTCAACCAAGTGGTGGTCCGCCCCACCGGCCAGCTCCACTGACCCCCGCCGGCGCCCGCGCCGCCGCCCCCACCAGGGACCAGCCCCCGCCCCGCTCAGCCCGCCAGCACCCGCGCCCGGCACTCGCCCGGCGTCCCCCACGCGTCCCTGAGCGGGCGCGCCTTGCGCAGCCAGAGCGACAGGTCGAGCTCCTGGGTGTAGCCGACCGCGCCGTGCAGTTGCAGCGCGGTGCGGGCGGCGGCGTACGCGGCCTCCCCGGCCGTCACCTTCGCGGCCGCGACGTCGCCGGGAGCGAGGGTGAGCGCGGCTCCGTACAGCAGCGGCCGGGCGAACTCCACCGCGACCAGGGTGTCCGCCAGCCGGTGTTTGACGGCCTGGAACGAGCCGATCGGCACCCCGAACTGGGTGCGCTGCTTGACGTACGCCACCGTCCGGTGCAGCAGGGCCTCGGCGACCCCGAGGCACTGCCCGGCCGCCGCGAGCCGCCCCAGGACCGTGGCGTGGACGAGGGCCCGGGTCAACTCGGGTCCCGCCGCGAGGAGTTCACCGCCGCCGAGCGGCCGGGACAGACGCCGTGCGGGATCGGCCGAGCGCTGGACGGGCCCGTGACCGGGGGCGAGCCGCAGCTCCTTGCCGCTCACGACGAGCACCGCGTCCGCCGTGTCCGCGTCGAGCGCGTAAGGGCTCGCCCCCGGGAACAGCACGCTCGCCGCGCACGCGCCCGACACGATCGCGGGCAGCAGCCGCTTGGCCGGACCCTCCTGGCCCAGCTCCGCGAGCCGGGCCAGGAGCGCGGCCGCCGCCACCGTCTCCACCAGCGGGCCCGGCACGGCGTGGCGCCCCAACTCCACGCACGCCAGGCCCAGTTCGACGGGGAGCGGGCCGAGCCCCTCGTACTCCTCGGGCGCGGCGAGCGCGAACACCCCCGCCTCGGCGATGCGCGACCACAGGGCGCGCCCGGGCCCCGCGTCCCCCGCGCTCCAGGCCCGTACCGTCGCGGGGGTGTCGGCGGCGGTGAGCATCGCGTCCAGGGAGCGTGCGAAGTCGCGCTGCTCCGCGGTGAGCAGGAACCTCATCGGCGTCCCTTCGGGAGACCGAGCAGACGCTCGGCGATGATGTCGCGCTGGATCTCGTTCGTCCCGGCATAGATCGGACCCGCCAGCGAGAAGAGGTGGCTCTCGGCCCAACTGCCGTGCGCGGGCGCCTCGTCGGCGTCGTCCGACAGTTCCCCGTAGGGGCCGAGCAGATCGAGCGCGCACTCGTGCAGGGCGATGTCGTACTGCGACCAGAACACCTTGTTGAGGCTGGACCGGGCGCCGATGCTCTCGCCGGCGGCGAAGCGTGAGGCGTTGGCGCAGGTGAAGAGGTGATAGGCGCGCGCCCCGATCACCGCGTCCGCGACCCGGTCGCGCAGCGCGGTGTCCGCCGGGTCGCCCACGGCGCGCCACAGCTCCGCGAGACGCGCCGCCGAGGCGAGGAAGCGGCCGGGGGAGCGCAGCATCAGACCGCGCTCGTTGCCGGTCGTCGACATGGCGATCCGCCAGCCCGCGCCGACCTCGCCGATGACGTCCTCGTCCGGTACGAACACGCCGTCGAGGAAGAGCTCGGCGAAGGCGGGCTTGCCGTCGAGGCGGCCGATGGGGCGCACCGTCACGCCGGGCGCCCGCAGGTCGAACATCAGATACGTCAGCCCCCGGTGGGGTTCGGCCGCGTCCGGGTCGGTGCGGAAGATGCCGAACGCGCGGTCGGCGAACGCGGCCCGCGAGGACCAGGTCTTCTGCCCCGTCAGCAGCCAACCCCCGTCGGTGCGCACGGCCTTGGAGCGCAGCGAGGCGAGGTCGGAACCGGCCTCCGGCTCGGACCAGGCCTGCGCCCAGATCGTCGCGCCGCTCGCCATGTCCGGCAGGATCCGCGCCCGCTGTTCGGCGGTGCCGTGGTCGAACAGGGTGGGCGCGAGCAGATGGATGCCGTTCTGCGAGACGCGGCCGGGGCCGCCCGCCGCGAAGTACTCCTCCTCGAAGATCAGCCACCCGAAGATGTCGACGCCCCGGCCCCCGTACTCCCCGGGCCACGACACCACCGACCAGCGGTCCGCGCACAGGCGCGCCTCCCACTCCCGGTGGGCGGCGAAACCGGCCGCGGTCTCCAGGGACGGGAGCGGAGCGGCCGGGACGTGGGCCGCGAGCCAGTCGCGCGCCTCGGCCCGGAAGGCCTGCTGATCGGGTGTGGGATCCAGGTCCATGGGGGCGGAGCACCATCCTTCCCTAACAAGTGTTTGGTAGGTTAACGTGGCGCCGTGACGGACAACAAGGCTCAGTACGTGCCGGGCCACGGCCTCCTCGACGGCCGCACCGCCGTCGTCACCGCCGCGGCCGGCGCCGGGATCGGCGGCGCCACCGCCCGCAGGCTCCTCGAAGAAGGCGCCCGCGTCGTCATCGGCGACGCCCACGCCCGCCGTCTGAAAGAGACCGAGCAGGCACTCGCCGCCGAGTTCGGTGCGCACCACATCGCCTCCCTGCCGTGCGACGTGACCGACGAGCAGCAGGTCCGGGCGCTCTTCGCGCTCGCCACCGCCGAACACGGCGGACTCGACATCGTCGTCAACAACGCGGGCCTCGGCGGCACTTGCTCCCTCATCGACATGACCGACGAGTCCTGGTCGAAGGTCCTCGACGTCACCCTGGGCGGCACCTTCCGCTGCACCCGCGCGGCCCTGCGCGCCTTCCAGGAGAGCGGCCGCCCGGGCGTCATCGTCAACAACGCCTCCGTCGTCGGCTGGCGCGCCCAGGCCGGCCAGGCCCACTACGCCGCCGCCAAGGCCGGCGTCATGGCGCTCACCCGGTGCGCCGCGATCGAGGCCGCCGCCATCGGCGTACGGGTCAACGCGGTCGCACCCAGCCTCGCCATGCACCCGCACCTGGCGAAGGTCACCTCCGCCGAACTGCTCGAAGAACTCACCGCCCGCGAGGCGTTCGGGCGGTACGCGGAGCCCTGGGAGGTCGCCAACGTCATCGTCTTCCTGGCCAGCGGCTACTCCTCGTACCTGACCGGCGAGGTCGTCTCCGTCAGCAGCCAGCACCCCTGAGGGCAGCACAATGGCCGGGTGCCGACGAACAAGAAGAAGACCCAGGTGACCGCCTCGCCCGAGCGGCGGCGCGAACTCCTCGCCACGGCGGCCGAGGTGTTCGCCGCCCACGGGTACAACGCCACCACCGTCCGCAGGATCGCCGACGAGGCCGGCCTGCTCGCGGGCAGCCTCTACTACCACTTCGACTCCAAGGAGTCGATGCTGGACGAGATCCTCTCGGCCTTCCTCGACGAACTCTGGGAGGGCTACGACGCCGTGCTCGCCTCCGGCCTCGGGCCCCGCGAGACGATCGAGGCCCTGGTCACCGAGTCCTTCCGGGAGATCGACCGGCACCGCGCCGCCGTCGCGATCTACCAGAAGGAGTCCAAGCACCTGGCCGTACTGCCCCGCTTCCACTACCTGACGGATTCCCAGCAGAAGTTCGAGAAGGCATGGCTGGGGACGCTGGAGCGCGGAGTCGGCTCCGGGGCCTTCCGCGCCGACCTGGACATCCGCCTCACCTACCGCTTCGTACGGGACACGGTGTGGGTCGCCGCGTCCTGGTACCGGCCGGGCGGCCGGCACAGCCCGGAGGAGATCGCCCGCCAGTACCTCTCGATGGTCCTGGACGGAATCGCCGTACGCGTGTAACCGGCGCACAGAATTGGGGAGTTGGCATGAGCGAGGCCTACATCGTCGAAGCGGTACGCACCCCGGTGGGCCGGCGCAAAGGAGGGCTCTCGGCGGTCCACCCCGCCGACCTCGGCGCCCATGTGCTCAAGGCGCTCGTCGAACGCAGCGGCATCGACCCCGCCGCCGTCGACGACGTCGTCTTCGGCTGCCTGGACACCGTGGGCCCCCAGGCCGGCGACATCGCCCGCACCTCCTGGCTGGCGGCCGGCCTGCCCGAGGAAGTGCCCGGCGTGACCGTCGACCGCCAGTGCGGCTCCTCCCAGCAGGCCCTGCACTTCGCCGCCCAGGCCGTGCTCTCCGGCACCCAGGACCTGGTGGTGGCGGGCGGCACCCAGAACATGTCGATGATCCCCATCGCCTTCGCCTCCCGCCAGGCCGCCGAACCGCTCGGCCTGACCGAGGGCCCCTTCCTCGGCAGCGAGGGCTGGCGGGCGCGCTACGGCGACGCCCCCGTCAACCAGTTCCACGGCGCCCAGCTCATCGCCGAGAAGTGGGGCGTGACGCGCCGCGCCATGGAGGAGTTCGCGCTGCGCTCCCACCGAAACGCCCTGCGCGCCATCGACGAGGGCCGCTTCGCCCGCGAGAGCGTGGCCTGCGCGGGCGTCACCACGGACGAGGGGCCGCGCAGAGACACCACCCTGGAGAAGATGGCGGCCCTGAAACCCGTCGTCGAGGGCGGCACCATCACCGCGGCCTGCTCCTCCCAGGTCTCCGACGGCGCGGCCGCCCTCCTCATCGCCTCCGAGCGAGCCGTCACCGAGCACGGACTGACCCCGCGCGCCCGCATCCACCACCTCTCGGTACGCGGCGAGGACCCCATCCGCATGCTGTCCGCGCCGATCCCCGCCACCGCCCACGCCCTGAAGAAGACCGGCCTGCGGATCGAGGACATCGACCTCGTCGAGATCAACGAGGCCTTCGCGCCGGTGGCGCTCGCATGGCTCAAGGAGACCGGCGCCGACCCGGACCGGGTCAACGTCAACGGCGGCGCGATCGCGCTGGGCCACCCCCTGGGCGCGACCGGCGCGAAACTCATGACGACCCTGCTGCACGAACTGGAACGCACCGGCGGCCGCTACGGCCTCCAGACGATGTGCGAGGGCGGCGGCCAGGCCAACGTGACCATCGTCGAACGCCTGTAACCGCCGTCACGGTGGGCCTCAGCCGCGGCATGCTACTGTGGGCGTGTTGCAGTTTTGGTACCCATATACTTTATGTGCGCCTGACGGGAATGCTCCTCAGGCGCATATTTGTTTTCCGGGTTTCTCCGGATGGGCTCAATGCGGCGACGAGGAATCCGTAATTCCGCGGATTTCCGGAACTGCCCCTGTCTTAGGAGAAATGACATGGCTACTGGCACCGTTAAGTGGTTCAACTCGGAAAAGGGCTTCGGCTTCATCGAGCAGGACGGCGGCGGCCCCGACGTCTTCGCCCACTACTCCAACATCGCCTCCTCCGGCTTCCGTGAGCTCCTCGAGGGCCAGAAGGTCTCCTTCGAGGTCACCCAGGGCCAGAAGGGCCTTCAGGCGGAGAACATCCTCCCCGCCTAATCGCCGACGAGGCGTATTTTGCAGCCGCGACTTCAGCGGCTCGCGAATTTCGCAGCCGGGGCCCGCACCCTCAGGTGCGGGTCCCGGCTTGTGCTGTCTTGTCAAGGAAGGCAAATTCCGCATGACGCGCATGACCAGCAAGCGCTCCGGTACCGGTTCTGGTACGGGTACCGGCTCCCGTTCCGGTTCCGGTTCCACCTCCGGCGCCCGCAGGGCCTCCGGCCGGCCCGCCGCCAAGTCCGCGAAGCCCGCCAAGGGCCGGACCATGGCGCCGCAGGGCGAATTCACCCTGCCCGAGACCCTCACCCCCGCGCTGCCGGCCGTCGACGCGTTCGCCGACCTGGACATGCCCGCGGCGCTGCTCAAGACGCTCGACGCGCACGGCGTGACCGAGCCGTTCCCCATCCAGGGCGCCACCCTGCCGAACTCGCTCGCCGGCCGGGACATCCTCGGCCGCGGACGCACCGGCTCCGGCAAGACCCTCGCCTTCGGCCTCGCCCTGCTCGCCCGCACCGCGGGCCGGCGCGCCGAGCCCAAGGCGCCGCTCGCGATGGTCCTCGTACCGACGCGCGAGCTCGCCCAGCAGGTCACCGACGCGCTCACCCCGTACGCGACGGCCGTCAACCTGCGCCTCACCACCGTCGTCGGCGGGCTCTCCCTCACCAAGCAGGCGAACGCGCTGCGCCGCGGCGCCGAGGTCATGGTGGCCACGCCGGGCCGGCTGAAGGACCTCATAGAGCGGGGTGACTGCTCGCTGGAGAACGTGAGCATCACCGTGCTCGACGAGGCCGACCAGATGGCCGACATGGGCTTCATGCCGCAGGTCGTGGCGCTGCTCAAGCAGGTCGAGCCGGACGGGCAGCGGATGCTGTTCTCGGCCACCCTGGACGCCAACATCGACCGCCTGGTCCGGATGTTCCTCACCGACCCGGTGGTGCACTCCGTCGACCCCTCGGCGGGCGCCGTCACCACGATGGAACACCACGTCCTGTACGTCATGGACGAGACCGACAAGAAGGCCGTCACCACGCGGATCGCGGCCCGCGACGGCCGCGTGATCATGTTCCTGGACACCAAGCGCTCCGTGGACCGGCTGGTCAAGCGGCTGCTCGCCAGCGGCGTCCGGGCGGGCGGCCTGCACGGCGGACGGTCCCAGCCGCAGCGCAACCGCACCCTGGACCAGTTCAAGAACGGCCAGCTCACGGCGCTGGTCGCGACGAACGTCGCGGCGCGCGGCATCCACATCGACGACCTGGACCTGGTCGTCAACGTCGATCCGCCGACCGACCACAAGGACTACCTCCACCGCGGCGGGCGCACCGCGCGGGCGGGGGAGTCGGGCAGCGTCGTCACGCTCGTCCTGCCCGACGAGAAGCGCGAGATGACCAAGCTCATGTCGTTCGCCGGGATCCGCCCGCGCACGGCCGAGATCAAGTCGAGCTCCGAGGAGCTCGTCCAGGTCACGGGCGCGCGGGAGCCGTCGGGCGTCCCCGTGGTCATCGAGGTCCCGGCCCAGCCGGAACCCAAGCGGGCCTCCTCCGGCGGACGCGGCCGGGGCCGCCGGGGCGGCGGCCAGGGCTCGACCCAGCCGTCCGCGCCCCGTTCGCAGGGTGCGCGCACCCAGGGTTCGAGCCAAGGCGCGGCCCCCCGCTCCCAGGGCGGACGGACGCAGGGCGCGGCCACCTCCCGCCAGGGCGCTCCGGCCTCCCGCCAGGGCTCGGCACCCACCCGTCAGGGCGCTGCGAGCTCCCGTCAAGGTGCTGCACCCTCCCGTCAGGGCTCGGCACCCTCCCGTCAAGGCGCTGCGAGCTCCCGTCAGGGCGCTCCGTCCTCCCGTTCCCAGGGTGGTCGCGGCCGTGGCCAGGGTGGCGCGGCGGGCGCGGGGCGCGGCCGGGGCTGACCCGGCCCCTACCGGCCCTCAGGTCACGAGCCGGGCCCGCAGCGCCGCGAGGTCGCGCAGGTCAAGCCCGAGCCCCTGGGTCAGATACCCGTACAAGTCGCCGTAGAGCGCGGTGAGTTGGTCCAGGGCCGCGTCCAGGTAGTCGAGGCGTACCTCCTGGAGGGGGATCAGCAGATCCGGGTCCCGCATCGTGCCGGACTGCTTCAGGGCCGCCCGCAGCGCCGCGTCGGCCGCCGCCCGGAAGCCGTTGGACGCCAGGTAGTCCTGCTGGGCCGTCGCGGCGGGCACGCCCAGCGCGCGCAGCAGGACGTAACTCTCCCAGCCGGTGCGGTCCTTGCCGGAGGTGCAGTGGAAGAGCAGCGGGCCGCGCGCCGAGGCCAGGTCCTTGAGGACCGCCCCGAACTCGGCGCGGGCCGCCGGGTCCGAGACGAACGCCTGGTACTCGGCGCGCATGAGCGCCTCCGCCCTGCCGTGACCCAGCATCGCGTCCTGCGTCGCCGGGTCCCTCGAGCCGATCGCGGCCAGCATTTGCGCGTACAGGCCGCTGTCGGTGACCGGGTGCGAGGCCGGGGCGAGCCCGGCCGGCAGCCGGTCGGGGCCGTCGTACTGGAGCTCCAGGGGCGTCCGGAAGTCGGCCACCTCCCGCAGGCCGAGCCGGGCCAGCGTCGAAAGGTCCCCGTCCGTCGTCCTGTTCAGCGCGTCGGCCCGGTAGGCGAGCCCGTAGCGGACCGGCTCGCCGTCATACGTTCCGTAGCCGCCCAGGTCGCGGACGTTCACCGCGCCCTGGAGCACGACCTGACGGATCGCGGGGGCGTCCTGGCGGTGTATGCCCTGGGTGGTGGGCGGCGCCGACGCCGATGCCGATGCCGTGGCGGGCAGGCCGAGCGCCAGGGTCGCGGCGAGGGCGGCGGTCACCGCCCCGGCACGCATCGCCCTGGCACGTGTCACCGTGCGGCCGCTTCTTCGGTTCATGGGGGTCAACTCCCGTGTGTCCAAAGGGGATTCACTGGGCAGGGGGCAGAGCGGCGAGCACGTGCGCGGCCTCGTCCATCACGCGGGCGACCAGCTCGGCGCAGCTCGGGAGATCCTCGATGAGCCCGGCTACCTGGCCCGAGGCCATCACTCCCCGGTCGGTGCGGCCCTCGACCATCGACGCCCTCAGCAGCATCGGGGTGTTCGCCGCCAGAAGCATCTGACTCCAGGTCAGGTCCTTTCCGTGCTTCATCTCCCTTCCGTCCCTGACCAGTTGACGCCACGTCAGGCCGGACACCTCTCGGAAGCCCGAGACGTGGCGCACCGCATACGCGAACGCCCTGGCGCGACCGGCTCGTTCCAGCAGGGCGACGAGCTCGGTGCGCAGCATGCGGTGCGGCAGGCCGTCCACGGCCGTGGTCACCGTGACGTCCTGCACCGTGGCGCGCAGATAGCGCGCCTTCACCGCGTCGGGGACCGTCGAGTCGGCGGTGAGCAGGAAGCGGGTGCCCATCGCCACGCCCGCGGCGCCATAGGCGAGCGCCGCCACCAGGCCCCGCCCGTCGTGGAAGCCGCCCGCCGCGATCACCGGGATGTCCACGGCGTCCACCACCTGCGGAAGCAGCACGGTGGTCGCGACCTCCCCGGTGTGGCCGCCGCCCTCGCCGCCCTGCACGATCACCGCGTCCGCGCCCCACGCCGCGACCTTCTCCGCGTGCCGTCTGGCCCCGATGGAAGGGATCACGACGACCCCCGCCTCCTTCAGCTCGGCGATGAGGTCGCGGGAGGGGGCCAGCGCGAACGACGCCACACGCACGCCCTCGTCGACGATGATCCGCACCCGCTCGCGCGCGTCGGCGGCGTCCGCCCGCAGATTGACCCCGAACGGCGCGTCCGTACGGGAGGCGACCTCCCGGACCGCCCGGCGCAGTTCGTCGGTCGTCATCGTCGCGGAGGCCAGGATGCCGAGCGCGCCCGCGTTCGCGGTGGCCGACACCAGTCGGGGGCCCGCGACCCAGCCCATGCCGGTCTGCACGATCGGGTGCCGTACGCCGACCAGTTTCGTCAGGGCCGTCTCGATGCGCGGCCCCTCACCCGCCGGAGCCGTCGCGTGTGCGG
This sequence comes from Streptomyces hundungensis, assembly GCF_003627815.1. Lineage (NCBI taxonomy): Bacteria > Bacillati > Actinomycetota > Actinomycetes > Kitasatosporales > Streptomycetaceae > Streptomyces > Streptomyces hundungensis. Next base: position 6,385,921 of record NZ_CP032698.1, read on the forward strand.
GCGTCAACGCGCCACCTCGCGCTCGCGCAGCCCGTCCGGGTCGAGGACCTCGCGGATGAGGCGCAGCTCCTCGGTGGTGGGCTCCCGGGTGTACGCCGCCTCCTCGCAGCCGGCCAGTTCGAACCCCGTCGCCCCGCGCACCTCCTCCAACGTGACCCCGGGGTGCAGCGAGACCAGCCGCATCGCGTGGTCCGGCGTCGCGAAGTCGAAGACGCCGAGGTCGCTCACCACCCGCGGGATGCGGTGGAAGCGGGTGGCGGAGGGGCCCGCGGCCGCCGCGCTGTCGTAACCGACCCCGCAGATCATGTCGACCTTCGGCACGAAGACCCGGGTGGAGTGCTTCGGCACCCAGTAACTCACCGGATTGTTCAGGGTGTTGACCGGCGCCCCGCGTACGCCGAGGAGCTGACGGGCGGGCCGGTCCCAGGCGCCGATGCAGGAGATGTTCTGGTTGCCGAACCGGTCGATCTGGCTCGCGCCCATCATGACGTGCCGCCGCCCGCCGGTGACCATCGTGAGGTGGTGGCGGTACGGCAGCCACCCCTCGGGCTCCCCGTCGGGGCCGACCAGCATCGCCTCGCCGTCGGTGAGCAGCAGATCGGGGGAGAAGGTCCGCCGGGCGAGACGGGCCCCCACCGACGGGATGAGCCCCATGGGGCTCGCGAGCACCTCCCCGTTGTCGCGCCACGCCTCGGCGCACGCGATCACGCAGTACTCGGCGCGGGTCACCCGCACGGCGTTCGTCGTCACGTTCGCTCCTCGTGCCAGCTCTGCACCGCGCACTGATAGGACTTCTCGTCGGGCCCGGACAGGAACCGCTCGGCGAACTCGGCCCAGGGCGTGCTCGCGTACAGCTTCTGGAACGGCTCGTCACGGCCGTAGTCGGGGGCGCAGGACGTGAAGTGGGCGCCGTGGGGGCTCTCCACGACGCCGGTGACCGCATACCGCTTGACCAGCAGGGACTGTGCGGGAGCGCCCTTGAAGCCGTCCACGATCCGCTCGCACGAGAGGTACGCGCTGTCGGCGGCCTCGCAGAACAGGTCGTCGAAGTACGGGTCCGGGCCCAGGTACTGGCCGTTGCCGAGCCGGTCGGCGCGGTTGAGGTGGACGAGCGCCGCGTCCATGCGCAGCGCGGGCATCGCCACGAACGTCTCGCCGTCCTCATAGGGCGAAGTGACCGTGCGCAGGCCCGGGTTGACCCGCATCACGTCCGAGCCGATGCCCGCCCGCACCGGCAGGAACGGCAGCCGGTTCGCGGCGGCGTGCAGGCCCCACATGAACATCGCCTCGTCGATCTCCATCAGCTCGAAGGCGCCGGCCTGGCGGGCCGCACGGAAGTGCGGCTCCAGGGGGATCGAGTCGAGCGTGGCGAAGGGCGCGATCAGTGTGCGGATGCGGCCCGCGGCGGCGAGCAGCCCGACGTCGGGTCCGCCGTAGGAGATCACCGTCAGATCGGTGACGGGGGAGCGCAGCAGGGCCCGCACCAGGGCCATCGGCTTGCGGCGCGAACCCCAGCCGCCGATGCCGACGGTCATGCCGCTGCGCAGCCGCCGTACGACGTCCTCGGGCGTCATGGTCTTGTCCGTCACGGCGAGGCCTCCTCGGTGGCCGGCGGTGGAGGCGCCCCGCCCGGCGCGAACGTGTCGCGGACGCGGTCGGCGACGCCGCTGAGGTTGGCCTCGAAGGTGAAGCCCTGCTCGAAGCGGTAGCTGCGGCGTACGTCGACGGGGTCGATGCCGTTGATGGCGGCCTTGGCGAGGCGGATGAGCATGCCGTCCTTGCGGGCGATCTCGCGCGCCAACTCCAGTGCCTGTGCGAGGAGTTCGGCCCGCTCCACCACCTTCCACACCGATCCGTGGGCGTGCAGCTCCCGCGCCGACACCGTGCGGGAGGTGTAGTAGAGCGCGCGCATCAGATGCTGCGGGACCAGACGGGCCAGGTGGGTGGCGGCGCCCAGCGCACCCCGGTCCAGCTCGGGCAGGCCGAAGACGGCGTCCTCGCTCGCCACGATCGCGTCCGCGTTGCCGACCAGGCCGATGCCGCCGCCCAGGCAGAACCCGCCCACCGCCGCGACGACCGGCACCTCGCACTCGTACACCGCGGCGAACGCCTCGGCGCAGCCGCGGTTCGCGCCGAGGATCGCGCTGTGGCCGCTGTCGCGCTGCACCTCCTTGATGTCGACGCCGGCGTTGAAACCGCGGCCCTCGGCGGCGAGCACCACACAGCGGTTCTCGGGGTCACGGCCCGCCGCGCGCACCGCGTCGGCGAGCTCGTACCAGCCCCGCACGGGAAGGGCGTTGACGGGCGGGAAGTCGACCGTGACGAGGCGAATGCCCTTCTCGGGGCTTGCGGTGGAGACACCCATGGGCGGATCAGCTACCTTTCCACCAAACATTTGTTAGGTCAGGAAGGTAGCAGCGGATGGAGCTGGCCGGGAAGGCAGTCGTCGTCACCGGTGGCACCCGGGGCGTCGGCGCGGGCATCGCCAGGGCGTTCCTCGACGCGGGCGCGGACGTCGTGGTGTGCGCCCGCAGACCGCCCGAAACGCCCGTCGCCTCGGGCGGCCGCACGGCCGAGTTCCGCCCGCTCGACCTGCGCGAACCCGACGCCGTACGGGACTTCTTCGCGGCGCTCGCCACGGACTACGGGCGTCTGGACACCCTGGTCAACAACGCGGGCGGAACCCCCTACCGGCTGCTGGAGGAGGGCGAGGCCGAGCGCCACGCACGCGTCGTCGAGCTGAATCTGGTGGCCCCCCTCACGGCCTCGCTCGCCGCCCGGCCCCATCTGCGGGCCGCCCGGGGATCGGTCGTGATGATCGGCAGCGTGAGCGGGGTGCGGCCCTCGCCGGGGTCGGCCGCCTACGGCGCGGCCAAGGCCGGCCTGGACAGCCTCGCCCGTTCCATGGCGGTGGAGTGGGCACCCGAGGTCCGCGTCAACACGCTGGTCCTCGGCATGGTCCGTACCGAATTGAGCGAGCTGCACTACGGCGACGCGCACGGCGTCGCCCGCGTCGGCGCGACCGTGCCGCTCGGCCGGCTCGCCGAACCCGAGGACGTCGGCGCGGCGGCCGTCTTCCTCGCCGGCGCGCGGGCGGCCTACATCAGCGGGGCCTCGCTGCTCGTCCACGGCGGCGGTGAACGCCCCGCCTTCCTGGACGCGGCCACCGTCAACCGCGGCGACCGAAGCTGACCGTCAACGAGCGTGAGGAGAACGGAAGATGAGCGGGTTGTGCGAGGGGCGCGTCGTGATCGTGACCGGCGCGGGGCGCGGTCTTGGCCGGGCCCACGCCCTGGCCTTCGCCGAACAGGGGGCCCGGGTCGTCGTCAACGACCTCGGCGTCGCACCGGACGGGGCCGGCCGGTCCCGCGGCCCGGCACAGTCGGTGGCCGACGAGATCCGCGCGGCGGGCGGCGAAGCCGTGGCGCACGACGGCGACATCGCCACGACCGAGGGCGCGGCCTCCCTGATCGCGACGGCCGTGGAGAGGTTCGGAGCGCTGCACACGCTGGTCAACAACGCCGGATTCCTGCGCGACCGGATGCTGGTCAACCTCGACGAGGACGACTGGGACGCGGTGATGCGGGTCCACCTCAAGGGCCACTTCCTGCCCCTCAAACACGCCGCCGCGTACTGGCGCGCCGAAGCCAAGGCGGGCCGCGAGGTCGCGGCCCGGGTGGTCAACACCAGCTCCGGAGCGGGCCTGTTGGGCTCGGTCGGGCAGGGCAACTACAGCGCCGCGAAGGCCGGGATCGTGGGGCTCACCCTGGTCGCGGCGGCCGAGCTTGGCCGCTACGGAGTGCGGGTCAACGCCATCGCGCCGTCGGCCCGCACCCGGATGACCGAGACCACCTTCGCGGACGCGATGGCCGCACCCGGCGAGGACGCCGCCTTCGACGCGATGGCCCCCGAGAACGTCTCGCCCCTGGTGGTGTGGCTGGGTTCGGCCGGGAGCGAGGGCGTCACCGGGCGGGTCTTCGAGACGGAGGCCGGCCGCATCACCGTCATGGAGGGCTGGCGGGCCGGCCCGACCATCGACAAGGGGGCCCGCTGGACCCCGCGCGAGGCCGGCACGGCGGCCCTGAAACTCCTCACCGAGGCGCAGACTCCGGGAGCGGTGTACGGATCACGCTAGGCGGGAGGGGCTGTTGGGCTTACACGATCGGGGGGTTGGGTGAACACATCGACGGGCTGAGTGAACAAGAAGAAAATTCAACGGAGTTGGCGTTGACGGCCGCCGCTCTACGCGCGTCATCATGGCCGCATGAGCATCCCCCCACGCCTCAAAGCCCTCGGTGGCGCCTTCGCCATCGCCGCCGCCCTCCTCACCGGCCCGGTCGCCGGCGCCGCCTCGGCCACCCCCACGGCCCCGGCCGCCTCCGCGGTGTCCGTCTCCTCGGTCGGCAGCGTCTGTTACTCCGCACTGCCCTCCCAGGCGCACGACACCCTGCGCCTCATCGACCAGGGCGGCCCGTTCCCGTACTCCCAGGACGGTGTCGTCTTCCAGAACCGCGAAGGGGTGCTGGCCCAGCAGAGCAGCGGCTACTACCACGAGTACACCGTGATCACCCCGGGCGCCCCGACGCGCGGAACCCGCCGGATCATCACCGGTGAGAAGTCCCAGGAGGACTACTACACCGCCGACCACTACGCCACCTTCCGCCTCGTCAACTTCGGCTGCTGACACGGTAATTGGCGCTCACCGCCACTGCGGGCCCGCACGTCCTCAGCGGACGGGCGGGCCCGCGTCGTGCGGACGAGGGGGCCCACGGGGTCAGGTGTCGCACTCCAGGACCGTGCGGCACAGCCCGCAGCGGGCCCTGACCCGGCCGCGCACGGGCACCCGGATCCGCTGCTGGCAGGTCGGGCAGGCGAAGCGCACCCGCGGCCCGTCCGGCGCGGACTCGAAGGAGTACGGGGAGCCCGGCCCGGCCCAGTCGCCGCCCCGCTCCCGGGCCTCGCGGCGGTCCTTGGCGTAACGCCGCCGGCCCGCCCAGCCGGCCGCGGTGAGCGGGGGCCGCTGCCCGTCCCGGCGCGCCAGGGCGGCGCCCGCCGTGTACGCGGGGTACGCCTGCGGGCTGGTGAACCAGGGCGAGGGGTCCTCGCCGAACAGCTCGGCCCGCTTGGCCAGGACGTACCCGAACTCCTCCGGCGTCAGATAGCCCAGCTTCTGACTGGACACCCCGTCCTCGCGGAACGCGTCGAGCAGCAGCCAGCCGGCGCCCAGATAGGTGGTCGCGGTGTCGGTGAGGATCTCGTTGTCGCGGGTCCCGGGGAACGTCAGGTCCAGGCGGTGCAGCAGGACATGGGTGATCTCGTGCGCGAGGGCGGCCCCGATGTCCCGGCGGTGGTCCCGGAAGCGGTCGTTCAGCTCGATGAAGTACTCGGGCCCGGCGGCCAGTTCGACATTGGCGGCGTGCCGCATCTCGCGGAAGCCCACGATCATCCGTGCCTCGGGCAGTCGCAGGTGCTGGACGAGGGCGCGGGCCACCCGCTGGGTCCCCAGGTGCAGGTCGTCCTGGTCGGCGAAGGCCACGTCGGCGGGGAGCACGCTGGTCGCGTACCCGTGCAGGCCGTCGTAGGTCAGGCGCCGGTGCAGCGCGGTGATGGCCGCGCGCACCGTGGCGAGGTGCGGATAGCCGTGCACGACCGGGCTCGACGCGCCCACGCTGCCACCCCCGTTCCGACCGCGGACCGGCTTCCACTGTAAGCGCGCCGGGCCGCTGCCGGCCCGCCCCCGACCGCGGCCGACCCGCCCGTGAACTGGCCGGAAAGTGTCCCTTGTGGGGGCCGTCGCGGGCTCCGCATAATCCGAACGCGCCTTGACGCGCCCATGACATCAATGCTCGGCGGGGTGCGGTCCCCCCAGGCGCACATGACAGCCAACCCCCCCACGAGAGGCAGTCAGTTGAAGAAGATCATGCGAGCCCTGCGCAGATGCCTGGCCGTCACGGCCGTCCTCGCCGCCGCGATCAGCCTGCCCGCCACCGACGCCCTCGCCTCGCCCGCCACACCCCGGCCCGTGGTCGGCGGCACCCGGGCCGCCCAGGGCGAGTTCCCGTTCATGGTCCGGCTCTCCATGGGCTGCGGCGGCGCCCTGTACACCCAGCAGATCGTGCTCACCGCCGCCCACTGCGTCGACGGCAGCGGCGCCAACACCTCGATCACCGCCACCGGCGGCGTCGTCGACCTCCAGAGCTCCAGCGCGATCAAGGTCAAGTCCACCCGGGTCCTCCAGGCCCCCGGCTACACCGGCAAGGGCAAGGACTGGGCGCTGATCAAACTGGCCAAGCCCATCAACCAGCCCACCCTCAAGATCGCCACCACCACCGCGTACAACAACGGCACCTTCACCATCGCCGGCTGGGGCGCCCGCAGCGAGGGCGGCGGCCAGCAGCGCTACCTCTACAAGGCGAACGTCCCCTTCGTCTCGGACGCGCAGTGCCAGCAGGCGTACGGCAGTGATCTCGTCCCCAGCGACGAGATCTGCGCCGGCTACGTCGCCCAGGGCGGCGTCGACACCTGCCAGGGCGACTCCGGCGGACCGATGTTCCGCAAGGACGACGCCGGCGCCTGGATCCAGGTCGGCATCGTCAGCTGGGGCCAGGGCTGCGCCGAGCCCGGCTACCCCGGCGTCTACTCCGAGGTCTCCACCTTCGCCTCCGCGATAGCCCAGGCCGCGTCGACGCTGTAGGGCACGGCCCTCGACCCGGCGCCCCGATCACCGCTGCCCGGCCGGGCGCCCGCATTTGCGGGGGCCCGGCCGAACCTGCTCATATAGGGACATGTCGATCAGAGTGGTCATCGCGGACGACCAGGAAATGGTCCGAACCGGATTCCGCATGATCCTGGAGAGCAGAAGCGACATCGAGGTCCTCGCCGACGTCGTCGACGGATACGCCGCCCTCGAAGCCGTCGAACGCCTCCAGCCCGATGTCCTCCTCCTCGACATCCGCATGCCCGGCCTCGACGGCCTGGACGTCACCCGCCGCCTGGCCGGCCGCGAACGGCCCCGCATCGTCATCTGCACCACCTTCGACCTCGACGCATACGTCCACGCCGCGCTGCACGGCGGCGCCTGCGGCTTCCTCCTCAAGGACGCCAGCCCCGAAATGCTCGTCGAGGCCGTACGCGCCGCGGCCGCCGGAGACTCCCTCGTCTCACCCGCGATCACCGTCCGGCTCCTGAAGGAACTCGCCGCCGCCCGCCCCACCGACGGCGCCCGCACCCCCTCCGAACCCCTCACCGACCGCGAACGCGACGTCGTGCGCTGTCTGGCGAGAGGCGCCACCAACGCCGAGATCGCCGGCGAACTGTACGTCTCGCTGTCCACCGTGAAGACCCACCTCGCCAACGTCCAGGCCAAACTCGGCGCCCGCAACCGGGTGGAGATCGCGGCGTGGGCATGGGAGAGCGGGCTCACGGCGGGCACGGCGTGAGACGCCGAACCGCCCGGCGGCGCCCGTGAGCCCCGTACGGGGATGGCTCCTTCGCCACCCCCGGGCCGCGGCCACGGGGCGGCCCCTGCTCGCCGCCGTCCTCGTCGCCCTGGTCACCTACGAAGGCGTGGCCCTCGCCCGCCAGCCCACCCGGCCGCACGCCATCGTGTGGAGCGCCGGGATCGCGGTGTGCGTGTGCGCGGTGCCCTGGGCGAAGGTGGCGCTGGTGCCGCGCGCCTGGACCGCGGCCGCCGTGAGCTGGACCGCCACCGTGGCCCTGTTCGTCAGCGGCCGCCCCGACGCCGTCTGGGGCATGGGCGAGGCCATCGCCCTCCTGGTGCTGCTGTCCTCCGTCCTGCTGTACGCCCCGGCCCGCACCACCGCCGTCCTCGGCCCGCTCCTCGCCCTCGGCTGCATGGCGGCGCCGGTACGTGATGCGCATCCCGGCCGCTTCACCCTGCTCTTCGCCGCCCTCGCGGTCGTCGTCAGCGCGTACTCCCTGCTGCTGCGCGCCCAGTCCAGCCAGCGGATGCGTGACCTGGAGGCGGTACGGGCCGCCGAACGCATCGAACTCGCCCGCGAACTCCACGACTTGGTCGCCCACCATGTCACCGGCATCGTCGTACAGGCCCAGGCCGCCCGCTTCACCGCCCGGTCGGGCGAGCACGCCGCGGCGTCGTTCGCCCGCATCGAGGAGGCGGGTGGCGAGGCGCTGGGCGCCATGCGGCGACTGGTACGGGTGCTGCGCGAGGGCGCCGCGGAGACCGAACCGGTGGCCGGCGTCGCCCAGATCCGCGAACTCGCCGCCCGCTTCTCCCGGGCCGGGCCCCCCGCCGTCCTGACCATCGAGCCGGGCCTGGAGGAGAGGCTGCCCGGGGACGCCGCGGCGCTCGCCCACCGGGTGGTGCGGGAGTCCCTGACCAACGTCCGCAAACACGCGGCGGACGCCAGCGCCGTACGCATCGGCATCCGCGCCACCACCGACGCCCTGGAGGTGCGGGTCGCCGACGACGGATCGAGCGGGGTCGCGCTCGCGGAACAGGCCCGCGGCGGGGGCTTCGGCCTCGCGGGCCTGACGGAGCGGGTCACCGCGATGGGGGGCGAGCTTGCGGCGGGGCCGGCGGCGGAGGGGGGGTGGCAGGTGGTGGTACGGGTGCCGCTGGATGCGGGGTGACTCGGGGGAGGGGCTGCAACTCGCCCCCCCCGAGACGGCCGGCCCGCCCGTTTCCCTCCACCCCGGCCCCCTCCCGACCCGCACCCGCGCCTCGCGCAGTTCCCCGCGCCCCTGAAACCCCGTTTTCATCTGCGGGCCGCGGGTGGCTGGCCGCGCAGTTCCCCGCGCCCCTAACCCCGCTCCACCGTGCGGACCGTGCGTGGCTGGTCGCGCAGTTCCCCGCGCCCCTGAAACCCTCTCGATCCTGCGGACCGTGCTCGCTTCTCGCGCAGTTCCTCGCGCCCCCAAGAAACCCGTTTTCGTCTGCGGGCCGTGGGTGGCTGGTCGCGCAGTTCCCCGCGCCCCTAACTACTCGGTGCTGGTCAGCACCTCAGCCTGTCATGGGGGTCCCCCCTGGCCCTTAAGGCCTTGGGGGAGATTGAGGACGAGCGCCCTTAAGGCGCGAACGGGGTCTGGGGCGGAGCCCCAGGGGCCGAACCCTTCAGCCCCCTGCACGGGTGGGTGGGTGGGAAAAAGGAGGGGCGGGGTCAGGCCGGGCCCGTTAGTTCGAGGACCCACACCTCGTTGCCCCCACCCCGCAACACCGCCCCCGGCACATACAACCCCCGCCGCGGCCCAACCCCCCAATACCGCCCCAGACAGAACCCGTTCACCCACACGAACCCCCGCCCCCACCCCGGCAGTTGAAGCCAGGCGTAGGCGTCGGCCCCGGGCACCCCCGCCGGCAGCTCCACGCACCCCCGGTGCAGCCCCACCGCCCCCGCCACCCCCGCCGGCCCGAACGGAACCCGCCCCACCGCCTCCGGGGAGGCGAAGGCATCCAGCCGCAGCCCCCGCGCCCGCACCCCGTGCAGATACTGCCGCTCGTGCAGCACCCCACCCGTGATCCCCTTCGACTCCCCGCCGCGCGGCCCGTAGTTGACCCGCCCGAGCGACTCCACCCACAGCTCGACCACCACACCCCCCGGCACGGGATCGGGCAACGCGGCATCCTCGGTGTCCAGCACCCCGGCGCGTACGCCGTCGACGTACACCGTCGCCACGTCCCGCAGCCCGAGCACCCCGAGCGGGTACGGCTGCCGGGGCGCGGGCACGTCGAGCCGATAGCGGACCAGGCCCCGGTCGACGTCCAGCTCCTCGAACGTCGGCGGCATCGGCGACTCCCGCTCCGCACCCCCCAGCACGTCCAGCACCTCACCCAGCCCCGCCCAGCCGTCCATGACGACCCCGCACGCCCCCGCAGGCCCGTCGCCGACGCCCCCGCCCCCGGAGGCCACGTACAGACCCGTCAACTCCACCGGCTCCGGCGGGAGTTCGGGCAGCGGGCGCCCCTCCTGGTACTTCGCCAGCACCTCCCGGAACCGCCAGAACTTCTCCGTCGGCCGCCCCGCCTCGTCGATCGGCGCGTCGTAGTCGTACGACGTGACCGTCGGCTCCAGCGCCCCCACATGCAGCTCACCGGCCCGGTTCGCGCCCGACCAGCCCGCGAAGTTGGTGCCGCCGTGCGCCATGTAGATGTTCACCGACGCCCCGCACGCCAGGATCTCCTCCAGCGTCGCCGCCGCGTCGCCCGCGTCCCGCGCCACATGGTCCGTACCCCAGTGGTCGAACCACCCGCACCAGAACTCCATGCACATCAGCGGCCCCGACGGCTGGTGGCGGCGCAGCACCTCGAAGGCCTCGCGCGCCCCGCTGCCGAAGTTCGCCGTGGCGAGGACACCCGGCAGTGAACCCCCGCTCAGCATGTGGTCCTCGGGCCCGTCCGAGGTGAACAGCGGCACCGTGATGCCGCACGATCGCACCAGCCCCGCCAGGTGCTCCAGATAGCTCCGGTCGGTGCCGTAACTGCCGTACTCGTTCTCCACCTGCACCATCACCACCGGACCACCCCGGTCGATCCCCCGCTCGGCGACCTGGGGGAGCAGCACCCGGAACCAGCGGTCCACGTGCTCCAGGTACTCCGCGTCACAGGTACGCGCCCGCCGCCCCAGCGGACCGGTCAGCCAGTGCGGCAGGCCCCCGTTCTCCCACTCGGCGCAGATGTAGGGCCCCGGCCGCACGATCGCCCACAGCCCGGCCGCCCGCGCCGCGTCCAGGAACCGCCCCAGCGCCCCGACGTCCTCGTACCCGCCCGGACGCGGCTCGTGCAGGTTCCACGGCACATACGTCTCGACGCAGTTCAGACCCATCGCCCGCAGCATCGCGAGCCGGTGCCCCCACTGCGACTCATGCACCCGGAAGTAGTGCAGCGCGCCCGACAGCAGACGCACCGGGCGCCCGTCGAGCAGAAAGTCCTCGTCCCCCACGGTGAACTCGCCCACCGGTCGCCCCGCCCCTCTGTCTCGGCCACTACGCCCGGCCCACTCTCGCCCCTGGCGCGCCGCCGGTCCATGGACAAAGATCGGCGCTGATTGGACACAAGGGGGACGGCCAAGAACGGAAACCGGCATGTATCACACCTGGATGCGGTATTTCACCCCCAGCCCCGCCCACCACCGGCTCGGCCTGGTCTGTCTCGGTGTGGGACTCCAGCACGGCACCCTGCCCACCGTGGGCCCCCGCACCCTCGACCACTACGTCGCCGTCGTCATCGGCGCCGGCTCCGGCTGGTTCCGCGGCGCCGACGGCCACGACGTCCCCGTCACCGCGCCCGCCCTGATCTGGCTCACCCCCGGCGTCCCCCACCACTACGGGCCCGACCCCGCCACCGGCTGGGACGAGTCGTTCGTCGACTTCGCCGGGCCCGCCGCCGCCACGTACACCGAACTCGGCTACATCGAACCCGACCGTCCCGTGGTGCCGCTCAGCGACACCGTCGGCGCCCGCGCCGCCGTCGGCCGCATCGCCAGGGCCGCCCGCCGCGGCAACCCGCTCCTGGAGGTCGAGACCGCCGCCGCCGTCCACGAACTGCTCGTCGCGCTGCGCCGCGCCCGCGCCGACGTCGCCCCCGACGGGGACCCCGTCCTCGACGCCCTGGCCCGCGACGCCTTCGAGCCCTTGTCGGTGGCCGAACACGCCGCCCGGCACGGCATGACCCCCGCCGAACTGCGCACCGCGGTGCGCCGGGGCGCCGGATGCAGCCCCAAGGACTACCTCCTCGGCATCCGCCTGGGCCGCGCCAAGGAACTCCTCGCCGCCACCGAACTGCCGGTCGCCGCCGTCGCCCGCCGCGTCGGCTACGACGACCCCGCCTACTTCTCCCGCCTGTTCACCCGCCGGGTCGGCATCGCGCCCATACGCTTCCGCGAGCAGCAGGCCCGTACCGTGCCCGGCGGCTGGAGCGACCGGATCCCGGATCCTGAACACCCCCCGATGATCGCCGGCCCCGCCACGTAAGCTCGACGACCATGAGCACGATCGACCCCTCCGTACAGGCAGAGCTGTCCCGGCTCCGCGACAGCATCGACAACATCGACGCCGCTGTCGTGCACATACTGGCGGAGCGCTTCAAATGCACCCAGCAGGTCGGCCACCTCAAGGCCGAACACCAGCTGCCCCCGGCCGACCCCTCGCGCGAAGCCGAACAGATCGCCCGGCTGCGCCGCCTCGCCGAGAGCGCCAAACTCGACCCGGCCTTCGCCGAGAAGCTCCTGAACTTCATCATCGCCGAGGTCATCAGGCACCACGAGACGATCGCCAAGTCCGCCTGACACCGAGCCCGCCCGCCGGCGCGCCGCCCCCCACCCCGCACCCCCCTCCGCCCTGTGCCCGCCCGCCCCGTTCGGGCAGCATGGCCCCATGTCCGTACTGACGCGCGACGAAGCGCAGACCCGAGCCCGACTCCTCGACGTACAGCGGTACGCCATCGACCTCGACCTCACCACCGGCGAGTCCACCTTCACCTCCCGTACCGCCATCCACTTCACCGCACGCACCGCCGGGGACACCTTCGTCGAGGTCAAACCCGCGGCCCTGCGCTCGGCCACCCTCGACGGCGCACCCCTGGACCCCGAGACGCTCACCGGCAACCGGCTCCCGCTGCGCCTGGCCGCCGGCCCCCACGAACTGCACATCGACGCCATCATGGACTACTCCCGCACCGGCGAAGGACTCCACCGCTTCACCGACCCCGCCGACGGCGAGACGTACACCTACACCCAGCTCTTCATGGAAGACGTCCAGCGCGTCTTCGCCGCCTTCGACCAGCCCGACCTCAAAGCGGCCTTCGACCTCACCGTCACCGCCCCGAACGGCTGGACGGTCCTCGCCAACGGCATCACCGCACAGCAGGACGACGGCCGCTGGAAAGCCGCCACCACCCCCCTCATCTCCACCTACCTCGTAGCGCTCGCCGCGGGCCCCTGGCACTCCATCACCACCGAACACGCCGGCCTCCCCTTCGGCCTGCACTGCCGGCGCTCACTCGCGCCCCACCTCGACGCCGACGCCGACGAACTCTTCGACATCACCCGGCAGTGCTACGACCGCTACCACGAGAAGTTCGACGAGCCCTACCCCTTCGACTCCTACGACCAGGCCTTCGTCCCCGAATTCAACGCCGGCGCCATGGAGAACCCCGGACTCGTCACCTTCCGCGACGAGTTTGTCTACCGCTCCGCCGTCACCGACACCGAACGCCAGACCCGCGCCATGGTCATCGCCCACGAAATGGCCCACATGTGGTTCGGCGACCTCGTCACCCTCCAGTGGTGGGACGACATCTGGCTGAACGAGTCCTTCGCCGAATACATGGGCTACCAGACCCTCAACGAAGTCGCCCTCGAAGGGCCCGGAGGGCGACCCCCCGGCTGGAGGGGCACCAACACCTGGGTCCAGTTCGGCATCGCCCGCAAGTCCTGGGGCTACGACGCCGACCAGCGCCCCTCCACCCACCCCGTAGCGCCCGCCCCCGACGACGTCCCCGACACCGCGTCCGCCCTGCTCAACTTCGACGGCATCTCCTACGCCAAGGGCGCCTCGGCGCTGCGCCAACTCGTCGCCTGGCTCGGCGAGAAGGACTTCCTCGCCGGCATCAACACCCACTTCACCCGGCACAAGTTCGCCAACGCCACCCTCGCCGACCTCATCGACTCCCTCGACGCCGCCACCGACCGCGACGTCCACACCTGGGCCCGGCAATGGCTCACCACCACCGGAGCCGACACCCTCACCCCCACCGTCCGCGAAGCCGACGGAGCCTGGCACCTCACCGTCACCCAGCACGGCGACCGCCCCCACCACCTCACCGTCGGCGCCTACGACCACGACCCCCACGACACCACCGCCCTGGTGCGGCGCGAACACTTCGCCCTCGACGTACCCCAGGGCGACACCGCGACCGCACGCCCCGGCCGGCGCCCCGCCCTGATCGTCCTCAACGACCAGGACCTCACCTACGCCAAGGTCCGCCTCGACGACACCTCCGCCGAAACCACCCTGCGCCGCCTGTCCGGCGTCCCCGACGCCCTCACCCGCGCCGTCCTGTGGAACACCCTGCGCGACCTGGTCCGCGACGGCGAACTCGCCCCCACCACCTACCTGGAGACCGCCCGCACCCACCTCGGCCACGAAGCCGACCTCGCCATCGTCCAAGGCGTCCTCGCCTTCGCCGCCACCCACATCGCCGACCGCTACCTCACCGGCGACCAGCGCCCCGCCGCCCTCACCCTGCTCACCGACCTCACCCGCGACCTCATCCGCCGCACCGAGGACGGCACCAACCCCGGCCTGCGCCTCACCGCCGTACGCCACTTCATCGACGCCGCCGCCCAACCCGACACCCTGCGCGGCTGGCTGGAGGAAGGCCACGTCCCCGGCGGCCCCGCACTCGACCCCGAACTGCGCTGGCGCGTCCTGACCCGCCTCGCCGTCCTCGGCGCCACCACCGAGGCCGAGATCGCCGACCACCTCGCCGCCGACCCCAGCGCCACCGGCGAAGAAGGCGCCGCCCGCTGCCGCGCCGCCCTGCCCACCCCCACCGCCAAGGAAGCCGCCTGGAGCGCCATGTTCCAGAGCGACACCCTGTCCAACTACCTGTTCACGGCCACCGCCCAAGGCTTCTGGCAGCCCGAACAGAGCGACCTCCTCCAGCCGTACGTCGCCCGCTACTACCAGGACGCCGGCCCCCTCGCCGACCGCCGCGGCCCCGCCATCGCCGAAGCCGTCGGCCGCTACGCCTTCCCGACCCCCGTCGACGCCGACGCACTCCGCCTCGGCGAGACGTTCCTCGCCCGGACCGACCTGCTGCCCGCGCTGCGCCGCAAACTCATCGACCAGGTCGACGACCTGCGCAGGGCCCTGAACGTACGCGGCTGAACCCCGGCGGCGCCCCGCCGCGCACCCCCACCCCGGCCGAACGCAGCTGAACTCGGCGCGCCGCACAGCGAGTTGGGCGCCCGGCTCGCACCGGCTGAACTCGGCGCGCCGCACGGCGAGTTGGGCTCCCGGCCCGCACGGCCATAGCAGCAACCACCCACCCCAACTCGTCCCCACCGCACGGCAGTACCACTTTCGGGTTGCGATCGTTGTGCACAGCGGCTTCACCGACCCCCACGGGACCACGCTGGTGAAGTCGCTGCCCGCACCCCCGAAGGAACCCCATGCACAGCCCGCCCCTCGCCGGAGGCACCGCAGGACCCGCCGCCCTGCGCCCCCTGCTCGACGTCGTCCTCGACGCCCTCCACGACGGGGCGAAAACCCGCGGCGGCCCGCTGCCCCGAGGCGGCCCCCAAGCGGTCGCCCAGCGCGTACGCGCCGCCGCCCCCAGCATCCTCCCGGCCCACGGCACCGGCGCCGAAGAAGCCCTCACCACCCTCGTACGCACCCTCGCCGAAGGCGCCGCCGACCCCGCCGAACCCCACTGCGCCGCCCACCTCCACACCCCGCCCCTCGCCGTCGCCACCGCCGCCGACCTCGCCGCCGCCGCCCTCAACCCCTCCCTGGACTCCTGGGACCAGGCCCCCGCCGCCTCCACCCTCGAAACCCTCGTCACCCAGACCATCGCCCACGAGATCTGGCCCCACGGCGACGCCCTCGTCACCACCGGCGGCACCGAATCCAACCAGCTCGCCCTGCTCCTCGCCCGCGAACACCACGGCCCTGTCCAGATCGTGTGCGGCGCCCACACCCACCACTCCATCCACCGCGCCGCCTGGCTCCTCGGCCTGCCCCGACCCGTCACCGTCCCCGCCCCCACCGGCACCACCGACCTCACCGCCCTCGACGACACCCTCACCCGCCTCCACCCCCACCCCCTCCTCGTCGTCGCCACCGCCGGCACCACCGACACCGGCGCCATCGACCCCCTGCCCGCCATCGCCGACCTGTGCGCCACCCACCACGCCGCACTCCACGTCGACGCCGCCTACGGCGGACCCCTCCTGTTCAGCGACCGCCACCGCCCCCGCCTCACCGGCCTCGAACGCGCCCACACCGTCACCCTCGACCTGCACAAACTCGGCTGGCAACCAGTAGCCGCAGGCCTCCTCGCCGTCGCCGACCCCCACCACCTCACCCCCCTCACCCACACCGCCGACTACCTCAACGCCGACGACGACACCGAAGCGGGCCTCCCCGACCTCCTCGGCCGCTCCCTGCGCACCACCCGCCGCCCCGACGCCCTCAAAATCGCCGTCACCCTGCGCGCACTCGGCCGCGACGGGCTCGCCCACCTCATCGACCGCGTCTGCGCAAGCGCCCACCACCTCGCCCAACTCATCGACGAAGAACCCCAGTTGGAGCTCTACCGCCACCCCGACATCTCCACCGTCCTGTTCCGCCCCCGCGACGCCGACGACGACACCGTCGCCCACATCCGCCGCACCCTGCTCACCCACGGCACCGCCGTCCTCGGCCGCGCCCGCGCCGACGGCCGCCTCTGGCTCAAAGCCACCCTCCTCAACCCCCACCTCACCCCCCACGACCTCCACACCCTCCTCGCCACCACCCTCAACGCCCGCACCCCACCACCCCCCACGAAAGGCACCCCCCGATGACCCCCACCACCGCCGAAGACCAACCCCACGACCTCGTCGGCATCGGCATCGGCCCCTTCAACCTCTCCCTCGCCGCCCTCGCCCACGGCGTACCCGGCGGACTCGACACCGCCTTCTACGAACAACGCCCCGCCTTCCACTGGCACCCCGGCCTCCTCATCGAAGGCGCCACCCTCCAAGTCCCCTACCTCGCCGACCTCGTCACCCTCGCCGACCCCACCAGCCCCTGGACCTTCCTCAACTACCTCAAGCACCGCGAACGGCTCTTCCCGTTCTACTTCGCCGAAAAATTCCACATCCAGCGCACCGAATACGACGCCTACTGCCGCTGGGTCAGCGAAAACCTCACCGACCTCCACTTCTCCCACCAGGTCGACGCCGTCCGCTGGAACCCCGAACGCGCCCTGTTCGAGATCGACTTCACCCAACTCGACCTCCACGGCGAAGCCGAAGCACTCGGCCGCTCCTACACCCGCCACCTCACCATCGGCGTCGGCACCGAGCCCCACATCCCCGAACCCCTCCACCCCCTCGCCGACGCCCCCGCCGTCCCCGTCATCCACTCCGCCGACTACCTCGACCACCGCCCCCGCCTGCTGAGCGCCGGCCACATCACCGTCATCGGCTCGGGCCAGTCAGGCGCCGAAGTCTTCCTCGACCTCCTGCGCAACCGCCCCGCAGGCGCCGAGAAGATCACCTGGCTCACCCGCACCGAAGCGTTCGCGCCCATGGAGTACTCCAAACTCGGCCTCGAACACTTCACCCCCGACTACACCCGCTACTTCCACGCCCTCACCGAGCCCGTACGCGACCAACTCCTGCCCCGCCAATGGCAACTCCACAAGGGCATCGACGCCGACACCATCGCCGCCATCCACGACGAGCTCTACCGCCGCACCCAGCACGGCGGCTGGCCCGACGTCACCATGACCCCCGGCGTCCGCGTCCGCACCGCCGGCCGCGTCGCCACCACCAAAGTCGAACTCCACCTCGAACACATCCAACAAGGCGTACGCGAACGCCTCACCACCGACGCCGTCGTCCTCGCCACCGGCTACCGCGAACGCCCCCTCGGCCGCATGCTCGCCGGCCTCGACCCCTACATGCGCTACGACAGCGCCCAACGCCCCCGCATCGACCGCGACTTCAGGCTCGTCCTCGACGCCTCCGTCACCGGCCACGTCTACGTACAGAACGCCGAACAACACACCCACGGCGTCGGCGCCCCCGACCTCGGCCTCGCCGCCTGGCGCAGCGCCACCATCCTCAACTCCCTCACCGGCAAAGAGCCCTACCCCCAGCCCACTCGCACCGCCTTCACCACCTTCGGCCTGGACAGAAAAAACCAGGCCCACCCGGTCCGACAACCGGAGGGCCTGGTACCACTCGTCGAACAACCATGAAGCCGAGCAGACGCCCGATCAGAACACCGGCACACCGTTCTGCGTCAGCTTCCACTCCACCGAAGCGAACTCCTTCTGGTCGATGACACCCTTCGCCTTCACCCACGCGATCATCGTGTTACGGATCTCGTCGGAGTTCGCCCACAGCTGCTTGGCGGCCGCCACCCCCGGGAAATTACCGCCACCATTGGCCCGGTAGTTGTTCACCGCCAGCACGAACCGCGCCGAGTCGTCCAACGGCTTCCCGTCGAACATCACCTTCGACACCCGCGATCCCGCCGGCTTCGCGATGTCGATCTCATACGACACACCGCTCACCACGTCGTAGTTGTAGTCCGGCGTACCGTTCGCGTTGGTGATCTTCGCCGGGTCCACCGCACCCGTCGTCTGCACGTAGTAGTTGGCCGAGAACTCCAGATACGCGCGCACCTGAGCACCCGTCAAAAGTCGTGCCTCCAGCGTGTTCTCGTACACATACAGACCCGCCACATCGCGGATCGTCACCTTGCCCGCCGGGATCACCGCCGACCGCGAGAAACACGCCGCCTGCGACAACACCGGCAACGCGGCATACTCCGACGACGCCAACGCCGCCTTCACCGTCTCCGACTGAATGCGGTTGATCAGATCGATGATCGGCACATCCTTGTACGGAGCCTCCGTCGACCGCATCTCCGCCGCGTTCGTCCCCACCACCTGGTTCACATACGCCACGACCTTGTCGTGCTCCGCCTTCACCAGACGCTTCACCACCGGATCCTCGGCCACCGCATTGGCATTGCGCACCTCAGCCGTCACCGACACCACCTGCCAGCGACCCCGCGAGAACTCCAGCTCGAAGTCGAAGACACTCAGCCGCATCCCCCACATATACGGCTCCGACAGCACCACGGACTTGCCGGTCTCCTTGTTCACCACCGTCCGCGACGCCACCTCCTTGTGCGTGTGACCCACCAAAATCGCGTCGATCCCCGGCACCTGCTCCGCCACCAACGACGACGCGTTCTCCGGATACGGCAGCGCGTCCCCGTACGACGTACCCCCGTCAAGACCCGAGTGATCCGTACAGATCACCACGTCACAACCGAGCGCCCGCAACTTCGGCACATAGATCTTCGCCTGCTCCACCAGACCCGGGAACGTCATCTTCCCCTGCACATTGGCCTTGTCCCAGATCGCGATCCCCGGATTGGTCAGACCCAGGATCCCCACCTTCACATCCGGCCCGTGCGGCACCCTCAACCGCCGCACCGCATACGGCGGAAACGCCGGCTTCAACGTCTTCGCGTCCAGCGCGTTCGCCCCCAGCAGCGGGAAGTCCAACTGCTCCTGGAACGCCCGCAGCGTCGGTATCCCGTAGTTGAACTCGTGGTTGCCCAGCGCCGCCGCGTCATACCGCATGTGGTTCATCGCCAGCGCCATCGGATGCTCCGGGCCCCGCCTGCCGCCCGAACCCGTGATCGGCTCCACCCGCGCGTAGTAGTACGACAACTGGGTGCCCTGGATGATGTCACCCGCGTCGATCAACAACGTGTTGTGACGGCCCTTCTCCTTGCGGACCGCATCCACCAACGTCGAGATCTTCGCCAGACCCACGTCGTTGTGGGCCGCGTCGTCGTACTCCTTGTCCGTGAAGTAGTCCCAGTTGAAGACATGACCATGCAGATCGGTCGTGCCCATCACCGAGAACGCGTACCGCTTCGGCCCACGCCCCTGCCCATGATCGTGCCCATGGCCCGGATCCCGGCCCTCGGCGGCGGCCGGCGACGCCACACCCCCGGCCACGGCCACACCGGCGCCGGCGGCGGCCGTAGTGCCAAGGAACGTCCTGCGGTTCAGCGGCATGCTCTCTCCCTGAAGTCGTGTGACGCGCGTAGAAGTTGAGCGGGACGGCGACGCGCGTAGACCCCCGGATTCTGACCCAGAACAAGCCACCCGCAACACCCCCCGCAGGTTTCTATTCGATGACCAGCCCCTGACAGAACCACCCACCCTCACACCCCACCCACCAATGCCACAGTGGAACCATGACCGACACCCAGCCCTACGGAACCCCCGACCAACCACGCCTCGCCGTCCACGGCGAAGCCCACCTCGACGTCGACCCCGAAATCGCCGGCCTCACCATCACCATCGCCACCCGAGGCCCCGACCACCGCACCACCCTCGACGACCTCACCCGCCGCAACACCCACACCCTCGACCTCATCAAAAGCTACGGCGACACCATCGAAAAACTCGAAACCAGCGCCTTCACCCTCACCCCCGAACTCACCCGCCACGGCCGCGGCGAACGCATCCGCACCTACCACGGCACCGTCCACATCACCACCGAACTCACCGACTTCACCACCCTCGGCGAACTCACCACCCGCCTCGCCGACCTCGAACTCACCCGCGTCGACGGCCCCTGGTGGTCCCTGCGCCACGACTCACCCGCCCACAGCGAAGTACGCCGCCGCGCCGTCCACCAAGCCGTCACCCGCGCCCGCGAATACGCCGACGCCCTCGGCGCCACCCTCACCGCCCTCGTCGAACTCTCCGACCCCGGCGCCGACCACCAACCCACCCCCGGCTACGGCCACCCCGGCGGCGGCATGGCCTTCCGCTCCATGGCCCCCGGCACCCCCGAACCCGCCCCCACCCTCGACCTCGAACCCCAACGCCAAACCGTCCACGCCCGCGTCAACGCCCGCTTCATCATGACCCCACCACGCCTCTGACACCCCCCACCACCCACCCGCGCCGGGCGCCCCACACCGCTCATCGGAGCGCCCCCGCGCACACTTCAGAAGTTGTCAACCACCGCACAGCCAAAGGACGTTGAGCAGACACCCAGGATCAAATCCCTACCCACCGGTAAGCCCTAGGCTCACCCCATGCGCCGAGCCAAAATCGTCTGCACCCTGGGCCCCGCCACCGACACATACGACCAGATCAAAGCCCTCATCGAAGCCGGAATGGACGTAGCCCGCTTCAACCTCAGCCACGGCACCTACGCCGAACACGAACAGCGCTACCACCACGTCCGCACCGCATCCCAAGAAACCGGCCACAACGTCGGCATCCTCGCCGACCTACAAGGCCCGAAGATCCGCCTCGACCGCTTCCAAGAAGGCCCCGTACTCCTTGAACGCGGCGACACCTTCACCATCACCACCGAACAGAACACCCCAGGCGACCGCCACCTCTGCGGCACCACCTACACCGGCCTCGCCGGCGACGTCACCACCGGCGAACGCATCCTCATCGACGACGGCAAAGTCGCCCTCCAAGTCACCGGCATCGACGGCCCCCGCGTCACCACCCTCGTCACCGAAGGCGGCATGGTCTCCGACCACAAAGGCCTCAACCTCCCCGGCGTCGCCGTCTCCGTCCCCGCCCTCTCCGACAAAGACCAAGAAGACCTCCGCTGGGCCCTGCGCACCGGCGCCGACATCATCGCCCTCTCCTTCGTCCGCAGCGGCCGCGACATCGAAGACGTCCACCGCATCATGGACGAAGAAGGCCACCGCCTCCCCGTCATCGCCAAAATCGAAAAACCCCAAGCCGTCGACAACATCGACGACATCGTCGCCGCCTTCGACGGCATCATGATCGCCCGCGGCGACCTCGGCGTCGAAATGCCCCTCGAACAAGTCCCCATCGTCCAAAAACGCGCCATCAAACTCGCCAAGCGCAACGCCAAACCCGTCATCGTCGCCACCCAAATGCTCGACTCGATGATCGACAACTCCCGCCCCACCAGGGCCGAAGCCAGCGACGTCGCCAACGCGGTGATCGACGGCACCGACGCCGTCATGCTCTCCGGCGAAACCAGCATCGGAAAACACCCCATCGAAACCATCAAAACGATGAGCCGCATCGTGGAAGCGGCCGAGGAAGACGTCCTCGCCCAAGGCCTGCCGCCCCTCACCGACCGCAACAAACCCCGCACCCAAGGCGGCGCCGTCGCCCGAGCCGCCGCCGAAATGGGCGACTTCCTCGGCGCCAAATTCCTCGTCGCCTTCACCCAATCCGGCGACACGGTGAAACGGTTGTCCCGCTACCGCTCCCCCATCCCCCTCCTCGCCTTCACCCCCGAACCGGCCACCCGCTCCCAACTCAACCTCACCTGGGGCGTCGAGACCTACCTCGGCCCCCACGTCGAATCCACCGACGAGATGGTGGCGCAGGTCGACGAGATGCTCCTGAAGGTCGGCCGCTGCCAGAAGGGCGACGTGGTCGTCATCACGGCGGGCTCCCCACCGGGAGTGGCCGGCTCGACGAACCTGGTCCGCGTCCACCACATCGGCGAGGACGACAGCCCCAAGTAACCCTGGACCCCGGCCCCTTGCCCCACCCCTCGCAGGGGGCCGCCGTGCCGTCCGGTCAGTACTTGGGGCCTATGTGCTGGTCCATTAACGCGACGGATGCCTTGCGGGCGACGGATATGTTGAACGGGTCGCTACCGCGCGCGAGGGTGGTCCACTGGACGCTCACAGAGGTGAGGGCGTCACCGCACAGCCTGCGGATGTCGTCCGACTTGTTCGCGAAGAAGTACCGGGGGTACTCATACCGCTTGCGTACCCCGCCGACGACCTTCTCGGTCCAGTTGGTGATGCGGCAGCCGTCGGAGTGGATGAGGCCGCGTATGAACTCCCAGGGGTGCGCCTCGACGATGTCCCGTTGCCAGGGTTCGAGGGCGATGGGACGGTCGTGCTTCTTGCCGGGTCCGTGCTGAGGAAACAGGCAGTGCAGGTGCTTCGAGTAGACCTTGATGTTGTGGCAACCGACTTTGCGAACTCGGCACGTGGCGTTGTCGGGGAAGACCGCGCGCATCGAGGCCTCGGCTTCGGTCTGGATACCGGGCCACGCGTCATCGAGCGTGATCATGAGGTTCGGCACCCGGTGTGCCGAGTAATGGCTGATGTGACCGTCGCCGAGGTAGAGGCCCAGCAGGTATGCATACGCCGCGAAGTCCAACGGGCGGCCATCGCAGCGGGGGCACTTCGGGTCGTGGGAGCCCGGGCATTCGCCCCGTTTGGAGCGGTCCATATGGAGCCAGTACGAGACGGTGCCGACCGGCACGTTCAACTGGCGCGCCACGTCCGCGTTCCTCTTCCCGTCCCGCAGCAGCGTGAGCGCCTTCTGTCGCACCTCTGTGCCGTGAAGGTTCATACGGCAACCCTGCGTGACGGATCGTCGCTCCGCGTAGTAAAAAGCGGAGATCCACGCGAACGTGAACCTCCGCTTACGGAGTGTGCCGGGTGCGGGATTCGAACCCGCATGCCCTTTCGGACAGATGTGTTTGAGACATCCGCGTATGCCGTTCCGCCAACCCGGCAAGGCTGCTGGTGGGAGTGTACCCGCTCACGCGCGGCGCCAGCAGCTAGGTACCCTTCTGGGGAGCAGTATCTGCCCCGCACCGAGGAGCCCCCGTGACCGCCCCCGAGTCGCCCCAGCCCACCGCAGACGACGACGCGTCGCACGTCCCCCCGCTGACGACCCGCGTCGTCATCGCCGAGGACGAGGCCCTCATCCGCCTCGATCTCAAAGAGATGCTCGAAGAAGAGGGCTACGCGGTCGTGGGCGAGGCCGGTGACGGGCAGAAGGCCGTCGAGCTGGCTCGTGAGCACCGCCCGGACCTCGTCATCCTGGACGTGAAGATGCCCGTCCTGGACGGGATTTCCGCGGCGGAGCTGATCGCGAAGGAGTCGATCGCCCCGGTGTTGATGCTGACGGCGTTCAGTCAGCGGGACCTGGTGGAGCGGGCTCGGGACGCCGGTGCGATGGCGTATCTGGTGAAGCCGTTCTCGAAGAGCGATGTGGTGCCGGCGATCGAGATGGCGGTGTCGCGGTTCACGGAGTTGAAGGCGCTGGAGCGGGAGGTCGCGGACCTGTCGCAGCGTTTGGAGACGCGGAAGTTGGTGGATCGGGCGAAGTCGGTGTTGCAGACGCAGTACGGGTTGTCGGAGCCGGCGGCGTTCCGGTGGATTCAGAAGACGTCGATGGATCGGCGGATGTCGATGCAGCAGGTGGCTGAGGCGGTTATTGAGGATGCCGAGGAGAAGAAGGCGGCGAAGGGGGAGTAACCCCGCGCATGTGAATGAGTGTGGCCCGCATCCGGGGTTCCGGGTGCGGGCCACTCCCATATGTGTACCGGGGGTTCAGTCTTCGCCGAGGTAGGCCTTGCGGACGGATTCGTCGTGGAGGAGGTCCTGTCCGGTTCCGGAGAGGACGATTTTCCCGATTTCCATGACGTGGGCGTGGTCGGCGAGGGAGAGCGCGGCTTGGGCGTTCTGTTCGACGAGGAGGATGGTGGTGCCTTGGGCTTTGAGTTCGCTGATGGTGGCCATGATTTTCTGCATCATGATGGGGGAGAGGCCCATGGAGGGTTCGTCCAGCATCAGCAGTTTGGGCTGGGACATCAGTGCGCGGCCCATGGCGAGCATTTGTTGTTCGCCGCCGGAGAGGGTGCCGGCTGCTTGTTTGCGGCGTTCTCCGAGGATGGGGAAGAGGTCGTAGGCGCGTTGGATGTCTTTTTCGATGCCTGTTTTGTCGTCGCGGAGGTAGGCGCCGAGGCGGAGGTTGTCCTCGATGGTCATGCGGGGGAAGATGTGGCGGCCTTCGGGGGAGTGGGCCATTCCGAGGGCGACGATTTTGTGTGCGGGGACGTTTTTGAGGGGTTTGCCGTCGAAGGTGATGGTTCCGGCGAGGGGTTCGAGTAGGCCGGAGAGGGTGCGCAGGGTGGTGGTTTTTCCGGCGCCGTTGGTGCCGATGAGGGTGACGACTTGTCCTGCGTCGACGCTGAAGGAGATGCCTTTGACGGCTTCGATTTTGCCGTAGGCGACCCGGAGGTCCTCGACTTCGAGGAGTGCGGTCACGGGGTGTCTCCTTCGGTGCTTGTGGTGCTGCTCTGCGCTGTTTCGGCGGCTTCTACTTCGGCGAGTTCTTCTTCTCCGGGGGCGCCTTCGAAGGGGGTGCCGAGGTAGGCGGCGATGACGCGTTCGTCTGCTTGGACGATGTCTGGGGTGCCTTCGACGAGTTTTTCGCCTTGGACGAGGACGGAGACGCGGTCGCAGAGGTTCATGATGAAGCGCATGTCGTGCTCGATGACGAGGACGGCGATGCCTTGGTCGCGGATGGCGAAGATGAGTTCTTCGGCGGCGCGGGTTTCTTGGGGGTTCATGCCGGCGGTGGGCTCGTCGAGGAGGAGGAGTCCGGGTTCGCTGGCGAGTGCGCGGGCGATTTCGAGCTTGCGTTGTTCGCCGTAGGGGAGGTTGCGGCTGAGGTGGTCTGCTTTTGCGGCGAGTCCTGTGAACTCGAGGAGTTCCATGGCTCGTTCGCGGGATGCGTTTTCTGCTTTTTTGAATCCGGGGAGGCGCAGGAGTGCGGACCAGAGGCCTTCTTTGGTGCGGGTGTGGCGGCCGACGAGGACGTTTTCCAGGACGGTCATGTTGGGGAAGAGGCGGATGTTCTGGAAGGTGCGGGCGACGCCGGCTTGGGTGACGAGGTGGGGTTTGGGGGGAAGGACGGTGTCTTTGTAGGTGACTTTGCCTTCGGTGGGGACGTACAGGCCGGTGAGGCAGTTGAAGAAGGTGGTTTTGCCTGCGCCGTTGGGTCCGATGAGGCCGACGATTTCGCCGCTGTTGACGGTGAGGTCGACGTTGCGTACGGCGGTGAGGCCGCCGAAGCGCATGGTGACGCCGCTGGCGTGGAGGACGGTGTTGGTCGTGGTGGTCATGCTGGTCACGCCCCCGCCTTGGTGACGCCGACGGGTGTGTCGGTGAGGGTGGTGTCGGGTGTGTCGAGTTGGCCGGTTTCGTGGAATTCGAGCTTTTTCCTGCGGTCGGCGATGATGCCTTCGGGGCGCAGGCGCATGAGGACGATGAGGGCTATTCCGAAGAGGAGTAGTTGGTAGTCCTGCATGAATTGGAGTTTGGCCGGGATGAGGTAGAGCAGGGAGGCGCCGATGAGGGGTCCGCTCATGGTTCCCATGCCGCCGAGGATGACGGCGGCGAGGAGGAAGGCGGAGTTGGGGGGTACGGAGCCGGCGAATTGGTATTGCTCGGGGGTGACGGTGCTGGTGAGGTGGCCTTGTACGGTGCCGGCGAGTCCGGCGAGGGTGGCGCCGAGTGCGAAGGCGATGAGTTTGACGCGGAAGCCGTTGATGCCCATGGCGGTGGCGGCGGTTTCGTCTTCGCGGATGGCGACCCAGGCGCGGCCGATGCGGGAGTCGGCGCTGCGTCGGAAGACGGTGACGACGATGAGGGTGATGACGAGCATCAGGAGGTAGTAGTTGCCGGGTTTGCCGAGGGTGAAGCCGGCGACGTCGTGGCTGATGCCGAGGTCGTATCCGAAGATCGTGATGTCGGGGATGGCGGGGATGCCGCGGGAGCCGTTGGTGACGTTGGGTCCGCTGTTCCCGTTGAGGTTGTTCATGGTGATGCGGAAGATCTCACCGAAGCCGAGGGTGACGATGGCGAGGTAGTCGCCGCGTAGGCGCAGGGTGGGGGCGCCGATGAGGACGCCGAAGATGAGGGATGCGCCGGCGCCGACGAGGATGGCGGCCCAGAACGGGAAGTGGACGCCGATGCTGGAGGTGCTCGCGCCGGAGACGAGGGCGGCGGCGTAGGCGCCGACGCCGAGGAAGGCGACGTAGCCGAGGTCGAGGAGGCCGGCGAGGCCGACGACGACGTTGAGGCCGAGGGCGACGGTGGCGAAGATGAGGATGTTGGCGCCGATGAGGGCGTATTCGTCGCTGGATTGTGTGAAGGGGAAGCAGATCGCGGCGACGAAGGCGGCGCTGAGGGTGACGGTGCGGTGGTGTGCCGTGAGTGCGGAGAGGCGGGCGATGAGGCCGGCTTGGGTGATGGCGGCGAACGTGAACACGGCGGTGATGAGGAAGCCGATGAACAGTTCGGTGTAGGCGGTGTCGATGCCGTACGCGAAGACGTAGAGGCCGATGGCGAAGGCGGCGACGATGATGAGGATGCCGGCCCAGTCGGGGATGGCCCGGGCGGGGCGGGGGCTGGGGGCGGCGAGGGTGTGGCGGATGCGTTGCCAGGTGTTGTCGCCGGTGGTGTCGGTTCCGGGGGTGTCGCCGGGGAGGGCGAAGGCGGCGATGAGGGCGATGAGGGAGCCGAGGCCGGAGACGTAGGCGCCGGGTTCGAGGTTGACGATGCCGCCGAGGTCGGCGGAGATCGCGCCGAGGGTGTAGCCGGTGGTGCCGAAGGTGGCGAGGGCGAGGAGGCGCAGGGGGGCGTAGGTGCCGCCGGGGGTGAGCCAGCGCAGTCCGGGGACGCCGTAGGTGGAGAGGGCGAAGAGGATGGTGAGGGCTGCGGTGGTGAGGGTGAGGAGTTGGAGGCCGCCGGGGTAGCCGGTGACGGTGAGGTCGCCGGGGAAGTCGCTGGTCCAGGTCCATGCCAGGAAGGTGCCGATGAGGGCGGTG
The DNA here is from genome assembly GCF_003627815.1 of Streptomyces hundungensis. Classification (NCBI taxonomy): domain Bacteria; kingdom Bacillati; phylum Actinomycetota; class Actinomycetes; order Kitasatosporales; family Streptomycetaceae; genus Streptomyces; species Streptomyces hundungensis. The sequence continues at coordinate 6,413,304 of NZ_CP032698.1, forward strand.
GTGGCGCCGGCGGTGACGGTGTGCCGGGCGAGGGTGGTGGGCAGCGGGATGAGGGGGGCCGCGCTGTCGGTGGCGGCGGGGGTGTTGATGTTGGTCATGGTGGTCACGCCCTGTCCGCGACGCGTTCGCCTAGCAGGCCTTGGGGTCGCACGAGGAGGACGACGATGAGGAGGACGAAGGCCCATACGTCCTTCCAGGCGCCGCCGCCGAAGAGTTCCATGCTGGGGATGTTGCCGATGTAGCCGACGGCGAGTGCTTCGGCGAGTCCGAGGACGATGCCGCCGAGCATGGCTCCGTAGATGTTGCCGATGCCGCCGAGTACGGCTGCGGTGAAGGCTTTGAGGCCCATGATGAAGCCCATGCGGAAGCCGACTTGGCCGTTGTGGAGGCCGTAGCCGACGGCGGCGACGGCGGCGAACGCGGCGCCGATGGCGAAGGCCATGACGATGATGCGGTCGGTGTTGATGCCCATGAGCTTGGCGGTGTCGGGGTCCTGGGCGGTGGCCTGCATGCCGCGGCCGGTGCGGGTCTTGGTGACGTAGAAGCCGAGGGCGATCATGCAGACGGGGGCGGCGATGAGGATGAAGAGGTCGCCGCGTTGGATGTTGGCGCCGAGGACGTGGAAGGGGCTGCCGTCGAACTGCGGGAAGGAGCGGTCCTTCTTGGCGTCCGGGTACCACTTCCATACGGCTTGCTGGAGGGCGAGGGAGAGGCCGATCGCGGTGATGAGCGGGGCGAGGCGGGGGGCGCCGCGCAGGGGCCGGTAGGCGAAGCGCTCGGCTGCGGTGGCGACGAGTACGGAGACGATGACGCCGCCGATGATCATGAGCGGGATGGCGGCGAGGAGGGAGAAGCCTGAGGGGAGTGCGAGGAACACGGTGAGTGCCCCGAAGCCCCCGACCATGAATATCTCGCCGTGGGCGAAGTTGATGAGCTGGACAATGCCGTAGACCATCGTGTAGCCGATCGCGATGAGTCCGTACATCGCGCCGAGGATGAGTCCATTGGCCAGCTGTTGCGGCAGTTCGTGCACCGCGGGGCCTCCGTGGATGTGAGCAGATATGGCACCGCGCGGGAGCGCTGGTGGCGCTCCCGCGCGGTCCTTGGGTTGCGGCGTGGCGGGATTCGCCGGGTTACGGCTTGTAGGCCTCGCTGAGCTCGGGCTTCCAGGCGCCGTCGGTGACCTTGTAGGCGGTCATCATCGTGTTGGTGGTGTCGCCGTACTCGTCGAAGGAGACGGGGCCGGTGACTCCGTCGAACTTGACCTTGCCGACGGCGTCGAGGACCTTGGCGCGCAGGTCGCTGTCGGGGAGCTTGCCGTTGTTGGCGGTGACGACGTCCTTGACGGCCTGGATGATGGCCCAGGTGGCGTCGTAGGTGCCGCCCCCGTAGGCCTCGTAGGCGTCCTTGTAGTTGGCGGCCTTGTAGTTCGCGATGAAGTTCTTCGCGGAGTCGAGCTGCTCGACGGGCTTGCCGACGGAGGTGGCGAGGTCGCCGGTGGCCTTCTTGTTGAGCTTGATGAAGTCGGCGCTGTAGATGCCGTCGCCGCCCATGAGGGGGATGTTGGTGCCGCTGTCCTTGAGCTGCTGGGACAGGGGGCCGGCGGCGGGGTATTCGCCGCCGTAGTAGAGGGCCTTGGCGCCGGTGGCCTTGACCTTGGCGACGATGGCGTTGAAGTCGCGGTCGTCGGGGTTGATGTGGTCGCTTCCGACGATCTTGCCGCCGAGCTTGGTGAAGGTGTCCTTGAAGGACGCGGCGAGGCCGGCGCCGTAGGTCTTCTGGTCGTCGATGAGGTAGACCGAGTCGAGCTTGGCGTTGTTGAACAGGTACTTGGCGGCGAAGGCGCCCTGGACCTGGTCGGTGGTGGCGGTGCGGAAGAAGGTCTTGTAGGGGCGCTTCTTGGTGCCGGTCTTCCAGCCGTCGCCCTGGGTCAGCTCGGTGCCCGTGTTGGCGGGGGATATCTGGGTGAGGCCGGCGTCGTTGAGCGGCTTCTGCATGGACTGCGAGACGCTGGAGTTCAGGGGGCCGACGACGCCGACGACGCTCTTGTCGCCGATGAACTTGGTGGCGTTCTGCTGGCCGACGGAGGGCTGGGCCTGGTCGTCGAGCGGCTGGGTCTTGAACTCGACGCCGGGGACGAGGTTCTGCTTGTTCGCCGTCTGGGCGGCGAGGTCGGCGGAGTTCTTGATGCCGAGGCCGAGGGCGGACAGGTCACCCGTGAGGGGTGCGTCGACGCCTATGACGACGGTCTGCTTCTTGCCGCTGCTGTCGTCGCCGCCTTTGTCGCGCGAGCCGCAGGCGGTGAGTGTGAGTGCGCCTGTGGTGAGCACTGTGGTGAGGATGAGCAAGGAACGGTGTCGCACGGTGGGTCCTTTCCCTGGCGCGGCCTCCTCGTGGCGAGGTGCCGTGTCGGTCGCCGGGCCGTACTGAGTGGTGAAGGCCGTGCAGTAGTCGCACCCGGCGGCGCGGTGACTGGCCGTGACTCTAGGCGCAGCTGAGGGGGGTGGGGAGCGGCCGGGACAGGATGTGACTTTCTTGTTATGCCAAGGCCAAACCTTGAGGGCACAGGGCTGACAATTTGTACATTTTGGGGCGTGGGGATTTCTCGCATGATGAGAACGCCCTGTTCCGCTAAGGGGCTTGAGGGGATCATGGTGCTGACAGGGCCCGGTGCGTCCGGAACCCGGTCGGTGGCCGGGCGGGTGCGTTCCGGTGGCCGGTTTGCGATCTTGACCCTCGCCATGATCGTTACGCTGTGTTACGAGGAGGTGGGCTGCTCGGGCTGTTTCGTCTGCGCCCAAGGGTCGGTCGTCGGGGTGCCGTTGCGATAGCGCTCGTCGCAACCCTGCTTGGCCCGCTGCTCGATGACGCGGTCACCGGCCGCCGCCCCGTGGGCCGCGCGCTCGGTGCGCGCCGCGGCCAGCGCCGTCAGAAGGATCGCGTTCTGCCCGTCCGACAGGCCCTTCTCCTGGTAGTCCAGACCCGAGCCCTGCCCCTGGTCCAGCTCCTGCTCCGCCCAGTACGTGACCAGGTGGGCGCAGAGTTCCGCGGGTGAAGTGACGTGCGGGGAGGGCGAGTTGATGCTCGGGGCGGTGGTGGAGGGGGTGCCGCGCGGGGGCGCCGCGGTGGTCGAGCAGCCCGCCAGGGCGGCCGATACGGCGAGCGCGCCCATCAGTGTCCACCGTGCCCGGGGCCGCGCTCGGGGTGTCATGACACGACGTTAAGGCGCGGCCCGTGAGCTGACAATGGCCGGTGAGTCCTCGACTCGACCGGCCATCGCTTCCTCAACTCGGCTTGTACGTACCGGAGTTGGTCGATCCGCACGCGGCGGGGGCCGCACCGACGCTCGGGTGGTCCGCTCCGTGGCGGGGTCCCTACCGCGGTCGGGTGGCCCGCGTCGCGCGGGCGCCGCGCCGCCCCGCGCGCCGGGCGCGTCTCGCGGGTGCTCAGCCCGCGAGGCCCTGCGCATCACGCAGCAGGCAGGTCAGCCGGGCCGTGCAGACCCGCTTGTCCTGCTCGTCGGTGATGACGACCTCGTACGTCGCCGTGGAGCGGCCCCGGTGCACGGGGGTGGCGACGCCGGTGACCAGGCCGCTGCGCACCCCCCGGTGGTGGGTGCAGTTCAGGTCGACCCCGACAGCGATCTTGGTGCTGCCGCCGTGCAGCATGGAGCCGACCGAGCCGAGCGTCTCGGCGAGCACCGCGGAGGCCCCGCCGTGCAGCAGCCCGTACGGCTGGGTGTTGCCCTCGACGGGCATGGTGCCCACGACCTTGTCCGCCGAGGCCTCGATGATCTGCACCCCCATGCGGGTGCCCAGATGGCCGGCGGAGAACATGGCGGGCAGGTCGACGCCGAGGGCCGCGTACTCATCGAGGACTTCCTGCGGAAACTTCACGCTGCGCTGCTCGCCCATGGGCTCCGGCTCCGTTCATCTGCGCTCGCACTGCTGTGTCCGCACCGTCATACCAGATGCCTGAGCAAACGCTTAGGACTCAGCTCTCATTCCCGGCCCCCGCCCCCTGGCGCGGGCCCTCGAAGCGGACCACCACCGACTTGCTGGCCGGGGTGTTGCTGACGTCGGCCGTCGCACCCAGCGGCACCAGGACATTGGTCTCCGGGTAGTAGGCGGCCGCGCAGCCGCGCGCGGTCGGATAGTGCACGACGCGGAAGCCCGGCGCGCGACGCTCCACGCCGTCCTTCCACTCGCTGACCAGATCGGTGTACGAGCCGTCGGCCAGGCCCAGTTGGCGGGCGTCCTCGGGGTTGACCAGGACGACACGGCGCCCGCCCTTGATGCCGCGGTAGCGGTCGTCGAGGCCGTAGATGGTGGTGTTGTACTGGTCGTGCGAGCGCAGCGTCTGGAGCAGCAGCCGGCCCTCGGGGAGCTCGGGGACCTCCACGGGCGCGGCCGTGAAGTTGGCCTTCCCGGTCGCGGTGGGGAAGCGGCGCTCGTCGCGCGGGGCGTGGGCCAGCTGGAAGCCGCCGGGGCGGGCGACCCTCGCGTTGAAGTCGTCGAAGCCGGGCACCACGCGGGCGATGCGCTCGCGGATCGTGGCGTAGTCCTTCTCGAACTCGGCCCACTCCACCGTGGACTTGGCGCCGAGGGTGGCCTGCGCCATGCGGACCACGATGGCCGGCTCGGACAGCAGATGGCGGCTCGCGGGGGAAAGGTTGCCACGCGAGGCGTGCACCATCCCCATCGAGTCCTCGACCGTCACGAACTGGCGGCCGCCGCGCTGCACATCCTTGTCGGTACGGCCAAGCGTCGGCAGGATCAGAGCGCGCCGCCCGGTCACCGCGTGCGAGCGGTTCAGCTTGGTGGAGACGTGCACGGTGAGCGAGGCGCGGCGCATCGCGGCCTCGGTGACCTCCGTGTCGGGGGTGGCGGCCACGAAGTTGCCGCCCATGGCGAAGAACACCTTGGCCCTGCCGTCACGCAGCGCCTCGATGGAACGCACCACGTCATAGCCGTGGTGACGCGGCGGAGCGAAGCCGAACTCCTTCTCCAAGGCGTCGAGGAAGGCGGGAGCCGGGCGTTCGAAGATGCCCATGGTGCGGTCGCCCTGCACATTGGAGTGGCCGCGCACGGGGCAGACTCCGGCGCCGGTGCGGCCGATGTTGCCGCGCAGCAGAAGGAAGTTGACGACTTCGCGGATGGTCGGCACGGAGTGCTTGTGCTGGGTCAGACCCATGGCCCAGCACACGATGGTGCGCTTGGAGGCGAGCACCATCGCGAGGGCCTCTTCGATCTCGGCGCGGGTCAGGCCGGTCGCGGCGAGGGTGCTGTCCCAGTCGGCCTCGAGGGCCGCGGCCCTGAACTCCTCGTATCCATGGGTGTGTTCGCGCACGAACAGCTCGTCGACGGCGCCCTCGGTCTCCACGATCAGCTTGTTCAGGAGGCGGAAGAGGGCCTGGTCGCCGCCGATGCGGATCTGGAGGAACAGGTCGGTGAGGGCGGCGCCCTTGATCATGCCCTGGGGTGTCTGCGGGTTCTTGAACTTCTCCAGACCCGCCTCCGGCAGCGGATTCACCGAGATGATCTTCGCTCCGGCGGACTTCGCCTTCTCCAGGGCGGACAGCATCCGGGGGTGGTTGGTGCCCGGGTTCTGCCCGGCGACCACGATCAGGTCGGCCTGGTGGAGGTCCTCCAGGGAGACGCTGCCCTTGCCGACGCCCAAGGTCTCGGTGAGCGCCGAACCCGACGACTCATGGCACATGTTGGAGCAGTCCGGCAGGTTGTTGGTGCCGAACTCGCGCGCGAAGAGCTGAAGCAGGAACGCCGCCTCGTTGCTGGTGCGGCCCGAGGTGTAGAAGAGGGCCTCGTCGGGGGAGGCCAGCGCGTTCAGCTCCTCGGCGATGATCTCGAAGGCCCGCTCCCAGGTGATCGCCTCGTACCGGTCGGTGCCCGGCGGCAGATACATGGGCTGGGTGATCCGGCCCTGCTGACCCAGCCAGTACCCGCTGCGGGTGGCGAGGTCGGCGAGCGGGTGCGCGGCGAAGAAGTCGGGTGTGACCCGGCGCAGCGTCGCCTCCTCGGCGACGGCCTTCGCCCCGTTCTCACAGAACTCCGCGGTGTGCCGCTTGTCGCCCTCGGGCCAGGCGCAGCCCGGACAGTCGAAGCCGTCCTTCTGGTTGACCTTCAGCAGCGTCCGCGCCGTGCGGCGCAGCCCCATCTGCTGCTGGGCCATGAGCAGTGTGTGACCGATGGCGGGGAGGCCGGCGGCGGCGTGCTTGGGCGCCTCGACCTGCGGCGCGTCCTGAACCGGATCACCTGCGGGCGGCTTGCTGGCCATGCGCTGCTCCCCTTCGAGCGAACACGAGATGCGTACGCCTTCGATCCTGTCACGCCGCACCGACAGCCGTGCGGCCCACGCCCCGGCCGGGGCGGGCGCGGGGCGGGCGCGCGGTGGACGCGGGGTCAGACCCGGGGGCGGGCCCGGGGCGGACCGGGGGCGGGCGGGGACTGGCGGGGATTGTCAGTGGGGCGTGGCAGGATCGGGGTCATGGCTGAGACAGCATCGAAGAAGACCCCGGACAACCGACCGCGCCTGCTCCTCATGGACGGCCACTCCCTGGCGTACCGGGCGTTCTTCGCGCTGCCCGCGGAGAACTTCACGACCGCGACGGGCCAGCCGACCAACGCGGTCTACGGCTTCATGTCCATGTTGGCGAACACCCTGCGTGACGAGGCGCCCACCCACTTCGCGGTCGCGTTCGACGTGTCCCGCAAGACGTGGCGCTCCACCGAGTTCCCCGACTACAAGGCGAACCGGTCGAAGACCCCGGACGAGTTCAAGGGCCAGGTCGAGCTGATCGGCGAGCTGCTCGACGCGATGCACGTCGACCGGTTCGCCACCGACGGCTTCGAGGCCGACGACATCATCGCCACCCTGGCCACCCAGGCCGAGGCCGCCGGCTTCGAGGTCCTGATCGTCACCGGCGACCGGGACTCCTTCCAGCTGGTCTCCGACCACGTCACCGTCCTCTACCCCACCAAGGGCGTCTCCGAGCTGACCCGGTTCACCCCGGAGAAGGTCGAGGAGAAGTACGGCCTGACCCCGCAGCAGTACCCCGACTTCGCGGCGCTGCGCGGCGACCCCTCCGACAACCTGCCGGGCATCCCCGGCGTCGGCGAGAAGACCGCCGCGAAGTGGATCAACCAGTTCGGTTCGTTCGCGGAGCTCGTGGAGCGCGCCGAAGAGGTCAAGGGCAAGGCCGGACAGAACCTCCGCGACCATCTGGACGCGGTGAAGCTCAACCGCCGTCTCACCGAAATGATCAAGGACGTCGAGCTGCCCAAGGGCCCGGCGGAGCTGGAGCGCGCCCCGTACGACCGAAGCGCGGTCACCGGCGTCCTCGACGTCCTGGAGATCCGCAACCCCTCACTGCGCGAGCGGCTCCTCGCCGTCGACCCGGGCGCCGGCGAGGCCCAGGCCCCCGCCCCGGCCGCCGGGGTGGAGGTCGACGGCACGGTCCTCGGCGCCGGAGAGCTCGCGCCCTGGCTGGCCGAACACGGCGGACAGCCCCTGGGCATGGCCACCGTCGACACCTGGGCACTGGGCTCCGGAAGCGTCACCGAGATCGCGCTCGCCGCGGCGGACGGCGCGGCCGGCTGGTTCGACCCCGCGCTGATCGACGCGGCCGACGAACAGGCCTTCGCCGCCTGGATCGCGGACCCCGCCCAACCGAAGATCATGCACAACGCCAAGGCCGCGATGCGGGTCTTCCCCGAACACGGCTGGAGCATCGCCGGCGTCGCCATGGACACCGCGCTCGCCGCCTACCTGGTCAAGCCCGGCCGCCGCTCCTTCGCGCTGGACGCCCTGTCGGTGGAGTACCTCGGGCGCGAGCTGGCCCCGGCCGGCGCCGCCGACGGGCAGCTCGCCTTCGGCGCGGACGACGAGGCCGAGGCGGCCGCCCTCATGACGCAGGCGCGAGCCGTGCTCGACCTGGGCGCCGCCTTCACCGAGCGCCTCAAGGAGGTCGGCGCGACGGACCTGCTGCACGACGTGGAACTGCCCACCTCCCTCCTGCTCGCCCGCATGGAGCGGTACGGCATCGCCGCCGACCGCGCCCATCTGGAAGCGATGGAGCAGCAGTTCGCCGGCGCCGTGCAGCAGGCCGTGAAGGAGGCACACGCCTCGGTCGGCCACGAGTTCAACCTCGGCTCGCCCAAGCAGCTCCAAGAAGTCCTCTTCGGTGAACTGGCCCTGCCCAAGACGAAGAAGACCAAGACCGGCTACACCACGGACGCCGACGCGCTGGCCTGGCTGGCCGCCCAGACCGAGCACGAACTGCCCGTCATCATGCTGCGCCACCGCGAGCAGGCGAAGCTGCGGGTCACCGTCGAGGGCCTGATCAAGACGATCGCCGCGGACGGCCGCATCCACACCACGTTCAACCAGACCGTCGCCGCGACCGGACGCCTGTCCTCCACCGACCCCAACTTGCAGAACATCCCCGTCCGCACCGACGAGGGCCGGGCGATCAGGCGCGGCTTCGTCGTCGGCGAGGGCTACGAGTCGCTGCTCACCGCCGACTACAGCCAGATCGAACTGCGCGTGATGGCCCACCTCTCCGAGGACGCCGGCCTCATCGAGGCGTTCGCCTCGGGCGAGGACCTCCACACCACGGTCGCCTCCCAGGTCTTCGGCGTCTCCAAGACCCAGGTCGACCCGGAGATGCGACGCAAGATCAAGGCCATGTCGTACGGCCTGGCGTACGGCCTGTCCGCCTTCGGCCTCTCGCAGCAGCTGAACATCGAGGCGGGCGAGGCGCGCGGCCTGATGGACACCTTCTTCGAGCGCTTCGGCGGCGTACGCGACTATTTGCAGCGCGCCGTCGAAGAGGCCCGCGCCACGGGCTACACGGAGACGATGCTGGGCCGGCGCCGCTACCTGCCGGACCTCAACAGCGACAACCGCCAGCGCCGCGAAATGGCCGAGCGGATGGCGCTCAACGCCCCGATCCAGGGCACGGCGGCGGACATCGTCAAGGTCGCGATGCTGAACGTGGACCGCGCCCTGACGGACGCCCGCCTCACCTCCCGACTGCTGCTCCAGGTCCACGACGAAATCGTCCTGGAGATCGCACCGGGGGAGCGCGAGCAGGTCGAGGCACTGGTGCGCCGCGAAATGGCGGGAGCGGTCGAACTCCGGGCGCCGCTGGACGTATCGGTGGGCTCGGGCCACGACTGGGAGTCGGCGGCGCACTAGGTCAGCGGGTCCGGCACCGCCGGGACCTGGGGGCGGGGCGGTGCCGGGGGACGGCGGGGGAGCCGGGGGCGGGTGCGGGGTGGGGCGTTAGTCGGCCGTTAGCCGGTAGCGGTTGGGTGGTTGGTGATTTCAATCTTCAGCTGACAGAGACCGATATCCCGTCAGCGATCATCAGCGTTCGGTATTCGGATCCGCTCTCCCCGCCGTCGGCCGGCGACCCGCAGATGGCGAAACGGTGAAAACCGGTCAGCCCACGGTGTCCTGGAACCCCCGGTTGCCGTAGTGTCACGTGAGTCTCGCGCTGGGGAGCGCGGACAGCCGAGTACGGGGAGGGACTTGACGTATGGCACCGCACATGGGCCGACGACTGCGTAAGGGAGCGGGAACCACGGCGGTGGCCGCGCTGGCGGTGGCGGCGCTGTCCGCATCGCAGGCGCCGGGAGTCGTGCACGCGAACAGCCCGATCGACCAGGCGGCTTCGGATGCGACGCCGACCCCGTCGTCCACCCCCGACGCCCCGGCCTCAGGCAACTCGCCGTACTACACGGACCTTCCGCCGCTCGTGTCGCCGACGCCGCCGCCCAACGCGTCGACCGGAACGCTTCCCGGCGGTGACGAGCAGGGCATACCGGCGACGGTTCTCGACGCGTACAAGCGGGCCCAGGCCGCGCTCGCGACGGACCGGCCGAACTGCCACCTCCCCTGGCAACTCCTCGGCGGCATCGGCAAGGTCGAGTCGGGGCACGCCAATGGCGGCCGCGTCGATGTCAACGGCAGGACGCTCACCCCGATCCTCGGCCCGGTGCTCAACGGCGCCGGGTTCGCCAACATCACCGACACCGACGGCGGCGCGTACGACGGCGACAAGGTGCACGACCGGGCCGTCGGCCCGATGCAGTTCATCCCGTCGACGTGGGCGTCCTCGGGCCGGGACGGCAACGGGGACGGCGTCAAGGACCCCAACAACGTCTACGACGCGTCCCTCGCCGCCGGTTTCTACCTCTGCGGAGGCAGCCGAGACCTCGCGGTGAAGGCCGACCTGGACAAGGCGATCCTCAGCTACAACCAGTCGCAGGAGTACCTGACCACGGTCACGACGTGGTTCGACTTCTACCGGCGCGGCAGCCACGAGGTCCCCGACGGCACGGGCTCGCTGCCCGTCCGCCGCAGCGACCAGACCCCCACCCCCCGGACCATCGGCAAGCAGCCGCCGGCCACGCCGACGACGCCGCCCAGCACGAAGCCGGCCCCGACGCCGACCGTCCCGCCGGTCAAGCCCCCGGTGCCGCCCACCAAGCCCAACGGCGGTGGCACGACCCCGAAGCCCACGACGCCCCGGCCGACGACGTTCGAGAACACCGGCGCCAAGGAGCTCACGGCGTTCACCGGCGGTGCGTTCGCCGGGCAGCCGACGGCGCGGGTGAAGGACGCCTCCGGCAAGGCGATGGCGAAGGTGTCGGTGAAGTTCGAGATCGTCGGCGACACCGACACCCGCTTCCCCGGCGCCGCGACCTCCGCGACCGTGACCACCGCGGCCGACGGCACCGCGACCGCGCCGGCCCTCGCGTCGGGTGAGAAGACGGGCACGTTCACCGTGCGGGCCACCGTCTCCACGGCCTCACTGCCCGCCATCGAGTGGAAGGCGACGGTCGTCGCCCGCCAGGCCGACGCGTTGCTGCGCTCCGACGCCAAGGAGCTGACGGCCGTGGCGAGCGGCGAGTTCGCCGCGCAGGTGTCCCTCAAGGCGACGTACAAGGGTGCGGTCGCCTCCGGCGTGACGGCGTCCGCGGCCATGGTCCAGGCGCCGGCCGCCGGCGCCGACTCGAAGGCCGCGCCCAAGGTCAACGACAAGGGCCCGTACTTCAAGGACGCCAAGGGCAACCCGGTCCGTGAACTGAAGGACCTGAAGACCGACGCGAACGGCGCCCTGATGCTGCCGAAGATGTACGCGGACGGTCAGGTCGGCACGTTCCTGCTCCGCGTCACCACCGAGGGCGGCGCCACGCTCACCCTCGAACTCAAGGTGGCCGCCGCCTCCTGAGCGGCCTTCCGGTCGCGCCTTTCTCAGCAGCCCCTCTGCCGCACGACGGCAGAGGGGCTGTTCGACGTGTTCTCATCTGCGCCGGGCGTTGCTACGGTGCCTTTTCCTGACGGTCCATCAGTTCCCGGAGGCCGAGCATGCGTGCCCTGATAGCCGCCGCCATCGGCCTGGTCGCCGCCCTCGCCCTCGTCCTGACGGTTTCGGCCATCGGCGCTCCCGAGGGCACGACCTCGCCCCACCCGCTGCTCACCACCGTGCCCAGCGCCCCGGGAAAGATCACCCAGACCAAGTAGAAGATCACTCAGACCAAGGAGAGGGAGAGCAGGTCCATGCGACGCAAAGCCAGTCTCGTCCTGCTCGCCCTCGCCGTGTTCTTCGCCGCCCTGTCGCCCCTGCTGCGCTGGTACGCCTTCCCCCGGCTGGCGAAGATCCCGCCCAGCCAGTACCAGGAGGCGGTTCTCGAAGCGAAGAACGCCACCCTCATCGACTACGGCACCATGCAGTCCACAACCGTCCCCAAGGTGACCGTCGTCCAGACGCTCAAAGGCAATGTGGAGGCGGCCAAGGAGATCGAGAAGAGCGCGGGCCGTGATGTGGTGGTGTGGGACACCCTCGCCTATGTGCAGGGCCCCGACGGCAAGATGGTCTCCCAGATCCCCGAGCGCTACATCTTCGACGCGCACACCCAGGCCCCCGTCCACGCCACCGGCGAGATGGTCGACGGCGACCCGGTCCAGCGCAAGGGCATCGAGTTCAAGTGGCCCTTCCTGACCGAGAAGCGGGACTACGAGTACTTCGACTTCCAGGCCCGCACCTCCGCGCCCATCCACTACCAGGGCACCCGGAAGTTCCACGGCCTCGACGTGTACTACTTCGAGCAGACCATTCCGTGGACGAAGGTGCCCTACCCGAAGAAGATGCCGCTGCCCGGCATCGACTCCAGCACCCTGGAGAAGTCCACCGGCACCTCCCTCTGGTACACCACCACCCGGAAGTTCTGGATCGACCCGGTCACCGGCGCCCCCGTCAACGGCGAGGAGCTCAACCAGGAGGAGATGCGCGGCGGTACCCTCCTCGGCGGCCGCGACAAGGTCACCGTGTTCGCCGGCGACGTCAAGATGCGCGACGACTACGTCAATTACACCGTCGACCTGGTCAAGAAGAACCGCGTCCTGATCCTGCTGCTCACCTCCTACCTCCCCTGGGGATTCCTCGGGCTCGGTATCGCCCTGCTCGCCCTCTCCCTCTGGCTGGAGGCCCGCGCCCGCCGCCCCAGCGATCCGCCGCCCGCCGTCAGCGAGCACCTCGACCCGGCCCTCGCCTGATCACGTCCCGACTGCTTGCGCCTGCGCCTGATCGCCTCCCTATCGTTCGAGCCGCGCCTTGGTGAACCGGGTCGGCTGCGCCGCCGTCGGATCCTCGGGCCAGGGGTGTTTGGGGTAGCGCCCGCGCAGCTCGGCACGGACCGCGCGGTATCCGTCGCGCCAGAAGTTCGCGAGGTCGGCGGTGACGGCGGCGGGCCGCCCCGCGGGGGAGAGCAGATGGACCAGGACGGGCACCCCGGCCACCTCGGGCGTGCCGTCCAGGCCGAACATCTCCTGCAACTTGACGGCCAGGACCGGCTGTTCACCCCCGTACTCCACCCGTATCCGTGACCCGCTGGGGACCTGGATGCGTTCCGGTGCCAGCTCGTCGAGCCGGGCCGCCTCCCCGGTCGCCCACGGCAGCAGCCGGTTGAGCGCGGCCCCCGCCTCGATCCGCCCGAGGTCGGACCGGCGACGTGCCCGTGACAGCTCCGGCTCCAGCCAGTGGGAAGCCCGCGCGAGCAGCGCCGCGTCAGCCACATCGGGCCACGGCTCCCCGAGCACCCGGTGCAAGAAGGCGAGCCGCTCCCGCAGTCCCTGCGCGTCCCGGGTCCAGCGCAGCAGGCCGAGCCCTTCTCGGGCCAGGCCGTCGAGCAGCGCCTCCCGCACGAGCGTGGCGTCGGCGTTCTTCAGTGGGCGTACGGACAGCTCGATCGCGCCGAGCCTGGCCACCCGGCGGGCCACGACGTCGCCGTCCTCCCAGTGCACCTCCTCGCCCTCGGACAGCCGGTGCCCCGAGGCGAGCCTGGCGGTCGACTCGTCGATGACGGCCGCGAGGCGGACCCGGGCGGACGCCGCCTGCACCGGCCGGTCCGCGACCGCCACCGCGAGCCAGCCCGCCGTGCCGAGCCCGGAGCCCTGCGCCACCTCGGCGCCGGTGCCGGACGCCATCAGGAACGAGCCGCCGCCACGACCCCGCGCCACCCGTTCGGGGAACGCCAGGGCGGCGACCAGACCGGCGGCGGCCTCGGCCGAGCCCCGCTCGGGATGGGTGCCGGCGAACGAGGCGAGGCGTCGCACCTCCTGGAGCCAGCGCGCCGCGTACCCGTCCCCGCCCCGGCGCGCGGTGCGCCAGGCAGCCGCCAGGTCGTCCCCGTACTCCCGTGGCGGCTCCTCGCTGAGCAGGGCCACCACCTCCGCGGCCCTGCGGGCACCGACCTCCGAAGCGCCGTCCAGGAGGGCCCGCGCGAGCCGGGGATGCAGGCCGAGCCGGGCCATGCGGGTGCCCCGGTCGGTGGCGCGCCCCTGGTCGTCGACCGCGCCGATCGCCGTCAGCACCGAACGGGCCGCGGCCATCGCGCCCGCCGGCGGCGGGTCGAGCAGCGCGAGGCCCTCGGCCGAGGGGTCGCCCCAGCAGGCGGCTTGCAGCGCGAACGCGGCCAGGTCGGCGACCTTGATCTCGGGGGCGGGGAAGCGCGGCAGGCGGATGTTCTCCGCCTCGGTCCAGCACCGGTACACCGTGCCCGGTGCCTCGCGCCCGGCGCGGCCCGCTCGCTGGCGGGCGGCCGCCTGCGAGGCCCGTACCGTGGTCAGCGCGCCCAGGCCCCGGGCGTGGTCCACGCGCGGTTCGCGGGCCAGGCCGCAGTCCACGACCACCCGCACCCCGGGCACCGTCAGTGAGGACTCGGCGACCGAGGTGGTCAGCACCACTCGCCGCCCGTCGGAACCGGCGAGCACCGCGTCCTGCACGGAGGCCGGGGCCCGGCCGTGCACCTGGAGCACCTCGACGCCGACCAATTCGCCCAACTGCCGTGCCACCCGGGCGATTTCACCCACCCCCGGCAGGAAGCACAGCACGTCGCCGGTCCGCTCGGCCAGTGCCCGGCGCACGGTGGCGGCCACATGCGAGAGCAGCGCCGGGTCCACCCGCATGCCGTGCGGCGGCCGCACCGGCTGTGCGGGCGGCGCCCACACCACCTCCACCGGATGGGAGACCCCCGCGGCCTGCACCACCGGGGCGTCCCCGAGCAGCCGGGACCAGCCCTCGGCGTCCGTCGTCGCGGAGGCCGCGAGCAGGCGCAGCTCCGGTCGCAGGGCGGCCCGTACGTCGAGAAGGAAGGCGGCCACCGTGTCCGCGTCGAGATGGCGCTCGTGGCACTCGTCGAGCACCACGACGTCGACCCCGGTCAACTCCTGGTCGCGTTGCAGGCGTTGGAGCAGTACGCCCGTGGTGACGACCTCCACGACGGTCTCGGCGCCCACGGAACGCTCGCCGCGCACGGTGAAGCCGACCCGGCCGCCCGTCCGCTCGCCGAGCAGCCACGCCATGCGGCGCGCGGCCGCCCGTGCCGCGATCCGGCGGGGTTCGGCGACTATGACCCGGCGCGCCGGGCCGCCCCCGACCAGCCCCGCGAGGACGAGCGGCACGAGGGTGGTCTTGCCGGTGCCGGGCGGGGCGCACAGCACGGCCGTGCCGTGCCCGTCGAGGGCGGCGAGCAGCTCGGGCACGGCCTCGCGTACGGGGAGGGCGTCGAGTGCGGCGGTTCGGATCATGCGCTCAGTGTCGTACGTCGCGCCGGGCGGCGTGACGCTCTGTCCACAGGGGCGGTGCGTTTGTATGACTGATGCTGGGCGGCGTGGGCCGCTACCGTCCCGGGCGGGCCCGCCGGCCGCGCGAGCTCAGTCCCGTACGCACACGAAGATGGCCGTACCGGGGATCAGATTGCCCCGCAGCGGGGACCAGCCGCCCCACTCCTGGGCGTTCCAGGCCGGCCACTCGGGCTCGACCAGGTCCTCCAGGCGGAAGCCGCCCGCCACCACGTCCCGCACCCGGTCACCCAGCGTGCGGTGGTGCTCGACATAGACCGCGTCACCGTTCTCGTCCTGCTCGACATAGGGAGTGCGGTCGAAATAGGAGGCGGCCACGGACAGGCCCTCGGGGCCCGGCTCGTCGGGAAAGGCCCAGCGGATCGGGTGGGTGACCGAGAAGACCCAGCGCCCGCCGGGGCGCAGCACCCGGCGGACCTCGCGGAAGACCTTCACCGGGTCCGCCACGAACGGCACCGCGCCGTACGCCGAGCACGCGAGATCGAAGGAGCCGTCCTGGAAGGGCAGGGCACCCGCGTCCGCCTCGATCAGGGGAAAGGCGCCGCCGTCGATGCGCAGCGCGTGCTGGAGCTGGCGGTGCGAGAGGTCCAGGGCCACCGGGCGCGCGCCCTGCGCGGCCAGCCACCGCGAGCACTGGGCCGCGCCCGCGCCGATCTCCAGGACGTCCAGGCCCGCGAGGGAGCCGGCCGGGCCGAGCAGCCGCACGTCCGCCTCGTCCAGGCCCTCGGGTCCCCACACGAACCGGTCGTCCCCGAGGAACGCCCCGTGGTCGGTCTGGTACTCGTCGGCGTTGCGGTCCCACCAGCCCCGGCTGGCCCGGCTGCTCTCCGTGTCCCCGGCGGTACGCCGGGTCGCCTCGGGCTCGGCATCGGAGCCGTTCTCGGACTCGTACGCTTGGATCTCTTGGCTCATCGTGTCCGTCGTTGTAGTTTGCGCGGAACGCGACCCCGTGTTCTCGAAGGTTCTCGAAAGAGGTCTGCGGGGCCCATCGGGGCCTCGGGGAACCTTAGTTGTGCCGGGATTGCGGGGATCCGCCCCGGGTGTGCGCCTTCGCGCATTGACCCTGTCCGGCTGCCCCCGTATGCTACAAGTTGCGCTGCGAGCCTGCGCACCTCAGACCTAGCAGGCGCGCTTCCATCTGTTGTATGTCCCCTCGGTTGTCGAGGCGCCATCCGGACCGACCCGGATCGGCGCTTCCCAGGCTGTCCGGCTTATGCAGAGGCGATACGGGCTTTCGGCGTGGCAGTACCTACGACTTTCTGTCCGTAACCGGAGCCCTTTCCCACATGACGAGCAGCACCGAGACCACCTCTACCACTCCGCAGGTAGCGGTCAACGACATCGGTAACGAGGAAGCCTTCCTCGCCGCGATCGACGAGACGATCAAGTACTTCAACGACGGCGACATCGTCGACGGCGTCATCGTGAAGGTCGACCGGGACGAGGTCCTGCTCGACATCGGTTACAAGACCGAAGGCGTGATCCCGAGCCGCGAGCTCTCGATCAAGCACGACGTCGACCCGAACGAGGTCGTCAAGGTCGGCGACGAGATCGAGGCCCTGGTTCTCCAGAAGGAGGACAAGGAAGGCCGTCTGATCCTGTCCAAGAAGCGCGCTCAGTACGAGCGTGCCTGGGGCACGATCGAGAAGATCAAGGAAGAAGACGGCATCGTCACCGGTACCGTCATCGAGGTCGTCAAGGGTGGTCTCATCCTCGACATCGGCCTCCGTGGCTTCCTGCCGGCCTCTCTCGTCGAGATGCGTCGTGTCCGCGACCTCCAGCCCTACGTGGGCAAGGAGCTCGAGGCGAAGATCATCGAGCTGGACAAGAACCGCAACAACGTGGTCCTGTCCCGCCGCGCCTGGCTCGAGCAGACCCAGTCCGAGGTTCGCCAGACGTTCCTCACCACCCTTCAGAAGGGTCAGGTCCGCTCCGGCGTCGTCTCCTCGATCGTCAACTTCGGTGCCTTCGTGGACCTGGGTGGCGTCGACGGTCTCGTGCACGTCTCCGAGCTCTCCTGGAAGCACATCGACCACCCGTCCGAGGTTGTCGAGGTCGGCCAGGAAGTCACCGTCGAGGTCCTCGACGTCGACATGGACCGCGAGCGTGTCTCCCTGTCGCTGAAGGCGACGCAGGAAGACCCGTGGCAGCAGTTCGCCCGTACGCACCAGATCGGGCAGGTCGTCCCCGGTAAGGTCACCAAGCTCGTTCCGTTCGGTGCGTTCGTGCGCGTCGACGAGGGCATCGAGGGCCTGGTCCACATCTCCGAGCTGGCCGAGCGCCACGTGGAGATCCCGGAGCAGGTCGTCCAGGTCAACGACGAGATCTTCGTCAAGGTCATCGACATCGACCTCGAGCGTCGCCGGATCTCGCTGTCCCTGAAGCAGGCCAACGAGTCCTTCGGTGCCGACCCGGCGTCGGTCGAGTTCGACCCGACCCTGTACGGCATGGCCGCGTCCTACGACGACCAGGGCAACTACATCTACCCCGAGGGCTTCGACCCCGAGACCAACGACTGGCTCGAGGGCTACGAGACCCAGCGCGAGGCGTGGGAGGGCCAGTACGCCGAGGCGCAGTCGCGCTTCGAGCAGCACCAGGCCCAGGTCATCAAGTCCCGCGAGGCCGACGAGGCCGCCGCTGCCGAGGGCGCTGCCGCTCCGGCCGGTGCCCCGGCGGGCGTCTCCGGTGGTTCGTACTCCTCGGAGTCGGACGACAACTCCGGCGCCCTGGCGTCGGACGAGGCGCTGGCTGCCCTGCGCGAGAAGCTGGCGGGCGGCCAGAGCTGACGCTCCGACCCCAGCCGGTAGATAGCTGAAAGTAAGGCCCGCTCCCCTTGGGGGGCGGGCCTTACTTCATGTCCGGCGCCGGACGGAACGCGCGCCCCTACGGGGTGACGGGAATGTTGGTCAGCCCCTTGCCGCCGGTGACGGTGTTGCTGCTGTAGACGGTCGTGGGGCAGGTGGCCGCGCTGTAGTTGGTGACGTTGACGGCGAGCCGCAGCGCGCCGGGGGAGTCGCTCAGGTCCGAGGTGTTGGCGCGGAAGACCGTGCCGCAGCCCCACCCGGACTGCTGGGTGTGGGTCTCGTAGCCGTTGTTCAGGGTGTGCACCCCGGTGTTGCCCTCCACCAGGACGCCGTTTCCCTTCACGTCGACCCAGGAGTCGTCGAAGTTGGCGTTGGTCAACCCGCTGCCGTCGAAGTGGTTGCCCACGATGCGGGTGCCGGTGGTGCCTTCCTTGACGTCGACGTTCTCGCCGCCGACGCCGGGTCCGATGGTGTTGTCGCGGATCTCCACCTGGTCGCTGCGGTCCGAAAGATCGCCGGCCGTGCCGACATACACGCCCTCGCCCATGCCGCTGCCGTCCCGGCCGGTGTCGTAGATCCGCGAGTTTCTGATGAGGCCGTTCTTGCTGGACTTGCGGAAGTGCACGCCCTCCATGGTGAGGCCGTGCACGGTGACGGAGTCCAGGACGACGCCGACGGCCGTGTCCATCACGATGCCCTTCTGGCCTCCGGTGACCGTCAGGCCCTGAACGGTCCAGTACGAGGCGCCGTTGAGGTGGAGCCCATAGCCGCCGCCTGCGGTGAGCACGGCCTTGGACGAGCCGGCCAGCGTGATCCGCGCCGAGGTGGTGCCGGCGGTCGTCGCCTTGAAGTTGCCGCTGTACGTGCCGTCGGCCAGCTTGATCGTGTCGCCGGGCCTGGCCGCGGTGAGGGCGGACTTGAGCTGAGCGGCCGTGGCCACATTGATGACCGCCGCGGTATCGGCGTGGGCGGTGGCGAGGGCGGGTGCGCCCATGGCGAGGGCGGTGGTCAGCAGGGCGAGAAGCAGCGGGCGAGTGCGCATGGGGGGATCCTCCGCGTCTACGTCATGTTCTGGTACATGAATGTGGGGTGAGAACCTGAACTGCGTATCGCTCGGTGAACCTAGGGTGGCCGTGTGGGCATGTCAAGGTCTGGACCAGTGGGCATCCGGCGGGAGGCGTCTCGGCCCAACTCGGCTGCCCCGCAAGCGGGTTGACCGACGCGTCGGTCGTGAGCGGCTTGTGACGCGCGCCTCCGTGCACCAGCAGTTGCTCAGCCCTCTCCGGCGAGTACCGCTTTGGGGGAAAGCGGCGAGGACGGGAATGCTCGCGTCCCGGCGGTCGTTCTTCCTGATGAACACGAGGAGGAGCGGTAATCGTGCTTGATCCGCAGAGTTTGTACGAATGGGAGCCGAAGGGCCTCGCCGTCGTCGACATGGCGCTCGCGCAGGAGTCGGCGGGCCTGGTCATGCTGTACCACTTCGACGGCTACATCGACGCGGGTGAAACCGGCGAGCAGATCGTCGAGAAGGTGCTGGACGCACTGCCCCACCAGGTGGTTGCCCGCTTCGACCACGACCGACTCGTCGACTACCGCGCCCGCCGCCCCCTGCTGACGTTCCGGCGCGACCGCTGGACCGACTTCGAGGTGCCCGCGCTGGAGGTGCGCCTGGTGCAGGACGCCACGGGCGCGCCCTTCCTGCTGATGTCGGGCCCCGAGCCGGACGTGGAGTGGGAGCGCTTCGCGCTCGCCGTCCGCCAGATCGTGGAGCGCCTCGGTGTGCGACTTTCGGTCAACTTCCACGGCATCCCGATGGGCGTGCCGCACACCCGCCCCGTCGGCCTCACCCCGCACGGCAACCGCACCGACCTGATGCCCGGCCACCGTTCGCCGTTCGACGAGGCGCAGGTGCCCGGCAGCGCCGAGTCGCTGATCGAGTACCGCCTCATGGAGTCCGGCCACGACGTCCTGGGCGTCGCCGCCCATGTGCCGCACTATGTGGCGCGTTCCTCCTACCCGGACGCGGCCCTGACCGCCCTGGAGGCGGTCACCGCGGCAACGGGCCTGGTCCTGCCGAGCGTTGCGCACACCCTCCGTACGGAGGCGCAGCGCACCCAGACCGAGATCGAGCGACAGATCGGCGAGGGCGACGAGGAACTGGTCAGCCTGGTGCAGGGACTTGAGCACCAGTACGACGCGGTGGCGGGCGCCGAAACGCGCGGCAACCTCGTCGCCGAGCCGGCCGACATCCCCTCGGCGGAGGAGCTGGGCCGCGAGTTCGAGCGCTTCCTCGCGGAGCGGGAGGGCGACGCCTAGGGCCTGTTCGGCGGATCTGGTCGCTGTCGGGTGCCTTGGCTTTGTGGTGCTGGTGAGCGGGGGGCTGGTGCGTCCAGCTGCAAGGCGGAGGAGGGCGGCGACGCGGAGCGTCGGCAACCGACGACAACGCCGCAGATGGGCGTGCCGGCCCCCCGCGTCCCAGACAAGATCCGCCGGACAGGCCCTAGCGGTCGGCGCCTAAGCTTTCGCCCATGCTGAAGGTGGGCCTGACCGGCGGTATCGGCGCCGGCAAGAGCGAAGTGTCACGGCTGCTCGTCTCCTACGGAGCCGTGCTGATCGATGCGGACAGGATCGCCCGGGAGGTCGTCGAGCCCGGAACTCCGGGCCTGGCGGCGGTCGTCGAGGCATTCGGCACCGAGATCCTGTCCGCCGACGGCACCCTCGACCGTCCCCGGCTGGGGGGCATCGTCTTCTCCGACCCGGAGAAGCTGGCGACCCTCAACGGCCTGGTGCATCCGCTGGTGGGCGCGCGTTCCGCCGAGCTGGAATCGGCGGCCGGCCCCGATTCCGTCGTCATCCACGACGTGCCCCTCCTGACCGAGAACGGTCTGGCGGCCCTCTACGACCTGGTGGTCGTCGTCGACGCGAGCCCCGAGACCCAGCTGGACCGCCTGGTGCGTCTGCGCGGCATGACGGCCGACGAAGCCCGCGCCCGCATGGCCGCCCAGGCCGACCGATCCCAGCGCCTGGCCGTCGCCGACCTCGTCATCGACAACGACGGCCCGCTGGAAGCGCTTGAACCGCAGGTGCGCAAGGTGTGGGCGGCGCTGCTGGAGCGAGCCGCACGGTAGGTAGGGCGGTAGGGCTGTAGGTGTAGGTAGGCGGGGTGGGCCGGGGCGCAGGGCATTCCAGGCGCCCACCCTCGCCCCAGCGCCGCCATGCCGGGCGGGCCGGAAGCCATATGCGGGCCCCTCAGGGACTCAAAGGCGGGCGCCCCGCCGCCCACCGGCGCTGCGAGGGCGTAACGACGGGAAGGTGTAAGCGACGCGTACGGATTTCCCTCATCATGCTGGGTTTCCCCGGCTCGCCCCGCCGCTCGCGGCCGGTGCGGAATAGCATCCGACCGTGCTTTTCGTACTGGCGGGTTTTACGGCTATGGGCGGCTTGGTGGCGCTGCTCGCCGGGGCGTACGGGCTGCGGGAGACGCGGCGCGTCGAGCGGGCGGGCGAGCCCGCGTGGGCGCTCGTGAAGGCGGCGCCGCAGGGCTCGACGCGCCCTCTCCTCCAGTTCGAGACGGCCGACGGTCACGTCCTCGAACTCCCTTCGCCCGTCCCGCCGAGCCGCCGCGAGCCGCTCCCGCCGGGCGTCGGCGTCCGGCTCTCCTACGACCCGGAGGATCCACGCACCATCGTCCTCCTCGGCCGCCAACGCACCTTGCTGGACCGGGCGTTCATGGTGGCGGGCGGAGTTCTCGTGGCGCTCGGGCTGACCCTCGCGGCGGTCGCGCTCTGAGCCGTGGCGTCGGACGCGAGCGCGTTCACAGGCGTACGGAATACCGGAGCCGGGCATGGCGTTGACATCGCGCAGCGAGGGAAAGGAACAGGCACGTGGCCGAAAGCACTCCCGAGACCCACGTCATCGACTACCGCGCGGCCGAGCAACTCCTGGCCGCCCGGGATCCGCGTGGTGCCGTGAAACTCCTCGACTCGGTCATCGCGGCCCATCCCGAGAACACCGCGGCCCGGCTGCTCAGGGCCCGCGCCTTCTTCGCCTCGGCGCAGCTCCGCTCGGCCGAACTGGAGTTCCAGCTGGTCCTGGAGCGCGAGCCGGACAACGCCTTCGCCCACTTCGCCCTGGCCCGCACCTATGAACGCCAGGCCCGCCCCGACCAGGCCAAACGCCACTTCCGCCTGGCCGCGGCCCTCG
This sequence comes from Streptomyces hundungensis, assembly GCF_003627815.1. Classification (NCBI taxonomy): domain Bacteria; kingdom Bacillati; phylum Actinomycetota; class Actinomycetes; order Kitasatosporales; family Streptomycetaceae; genus Streptomyces; species Streptomyces hundungensis. Next base: position 6,435,479 of record NZ_CP032698.1, read on the forward strand.
ACCCGAAGCCGGACTATCTGGCGGCGGCGCGCTTCGAGGAGGAGGGGGACTAGCCGGGGCCCCGGGCCCCGGCGGCGCACGCCTCGCGGGGTCGTGCGCTGCGGGGTGCTAGGGGCTCACGGCCGGCGTTTGCGCAGCGGCTCGTACGGCGGGACGTCTCGGCCCGGCTGATAGTGGGGGCCCTGCCGGATATGGCGGACGATCATGAACAGATCGACGACGATCACCGCAGCCAGGACCGCGCAGGCCGCCATCCACCCCGGCCGTCCCTCCAGCGCGAAGCCGACCGTGCCGCCGAGGGCCCAGATCAGGCCCCAGACGCTCAGCCAGAGCCGCATCCGCAGGGGACTGCGGGCGGTGATCGGTTCGTTACCCGTACGCGGCATGGTGATCGCCTCTATAGAGGGTGTACCCGCCGGGGCGCAGGTGAAAGCACGGACCGCGTTGTCTTTGTGGGACGGCTGACCGGGGCCCGCGAGCCACGTTCACCAGGGGGACGCGCACCCTGGGGCGCGAAGGCCGCGCGCATCCTGCGGCGCAAAGTGGGCGCGCATCCTGCGGCGCGAAGGGGGCGCGCTGGCTAGGGTGGCGCGCATGGCGCTCCCCGACGACCTGCCCGAGACGCTGCTCGACCTCGCCGTGCCGCACGAGGACATCAACCAACTCACTTCCCTGGCCCCCCGGTTCAGTGCCGAGCCCGCGCTGCGCGACCTCCTGGAGGACTCCGTGCGGGCGCTCGTGCACGACATCGGGAACGTGGACGTCCGGCCCGAACTGCCGCCCCTGCCCGCGGGGTTGGGCGATCTGGAGCGCTGGTTCCCGGTGTATGTCGCGGTCGCCGCGCTGCCGTACACCAGGGCCTACCACCGCGAGCGCGGCATTTCCGACGACGTCTCCCGCCGTACGCTCGCCGACCTAGGGCGGCACATCGCGCTGCACCACAAGCGGCGCGGGAAGGGCGGGCTGACCGTGCCCGGATGGCTGCGGCTGCACTCCCGGGGTGAGATCTACCAGCTCGGCCGGCTCCAGTTCCAGCGCTCGCGGCTCGGCGAGCGTACGGGCCGGGGCATTCGGGCAGGAGGCTTCGACGCGGAACCCGGCGACCGCTGTCTCGACCTCCATGTCCCGGACTTCCGGGGCCCGTTGACGCCCCGGGCGTGCGCCGACTCCATCGCCCGGGCCAAGGCGTTCTTCGCGCGCCACTTCCCCGAGGAGGGGTATCGGCTGGGTGTCTGCCACTCCTGGCTGCTCGACGAGCAGTTGCGCGATTACCTTCCCGAAGACTCCAACATCGTGCGCTTCCAGGGTTTGTTCCGCGTCGCCCACAAAGACGACGAGCCTGCCGACGGCGAACCCGTCGGCTTCGTCTTCGGCAATCGGGAACTCCCGGTGGCGGAACTGCCGCAGCGCACCACCCTGCAACGCGCCGTCACCCGGCACCTCCTGGACGGAGGCCACTGGTATGTGGGGCACGGCTGGCTGGAGCTGTAGGAACCGCAGGGACCTCCGGGCGGCAGCAGCCGTGGGGCGTCACGCTGCACACCACCGACAGATGCTGGGGCCGGCCCCGCTCCTCCTGTCCGGGTGAACCGGCTCAGTGCACGAAGCTGTAGCTGCGCCAGGGCGCGGCCCGCGGTGCCGTGTTGTTGGCGAGTCTGCTGCCGAGATACGTCGTGTCCTTGCCGGTGCAGTCGGGCGTCCGGTACATGACCATGTCGACCAGGGTGTTGTTGTAGACCTCGGTCGTGCCGGCCGGCGGAAGCCGGTGGCAGCCCCGCACCTTCGGGCTGGTCAGCTTGACGGACGTCTCGGGTCCGATCGTGTACGAGATGGTGCCGACGGCCGTCCGCCCGAGGCTGGAGCAGGCCGTGGTGGCGAGGATCAGCAGCATCGCCCCGCCGACGATCCGCGTCCGGCGACGGCGACGGCGGCGCGAAGTCGGGGTGGGGGACTGGGACGCGGGCACGGACATGAGCGGTCCTCGTCTGTACGGCATGACTGCGGCGGTCTGTGTCGTCAGCCTGCCCTCTGGTCGCGCTTCCGGCATCCGGTGTGGGCCCCGGCTAGTCCGCCCGGGCGAGGAAGCGTCGACTATCCACAGAATCGCCTCGTCTTATGAGGCTCCACAGAATCGTCCCGTCTTATGTGGTCCGCACACATCACTTGCTGAGCCACGCGCTGCATAGCGTCTACCCGACAGGGGCGGGCTTTCGCGGTGGTGCCGAGGCAGGGGGGACCGGGTCGTGCGTTACGGACAGCGTGCCGGATGGGGAGTGATCGCCGCCGTCGTGGCGGTGGTGGCGGGGCTGCTGGGCGGAGGCGGCGTAGCTGACGCGGCCGGGGCCACCGCCTACCCGGCCCACCTGTCGTTGGAGGCGAGCTACGGCGCGGGCACCGTCACCAACGGCTGGGAGAGGGTCGAGCGCTTCCGCGACACCACAACGGGCTTCGCCGCGAGCGCCGCCGAGGGCTATCCGCCGGACGGCCGCGGCGACCAGGACGGGGTGCGCGTGACGTACTTCGGCGGTGTCGCGCGGCCGGCCTCCGACCGCTTCCTGCTGTACTCGGCGCCCGGCTGGAACACCGGCGCCCAGAGCGTTCCCGTGCTGCTCGTGCACGGCGCCAACGACACCGCGGACCGGGCCTGGGCCAACCCGGGGGAGTCCGGCGGCTACGGCTGCGGCGCCATGTCCTGCCCCTCCACCGGCCTGATGCAGTACCTGGCCGCCCGTGGCCGGCGCGTCTTCGCCATCGGCTTCGCCCACAAACAGGGCGACAACCTCATGCAGGCGCAAGCCGTCGGCGACGCGGTCGCCGCCATCAAGGCCAAGCTGGGCGTCGCCAAGGTCGACCTGGTCGGCTGGAGCAAGGGCGAGATGTCGGCCCGCGCCTATGTCTCGTCGCTGAAGCCCGCCTGGGGGCGGGCCTACGCCGGTGACGTACGGAAGCTGATCACGCTCGGCGGCCCCAACGGCGGTTACGACTACCCGTACGCCCACGGCTGGGCCCACGACTTCTCCATCTGGCCCGAGTGCGGCGGCAAGATCAACGCGCCGTCCCCGCACTCCAGGATGACCTGTTACGGCACCTACACCGCGCACCCCGAGTACTCGATGACGCCGTCCGGTGGCTACGACGACTACCCGGGACAGCGCCAGATGCTGGCCCGCTGGGACGCGGTGTACGGCGTCGACCAGAGCGCCCAGGACTGGTACACCACCTACTACGGAGGCCAGGGCTTCTACACCGCCGGAGACGGCATCCAAAAAGCGCTGGACAGCGGCTCCCTGGTGGCGCCTCTGCGGCGGGCGGGGGTTCCCGCGACCGTCACCACCTATCTGCTGGCGGGAGCCGCCCCCGACGTCATCGGCATCGTCAACGAGAACCGGGGCCCCAGCGACGGAGTCGTCTTCATCTCCAGCGCGCTGGACACGACCGGGATCGCCACCGTGGGCGCCACGGCCACCATCGCCGACGCCAACCACCTCGAACTCGGCTGGAACGGCACATCCACCGCCCAGGTCGCCGCCTGGCTCGCACTCCCCTGAGGAACCGTCGATGCGCACTCTGCGAACCCGCCGCGTGGCCACGGCCCGCCTCACCCAGCAGATCCTGGAGACCGGGCCCGGCGCGGGGCCCCAGGACCCGGACGAGACCGTCGTGTTCGTCCACGGCAACGTCTCGTCCTCGGCGTTCTGGCAGGACACCCTGCTCGACCTGCCCGAGCGCTACCGGGCGATCGCGGTCGACCTGCGCGGTTTCGGCGGCACCGACCCGCTGCCCGTCGACGCGACCCGGGGGCTGCGCGACTACGCGGACGACCTCGCGGCACTGCTCGACGCCCTCCATGTGGGCAGCGCACATCTGGTGGGCTGGTCCCTGGGGGGAGGCGTGGTGCTCCAGCAGCTGCGGGACCGGCCGTCCTCGGTGCGTTCCCTCACCCTCGTCAACCCGGTCTCGCCCTATGGATTCGGCGGCACCCGCGGCGAGGACGGACAGCTCAACTCGCCCGACGGGGCCGGTTCCGGCGGGGGCGCCGCCAACGCGGACTTCGTCCGGCTGCTGCGCGAGGGCGACCGGGGCGACGACTCCCCGCTCTCGCCCCGCCAGGTCCTGGCCACCTGTTACGTCAAGCCTCCGCTGCGCCCGGCCCGTGAGGACGAACTGGTGGCCGCCATGCTGACGACCCATGTGGGCGACGACCACTATCCGGGCGACAGCACGGTGTGCGACACCTGGCCCGGCGTGGCACCCGGCGACCGGGGCGTGCTCAACTGCCTCGCCCCCACCCACTTCCGCCTCGACGACCTGCACACCCTGCCCGTCCTGCCGCCGGTGACCTGGATCCGCGGGGAGGACGACATCATCGTCTCCGACACCTCCCTCTTCGACCTCGCCCACCTCGGCGCGCTCGGCGTGGTGCCCGGCTGGGACGGCACCCCCGCCCAGCCGATGCTCGCCCAGACCCGCCACGCGCTGGGCCTTTACGCCCGGGCCGGCGGCAGGGTACGAGAGGTTGTGGTGCCCGGAGCCGGGCATGCGGTCCATGTCGAACGCCCCCGGGAATTCGGCGCGGCACTGCTCGAAACGCTGTCGGAAGGCGCACGCACCTGATGGAACCCATCCGTACGACCCGCCAGGGCGCGGTGCGAGGGCGGCTCGTCACCGATGACGTGGCCGCCTTCCTCGGCATACCGTTCGCCGCTCCCCCCTTCGGGGAGGCACGCTTTCGCGCACCGGGACCCGCCACCCCCTGGGACGGCGTACGCAACGCGCTCTCCTACGGCCCGGGCGTGCCCCGAGCCCCCTACGTGCCGCCCTTCGACGTCCTGCTCCCCGACGACGGGCCGCAGGGCGAGGACTGCCTCAACCTCAACGTCTGGACGCCGCACCCGGCCTCCGGGGGCGGCCTGCCGGTGATGGTGTGGATCCACGGCGGGGCCTTCGCCAACGGCTCCGGATCGGCCTCCGGCTATGACGGAACCGCCTTCGCGCGCGACGGCGTGGTGTACGTCAGCATCAACTACCGGCTCGGCGCCGACGGCTTCCTGAGGCTGCCCGACCGGCCGGACAACCGCGGACTGCTCGACCAGATCGCCGCCCTGGAATGGGTCCGCGACAACATCGACGCCTTCGGCGGCGACCCCGGCCAGGTGACCGTCTTCGGCGAGTCGGCGGGCGCCATGAGCATCGGCGCGCTGCTGTCGATGCCGCGCGCCCGCGGCCTGTTCCGCCGCGCGATCCTCCAGAGCGGCGCCGCCCACCACTTCCTGCGACCGGCCTCCGCCGATCTGATCACCGCCCGGCTCGCGGAGAAGCTGGGCATCGAGGCGACGGCCGAGGAGTTCGCCGCCGTCCCCCTGGAGGCCCTGCTGCCCGCCCAGGCCGAGCTGCGCGGCGAGATCGGCGCGCGCCCGGACCCCGCCCTGTGGGGCGAGGCGGCGCTCAACATGATGCCGTTCGAGCCCGTCCTGGACGAGCTGCCGCTGCCGTCGGCGGAGTGCGATGTGGACTTCATGACCGGCAGCAACCTCGAGGAGTACCGCCTCTTCCTGGTGCCGACCCGGCGCCTGGACGTCCTGTCGCAGGACAGGCTGCGCGCGGCCACCACGGCCTACGGCCTCGACCCCGACAAGACGCTGCCCGTGTACGCGGGCAACCGCCCGGACGCGTCGCCGGGTGAACTGTTCGACGCGGTCACCACCGACTGGTTCTACCGGATCCCCGCCCTGCGCGTGGCGGAGGCCGTGCCCGGCACCCATGTGTACGAGTTCGCCCGGCGCTCCCCGGCCGTCGGCGGCCGGCTCGGCGCCTGCCACGCCTCCGAGCTCGCGTATGTCTTCGACCGGCTCGACGACCCCACCTACGCGCCGATCATCGGCGACCAGCCCTGGCAGCCCCTCGCGGACGCGATGCACAGCGCCTGGGTGGCCTTCGCGAAGACGGGTGACCCCGGCTGGGCGCCGTATGACCGCGAGACCCGCACCACCCGGGTCTTCGACACCGTCAGCGGGGTCGAGTCGGATCCCCGCGCCGAGGAACGTGCCTTGTGGGAGGGAGTGCGCTGAGGTCGTGGGGCCCATTGTCAGACCTCGCCCGTAAGGTCGTAGACCAGTCGCGGATCACGCGACGGACCCGACCGTGCGGACGAAGGAGGTGACCGGCGGTGAACCGGCCGACACCGATGTGGCACCCCGAGCCCCGGCCCGCGCCCTCCTCGGGCCCAGCCCCCGCCCGCCGCGAGCGGTCCGCGCACGTCCACCGGCCGCCGGGGCCCGGCCAGAACCCCGCGCGGCCGCACGACGACCCGGTCGCACCGCGGCCCGCGGTGTCGGCCGCCGCGGTGTTCCTGCCCGCCGGGCTGCCCCGCGAGGGCAAGGTCGCGTTCTGGGATCCAAACCAGGGTCCGCTGCCCCAGGGGCCGCCCGGCGCCGAAGTGACCGAGCTGACCGTGGTGCGCCGCCACGGCGGGGGCGCCCGCAGCCGCAAGGTCGCGGCCGTCGTCCTGCCGGTCGCCGAAGCGCTCCCGCTGCTGGTCAAAGCCCGCCACCACCCCGCCGCGCACCCGGCGGCGGCCTGCTGGGGCGCCGCCGCGCTGCACGCCCTGCACCTCGTCGCGCGCGGCAGACTGCTGCCGGGCCTGACCTCCACGCACCACGACGCCTGGCGCGCGGGCCCCCTCGACGCCGACGACATCGCCCAGCTCCGCGCCATCGCCGCCGCCATGCCGTACGAGGCGTACGGCGTGCCCGTCCCCGGCCGCGGCGCACTCCAACTGCCGGAACCCGAGGCCCTGGTGCGGGCCTTCCTCGACGCGGTCGCCGACACCCTGCCGCGCACTCCGGCCGCCGCCCACGCCGCCGGGGCGCCCTTCGCGGCCACCGCCGCCCAGCACCTGCCGGCCGCCCGCGCCTGGGCCGCCGAGGCGGCAGCGGGGATGGACGCGGGCGTCCGGGTCTCGCTGCGTCTTGACCTCTCCGGCTACGAGCTGTTCGACACGGCGTCCGAGGAGGAGGGCGAGGCGCGACGGGCGGGCTCGGCCATCGTCCAGGTGCACAGCCTCGCCGACCCCACCCTGGTCGTCGACGCTGCCGCCCTCTGGTCGGACGACACGCCCGACCCCGGCTCCCGGGCCACAACGGCCGCCGCCGGAAGCGGAGTCGAGGCCTTCGGGCCGCGCGCCCGGATCGACGCGCTGCTCGCCCTGCGCCGCGCCGCCCGCGTCTGGCCCCCGCTCGGGCTGCTCCTGGAGCGCGGCGTCCCCGATGTGCTGCCGCTCACCGAGGACGAGCTGTACGAACTGCTCGGCGAGGCATCCGCGCGGCTGGCGGCGGCGGGCGTCACCGTCCACTGGCCCCGCGAGCTGGCCCGCACCCTCAGCGCCACCGCCGTGGTACGGCCGGCCCCCGGCTCGGCGACCGACGGCACCTCCTTCTTCGACGCGGGAGAACTCCTCGCCTTCAACTGGCAGTTGGCGCTCGGCGACGAACCCCTCACCAACGCCGAGATGGATGTGCTCGCCGAGTCCCACCGCCCGATCGTGCGGCTGCGCGACCAGTGGGTCGTCGCCGACCCCGAGCTCGTCCGCAAGGCCAGAAAGCGCGACCTGGGCCTGCTCGACCCCGTGGACGCGCTGTCCGTCGCGCTCACCGGCACCGCCGAGGTCGACGGCGAGAGCGTCCAGGCGGTCCCGGCCGGCGCGCTCGCCCTGCTCCGCGACCGGCTCCTGGAGGGACCCGCGGCGGCCGAACAGCCACCGGGTCTGGACGCGACCCTGCGCGACTACCAACTGCGGGGCCTGGCCTGGCTCGACATGATGACGTCGATGGGGCTCGGCGGCTGCCTCGCCGACGACATGGGCCTTGGCAAGACGATCACCGTGATCGCCCTGCATCTGCGCCGGGCCCGCACCGAGCCCACCCTCGTCATCTGCCCGGCCTCCCTGCTCGGCAACTGGCAACGCGAGATCGCCCGGTTCGCGCCCGGCGTCCCGGTGCGCCGCTTCCACGGAAACAGCCGAAGTCTCGAGGGCAGCGCCGGCGGCTTCGTCCTCACCACGTACGCCACCATGCGCGGCAGCGCGCCCCAACTGGCCGAGCACACCTGGAACATGGTGGTCGCCGACGAGGCGCAGCACGTCAAGAACCCGTTCTCGGCGACCGCCAAGGCGCTGCGCACCATCCCCGCCCCGGCCAGGGTCGCCCTCACCGGCACCCCCGTGGAGAACAACCTCTCCGAACTGTGGGCGCTGCTCGACTGGACGACCCCCGGGCTGCTCGGCCCCCTCAAGGCGTTCCGGGCCCGGCACGCCCGCCTGGTGGAGAACGGCGAGGACGACGACGCGGCGGCCCGCCTCTCCCGCCTGGTGCGCCCGTTCCTGCTGCGCCGCAAGAAGTCCGACCCGGGCATCGTGCCCGAACTGCCGCCCAAGACCGAGACCGACCATCCGGTGGCGCTGACCCGTGAACAGGCCGCCCTCTACGAGGCGGTGGTCCGCGAGGTGATGGCGGCGGTCGAGGCATCCGAAGGCATCGCGCGCCGCGCCCAGATCATGAAGCTGCTCACCGCCCTGAAGCAGATCTGCAACCACCCCGCCCAGTATCTGAAGGAGGACGCCCCGCGCCTGGCGTCCCGCTCGGGCAAGCTGGCCCTGCTCGACGAACTGGTCGACACCATCCTCAGTGAGGACGGCTCGGTCCTCGTCTTCACCCAGTACGTCGCGATGGCCCGGCTGCTCGCCCGCCATCTCACCGCCCGCGGTGTGCCCTCCCAACTGCTGCACGGCGCAACGCCGGTGGCCGAACGGGACCGGCTGGTCGACGCCTTCCAGGACGGCGAGGTCCCCGTGTTCATCCTGTCCCTCAAGGCCGCCGGCACCGGCCTCAACCTCACCCGCGCCGGCCATGTCATCCACTACGACCGCTGGTGGAACCCGGCGGTCGAGGAACAGGCCACCGACCGCGCCTACCGCATCGGTCAGACCCAGCCGGTCCAGGTCCACCGACTGATCGCGGAGGGCACGGTGGAGGAGCGCATCGCCGAGATGCTGGAACAAAAACGCCGGCTGGCGGAGGCGGTTCTCGGCACCGGGGAGAGCGCCCTGACCGAACTCACCGACCGGGAACTGGCCGACCTGATCTCCCTGCGGAGGGCACCGTGAACCCCCGCGCACCTCTGCGCACCCCGCGCCACGACGACCGCCGCCGTACCTACCCCGCGCTCGGCGCCCGCTCGGAGCGGACCGGGACCTGGTGGGGCGACGCCTGGGTGGAGGCCCTGGAGGACCTCGCCCTCGACCCCGCCCGGCTCGCCCGCGGGCGTGCCTACGCCGAAGCCGGCCAGGTCGACGCGATCACCGTCACCCCGGGCCGGATCACCGCCTACGTCCACGGCTCCAGGCCCCGCCCCTACCGTACGGAGCTGCGGCTGCGCACCCTGCCCGAGCAGGCGTGGGAGGACTTCCTCGACACCGCGGCCGGGGAGCCGGCCCACATCGCGGCCCTGCTCGACAAGGATCTGCCGCAGGCCCTGGCCGACGAGGCGGCGCTGCTGCCCGGGTCGGGCGATCTGATCCCCGACTGCTCGTGCCCCGACGACGGTTTTCCCTGCAAGCACGCGGCGGCGCTCTGCTATCAGGCCGCCCGCCTGCTGGACGAGGATCCGTTCGTGCTGTTGCTGATGCGCGGGCGGGGCGAGCAGGAAGTCCTCGCCGCGCTCACCCGGCGCAACGCCACCCGCATGGCGGTGGAGCGTCCCGCCCCGCCGCCCCAACTCCCCACCGTCCAGGCCCGGATGGCCGTCCAGCCTCGCACGCTGCCGCCCCTCCCACCCCCCTTCCCCACACCCGCCCGGCCGGGCCACCCGCCCGCCTTCCCCGATGTGCGGGGCGGCCCCGACCCGCTCTCCCTGGACCTCCTCGCCACCGAGGCGGCCATCCGCGCCCACACCCTGCTGACCACCGGACAGGACCCGATCGCCCCGCTGACCACCTGGCAGGACGCGGTCCGTCTCGCCGCCGCGCACCCGGGCTCCGGCCTCACCTCGGCCACCCGAGCCCTCTACACCGCGCTGACCCGGGCCACCGACCGCACCCCCACCGACCTGGCCCGCGCGGTGGCCGCCTGGCGCCAGGGCGGCATCGAGGCGCTCGCCGTCCTCGAATCGCCCTGGGACCCACCGGCCGGCCCCTTCGACCGGGCCCGTCCGGCGCTGAGCGCCGCGGGCTTCCCCGGCTTCCGCCCCCACCGCAACCGCCTGTCCACGCCCACCGTCCAGCTCCGCTACGGCCGCGACGGCCTCTGGTACGGCTACGAGTCGGACGCCGGCCGGGACGACTGGTGGCCGCGCGGCACCCCCGACGCGGACCCGGTGGGGGCGCTCACCGCCCGCCTCGGCGGCTGACGGCGGAGCGCCCCGCTGGAAGGGGGCCGACTGGGCGGGGCGGTCGGGCGGGGCCCCCGGGAGGGGCGGCCGGGGGGCCGACCGGGGCCGTCAGACGGATGCGGTGACGGCCGTGGCACGCTGCGCCGGACGCGGCGGCTCCAGATGCGTCACCACGCCGGAGTGGAACAGGTCGACAGCCGCGTCCACCCCGCGAATGAACCCGGTCTCCGCGTTGCCGCGGGTACTGCCGACGCCCTTGGAGAGCGACAGCCGGAACCCGGTGATCCGCTCCGAACCCTTCGGCAGCAGGTCCCCCGGCTCGGGGCGCAGCTTCTCCAGGGTGCCGCGCGGGCCGACCGTCTCTCCGCCGAGGAGGGTCTGCACATGCAGGTCGGCCGGCGCCTCGCCGAGCTGCTTCATCAGCCTTTTCACCCAGCTCAGCGGGTAGCCCTGCTCGGGCGCGGCGATCTCGATGGAGGTCCTGAGCCGCCCCATCCGCAGATCGGCGACCACGCCCAGGATGCCGGGCGTGCCCTCGATCCGGATCTCGGCCCGCAGCTGTCCGTCCACACAGAGCCGGCTTGCCAGTTCGGCGCGGCGCGACTGCGGGTCGGTGCCCCGCTTGGCGCGCTGCACGGGCACCACCTTGGTGCCGAGCTCTCCGCCGAGCCGCAGACACACCTGGCGGATCAGCCGCTCCCAGCTCTCGACGACCTGCACGGCCCGCGGGTCGTCCGGCGACAGGGTCTCCTCGTCGATCCCGTTGCGCACCGGGACCCAGGCGGGCCCCATGTTCTGGAAGCCGTGGCAGCCGGAGTTGTCGTGCTGGAGGTAGTGCAGCAGCTCCTGGAGGAGCCAGGCGTGCGCCTCGTTGCGTACGCCCTCGTGCCGGATGAGGAGTTGCGCCTGGTGCGTCACCTCGGCCCAGGACAGGTGCCACAGGGCGACCTTGTGCTTGCGCCGCCCGTCGGTCTTCACCTCGACCAGGGAACTCCCCTCCAGGGCCACGTCGTTGGAGAGGGTGATGACCGCTTCGTAGCCCCGGCGCGCGGCGATGTCCATATACGCCTGGATCTGCTCGCCCTTGAGAGGGTTGCCGTTGGTCTTGGTTTCGACGAGGGCCGTCCACAGCTTTCCCGCACGCTCCACCCGGATCACTCCGTCGGGCCGCTTCGGGCTGTCGCCGTGCGGGAGCGTGACCTCGGTGAAGGTCTCCATCCGCCCGGCGGGCGCGCCGAATCCCGCGGTGAGGCGGCGCCCGAATTCTGGCACCTGGGTCATCACGGCGAGCAGGACGGAGGTGGCCCGCATCTCGCGTTCCCGGTCGCTCTTGAGCGAGGACGCGGGGAACAGACGGGCGCCGCGCCACGCGTCGTTCTCGGCGAGCGACGGCTTGGGCGCCTTCGGTAGCGTGACCTTCTTCTTGGCCGTACGCAGTCGCCGCGCGGGCCCGGCGGCGACCGGCTCCGCCGGGGCGGGCTCGGCGGAGCGGGGAGCGGGCACGGACACGAGGGCGGCCGCACGAGCGGCGGCCTGGGCAGTAACGGGCGTATCGGGTGCGGCAGTTGGGGCGGCGGCGACTTCGACCGCCGTCTCGACATTGCCGACGTCTACGGCGTCCACGGCGCCTCCGGCGTCCACGGCGTCGGGGGTGCCGGTCGCCGTGTCCTGACGACCGTCCTGGTCGTCGTCCTCGTCGATTCCGATGCCGTAGTCGGTGGCGAGGCCGGCCAGGCCGGAGTCGTAGCCCTGGCCGATGGCCCGGAACTTCCAGGCGTCCGCGCGCCGGTAGATCTCACCGAAGACGAACGCGCTCTCCGTGTCGGCGTCGATGATGGAGAAGCCGAGCATGGCCTCGCCGGAACCGTCCGCCAGGGTCAGGCGAATGTTCTCCAACTCACCGAAATGCGCTCGCTGATGGCGGCTTGCCGCGATGACGATCCGGTCGACCTCATCGGGAAATGCCGTCAGGTCGAGCCGGATCCGGTCCTCGCTGCCGTTCTCGGTCGGGGCCGGCCCGAGGAGCTGCACCGTGCCGTCGGCCGCGGCCGGGTTGTTGTAGAAGTAGAAGTCCGCGTTGTCCCGGACCTTGCCGTCGGTGCCGAGCAGAAGCACGGAGACATCGGCGTCGCCCTCGCCGCTCGGGCTGCTCCAGCTCAGACTGACCATGACGGATCCGGCGTTCTCGCTGAGCGTCGCCAGGCCCACATTGGCGCCCTTGACCATGTCGTGCATAGATGTCCCCCCACGGGATGGAGGGCTGCACGGGCATGGCCGAACTGCCCTCTGTTCACGGAAAAGTTGATGCCCTCCCCAAGAGCGCGGAATGGAGCCTATACGCCGAGATGCTCGCCCCCGGGGAGAAAGGGGAAAGGCCGAGGAGCGGCAACGGCAGCCCGGGCGTGACCAGGTGTGGCGTGCGCCCCCTTAGGCGCTCGTCGCCCAGTGGGTCAGTCTGGTGAAGTCGGCGTCCCGCAGGCCCCGCCGTGGGTGTACGCGCACCAGCAGGGCGCGTGCGTCATGGTGGGCGCGCACATACGCCTCGTCCAAATCGGTGATCATGTCGTCGACCCAGGCGAAGGGTCGGCCCGCGGCCCACGCCAGCAGGGGTCTGGTCTTCCAGTACAGGCCGTCCGGGTCGGTGGCGAACAGTTCGGGCCAGGCGATGAAGGGCAGGTCCGGCGGAAGGCCGATGACGGGGGCGATCATCTCGTTGGCCTCGTTCATCCAGGTGGTGGCCCACGCAAGGTCGTAGGGCAGCGAACGCAGGAGCGGGCCATGGGTGGGGTTGAGGAAGACGCGCAGGCCGCGCCGGTGCGGACGGGAACCCGGGGCCTGGCGGGAGAGCCAGTTCGAGGGGCGGAGCCGATGGGTGCGGTAGCCGCGCAGATGGGGCAGGCGGGCGGCGTAGGGATTGAGGGGGCCGTCCACGTCTAGGAGCAGCAGGGGGCGGTCGGGCGCAGTCGTCATGCGGAAGGGATACCCACGCCGCAGGGCGGTCAAGTTCCGTACAGTCATGGCTAGTTGTTAGTCGTCAGTTGTTAGGTGCTGGGTGCGTCGGTGTGGCGTCGTCGTGCCTGCGGATGGGCGGTCCCGCCTTCCCCGGGCGCCGTGCACGGCGGGCCCTGCGGAAGTCGGGGCGTCGGCTCGGCCGGTGAGACGTCGGCCCGGCCCGCCGCCCAGGCGGACATGACCGCGTCGATCGCGGCGGCGACCCGCGCCCGCGCCCGGTTGTGCGGCACGCGCGCCATGAGCAGCGCGTCGTACTCCGTGTCCAGATGGCGCACGGACGCCCGCACGGCGGCCGTCACCGCCGCCTCGTCCAGGGCCCGCCCCGCCGCCGACCGCCCCACCCTGCCGCTGCCCCGCACCGAGGCGTGCTCGGCAATGTCTCGGGCCCGAGCGGGCGGACAACCTGGGAAAAGGCGCAGGATCTCGGCGGCCAGCGCTGCCGTGAACCGCACGTCCTCGGCCGCCCGGCGCTCGGCGTCCCGGACGCGCCGGCGGGCGCGGGCCTCGGCATCCGCCAGGCAGGCGGCCTCGGCCGCGGCGAGCGCGGCCTCCTCGACGAACACGCCCTGCCGCTCATAACGCCGACGGCGCCGGTTGAAGCGAACCACGACCGCGGACAGCGAACTGGCCGCGCGGGCGCGCCGGGTGAGGGCGGTGTCGCCGCGCGGCAGGAAGACCAGATGGCCCAGGTCCGCGCAGTCCAGGCAGAGCGGAGACCCACCCACCAGGACGAGTTCCCGCAGCGGCGAGCGGTCGCAGTCGGCGCAGTGGTGATGGCGCCGGGGTTGTATGACGAGAATGGGCCTGCCCTCCTTGCCCGGGGCTTGCAAGGATGGTGTTCCGTTCCCTTCGGTGATTCCCCGCCCAATAACCGGTGGAACAAGCCGGATTGGTGTTGCTACGTTCTTTCGTGTGGCGAAACTCAATCAGATCATCGCAGTCGAAAAGGGAATCAAGGCGAAGTCCCACCAGGACCTGACGGCCGCTCAACACGGTTTGCAGAAGCCCGCCTTGCTGGCAGGTATCGCGCGCACCTACCAGCCCAAGGACGAGGAGGGCGAGCAGCTGCCGCCCGAGTCGACCCGGGTGCAGGTCAGGTCGGAGGACGTGCTGCGTGACACGGCCGAGACGCTGACCCGGCTGTTCGACGTGACCGCCACCAAGGACTGGGCGAACTGCGAGGCGCGGGCCGACGTCACGGTCGACGGGCGGGTCCTCGTGACCGCCGTGCCGGTCTCCTATCTCCTCTTCCTGGAGAAGCAGTTGACGGACCTGAATGCCTTTGTGCGCCGTCTGCCCGTGCTCGACGCCGCCGAGTCATGGGTGCAGGACCCTTCCACCGACTCCTGGAAGACCGAGCCGGTACGGACGCTGCGTACGAAGAAGGTGCCGCGCAACCACGTCAAGGCGGAGGCCACCGACAAACACCCGGCGCAGGTCGAGGTGTACTACGAGGACGTTCCGGTCGGCTATTGGACGACCGTGAAGTTCTCCGGTGCGCTGCCCGCCCGGCGCGTCAACGAACTCATCGGCCGCGTGGAGAAGGTGCAGCAGGCCGTGAAGTTCGCGCGCGAGGAGGCCAATGGCATAGACGTCACCGACCAGAGGGTCGGAGACGCCGTATTCGGCTACCTTTTCGGCTGAGTACGCAACAACCCAAGACTCCCGGTCGTGCGTCAGCACGGCCGGGTGCGCGAGGAGCGCAAAGCTGAAACTGAAGCTTGTCGTGACGGTGCGGCCCGTATGAGCGGGTCGCGATCAATCTCAGACTCTCGCTCCAGACTCAGCATCCGCCACCGAACGCCGGAACCAACCGGGCCCAGGCCCCTGTGCGTCGAATTGCCGGTTCAAGTCCGGCCCGCGGAGCTTCAGTTCAGTTCCCTCCGATCCGCGGTGGTCCAAAGGCAGGACGCGACGGCTTAGAAGCCATCTCATTTGGGCGACTCGGTATTCTGTGAGTCATGGTGGGGATCGTTGAGCGTCTGGTGCCGGACGAGTTGTGGGAGTTGTTCCAGCGGGTGGTGCCGGAGGCGCCGTCGAGGCCGCAGGGCGGTGGTCGGCGTCGGCACGGGGACCGGGAGGTGCTGGCCGCGATTGTCTTCGTGGCCACGTCGGGTTGTACCTGGCAGCAGCTGCCTTCGGCGTCGTTCGGGCCGTCCGGAGCGACCGCCCACCGGCGGTTCTCGGAGTGGTCGAAGGCCAGAGTGTGGGCCAAGCTCCACCGCCTGGTCCTCGACGAACTCGGCGCCCGCGGCGAACTGGACTGGTCTAGGTGCGCGATCGACTCGGTGAACATGCGGGCCCTGAAAAGGGGGACCTGACGGGTCCGAATCCTGTCGACCGGGGCAAGTACGGCTCGAAGATCCACCTGATCACCGAACGGTCCGGTCTGCCCATATCCGTCGGAATCTCCGGGGCCAACCTGCACGACAGTCAGGCCCTGATCCCGCTCGTGAAGGGCATCCCGCCGATCCGCTCGCGCCGCGGCCCGCGCCGCCGCAAGCCCAGCAAACTCCACGCCGACAAGGGCTACGACTACGCCCACCTGCGGCAATGGTTACGCGAACGCGGCATCACCCACCGCATCGCCCGCAAGGGAGTCGAGTCCTCGCAACGGCTGGGCCGCCACCGCTGGACCGTGGAACGCACCATGGCCTGGCTCGCCGGCTGCCGACGACTCCACCGCCGCTACGAACGCAAGGCCGACCACTTCCTCGCCTTCACCAGCATCGCCTGCACCCTCATCTGCTACCGCCGACTCGCCAAATGAGATGACTTCTTAAGACTGACCTGGGTCCTCAAGCGGACCGGCGTGTGCAGGAGCGGTGGCACCACTCAGGGCCCGGGGGCCGGCTACGCCTCCGGGCCCGCTCCCGTTTCCGGCCCGAACGCTCCGCCACCGCGCATCATGGGGGCGTGCGATTCGAAGCGATCACCTGGGAACGCCTGACCGACGCCCTCGCCGAACGGGCCATGGAGACGAAGACGGCCGACGGCGGCCCCTGGCTGCGCATCGGCATCGACGGCGCCCCCGCCGCCCGGCCCGACGCGTTGGCACGGCTCCTGGCGGACGCGCTCCGGCTGCGGGGCCGATCCGTCCTCGCCGTCTCCACCGAGGGCTTTCTGCGGCCCGCGTCGCTGCGCTTCGAATACGGCCACCAGGACGCGTACACGTACTACGACGGCTGGTTCGACACGGGCGCTCTGTGGCGGGAGGTGTTCGGCCCGCTGGAGCCGGGCGGCACGGGACGGGTCCTGCCCGACCTGTGGGACCCGGCGAGGGACCGGGCGACCCGCAGCCCCTATCAGGCACTCCCCGAGGGCGGAGTGCTGCTCGTGCACGGGCCCCTGCTCCTGGGCCGCTGGTTCCCGCTCGACCTCACCGTGCACCTGCGTCTCTCACCGTCGGCGCTGCGCCGCCGGACCGACGAGGACGCCCGCTGGACGCTGCCCGCCTTCGAGCGGTACGAGGCCGAGGTGCGACCGGCCGAGACGGCCGACGTCGTGGTGCGGGTCGACGACCCTCGGCACCCGGCCTGGCAGGTGGGGGCGGCAGGGGGCGGGGGAGGGAGCGGGTGAGGGCGTGGGGACGGCGCCCGCCACCTCCTACTCCGCCGGCGCCCGCCAACCCCTTCTCCGCCGACGCCCGCCACCCCCTATTCCGTCGGCGGCCGCCCTCCCACCACCCCCTATTCCGTCGGCGGCCGCCCTCCCACCACCCCCACCGCGAGCGCCCCCGCCCGGCACCCCGCCTCGGCGGCCTCCCTGGGGGACGTGCCGCGCAGGCGGGCGGCGAGGAAGCCGCCCGTGAAGGCATCGCCCGCGCCGGTCGAGTCCAACGCAGTCACCTCCGACGCTGGGACCCTCGCGACGACCTCCCCGGCGGTGGCCACCAGCGCTCCGGCCGCGCCGAGCGTGACCGCCACCCAAGGGAACTGGCGGCTCAACTTGGCGGCCGCGTCCGCCGGTTCGGGCAGACCGGTGAGGAACGACGCCTCGTCGGCGTTGGGGAGCAGCACGTCGATGCCCTCGGTCAGGGCCAGAAAACGTTCGATGCCGAGGCCGGTGATGAACCCGGTCGAGGCCGGATCCAGGCTCACGCCGACGCCCGCCTCGCGCGCTGACTCCCGTGCCGCGAGCGCTAGTTGACGACTCTGGTCGGCGAACAACAGATAGCCCGACAGATGGAGATGGGCGACGCCGTCGAGGAGAGCCGGTGACCAGTCCGCGGGACACATGCGGTGGACGGCGCCGCTGTCGGTGAGGAAGGTGCGTTCCGCCGTCGCCGTGTCGACCAGGGCGATCACGGTCGCGGTCGGGGCGTCGTCGTCCGGGATCAGCGAGGGGCGTACGCCGGAGCGGCGCAGCTGAAGGTCGTGCCAGTCGGCCGCGTCCCGGCCGACCCGGGCGAGCAGCCGCACGTCCTGGCAGCCCGAACGCGCCGCCCAGCACGCCGCGTTGGCGCCCGCGCCGCCCGGCACCGTACGGATGTCGGCGACCGTGTCCGTGGCGCTGGCGAGGGGGCCGCGGTGGCGCGCGACCACATCGGTGACCACGTCCCCGACGACCAGAAGCCCCCCGCCCGCGCGGCCGTGACCCGCTTCGATCACAGCGCGGCCGCGATGTTCGCGGCGAGCCGGACGTTGCCGCGTACCGCCGCCACGTTCGCCTCGAGGGAAGCACCGTCCGTGTGCTCGACGAGGTAGTGCAGCAGGAAGGGGGTGACCGCCTGACCGGTGACGCCCGCGGCGCGGCACGCGGCGAGACCCGAGGCGAGCACCGTGTCGTGCAGCCGCGGATCGAGCTGTTCCGCCTCCGGTACGGGGTTGGCGACGATCACCGCCGAGTCGAGCGCGAGCGAACGGTGGGCGCGCAGCACATCCGCGGCCTCCTGCGGCGAGCGCACCGTCCAGTCGACGGGCTCGCCGGAGCTGGACAGATAGAACCCCGGGAACCGGTCCGTGCCGTAACCGACCACGGACACCCCGAGTGTCTCCAGGCGCTGGAGCGTGGCCGGTACGTCGAGGATCGACTTCACGCCCGCGCACACCACCGCGATCGGCGTCCTGGCCAGCAGGCGCAGATCCGCGGACTCGTCCTGGGTCTCGGTCCACTCGCGGTGTACGCCACCGAGGCCGCCGGTCGCGAAGACGCGCAGGCCCGCCCGCGCGGCCAGGAAAGCGGTGGCCGACACGGTGGTGGCCCCGCTCGCCCCGGCCGCCAGCGCCATCGGCAGATCCCGGTGCCCGAGCTTGCGCAGCTCCTCGGTGGCCACCCGCTCCAACTGCGCCTTGTCCAGGCCCACCCGGGGCCGTCCGTCGAGTACGGCGATCGTCGCGGGCACGGCGCCCCGGTCGCGTACCGACTGCTCCAGTTCGCGGGCGACCCGCAGATTGCGCGGACGGGGAAGGCCGTGCGAGATGATCGTCGACTCCAGAGCGACGACCGGGCGGCCCTCGTCAAGAGCCGTCCGTACTTCTTCCGACACCGTGGACTCAGCGGATACGTCGTCAAAGGGCATGCCCCATCCCTGGCACCTGCGGAAGCCGGGTAAACGTTCCTCAACTCCGCGCCGTGCCACGCCGATTCGCGGGCCGGAAGCCGGGCGGGGAGACGCGCTGGACAGACTGTCGTGGCGGGACGCCCCGACCTGGGCGCACTGTCGGTCACGGTCCTGGCCGGGCGCGGCTAGATTGACCGGTCATGAGCACCACGGACCAGCCCCCTGCCGCTCCCACGAGCCCCGCACCGCACGATCGGAGTGCGCGGCTCGGGCCCGCCTCGTTCGCCGTGCGCGTCCGCGACGCCGAGCTGGAGCCGGAGCCGCTCGACCCGGCACAGATCGTCTCCGGCACTCCGCGGGTGACCGGGAAAGTGCTGTGGGAGTCGGCCGACGGGAAGCAGATCCGGGGGATCTGGCAGATCACGCCGGGTGTGGTGACCGACACCGAGGCCGATGAGCTCTTCGTGGTCGTCGAGGGACGCGCCACCGTCGAGGTGGAAGGCGGCGACACCCTGGAGATCGGCCCCGGCGACGCGTGCGTGCTGCGCGCCGGTGACCGCACCACCTGGACCGTCCACGAAACGCTGCGCAAGGCCTACCACATCAGCCTGTAGCGGCGCCCTCGCGCGTCCCGTGCCGTCGCGAGGTGAACAGGGCGAGGCCCGCCATCGGCAGCAGCAGCGCGGCGCCCGCCGCGTTCAGCCAGCCGTAGCCGGCGCGGGCCACGATCAGGCCGGCCGTGAGGCCGCCTAGGCCGGCCGCAACGTTCATGGTCAGATCGCACAGGCCCTGCACGGCGGCGCGCGCGGGACCCGGCACCGAATCGGTGAGCAGCGCCGAGCCGGAGACGAGCCCCGCCGACCAGCCGAGGCCGAGCAGGAAGAGGCCGGCCATGGTCTGGCCGTGGCTCGTGCCCGCCGTGCCCGCCAACAGGGCGGCGCAGCACAGCAGTCCGGCCGCAAGACCGATCACGGAGAGCCGACCGAGCCGGTCGGCGAGCCAGCCCATCACCGGCGAGAACGCGTACATCCCCGCGATGTGCACGCTGATGACGAGGCCGATCAGCTGGATGTCCGCGCCGTGCCGGGTGAGTGCTACCGGCGTCATCGACATGATCGACACCATGGCGGTGTGCGACACGGCGACGGTGACGAGCGCCAGGCGCGCCCGTGGCGACTCCCGGACCGCCGTGACCCCGGCCCGCAGGGAGCGGGCCGCCGGGGGATGCGCCGCGCCGCCGTCGAGGGCCCGGGCGGTGAGCAGCGGGTCCGGCCGCAGCAGTACGCCGACGAGCACGGCCGACAGCAGGAACACCCCGGCCGCCCAGACGAACGGGCCCGCCGTCGCCGGTATGCCGAGGCCGGTGACGCTGTGGCCGGCCGGTGCGGCGATGTTCGGGCCGAGCACCGCGCCGATCGTCGTCGCCCAGACGACGGTGGAGATGGCACGGGCGCGGCGCCCCGGTTCGGCGAGGTCGGCGGCCGCGTACCGGGCCTGGAGGTTGCCCAGGGAGCCCGCGCCGAAGACGGCCATGCCGAAGAGCAGCAGCGGGAAGCTTTTCAGCACCGCGCCGGTGACCACGACGGCGGCGCCCACCACCCCGAGGAGATAGGCGAGCACCAGGCCGGGCCGGCGGCCGCGCCTGGTCATCAGCGCGGCCAGCGGCATCGCGAGGAGCGCGGGCCCCGCCACCATGGAGGCCGAGGCGAGCCCCGACAGGGCCTGGCTGCCGCTGACCTCGGCGGCCAGCACGGCGGCGAGCGCGATGCCCGTGGCGTTCGCGAGCCCGCCGAGTATCTGGCTCGCGATCAGCACGGCGGTTATGCGGCGCCGCAGCGCGGGCAGCGCCGCCGGATCGGGCGCCGCGTGGCCGGTTCCGGTGGCGTCGGGGAGTGTGGTCACCGGCGCAGTGTGCCAGCCCGTGTACGGCCGGGAAACAGTCGGGCGCAAGGAACCCCGGTGCTTAGAACAGGGGGCTCGGAAGCACCCCTTCGAGCGCGAGCAGGTCCCGCTTGGTTTCCAGGCCGCCGCCGAATCCGCCCAGGCCGCCGTGGCTCTCCACCACCCGGTGGCAGGGCACCACCACGGGCAGCGGGTTCGAGCCCATGGCCGCGCCGACCGCCTGCGCCGCCCCCGGCCGGCCGACCCGGCGGGCCAGATCGCCGTACCCCACCACCGTCCCGTACGGGACCGCGGAGGCGAGCTCTTGCAGCACCTGCCGGTTGAAGCCGGACGAGAGCGACCAGTCGAGCGGCAGCGTGAACGCGCGCAGCGAACCGTCGAAGTAGGCCTCGATCTGACGTATGGGCTCCTCCAGGAGGCCCGGGCCGCCGGGCGCCGCCAGGGTGGGCTCGGTGGCGAACCGGGCGGCGAGGGCCCGCACGGCCCGGGCCCGGACCGGCTCATCGGCGTGGAACACCACGCTCACCAGGCCTTGTCCTGTGGCGGCCAGGAACAGCGGGCCGATGTCGCTGCGAACGACCGCCCACTCGACGAACTGCGCGTTGCTGTCCATGGCGACCACCGTACGACCGCCCACTGACAACGCGGCCGGGCGGACCTTCCGGGCCCGGCGGCATGGGCACCAATGCGAACGGATCCCCTCAGATGGGAACGCCCCAAGTGCCCGGAGTCGATAAATTGCCCGGAAAATGTTTGCCTGTCGCGCAGCGAGCCCTAATGTCGCCCCCACCAGGGTCGCCACAGGAGTAGGGCCTCTTCAGTCGGCACGGGGCGAAGGGCACATGAGTATGCACGGGACGGTCGACGGATTCAGCTACGGCCTCGTCACGCCGGTGGCGGCGTTCATCATGGCCTGCCTCGGCGGGGCCCTGGGACTGCGCTGCACGGCGCGGTCGCTGCGGACCGAGCGGTCCTTCAAGGCGGCCTGGCTGGCGCTGGGCGCCACGTCCATAGGGTCGGGCATCTGGACCATGCACTTCATCGCGATGATGGGCTTCTCGGTCCACGAGGCGCCGCTCGGCTACGACCGGGGCATCACCTTCGCCAGTCTCGCCGTCGCGATCGTGATGGTCGGCATCGGGATCTTCATCGTCGGCTATCGGGGCGCCACCCCCATGGCGCTGGTCACCGGCGGCACCATCACGGGTCTCGGGGTGGCCACCATGCACTACCTGGGCATGGCCGGGATCAGGATGAACGGCGAGTTCGAGTACAACACCGTGGTGGTCAGCATCTCCGTGGTGATCGCGGTGGTGGCCGCCACCGCCGCCCTGTGGGCCGCCGTCTCCGTGCACGGATTCCTGGCCAGCCTGCTGGCCAGCCTCGTCATGGGCGTCGCCGTCAGCGGCATGCACTACACGGGCATGGCGGCGCTCAGCGTCCGGTTGCACGGCGCCTCCGGCGTCGCGGCCGGCGGGGAGACGCCCGCCGCGCTGCTCGCGCCCATGCTGATCGGGCCCGTCGCCTTCCTGATCATCGCCGGGGTGGTCGTGATGTTCGACCCGCTGGTGGTGATGGGCAAGCCCGACTGGGAGAAGCGCCCGCCGCGCGCGATCCCGCTGCCCCGGCACCGCCCGTCCTTCCCCGAGCGCACCAGCTGGGCGGCGTCCGAGCCCCCGCGCGAGGGCTCCGCCTCGCCGCACGACTGGTGAGCGGACCCCGATCGCACGCCGGTTGTCAGTGGCGGGTCGTACGGTGGTTGCATGCGGCCCGTTTCCAAGATCGAACGTACGGTGGCGCCCTTCGAGGTCGTCAGTCCCTACCAGCCCAGCGGTGACCAGCCGGCGGCCATCGCCGAGCTGGCGAAGCGCATCCGTGCAGGTGAGAAGGATGTCGTCCTCCTCGGCGCGACCGGCACCGGAAAGTCGGCGACGACTGCCTGGATGATCGAGAAGCTCCAGCGCCCCACCCTGGTGATGGCGCCGAACAAGACGCTGGCCGCCCAGCTGGCCAACGAGTTCCGCGAGCTGCTGCCCAACAACGCCGTCGAGTACTTCGTGTCGTACTACGACTACTACCAGCCCGAGGCGTACGTCCCGCAGTCGGACACCTACATCGAGAAGGACTCCTCGATCAACGAGGAGGTCGAGCGGCTGCGCCACTCGGCGACCAACTCGCTGCTCACCCGGCGCGACGTGATCGTGGTCGCCTCCGTCTCCTGCATCTACGGCCTCGGCACCCCGCAGGAGTACGTCGACCGGATGGTGCCGCTGAAGGTCGGCGAGGAGATCGACCGGGACCAGCTGCTGCGCCGCTTCGTCGACATCCAGTACACCCGCAACGACATGGCGTTCACCCGCGGCACCTTCCGGGTGCGCGGCGACACCATCGAGATCTTCCCGGTCTACGAGGAACTGGCCGTCCGCATCGAGATGTTCGGGGACGAGATCGAGGCCCTGTCCACCCTCCACCCGGTCACCGGCGAGATCATCAGCGAGGACCAGTCGCTCTACGTCTTCCCCGCGAGCCACTACGTGGCGGGCCCCGAGCGCATGGAGAAGGCCGTCAACGGCATCGAGAAGGAGCTGGAGCAGCGCCTGGCGGAGCTGGAGAAGCAGGGCAAGCTCCTGGAGGCCCAGCGGCTGCGCATGCGCACCACGTACGACCTGGAGATGCTCCGCCAGATCGGCAGCTGCTCGGGCGTCGAGAACTACTCGATGCACTTCGACGGCCGCGACCCCGGCACCGCGCCCAACACCCTGATCGACTACTTCCCCGAAGACTTCCTGCTGGTCCTCGACGAGTCGCATGTGACCGTGCCGCAGATCGGCGCGATGTACGAGGGCGACGCCTCCCGCAAGCGCACCCTCGTCGACCACGGCTTCCGGCTGCCCTCCGCGCTGGACAACCGGCCGCTGAAGTGGGAGGAGTTCCTCGGCCGCATCGGCCAGACGGTGTATCTGTCGGCCACCCCGGGGAAGTACGAGCTCTCGCGCGGCGACGGCTTCGTGGAGCAGATCATCCGCCCCACCGGCCTGGTCGACCCGGAGGTCGTGGTCAAGCCGACCGAGGGTCAGATCGACGACCTGGTGCACGAGATCCGTCAGCGCACCGAGAAGGACGAGCGGGTCCTGGTCACCACCCTGACCAAGAAGATGGCCGAGGACCTCACCGACTACTTCCTCGAACTCGGCATCCAGGTGCGGTACTTGCACAGTGACGTCGACACCCTGCGCCGCATCGAGCTGCTGCGCGAACTGCGGGCCGGCGAATACGACGTCCTGGTCGGCATCAACCTGCTGCGCGAGGGCCTCGACCTGCCGGAGGTCTCCCTGGTGGCGATCCTCGACGCCGACAAGGAGGGCTTCCTGCGGTCGGGCACCTCGCTGATCCAGACCATCGGCCGTGCGGCCCGCAACGTCTCGGGCCAGGTCCACATGTACGCGGACCGGGTCACCCCGGCGATGGAGAAGGCGATCGACGAGACCAACCGGCGCCGCGAGAAGCAGATCGCGTACAACAAGGAGCGGGGCATCGACCCGCAGCCGCTGCGCAAGAAGATCAGTGACATCGCCGCGAGCATCGCGCGCGAGGAGATCGACACCGAGGAACTGCTCGGCAGCGGCTACCGCAAGGGCAAGGACGGCAAGCAGGCCAAGGCTCCGGTGCCCTCCCTCGGCGGCAAGGCGGCGAAGTCGGCCAAGGGCGCCAAGCAGGAGCTCACCGACCGGCCCGCGGCCGAACTGGCGGGAATCATCGAGGAGATGACCGACCGCATGCGGGCGGCCGCAGCGGACTTGCAGTTCGAGGTGGCGGCCCGGTTGCGGGACGAGGTCGGCGAGTTGAAGAAGGAGCTCCGTCAGATGAGGGAGGCGGGCCTCGCCTGACCCGCGGACGCCGCGCGTGGACGGTGTGTTGCAACACCGCCACAAAAGCGCCCCCGCCGAAGCGCGCGGCCCGTGCCACTGCGTAGGGTCGGGCCCGAGAACGTACACCGACGCAAAGCATGTCAAGAACGACAACGTGGCATGTCAAGCACGACAACAGGGGAGAGGGGACAGCGCGTGACGGTCAATCTGTCCAAGGGTCAGGCCATCAGCCTGGAGAAGCAGGGTGGCGGCACCCTGACCGCGGTGCGGATGGGGCTCGGCTGGCAGGCGGCCCCGCGCCGGGGCCTGTTCGGCAAGCGGACGCAGGAGATCGACCTGGACGCGTCGGCGGTGCTGTTCGCCGACAAGCAGCCCGTCGACGTGGTCTTCTTCCGCCACCTCGTCAGCGACGACGGTTCGGTACGGCACACCGGTGACAACCTCGTGGGCGGTGCGGGCCAGGGCGGTGACGACGAGTCGATCCTGGTCGACCTCTCGCGCGTGCCGGTCCACATCGACCAGATCGTCTTCACGGTGAACTCCTTCACCGGCCAGACGTTCCAGGAGGTGCAGAACGCGTTCTGCCGTCTGGTCGACGAGACCAACGGCCAGGAGCTGGCCCGGTACACGCTGGACGGCGGCGGCCAGTACACGGCGCAGATCATGGCCAAGGTGCACCGCTCGGGCGCCGGCTGGCAGATGACCGCGATCGGCAACCCGGCCAACGGCCGCACCTTCCAGGACCTGATGCCGGCGATCCTGCCGCAGCTCTGAGCGCACCGGACCACCGCGCCACCGCACCACCGCAGCTCCCGGAGGCACGACGCCGCCGGGAGCTGCACCGCAATCACACAGGCACCGCACGCACCACCATCAACTCGACGAGGGGACAGAGGCGATGACGGCCGAGCTGGTACGGGGGCAGAACCACCCCCTGCCCGGGACCCGACTGGAGATCCGGGTGTCGGCCGGCACCCCGGTGGTGGCCGCCGCCACGCTCGGCGACGAGCAGGGCAGGGTGCGGGCGGTGGAGCAGGTCGCCCACCCCGGCTCGCCGACGCTGCCCGGCCTCGAAGTCTCCCGGCAGGCCGCGGCCGACCACCGCCTCGCGGTGGACCTGGAGGCCCTGGACGAGGGCGTTCACCGGGTCAATGTGCTGCTGGCGCTTCCGTTCGGGACACCGGGGCCCAGCCGGTTCGCCGCGGTGGCCGCGCCCTTCGTCGCCGTGACCGGCCTGGACGGCACGGAGATCGCCAGCTTCACCCTCACCGGTCTCGGCGTCGAGTCGGCGGTGGTGGCCGTGGAGCTCTACCGCCGCCAGGGCGCCTGGAAGATCCGCGCCATCGGCCAGGGGTACGAGGGCGGCCTCGCCGCGCTCCTCGCCGACCAGGGCCTGGCCGAGGCCGGACAGGTGGCCGCCGCCATCCAGGAGGCGGTCACGCTCGGCGTCTCCCGCTCGGTGTCGGCGCCCCCGCCGCGTACGAGCGACGACACCCGGGTGCGTACGCCCGGCCCCGGAGCCACCGGAGCCCCCGGCGGGCCCGCGCCCGCCGACCCGGAACCGCCCGCCGCCGTGCCGCAGCAGGCGGTCGGCGACGGCGGCCCCATCAACTACGCGCATCCGCGGCGCCAGACCAGCACGCCTCCGCCGCCGGCCCCCGTGGCACCGCCCGCGGCCCCCGGCGAGCCCGCGCGGCCGGTCGCCGGGGACGCGAGCGGCTGGTCCATGGACGAGCGGCTCTACAACCAGGTGTGGGGCATGTTCGAGGACCTGGCCCGCGCCGTCGCCGCCTACCGCAGCGCCGTCGACTTCGCGGACTCGCGGCTGGAGCAAGAGCTCGACCGGGCCCTGTCCGACCCGCGCGACCGCCTGGGCTCCTCGGGGGACCGGGCGCGCGAAGAGGCCCGCGTCAAGCGGGAGGAGCTCGTCGACCGGGCCAGAGAGGCGCTCGACCGCGACCTGGCCCAGCTCACCGCCGAGTCGGAGGTCGTCGAGCCCGCGCTGCCGCCCGCGTACGCCCGCTGGGACAACCCGGTGTGGCACGGCTACCGGGTGCCGATGGAACTCCCGATGGCGCTGCGGATCGGGGACCTCCATCTGCCCGAGCAGCCGCAGTTGCGCATTCCGATGCTGATCCGGCTGCCCCTTGAGCGCGGACTGTGGATCGACTCCGGCCGCAGCGGTTTCGAAGCGGCCGCCTTCCTCGACCCCGACCAGGCCAAGGGCCTCGCGGTGGACACCGCGGTGGCCGTCGCGGCACGTCTGCTCGCGGTGTACCCGGCCCATGAGTTCACGCTCCATGTCATCGACCCGGCGGGCGCGGCCGCCGCCCGGCTCGCCCCGCTCACACGCTCCGGGGTGCTCGCGGCGCCGCCCGCGGCCGGCGCCGCCGGAGTGTCCGAAGTGCTGGCCAGGCTCACCGAGCGGGTGGACCTCGTCCAGATGGCGGTACGGGCCGGGGCGGGCGTCGACGCGCTGCCGCCGGGGATGGACACCGCGGAGCAGCTCCTCATCGTCAACGACTTCCCGCACGGCTTCGACGACCGCGCCCTCAACCAACTGCGCTACCTCGCCGACGAGGGGCCCTCGGTCGGCGTGCATCTGCTCATGATCGCCGACCGCGAGGAGGCCAGTGAGTACGGTCCGGTCCTCCAGCCGTTGTGGCGTTCGCTGCTGCGCCTGACCCCGGCCCCCGACGACCACCTCGCCGACCCGTGGGTGGGGCATGCCTGGACGTACGAGCCGCCGCTCGCGCCGTCCGGCAGCCGGGTCCTGGAGCAGGTGCTCGGACAGGTCGGGGAGGCCCGCGCCGCTTGGCCCCGTTAGCGGACCGCGCGCGCCACGGGAGTGAACGGACCGCCCGCGCCAGGGGAGCGTCGGCTCCGCCATGCGTGATGAGCCAGACCTCTTTGACCTGGCCTTTTGTATTGTCTTTACCCATCTCTTTACCTTCTCTTGGTCAATCGGGTAGGCTGCTTGCAGCGGAGGGGAGTACTCCCGACTGCGGCGTTCCCGTCAATACGGACCCACGGGACGGGTCCCGGGGCGCCGGCCCGCGGCGCGAGGGAAGGCGCCCGGGTGGAAGAGACCTCCGGCAGCGACGACGCTGATCAGTAGCCGTACGACGCCGGAGGCGCAGTGGACGTTTCAATGACCCTGTGGGTACTGACCATCCTTGGTCTGTGTGCCCTGATCGCGGCCGACTTCTTCATCGGGCGCAAGCCCCATGACGTGTCGGTCAAGGAAGCCGGCGTCTGGACCGTGGTCTGGATCGTGCTGGCGGCCCTGTTCGGCCTCGGCCTGCTGTTCTTCGGCCACAGCCAGGCGTCCGGCGAGTTCTTCGCGGGCTTCATCACCGAGAAGTCGCTCTCCGTCGACAACCTCTTCGTCTTCATCCTGATCATGGCGAAGTTCTCGGTGCCCTCGCAGCTGCAACAACGGGTGCTGCTCTTCGGCGTGTTGATCGCCCTCGTACTGCGCGCGATCTTCATCGCGGCCGGTGCCGCGGTGATCGCCAACTTCTCCTGGGTCTTCTACATCTTCGGCGCGTTCCTGATCTACACCGCCTGGAAGCTCATCCAGGAAGCGCGCTCCGGCGACGAGGAGGAGGAGTTCGAGGAGAACCGCCTGCTGAAGTCCGTCGAGAAGAGGTTCGGCGTCGCCGACCGCTACCACGGCACCAAGCTGTTCGTGGCGAAGAACGGCAAGAAGATCATGACGCCGCTGATGGTCGTCATGCTCGCCATCGGCACCACCGACGTGCTCTTCGCGATGGACTCGATCCCGGCGATCTTCGGCCTCACCCAGGACCCGTACATCGTCTTCACCGCCAACGCCTTTGCGCTGATGGGACTGCGCCAGCTGTACTTCCTGATCGGCGGCCTGCTCAAGAAGCTGGTCCACCTCAGCTACGGCCTGTCGGTGATCCTGGGCTTCATCGGCGTAAAGCTGGTGCTGCACGCCCTGCACGAGAACGGGGTGGACGTCCCCGAGATCTCCATCCCGCTCTCCCTGGGTGTCATCTGCGGCGTCCTGGTCATCACCACCATCACCAGCCTCGTCGCCGCCCGTAAGCAGGCGGCGGCGCAGGAGCCCGAGAAGGACAGCATCGGCGCCTGAGCGCGCGGATCGAGGCGGCCCCCCCTGGCCCTCCCGGCCCCCTATGCGGGGGCCGCCTCCGACTCCGTCCCCGTAACGCGCCGCACCACCGGGCGAGTCTCCGGCAGCAGCGCGAAGCAGGCCAGGCTCAGCAGCCCGACTCCGGCCAGATACGCGGCGACGCCCCACGGCGGCCCGTCGCGGCCGGCCAGTGCCGTCGCCGCGATCGGCGTCAGGGCGCCGCCCACCACCCCGCCCAGGTTGTAGCCGACCGCGGCCCCCGTGCAGCGCACCCTCGGCTCGTACAGCTCCGGGAGATACGCCGCGATCACCCCGAACATGGTGATGAACGCCAGCATCGCGCCGAGGAATCCGGTGAACATCCACAGGGGCTCGGCGGTCCCGAGCAGCGCCACCATCGGGAACATCCACACCACCGCCGCACCGCACCCCGCCAGGCACAGCGGTCTGCGTCCGTAGCGGTCACCGAGCAGCGCCGCCAGCGGGGTCACCGCGCCCATGATCGCCACCGCGGCCATGACGCAGACCAGAGCCACCGTGCGGTCCACGCCGAGCCGCTGTGTCGCATACGCCAGCGACCAGGTGGTGACCGCGTAGAACAGGGCGTACCCGACCGCGAGAGCGCCCGCGGTGAGCAGCACCAACCGCCAGTGGCCGCGCGCCACTTCGAGCAGCGGCAGCGTGGCCGGTTCGCCCATCTCGCGGAAGTGCGGGGTCTCCGCCAGTGAGGTCCGCAGCAGCAGGCCGCCCAGCGCGAGCAGCCCGGCGGCCCAGAACGGCACCCGCCAACCCCAGTCGTGGAACTGGGCGTCGGTCAGCCCGGCGGACAGGGCGAGGACGAGCCCGTTGGCGAGCAGGAAGCCGATGGAGGGGCCGATCTGCGGAAAGCTCGTCCACAGGGCCCGCCGGTGGGCGGGCGCGTGTTCGGCCGTGAGCAGCACCGCGCCGCCCCACTCGCCACCCAGCCCCAGCCCCTGGAGGAAGCGCAGCACCAGGAGGAGTGAGGGCGCCGCGATGCCGATCGTGGCGTACGAGGGAACACAACCGACCGCCACCGTCGCGAGGCCGGTCAGCGCGAGCGAGGCGAACATGACCGGCCGGCGGCCGTAGCGGTCGCCGACGTGTCCGAAGAGGACCGAGCCCAGCGGGCGGGCCAGGAAGCCGACCCCGAAGGTGCCGAAGGCGGCCAGGGTCCCCGCGAGTGCGGAGAAGGTGGGAAAGAACAGCGGGCCCAGGATGAGGGCGGCCGCCGTCCCGTACACGAAGAAGTCGTAGAACTCGATGGCCGTGCCCGCGAGCGAGGCGGCCGCGAGGCGGAGCATCGACGGGGAACCGGGCGGATGCGGGGGAGGGGAGGGGCGCATATCGCGCCAACTACCCACCGTGAACGGCCGTTACGGGGCGTGCGGGAGCTCATCGAGAGGCGGGCGGGCGCACGCGGTCCGGGTCGATTGTCAGTGGCGGGTGCCACCATCGAGGCATGGACATCTTCGGTGCGGCACGAGGGCGGTTTTCCTCGCCGGGAGCGGTGGCGCGAGCCGCCGCCCGGTGGCTACCAGCCGCGCTCGCGCCACTCCGGCAGATGCGGGCGCTCGTCGCCGAGGGTGGTGTCCTTGCCGTGGCCGGGATAGACCCAGGTCTCGTCGGGCAGGGCGGCGAAGAGCTTGGTCTCGACGTCGCGGAGCAGGCTCGCGAACGCGGCCGGGTCCTTCCAGGTGTTGCCCACGCCGCCGGGGAAGAGGCAGTCGCCGGTGAACACATGGGGGTGGCCGTGCGGGTCGTCGTAGATGAGGGCGATCGAGCCGGGGGTGTGGCCGACGAGGTGGCGCGCGGTCAGCTCGACACGGCCGACCGTGATCGTGTCGCCGTCCTCGACGAGGACGTCCGTCGGGACCGGGATGCCCTCGGCGTCATGGCGGCCCGCGTAGGTGCGCGCGCCCGTCGCCGCGACGACCTCGGCCAGCGCCTGCCAGTGGTCGCCGTGGCGGTGCGTGGTGACGACGGACGCGATGCCGTCGTCACCGATCAGCGTGAGCAGCGTCGCGGGGTCCGCGGCCGCGTCGATGAGCAGCTGCTCGCCGGTGTTCCGGCAGCGCAGCAGATACGCGTTGTTGCCCATCGAGCCGACCTCGACCTTGGAGATCATGAGGTCCGTCAACTCGTGCACGTCGGCAGGACCGCCGGCCTTCACCGCTCCGCTGTACGTCATGGGCTCAGCCTATCGCCGGGGTCACAGCGGGGGCAGTGCGGGCAGGGCCCCGCCGGTCACCTTGAGGGCGGCGCCGTCACGCCGGCCCGCGAGCCAGCCGACGAGCTCCGCCGCCGGGCCGCTCACCCGCAGGGGGTCGCCCTGGCCGCCGCCTCCGGTGGTCCACGTCCCGCCGGCGTCGTCGTTCAGGGTGATCGACGGCAGGTCCTTGTGGCCGGCGAACCGGTCGGCCAGGAAGGCGCTCTCGCGCCGCACGAAGTCCGCGGGGAGGTCTTCGAGTTCATAGCCGATCCCGAGGTCCACGTGGTGCAGTTCGACCTCGACCAGGCGCCGGAACGGCACTCGGGCCGCCGTGTCCGTCACGCCGTTGCGCAGCTCGACCGTGCGCGACCAGTCGGCGGGCCGATCGCCCTCCGCCTGGAAGCCGGCCGCGCTGTCACGCACGTCCGCGAGCTGGACGTCCAGCGGGCGGGGCGCATCACGGTCGATGTCGGCGTCCCGGGCCTCGGCGCTCGGATACATGGGCCGCCCGGCCAGCACATTGACGAGCGCGTCCGCGTTCCGTGCGATATGGGCGAGCACATGGCCGCGGCTCCAGCCGGGAAGCCGTGACGGCTCGGCGACGGAGCCGTTGTCCAGTGCGGCGGCTGCGCTGAGCAGCCGTTCGGTGGCTTCGCGTACAGAGGCCAGGTCGCGCGCGTGATCAATCATGGCGCCGACGATAGCCCCGCCACTCAATCGGGTGAAGGTGGCTGGACGAGTCCATAATTCGAATGTGCGTGCTATACGCTCGGGAATGGGTCCCCCCTCAAAACCGTTGTGGAACCTGTCCGGATTCATCCAAGAATCAACGACATCACTGTGGCGCCCCCCATACCCTGGGACGGGGGCTCCTGGAGCCCCCTCGCTCCCTCTAGAAAGGTGCGGACCGGCGTGGCCGACCGTCTCATCGTCCGTGGCGCGCGCGAGCACAATCTCAAGAACGTCTCGCTCGACCTGCCACGTGACTCCCTCATCGTCTTCACGGGTCTGTCCGGGTCGGGCAAGTCCTCGCTCGCCTTCGACACGATCTTCGCGGAGGGACAGCGCCGCTACGTCGAGTCGCTGTCCTCGTACGCGCGCCAGTTCCTCGGCCAGATGGACAAGCCGGACGTCGACTTCATCGAAGGCCTGTCGCCCGCGGTCTCCATCGACCAGAAGTCGACCTCGCGCAACCCGCGCTCGACGGTCGGCACCATCACCGAGGTCTACGACTACCTGCGCCTGCTGTTCGCGCGCATCGGCAAGCCGCACTGCCCCGAGTGCGGCCGGCCCATCACCCGCCAGTCGCCGCAGGCCATCGTGGACAAGGTCCTCGAACTGCCCGAGGGCAGCCGCTTCCAGGTGCTCTCGCCGCTGGTCCGCGAGCGCAAGGGCGAGTTCGTCGACCTCTTCGCCGACCTCCAGACCAAGGGCTACAGCCGGGCCCGGGTCGACGGCGAGACCATCCAGCTCAGCGAGCCGCCCAAGCTCAAGAAGCAGGAGAAGCACACCATCGAGGTGGTCATCGACCGCCTCACGGTGAAGGACGGCGCCAAGCGCCGCCTCACCGACTCGGTCGAGACCGCGCTGGGCCTGTCCGGCGGCATGGTCGTGCTCGACTTCGTCGACCTCGCGGCCGACGACCCCGAGCGCGAGCGGATGTACTCGGAGCACCTCTACTGCCCGTACGACGACCTCTCCTTCGAGGAGCTGGAGCCCCGCTCCTTCTCCTTCAACTCGCCGTTCGGCGCCTGCCCCGACTGCACCGGCATCGGTACGCGCATGGAGGTCGACCCCGACCTGATCATCCCCGACGAGGACAAGTCCCTCGACGAGGGCGCGGTCTCGCCGTGGTCGCTCGGCCACACCAAGGACTACTTCGCCCGCCTGGTGGGCGCGCTCGCCGCCGAGCTGGGCTTCCGCACCGACATCCCCTGGGCCGGTCTGCCGCAGCGCGCCAAGAAGGCGCTGCTCTACGGCCACAAGACCCAGATCGAGGTCCGCTACCGCAACCGGTACGGCAGGGAGCGGGCGTACACCACCGCCTTCGAGGGAGCGGTGCCGTTCGTCAAGCGCCGCCACTCCGAGGCGGAGAGCGACGGCGCCCGCGAGCGCTTCGAGGGCTATATGCGCGAAGTGCACTGCCCCACCTGTGAGGGCACGCGCCTCAAGCCCCTGGTCCTCGCGGTCACCGTGATGGAGAAGTCCATCGCCGAGGTCGCCGCGATGTCCATCAGCGACTGCGCGGACTTCCTGGCCGAGCTCAAGCTCAACAACCGCGACAAGAAGATCGCCGAGCGGGTCCTGAAGGAGGTCAACGAGCGGCTGAAGTTCCTGGTCGACGTGGGCCTCGACTACCTCTCGCTCAACCGCGCCGCCGGCACGCTCTCCGGCGGCGAGGCCCAGCGCATCCGGCTCGCCACCCAGATCGGCTCCGGCCTGGTCGGCGTGCTCTACGTCCTGGACGAGCCCTCGATCGGTCTGCACCAGCGCGACAACCACCGCCTGATCGAGACGCTGGTGCGCCTGCGCGACATGGGCAACACCCTGATCGTCGTCGAGCACGACGAGGACACCATCAAGGTGGCCGACTGGGTCGTCGACATCGGCCCCGGCGCCGGTGAGCACGGCGGAAAGGTCGTCCACAGCGGGCCGTTGAAGCAGCTGCTCAGCAACAAGGAGTCGGTGACCGGCCAGTATCTGGCGGGCAAGAAGTCGATCCCGCTGCCCGACGTGCGGCGCCCCATCGACCCCTCGCGCCGGCTCACCGTGCACGGAGCCAAGGAGAACAACCTCCGCGACATCGACGTCTCGTTCCCGCTCGGCGTGCTGACCGCGGTCACCGGCGTCTCCGGCTCGGGCAAGTCGACGCTGGTCAACGACATCCTCTACACGCACCTCGCCCGGGAGCTGAACGGGGCGCGCAGCGTGCCCGGCCGGCACACTCGGGTCGACGGGGACGACCTCGTCGACAAGGTGGTCCACGTCGACCAATCGCCCATCGGCCGCACCCCGCGGTCCAACCCGGCGACGTACACCGGCGTCTTCGACCACGTCCGCCGGTTGTTCGCGGAGACGATGGAGGCGAAGGTCCGGGGCTATCTGCCGGGACGGTTCTCCTTCAACGTCAAGGGCGGTCGCTGCGAGAACTGCTCGGGCGACGGCACCATCAAGATCGAGATGAACTTCCTGCCGGACGTGTACGTCCCGTGCGAGGTCTGCCACGGGGCGCGCTACAACCGGGAGACCCTGGAGGTCCACTACAAGGGCAAGTCCATCGCCGAGGTGCTGGACATGCCGATCGAGGAAGGCTTGGAGTTCTTCGAGGCCGTTCCGACGATCGCCCGCCATCTGCGCACGCTCAACGAGGTCGGGCTCGGGTATGTCCGGCTCGGGCAGTCCGCGCCCACGCTCTCGGGCGGCGAGGCCCAGCGGGTGAAGCTCGCCTCCGAGCTCCAGAAGCGCTCCACCGGCCGCACGGTGTACGTGCTCGACGAGCCCACCACCGGGCTCCACTTCGAGGACATCTCCAAGCTGATCAAGGTGCTCTCGGGGCTGGTCGACAAGGGCAACTCGGTGGTCGTCATCGAGCACAACCTGG
This sequence comes from Streptomyces hundungensis, assembly GCF_003627815.1. Lineage (NCBI taxonomy): Bacteria > Bacillati > Actinomycetota > Actinomycetes > Kitasatosporales > Streptomycetaceae > Streptomyces > Streptomyces hundungensis. The sequence continues at coordinate 6,470,099 of NZ_CP032698.1, forward strand.
ACGTCATCAAGACGGCGGACTGGGTCATCGACATGGGTCCCGAGGGTGGCAGCGGGGGTGGCCTGGTCATCGCCGAGGGCACGCCCGAGGAGGTGGCCTCGGAGTCGGCCAGCCACACGGGCAAGTTCCTGAGGGACATCCTGGGGGCGGACCGGATCAGCGACGCCGCGTCGTCGCCGGGACGGAAGTCCCCGAAGCGGGCGGCCACCAAGCCGGCCTCGACGAAGGCCGCACCGGCCAAGAAGGCGGTGGCCAAGAAGGCAGCACCGGCAAAGAAAACAGCCCGAGCCCGCAAGGCCTGAGCCACACCGCGCCTCTTCCCCACCCCCCCGCGGCGGGGAAGAGGCGCGGAACGCCCTCTCCCCCAAGGCCCCGCGGGACCCCCGCCCCCTAGGGACGCGAGGCACCGCGCGACCGGCCACGTGCGGCGGTCAGCGGGGAGCGGTCCTGTTGTTTGGGGGCGCGGGGAACTGCGCGACCGGCCACGTGCGGCGGTCAGCCGGGAGCGGTCCTGTTGTTTGGGGGCGCGGGGAACTGCGCGACCGGCCACGTGCGGCGGTCAGCCGGGAGCGGTCCTGTTGTTTGGGGGCGCGGGGAACTGCGCGATCAGCCACGTGCGGCGGTCAGCCGGGAGCGGTCCTGTTGTTTGGGGGCGCGGGGAACTGCGCGATCAGCCACATACGGCGGCCAGCTGGGAACGGACCTGATAGGGGCGCGGGGAACTGCGCAAACAGCCCCGGCGCGGCCGGCGCCGAACCCCCGCGCGGCCAGGGCCGCACCCGGCGCGCCAGGGCCGCCAGGGTCAGGAGAGCGGGCCGAGCTCCTCGGCCATGGGCGGCTGAGCCCCCTCCTTCGCACAGGTCAGCGCCGCCACCCTCGCCGCGTAACGCAGAACACGAGGCCAGTCCGCCGCCGCCAGCGCGGACACGCTCGGGACGTGGTGCAGCAGCGCCGCGTTCACCGTGTCGCCCGCCCCGATCGTGTCCACCACCTCCACCCGCTCGGCGGGAACCGAGTGCTCGGCACCCTCCCTGGTGTGGGCCGTCAGGCCCCGCGCGCCCTTCGTCAGGACCACCGCCCGGGGTCCCGCCGCGAGCCACTCCTCAGGCGTTCCGCCCAGCCACTCCGCGTCCTCCTCGGACAGCTTCAGGACGGAGACGTACGGCAGCCAGCCGCGGAACCGGGCGCGATAGGCGTCGGGGTCCGGGATCAGGGGTGGACGGATGTTGGGGTCGAGCAGGGTGAGCAGGCCCCGCCCGGACTCCCGGCGCAGCAGCGCCTCATAGGCGCTCGCGCCCGGCTCCAGGATCAGGGAGCAGGTGCCGAGGGCCAACGCGGTCGCCGCGGGCGGCAGTTGAGGGGGGAGTGCGAAGAGGCGGTCGGCGGTGCCGTCCGCGTAGAAGCCGTATCCCGCGGAGCCGTCCGGGGCCACGTTCGCCACGGCGAGCGTCGTCGGCTCCGGACCGCGCTGCACCAGGGACGTGTCCACCCCGGCCGTGCGTAGCCCGCCCAGCAGGGCCTCGCCGAAGCCGTCCGTGGAGACCCGGGAACAGAAGGCGGCCCGCGCCCCGAGCCGCCCCAGGGCCACCGCGGTGTTGTACGGGCCGCCGCCGGGCCGGGGTGCCAGCGGCCCCAGGGGATCTTCGGGGTGCCGCGGCACCAGGTCGATGAGGGATTCTCCGGCGACGACGATCACGGCCCAGAACGTAACCCATCCCACGGCGCACGGGCAGCCCGCCGCCGGGAGCCCCGCCGCACGGGCAGCCCCGCCGCCGGGGAGCCCCGGCGCCGAGCGGGCGATCCGCGCCGGTATCGTCGATCGGGCAACCCCGGTCGGTTGTGGCGGCCGGGTCGGTCGCCGCACGGCCGACCAGGACAAGACCAGTGATCAGTGGAGACAGCCCATGACCGGCAAGCCCGCCGCCCGTCGCACCGTGCTGAAAGGCGCCGCCCTCGGCGGGGCCGTGGGGATCGGCGTGGCCGCCTGCTCCACCGACTCCAAGCTCGGCCACGCCGAGAACCCCACCCCCACCGCCCCCGAGCCGCTCGGTTCGCCCGACGCGGTCCCCGTCGGCGGTGCCAAGCTCTACCGCGAGCAGCGGGTCATGGTGAGCTGCCCGGCCAAGGGTGAGTACAAGGCGTTCAGCGCCCAGTGCACGCACGCCGGCTGCCTCCTGGACAAGATCGAGGACGGCCACGCGAACTGCCCCTGCCACGGCAGCCGCTTCAACGTGATGACCGGCAAGCCCGTCCACGGCCCGGCCACCGTGCCGCTGCCCCCGGTGCCGGTGAAGCTCAAGGACGGCCAGCTCGTAGCCGGCCCCGACGCCTGACCCGACAGGCCCCCGCGCTCACTCCCAGTCCCAGTCCACCCCTAGGATCCCCGGCCGTACCCCCTGCTCCACCAGGTGCACCGAACGGTGGCGTCCGCTGAGGGTGAGGTCGCTGCGGCCGGAGCGGGTGGCGCCGGTGGAGGTCTGGGCGAAGCGGCGGCAGCGGGCCGGCAGGGCCCGCTCGTCGAACCGCACCTGAAGGACGTACTGGCCGCCCGCGAAGGCGAAGCCGCGTACGTACTCCCGGCTCGGACCGCCCGTACCGTCCTCGAAGCCGTAGCCGAACAGATACGTCTCGCCGGCCCGCAGCCGGGTGTCGAAGAGCAGCTCGGCGACCAGGACTCCGCTGGCCGCGTCCCAACGGACGCGCCCGGTGCGGCAGTTCTCGCCCGCGCGCACCTCCACCCGGGCCGGATCGCAGCCCGCGTCCCCGCGGTGGATGGCCAGATAGCGGTCGACGCCGTCGCGGTGGGCCCGTACGACGTGTTGCGAGTCCCGGCCGCGCAGTTCCCGGGCCGCGCCGATACGGACGCGTTCGTGGTGGCCGACGGTGTGCAGACCGCCGTCCACCGGGGTTTCGAGCCCCGCGATGAGCTGCTCCACCACCCCCGAGGCCTCGACGAGCGAACGGTAGGAGCGTCCCGCGGGGCGCTCCACCTCGGTCGCCGAGGTGTCGTCGAGCAGGCGCAGCAGGGAGTTCGCGGGCAGACCGAGCACCTCTTCGAGCCCGCGGACCGCGCGCAGCGACTCGGGGCGCTGCGGCCGGCGCGCCCCTTGCTGCCAGTAACTCAGGCTGGTGACACCGACCTTGATGCCGCGTCCGGCGAGATGGTGCTGCACGCGCTGGAGCGGCAGGCCCCGTACGGACAGCGCGGCGCGCAGCGCCAGATGGAACGGGCCGGTGTGGAGCACCTGCTTCAGGTCGGCCTCGGTGTGGAGCATGGGGGACTCCTCAGTGAACGTTCACGGTGGGGGGCGGACGCGGGGCGGCAACAGGTCGGGGAAAACCTGGTGGCGGGGAAGGAGCTGTTCACACTCCGGCCACTTCGTTCACACCCGCGTCCCACCCCGCATTGAAGCGCGTTGACCTGTTCTCGACAACGGGCGATGCTCGACAACAAGCGTCCGGACGCGATCCTCCACCATCCCCAACCCCCCACCCCGCCATGGGAGGAACGCGATGCGCAGCAAGAACAGACGGCTGTCCGCCCTCACCCTCGTGGTGGCGGCCCTGTTTGCCGCCCCCACGGCAACAGCCACCGCCGCCCCGCACAACGACAAGCCGGTGCCCGCCGCAGCCGCCGCGGCGAGCGCTGCCGGTTCCAAGCGCCTCAACATCACCATGCAGTCCCAGCAGAAGGACAACTGGTGCTGGGCCGGCAGCGGAAACACCATCGCCACCTGGTTCGGACGCTCCTACACCCAGAACCAGTTCTGCAACGCGGCGTTCGGCCGGACGCAGGGCTACGACTGCCCCAACTGGCAGGCCAACCTGGGCAATGTGCAGACCGCCCTCGACTGGGCCGGCATCAACTCGGGCTCCTATGTGACCGGTTGGCTGCGCTATTCGACCGTTCAGACCGAGATCAACAACAACCGTCCGATCGAGACCCGCATCCAGTGGTCCAGCGGCGGCGGTCACATGCACGTCGTGTACGGCTACGACGACGCCAGCACCTGGGTGTACTGGGGCGACCCCTGGCCCTCCAGCACCCGCTACAACTGGGCGTCGCACGACTGGTACGTGAACAACAACTCCTTCTCCTGGACCCACTCGCTGTACCGGATCGGGGCGTGACGACGATGAAGGTGACCCGCCTCGCACCCGTGACCGTCGCCGTCGCGCTTGTCGCACTGGCCGCCCCGCACGCCGTCGCCGACCAGGCGCCGAACGCCTCCGCGCAGTCCCGGGCCGCGGCCCGCCAGGCCGCGTCCGCACCCGCCACCCTCGACACGCTCTCCCGCTTCTTCGCGCGGGACGGCAAGGTGGCGCTCACGGCCGCCGCCCCGCACATCGAGGGCGACGCGGTACCCGTCTACACGCTCTCGCCGCAGTTCGTGGCGGGCAAGGCGGGCGCCCCCGTCGCGCAACTGGAGTACCTCGCCTCCACGGCCGTCGCCTCCGACGGCCAGAAGGCATCCCTGTGGACGGTCCCCGAGGGCTCGTCCTGGAAGGTGGTCAACATAGCCACCGGCGACGACGAGTCCCGTTACGCCACGGCCGGCGCCGCGAAACTCCCCGGCGGCACCGTGTTCCAGGAGCCGCAGATCAACGCCTGGTACGTGGCGAAGGACAGCAAGGTGCTGCCCCTCGACGAGGACGCCGTCAAGGCGATCGGCGCGGGTGGCACCAGCCTCGCCGGATACCGTCAGCGCGTCCATCGGGCTTATGGGGACAAGCTGCCGGGGTCGGCGTATGACAGGGCGGGCGAGGCGGGCGGGTACGCCGAGGCGCCCGCCGCCACCGGGGTCGGCAGTCCTCTGGTTCCGGCTGCCGCCGCCGGGGGTGGTACTCCTCTGGGTCCGGTGTCCGCCGGGGCGGGGGTTGTGCTGGTGCTCGGTCTGGGTGCGGCTTGGCGGCTTCGCCGGCGTGGGGCGGTGCGGGCGTAGCGACCGGGCCGGTGCGGGGCCCAACGCCCCGCCCCGGCCCACCCCCACCCCGGCGGACCGGACCCCGTCCCGCGCAGTTCCCCGCGCCCCTAAACCCTCTCGATCCTGCGGACCGTGGTCGCTTCTCGCGCAGTTCCCCGCGCCCCTGAAACCCGCTCTCCCTGCGGGCCGTGGTCGCTTCTCGCGCAGTTCCTCGCGCCCCTGAAAACCCGTTTTCGGCTGCGGGCCGCAGGTGGCTGGGCGCGCAGTTCCCCGCGCCCCTTAGGCGCTCGGTGCGGGCCAGCATCGGCCGCCTCAGCCCGTCCGGCGATTGAGGACGAGCGCCCTTTAGGCGCGATACGGGGTCTGGGGCGGAGCCCCAGGGGCTTTGGCTGCGGACCGTGCCCGCGTCTCGCGCACTTCCCCGCGCCCCTGGCAGGACGGGTGCCGGCCCGCATCGGCAGGCCCAGCCCGTCCGGCGATTGAGGACGGGGTCGGTGGCGGCCGCGTTGTCGGTGGCCGCCAGTAGGGTGGTGGCCATGGCAGACCCCTCCAGCTACCGCCCCAAGCCGGGACAGATCCCCGACTCGCCGGGGGTCTACAAATTCCGCGACGAACACCGCCGGGTGATCTACGTCGGGAAGGCGAAGTCCCTGCGCCAGCGGCTCGCCAACTACTTCCAGCCGTTGACGAGCCTGCACCCGCGCACGGCCACGATGGTCACCACGGCCGCCTCCGTGGAGTGGACCGTCGTCGCCACCGAGGTCGAGGCGCTCCAGCTCGAGTACTCCTGGATCAAGGAGTTCGACCCGCGTTTCAACGTCAAGTACCGCGACGACAAGAGCTACCCCTACCTCGCGGTGACGATGAACGAGGAGTTCCCGCGCGTCCAGGTCATGCGCGGCGCCAAGAAGAAGGGCGTGCGCTACTTCGGCCCGTACAGCCACGCCTGGGCGATCCGCGAGACCGTCGACCTGATGCTGCGCGTCTTCCCGGTCCGCACCTGCTCGGCGGGCGTCTTCAAGCGCTCGGCCCAGATCGGCCGCCCCTGTCTGCTCGGTTACATCGGCAAGTGCGCGGCCCCCTGCGTCGGCCGCGTCACCCCCGAGGAACACCGCGAACTGGCCGAGGACTTCAGCGACTTCATGGCCGGCCGCACCGGCGCCTATCTGCGCCGCGTCGAGCAGCAGATGATGGCCGCGGCCGAGGACATGGAGTACGAGCGGGCGGCCCGGCTCCGGGACGACCTGGGGGCGCTCAAGAAGGCCCTGGAGAAGAACGCGATCGTCTTCAACGACGCCACCGACGCCGACCTCATCGCGGTGGCCGAGGACGAGCTGGAGGCGGCCGTCCAGATCTTCCACGTCCGCGGCGGCCGGGTGCGCGGCCAGCGCGGCTGGGTCACCGACAAGGTCGAGGCCGTCGACACCGCGGGTCTGGTCGAGCACGCGCTCCAGCAGCTGTACGGCGAGGAGACCGGCGACTCCGTGCCCAAGGAGGTCCTGGTCCCGGCGCTCCCCGAGGACGCGGACGCGGTGAGCGGCTGGCTGGCGAGCCGCCGCGGCTCGGCCGTCTCGCTGCGCATCCCCCAGCGCGGCGACAAGAAGGCCCTGATGGTGACGGTCGCCCGCAACGCCCAGCAGGCCCTGGTCCTGCACAAGACCAAGCGCGCCTCGGACCTGACGACGCGCTCGCGGGCCCTGGAGGAGATCGCCACCGCCCTGGAGCTGGACAGCGCGCCCCTGCGCATCGAATGCTTCGACATCTCCCACCTCCAGGGCGACGACGTGGTGGCCTCGATGGTCGTCTTCGAGGACGGCCTCGCCCGCAAGAGCGAGTACCGACGCTTCCAGATCAAGGGCTTCGAGGGCCAGGACGACGTCCGGTCGATGCACGAGGTGATCAGCCGCCGCTTCAAGCGCTATCTGTCGGAGAAGGCGCGTACGGGGGAGTGGGTCGAGGAGGAGAGTTCGGGCGGCGCGGACACGTCCGGCCGGACCGTCGGTGAACTCCAGACCGTCAATGAACTCCAGCCCCACGGTGAACTCCAGAGCGTTGGTGAGCTGGTGGACGCGTCCGGCCGACCGACGGACGCGCCTGGCCGGGGCGGCCCCGGCGATCCGGCCGGCCCGGCGCCCGCCCCGCACTCGGGGGAGGTGTCCGCGCTCCAGGACGAGGACGGCCGGCCCAAGCGCTTCGCCTACCCGCCCCAGCTCCTGGTCGTCGACGGCGGCCGCCCCCAGGTCGCCGCCGCCAAGCGGGCCCTGGACGAGCTGGGCATCGACGACATCGCCGTGTGCGGCCTCGCCAAGCGGCTCGAAGAGGTCTGGGTGCCCGAGGAGGACGACCCGGTGGTGCTGCCCCGCTCCAGCGAGGGGCTCTACCTCCTCCAGCGGGTGCGTGACGAGGCCCACCGCTTCGCCATCACCTATCAGCGGGCCAAACGGACCAAGCGCTTCAAGGCGGGGCCGCTGGATGCGGTGCCCGGCCTCGGCGACACCCGCAAGCATGCTCTGATCAAGCATTTCGGCTCGGTGAAGAGGCTCCGGTCGGCGACAATCGACGAGATCTGCGAGGTCCCCGGCATAGGCCGCAAGACGGCCGAGACCGTTGCCGCGGCCCTCGCCGAAGCGGTTCCGGCCGCGCCCGCCGTGAATACGGCGACAGGAGAGATCATGGAAGAGGACGACGGGGGCAGCACGACATGACCGACCAGCACGAAGAAGACCGAGACGCGGGAGTAGACGTGAGTACGGGCACGACGATCGAGGCCGGCGGGGCCGATGCGCCCATCCCCGAGCTGGTGATCATCTCCGGTATGTCGGGCGCCGGGCGCAGCACCGCGGCCAAGTGCCTGGAGGACCTCGGCTGGTTCGTCGTCGACAACCTGCCGCCCGCGCTGATCCCCACCATGGTGGAGCTCGGCGCCCGCTCCCAGGGCAACGTGGCGCGCATCGCCGTCGTCGTCGACGTGCGCGGCCGCAGGTTCTTCGACAACCTCCGCGAGTCGCTCGCCGACCTCGACGCCAAGGAGGTGACCCGCAGGATCGTCTTTTTGGAGTCCTCCGACGACGCCCTGGTGCGCCGCTTCGAGTCGGTGCGCCGCCCCCACCCGCTCCAGGGCGACGGCCGCATCGTCGACGGCATCGCCGCCGAGCGCGACCTGCTGCGCGAGCTGCGCGGCGACGCCGACCTGGTGATCGACACCTCCAGCCTCAACGTCCATGAGCTGCGCGCCAAGATGGACGCCCAGTTCGCGGGCGACGAGGAGCCGGAGCTACGCGCCACCGTCATGTCGTTCGGCTACAAGTACGGCCTGCCGGTCGACGCGGACCTGGTGGTCGACTGCCGCTTCCTGCCCAACCCGCACTGGGTGCCGGAGCTGCGTCCGTACACCGGCCTCAACGAGGAGGTGTCGGGCTATGTCTTCGGGCAGCCGGGTGCCAAGGAGTTCCTCGACCAGTACAGCGAGCTGCTCCAGCTGATCGCCGCCGGCTACCGCCGCGAGGGCAAGCGGTACGTGACGATCGCGGTCGGCTGCACCGGCGGCAAGCACCGCTCGGTCGCCATGTCCGAGAAGCTCGCCGCCCGCCTGGCCTCCGAGGGGATCGAGACCGTCGTCGTCCACCGGGACATGGGGCGCGAGTGAAGGTGTACCGCCGGCGCACCGCCGGGCCGGTGCTGCGCACCGGTCGCAAGCGGGGCGCCCAGCCCAAGGTCGTCGCGCTCGGCGGCGGCATGGGCCTGTCGGCCTCGCTCGCCGCCCTGCGCCGGATCACCGGCGACCTGACGGCCGTCGTCACCGTCGCCGACGACGGCGGCTCCAGCGGCCGGCTCCGCGAGGAACTGGGCGTGCTGCCGCCGGGCGACCTGCGCAAGGCCCTGGCCGCGCTCTGCGGCGACGACGACTGGGGCCAGACCTGGGCCCGGGTCATCCAGCACCGCTTCCAGTCCCAGGGCGAGCTGCACGAGCACGCCGTGGGCAACCTCTTGATCGTCGCCCTGTGGGAACAGCTCGGCGACCATGTGCAGGCCCTCGACCTGGTCGGAAAGCTGCTCGGCGCGCAGGGCCGGGTGCTGCCGATGTCGGCGGTGCCGCTGGAGCTGGAGGCCCTCGTACGGGGTCACGACGTGGCGCGCCCCGATGACGTGGACACCGTGCGCGGGCAGGCCACGGTGGCGCTCACGCCCGGCGAGGTGCTCTCCGTGCACCTGGTCCCGCACGACCCGCCGGCCGTCCCCGAAGCGGTCGCCGCGGTGCTCGACGCGGACTGGGTGGTGCTCGGCCCGGGCTCCTGGTTCTCCTCCGTCATCCCGCATCTGATGGTCCCCGAACTGCTGGACGCGCTCACCGAGACCAAGGCCCGCAAGGTCCTCTCGCTGAACCTCGCGCCACAACCGGGTGAAACCGATGGCTTCTCACCGCAGCGTCATTTGGAGGTTTTGGGACGACACGCCCCTAAACTCGCCTTCGACGTGGTGCTGGCCGATGTGGCCGCCGTGCCCGACCGGGGGAGCCTGACCGAAGCCGCGAAACGGCTCGGAGCCGAGGTCGAGCTGGCGCCCGTGGCCAGGCCCGATGGTTCTCCGAAGCACGATCCGGAGCTGTTGGCCGCCGCGTACGACCGTATTTTTCGGATGCATGGAAGGATCGGCCCATGGCGATGACGCCGGCGGTGAAGGACGAGATTTCCCGGCTGCCCGTCACCCGGACCTGCTGTCGGAAGGCGGAGGTCTCGGCGATTCTTCGATTCGCGGGCGGGCTGCACCTGGTGAGCGGCCGCATTGTGATCGAGGCGGAGCTGGACACCGCGATGGCGGCACGTCGGCTCAAGCGGGACATTCTGGAGATCTTCGGGCACAGCTCCGAGCTGATCGTGATGGCCCCGGGCGGCCTGCGCAGAGGCTCACGTTTCGTCGTGCGGGTCGTGGCGGGCGGCGATCAGCTGGCTCGCCAGACCGGGCTCGTCGACGGCCGCGGCCGTCCCATCCGCGGTCTGCCGCCCCAGGTGGTCTCGGGGGCCACCTGTGACGCGGAGGCCGCCTGGCGCGGCGCGTTCCTGGCGCACGGCTCGCTGACCGAGCCGGGCCGCTCCTCGTCCCTCGAAGTGACCTGCCCGGGCCCGGAGGCGGCCCTCGCCCTGGTCGGTGCCGCACGGCGGCTCCAGATCGCGGCCAAGGCACGCGAGGTCCGCGGTGTGGACCGGGTGGTCGTGCGGGACGGTGACGCGATCGGCGCGCTGCTCACCCGGCTCGGCGCGCACGAGTCGGTGCTCGCCTGGGAGGAGCGGCGGATGCGCCGCGAGGTGCGGGCCACCGCCAACCGCCTCGCCAACTTCGACGACGCCAACCTGCGCCGCTCGGCCCGGGCCGCGGTCGCCGCCGGAGCCCGCGTCCAGCGTGCTTTGGAGATCCTGGCCGACGAGGTCCCCGAACACCTCGCGGCGGCCGGCCGGCTGCGCATGGAGCACAAGCAGGCCTCCCTGGAGGAGCTGGGCGCGCTCGCCGACCCGCCGCTGACCAAGGACGCCGTCGCGGGCCGGATCCGCCGGCTGCTCGCGATGGCCGACAAGCGGGCCCAGGACCTGGGGATCCCCGGCACCGAGTCCAATCTGACGGAGGAGATGGCGGACGGCCTGGTCGGCTGAGTCGGCCCGCCCTCAACTGCCGTGCACCGGCGCCCACTTGGTGGGCGCCGGTTTCGTTTTCCGCACCCTGCCCGCGCCCTGCCCCGCGCCGAGCCCGCGCCCTGCCCGCCCCCTGCCCGGCACTGTGTCCGCACGGTGCCCGCGCAGGCTCCCGCGGTATTGACATGATCATGAACAGTCATGAGCCTGGCGTCTGTCCACTTTCGTGGCAGACAACAGCAAGGGGGGCTCATGAGACGCAGAGCGAGAGCGATCCTCGCCACTGCATCACTGCTGACGGCCGGAGTGGTGGCGGCGCCCGCCGTTCAGGCCCGTCCGAGCGGAGCCGACGGCGAGGGCATCGTCGTCTGGAACGCCCAGGTCAGCCGCGCACAACTGCCGTTGCTCCTGGAGGCCGGCGCCGACGCCCAGGAACTGGGCGCCGCACTGCCGGCCAAGGGCTCGGCGGGAGTCGAGCTCTACCTCACCAAGTCCCAGGCCGCGGCCCTGCGCGGCAAGGGCGTCGACCTCACCGAGCACAAGGTCTCCGCCCAGGCCCAGAACCGCCTCAAGGCCGCGGGTGACGGGGTGTTCCGCCCCTACAGCGGCCGGAACGGCCTGAAGCAGGAGATCCTCGACACCGGCAGGGCCCACCCGGACCTCACCAAGGTCGAGTCGATCGGCAAGACCGTCAACGGCCAGGACATCCTCGCCGTCAAGCTGACCAAGGGCGCCACCAAGTCAAGGGACGGCTCCAAGCCCGCCACGCTCTACCTGTCCAACCAGCACGCGCGGGAGTGGATCACCCCGGAGATGACCCGGCGGCTGATGCACTACTACCTCGACAACTACGGCAAGGACCCGCGGATCACCAAGATCGTGGACTCCACCGAGCTGTGGTTCGTCATATCCGCCAACCCGGACGGCTACGACTACACGTTCACCCCCGGCAACCGGCTGTGGCGCAAGAACCTCCGCGACAACAACGGCGACGGGAAGATCACCTCGGCCGACGGCGTCGACCCGAACCGCAACTTCCCGTACAAGTGGGGCTACGACGACGAGGGTTCCTCGCCCGACCCGACGAGCGAGACCTACCGCGGCCCGAGCGCGGGCAGCGAACCCGAGACCAAGGCGCTCGACTCCTTCGAGAAGCGGGTCCACTTCAACTACGCCATCAACTACCACTCCGCGGCGGAGCTGTTGCTGTACGGAGTGGGCTGGCAGGTCGCGACGCCGACCCCCGACGACGTCATCTACAAGTCGCTCGCCGGCACCCCCGACAAGCCGGCCATCCCCGGCTACCACTCGGAGGTCTCCTCCGCGCTCTACACCACCAACGGCGAGGCCGACGGGCACGCGGCGAACGTCAACGGCACGATGATGTTCACCCCCGAGATGTCGACCTGCACCACCGTGTCCAAGGCGGACCCCACCGACGAGTGGAATCCGGCCGACTGCCCCTCGGACTTCAACTTCCCCGACAGCGAGAAGCTGATCCAGGCCGAGTTCCAGAAGAACATCCCCTTCGCGCTCTCCGTCGCCGAGACCGCAGCCCACCCCGACCGGCCGTCCTCCTCGGTCGGCATCGACGCCCCGGACTTCACCCCGGACACCTTCGCCACCTCGTACACCCGCGACGACGACCAGGAGGTCGCCGTCACCGTACGCAAGTCGGTGCGCGACAAGACCCTCAACTACCGCATCAACGGCGGCCGCAGGCACACCGAGGAGCTGGAGCCCTGGCAGGGCGGGAAGGTCTTCGGCGGGCACGACAACATCCGCTTCGACCAGTACCGCGCCAAGGTCGAGGACGCCGACGCCGGCGACCGGGTCCAGGTGTGGTTCACCGGGCGGACCGCCGCGGGACAGCCGACCTCCAGCACACCGTTCACGTACACCGTGGCCGAGCGCCCCAAGGGCGACACCCTGGTCCTCGCCGACGAGGGCGGCACCGCACCCGCCAAGAACGCCGCGCTCTACACCAGGGCGCTCGCCGACAACGGCAAGAAGGCCGCGGTCTGGGACGTGGCGACCCAGGGCACCCCGAGCGCCCTCGGCGTGCTCAGCCACTTCCGGAACGTCCTCTGGTACACCGGCGACGCCCAGCCGTCGGCGGCCACCATGTTCGCGGTACGCGACTTCGTCAACGAGGGCGGCAAGCTGATCAACGCCGGTGAACAGGCCGGCGGCAGCGTCGACCTCGGCGACGGCGCCCTGTCCGACGACTTCTCGCAGTACTACCTCGGCGCCTACAACAAGGCGGGCCTCAAGTCGCCGCCCGCCTTCGCCGGTGCCGGAAGGCTCGCCGGAGCCAAGGCCTCGCTGGCCGCCGCTCCCGGCAGCCCGCTGACCGCGGCCGGTGCGTACACCATCACCTCCGACACCCTCAAGCCCGACCGGTTCCCGCAGTTCGCAAGCGCCTCCGCGGGTGACTATCCCGGGGTCCGCACCCCGTTCGAACCGGCCGAGGGCTCCTGGTTCGCCGCGGCCAAGCACCGCGACGACGCCTATATGCGGCTCGCCCGCACCGTCGACCTGACCGGGGCGACGGCCGCCCAGAAGCCGAGCCTCGACCTCCAGCTCAGCTACGACACCGAACCCGGTTACGACCAGGTGATCATCGAGGCCCACACCGTCGGCCAGGACGACTGGACGACCCTGCCGGACCTCAACGGAGGCAGCACCACCAGCGCCCCCAGCCAGTGCGAACAGGGCTTCCTCCTCAAGGAACACCCCTTCCTGACGCACTACCTCACGCCCGGCGCGTCCGCCTGTGCGGCGAGCGGCAGCAGCGGCGCCTGGAACCGTTTCACCGGCTCGTCCAACGGCTGGCAGCAGGTCTCCGTCGACCTCGCCGCGTACGCCGGCAAGCAGGTCGAGGTCGCCGTCTCCTATGTGTCCGACCCGGGCACCGGCGGGCTCGGCGCCTTCGTCGACGACACCCGGCTGGTCCTGGGCGGCGCGGCCTCGGGAGCCGAGGGCTTCGAAACCGCGCTCGGCCCCTGGAACGTGCCGGGGCCGCCCGCCGGCAGCCCCGGCAACAGCGCCGACTGGGCCCGCTCCCAGGCGCTGTTCCACTCCTCGGCCGCCGTCACCACCCGCGACACCGTCCTGTTCGGCTTCGGTCTGGAGAACGTGCCCTCGGCCGTCGACCGCAAGCACCTGGTCGCCAAGGCGCTCAGCGCACTGCACCGCTGACACCGGGTAGTGGGGCCGAAGGTCCCGGTGGCCCGTACCCGCAGGTAGGTACGGGCCACCGGGCCGTCCCGGGCGGCATTTCGGAACCATCCGGACGCGCTCGATGTCACTTCGCCGTCCCCGGGGAGGTAGGGTCGTAACCGGTCGGGGACATCCCATACAACTCGCCGGCGTCGAGAAACCCGGCGTACCTAACGAGGAGATCGGTTCGTGACGATCCGCGTAGGCATCAACGGCTTTGGCCGCATCGGGCGCAACTACTTCCGCGCGCTCCTTGAGCAGGGTGCGGACATCGAGATCGTGGCTGTCAACGACCTGGGTGACACTGCGACCACCGCCCACCTGCTGAAGTACGACACCATTCTGGGCCGCCTCAAGGCCGAGGTGACCCACACCGCCGACACCATCACGGTCGACGGCCACACCATCAAGGTCCTCTCCGAGCGCAACCCGGCCGACATCCCCTGGGGTCAGCTGGGCGTCGACATCGTCATCGAGTCGACCGGCATCTTCACCAAGAAGGCCGACGCCGAGAAGCACATCGCCGGTGGCGCCAAGAAGGTCCTCATCTCGGCTCCGGCCAAGGACGAGGACATCACCATCGTGATGGGCGTCAACCAGGACAAGTACGACGCGGCCAACCACCACGTCATCTCCAACGCCTCCTGCACCACCAACTGTGTGGCGCCGATGGCCAAGGTCCTCGACGAGAACTTCGGCATCGTCAAGGGTCTGATGACGACGGTCCACGCGTACACCAACGACCAGCGCATCCTGGACTTCCCGCACTCGGACCTGCGTCGCGCCCGCGCCGCCGCCGAGAACATCATCCCGACCACGACCGGCGCCGCCAAGGCCACCGCCCTGGTCCTGCCGCAGCTCAAGGGCAAGCTCGACGGCATCGCGATGCGCGTGCCGGTCCCGACCGGTTCGGCCACCGACCTGGTCGTCGAGCTCCAGCGCGAGGTCACCAAGGACGAGGTCAACGCCGCGTTCAAGAAGGCCGCCGACGACGGTGACCTCAAGGGCGTCCTGTTCTACACCGAGGACCCGATCGTGTCCTCGGACATCGTGGGCGACGCCGCCTCCTGCACCTTCGACTCCTCCCTGACCATGGTCCAGGAGGGCAAGACGGTGAAGATCCTGGGCTGGTACGACAACGAGTGGGGCTACTCCAACCGCCTCGTCGACCTGACCGTCTTCGTCGGCGGCCAGCTCTGACCTCGGTCCGGTAGGCACCTGATGTGAGCTACAGGGCTCGGGCAGCGCAACGACGCGCTGTACGGGCCCTGTCGCCTGTCCTGACCGCCCGTCACGTAGCTCCAAGGAGTCACCCACACATGAAGACGATCGACGAACTTCTCGCCGAAGGGGTCGCGGGCAAGCGGGTATTCGTCCGCGCCGACCTCAATGTGCCGCTGGCAGAAGGCCGCATCACCGACGACGGCCGCATCCGCGCCGTGCTGCCCACCATCAAGGCGCTCGTCGCCGCCGACGCCAAGGTCGTCGTGGCCTCGCACCTGGGCCGCCCCAAGGGCGCCCCGGACCCGCAGTTCTCGCTGCTCGCGGCCGCCGAGCGGCTCGGTGAACTCCTGGGCGCCCCGGTCGCGTTCGCCCAGGACACCGTCGGCGCCGCCGCCCACGACGCGGTGAACGGGCTTCAGCCCGGCCAGGTCGCGGTCATCGAGAACCTGCGGTTCAACGCCGGTGAGACGGCCAAGGACGACGCCGAGCGCGCCGCCTTCGCCGACCAGCTCGCCGCCCTCGCCGACGTCTACGTGGGCGACGGCTTCGGAGCCGTACACCGCAAGCACGCCTCCGTCTTCGACCTCCCGGCGCGCCTGCCGCACTACGCGGGCTACCTCATCGCCACCGAGGTCGGCGTCCTCAAGAAGCTGACCGAGGACGTCAAGCGCCCCTACACCGTGGTGCTCGGCGGCGCCAAGGTCTCCGACAAGCTCGCCGTCATCGACGAGCTGCTCGGCAAGGCCGACCGCCTCCTCATCGGCGGCGGCATGGCGTACACCTTCCTGAAGGCCAAGGGGTACGAGGTCGGCATCTCGCTGCTCCAGGAGGACCAGATCCCGGTCGTCCAGGAGTACATGAAGCGCGCCGAGACGAACGGCGTCGAGCTCGTGCTCCCCGTCGACGTCCTGGTCTCCAAGGACTTCCCCGACCTGAAGACCAAGGCCCCCGCCGACTTCGACACCGTCGAGGCGGACCGGATCCCCGCGGACCAGGAGGGCCTGGACATCGGCCCCAAGACCCGCGAGGTCTTCGCCTCGAAGATCGCCGACTCGGAGACCGTCTTCTGGAACGGCCCCGTGGGCGTCGCCGAGCACCCCGACTACGCCGGCGGCACGACCGCCGTCGCACGAGCCCTGCTCAACTGCGACGGCTTCACCGTGGTCGGCGGCGGCGACTCCGCCGCGGCCGTCCGCAACCTGGGCTTCGACGAGAATGCCTTCGGCCACATTTCGACCGGCGGCGGCGCTTCCCTCGAATACCTCGAGGGCAAGACGCTTCCCGGCCTCGCCGCACTGGAGGACTGAACACCCGTGAGCACCCGTACCCCGCTGATGGCGGGCAACTGGAAGATGAACCTCAACCACCTCGAGGCCATCGCACACGTCCAGAAGCTCGCCTTCGCGCTCGCCGACAAGGACTACGACGCCGTCGAGGTCGCGGTCCTGGCGCCCTTCGTCGACCTGCGCTCCGTGCAGACCCTCGTCGACGGCGACAAGCTCAAGATCAAGTACGGCGCCCAGGACATCTCGGCGCACGAATCCGGTGCCTACACCGGCGAGATCTCGGGCGCGATGCTGGCGAAGCTGAAGTGCACCTATGTCGCCGTGGGCCACTCCGAGCGCCGGCAGTACCACGCCGAGAGCGACGAGCTCTGCAACGCCAAGGTGAAGGCCGCCTACCGACACGGCCTGACGCCGATCCTCTGCGTCGGCGAGGGCCTCGACGTCCGCAAGGCCGGACAGCAGGTCCCGCACACGCTGGCCCAGCTCGACGGCGGCCTCAAGGACGTCCCGGCCGAGCAGGCCGAGTCCATCGTGATCGCGTACGAGCCGGTGTGGGCGATCGGCACCGGCGAGGTCGCGACCCCCGAGGACGCGCAGGAGGTGTGCGGCGCCATCCGCGGCCGTCTCGCCGAGCTGTACTCGCAGGAGCTCGCCGACAAGGTGCGCATCCAGTACGGCGGCTCGGTGAAGTCCGGGAACGTGGCCGCGATCATGGCTCAGCCCGACGTGGACGGGGCCCTGGTCGGCGGCGCGGCGCTGGACGCCGACGAGTTCGTCAAGATCGTCCGCTTCCGCGACCAGTAAGTATGCGGTAGCGCGGATCCGTCGTACCCTTGCGGGGGCCGGAACAGGGATTGTGGAATGTCCCCCCGGCCCCCGTCGTCATATCAGTCCTAGGAAGTTGGTCCAGCCGTGATTGTCGGGTTCTCGATTGCCCTGATCGTCTTCAGCCTGCTGCTGATGCTGCTGGTGCTGATGCACAAGGGAAAGGGCGGCGGCCTCTCCGACATGTTCGGCGGTGGCATGCAGTCCTCCGTGGGCGGCTCCTCGGTCGCCGAGCGCAACCTCGACCGCATCACCATCGTGATCGGTCTGCTGTGGTTCGCGTGCATTGTCGTGCTTGGTCTGCTGATGAAGTACAAGTAAGCCGTCGTCGTTCGGCGTTTCGGGGGTGGGGTGTAACTCCAATCACTGGACGCGCGTTGGGCCTTACGTAGACTGGGGCATCTTCGAGCACCATCACGCAGGGAGTTACGACCGTGGCAAGTGGCAACGCGATCCGGGGAAGCCGGGTCGGAGCGGGGCCGATGGGCGAGGCCGAGCGGGGCGAGTCCGCGCCGCGCCTGCGCATCTCCTTCTGGTGCTCGAACGGGCACGAGACGCAGCCGAGCTTCGCCAGCGACGCACAGGTTCCGGAGACGTGGGACTGCCCGCGCTGCGGGTTCCCCGCAGGACAGGACCGGGACAACCCGCCGGACCCGCCGCGCACCGAGCCGTACAAGACGCATCTCGCGTACGTACGCGAACGGCGCAGCGACGCGGACGGCGAGGCGATCCTCGCGGAGGCGCTCGCCAAACTCCGCGGCGAGATCTGACAGTTGAGGGGCCCGCACGGTGAACTCGGTTCATCCGCAGGGCCCTTCGGTGCATCCGGGCCACTCCCGGCCGCACGATCTCGCGCCGCACGATGTCTCGACGTACGACCTCATGCCGCACGACCTCGCCCCGCGGGGTGAAGGCACCGGTCACGGACGATTGTCAGTGGTGCCCTCTACCTTGTGAAGCAATCGCTCACGAGGGGGAGTTGTGACCGTTGTCGAGGCCGTGGAGGGCGCGGCACCCACGAAGCCCGCCTGGCGCGGGGGGTTCGGACGGCTGTGGACGGCCGCCGTCGTCAGCCGTTTCGGTGACGCGCTGCGCACCGCGGCGCTGCCCCTGCTCGCCACCACCCTCACCTCCGACCCGTTCCTCATCGCCCTCGTCACGGCCTGCGGCTACGTGCCCTGGCTGCTGTTCGGACTGCTCGGCGGCGCGATCGCCGACCGGGTGGACCAGCGCCGCGCCATGTGGGCCGTGGACATCCTCCGCGGCGCCCTGATGGCCGCCTTCGCCGTGGCCGTCGCCACCGGCCACGCCTCCCTGGTCCTGCTGATGGTGCTCGCCTTCACGCTGACCTCCCTGGGCACCCTCTTCGACAACGCGGCCACCGCCCTGCTGCCCTCCCTCGTGCCCCGTGGCGCGCTGGGCAGCGCCAACGCCCGGGTGATGACCGGGCAGCAGATAGCGGGCGGTTTCCTCGCGGCGCCGCTGGTGCCGGTGCTGCTCGCGGTGTCGGCCGCGGCGCCCTACGGAGTGGACGCGGCGAGCTATGTCCTCGCCGCGGCGCTGGTCGCCTCACTGCGGCCGAGCGCCCCCGAGCGGGCGCCCAGAAAACCCGGGTCCACGCTGCGGGCGGAGACCGCCGAGGGCCTGCGCACCCTGTGGGCCGACCGGGCGCTGCGCGGACTGTGCGCCGCCACCACGGTGTGCAACATCGGCATGGGCGCCCTCATCGCCACCCTCGTCCTGCACATCACCGGCTGGCTGGGCGCCGGGCAGAGCGGCTACGCGGCGGCCATCACGGCGTACGGGGCCGGCAGTGTGGCGGGCGGGCTGATCGCCCAGCGGCTCGCGCGACGGTTCGGGCGGATACGCGCCGTGCTGATCGCCGGGATCGTCCAGACCGGCGCTCTGGCGGCGATCGGCACGGTCCGTGTCCTGGGGGTGGCGGTCGCCGCGTTGGCGCTGTTCGGCCTGATGGGGATGGTGTGGAACGTCAATCTGACGACGCTGACGCAGGAGCGCTCGCCGGCCGCCATGCTCGGGCGGGTGAGCGCCGCGTTCCGGACGCTGGCCGTGGCGGGCGCGCCCCTCGGCGCGCTGGCCGGCGGCGCGGCGGCCGCGTCCTGGGGGCTCAACACTCCGGCGCTGCTGGCGTCCGGCTTGTTCGTGGTGGCGGTCGCCGCGCTGATTCCTGCCCGCAGGGCCTGATCAATTAGGTTGGAGGGGCAGCGGGGCAGGTACGCACGTACGAGTAGAAGTGGGCTGATGTCGGAGATGAACGCAGGAAGCCGTACCAGGCTCAACCAGATGCCCGAGTGGACCGCACTGAGCAAGCACCGGGAGCAGTGGGGCGAGACCCATCTGCGGGAGCTGTTCGCCGCCGAGCCCGGTCGCGGCACCGCATACACCCTGCAAGTCGGCGATCTCCATCTCGACTATTCCAAGCACCTGGTGACCGACGAGACCCTCGCGCTCCTGCGCGAGCTGGCCGTCGCCACCGACGTCGCCGGACTGCGGGACGCGATGTTCCGCGGCGAGAAGATCAACACCACCGAGGACCGCGCCGTGCTGCACACCGCGCTGCGTGCCCCCCGGGGCGCGGTGATCGAGGTCGACGGCGAGAACGTGGTGCCCGAAGTGCACGCCGTGCTCGACAAGATGGCCGCCTTCTCCGAGAAGATCCGCTCGGGCGAGTGGACCGGCCACACCGGCAAGCCCATCAAGAACGTCGTCAACATCGGGATCGGCGGCTCCGACCTCGGCCCGGCGATGGCGTACGAGGCCCTGCGGGCCTTCACCGACCGGGAGTTGACGGTCCGTTTCGTCTCCAACGTGGACGGCGCCGACCTCCACGAGGCCGTCCGTGACCTCGACGCCGCCGAGACGCTGTTCATCATCGCGTCCAAGACCTTCACCACCATCGAGACCATCACCAACGCCACCTCGGCCCGCAACTGGCTGCTCAGCGAGTTGAAGGCCGACCAGGACGCGGTGGCCCGGCACTTCGTGGCCCTGTCGACCAACGCGGACAAGGTCGCCGAGTTCGGCATCGACACGGCCAACATGTTCGGGTTCTGGGACTGGGTCGGCGGCCGCTACTCCTTCGACTCCGCCATCGGGCTCTCCCTGATGATCGCGGTCGGCCCGGACCGCTTCCGCGAGATGCTGGACGGCTTCCACCTCGTCGACGAGCACTTCCGCACGGCGCCCGCCGAGTCCAACGTGCCGCTGCTGATGGGCCTGTTGGGGGTCTGGTACGGGGCGTTCTTCGACGCCCAGTCGCACGCGGTGCTCCCGTACTCGCACTACCTGTCCAAGTTCACCGCCTACCTCCAGCAACTGGACATGGAGTCCAACGGCAAGTCCGTGGACCGCGACGGCAACCCCGTCGACTGGCAGACCGGGCCGGTGGTGTGGGGCACCCCCGGCACCAACGGGCAGCACGCCTACTACCAGTTGATCCACCAGGGCACCAAGGTCATCCCGGCCGACTTCATCGGCTTCGCCGAGCCGGTCGCCGACCTTTTGCCGGGTCTGGTCGCCCAGCACGACCTCCTGATGGCCAACTTCTTCGCCCAGACACAGGCGCTGGCCTTCGGCAAGACGCCGGACGAGGTGCGCGCCGAGGGCGTGGCCGAGGAGCTGGTCCCGCACAAGACGTTCCGGGGCAACCACCCCACCACCACGATCCTGGCCAAGGAGCTGACCCCCTCGGTCCTCGGCCAGCTGATCGCGCTGTACGAGCACAAGGTGTTCGTCCAGGGCGCCATCTGGAACATCGACTCCTTCGACCAGTGGGGCGTCGAGCTCGGCAAGGTGCTCGCCAAGCGGGTCGAGCCCGCCCTGACCGAGGGCGCGGACGTGCCGGGTCTGGACGGGTCCAGCAAGGCGCTGGTCGCCAAGTACCGCTCGCTGCGCGGCCGTTGAGGCCCTGAGGCACTCACCATGACGAACGGCCCGGTCCGCTCCCCGAAGGGGCGGGCCGGGCCGTTCGCGTCAGACGTCAGGCGGACGCCGGGGGGTACAGCGACCGCGGCAGCCGGGAGGCGGCCGCCGCGTCCAGGAGCCAGAGCGTGCGGGCCCGGCCGTAGGCGCCGGCCGCCGGGGCCTGCACCTCGCCCGCGCCCGACAGGGCTATCGCCGCGGCGTGCGCCTTGTCCTCGCCCGCCGCGAGCAGCCACACCTCGCGGGCCGCCCGGATCGCCGGGAGGGTGAGCGAGATCCGGGTGGGCGGCGGCTTCGGAGCGCCGTGCACCCCGACGACCGTCCGCTCGGTCTCCCGCACCCCGGGCAACTCCGGGAAGAGCGACGCCACATGGGTGTCCGGGCCGACGCCCAGCATCAGGACGTCGAACGTCGGGACCTGCCCGTGGTCCTCGGGCCCCGAGGCCTCGGCGAGCTCCGCCGCGTAGGCGGCGGCCGCCGCGTCCGCGTCCGTGCCGTGCGCGCCGTCCGAGGCCGGCATCGCGTGCACCCGCTTCGGATCGAGCGGCACCGCGTCGAGCAGCGCCGCACGCGCCTGGGTGTAGTTGCGCTCCGGATCGTCCTCGGGGACGAAACGCTCATCGCCCCACCACAGGTCGAGGCGCGACCAGTCGATCGCGTCCCGCGCCGGGGAGGAGGCCAGCGCCGCGAGCAGCCCGTTGCCGTTGCGGCCGCCCGTCAGGACCACGGACGCCGAGCCGCGCGCGGCCTGGGCGTCCACGACCTTGGTGATCAGCCGGGCCGCGGCGGCCTGCGCCATCAGCTCCTTGTCGCGGTGGACGACGAGCTGAGGCGTGCTCACTTGGCCGCTGCCTTCTTGGCCGGGGCCGCCTTCTTCGCGGGAGCCTGCTGGACCTCCGCGTCTTCCTTGGCGGCGGCCTTGGCCCCGGCGCCGTCACCGAGCCGGTCCACGCCGTACTTCAGCGCGGAGGCGTAGGTGTCGTCCGGGTCGAGGCGGCGCAGCTCCTCCGCGATGAGCTCGGCGGTCTCCCGGCGCTTCAGCGCCACCGCGCGGTCCGGCTGGCCCTGCATGGAGAGCGTGGCCAGCGAGCCGTCGGCGCGGTCCAGGACGATCGGGCCGCAGTCCGTCTCCATCCGTACCGCGGTGAGGCCGGGACCCCCCGAGGGGGAGCGCTTGACCGGCACGTTCAGCCGGTCGGCGAGCCACATGCCGAGCAGTTCGCAGCTCGGGTTGAACTCCTCGCCCTCCACCTCGACGGAGGTCACCTTGCAGGCGACCTGGTCGAGGGCCGCGGCCAGCATCGAGCGCCAGGGCGTGATGCGGGTCCACGACAGGTCCGTGTCGCCGGGGGTGTAGGCCTCGGCGCGGGCCGTCAGCTCCTTGATGGGGTGCTCGGAGGTGTAGGTGTCAGTCACCCGGCGCTGGGCGAGCGCGCCCAGCGGGTCCTGCGCCGGGTCGACCGGCGCGTTCACCGGCCACCACACGACGACCGGCGCGTCCGGCAGCAGCAGGGGCAGGACCACCGACTGGGCGTGGTTGAGCACCTCGCCGTAGAGCCGGAGGATCACCGTCTCGCCGGTGCCCGCGTCCGCGCCGACCCGCACCTCGGCGTCGAGGCGCGAGCTCGTGCGGTCGCGGGGCGAGCGAGAGACGCGCTTGATGACGACGAGGGTGCGCGAGGGGTGCTCGCGCGAGGCGTCGCCGGCGGCGCGCAGGGCGTCGTAGGCGTTCTCCTCGTCGGTGACGATGACGAGGGTGAGCACCATGCCGACGGCGGGCGTGCCGACCGCGCGGCGGCCCTGCACGAGCGCCTTGTTGATCTTGCTGGCCGTGGTGTCCGTAAGGTCGATCTTCATGGCCGACGCCAGCTCCGTCCGTCTCGTGCGAGCATTTCGTCCGCCTCGTCGGGACCCCAGGTCCCCGAGGGGTACTGGGCGGGCTTGCCGTGCTTGTCCCAGTACTGCTCGATCGGGTCGAGGATCTTCCAGGACAGCTCGACCTCCTCCACGCGCGGGAAGAGGTTGGAGTCGCCCAACAGGACGTCCAGGATGAGGCGTTCGTAGGCCTCCGGGCTCGACTCCGTGAAGGACTCGCCATAGGCGAAGTCCATGGAGACGTCCCGGACCTCCATCGAGGTGCCCGGCACCTTGGAGCCGAAGCGCACGGTCACGCCCTCGTCCGGCTGCACCCGGATGACCAGGGCGTTCTGGCCCAGCTCCTCCGTCGCGGTGTGGTCGAAGGGGGAGTGCGGGGCGCGCTGGAAGACCACCGCGATCTCCGTGACGCGCCGGCCGAGCCGCTTGCCGGTGCGCAGGTAGAACGGGACGCCCGCCCAGCGGCGGTTGTCGATCTCCAGCTTGATCGCGGCATAGGTGTCGGTCTTCGACTTGGGGTCGATGCCGTCTTCCTGGAGGTAGCCGACGGCCTTCTCGCCGCCCTGCCACCCGGCCGCGTACTGCGCGCGCACCGTGTCCTTGCCGAGGTCCTTGGGCAGCCGCACGGCGCCGAGCACCTTGGTCTTCTCGGCCGCGAGCGCGTCCGCGTCGAAGGAGGCGGGCTCCTCCATCGCGGTCAGCGCCAGGAGCTGGAGCAGGTGGTTCTGGATGACGTCACGGGCCGCGCCGATGCCGTCGTAGTAGCCGGCCCGGCCACCGATGCCGATGTCCTCGGCCATGGTGATCTGCACGTGGTCGACGTAGGAGCGGTTCCACAGCGGCTCGAACATGGTGTTGGCGAACCGCAGGGCGAGGATGTTCTGAACGGTCTCCTTGCCCAGGTAGTGGTCGATCCGGAAGACCTCGTCGGGCGGGAAGACCTCGTGCACGACCTGGTTGAGCTCCTCGGCGGAGACCAGGTCGTGGCCGAACGGCTTCTCGATGACCGCACGGCGCCAGGCGCCGTTCTTCTGGTCGGCCAGGCCGTGCTTCTTGAGCTGCTGGACGACCTTGGGGAAGAACTTCGGCGGCACGGACAGGTAGAAGGCGAAGTTGCCGCCGGTGCCCTGCGCCTTGTCGAGCTCCTCGATCGTCGACTTCAGCGTCTCGAACGCCTCGTCGTCGTCGAAGTCGCCCTGCACGAAGCGCATCCCCTGGATGAGCTGCTGCCAGACCTCCTCGCGGAACGGCGTACGGGCGTGCGCCTTGACCGCGTCGTGGACCTCCTGCGCGAAGTCCTCGTCCTGCCACTCGCGGCGGGCGAAGCCGATCAGGGAGAAGCCCGGCGGCAGCAGACCGCGGTTGGCGAGGTCATAGACGGCGGGCATCAACTTTTTACGGGACAAATCGCCCGTGACGCCGAAGATCACCAGGCCCGACGGCCCCGCGATGCGCGGGAGCCGTCGGTCTGCGGCGTCACGAAGCGGATTCGCTTGGCGAATCGCAGTCAAGATTTACGCCTCCGAGGGTGCGAGGCGCTTGAGCTCCGCCTCGGTGGACTTGAGCAGGTCGTTCCAGGCGCCCTCGAACTTCTCGACGCCCTCGTCCTCCAGGAGCTGCACGACCTCGTCGTAGGAGATGCCCAGCTTCTCGACGGCGTCGAGGTCGGCGCGGGCCTGCTCGTACGTCCCGGTCACCGTGTCACCGGTGATCTGACCGTGGTCGGCGGTGGCCTCCAAGGTGGCCTCCGGCATGGTGTTGACCGTGTTGGGGGCCACCAGGTCGTCCACGTACAGGGTGTCCTTGTACGCCTTGTCCTTGACCCCGGTGGAGGCCCACAGCGGGCGCTGCTTGTTGGCGTGCGCCTTGTCGAGCGCCGCCCAGCGGTCGGAGGCGAAGACCTCCTCGTACGCCTGGTAGGCGAGGCGCGCGTTGGCGAGACCGGCCTTGCCGCGGGCGGCCTTGGCCTCGTCGGTGCCGAGCGCGTCGATCCGCTTGTCGATCTCGGTGTCCACGCGGGACACGAAGAAGGACGCCACGGAGTGAATCTTCGAGAGGTCCAGGCCGCGCTCCTTGGCCTTCTCCAGGCCGGTCAGGTAGGCGTCCATGACCTTGCGGTAGCGCTCGAGGGAGAAGATCAGCGTCACGTTGACGCTGATGCCAAGACCGATGGTCTCGGCGATCGCCGGCAGTCCCGCCTCGGTGGCCGGGATCTTGATGAGCGTGTTCGGCCGGTCCACCAGCCAGGCCAGCTGCTTGGCCTCGGCCACCGTGGCGCGGGTGTCGTGCGCCAGGCGCGGGTCGACCTCGATGGAGACCCGGCCGTCCTGGCCCTCGGTCGCGTCGAAGACCGGGCGCAGGATGTCGGCGGCGTCCCTCACGTCAGCCGTCGTGATCATGCGGATGGCCTCTTCGACGGTCACCTTGCGGGCCGCGAGGTCGGTCAGCTGGGTGTCGTAGCCGTCACCCTGGCTGATCGCCTTCTGGAAGATCGACGGGTTGGTGGTGACGCCCACCACGTGCGACTGGTCGATCAGCTCGGCCAGGTTGCCGGACGTGATCCGCTTGCGCGACAGGTCGTCGAGCCAGATCGCGACGCCTTCGTCGGAGAGGCGCTTGAGTGCGTCTGTCATGAGAATTGCATCTCCTACTAGTTCGTATACCGGCGTCAGCGCTGGGCGGCGTCGATGGATTCCCGGGCGGCGGCGGCCACGTGCTCGGCGGTGAAGCCGAACTCCTGGAAGAGGACCTTGCCGTCGGCCGAAGCACCGAAGTGCTCCAGCGAGACGATGCGGCCCGCGTCACCCACGAAGCGGTGCCAGGTCAGACCGATGCCGGCCTCGACCGCCACCCGCGCCTTGACCGACGGCGGCAGCACGCTGTCCTTGTACGCCTGGTCCTGCTCCTCGAACCACTCCACGCACGGCATCGAGACCACCCGGGTCGGGATGCCCGCGGCCTGGAGCTCCTCGCGCGCGCCGACGGCGAGCTGGACCTCGGAGCCGGTGCCGATGAGCACGACCTGGGCGTCGCCGCCCTCGGCCTCCACCAGCACGTAACCACCCTTGGCGGCGGCCTCGTTGACCTCGTACGTCGGCACGCCCTGGCGGGTCAGCACGAGGCCGTGCGGGGCCCCCTTGCCGAACACCTTGGTGTAGCGCTTGAGGATCTCGCGCCAGGCGATGGCGGTCTCGTTGGCGTCCGCGGGGCGCACCACGTTGAGGCCGGGGATCGCGCGCAGCGAGGCCAGGTGCTCCACCGGCTGGTGGGTCGGGCCGTCCTCGCCGAGGCCGATCGAGTCGTGCGTCCACACGTACGTCACCGGCAGGTGCATCAGCGCGGACAGGCGCACCGCGTTGCGCATGTAGTCGGAGAACACCAGGAAGGTGCCGCCGTAGATGCGGGTGTGGCCGTGCAGCGCGATGCCGTTCATCTCCGCGGCCATGGAGTGCTCGCGGATGCCGAAGTGCACGGTGCGGCCGTACGGGTCGGCCTCCGTCAGCGGGTTGCCGGCCGGCAGGAACGACGACGTCTTGTCGATGGTCGTGTTGTTCGAGCCCGCGAGGTCGGCGGAGCCGCCCCACAGCTCGGGCATGACCGCGCCGAGCGCCTGGAGCACCTTGCCGGAGGCGGCGCGGGTGGCGACGCCCTTGCCGGTCTCGAAGACCGGGAGGTGCGACTCCCAGCCCTCGGGCAGCTCGCCCGCGTTGATGCGGTCGAACTCGGCGGCGCGCTCGGGGTTGGCGGTGCGCCAGGCGGCGAACGACTTCTCCCACTCGGCCTTGGCCTCACGGCCGCGGTCCAGGGCCGCCCGGGTGTGCGCGAGGACCTCGTCGGCGACCTCGAAGGACTTCTCCGGGTCGAAGCCGAGGACGCGCTTGGTGGCCGCCACCTCGTCGTCGCCGAGCGCCGAGCCGTGCGCGGCCTCGGTGTTCTGGGCGTTGGGCGCGGGCCAGGCGATGATCGAGCGCATCGCGATGAACGACGGCCGGTCGGTGACCGCCTTGGCCGCCTCGATCGCGTCGTACAGCGCCTCGGGGTCCAGGTCGCCGTCCGGCTTGGGCGCGACGCGCTGGACGTGCCAGCCGTAGGCCTCGTACCGCTTGACGGTGTCCTCGGAGACCGCGGTCTCGGTGTCGCCCTCGATCGAGATGTGGTTGTCGTCCCACAGCAGGATCAGGTTGCCGAGCTTCTGGTGTCCGGCCAGCGAGGAGGCCTCGGAGGAGATGCCCTCCTGGAGGCAGCCGTCACCGGCGATGGCGAACACGAAGTGGTCGAACGGGGAGGTGCCGGGGGCGGCCTCCGGGTCGAACAGGCCGCGCTCGTAGCGGGCGGCCATCGCCATGCCCACCGCGTTGGCGACACCCTGGCCCAGCGGGCCCGTGGTCGTCTCGACGCCGGTGGTGTGGCCGTACTCCGGGTGGCCGGGGGTCTTGGAACCCCAGGTGCGGAACGCCTTGAGGTCATCGAGCTCCAGGCCGAAACCGGCCAGGTAGAGCTGGATGTAGAGGGTCAGGGACGAGTGGCCCGCGGAGAGAACGAAGCGGTCGCGTCCGACCCAGTCGGCGTCCGCCGGGTCGTGCCGCATCACCTTCTGGAAGAGGGTGTACGCGGCCGGAGACAGGCTCATCGCCGTACCTGGATGGCCGTTGCCGACCTTCTGTACAGCATCCGCGGCCAGGACGCGGCCGGTGTCTACGGCCCGCTGGTCGAGCTCGGTCCACTCGAGGTCTGTGGTGGTCGGCTTGGTGCTCACCCTGAGTCAGGGCTCCTCTCCACATGTCGTATCCCGGTGACTGAGGGCGCACCGGGCGTTGTCGAGCCTACCCCTGCCCGAACGCTCACTTTTTCGACTGCTTGCACGCTGAGACGGACAGCTCCAGCGTGCCGGGGAGCGGCGAAATCCGCCTCCCGGCGAACAACCCCCAACACGACCCCACCCCCGGGGAGGACGGCGTAGGGGCAACGTCTAGAGTGGCGTGGTACGCGCAAGTCTTTACCGGGCCTTCACGTCCGGGAACATCCCGGATCACCGGGGGACTTGCTGGGAATTCTCTGTCAGGGGTGTGCGTGACGGCCGTCGAGTCCCGACCCGCAGGGGTCGTCTTGACTCCCAGCCCGGGGGGCCATCGGCCATTCGGGGCCCGCGTCAAGGCCTTTGTGGCGCTGACCAAGCCACGGATCATCGAACTGCTCCTCATCACCACCATTCCGGTGATGTTCCTCGCCGAGCAGGGCGTTCCCCCGCTGTGGCTGGTCTTCGCCACCACACTGGGCGGGTACCTCTCGGCGGGCGGCGCAAACGCCCTGAACATGTACATCGACCGGGACATCGACGCGCTGATGGACCGCACCTCCCAGCGGCCCCTGGTGACCGGCATGGTCTCGCCGCGCGAGTGCCTGGTCTTCGGCATCTCGCTCGCCGTCGTCTCCACGCTGTGGTTCGGGCTGCTGGTCAACTGGCTCTCGGCCGCCCTCTCGCTCGGCGCCCTGCTCTTCTACGTCGTCGTGTACACGATGATCCTCAAGCGGCGCACCTCCCAGAACATCGTCTGGGGCGGCATCGCGGGCTGCCTCCCGGTGCTCATCGGCTGGTCCTCGGTCACCAACTCGATGTCCTGGGCGCCGGTCATCCTGTTCCTCGTCATGTTCTTCTGGACGCCGCCGCACTACTGGCCGCTGTCCATGAAGGTCAGGGAGGACTACGCGCGGGTCGGCGTGCCGATGCTGCCGGTGGTCGCCTCCAACAAGGTGGTGGCGCGCCAGATCGTCCTCTACAGCTGGGTGATGGTCGCCGTCTCGCTGCTGCTCACCCCGCTCGGCTACACCGGCTGGTTCTACACGGCGGTGGCTCTGGTCTCCGGCGGCTGGTGGCTGTGGGAGGCGCACGCGCTCCAGTCGCGCGCCAAGAACGAGGCGACCGGCACCAAGCTGAAGGAAATGCGGCTCTTCCACTGGTCGATCACGTACGTCTCGCTGCTGTTCGTGGCCGTCGCGGTGGACCCGTTCCTGCGCTGACCCGACCGTCGACAGACTCCGAGGGGCCAGTGGCGCAAGCCACTGGCCCCTCTTGTCGCTCCTGGATCTACCCGCTAGTAGCATCGCGGCATGGCAGACACCCAGGTTGACGAGAAGCAGGCCGCGGCGGCCGAACGGCACGCGGCCAAGCTGGCCCGCCGGATCGACTCCTTCGCCAAGGAGCACGGCGGCGCCGAGGGCCAGGTCGCGTACATCGGGCAGAAGGGCGCCCGCATCGTGCTCGTAGGCGAGGACGGGGGTTGGGGCGACCTGGTGGCCCCCAGCCACGCCGTCGCGATGAGCGCCGTCGAGAAGGCCGGGATCACCGTCCACGAGGACTTCGACGGGGAGTTCGCGGCCAAGGTGAAGACCGGCCCCTACGAGTGGTCGCGCATGGCCGGCATCCAGCTCGGCGGTCCGAAGAACAGCTGAGCGGCACCCGAGCAACACCGATCCGGGGCTCACCCGTTAGGAGGGGTACAAGCGCCTCCACCCCCTGGGAGCCCCGGATGATCGACACCCCGAGCCTGGTGGACCAGTACTGCCACGGCGTGCTGCGCACCGAGCTCGGCCTCGGCACCTTCGAGACGGCGCTCGGCCGCACCGGAACCCTGCCCGCGCCCGGCACCACCTTCTTCGACACCCAGACCGGTTTCGCGGTACGCCGCTGGTGCCCCCCGCTCCTCGGCCTGGAGCCGCACTGCGCCCCGGCCCGCTATCTGGCCCGCCGTCGCGAGCTCGGCGTACTGGAGTCGGGCAGACGGCTGCTGAGGGGATCGGGGATCTCCACCTATCTGGTCGACACCGGGCTGCCCGGAGACCTCACCGCCCCGCACGAGATCGCCGCGGCCGGCGCCGCCGACGCCCACGAGATCGTGCGCCTGGAACTCCTCGCCGAGCAGGTCGCCGACACCTCCGGGACCGTCGAGTCCTTCCTCGCCAACCTCGCCGAGGCCCTGCACACCGCGGCCGCCTCCGCCGTCGCCTTCGCCTCGGTGACCGGCGCACCCGAAGGGCTCGACCCGCGGCCGCCGGGCCCGGGGGAGGTGCGCGGGGCGGCCGGGCGGTGGCTGGACGGCCGGCGCAAGCACGGCCGCCTGCGGGACCCGGTGCTCCTGCGTCATCTGCTGTGGAGCGCCGTCGCCTGCGGGCGCCCGCTCCAGCTCCAGGTGGGGATGGCCGACCCCATGCCGCTCGCCGGATTCGCGGAAGCGACGTGCGGGCTCGGCACCGATCTGGTGCTGCTCCACGGCTATCCGTACCACCGCCAGGCCGCCCATCTGGCCAGCGTCCATCCGCATGTGTACGCGGACGTGGGGCCCGCCCTGGTGCGGACGGGGGCGCGGGCCGCGGCCGTGCTCGCCGAGATCCTGGAACTGGCCCCGTTCGGGAAGCTGCTCTACTCCAGCGGGGCGCGCGGGCTGCCCGAGTTGCACGTGGTGGGCGCGCGGCTGTTCTCGGAGGCGCTCGGTCGGGTGCTCGGCGACTGGGTGGGCGACGGCGCCTGGTCGCGCGGCGACGCGCAGCGGGTCGCCGGGATGATCGCGGCGGGCAACGCCCGCCGTGTCTACGGCCTGTCAGGCGTGGCTGAGGGCTGAGTCCGTCCGGTCCGGTACCTCGACCAGGACCTCGGGGCGCTCGCGCAGCGCGAGCGGGACGCGCAGCACGGCGATCCACACCAGACACGAGCCGAGCATGTGCAGGCCGACCAGGATCTCCGGCGTCTTGGTGAAGTACTGGACGTAACCGATCACGCCCTGCGCCATCAGGACCAGGAACAGGTCACGGGCGCGGTGGCGTGGGCCGACGGGGGCGTCGACGGCCTTCAGGACGAACCAGAGCGCGACGGCGAGCGCCACCACCACCCAGGCCAGATCGGCGTGGAGCTGCGTGATCATCGTCCAGTCCAGCGGGATGCGCGGCACGTCCTTGGAGTCGCCGGGGTGGCGTCCGGTGCCGGTCACGATCGTGCCGACCGCGATGAGCGCCGCCGAGGCACCCACCAGGAGCCAGGTCAGCTGCACAACTGCCTTGCCCACCAAGGGCCTTGGGGCGCCGTCGCCCTCCTGGGTGCGCTGCCAGGTGACCACCGCGACCGCGATGAGCGCGCTGGAGAGCAGGAAGTGGGCGGCCACGGTGTACGGGTTGAGCCCGACCAGGACGACGATGCCGCCGAGGACCGCGTTGCCCATGACCACCCAGAACTGCACCCAGCCAAGCCGGGTCAGCGGGCGCCGCCAGGGCTTCGCGGAGCGGGCCGCGATGATCGCCCAGCCGACCGCGGCGCACAGCACGTAGGTCAGCATCCGGTTGGTGAACTCGATGACGCCGCGAAAGCCCATCTCGCTGGTGACGGTGAGGCTGTCGCTGGTGCACTTGGGCCAGGTCGGGCAGCCGAGCCCGGAGCCGGTGAGCCGGACCGCTCCTCCGGTCACCACGATGGCCACGGCCATGACGAGGGCGATGAGGGCCGCGCGCCGCACGACCGCGGGGGAGGCGGTCCACCGCTGCGCGATGTAGAGGAGCGGATTGCGGGCCGCCGCGGTCACGTCGGCTCGGGTCACTTTCGGCATGCGCCCTATCGTAGGCGCCTGTTTGTGCATGTTTTCACTAGGGGGCCCCGCCGTGCCCGGACGGGAGGAACGTCACCCCCGCGCCGCCCCCGGGTACGGCCCCCGGCTCACTCCCAGCGGAAGAACCGCGCGGCCGCGCCGAGGCCCAGGACCGACCACACCGCGAGGATCCCGAGGTCCCCCCACGGCATCGAGGCGCCGTCCTGGAGCACCGTGCGCAGCCCGTCGGACAGGGCCGAGATGGGAAGCGCCTCCAGCACGGACCGCACGCCGCCCGGGAACTTGTCCATCGGCACGATGACCCCGCCGGCCACGAGCAGCAGCAGGAACACCAGATTGGCCGCGGCGAGCGTCGCCTCGGCCTTCAGGGTGCCGGCCATGAGCAGCCCGAGCCCGGAGAACGCGGCCGTGCCGAGGACCAGCAGGAACAGCACCGCGAGCGGGTTGCCGTGCGGGGACCAGCCGAGCGCGAGGGCGATCACGGTGAGCAGGACGACCTGGAGCACCTCGGTGACGAGCACGGCGAGCGTCTTGGACGTCATCAGCGCCCAGCGCGGCAGCGGTGAGGCGCCGAGCCGCTTGAGTACCCCGTACCGCCGCTCGAAGCCCGTCGCGATGGCCTGGCCGGTGAAGGCGGTCGACATCACGGCGAGCGCGAGGATGCCGGGCGCCAGGAAGTCGACGGACTTGCCCGCACCGGTGTCGATGATGTCGACGGTCGAGAACAGCACGAGCAGCAGACTCGGGATGATCACGGTGAGCAGCAGTTGCTCGCCGTTGCGCAGCAGCATCCGCGTCTCCAGGGCGGTCTGCGCCCCGATCATCCGCCCGAGCGGCGCCGCGCCCGGCTTCGGTGCGTACGTACCAGCGCTCATGCGCGCAGCTCCTTGCCGGTCAGCTCCAAAAAGACGTCCTCGAGGGTGTGGCGTTCGACCGCGATGCCCTCGGGCATCACGCCGTGCTGGGCGCACCAGGTGGTGACGGTGGCGAGCAGTTGGGGGTCGATGGCGCCGGTGATGCGGTACGCGCCGGGTGTCAGCTCGGCTGCGGCGGTGCCGTCCGGCAGGGCCTTGAGGAGGGCGCCGAGGTCGAGGCCGGGGCGGCCGGTGAAGCGCAGCGTGTTCTCGGCGCCGCCCCGGCAGAGCTGCTCGGGGGAGCCCTGGGCGACCACCTTGCCGAGGTCGACGATGGCCACGTCGTCCGCGAGGGTCTCGGCCTCGTCCATGAAGTGCGTGGTGAGGACCACCGAGACGCCGTCGGCGCGCAGTTCGCGCACCAGGTCCCAGGTGGCGCGGCGGGCCTGCGGGTCGAGCCCGGCGGTCGGCTCGTCCAGGAAGACCAGTTCGGGCCGCCCCACGATGGCCATCGCGAGCGCGAGGCGCTGCTGCTGGCCGCCGGAGAGCCTGCGGTAGGTGGTGCGTCCGCAACTGCCGAGGCCCAGGCGCTCGATGAGCGCGTCCACGTCCAGCGGGTGAGCGTGCAGCTTCGCCATGTGGCGGAGCATCTCGTCGGCCCGGGCGCCGGAGTAGACCCCGCCGGACTGGAGCATCACGCCGATCCGCGGCTTGAGCAGCGCGGCGTCGGCGACCGGGTCGAGGCCGAGGACGCGGACGGTGCCCGCGTCGGGCCTGCGGTAGCCCTCGCAGGTTTCGACGGTGGTGGTCTTGCCGGCGCCGTTGGGGCCGAGGACGGCGGTCACGGTGCCCGCGCCGACCGTGAGGTCGAGACCGTCCACGGCGGTCTTGGCTCCGTACCGCTTGACCAGTCCGGTGACCTCGACGACGGGGTGCGACCCGCAGGGTCTCCCTGAGGGGCGGCGGCCGGGAGACGGCAGGGCGGGCTCGCTGTTCATGGACGGCAAGTCTAGGCCGGTGCCGCGGGGTCCCCGGGCGCGGGGCCCGGCTCCCTCCCGTGTGGGCCCCGGGCCGCTCGAGTGCCACGTCGAT
Organism: Streptomyces hundungensis; assembly: GCF_003627815.1. Classification (NCBI taxonomy): domain Bacteria; kingdom Bacillati; phylum Actinomycetota; class Actinomycetes; order Kitasatosporales; family Streptomycetaceae; genus Streptomyces; species Streptomyces hundungensis. The sequence goes on from NZ_CP032698.1 coordinate 6,503,559, forward strand.
CGGCCGCGCCGGCGTTCCTAGGCGTCGTGGGGGCGGTGCGTCTCCAGCCAGCGCCGCGCGTACGCCACGGCGTCCCGGACGGGGAAGAGGCGGCAGCCCGCGGCGCCGACCCGGCCGCGCACGACGGGCCGGTCCCGTTCGAAGTCGGCGCCGAGCTCGTCGAAGCGGTCGCTGTCGAGGGCGGTGTCCTGGACGGTCACCCAGCGCCGCCCGTGCGGGGTCGCCGCGGCGAAGGACACCTGGGCCACCGGCCCCGGCACCCGGTATTCCGCCAGGTGGAAGGAGGTGCAGGAGTCGTATCCGGCGCCGAGCAGCAGCACCCGGGCGTCCGTCTCCTCCAGGCGGGCCAGCGGGCTGCGCTCGCCCAGGAGGCAGTCGAGGGCGTGGCCCTCGGTGATCCGCGACGCGCCCGGGCCGATCGCCGCGAACGACGTCTGCGGATGCGCGCTGCGCACGGCCCCGGGCCAGGTGCGCACGGTCTCCGGGACCACCCCCACGCCCCGGCTCGGCGTGATGAGCGGGTCGTAGGCGGGGATGGCGGCCCGGATGGGCTCCCACCACTCCTCGGGTACGGCCGGGCGGCCCCAGTGCGCGGGATCGGAGTTGTCCCCGCAGTGCGTGGGGACCACGAGCGTGCCCGTTTCGCCCAGCGTGTCGAGAAGGGATTGGACGAGGGCGACGGCGCCTCCGGCGACCCAGCCGAGCGACTTCAGGGAGGAGTGCACGAGCAGCGTCTCGCCGTCCCGCACGCCCAGGGCGCGCAGGTCGGCCGCGAGAGTGTCGCGCGTGCACAAAGGGCCGGTCACAGGCGGTGTGGGCATGGTCGAGGAGTCTGCCGCACCTTGACCGGGGCGGCCAGGGATTTCTCCGGCCGCCGATCGATCAAAGATCGTTTCCGCAGGTCAGCTTAGGTATGCCTAAGTGATGCAGCGCACCGCCGGTGATCCCGAGGTGGGTTGTCAGGCTTTGAGGAATTACGCAACAATGGCGTTGTGAAAAACATCGGCGAGGCTCCCCAGGAGGAACTCGCGACCGGTGAGCGGTCCACCCGCAACCGGGTCGCGCGCTCCATCCTGGACCACGGGCCCTCGACCGCCCAGGACCTGGCCAACCGCCTCGGTCTCACCCAGGCCGCCGTGCGCCGCCATCTCGACGCGCTGGTGGCCGACGAGGTCGTCGTCCCCCGCGAGCAGCGGGTGTACGGCGCGCGGACCCGCGGCCGGCCGGCCAAGGTCTTCGCGCTCACCGACTGCGGCCGGGACGCCTTCGAGCAGGCCTACGACAAGCTCGCCGTCGACGCCCTGGACTGGATCGAGCGGTCGGCGGGCGGTGGCGAGGCCGGCGAGAAGGCCGTCGCGGCGTTCGCGCGGGCCCGCGTCGAGGCTCAAGCCGGGGCGTACAGGGACGCGATCGAGGCCGTACACCCTGAAGAGCGCACCCAAGCCCTGGCCAAGGCCTTGAGTGCCGACGGGTACGCTGCTACGGCGCGCAGCGCGCCCCTTCCCCAGCGGGGCGAGCAGTTGTGCCAGCACCACTGCCCGGTCGCCCACGCCGCCGAGCGGTACCCGCAGCTGTGCGAGGCGGAGACGGAGTTCTTCTCCCGCCTCCTGGGAACGCACGTGCAGCGCCTGGCGACGATCGCCCACGGCGACGGCGTCTGCACCACGTTCGTCCCGCACGGCGCGCCACCACAGACCACACACCCGCAAGCATCCGCAAGCACGGCCGGGAGGAACCCCGCATGACGCTCCCCACGGAGACTGCCCACCCTGAGCTCGACGGCCTGGGCACGTACGAATACGGCTGGGCCGACTCCGACGCGGCCGGCGCCGCTGCCAAGCGCGGTCTTTCCGAGGCTGTCGTGCGCGACATCTCGCAGAAGAAGAACGAGCCGGAGTGGATGCTGAAGCTGCGCCTCAAGGGCCTGCGCCTCTTCGACAAGAAGCCCATGCCGAACTGGGGCTCCGACCTCTCCGGCATCGACTTCGACAACATCAAGTACTTCGTGCGCTCGACGGAGAAGCAGGCGGCGTCCTGGGAGGACCTGCCCGCGGACATCAAGAACACGTACGACAAGCTCGGCATCCCCGAGGCGGAGAAGCAGCGCCTGGTGGCCGGTGTCGCGGCCCAGTACGAGTCCGAGGTCGTCTACCACCAGATCCGTGAGGACCTGGAGGAGCAGGGCGTCATCTTCCTCGACACCGACACCGCCCTGAAGGAGCACCCCGAGCTCTTCCAGGAGTACTTCGGCACCGTCATCCCGGTCGGCGACAACAAGTTCGCGTCGCTGAACACCGCGGTGTGGTCCGGCGGCTCGTTCATCTACGTGCCCAAGGGTGTCCACGTCGACATCCCGCTCCAGGCCTACTTCCGCATCAACACGGAGAACATGGGCCAGTTCGAGCGGACGCTGATCATCGTCGACGAGGACGCCTACGTCCACTACGTCGAGGGCTGCACCGCCCCGATCTACTCCTCCGACTCGCTGCACAGCGCCGTCGTGGAGATCATCGTCAAGAAGGGCGGCCGCTGCCGCTACACGACGATCCAGAACTGGTCGAACAACGTCTACAACCTGGTCACCAAGCGCGCCGTGGCGTACGAGGGCGCGACCATGGAGTGGATCGACGGCAACATCGGTTCCAAGGTCACCATGAAGTACCCGGCCGTCTACCTGATGGGCGAGCACGCCAAGGGCGAGACGCTCTCCATCGCCTTCGCGGGCGAGGGCCAGCACCAGGACGCCGGCTCCAAGATGGTCCACATGGCGCCGAACACCTCCTCCAACATCGTCTCCAAGTCGGTGGCGCGAGGCGGCGGCCGCACCTCCTACCGCGGTCTCGTCGAGATCGGCGAGGGTGCCCACGGCTCCAAGTCGAACGTGCTCTGCGACGCCCTGCTCGTCGACACCATCTCCCGCTCGGACACCTACCCCTACGTCGACGTCCGCGAGGACGACGTCTCCATGGGCCACGAGGCGACCGTCTCCAAGGTCTCCGAGGACCAGCTCTTCTACCTGATGAGCCGCGGTCTGACGGAGTTCGAGGCGATGGCGATGATCGTGCGCGGCTTCGTCGAGCCGATCGCCAAGGAGCTCCCCATGGAGTACGCCCTGGAACTCAACCGGCTGATCGAGCTGCAAATGGAGGGCTCGGTCGGATAACGACCGTTCCCCGTCCGGCAGTTGAGCAGTTTCTGATCTAGGAAGAGAGCACTACGACAGCCATGGCTGAGGCAAACATCCCGGTGGGCTCCACCACCGCGGGATCCATCGCGGTCGCCGCCGAGTCGACCGTCGCCACCCGCATGAGCGCGCCCCCGTCCTTCGACGTCGGTGACTTCCCGGTCCCGCACGGTCGCGAGGAGGAGTGGCGGTTCACGCCGCTGGAGCGGCTGCGCGGGCTGCACGACGGCACCGCCGTCGCGAACGGTGACGGGATCACGGTCACCGTCGAGGCGCCCGAGGGCGTCACCGTCGAGGCGGTCGGGCGCGACGACGCCCGGCTGGGCAAGGCCGGCACGCCGGTGGACCGCGTCGCGGCCCAGGCGTACTCGTCCTTCGACAAGGCCTCCGTCGTGACCGTCCCCAAGGACACCGTGCTCACCGAGCCGATCCGGATCGCCGTGCACGGCGAGGGCGGCGTGGCCTACGGGCACCAGGTCATCGAGCTCGGCGCCTTCGCCGAAGCCGTCGTGGTCATCGACCACACCGGTGACGCGGTCGTCGCCGCCAACGTCGACTACCTCCTGGGCGACGGCGCCAAGCTGACCGTCGTCTCCGTACAGGACTGGGACGACAAGGCCGTCCACGTCGCCCAGCACAACGCGCTGATCGGCCGCGACGCCACCTTCAAGTCGTTCGTGGTCACCTTCGGCGGCGACCTGGTGCGGCTGCACCCGCGGGTCTCCTACGCGGGCACCGGCGGCGAGGCCGAGCTCTTCGGTCTGTACTTCACCGACCACGGCCAGCACCAGGAGCACCGCCTACTGGTCGACCACAACACCCCGCACTGCAAGTCCAACGCCGTCTACAAGGGCGCCCTCCAGGGCGAGGACGCGCACGCGGTGTGGATCGGTGACGTCCTCATCCAGGCCGCGGCCGAGGGCACGGACACCTACGAGATGAACCGCAACCTGGTTCTCACCGACGGCGCCCGCGTCGACTCGGTGCCGAACCTGGAGATCGAGACCGGCGAGATCGCCGGCGCCGGTCACGCGTCGGCCACCGGCCGCTTCGACGACGAGCAGCTCTTCTACCTGATGTCCCGCGGCATCCCGCCGATGGAGGCCCGCCGCCTGGTCGTGCGCGGCTTCTTCGCGGAGCTCGTGCAGCAGATCGGTCTGCCGGACGTCGAGGCGCGCCTGCTGGCGAAGATCGAGACGGAGCTGGAGGCTTCCGTCTGATGGCCTTCGTCAAAGCCTGTGCGCTGAGCGAGCTGGAGAGCGACACCCCCAAGCGGGTGGAGATCGACGGCACGCCGGTGTCCCTCGTCCACACCGAGGGCGGGGTGTTCGCGATCAACGACATCTGCTCGCACGCGAACGTGTCGCTGTCGGAGGGCGAGGTCGAGGACTGCGCCATCGAGTGCTGGCTGCACGGCTCCAGCTTCGACCTCCGCACCGGCAAGCCGTCCGGTCTTCCCGCGACGCGCCCCGTCCCCGTATACCCCGTCAAGATCGAAGGGGACGATGTGCTCGTCTCCGTCACCCAGGAGTCCTGAGTTCCCCATGGCAACGCTTGAAATCCGCGACCTGCACGTCTCCGTCGAGGCCGAGAACGGCCCCCGCGAGATCCTCAAGGGCGTCGACCTGACCGTGAAGCAGGGCGAGACCCACGCCATCATGGGCCCCAACGGCTCCGGCAAGTCGACCCTGGCGTACTCGCTGGCCGGGCACCCCAAGTACACGATCACCAGCGGCACCGTCACGCTCGACGGCGAGGACGTCCTGGAGATGTCCGTCGACGAGCGCGCCCGCGCCGGCCTCTTCCTCGCCATGCAGTACCCGGTCGAGGTCCCCGGCGTCTCGGTCTCCAACTTCCTGCGCACCTCCGCCACCGCGATCCGCGGCGAGGCCCCCAAGCTGCGCACCTGGGTGAAGGAGGTCAAGTCCGCGATGGAGCAGCTCCAGATGGACCCGGCCTTCGCCGAGCGCAACGTCAACGAGGGCTTCTCCGGCGGTGAGAAGAAGCGCCACGAGATCCTCCAGCTGGAGCTCCTCAAGCCGAAGATCGCGATCCTCGACGAGACCGACTCCGGCCTCGACGTCGACGCGCTGCGCCAGGTCTCCGAGGGCATCAACCGCGTCCGTGAGAACGGCGAGGTCGGCACCCTCCTGGTGACCCACTACACCCGCATCCTGCGCTACGTGAAGCCCGACTACGTCCACGTCTTCGCGGGCGGCCGCGTCGTCGAGTCCGGCGGCGCCGAGCTCGCCGACAAGCTCGAGGCCGAGGGCTACGAGTCGTACACGAAGGGTGGCGCTTCCGAGTGACACAGCTGCCGGGCCTCCTCACTCAGTCCGCTCTCCTGGACGAGGCGATCCGCAAGGACTTCCCCTTGCTGGACCGTGTGGTCCACGACGGGAAGAAGATCGTCTACCTCGACTCCGCGGCGACCTCGCAGAAGCCGCGCCAGGTGCTCGACGCGCTCAACGAGTACTACGAGCGGCACAACGCCAACGTCCACCGTGGCGTGTACCTGGTGGCGGAGGAGGCCACGGCGCTGTACGAGGGCGCCCGTGACAAGGTCGCCCGGTTCATCAACGCGCCCAGCCGCGACGAGGTCATCTTCACCAAGAACGCCTCGGAGTCGCTCAACCTCGTTGCCAACATGCTGGGTTGGGCCGACGAGCCCTACCGCGTGGACAACGAGACCGAGATCGTCATCACGGAGATGGAGCACCACTCCAACATCGTGCCGTGGCAGCTGCTCGCGCAGCGCACCGGCGCGAAGCTGAGGTGGTTCGGCCTGACCGACGACGGCCGGCTCGACCTGTCGAACATCGACGAGATCATCACCGAGAAGACGAAGATCGTCTCCTTCACGCTCGTCTCCAACCTGCTCGGCACCCACAACCCGGTCGAGGCGATCGTCCGCCGCGCGCAGCAGGTCGGCGCGCTGGTCTGCATCGACGCCTCGCAGGCCGCCCCGCACATGCCGCTGGACGTACAGGCGCTCCAGGCCGACTTCGTGGCCTTCACCGGCCACAAGATGTGCGGCCCGACCGGCATCGGCGTCCTGTGGGGCCGCCAGGAGCTCCTGGAGGACCTGCCGCCGTTCCTCGGTGGCGGCGAGATGATCGAGACGGTCTCGATGCACTCCTCCACCTACGCCCCGGCGCCGCACAAGTTCGAGGCGGGCACGCCCCCGATCGCGCAGGCCGTGGGCCTGGGCGCCGCGGTGGACTACCTCTCGGCGATCGGCATGGACAAGATCGCCGCGCATGAGCACGCGATCACCGAGTACGCGGTCAAGCGCCTCCTGGAGGTGCCCGATCTGCGGATCATCGGCCCCACCACGGCCGAGGACCGCGGCGCGGCGATCTCCTTCACGCTCGGGGACATCCACCCGCACGACGTGGGCCAGGTCCTCGACGAGGAGGGCATCGCGGTCCGCGTCGGCCACCACTGTGCGCGCCCGGTGTGCCTGCGCTACGGAATTCCCGCGACCACGCGAGCGTCTTTCTATCTGTACTCCACGCCCGCCGAGGTCGACGCCCTGGTGGACGGCTTGGAGCACGTACGAAACTTCTTCGGCTAGGGGTTACCGACGTGAAGCTTGATTCGATGTACCAGGACGTCATCCTGGACCACTACAAGCACCCGCACGGCCGGGGCTTGCGGGACGGTGACGCCGAGGTGCACCACGTGAACCCGACGTGCGGCGACGAGATCACCCTGCGGGTGAAGTACGACGGCTCGCGCATCGAGGACGTCTCGTACGAGGGCCAGGGCTGCTCGATCAGCCAGGCCAGCGCCTCGGTCCTCAACGACCTGCTGGTCGGCAAGGAGCTGGCCGACGCGCAGCGGATCCAGGAGACCTTCCTGGAGCTGATGCAGTCCAAGGGCCAGTTGGAGCCCGACGACGCGATGGAGGAGGTCCTTGAGGACGCGGTGGCCTTCGCCGGCGTCTCCAAGTACCCGGCCCGTGTGAAGTGTGCTCTGCTGAGCTGGATGGCGTGGAAGGACGCGACGGCCCAGGCTCTGGGCGACGTCGCCGAAAGGAAGACGGCATGACCGAGAACGCACAGGCGGCGATCAAGCCGGCGACCGAAGAAGAGATCCGCGAGGCGCTGTACGACGTCGTCGACCCCGAGCTGGGCATCGACGTCGTCAACCTCGGCCTCATCTACGGCATCCACATCGACGACTCCAACGTCGTCACGCTGGACATGACCCTGACGTCGGCGGCCTGCCCGCTGACCGATGTGATCGAGGACCAGGCGAAGTCGGCGACCGACGGCATCGCCAGCGAGCTGAAGATCAACTGGGTCTGGATGCCGCCGTGGGGCCCGGACAAGATCACGGACGACGGCCGCGAGCAGCTGCGCGCGCTGGGCTTCAACGTCTGAGCTCCGCCCGCACGTCGAGGCCCCCGGCACCTCTGGTGCCGGGGGCCTTCGCATGGCAGGGTGCCGGAAACGGGTTCCAGGTGCCAGGGGCGGGCGGCTGCTGATCGGCTGACGTTCGTCTGCTGTACGGATCGCGTACGCCCGCGCGTGGCGGGACGGCCGGAACCTACTCGACGACACCCCGCCGACGAGAGGCCTCCCCGTGCCGCATCACCCGCCGCTCCGCCGTACCAAGGCCGTCGCGGCCGCCTCCGGAGTCCTCGCGCTGGCCGGCCTGGGGCTCAACCCCCCGGCGCACGCGGTGAGTTACGGGACCCCGACCATCGGGCTCTCGGCCTCCTACCTGTCCGGAGCCGTGGGCGCCACCGGGGACCCGGTCGTCACCGTGACCGTCGGGCAGAGCGGGGCCGACGCCTCGGCGCTCACCGTGGCCGCCTCGGCGAGCTCCACGTCGTCCGTGGCCGGCACCGGGGACGTTCAGGTCACCGGGACCGGCGCCGCCCGGCAGCTGTCCGTGACCGCGCACGGGCGCGGCTACACCGACCTCACCCTCAAGGTCACCGGACTCGGCGGCAAGAGCGCCACCAAGACGCTGCACTACGCCGCCTCCGCCGCCGTGCAGGGCGCCGCCGACACCCGCTACCTCACCGGCTCCAGCGACGCATCGGCCGCCGTGGACGTCGGGGGCGGCTATGCGGTCGTCGCCGACGACGAGTCCAACACGCTGCGCCTGTACGACCGTTCGGCCTCCGGAGCGCCCGTGCGGAGCTGGGACTTCAGCTCTGCGCTCGGGGTGTCGAAGGAGATCGACATCGAGGGCGCGGCCCGGGTCGGCGACACCATCTACTGGACCGGCTCGCTCGGCAACAACAAGGACGGCGCGTACAAGGCGGACCGCAACACCGTCTTCACGACCACCGTCACCGGCTCGGGCGCCGCGACCCGCCTCACGCTCGGCGGCTCGTACAAGAAGCTGCGGGACGGACTCGTCGCCTGGGACCACGCCAACGGGGACCGCTTCGGCTTCGCGGCCGCGACCGCCGACGGCCAGGCGCCCAAGCAGATCGACGGGTTCAACGTGGAGGGCCTGGAGTTCGCGCCCGGCTCCACCAGCACCGCGTACATAGGGTTCCGGGCGCCGCTCGCGCCGCCGGTCGACGGCGGCAAGGCGCTGATCGTGCCCGTCACCAACTTCGACAAGGTCCTCGCTAGCGGCGCCAAGCCGGTGTTCGGCGCCGCCATCCAGCTCGACCTCGGTGGGCTCAGCATCCGCGACATCCGCAAGAACGCGGCCGACCAGTATCTGATCGTGGCCGGCTCCTGGGCCGCGGACGACAACTCCGACCCGTACGCGGTCTACTCCTGGGACGGAGTGGCCCAGCACGCCCCCGTCAAGCGGGCCGACCTGCCGACCAGTGACCCGGGCGGCTGGGAGGCCGTGGTGGACGTCCCGGACCTGAACCAGGCGGGCGCCAAGGCGCAGTTCATCACCGACGACGGCTCGGCCGACCTCTACGGCGACGGCACCGAGGCCAAGGACCTCCTCCACCCCGAGTGGAAGAAGTCCCGGGCCACGTGGTTCACGGTCACCGGCTGACCCGGACTACCAGGTGCCCGTCGGGCCGGCCGGTGCCCGCGGGACGCCGGCCGCGTCCGCCAGCGCGGGCGCCAGGTCCTCGCGGCGCACTCGCTGGTCGATGTAGAGCAGACCGGCGGCGAGTTGGGGCAGCGTGGTCGACACGAACTGGCTGATCACCATGCCGACCAGATACAGCACCACGATGATGGCGACGGCCGAGACCAGGCCGCCGGTCGAGTGGTCGCCCAGGGTCAGGGGCATCGCCGCGAACAACCCGCCGTAGGTGAACGGCAGTTGAATGAAGTAGCCGATCACGCCGCTCATCATGGTGACGAGGATCAGGATGCCGAAGCTCCGCCACCAGGCGTCCTTGACCAGGTGGGCCGAGCGGCGCAGCGCCTGCACGGGGCGCTGCTTCTCCAGCACCGCGATCGCGGGGGCGAAGCCGTAGCGCACCCACAGCCAGGTGCCGACCGGCATCAGGACGAGGGCGGCCAGGGCGAACAGGAGCATCGGCACGGGCGACGGGGCGTGGTGGCGGGAGGTCGACAGGAACATCGCCGTCGGCGCCACCACGAACAGGAGCGCCATGGCCAGCATGGCCGCCCACTGGACCGCCACCACGCCGAGCACGGCGGGGAACCTGGACCACGCCTTGCGCCACACGGTGGCGAAGGTGGTGCTGCGGCCCAGGACCGCGTCCTGGAGCACGGCCGGGACGGCCGAGTACACCCAGGCCATCGCGACGAGCCACATCACCATCGCGACGACCACGACGACGGCCCCCGCGATCACCACCGGCTGCACGTCGGAGCGCGCCGGGGCCACCCGGCCGGTGGTGTCGAAGACCAGGACGAGATGGTCGTGCACGGCGGCCACGGCGATCGCCGCCGCCCCGCACATCGCCAACGCCGCGAGCCCGTACGCCACGAGGGCCATCCCGAAGAGCTGCTTCCAGTGGCGGCCCAGGGCCGAGAAGGCGCCGCCGAGGATGTCGCCGAGGCTCAGCGGCCCGAGCGGAATGACACCCGGCTTCGGCGGGGGCGGCATCCAGCCACCGCCCCAGCCCGGCCCCCAGCCCGGCGGCGGCCCGGGCGGCCCACCCTGGAAGCCCCAGCCCGGCGGCGGTCCCGGCGGTCCCGGCGGGGGCCCCGGCGGTCCCGGCGGGGGCCCCGGCGGTCCCGGCGGGGGCCCCGGCGGTCCGCCCTGGGCTCCGGGCCCCCACCCCATGTCCTGCGCCACCGCGACCTCACACTTCCCGTACGTCTCCGCACGTCCCGTCCCCTGATCGATCGCCTTACCGTAGCCCGCGCGGCCTGCGGCTTCGGCTCGGGGCGTGCTCTGTGACCCGGCCGGAACAACGGGAGCCCGCCGAGGGCCCGCCGTTGCGCCCTGGACGGCGGCAACCGCCTCCGGGCACTGCTCCCCGGCCGCGCGTGCGCTCATATCCTGGACGCATGCCCTACGTCCTGCTCGCCTGCGCCATCGGTTCGGAGATCGTCGCGACATCCGCGCTGAAGTACAGCGAGGGGTTCACCAGGCTCTGGCCCTCACTGATCACCGGCGTCGGCTATCTGCTCGCGTTCTTCCTCCTGTCGCTGACGCTGAAGTCCCTGTCCGTGGGCACCGCGTACGCGATCTGGTCCGGCGTGGGCACGGCGGTCATCGCCGCCGTCGGCATGGTGTTCATGGGCGAGGCGATGACCGCCGCCAAGATCGCCGGGATCGCCCTCATCATCGGCGGAGTGGTGCTGCTCAACCTGGGTGGCGCGGCGCACTGAGGCGGCGGGCGCGCCTCGGCGGGCGCGCTCACCGAGTGCCGCTTCAGGCACCGGCGCGCAGGACCGCCGCGAGCGCGGCCCGCACGCTCGCCTCGATGTCGGTGATCGGATAGATCGCCTCGACCACCGTACGGTCCCGGTCGACCACCAGGGTCAGGCGCTTGAGCCGGGTCACCCCCGCCACGCGGAAGGTGGGCAGCCGCAACGCCGCCGTCAGGTCGAGACCGGCGTCCGAGAGCAACCGGAAGCGCAGGGCCTCCTTGTCGGCGAACGCCCTTTGCTCGTCCGGGCGTTGGGTCGACACCCCGCGCACGCTCGCACCCGCGGCGGTGAACTCGGCCAGCTGGTCGCGGAAGGTGCAGGACTCCAGGGTGCAGCCGCGAGCGCCGGGGATCTGGGCCCAGCCGGGCGGGTAGGACTCGGCGCGGGCGTAGGCGCCGGGGAAGCAGTACAGGACCGTGTACGGGGCCGAGGGCGCGACCGGGTCCGTCAACTCCCCGTTGAAATCGGTCAGTTGGAGCTCCGGCACCCGGGTGCCGACCAGCTCCCGGACCCGCTCGGTCTCGCCGGACGTCTCGGTCGAGGTGGCCATCGTCTCTCCTTCTCCCAGCACCCAGGTGTCTCCCCAGTCCTGGAGCGCGATCAGTACGGGCAGCAGGGCGCGGCCGTGCGGGGTGAGCCGGTACTCGTGGCGCACCGGGCGCTCCTGGTACGGCTCGCGCACCAGAACCCCGCACTCCACCAGGAGCTTCAGCCGTTCGGCGAGGACCTTGCGGGACATGCCGAGCTCTCGCTGGAGCGCGTCGAAGCGGTGCACCCCGCGCGCCGCGTCGCGCACGATCAGCAGGGTCCACCAGTCGCCCACCACGTCCAGGGCCTGGGCGATGGCGCAGTGCTCGCCGTCGAGCCGAGTGCGTTGGGGCATGTGCCCATCCTTTCGCGGGGCTGGGCGCCGGAATGGCTCCCCGAGTGGCTCGCGCGCCGCCGACCTGCGGGGATCATGCTGCCATAGTCAGTTCCCTCTGGGAACCCGCTGCCTCAAGGGGTCGACGGGAGCGGGATCTCCGTGTCGTGTTCCTGACGCATGTGTCGCCTGATCCGCACACGGGCGTCGACCTCGGCCGACTGGTCGCGTTCCCGCACCGCCAGGCGGAGCCGCGCGGTGAGGGCGGTACACGCTCCGCACTCCTCGGCGTCCTGGGGCGGTGCCTCTGCGAGCGGCATCGTGTAATAGCCGGTCCCGGGTGGTTGGCTCGCGAACATTCGGGTGCTCCCCTCGTCCTCACTCGTCTGTGTACTAGTGCAGTCTCCGAAGTGTTGGAAGCACTCCACAAGGGTGGCGAGTGCACTAGGGTGCCGAGTGCCAGGACGGCTCAACTCCCGTGAGGAGAACGGCAGATGCCCGGAGAGAAGACGTTCACGAAGATCGCCGGCCACTTCCGCGAACGGATCATGTCGGGGGAGCTCGGGCCGGGGGACCGGTTGCCGACCAACCGGGAGATCGCCGGCAACTGGCAGACCGCCGCGGCCACGGTGTCGCGCGCACTACAGGCGCTCCAGGTCGAGGGGTACATCAGGACCACCCCGCGTGGAACGTTCGTGGCGGACGATCCCGTGTGGACCCTCACGCCCAAGGACCGCCTGGAGCGCGTGCAGCGGGTCAGGAGTTTCCTTGCCGACGGCGAGACGTCGCGGGTGACGGCGGCCGAACTCGTCAAGCCGCCGCTGTACGTCGCGGACCTCCTCGACCTGGAGGCCGGGGACCAAGTCATCCGGAGGGAGTGGCTCGCCGGGCGCGGCAAGACCCGCACCGTGTTCGCCGTGACGTGGTACCCGGCGCCGTTCGCCGTCCTGGTGCCGGACCTGCTCAACACCTCGCCCGGCCGGAACCACGGGCTCACGGCCAGGATTCTGGAAGCGACGGGCCGCACGATCACACACGCCAGGGACGACATGCACGCCCGCCAGGCCGACGCCCGCGAGGCAAGCGCCCTGGCCCTGCCGGTGGGCGCTCCGGTGCTGGCGGGCGTCCACCGCTGGTCCGACGACGAGGGTGTCATCGAGTACGGGGAGTGGTGCCTCCCGCCACGGTTCACGATCGGCTACGAGTACACACCCTGACCGGGGGCGGCGGGACACGCGAAGGGCGCGCCCTCGCGAGGGCGGGTCCAGCGCGGACCGGGATCTCGCCGTCGCGAGGGCGGAGCTCACGGGCAGGGTGTCCGGTGCCGGGGCTGCGACGTCGGGCACGCGTACCTCGGCGGCGGGTGCCCGCGCCCCGCGGGCGGGGGCGGACACGGGACCGGCACTTGAGACCGGTTCGCCCCGGCGGGTCGTGGCCGGTTAGGTTTTGGGGCATGACCGACACGACTACCGCTACGACCGGCGCCGCGGCCGCCGGACTCGCCACCATCGCCGCCGACGGCACCATCCTGGACACCTGGTTCCCCGCCCCCGAGCTCGTGACCGTGGCCGAGCCCGGCCCGGCCGGCACCGAGCGCCTCTCCGCCGAGCGCGCCGCCGAACTGCTCGGCGCGGGTGCGCTCAAGGCCGTCGGCGCCGACGAGCGCCGCGGGGTCGAGGTCGTCGCCGTCCGCACGGTCATCGCCTCGCTCGACGACAAGCCGCTGGACGCGCACGACGCGTATCTGCGGCTGCACCTCCTCTCCCACCGGCTCGTCAAGCCGCACGGCCAGAACCTCGACGGACTCTTCGGCCTGCTCGCCAACGTGGCCTGGACCTCGCTCGGCCCGGTCGCCGTGGACGACGTCGAGACCGTGCGCCTCAACGCCCGCGCCGAGGGGCTGCACCTCCAGGTGACGTCCATCGACAAGTTCCCGCGCATGACGGACTACGTCGCGCCCAAGGGCGTACGCATCGCCGACGCCGACCGGGTGCGCCTCGGGGCCCACCTCGCCGAGGGCACGACCGTCATGCACGAAGGCTTCGTCAACTTCAACGCCGGCACGCTCGGCACGTCCATGGTCGAGGGGCGCATCTCGGCCGGCGTCGTCGTCGGCGATGGCTCCGACATCGGCGGCGGCGCGTCCACGATGGGCACGCTCTCGGGCGGCGGCAACGTCCGCATCGTCATCGGGGAGCGGTGCCTGGTGGGGGCCGAGGCGGGCGTCGGGATCGCGCTCGGGGACGAGTGCGTCGTCGAGGCGGGGCTGTACGTCACCGCCGGTACGCGCGTGACGATGCCGGACGGGCAGATCGTCAAGGCGCGGGAGCTGTCGGGGGCGTCCAACATTCTGTTCCGGCGGAACTCCGTCACGGGGGCGGTTGAGGCGCGGCCCAACAATGCGGTGTGGGGTGGGCTGAACGAGGTGCTGCACGCGCACAACTAGATGAATGAGTCCAAGGGGTGGCCTGCGGACATGGCACGAGGGTGCCCATTGTCAGTGTGTGAAGACAGACGTAGACACCCTCGCGACAGCACTCTATGCCCGGATCGACGACGAGTTGAAGGCTTCGCCTCGGTTGGCTCCGTGGCGGCCGGCCGTCGGGATCGGTCCTACGCTCAGTGACGCTGAACTGGTCACTCTCGCGGTGATGTCAGCGCTGCTCGGTTACACCTCCGAGCGGCGCTGGCTGCGCCGCGTCGAGCGGGACTTCGGCCACCTGTTCCCTTATGTGCCCCAGCAGTCCGGCTACAACAAGCGGTTACGCGGCGCGTCCTCGCTGGTCACCAGCATGATCCGGATCCTGGCGGTGGATACCTCGCTGTGGAGCGACGACGTGTGGCTGGTCGACTCCACCCCCGTGGGCTGCGGCTGCTCGCGCGAGACAGCCAAACGATCGGACCTGGCCGGCTGGGCCCAGTACGGCTACTGCGCGTCGCATTCCCGGTACTTCTGGGGGCTGCGGCTGCATTTGGTGTGCACGCTCGGCGGACTGCCGATCCTGTTCGCGCTCACCGGCGCGAAGGCCGATGAACGCGAAACGCTGCGCGACATGCTCGACACCGCGCCCGACGTTGCCGTCTCCCATCCCGGCCAGACGATCATCGGCGACAAGAACTACTACGGCCGCGAGTTCGAGCACGACCTTGCTGAGCGTCACTTCGAGTTGCTGCGGCCGGCCCGCAAGGGGGAGACCGAGCGGGCCGGGGCGCACCTGTTCAAGCCGCTGCGGCAAGTGATCGAGTCGATCAACCAGACCTTCAAAGGGCAGCTCGACCTGGAGCGACATGGCGGCAAGAGCCCGGCCGCGGTCGCGGTCCGCGTCCTGTGCCGGATCCTCGCACTCACAGCGGCGATCTGGCACAACGACAAGACCGGACAGCCAGTCAAACGATCACTGACTGCCTACGATCACTGACCGCAACCACACCCCTTGGACTCATTCATCTAGCCGGAGTCGCCCGGCAGTCGGCGTCACCGGGGGTCCACCCCCGGACCCCTGCCGTGCGTCCGCCCGGGGTTGCCTCCGTGGGGGTTTGCCCAGCCGCCCGCCCGTGACGGGGGTGGAAAGGTCGGGCTCCAGGGGCTCCGCCCCTGCGCCGGCCGGGGGCTCTGCCCCCTGGACCCCCGTGGGGTTTGCCCACCCGCCCGCCCGTGACGGGGGTGAGAAGGCGAGGTTCCAGGGGCTCCGCCCCTTGCCCCGGCCGGGGGCTTTGCCCCCTGGACCCCCGTGGGGTTTGCCCGCCCGCCCGCCCGTGACGGGGGTGGGAAGGCGAGGTTCCAGGGGCTCCGCCCCTTGCCCCCGCCGGGGGCTCCGCCCCCTGGACCCCCGTGCGGGTTTGCCCACCCCGGACGAATCCGCCAAGCCCAAGCGCCCTTTTCAGGGGCGCGGGGAACTGCGCGCCCAGCCACCCACGGCCCGCAGCCAAAGCAGCCAAGGGCCGGTTAGGGGCGCGGGGAACTGCGCACATACCCCGCACCCCCCGGCCCCGCACTCCCCGCAAGCACCACATCCCGCGCCACCCCCAGCCGCGCAACCTCCCCCGGGGACGCCGGAAGGAGGGGCGCCCGGACCGGCAGGTTCAGGAGGGACTTGGCCGTTACCGTGCCCGGCAGGCCGGACGCCATCATCAACTCCACCAGCGGCAGCACCAGTTGGTTGAGGCGAGCCGCCTCGGCCGGCGCCCCCGCGTCGTACGCGTCCAGCACCGCCCGCAGCGGCCCCGGCGCCACGTTCGCGACCGTGCTCACATAGCCCGCGCCCCCCACCGCGTACAGCGGAAGGTTCAGCTCCTCGCACCCCGAGTAGTACGCCAGCGCCGTACGGCCGATCACCTTGGTCGAGCCGAGCAGGTCGTACGCGCAGTCCTTCACCGCCACGACACGCTCGTGCTCCGCGAGCCGCAGCATCGTGTCGACCTCGATGCGCGTGCCCGTGCGGCCCGGGATGTCGTACAGCATCACCGGCAGCCCCGTCGCGTCGGCCACCGTGCGGAAGTGGGCCTCCACCGCGTCCTGCGGGGGCCGGCTGTAGTACGGGGTCACCACCAACAGGCCGTCCGCGCCCGCCCGTTCGGCCGCCCGGGCCAGCTCCACGGTGTGGGCGGTCGACGCGCTGCCCACGCCCGCCACGACCGCGGCCCGGTCGCCGACCGCCTCCACCACGGCCCGTACCAGCGCGGTCTTCTCCTCGTCGGACGTCGTCGGCGACTCGCCGGTCGTGCCGTTCAGGACAAGCCCGTCGCAGCCGTTGTCGACCAGGTGCGCGGCCAGCTCCTGCGCGGCCGGAAGATCGAGTTCGTACGAGGCGGTGAACGGCGTGACCATGGCGCACAGCGCCCGCCCGAAAGTTGTCTTCATGGGTGGGCAGTTTTGCCCCGCCCTACGGTTAACGTCTACTTAGATTGTCTGGGTTCTGGGATTAGCTCTGCTGAAGAGTGCCCGGCCCCCGTCACCACAAGTTCCGCTTCGACCACGTCGGATCCCCCGCGTACGGGTGGAAGGAATCCAGGTTGTCCTTCGCCGGATGCCTGCGGCCCGCCGGGCCCGCCGCGAAGGCGCGCAGCAGATTCTCCGTGACCCTCGACGTGAACGTCGCCGTCGTCCCGTCGATGCCGTGGCCGCCCGCCCCCACCGTCGACTGCACCCATCGCATCGTCCCCGTGTTGAAGACGCTCGCCCCCGAACTCGCCGTGTAATACGCCGAGTTGGCGAAGGAGCGTACTCCTCGACAGGTCAGGGGCGAGTGGGATATCACCTCCATCGGGCGCGGCGTCGTCTCCGTGCCGTTCGCCCGGTCGTACTCCGTGCCCACCAGGCCCGGGAACTTCGCGCCCCGCTGGACGCCCGTCCCTTCGAACAGCCAGTGGTCGGGGGAGGTGACCACATAGTCGGCGGTGGTCGGGTTCGACTCGTACAACGTGCCGGTCAGGGAGCTCTCCGGCTGGGCGTGCGGGGGCTCGCGGAAGTTGGTGGTGGGAGGTTCGCCCTCGCGGCGGCCCGGGTCCTTGGGCCAGTCGTTCTTGTAGCAGACGATCAGGCGGTGATCGCCGAGCGCGGTGTTCTCCAGGCGTATGCGGCGGAAGCAGGCGTTCGCGCCGAGGAAGGCTATGTTCGTGCCCCGGTCGCGCACGGCCGTGACCCGGTCGCGCATCGCCTGCGTCCAGTATTCGTCATGTCCCAAAGACAGCACGGCAGTTGACCCGTCGAGTAGGCGTGGGTCGCGGTCGATGTCCATGTTCGTGACGTACGCCGGGTTCAGGCCCAGCTTCTCCGCCAGCGCCACCACCGGCTGCTCATAGGTGAGGAAGAGGCCGTCGCCGTCCTGGTGGTAGGGCCGGTCGCAGCTCACCGCGCGCGAGCGGTCCCCGTCGTCGCCGCTCGGGCCGTTGTAGAGGCTGTGGCCGCCCCATTCGTTGTACGCCTGCCAGGTCGCGACCGCGTTGACGATCACCACCCGGCCCCGGGTGGTGGCCGACCTGACGGTGACCGGGACGTAGCGCTGGCCGCCGCTGTCGGCGGTGAGGCGGATCAGGTACGAGCCCTCGGGCCAGTTTCCGGTCGTGATCTCGGGGCCGGGCGACCAGTGGGCCGCCGTGACCGTGTACGTTCCCGGATCGACCTTCGCGGGGGATTGGCGTATGCCCTTCAGCGGCCCCGACTCCCACACTTTGCGGGCCAGGGCGCCCCCGTACCAGCCCATCCGGAACGCCTCGGCGCGATACGTCTTCGCGGTGGTGTGCACATGGAGGCGGAAGGAGTCGCCGGGCGCCACGCTCGTACGGTCCGCGTAGCCCTCGACCTCGTGCTCGGCGCCGCGCCCGGTGAGCCGCCAACTCGCGGTCCCCGGGCGGTCGTTCTCCTGCGCCGGCGGTTGGGGGGAGGGGGAGTGGGTGGCGGCGTCCTTGCCGCCCCGGTCACCGCCGGGCGCACAGCCCGCCGTTCCCGCCGCTCCCGCCGTGGCGGCCACGCCGGCCGCCCCGAGGAAGGCCCTGCGACTGAATGCCGCGCGGTCCATCGCACAACTCCGCTCTGCCGTCCGGTCCCTGCGGGGACCAAGTGTGCGGGAGCCGCACCCGGCCGTGGCATGATCGGGCGCGGGCGCGGCTGAAAACCGCGATTGAGGAAAACAGCAGTATGAGCGCAGCACGTGTCGCACTGATCACCGGCTCCTCCTCCGGCATCGGCGCCGCCACCGCCCGCCGGCTCGCCGCGTCCGGGGTCCGCGTCGTGATCAACTCCCGGTCGCCCGAGGCGGGGGAGGAACTCGCCGCCGAACTGCCCGGCGCCCGCTACATCCAGGCGGACGTCTCGGTCGACGGGGAGGCCGAGCGGCTGGTCCAGGGCGTCATCGACGCCTTCGGGCGGCTCGACATCCTGGTCAACAGCGCCGGCACCACCCGCTTCATCCCGCACGACGACCTCGCGGCCGCGAGCCCCGAGGTCTGGCGGGACATCTTCGACGTCAACGTCCTCGGCGTGTGGCAGACCATCACCGCCGCCGCCCCGCACTTGAAGGCGAGCGGCTCCGGCGCCGTCGTCAACGTGTCCTCGCAGGCGGGCGTCCGGCCGAACGGCAGCTCCATCCCCTACGCCGTCTCCAAGGCGGCGGTGAACCACATGACGCGGCTGCTCGCCAAGACGCTCGGCCCCGAGGTCCGCGTCAACGCGGTGGCGCCCGGCTTCATCGAGACCCCCTGGTACGAGGGCGCCGAAGGCTTCGCCGACACCAAGCGGCACGTGGAGAGCGTGGTGCCACTGCGCCGTACCGGAAGCGCCGAGGACGTGGCCGACGCCATCGCCCACCTCGTCGACGCCCCGTACATCACGGGCGAGGTCGTGTTCGTGGACGGCGGCGGCAACCTCGTGTGAGCCCGGTCCAGGGGGGCCGTCCGGACCGGGAGGAGGAAAACCTCCCGGTCCGGACGCCACCCGCTACGGGCGGAAGCGGATGACCTGCGGGTCGTGGTCGCTGGTCTGGTTCGCGAACTCCGCGTTGATGTGCACGCTGTCGTAGTCGAAGCCACGGACGGCGGGGCTGGTCAGGATCTGGTCCAGGACCTGGGTGTTGCCCTGGTACACGTAGGAGTAGCGCTCCTTCTTCGGCAGCGTCCGGTAGGCCGAGCGCAGCGCGCCGCCGTCCTCCAGGGCCTTGGTGGTGCCCGAGAAGTCGAAGTCGTTGATGTCGCCGAGCGCCAGCACGTCCGCGTGCTTGTCGACCGCGAGCAGCTGCTTCACGAAGGCGTTGACGGCCTGCGCCTGCTGGAGCCGCTTGGTCTCCGAGGAGCGCGGCACCGGCTGGTGCTGGGAGAGCAGGCCCTCGTCGCCACCCTTCGACGCGAAGTGGTTGGCGATCACGAAGACCGTCCTGCCCTTGAACACGAACTCGCCGGCCAGCGGCTTGCGGCTGTCCTGCCATGCCGGGTTGGCCGGGTCGATCCGGCCGGGGGAGACGGTGAGCGCCGGGTGGCCCTTGGTGCCGGTGACGGCGACGGCGGTCTTGTAGTCGCCGCCGGGGCGGTCGGTGAAGGAGACCCTGGCCGGGTTGAACAGGAAGCCCTGGCGGATGTTGCCGCCGGGCTCGCCGCCGTCCTTGTTGTTCTCCGGGTCGATCGAACGCCACTGATAGGCCGGGCCACCCGCGGCGACGATCGCGTCCGTGAACTTCCTTACGGTCGCCGAGGCGTCCACCGTGCCGTCGTTCTTGGCGCCGTTGTTGTCCTGGATCTCCTCCAGGGCCACGACGTCCGGCGAGGCCAGGTTGGTCACCACGCCCTGCGCCAGCGCGTCGAACTTGGACTGCGGGTCGGACGGGTCCAGGTTCTCCACGTTGTACGTGGCCACCGCCAGCTCGCCCGTGCGCTGCTTGCGGGTGATCTCGCGCTTGAGGCCGTTGTCCTTGACCGTGCCGAGGGTGCGCGCCGTGATCGTGTAGCCGCCGAACTGGTTGAAGTCCAGGGGGCCTTCGGTGGTCCCGGTCAGCGTGTCGCCGACGTTCGCGGTGGGGAAGGGCTGCTGGTCCTTCGGCATCAGGCTCTGGATCTGGAGCCGGCCGGTGTTCTGGTCGGTGTACGAGGCGTACAGGGAGCCGCCGCGCGCGGTCCGGTTCTCGTGGGGCTTCACCGTGACCCACAGCTCGGAGTACGGGTCGGTGGCGCCGACGACCCGCGAGGTGCCGATGCGGACGTTCATGCCCTCCAGGGACTCGTAGTAGTCCGTGGCGTACGTCTTGGGGCGCAGGGCGAGGCCGTTGACGCTGTTGCCGGCCGCCGGGTCGCCGTTCGGCGTGTACCGGTCGGGCACCGAGCGCGCGGTGATGACGACCGGAGCGGGCACCGCGTTGCCCGAGGACAGGACCGTCACGGTCGGCTTCGAGAGCTGGGTCAGCGACTGGTTGCCCGAGGAGAGCCCGCCGGGAACGTACTCGGTGACGGTGGCGGAGACGTCCACCGCGTCGCCCACCGCGACGGTCGGGTTGGAGCCGGTGAAGACGAAGATGCCCTCGCTGGTGGCGGGGTTCTTGTCGGGCGCGGTGTCCTGGAACCAGAAGCCCTTGGAGGAGCCATAGGCGCGCACACCGGTGACCACGCCGGTCACGCCCGTGACCTGCTGGCCGGCCAGCGGCGATATCCGGGTGGTGCCCTGGACGTCATGGATCTTCGCCGGCACGGGGGCGGCGGGGGCCGCCTGCGAGGAGGCGGCAGAGATCAGGCCTGCGGCGAGCGCTGCGGCGACCACGGCGGACACGGCGGCGGTTCTGGGAACGGGCATTCACGTACTCCGGGTGATGAGGGAGGAAAGGTGCGTGCGGCGGTGCGGTTCTACGCGCGTCAATCTCTTGTCTGGGGTGGTGAGTTGTCAAGAGTTCGCGGTGGACGACTACTGACGAGTAAGTGAATCTCCGGTGCGCCGGGCGCGGTGCCCGTCGCGGCCGGCCCACGGTGAGCCCCGCGGCCGGGGCGTCGGCGGCCGAGCGCACGGCCGGCGCAACGAAACCCGGTGAAATGCGTCTACGCTGGGTGCCGCTCGCCCACCGCTGACCCAGTGGGACCGGAGCGCCCAGACCGTACGGCCGAGGAGTACCCCCAGATGTCCGGAGACCGCCCCACCCTGCCGCCGGTACGGCTGAACTCCGAGGCGGAGCTGGCCCGGGAGGCCCTGTCCGCCCCGCTGCTCGCCCGCGCCGTGCGGCTCGCCCGCTGGGCCGGACCCGAAACCCGGGTCGGTGCGGGCGGCGAACTCGTCGAGGAGCAGCTGCCCGCGGCCGCCGCGGAACTCGGCCTGGGGGACGACCAGGACGGCCCGGCGTACGCGAGCGAGGCCTGGCGGGTCGCGGTCGACACCGGCCTCGTCGACATCGAGGACGCCCCGGCCGCCGGCGAGGACGACGACGCCGAGGGCACCGCCTCCGCCGGCGAGAACCTGTCCCTG
The DNA here is from genome assembly GCF_003627815.1 of Streptomyces hundungensis. Taxonomy (NCBI): domain Bacteria; kingdom Bacillati; phylum Actinomycetota; class Actinomycetes; order Kitasatosporales; family Streptomycetaceae; genus Streptomyces; species Streptomyces hundungensis. Next base: position 6,525,326 of record NZ_CP032698.1, read on the forward strand.
CTCACCGCCGGATCGCCGCACGACGTCCTCGCCCTCTGGCTCGACGCCTTCGACGTGATCTTCGCCGACGCCACCGCCCCGGTCATCGACGACTTCGCCGACCTCGTCGGCGAGGACGGCGAGATCGACTTCGAGCGCCTCGAATGGGACCCCGAGGAGGAGGCCGACTTCCTCGAAGGCGTCCTCGGCAACCTGTATCTGCTCACCGTCAGCGAGTCCGGCACCTCACAGGGGCCCGTGCCGCTGCCCGCGCTCGCCGCCTCGATGATCGTCCCCGACGACATGGGGGAGCCCACCGACGACATCCTGGAGCAGGTCTCCGACGCGATGATGCGCCTCGACGACCAGTTCCGGATCCTGGAGCCGATCGGCCTGGTCGAGTACGAGCCCGTCGACGAGGCGCTGATGGCCGAGGTCGGCGACGAGCCCACCCCGCCCGTCGACGACGAGGACGTGTCCCGCTACGGCATGGTCCGGCTGACCCCGCTCGGCCTCTACGGCGTACGGGCCCGGATGCTGGAGGCGGGCGTGGACGCGCCGGCCGTCGGCGACCTGGCCGACAAGGGCGCCGACGCGCTGCTCGACGGCATCGCCTACTTCCCCGAACTCTCCGCCCGCGCCGAGACCGAGCAGTGGCTGGCCCGGCGCGAACCGGCCGAAGCGGCCGGGGAGTTGCTCGCGGCCGCCCGGGGTGGCGACGCCGGCGCCCCGCTGCGACGGCTGCACTGCCAGCAGGCGCTCGCCCTGACCGGAGCCTCGGCCGAACCCGCCGTGCGCGCGGTCCTTCCCGACCCCGAACTCGGAGGCCTGGCCCGGGTGTGGCTCGCCGAGCGCGGCGCCCCCGACGTGCCGCCGCCCTCCGAGACCATGATCTTCTGGTTGGCCATCGACACCATCGCGGCCCAACTCGCGGTCGAGGGCGACCTGGAGGAGCTCCAGGAACTCGTCGAGGGCCTGGTCGGCCAGCACAGCGGGTTCTTCGACGCGGCCTGGCGGGTGGAGCACCCCGCGACGGCGGACGTCCTGGAGGCGATGGGACGCCTCCACCCCGACAAGTCCACCGCCAAGGAGGCCCGCAAGGCGGCCTTCAAGGCCCGCTCCCGCACCTGACCTTCCCGCACTCGCCCTCTCGCCCTCTTCTCCGCCCGGCGTCCTCCACGGCCGCCGGGCGGAGTCATGCCCGGACGCTCCGTGTCCGCCAACTCGGGCTGTGCGGCAGCGAGTTGAGCTTCGTTCGGGCCGGTGCCGCCGGGCCCCGTGAAGGTCGCGCCCACGCATCCGCCCCTGCCCGCGCCCGTGAAAATCCGTGGCGGGCCTTCGCACCCCGCGCCTAGGGTCGAACTCGTCCCGGTGCGCAGGCAACGGCTCCTTCCTCGTATGAAATGCGCCGTCGCCGCATCCGATCTCGGGAGGCCATTCACCATGGCTCGGTTCAACACGCGCGCCACCACCGCGCGCACCACCTCGCCGGTGGCGTCCACCGGCGTCCTCGCCCCCACCCACGAGGGCGGCCGCGGCCACCTGCGGGACGCCCGCTCGGAACTGTTCCTGCTCGCCGTCGCCAACTTCGTTTCCCAGCAGAGCTTTTACGAGTCCGGTGCGGACCGCGACGACCGGTTCGCCACGCTGGTGCGCGGGCTCGCCGTAGAGGACCCCGAGTGGACCGCGGGCCTGCTCGGCTGGCTGCGCGGCGAGGGCGGGCTGCGGACCGCCTCCCTCGTCGGCGCCGCCGAATACGTCAAGGCGCGCCTCGACGCGGGCGCCGCCGACGGCCCCGCCAACCGCGCTGTCATCGCCTCCGTGCTGCTGCGCCCCGACGAGCCCGGCGAACTGCTCGGCTACTGGACGTCCCGCTACGGCCGCAACGTGCCCAAGCCCGTGAAGCGCGGCATCGCCGACGCCGTACGCCGTCTGTACAGCGGCAGGGCGCTGCTCAAGTACGACACCGCGTCCAAGGGGTACCGCTTCGGCGACATCCTCAACCTGGTGCACGCGGCGCCCGACCCGGCCAAGCCGTGGCAGGGCGAGCTGTTCCGGTACGCGCTGGACCGGCGGCACCACCCGGACACGGCGGTGCCACCGCCCGGCAACTCCGTACTGAGCGCGCACCGGGCGCTGATGGCGCTGCCGGTCAAGGAGCGCCGCCGCGCGGTGCTGCACGCCCCCGACGGCGCCGAGCGGCTGGCCGCCGCCGGGCTGACCTGGGAGGCGCTCGCGGGCTGGTTGCAGGGGCCGATGGACAAGCGGGCCTGGGAGGCGGTCATTCCGTCAATGGGCCCGATGGCGCTCGTGCGCAACCTGCGCAACTTCGATGCGGCGGGCGTCTCGGACGAGGTCGCCGCACGGGTGGCGGCGAAGATCTCCGACCCCGAAGTCGTCGCCGCGTCACGGCAGTTCCCGTTCCGCTACCTCGCCGCCCACCGCCACGCGCCTTCGCTGCGCTGGTCCTACCCGCTGGAGCGGGCGCTCGGCCACTCGCTGGCCAACGTGCCCGCGCTCGGCGGCCGCACCCTGATCCTGGTCGACCGCTCGGGCTCGATGTGGGCGCCGCTCTCGGACCGCTCCCGGCTCAACCGGGCCGACGCCGCCGCGATCTTCGGTACGGCGCTCGCGGTACGGGCCGACGACGCGGACCTCGTGCAGTTCGGCTCCCACAGCGCACCCGTGGCGTACCGGACGGAGGAGTCCGTCCTGAAGGTCCTGGCGCGCTTCGGCGACCTCGGCGGCACCCGCACCACCGAAGCGGTCCGCCGGCACTACCGGGGCCACGACCGGGTGCTGATCGTGACCGACGAACAGAGCGCCCACCACCGCGACGGCGGCCCGACGGAGCAGATCCCGGCGCAGGTGCCCGTCTACACCTGGAACCTGGCCGGATACCGGACCGGGCACGGCCCGTCGGGCACGGCCCACCGGCATGTCTTCGGGGGCCTGACCGACGCGGCGTTCCGCATGGTGCCGCTGCTGGAGGCGGGCCGCTCGGCCGACTGGCCGTGGCAGCGGGGCTGACGGCCGCCCTCACGCCTGGTGCTCAGGCCCGCTTGAGCACCAGGCTCACGTTGTGCCCGCCGAAACCGAAGGAGTTGGCGAGCGCCGCGTCCCAGGAGCCGGTGCGGTTCTCGCCCGCGACCACATCCAGGGTGACCGCCGGATCGAGGCGGTCCAGGTTGCGTGTGGCCGGCACCGTGCCGTCGTACAGCGCCAGCAGCGCCGCCATCGCGCCGATCGCACCGGAGGCGCCGAACATGTGCCCCGTCATCGACTTGGTCGCGGTGACCACCGGATGCGTGCCGATGGCCCGGGCCACCGCCTGCGCCTCGGCGAGGTCGCCCGGCGGGGTGGAGGTGGCGTGCGCGTGCACGACGCCGATGTCGGAGCGGCCCAACTCGGCGTCGCGCAGCGCGTTTTCGATGGCCCGTACCTGCCCGGCCACGTCCGAGGCGGTGATGTGGTCCGCGCTGGACGTCACGGCCGCGCCCGCCACCGACCCGTACACCCGCGCGCCCCGCGCCCGCGCGAACTCCGCCCGCTCCAGGACGAGCAGCCCCGCCCCCTCGCCCATCACGAAACCGCTGCGGTCCACATCGAAGGGGCGCGACACCGCCGCCGGATCCTTGTCCTCGGTCGACAGGGCCTTCATCTGCGCGAACGCGGCGAGCGTGAAGGGGTGCAGACAGGCCTCGGTGCCACCGGCCACCACCACATCGGCGCGGCCCGCACGGATCAGGTCCAGGCCCATCGCGATCGCCTCGGCACCGGAGGCGCAGGCGCTGACCGGGGTGCGGGCCCCGCCCAGCGCGCCGAGCTCCATCGACACCCAGGCGGCCGGCCCGTTCGGCATGAGCATCGGCACGGCGTACGGGGAGAGGCGCCGGGAGCCGCTCTTCTCGAACGTGTCGTCCTGGTTCAGGGTGCTCAGCACGCCACCGGCGCCGGTACCGATCACCACCGCCAGCCGTTCCGGAGCCACCTCCGGGGCGCCCGCGTCCTGCCAGGCCTCACGGCAGGTGATCATCGCGAGTTGTTCACAATGATCAAGCTTGCGTGCCTCGACCCGGGCCAGCAGCGACAGGGGGTCCACGGCGAGGCCGGCCGCCACCGATACGGGCAGCTCCGCCGCCCAGTCCTCCTCCAACCGCCGCACTCCGGAGGTGCCGGCCAGCATGGCTGCCCAGGTGGTGGTGGCATCGGCGCCGAGCGGGGTGAGGGCGCCGAGACCGGTGACGAGTACTTCTCCAAGATCATTCATGCCTCGACCCTGTCAGCCGAACGGAGGCCGCGGTGAGAGCGTCAAGGTAGCGATTTGTCCCGGAGGGTTTGTGGGGTTCCTATAGGGCGGATGTGCGATGCGGAGGGCGGGACCCGGGGCCCCGCCGCGCTCGGTCGTCGAAGGATCCGCCCTCCGGCGCCGCTACAGAGCCTCCGCCCCCGGCTTCACCATGCCGCGCGCCGTACGGGACTTCACAAAGCTGCCGAGCCCCGTCATCTCCCACTCGCCCGAGAACTGCTTGATCAATTTCGCCATCATGACGCCGGTCTGCGGCTCCGCGCCGGTCAGGTCGAAGCGCACGAGCTCCTCGCCGCTCGCCGCGTCGATCAACCGGCAGTACGCCTTGGCGACCTCGCTGAACTTCTGGCCGGAGAAGGAGTTCACGGTGAAGACCAGGCCGGTGGCCTCGGCGGGGATGCGGCCGAGGTCGACCACGATCACCTCGTCGTCACCCGCGCCCTCGCCCGTCAGGTTGTCGCCGGAGTGCTTGATGGCGCCGTTCAGGATGGAGAGCTTGCCGAAGTAGCAGGTGTCCAGGTGGTTGCGCTGCGGGCCGTAGGCGATCACCGAGGCGTCCAGGTCGATGTCCTTGCCGCGGAACGCGGGCTCCCAGCCAAGACCCATCTTGACCTGGGAGAGCAGCGGGCGGCCGCCCTTGACCAGGGACACCGTCTGGTTCTTCTGGAGGTTGACCCGGCCCTTGTCCAGGTTGATCTTTCCGCCGGCCGTCGGAGCGGGGGCGGCCGGTGCCGCGGGAGCCGCCGGGGTCGGGGCGGGGGCCGCGAGGCGCGGATCGGCCGGAGGGGTGGACGGCATCGGCGGCGCGGTGGGTGTGGTCGGTGCGGAGGGCGCGGCGGGTGTGGCGGGCTCCGATACCGAGACGCCGAAGTCCGTGGCGATCCCGGCGAGGCCGTTGGCGTACCCCTGCCCCACCGCGCGGGCCTTCCAGGCGCCGCCGCGCAGATAGATCTCCATGACCACCAGCGCCGTCTCGCTGCCGAGGCGCGGGGGCGTGAAGGAGGCGATCACGCTGCCGTCGTCGCCGTTGCGCAGGGTGGCGGTGGGCTCGATGCCCTGGAAGGTCTGGCCCGCCGCGTCCGGACTGGCGGTCACCACGATCTTCTCGATGCCGGGCGGCACGGCGGCGGTGTCGACGACGATCGCGTCGGCCGCGGACCCGCCGCCGGAGCGGTGGGTGACGCCGGGGCCCTGCGGCTGGTTGTAGAAGATGAAGTCGTCGTCCGAGCGCACCTTGCCGTCGGCGGTGAGCAGCAGGCCCGAGACGTCGAGCCGCACGGGGGCGGTGACGTCCACCGTCACGCGGGTGGTCGGGAGCGGAAGGTTCGAGCCGGGGGTCATTGCGGTCATGCCCCGGAAACGAGCGGCGCGGCTTTGCGGTTCCTTGAACCTCGGCCGAATGTCGCCGCCGCGTTCCTTTCGCGCGGGGAGGTCAGTGCGGCCAGATCGGCGGGTCGGTGGTGAAGTGGCCGCCGAGGCAGGCGTGCTCGGGCCTTTCCGGGTCGAGTTCGCCCTGTTCGGCGAGGAGTTTTTCGGCGTACGGCTCGGAGTCGTCCCGTGGCTCGTAGCCCAGGGCCCGTGCCGAGGCAAGGTCCCACCACAGGCGGGTGTTGGCGGACGAGCCGTACACCACGGTGTGCCCCACGCGCTCGGCCGTCAGGGCCGCGTCGAACAGCCGGGCCCCGTCGTCCGGGCTCATCCAGACCGACAGCATCCGTACGGAGGTGGGCTCGGCGAAGCAGGAGCCGATGCGCACCGAGACGGTCTCCAGGCCGTGCTTGTCCCAGTAGAACTGCGCCAGATCCTCGCCGAAGGCCTTGGACAGGCCGTAGAAGGTGTCGGGGCGGTGCGGAGTGGCGACCGGGATGAGCGGGTCCGTGCCCATCGGGCGGGGGGTGAAGCCGACCGCGTGGTTGGAGGAGGCGAACACGATCCGCCGCACGCCCTCCGCGCGCGCCGCCTCATAAAGGTTGTACGTGCCTTCGATGTTGGCCCGCAGGATCTTGTCGAAGGACGCTTCGAGGGAGATCCCGGCCAGATGGAGCACCGCGTCGACCCCGTGCACGGCCGCACGCAGCGCGTCCTTGTCGGCGAGGTCGGCGGTGATGGCGGCCGGCTCGTCCGGGATCGGCAGCACGTCCAGGAGGCGCAGCTCGTATCCGTACGCCGGAAGCAGCCCGCGCATCAGGGTGCCGAGCCCGCCGGCGGCGCCGGTGAGCAGGACGGTGCGGGGTCGGGGCATGGGCTCTCCTCGGGGTGCGGGCTGTCCGGGCGGATCAGGGGGCACCGTTCGTCGACCCGATGCATCCATGGACATCATTCACATGCGTGGACACGCTAGGGAGCGCGCCCGAACCACGTCAAGGGGCGCGCCATGGGCTCAATCCGCTTGCGGGTCGGGGTTGTTCGCCTTGACCTGCGCAAGGGCGCTGCCTTAGCGTTGAGGCGTTCAGAAATATAGACGCCAGTCAGAATTGTGCACGACGGTCCTTGCCCAGGGAGCACCCGTGACCTCAGCCCCGCTCGCCGCCCGTCTCACTCACGTCAGCGGACCCCTATTCTTCCCCGTGACCGCGTACGGGCCGGACGGGAGCCTCGACCTCGACACCTTCCGGGTGCATGTGCGCCAGGGCATCGAGGCGGGCGCGACCGCGGTCTTCGCCTGCTGCGGGACGGGGGAGTTCCACGCCCTGACCCCGCAGGAGTTCCGGGACTGCGTCGCCGCCGCCGTCGAGGAGAGCGCGGGCCGCGTCCCGGTGGTGGCCGGCGCCGGATACGGCACCGCCCTCGCCGTCCAGTACGCGCGGCTTGCCGAGGAGGCCGGCGCGGACGGGCTGCTCGCGATGCCGCCCTACCTCGTCGTCCCGGACCAGGCGGGCCTGCTGAGCCACTACACCGAGCTGGCCGGGGCGACCTCGCTCGACGTCATCGTCTACCAGCGCGACAACGCGGTCCTCACCCCCGAGACCGCCGTCGCGCTGGCCCGTGTCGACGGCATCATCGGCTTCAAGGACGGCCTGGGCGACCTCGACCTGATGCAGCGCATCGTCAGCGCCGTACGCTCCGCGGGCCTTGCCCCGCTGTACTTCAACGGCCTGCCCACCGCCGAACTCACCGGTCTCGCCTATCGGGGCATCGGCATCACCCTCTACTCCTCGGCCGTCTTCTGTTTCGCCCCCGACATCGCGCTCGCCTTCCACCGGGCCCTCGAATCCGGCGACGACGCCCTGGCCAACCGGCTGCTCGACGGCTTCTTCGTGCCGCTCGTCGAACTGCGCAACCAGGGCCGTGGGTACGCCGTTTCGCTGGTCAAGGCGGGCGTACGGCTCGGCGGCCTGGACGTCGGCGAGGTCCGCCCCCCACTGACCGAGCCCGACGACGACCACATCAAGCAGCTCGCCGCGCTGATCGAGCGGGGGCGGGCGCTGTTGGGTACGTCCGGTGCGGCCGGTGTTCGTGGGGCGGGCGTGTGAAGACCTCCGCGTTTCTCTACCCCTGGGACGTCCTGGGCGATCCGGACGCCCCGGCGCGCATCGCGGACCTCGGGGTCCGGCAGGTGACGCTGGCCTCCGCCTACCACTCGACCCGCGCCCTGACGCCACGTCACCCCGGCCACCGCATCGTCACCGCCGAGCATGCGGCAGTGCTCTATCCGCCGAGCGAACTGTACTGGCGGGGACGGGACTTGAGGCCGTACGCTTCCGGGTCCTGGGCGCCCGGCGATGCCTTCGGACAGGCCGCTCAAGCGCTCGCGGCGGCCGGGCTCGACGTGCACTCCTGGGTGGTGCTCGCGCACAACTCCCGGCTCGGCGCGGAACACCCCGCGACGTCCGTGGTCAACGCCTACGGCGACCGCTACCCCTGGGCCCCCTGCATCGCTCAACCCCGGGTCCGGGGCTACCTCGTCGCCCTCGCGGCCGAGGCGGCGGTGCGGCCCGGGGCCCTCGGGGTCGAGCTGGAATCCTGTGGCTGGTACGGCCTCGCCCATCTGCACGGCCACGACAAGATCGCGGGGGTGGCCCTGGAGGACACCGCGCAGTACCTGATGTCGCTCTGCTTCTGTCCCTCCTGCGGGTACGGCTACGAGGAAGTGGGCCTGAAGACCGAGGAGTTGAGGGAGTGGGTGCGGCGGGCGCTGGAGCCGGTGTGGCGGGGTGGCCCGCTGGACCCGTCCGGCGCGGAGCTCCTCGCGGCCACGCTGCCGTTCCGCACGCGCGTCGCCCAGGAGCTCCAGGAGGCGGCCGTCGCGGCGGTACGGGGGCGGGCGGGGGCGGGGTTCCAGGTGCTGCTGCACGCGGATCCCCGGCCGGATCGGTGCGGGGCGAACGTGGGCGTCGACGCCGGGCACGTTCTTGGCGTGGCCGATGGGGTGGTGGTGCCGGGCGGGGCGGGCGGGACGGAGCTGCTGCGGGGGTTCGCCGCGCGGGCGGCGGGGGGTTCGGTGATCGCCGCGAATGTCACGGTGGTGTCGGGGATGGGGGGGAGGCCGGGGGCGCTGGGGAGGAGGCGGAGCGGGTGCGGGGGGGTGGGGCGACGGAACTTCGGCTCTATCACGTGGGGTTGGCTTCGGACGGGGATCTGGCGATGGTGCGGAGATCGGGCGTCCCGGGCTGATGCCCGGCGCGGGCTGGGGCTCCGCCCCAGACCCCGTATCGCGCCTCAACGGCGCTCGTCCTCAATCGCCGGACGGGCTGAGGTGCTGGCCGGCACCGAGTAGTTAGGGGCGCGGGGAACTGCGCAAGCCACCCCGCAGGGTTCGGTGGAGGCCCACCCCGCCCCCCCGAGCCACCCCGCAGGGCTCGGTGATGCCCCACCCCCACCCCCGCGAGCCACCCCGCAGGGGGCCCGGCGGTGGCCCACCCCGCACCCCCCCGAGCCACCCCGCAGGGGGCCCCGTGCTGGCCCGCCCCCAACCCCCCGCCCCCTACCCCCGGTAGGACACGGTGCGGCAAAGATTTGGGGGTTTGCCCTGGCGGGGCGCGTGTGATGCGCGTAGACAGGCGGCCATGCGCACTCTTACCAAAGCCGCCGCCACCGCCGCCGCGTTCGCCGTGACCGGTGTCGCCTTCTACGGCGTCGGCGCCGCCTCCGCCGACAACGCCGCGCCGAAGTCGGACCGCGAGATCCCCAATGTCACCAAGGTCGAAGACAAGATTAACGCGTACTACGGCGGCGCCCCCGACGCCTCCGGGAGCTACCAGGCGTCGCCCACGAGCAACTACGCCAAGCAGGTCGCCGACATCGAGGCCCGCGCCAAGCGGCAGATCAAGCACGCCGCCGAGCACCCGGGGTGGGACGGCCGCAAGCCCGCCATCGTGCTCGACGTCGACGACACGACGCTGCTGACGTACGACTACGAGAAGAAGAACGGCTTCGCCTACAACGCCGCCGCTTTCGACGCGTACGTACAGAGCGCACGCTCGATCGCCGTGTTCGGCATGCCGGACCTGGTCAACTACGCGGCCAAGAACGGCGTCACGGTCTTCTTCCTGACCGGACGCGACGTCTCGCAGCGCGACGCCAGCGCCGTCAACCTGACCAAGGCCGGCTACAACGTCCCCGTCGACCCCGCGCACTTCTTCCTCAAGGACAAGGTCAACGCGCCGGCCTACCTGAGCTGCGGCAAGCCCACCTGGACCTGCTCGACGGTGGACTACAAGGCGGGCACCCGCAAGCACATAGAGTCGCTCGGCTACCACATCGTGGCCAACCTCGGCGACCAGTACACCGACCTCTCGGGCGGCCACGCCGACAAGACGTACAAGATCCCGAACCCGATGTACTTCCTGCCGTAACCCGCCCGTCCCGCCCCGCTCCGGTCCGGGGCGCCCGCCGTCCACGCGCGCCCCGGGCCGGGTTCCACCGCGTCAGTCGGACGCCAGCGCGGCCTTCATCATCGCCCGGGCGACCGGGCCCGCCAGGCCGTTGCCGCTGACCTCGGAGCGGTCGGCGTCGGAGTCCTGGATGACCACGGCCACCGCGACGTCCTTGCCGGTCGCCGGGTCCTTGGCGAACGAGGTGAACCAGGCGTACGGCTTCTTGGAGTTGTCCACGCCGTGCTGGGCCGTGCCCGTCTTGGCACCGACCTCCAGGCCGTCGATCTTCGCGTTGGACCCGGTGCCGTCGGTGACGACCGAGATCATCGCGCTGTACATCGCCCGCGCCGTCTTCGAGGACAGGATCCTGGTGCCGTCCGAGTCCGGGTAGGACTGGAGCGTGCTCCCCTTGGAGTCGGTCACCTTGGACACCATATGGGGCGAGGACATGACGCCGTCGTTGGCAAGGGCGGCCGACACCATGGCCATCTGCATCGGGGTCGCGGTCACATCGAACTGGCCGATGCCCGAGAGCGCCGTCGACGACTTGTCCATGTTCTTCGGGTACACGCTCGTCGCCGCGCGGACCGGCACGTCCAGCTCGGCGTCGTTGAAGCCGAACTTCTCGGCCATGGCCCGCACCTTGTCCTGGCCCAGGTCCACGGCCATCTTGCCGAACACGTTGTTGCAGGAGTATTCGAGCGCCGTACGGATCGAGGCGTTCTCGCAGGGCGCGGACGCCGACTCGTTGCGCAGATCCGTGGTGGTGCCCGGCATCCGGTACGGGTTGGGGCTCGCGGTGTTCTCGTCGATCGAGGAGTACAGCCCGTTCTCCAGCGCGGCCGACGCCACCACCAGCTTGAACGTGGAGCCCGGCGCCAGCGGTTGGCGCAGCGCCCGGTTGAGCATCGGCTTGCTCGGGTCCTGCTCCAACTGCTTCCAGGCCGCACCGTCCGCCGACGAGGACCCCGCGATCTTCGAGGGATCGTAGGACGGCGTGGAGACCATGCCGAGGATGCGGCCGGTCTTCGGGTCCATCGCGACGGCCGCGCCCTCCTTGTTGCCGAGCGCCTGATAGCCGGCCTTCTGCACCGCCGGGTCGATCGTCGTCAACACGTCGCCGCCGGGCGACCGCTGCCGGGTGAGCGCGTCCAGGGGGTTCTGCATGCGCGGGTCGCTGCCGTCGAGGACCTTGGAGTAGATCCCCTCCAGCTGCGTCGATCCGTACGCCTGTGACGCGAAGCCGGTGACGGGCGCGTACAGCGGCCCGTCCTTGTAGCCGCGCTGGTAGGCGAGGTCGCCGCTCTTCGTCCTTTTCGAGTCGGTGACCGGCGAACCGGCCACGATGATGTCCCCGAGCGGCTGCGCGTACTCCGCGATGGTGTTCCGCCGGTTCAGCTTGTCGTCCGCGAGGGCCTGGCCTTCGTAGAACTGCACATAGGTGGCTCGACCGAGGAGGGCGAGCACCATCAGCAGACAGAAGACCGAGGCGCGCCTGATTGTCTTGTTCATCCCGTATGCAGGACGGACGGGCCGGAGCGTGGAGTTCCTGTTGTCCCGGTTTCTCAGGAAACCTTCATCGGGGCCGGACGAAGCCCGACTCATACGCCGCGATCACCGCCTGGGTGCGGTCGCGGGTGCCCGTCTTGGCCAGCACGGAGGCGACATGGGTCTTCACCGTGGCCGGCCCCACGCCCATCCGGTCGGCGATCTCCGCGTTGGTGAGGCCGGTCGCCATCAGCCGGAGCACCTGTGCCTCCCGCTCGGTGAGCCGGGCCGTCCAGGCCGGGGCGGCCTGCTCGGGCGCGTGCCGGGCGGCCAGCTCGCGGACCTTCGCCGGGAACAGGAGCGAGTCGCTGCGGGCGACCAGACGGACCGCCTGGATCAGCTCCTCGGCGGCGGCCCGCTTCAGCAGGAACCCGGAGGCGCCGGCGCGCAGCGCGTCATAGACGTAACTGTCGTTCTCGAAGGTGGTGACCACCACGATCCTCGGCGGCGCCGCGAGCGTGGCCAGGATCTGCTCGGTGGCGCGGATCCCGTCGATCTCCGGCATCCGCACATCCATCAGGACCACGTCGGGCAGCCGGTCGCAAACCACCGCGACGGCCTCGGCGCCCGTCGTGGCCTCGCCGACCACCTCCAGATCCGGCTCCGCGTCGATGATCACCCGCAGCGCGGTGCGCACCATCCGCTCGTCGTCGGCCACCACCACCCGGACCGTGCCGCTCATCGCGCACCGCCCAGCGGAAGGCACGCACGCAGCCGCCAGCGGCCGTCCTCGGTGCCGGCCGACGCGTGCCCGCCGAGCAGCGCGGCCCGTTCCGCTATCCCGCGCAGGCCGCGTCCGCCGCCGGGGCGCACCACCGGCGCCCGAGACGGCAGGGGGTTCTCCATCACCAGGACCAACTCTCCGTCGCCGACGGCGACTTGCAGGGCGACGGGTGAACTCCCGCCGTGGCGCAGGGCGTTGCTCAGTCCCTCCTGGACGATCCGGTACGCCTCCCGCGAGACGAGTTCGGGCACCGAGGATGGATCGCCCTCCAGGGAGTACGCCACCTTCAGGCCCGTGCGGGACACCAGCCCCTGCAAGGCGGCGAGGTCCGGGGTGGCCGGATCCCCGTCGTCCTGGCGCAACAGGCCCAGTACGGAGTCGAGTTCGTCCACCGTACGCCGGGCGGTCTCCTCGATGGCGGCGAGGGCCTCGCGCACGAACGCGCGGTCCGAGTCCAGGACGCGGCGGGCGGCCGAGGCCTGAAGGGTGACCGCGCTCAGGGCGTGGCCCACCGAGTCGTGCAGCTCGCGGGCGAGCCGGTTGCGCACGGCCAGCTCCGCCGCCTGCCGCTCGGCGGCGGCCAGCCGGTCGGCGGGAGCGGGCCCGAGCAGGAGCGGCGCGAGCCGGGCGAGCAGCGCCCCGGCCGCCGCCGAACACGCCGCGAGGCCGAACAGCATCGCGATCCCCGCCATCGGGGCGAGCGCGATGCCCCAGCCGGTGGAGAGCGGGCCGCCGCTGCTGTACGCGGTGTGGCGCAGGCCCGGGAAGAAGGGCAGCACGATCAGGAACACGGTGAACGGGGGCAGCGCCAGGCTCATCCCGCTCAGGATCCCGCCCACCGCGACATGCGTGGTGTACCAGGCGGAGACGCGCAGCCGGGCCTCCCAGGAGCGGGCGGGCCCGTCGGCGAGCGCCGCCGGATCCACCCCGCCCAGCGCCCGGACGCCGAACACCAGCAGCGGCCGGGCGATCGGCACGAGACCGGACACGGCGGCGAACGGCAGCGCGACGGCGAACGACACGAGCGCGAGCGGGAAGGACGTGAACGGGCTGACGCCGCCCGCCACAGGGCTCACGACGACCGTGCCAACGAGGAAGTACGGCATCAACAGGGCCCCGCCGATGACCAGATGGACCCAGCGGTGCCGCGCCCGGGCACCGAACAGCGCGCGCATCACGGCGTGACGAGCCTTCAGAGCCGACGGGTGGCCAGCGTCAGGCGGTCCCGCGCGTCGAACAGGGCGTCCTTCACCATCTGTTCGTGCGCCGGGGTGAGCCGGGCCACCGGCACCGAGCAGCTGATCGCGTCGCGCGCCGGGGTGCGGTACGGGATCGCGACACCGAAGCAGCGCAGCCCGAGCGTGTTCTCCTCGCGGTCCACCGCGTAGCCCTGCTCCCGGACGAGGTGCAGCTCCTCGATGAGCTTCTCCCGGTCGGTGATGGTGTGCTCGGTGAGCTGCTGGAGGTTCTCCGGGAGCAGTTTGCGCACCTGCTCGTCGCTGTGGGTGGCGAGCAGCGCCTTGCCGAGCGAGGTGGAGTGGGCGGGGAGCCGGCGGCCGACCCGGGTGAACGGGCGCAGGTAGTGCTGCGACTGGCGGGTGGCGAGATAGACCACGTTCGTGCCGTCGAGGCGGGCGAGGTGGATGGTCTCGGTGGTGTCGTCCGAGAGGCGGTCCAGGGTGGGGCGGGCCGCCGCCACCACCTCGTCGCCGTCGATGTAGGAGGTGCCCACCAGCAGGGCGCGGACGCCGATGCCGTACCGGGTGCCCGTGGCGTCGGTCTCCACCCAGCCGAGCTCCACCAGGGTGCGAAGGAGCATGTACAGACTGGACTTCGGGTAGCCCACCGCCTCCTGGACCGCGGCGAGGGAGTGCATTCCGGGCCGTCCTGCGAAATACTCGAGCAACTCGACCGTCCGCACCGCGGACTTGACCTGTGCTCCACCTGAATCGGCAGCCGACATCCCAGCACCCCGCTCCTTCTCGCCGAGGCTTCTTGCCAAGGCGGAACGCCCGTTAATAGAGTCCCAGCATATTCAGCATCGGGAACTCTGTTCAGAATACCGAACAAGTCCTGGTGGGTGGCAGGAGCGGACCGGGCAGTGGAAGGACAACGCGGTGAGCGCAGCAGCACCAGTCTGGAGTGTCGACCCCCGTACGGGGAAGCCGCGTGAAGAGGTTGCGGTCGAAGCCACGCCCGAAGAGGTCGATCAGGCGGTCCGGGCCGCCTGGGCCACCCGCGGGGCGCTGGCCGACCTGAGCGTACGCGCCGTCCTCCTGAGGACCGCGGCCGACCTCCTGGACGCCTCCGCCGACCACGTGGTGGAGGCCGCCGACGCCGAGACGGCGCTCGGCCCGGTCCGCCTCCGCGGCGAACTGGCGCGGACCACCGCCCAGTTGAGGGCGTTCGCCGAGGCCGTCGAGGAAGGCGCCTTCCTCGACATACGCATCGACCACGCCGACGCGTCCCGGACGCCGCCCTGGCCCGACCTCAGGCGGATCAAGGTCCCGCTCGGGGTCGTCGCCGTCTACTCCGCCTCCAACTTCCCGCTCGCCTTCTCCGTCCCCGGCGGCGACACCGCGAGCGCGCTCGCGGCCGGCTGCCCCGTCGTGGTCAAGGCGCACCCCGACCACCCGGCCACCTCCGAGCTCTGCGTCTCGCTCCTGCGCCGCGCGGCGGCCCGGGTCGGCCTGCCCGAGGACGTCGTCGTCCTGGTGCACGGCTTCACCGCGGGCGTCGAACTCGTACGCCACCCGCTGGTGTCGGCGGCCGGCTTCACCGGCTCGGTGCGCGGCGGGCGCGCCCTGTTCGACGCGGCGGCCGCGCGCCCCGCGCCCATCCCCTTCCACGGCGAGCTCGGCTCCCTCAACCCCGTCGTGGTGACGGCCGCCGCCGCCGAGGAGCGCGGCGAGCAGATCGGGGCCGGGCTCGGCGCCTCGATGACCCTGGGGGTCGGCCAGTTCTGCACCAAGCCCGGCTTCGTGCTCGCCCCGCGGGGCGAGGCGGGCGACGCCCTGCTCAAGGCCCTGACGGCCGCCGTCAGCGACACCGACGCCAACGTCATGCTCGACCACCGCATGCGCGACGCGTTCGTCGCCGGTGTCTCCGAACGGGCCGCGCTGCCCGGGGTCGAGGCCCCGGTCACGCCCGGCGCGGGCGGCGAGCACACGGTGAGCGGCGGCTTTCTGACCGTGCCGGCGGCGCTGCTGGCGGAGGAGGGCGAGCACGATCTGCTCCTGGAGGAGTGCTTCGGACCGGTCACCGTCGTCGCCCGGTACGCGGACGAGGCGGAGATCGGCGCGGTGCTCTCCCGGCTGCCGGGCAACCTCACCGCGACCCTTCAGCTCTCCTCGGCGGAGGCGCGGGGTGAGGGCTCCGGGGACCAACTCCTCGCGGAACTGACCCACTTGGCGGGCCGTGTCCTCGTCGACGGCTGGCCCACCGGTGTCGCGGTCGCCCCCGCGCAGCACCACGGCGGTCCGTACCCCGCGTCCACCTCCACCTCGACGTCGGTCGGCGCGACCGCGGTGGAGCGCTGGCTGCGGCCGGTCACCTACCAGTCGACTCCGCAGGCGCTGCTGCCGCCGGAGTTGCGGGACGACAATCCGCTGGGGTTGCCGCGTCGCGTGAACGGCACCCCGGGATAACCCCGCGCCGCCCCGAACGGCCCTTAGCCCCACGGCCGTTCGGGCCGGCCCATCCACCCTGACCCGCGCGGTCCGCGGCCCCCTTTCGCGCAGTTCCCCGCGCCCCTAACCCCGCTTTCGGCCGCGGGCCGTGCCCGCTTTTTGCGCAGTTCCCCGCGCCCCCAAAATCCGTTTTCGGCTGCGGGCCGTGTGTGGCTGGTCGCGCAGTTCCCCGCGCCCCTTAAAGGCTCGGTGCTGGCCAGCACGGGCCACCTCAGCCCGTCCGGCGTTTGAGGACGAGCGCCGTTCAGGCGCGATACGGGGTCTGGGGCGGAGCCCCAGGGGGACCGGGGCACGGGGTCAGGGGCGGCGGAGTCGTAGTGTCGTCAGGGCGGAGAGGGCGAGCAGGGCCGCCGCGATCAGCAGACTCACCCGCAACCCCGGCACGAACCCCACCCCACCCCCCACCAGCGCACCGAACACCGCGATGCTGAGCGCCCCCGCAACCTGCCGCCCGGCATTGAGCACCCCCGCCGCAAGCCCCGCCCGCTCCCGCGGCAGCGCCTCCATCATGGCGGCGGTCAGCGCCGGCACCGCAAGGCCGCAGCCGAGCGCGAGGGGGACCAGCAGGAACGCGGCGAGCAGCGTGGGGGTCCGCTCGTCGGCGAGCAGCAGCATCAACAAACCGGCCAGCGCGATGATTTGACCGGCCAGCATCGGCACGCGCGGCCCGAAGCGGTTGGACAGCTTGCCCGACAGCACGTTCATGACCGGGATCAGCGCCGTCATCGGCAGGAACATCAGCCCGGCCGTCAGCGCGGACTCACCGCGCACCCGCTGGAAGTAGAGACTGAAGGCGAAGATCACGCCGTAGAACGCCACGCTGGCCGTGGCGCCCGCGCCCAGGGCGACGGCCACGGTCCGGCCGCGGAACAGGCCGAACGGCACCACCGGGTGCGCGGCGCGGCGCTCGATCCACCAGAACGCGACCCCGGCCGCCGGCGCGAGGAGGCCCGCCACGATCCGTACCGTGCCGTGCTCGATCACCGCGAAGGCGAGCGCGGCGAGCGCCACGGCGGCCGCGAGCTGACCCGGCAGGTCCAGGGGCGCGGGCCGGCGTCCGGTGCGCGGGGCGCGGGTGGTGAGGGCGAGGGCGGCGAGTCCGAGCGGCAGGTTGATGTAGAAGATGCCCCGCCACTCCCACAGCGTGGTCAGCGCGCCGCCCGCGACCGGGCCGAGCGCGACGGCCACCGAGCCCCCGGCCGCCCACAGCGCCACCGCCCTGGCCCCGCGCTCCGGGTCCGGGTAGGCCTGGCGTACCAGGGCGAGCGAGGCGGGCAGGACCACCGCGGCCGCCACACCCTGGAGGACGCGCGCGCCGATCAGCGCCCCGAGGGTCGGGGCCAGGCCGCAGGCCGCGGAGGCCAGGGTGAAGACGACCGTGCCGAGCGCGTACGCCCTCGCCGAGCCGACCCGGTCGGCGAAGGCGCCGGTCGACAGCATCAGGGCGGCGAAGGCGAGGGTGTAGGCGTCCACCACCCACTGGAGGCCGGACATGCCGCCGCCGAGATCAGTGCCGACCGCGGGCAGGGCGACGTTCACCACGGAGGCGTCCAGGGTGATCAGGGCGAAGCCGAGCAGGGCGGCCGTCAGGGTGAGGGCGGGGGAGGAGACGCGCGGCGCCCGCGGGGTCAACCGGCGTTCGGTGGGCGAGATTTGGAGGGAGGCGTTCGGTGACATGCCCCCAGCCTGGCGGGCGCCCGGGGCGTACAGTAGTGGCCCGAATGCCATACGTCCGGAGGTTCTGGCCATGCCGCTGCACCGGGTCGCCGTGATCGCGCCCTCGCCCGTCTCCCTGTTCAACCTCGCCATCCCCGAGCTGCTCTTCGGCAAGGTGGAGGTCGAGGGGCGACCGGCGTACGAGGTGGTCGTGTGCACCCCCGAGCCCGGCCCGGTCGCCACGACCGGAGGGCTCGACCTGTATGTGGGCCGGGGCCTGGACGCGGTGGAGGACGCCGACACGGTCCTGGTCGCGGGGACGGGCCGGCGCTACGAGCCCGATCCGCGCACGGTGGCCGCGGTCGGGGCGGCCGCCGCGCGGGGCGTACGCATCGCCTCCATCTGTAGCGGTGCCTTCGTGCTCGCCGAGGCGGGACTGCTCGACGGGCGCAGCGCCACCACCTACTGGGAGCTGGCCGAGGAACTGCGCAGGCGTTACCCCGCGCTCGATCTCCAGGGCGATGTCCTGTACGTCCAGGACGGCAATGTCATGACGTCCTCCGGGTACGCGGCCGGCATCGATCTGTGCCTGCACATCATCCGTGGCGACTACGGCGCCGCCGCGGCCAACGCGGTGGCCCGCCAGGCGCTGGTCGCGCCGGTCCGCCCGGGCGGACAGACCCAGTTCACCCAGACCCCGCTGCCCGCGGAGCGCGGGGTGGTCTGCGCGGACACCCGGGGCTGGGCGATGCGCAACCTCGACAAGCCGCTCACCCTCACCGACCTGGCCCGGCACGCCGGCGTGAGCGTACGCACCCTGACGCGCCGCTTCCACGCCGAGAGCGGGGTCAGCCCGCTGCAATGGCTGCTGCACCAGCGCGTGGAGCGCGCCAAGGAACTCCTGGAGACGACCACGCTCCCCATGGACCGGATCGCCGAAGCGAGCGGCCTGGGCAGCGCGGACTCCCTCCGCGCCCACCTCGTACGCCGCACCGGTCTCACCCCGAGCGCCTACCGGGCCGCCTTCACCAGACTCACCACGGCGGCCTGAGCGGGCCGACCCGGTGGGAAGGGGGCGGGAATGGGGCACGGGGCGTGCGCGTTGTGGGGGACGTACAGCCTTCAACAACGTGAGAGAAGTGACATGCGCGTCGAGATCTGGAGCGACATCGCCTGCCCGTGGTGCTACATCGGCAAGGCCCGCTTCGAGAAGGGCCTGGCCGACTTCGCCCACCGGGACGATGTCGAGGTGGTCCACCGCTCCTTCGAGCTCGACCCGAACCGGCCCAAGGGCGACGTCGGCCCGGTGATCCCGATGCTCGCCGAGAAGTACGGCCGCACCCTGGAAGAGGCTCGGCAGATGGAGGCGAACGTCGCCTCCAACGCGCACGCCGAGGGGCTCGGCTACCTCGCCGACGGCCGTGACCACGGCAACACCTTCGACATCCACCGGCTGCTGCACCTGGCCAAGGAGCGCGGGCGCCAGAACGAGCTGCTCGACCTCGCCTACCGGGCCAACTTCGCCGAGGAGCGTTCCGTCTTCGACGCCGAGGTCCTGGTCGAGATCGCGGTCGCGGCGGGCCTGGACGAGGCGGAGGCGCGTACGGTCCTCGCCGACCAGGACGCCTATGCCGACGCGGTGCGCGCCGACGAGCGCGAGGCGGCCGAGCTCGGCGCGAACGCCGTCCCGTTCTTCGTGCTCGACCGGACGTACGGGATCTCCGGCGGCCAGCCCGCCGAGGTCTTCACCCGCGCCCTCGAACAGGCCTGGCAGGCGCACACCCCGGCCCTCAAGACGATCGAGGGCGACGCGGAGGCGTGCGGGCCCGAGGGGTGCGAGGTTCCGCGCCGCTGACGGCGATCCCGCGCGGGTTGAGGATCCGCTGTCGACGCACCGCGGCCGAGCCTCCGCGGTGCGGACACGGCGGCCGATACATAAGGATCGCTTGGGTGTATCGGTCAATTTTACCCAATTGACTTGGGAATGCCGGGGATTCAGTGTGGAGCCATGGAACTGGACTCCCTCGCGCGCGGCGAGTTCGCGCCGCAGACCACCTACCTCAACACCGCGAGCACCGGGCTGCTCCCCGCCCGGGCCGTGACCGCCATGAGTGAGGCCCTGGCCGCATCGGCCGCCGGCCGCCCCACCGACATGTTCGCCGACGTGGAGGCGTCTCGCGCCGCGTACGCCCGGATCGTCGGCGTCCCCGTGCGACGCGTGGCGGCCGGCGCCTCCGTCGCCGTCTACGCCGGGCTCGTCGCCGCCTCGCTGCCCGAAGGGGCCGAAGTCCTCCTCGCGGAGGCCGACTTCAGCTCCGTGGTGAATCCGTTCCACATGCGCCAGGACCTGAAGGTGCGCACCACCCCGCTGGAGCGCCTGGCCGAGGCGGTGCGGCCGGGTACCGCGCTGGTCGCGGTCAGCGCGGTCCAGTCCGCCGACGGCCGGATCGCCGACCTCGGCGCCATCCGTGACGCCGCCCGCGCCCACGGCGCCCGGACCCTCGTCGACATGTCCCAGGGCGCGGGCTGGTACCCCCTCGATGCGGGGGCGTACGACTACACCGTGGCCGTCGGCTTCAAGTGGCTCACCACCCCGCGCGGAGTCGCCTTCCTGACCGTCCCCGACGACCTCGGCGGCCTGAACCCGATCTTCGCGGGCTGGGTCGCGGGCGAGCGGCCCTGGGACTCCTGCTACGGCCCGATCGAGGAACTCGCCCACTCCGCGCGGCGGTTCGACGAGAGTCCCGCCCTGTTCTCGTACACCGGGGCCCGGCACTCGCTGGCCCTCGTCGAGGAACTCGGCATCGAACGCATCCACGCGCACAACACCGCGCTCGCCGACCGCTTCCGTGCCGGGCTCGCCCCGCTCGGGCACGAGCCGGTGGCCGCGCCCGGCTCCGCGATCGTCTCGGTGCCCGGCCTCGGCCACCGTCAGGAGGAACTGAGCGGCGTCGGCGTCGAGTTGTCCAACCGGGCCGGCAACATGCGGGCGTCCTTCCACCTGTACACCGCGGCCGAGGACGTGGACCGGCTCCTGGAGCTGCTGCCCGCCCGCTGACGGGGGAGAGCGGCCGGGCGGTCGGCTCCCGGCCTGCGTAGGTCGTTCTCGGGGAGGCTCAGGGGGTGGCCGCGCCCGCGCCGACCGGCTCGCCGTACCAGCGCCAGGTGTCCGGACGGGGCCGGCCCGGCAGGTCCGCCCGGCCCGATGCCCACAACAGCACCCGCCAGCGGTCCTGGTCCTCGGGTACGTCCCGGAAGAGCCGGGCCAGTACCCGGTCGCAGAGTCCGGCCGGAGCGGCCCAGGTCAGGCCGAGGCCCTCGGCGACGTCATGGGTGTGCAGCAGGGTCTCCACGATGCCCATCGCGCCGAACCCCTCGGGGTCGGAGACGCCGAAGCCGTGGTAGGCGCGCACCTCGGGCGGGGTGGTGCGGACCATCGCGGTGAGCAGGGCGCCGCTCGCCTCCAGCGTCTGCAAGAGGCCGGCCGGACCGGCCGCGCGGTCGGCGTGCACCGCGTTGCGGGGGCCGCCGGGGCGCTTGGCCTCCCACAGGTAGGGCACCTCGCCGTCCAGCGGGGGCTGGGCGGGGCCGAGTTGTACGGCGTAGGCGAAGAGGTCGTCCGAGAGGTGTTCCACGGTCTCCCAGCAGTCCCACTCCAGCGAACCGGCCGGCACGCTCCAGTCAGCGGCGAGCCCGGCGCGCAGCGCGGTCACGGACAGCCGCACCGCGTGCTCGACGTCGGCGGCGGTGACGGGAGTTCGGGGAGTTTTATCGACCAGGGACATGGAGGGACCGTACCAACGATCTCTGTGGACCCACCTGTGCGCAACGGGCCCGGGGACCGGTCCGGGTGAACCGGACCCGTGGGGGCGGCGCCGATACGGCTCCCAGGCCGGGGGTCCGGGGAGGTGTCCCCGGACCCCCGGCCTGAAGGTCGTTCAGCGCACCGGCGTGAAGTCCCTCGCCCCGATGAACTCCGGGCGGCGGATCGGCGCGGCGAAGGGCTCCACCGCGGTGTTCTCCACACTGTTGAAGACGATGAACACGTTGCTGCGCGGGAACGGGGTGATGTTGTCCCCGGAGCCGTGCATCGCGTTGCAGTCGAACCAGGTCGCCGAACCGGCCCGGCCCGTGAACAACTGGATGCCGTGGCGGTCTGCCATCTTGGTGAGCGCCTCGTCGGACGGCGTTCCCGCGTCCTGCATCTGAAGGGACTTCTTGTAGTTGTCCTTCGGCGTGGCGCCCTCGCAGCCGAGGAAGTCCCGGTGCGAGCCGGGCATGATCATCAGGCCGCCGTTGGTGTCGTGGTTCTCGGTCAGCGCGATCGAGACCGACACCGTACGCATCCGCGGCAGACCGTCCTCGGCGTGCCAGGTCTCGAAGTCCGAGTGCCAGTAGAAGCCGGAGGCGCCGAAGCCGGGCTTCACATTGATCCGGGACTGATGGACGTACACGTCCGAACCGAGGATGCGGCGCGCCGTGCCCACCACACGCTCGTCCCGCACCAGGCGCGCGAACACCTCACTGATCCGGTGCACTTCGAAGACCGAACGCACGGACTGCGACTGCGGTTCGATGATCGACCGCTCATCGGCACGGATGGCGGGATCGGCGATCAATCGCTCAAGTTCCGAGCGATAGAGCGCCACTTCGTCATCCGACAGCAGGTCCTGGATCGAGAGGAAGCCGTCCTGCTCGAACGATTCGAGTCCTTCGGACGGTCCCCAGACGACCGGGTCCTGGCGGGGCGTGATCACCTCGGCGGAGCCACGCGTGGGGTAGAGATCCTGGACGGTCATGGTCAGCCCTCCTCGGGTTCGGTCAGCAGCGGGTAGACGCCGTTCTCGTCGTGGTCCTCCCGTCCGGTGACCGGCGGGTTGAAGACGCAGACGCAGCGGAAGTCGGTCTTGGGGCGCAGCGTGTGGCGCTCGTGGCCGTCCAGGAGGTACATGGTGCCCGGCTCGATCCAGTGGGTCTCGCCGGTCTCCTCGTTGGTGAGCTCGGCCTCGCCCTCGGTGCACAGCACGGCCTCGATGTGGTTGGCGTACCACATGGAGGTCTCGGTGCCCGCGTACAGGACGGTCTCGTGCAGCGAGAAACCGACCTTCTCCTTCGCGAGGACGATCCGCTTGCTCTCCCAGGTGCCGGAGGCGGCCTTCACATGGCGGTCGGTGTTCTCGATGTCCTTGAACGAGCGGACAATCACGGTGAGTTGCTGCCTTTCTGTCTACGTCGGTCGGATCTGTGGCGCCGGTCGGGCGGCTGGGTCAGACGGTCGCGGCGACCGCGCGGGCCAGCGAGCGCAGCCCCTCGTCCAGCTCGTCCGGGGTGATGGTCAGCGGCGGAAGCAGCTTGACCACCTCGCTCTTGGGGCCGGAGGTCTCCAGGAGCAGACCCAGCTCGAAGGCGCGGGCACAGACCTCGGAGGCGCGCGCGGGGTCCGCGAACTCCAGGCCCCACACCAGGCCGCGGCCCCGGTAGCTCGCGCCGAGCCGGCCGTGCTCGGTGCAGAGCGCGAGCAGCGCCTGCTCGACCTGCTCGCCGCGGGCCAGGGTGTGCTTCTCCATCTGGCCGTCGGCCCAGTAGGCGTCGAGTGCCGCGGTCGCGGTGACGAACGCCGGGTTGTTGCCGCGGAAGGTGCCGTTGTGCTCGCCGGGCTCCCACACGTCGAGCTCGCCCTTGAACAGGCACAACGACATCGGCAGGCCGTAGCCGCTGATCG
Source organism: Streptomyces hundungensis (assembly GCF_003627815.1). NCBI lineage: Bacteria > Bacillati > Actinomycetota > Actinomycetes > Kitasatosporales > Streptomycetaceae > Streptomyces > Streptomyces hundungensis. The sequence continues at coordinate 6,548,769 of NZ_CP032698.1, forward strand.
ACTTGGAGACGGTGACGATGTCCGGCACGATGCCCGCCTCCTCGAAGGAGAAGAAGGCGCCGGTGCGGCCGCAGCCCATCTGGATGTCGTCGACGATCAGCAGCATGTCGCGGCGGCGGCACAGGTCGGCGAGCGCGCGCAGCCACTCGGGCCGCGCCACGTTGATGCCGCCCTCGCCCTGCACGGTCTCCACGATCACCGCGGCCGGCTTGTTGAGGCCGGAGCCCTGGTCCTCCAGGAGCCGCTCGAACCACAGGAAGTCGGGCACCCGGCCGTCGAGGTAGTTGTCGAACGGCATCGGCGTGCCGTGCACCAGCGGGATGCCGGCGCCGGCCCGCTTGAAGGCGTTGCCGGTGACGGCGAGCGAGCCGAGCGACATGCCGTGGAAGGCGTTGGTGAAGGAGACGATCGACTCGCGGCCCTTCACCTTGCGGGCCAGCTTCAGCGCGGACTCGACGGCGTTGGTGCCGGTCGGGCCGGGGAACATCACCTTGTACGGCAGATCGCGCGGGCGCAGGATCACGTTCTGGAACGTTTCGAGGAACGCCCGTTTCGCGGTGGTCGCCATGTCGAGGCCGTGGGTGATGCCGTCCCGCTCGATGTAGTCGAGCAACGCCCGTTTCAGGACCGGGTTGTTGTGCCCGTAGTTGAGTGAGCCGGCTCCGGCGAAGAAATCCAGATAGCTGTGGCCGTCCTCGTCGGTGAGGCGGGCACCCTGCGCGCGGTCGAACACGGCGGGCCAGCCGCGGCAGTAGCTGCGTACCTCCGATTCGAGCGACTCGAAGACACTGAGGGCGGGCGGGGTGATGGTCACAGCGATTCTCCCTGGGGGTGGAGGGGGCCGATTCGGTAGAGGACTTCGGGCTGGTGCCCGTCGTCGGGGAAGAGGCCCGCGTCGAAGAGGAGCTCACGGTCGAGGCTGGCGCCGCGGCGCTTGGCGTACGAGGCGAAGAGGCGGTCGGAGGGGGTGTTGTCCGGCGAGACCGTCGTCTCCAGCCAGGTCACCCCGTGCGAGGTGGACACCTTCGCGGTCAGCGCTTCGAGCAGCAGCCCCGCGAGCCCCTGGCCCCGGTGGGCGTGGTCGACGGCGACCTGCCACACGACGAGGGTGCCCGGACGGTCCGGCCGTACGTAGCCGGTGATGAACGCGATGGGCGCGCCGTCGTCGTCCCGGGCCACCACGGACGTCCTGGCGAAGTCGCGGCACCAGAGCAGATAGCTGTACGAGGAGTTGAGGTCGAGCACCTCGGAGTCACGGGCGATACGCCAGATCGCGGCTCCGTCCTCCACTCGTGGGTTTTCGATACGGACTGCTGTTTGCGCGGCGGTCATGCCGAGGGAATTTACCGATCGGAAATTGAAATCGCATTCCCGCCAGGGGGTGTGCAGGGAAGCCGTTCGTGTTATCACGCGAGCATGCGCGCGAACCGGTTTGTCCGGTAATTACCGGACAAAAGGGCGTGGTTGTGGAGTCGATCACACCCTTGTGACCGCCGGGAAACCGTGCTGAAACTCAGGTGTTTGACTTCGGTAAGCCGGGGCAGAAGAAAACGGGAAGCTGCGGTGGATAAGCAGCTTCCCGTTATGTGGAACGTTTTGTGGAATTCAGTTGTGCTTGGGCTGTGCTTCAGTTGTGCTTTACGCGTCTCAGGGTCGCGGAAAAGGTGTCACCAGGTTTCGGAAACGGCCCTGCGGGCAGCTTCGAGGTCCACCGCGACACCGCGCTCGCCGAGCGCCGCACCCAGCGCCGCGAGCGAGGACTGGACGGCGCCGCGCGTGGCGTCCACCCCGTAGTGGTTGACCCGGATCATGGTCGAGGCCAGCGCCCCGCCGCCGGCGATCAACGGCAGCGACGGATCGGCCGCGAGCGCCGCGGCGACCAGCGCGCCGGCGTCCACCCCGTCGGGGGTACGCAGCGTCGTGGCGACCGGAGCCGCGTCCGCCGCCTCGTGGACATACGGCGCGAGCCCGCCGCCGAGCGCGAGCGCGCCCGCCCGGGTCGCCGCCGCGGCCGAGGCGTGCCGGGCCATCACGGCCGTCAGGCCCTCGGACTCGATGCGCTCCACGCAGGCCTCCAGGGCGAGCATCTCCAGCTGGGCGGGCGCGTGCAGCAGGGCCTTGCGGCCGCCGTCGATCCAGCGCTCCTTCCAGTCGAGGAGCGAGAGGTAGGAGCGGCGCGGCGCGTTCGGGTTGGCGGCGATGCGCTCCCAGGCGCGGGCGCTGACCGAGACCGCCGAGGCGCCGGCCGGGCCGCCCATCGCCTTCTGCGCGCCGATCACACACAGGTCCACGCCCCAGTCGTCCACCCGGAGCGGCTCGGCGGCCACCGACGCCACCGCGTCCAGCATGAACAGGGCGCCGTGCCGGCGCACCACCTCGCCGATCTCCGCGACCGGGTTCGTATTGCCGGTCGCCGCCTCCGCGTGAACGAGCGAAACGAAATCGATCTCCGGGTGATCGGTGAGCGCACGATCGATCTGCTCCGCGGTGACCGCCGTGTGGAACGGCACCTCCAGATCGACCACATGGGCCCCGCAGTCGCGCAGCCAGTTGCCGAAGGTCTGCCCATAGGGGCCGGTCACGACGTTGAGCGCGGTGGAGCCGGGATGCGCCGCGCCCCGGATGCAGCCCTCCAGCGGGAGCAGCGCCTCACCCTGCATGATCACCACGTCCTGACCGGTGGCGAGCAGGGCGGCCACCCGTCGCTCGATCGCCGCGAAGTGGTCGGCGGTCAGCGGGGCCAGGTCCAGGAGCGGGTGTGTCACGGGGGTGCCTTCTTCGGTCGGCTCGGGGGTCACGGCGAGGCTCGGGCCGGGGTTCGAGCCCGGTGTTCGATCCTCTGGAGGGAGACTACCCAGACCCTCGTACAGTGCTGACCATGAGCGATCGCATGGTGCTGCATGTGAAGGGGCGCGTCCTGGCCGGGCCCGAGGACGTACGGGACGAACTGTGGGCCGTGGACGGGCGGATCACCTACGAGCGGCCCCCGGGCGAGGCACTCACCCTGACCGGCTGGGCGCTGCCGGGCCTCGTCGACGCGCACTGCCACGTGGGCCTCGACCAGCACGGTCCGGTGCCCGACGAGGTGAGCGAGAAGCAGGCCCTGACCGACCGGGAGGCCGGAACCCTGCTGATCCGTGACGCGGGTTCGCCCTCCGACACCCGCTGGATCGACGACCGCGAGGACCTGCCGAAGATCATCAGGGCGGGCCGCCACATCGCGCGCACCCGGCGCTACATCCGCAACTACGCCCATGAGATCGAGCCCGGCGACCTCGTCGCCTACATCGCGCGGGAGGCGCGGCGCGGGGACGGCTGGGTCAAACTGGTCGGCGACTGGATCGACCGGGAGGTCGGCGACCTCACCCCCTGCTGGCCGCGCGGCGAGGTCGAGGCCGCCATCGCCGAGGCCCACCGGCTCGGCGCCCGGGTCACCGCGCACTGCTTCGCCGAGGACTCGCTCAGGGACCTGGTCGAGGCGGGCATCGACTGCATCGAGCACGCCACCGGCCTGACCGAGGACACCATCCCGCTCTTCGCCGAGCGGGGCGTCGCGATCGTGCCGACCCTGGTCAACATCGCCACGTTCCCGCACATGGCCGACGGCGGCGAGGCGAAGTTCCCCCAATGGGCCGGCCACATGCGGCAGTTGCACGCGCGCCGTTACGACACGGTGCGCTCGGCCTACGACGCGGGCGTACCCGTCTTCGTCGGCACCGACGCGGGAGGCTCCCTCGCCCACGGCCTGGTCGCCGCCGAGGTCGCCGAACTGGTCAAGGCGGGCATCCCGGCGCTCGACGCGCTCTCCGCGACGACGTGGGGGCCCGCTCCTGGCTGGGCCGCCCCGCCCTGGAGGAGGGCGCCCCCGCCGACCTGGTGCTCTACGACCAGGACCCCCGAGCGGACGTCCGGGTCCTCGCGGCGCCCAGCCGTGTGGTGTTGCGCGGGCGGGTGGTGGGCTGACCTCAACTGGCCGCTAGGCTAGGTGAGTTGAGGTGGATCGGCCTCCGGGGCAGCGGCTTTCGGAGGCGCATCGCGGGCGCCCGGGACCAACGGGCCGCACGAGCGCGGGAGTTGGGGGAGCGCGCATAGTCGTGGGCCCCGGCCGGGCGGTGGGGGCCGAGTGAGGCGCGGAGCGACAGGCCCGATCCCTCACCGAGCGCGTCGCTTGGCCGCACGTCCCGCCCTCTACGACGTCGACCGCCTGGGCGCCAACACCGTGCCCGTCGCCGCCGCGATCTACCAGGACGACATGTACCTCGACCGGGACCTGGCGATCGGCACCGCCGGTGCCATCCGCGGACTGCGGCCCTGGATCACCGACGCCTACCAGCACGACGGTCTGCGCACGAGCGGAGGAGCCGTACTGGACCAGCTGATCTCGCTTCTGCACGGAACGCCCTGAAGTTGACCGCCCGTTACGTCCAGTGCGGCCGGGTCGTTGGGATTCTTTACGCGTACGCCGGGGGCGGGGCGGTGTGGGGAGTGGAGGGTGGTTGCGGGGGTGACGAAGGGGGTGGGGGTGGCAGGGGAATCGAATGTGCGGGCGGAAACCACCCCTTGGGGTGAACTCCCTTCGTGTGACGGTCAGTTCACTCTCCGTGCGTAAAGATGCGGTGTCCCAAGTCGCCGGCGCGCCCCTCGATTCGCACGAGTCCCACGAGTCCCCGTGGCGGGCGCCCGGGCTGCCATGTCTCCTGTGGGGGTTCCACCATCGTGAACAGCGACAACTTCCGCCTGCCCGCGCACGGTCCTCTCGTCCGCCGGTCCGCCGCCATCGCGGCCTGCGCGGCGCTCACCGCCGGGCCGTTCCTGCTCGCCGCGCCCGCGCACGCCGCCGGCTCCACCGGCGTGGAGGGCGACGGGGGTGGCCGGGCGGGGGCCGTGGTGCTGCGTACCGGGCTCGACGTCTCCCTGCTCGACAAGGCCGTCGACGTGCCGTTGAAAGCCACGCTCAACGAGGTCTCGGCGCCCGCCGGGGCCGAGAAGACCGCGCTGACCGTGAAGCTGGACGGGGTCGGCGGGGGTCGGCCCGTCGACGTGCTGAAGGCGGACGTCGCCACCGCCCGGGCGAGCGTCGACGCGAAGAAGACGGAGGCCTCGGCGCGGCTGGTCCACGCCCGGCTGCACCTGCCCGGGCTTCCGCTGCTCTCGCTCATCGAGGTGGGGGAGGTGACGTCGAGTGCGGTCTGCGCGGCGGGCCGGGCGCCCGTCGCCACGTCCAATGTGCTGGGCGCGGTGACCGTACTCGGCAAGAAGGTCACCGTGTCGACGGGCGGCACGACGCGGGTGCGGGTGCCGGGGGTTGGCGAGGTCACCCTCGACCTTTCGCGGGCCACGACCACGTCGCGCACCGCGGCGGCGGTCGCGCTGCGGCTTGCGGTCTCGGTCAACCCGCTCGATCTGAACGTCGCCGACGTCAAGGGCGAGGTCGCGCTGGCCGAGGCGACGTGTCGGACCCCGCAGGTGCCGGCCGGGCCGCGGTCCGCCACGGTGCCGCCGGTGGTCGCGAGCGGGGTATCGGCGCGGGGTGTCTCCGACGGTGAACTGGCTCGGACGGGTGGGGGGTCGGTCGCCCCCTATTTGGTGGGCGGGGCGGTGGTGTTGCTCGTGGGTGGGGCGGGTGTGCTTGTTCGCGTGCGCGGCGGGCGGGGGTGAGGGGGTGGGCGGGGAGCGGGGCCGCGACCCCGGCCCACCCGAGGGTGGGGCCTTTTTGCGCAGTTCCCCGCGCCCCTGAACCCGCTCTCGGCCTGCGGGCCGTGGTCGCTTCTTGCGCAGTTCCCCGCGCCCCCGAAAAACCCGTTTTCGTCTGCGGGCCGTGCGTGGCTGGTCGCGCAGTTCCCCGCGCCCCTTAAATGCTCGGCGCTGGCCAGCACCTCAGCCTGTCATGGGGGTCCCCCCTGGCCCTTAAGGCCTTGGGGGAGATTGAGGACGAGCGCCCTTTAGGCGCGAACGGGGTCTGGGGCGGAGCCCCAGGGGGCCCGGAGCCATCCAACCCCGCGCCTACGGGCGGGTGGGTGGGCAAACGCGCTGGGGTCTGGGGCGGAGCCCCAGGGGCCGGACCTTTCAGCTCGCTGCACGGGTGGGTGGGTGGGCGAGGTGCCTAGGGGCTGGGGCCGAGCCCCGGCAGGCACGGGCCGGCCAACCCCCCGTGGGCGGAGGGGGCTAGGGGTGGGTCAGGGTCAGGGACTGGTCCAGGGCTTGGAGGAAGCGGTTGGTCGTGGTGCGGTCCCGCACCGCGAGCCGCAGCCAATCCGGGCCGAGCCCGGGAAACGTATCGCCCCGCCGAGCCGCGAAGCCGAGCGTACGGAGCCGCTGACGCACCCGATCCGCCCCCTCGATCCGTACGAGCACGAACGGCCCCTCGGCCGCCTCCACCGCCCGCACCTCCTCGAACTCCGCGAGCCCCGCGAGCAGATGCGCCCGGTCCTCGGCGCCCCGCACGGCCGCCGCCTCGGCCTCCGCCAGCGCCCGGGGCTCCATGCACGCGCCCGCCGCGACCAGGGCCGGAGTCGACACCGGCCACAGCGGCTGGGCCTGCTGGAGGGCCGCGATCGTCTCCGGCTCGGCCAGCACATAACCGATCCGCAGCCCCGCCAGGCCCCACGTCTTGGTCAGGCTGCGCAGCACGACGAGACCGGGCAGATCGGTGCGGCCTGCCAGCGCCTCGCGCTCGCCCGGCACCGCGTCCATGAACGCCTCGTCCACCACCAATGTCCGCCCCGGGCGCGCGAGTTGGGCCAGGACATCGGCCGGGTGCAGGACGGAGGTGGGGTTGGTCGGGTTGCCGACCACCACCAGGTCCGCCTCCTCGGGAACGAGCGCGGGGTCGAGCCGGAAGCCGTCCTCGGCGCGCAGCAGGACCCGCCGTACCGCGTGCCCGGCATCGCGCAGCGCCGCCTCCGGCTCGGTGAACTGCGGGTGCACCACCACGGGATGACGGACCGTCAGGGCGCGGGCGAGCAGCACGAACGCCTCGGCCGCGCCCGACGTCAACAGCACCCGCTCCGGGGCCACGCCGTGCCGGTCGGCCACCGCCGCACGCGCGGAGCGGCCGTCCGGATAGGCGGCGAGGGCGGTCAGCGAATCGGCGATCCGCTCGCGCAGCCAGGCCGGGGGAGTACCGGTGCGCACATTGACCGCGAGATCGGTCAGCTCGCCGCCGTCGTCACGGACCTCCGCGTCACCGTGGTGGCGCAGATCGTGGGGGGACTCGGTGGTGGGGATGGACATGGCTTCCTCGCTCCTCGTGGGGGGTCCGTCGCCCTGCTCGGCGTTCGGCCGGAGGTGGGGCCGACGTACGATCGCACACGTCGCCCCGGCCGGGCGCCCCTCGGGGCTCGACTTCCGCTTGGGGACCAGCAGTTCCCCGCCCCCCGCCAGGGCCGCGGCCTCCGCGACGGAGGGGGTGCCGACCGCGGCGAGGGCGGCGGCCGAGCGGTGCGGCACGGGGACGGCCGCCAGCTCACGGGCCGGATACCCGACCAGCGGCACCCCGAGCCGGGCCGCGGCGCCGAGGAGCCCCGGTTCGCGCGCCTTGGTTTCGACGGTGGCCAGCTCGACGACGGCCGGCCGTCCGAGTCCCGCCTCGTCGAGAGCGGCCTCGATCAGCGCGAGCACCTCGCCCGCGGGGACCCCCCGGGAGGCGCCGACGCCCACCACGAGAGGGGCCGGCTCCCCGGCGGCGCGGGCGGGCGAGGCGGCGTCGTCGGCCATGACGGGGATCCTCTCAGGCCGCCCCGGGGCGGCGGCGGGCCCCGGTGTGGACGTGCGGAGTGCGGGCCCCGTCGGTTAGCAAGGGCGCATGGCGGTATTCGTCGCGCTCGGCGCGTTCCTGATGACTCTGGTCGGCGGCTGGACCGCCCAGCGGGTCACCGACCGGCGCCATCTGGTGCTCGGGCTCGCGGGCGGACTCATGCTCGGCGTGGTCGGGCTCGACCTGCTGCCCGAAGCCCTGGACGCGGCCGGCGAGGACCTTTTCGGGGTGCCCCGCGCCCTGCTCCTGTTCGTGGGCGGCTTCCTGTTCGCGCACGTCGTCGAGCGGGTGCTCGCCGTGCGCCAGGCCGCCCACGGCGCGGGCGAGCACCGGGCCCCGCAGGTCGGCGTCACCGTCGCCTCGGCGATGGTCGGGCACAGCCTCATGGACGGCGTCGCGATCGGCGCGGCCTTCCAGGTCGGCGCCGGGATGGGCGTCGCCGTGGCGCTCGCCGTCATCACCCACGACTTCGCCGACGGCTTCAACACGTACACGATCACCAGTCTGTACGGGAACGAGAAGCGCAAGGCGCTCGCGATGCTGTTCGCGGACGCGCTGGCGCCGATGGTGGGCGCCGCCTCGACCCTGCTCTTCACCCTTCCGGAGCAGCTGCTCGGCAGCTATCTGGGGTTCTTCGGCGGCGTGCTCCTGTATCTGGCCGCCGCCGAGATCCTCCCCGAGGCCCACCACGAGCACCCCGCCCTCTCCACGCTGCTGTGCACCGTCGCGGGCGTGGGGTTCATCTGGCTGGTGGTGGGCGTCGCCGGCTGAGTACGTCATCGCGCGCAGGCCCCGGCGAACCGGTGGGCCACCTCCGGGCGGGCCGCCCAGTGGGTGTGCAGATAGCTCGCGTGCACACCGCCCTGGACGAAGCCCTCGAAGCGGCGTTCCGGGTGCACCAGGCCCCAGGCGGGGTCGGCGCCCGCGCCCGGCTCGATGACGGTGCGGTGGAACTCGTGGCCGCGCAGCCTCGTCCCGGCGGCGGCCAGGCTGTTGTCCCGCACCGCCACCGCCTCCCGATAGCCCAGCGTGAGCCGGCCCGACATCCGCGCGTCCGCGTCGAGCACCCCGCACATCGGCTGCCCGTCGAGGGAGCGCGCCAGATACAGCAGCCCCGCGCACTCGGCGGCCACCGGCGCCCCCGAACGGGCGAGCTCGGCGACGGCCTTGCGGAGCCGTTCGTTGGCGGACAGCTCGGCGGCGTACACCTCGGGGAAGCCGCCGCCTATCACCAACCCGTCGGTGTCCGGCGGGAGTTGCTCGTCCTTGAGGGGGTCGAAGGTGACGACCTCGGCGCCGGCGGCGGTGAGCAGTTCGGTGTTCTCGGCGTAGGAGAAGGTGAACGCGGATCCGCCCGCGACGGCGATGACGGGCCGCCGCGCGGCGCTTCTTCCCCACCCCGCCCCTTCCTGGACCGGGTGCTCCGCCCCCGGACCCCCGCTCTCCGAACGCCGGAGGGGCTGGATGGTGCCCGGCTCCCACGCCTCCACCCCCAGCGGCGGCGCGGTGCGGGCCAGTGCGAGCAGGCCCTCCAGATCGCAGCCCTGCCGCACCTGCTCGCCCATCGCCGCCACCGCGTCCACCGCGTCGGTGCGGCGCTCCGCGACCGGGACCAGGCCCAGATGGCGCGACGGCGTGTCGACCTGGGGCGCGCGGCGCAGCGCGCCGAGGACGGGAACCCCCACGTCCTCCATGGCCTCGCGCAGCAGCGCCTCGTGCCGGTCGGAGCCGACCTTGTTGAGGATCACCCCGCCGACGCGCACCTCGGGGTCCCAGGACACGAAGCCGTGCACCAGCGCGGCCACCGACCGCGACTGCGAGGAGGCGTCCACGACGAGCACCACCGGTGCGCGCAGCAGCTTGGCGACCTGCGCGGTGGAGGCGAGTTCGCCGAGACCGCTCGCCCCGTCGTACAGGCCCATCACGCCCTCCACCACGGCGAGGTCGCACCCCTGGGCCCCGTGCGCGAACAGCGGGGCCACGAGCTCGGGCCCGCACATGTACGCGTCGAGGTTGCGTCCGGGGCGCCCGGTCGCCAGGGAGTGGTAGCCGGGGTCGATGTAGTCCGGGCCGACCTTGTGCGGGGACACGGTGAGCCCGGCGCCCGTGAACGCGGCCATCAGGCCCGTCGTGACGGTGGTCTTGCCGCTGCCCGACGCCGGGGCGGCGATGACGAGACGTGCTACCACTCGATGCCCCGCTGGCCCTTCTGACCGGCGTCCATCGGGTGCTTGACCTTGGACATGTCCGTGACCAGATCCGCGAACTCCACCAGTTGTTCAGGGGCGTTGCGGCCGGTGATCACCACATGCTGGGTGCCCGGACGGTCGCGGAGCACCGAGACGACCTCGTCGACGTCGACCCAGCCCCAGTGCAGCAGATAGGCGAACTCGTCGAGGACGTAGAACTTGTACGTCTCGGCGGCCAGGTCGCGCTTGACCTGCTCCCAGCCCTCGCGGGCCTTCTCCTCGTGGGTCGGCTCGCCCTCGGCGGTCTCGCGCTGGATCCACGACCAGCCCTCGCCCATCTTGTGCCAGTCGACGGGGCCGCCCTCGCCGGACGCCCCGAGCACCTTCAGCGCGTTCTCCTCGCCGACCTTCCACTTCGCCGACTTCACGAACTGGAACACCCCGACCGGCCAGCCCTGGTTCCAGGCGCGCAGAGCCATCCCGAACGCGGCCGTCGACTTCCCCTTGCCGACGCCGGTGTGCACCATGACCAGGTGCCTGTTGCGTCGCTGACGTGTCGTCAGACCGTCCTCGGGTACGACACTGACCTGTCCCTGCGGCATTAAGCGGCCCTCCTCGAAGTTCCCTGGACATCCTTGACGAGGCCGGCGATGGAGTCCGCCCGCAACTCGTCCAACGTGACGGCGCTGCCGCCGAGTTCACGCGCGAGCTCCCCCGCGAGCCCCAGCCGCACCATGCCCGACTCGCAGTCCACGACCACCGACGCGATGCCCTCGGCGGCGTGCAGCCGGGCGGCCCGCCCCGCGAGCGCCACCGGCTCGGGGCCGCCCGTGGCCCGGCCGTCGGTGACGACCACGAGGAGCGGACGGCGCGAAGGATCGCGCAGCCGCTCCACCCGCAGCACGTCGTGGGCCCTGAGGAGCCCCGCCGCGAGGGGGGTGCGCCCGCCGGTCGGCAGCGTTTCGAGCCGGGCGGCGGCCGCGTCCACCGACGAGGTGGGCGGCAGCGCGAGCTCGGCCTCCTTGCCGCGGAAGGTGATCAGACCGACCTTGTCGCGGCGCTGGTAGGCGTCGAGAAGCAGCGAGAGCACCGCTCCCTTGACCGCGCTCATGCGCCGGCGGGCCGCCATCGACCCGGACGCGTCCACCACGAAGAGGACGAGGTTGCCCTCGCGGCCCTCGCGGGTCGCCTGGCGCAGATCGTCACGGCGCACCACGAGACCGCGGCCCACCCGTCCGCGCGCCCGCTGATGGGGGGCGGCCGCCTGCACCGTCGCCGTCAAGTGCAGCTTGGTGAGGGCCCCTTGGGGGCGGCGCGAGCCGGTGGTCCTGCCGTGCTCGGTGCGGGCCCGCGAGCGCCGGCCGGCCGCGCCCTCGCCGAGGCCGGGCACGCTCAGCATCTTCGTGCGGAACGGCTCGGCGGACTTCACCGCGGCGCGCTCGCCGGGGCCACTGGGGACGGGTGAGGCGGGCGGCTCCACCGCGTCGGGGGAGTCCGGGGACCCGGCCGGCTCCGACGGCTCCGACGGCTCGGACGCGTCGGGGGAGTCGGCCGGGCTCTCGGGGGAGTCGCCCTGCGGCGGCACCCCGCCTCCGCCCCCGCCCCCGCCGCCGGGGCCCTCGGGGCCCGGGTCCGGATCGTCGTCGCCCTCGTCCTCGCCCTGGAACTGCTCCAGGGTCTCGTCGAGCTTGTCCTGGTCGAGGCCCGGCGCGTCGAACGGGTTGCGCCTGCGCCGGTGCGGCAGCGCCAGCAGCGCGGCCTGGCGGACGTCGTCGCTGGTCACCTCCGTACGGCCCGCCCACGCGGCGAGCGCGGTGGCGGTGCGCGCCATCACGATGTCGGCGCGCATGCCGTCGACCTCGAACGCGGCGCAGGTGGCCGCGATCTGGAGCAGCACCGCGTCTCCGAGCGTCACGGAGGGGAGCAACTCCCGTGCCGCGACGATCCGTTGGCGCAGCGCGCTCTCCTCGTCCGCCCAGCGCCCGGCGAACGCGGCCGGGTCGTCGTCGTGGGCGAGCCGGCGCCGCACCACTTCGACGCGCTGGGCGGGCTCGCGTGAGGCCGCGACCTCGACGGTCAGGCCGAACCGGTCGAGCAACTGCGGCCGCAGCTCGCCCTCTTCGGGGTTCATCGTGCCGACCAGCAGGAACCGCGCGGCGTGCCGCACCGAGACGCCCTCACGCTCCACATAGGACGACCCCATGGCGGCGGCGTCGAGGAGGAGGTCGATGAGGTGGTCGTGGAGCAGGTTGACTTCGTCGACGTAGAGGATGCCGCGGTGGGCGTCCGCGAGCAGGCCCGGCTCGAAGGCCTTCACGCCCTCGCCCAGCGCCCGTTCGATGTCGAGGGCGCCCACCAGACGGTCCTCGGAGGCGCCCACCGGAAGCTCCACCATGCGGGCGGCACGGGCCGTGCCGGGGCCGCTCTCGTGCGGCCCGTCCGGGCACTGCGGGTCGGGCGCGGCCGGGTCGCAGCTGAAGCGGCAGCCCGGCACGACCGCCACCTCGGGCAGCAGGTCCGCGAGCGCGCGGACCGCGGTGCTCTTGGCGGTGCCCTTCTCGCCCCGGACCAGGACCCCTCCCACAGCCGGGCTGACGGCGTTCAGGAGCAGCGCGAGCCGCAGGTCGTCCATGCCGACGACGGCGGTGAACGGATACCGGGTGCTCATGGGCCGATCTCTCCTCGGATTGGTGCGGTACGCGGCGTACGGGCGGGGGCGGTCACGGCGCCCCCGGCGGGATGAAGGGCAACCCGGCGGGCGGGCCCTGCTCGATCAGGCGCAACAGGGCGTCGGTGTCGGCGTGTTCCTCGATCAGGTCGCCGAGCCGGTCGAGCTGTTCCTCGCGCAACACCCCGAACGAGGTGTCGGGCGCGGGCACGAACCGGCGGCCCGCGTCGCGCGCGACCCGTTCGAGGAAGCGCCGTCTGAACCCGTCGCTCTCCAGGGAGCCGTGCCAGTGGGTGCCCCAGACGGAGCCGACCCGGCATCCGTCCAAGAAGGCCTCGCCGCCCAGGACTTGGGCCACCCCGTGATGGATCTCGTACCCCTCGACGCGTTCGCCCAGGGCCTCGCCGACGGGCCGCGCCAGGGTCTTGTCGGCCGCGAACCGCACGCGTACGGGCAGCAGCCGAAGGCCGGCGACCGAGCCCGCCTTCGACTCGACGTCGTCCTCGATGTGCTCGCCGAGGAGCTGGAAGCCGCCGCAGATGCCGAGGACCGGGCGGCCCGCGGCCGCCCGGCGGGCAATTTCGGCCGCGAGGCCCCGTTCGCGCAGCCACTCCAGGGCGCGGACCGTGCCGCGGGTTCCGGGCACCACCACCAGGTCGGCGTCGAGGAGTTCCTCGGGCCGGTCCACGAACCGCACGACCACGCCGGGCTCGGCCGCGAGCGCGTCCACATCGGTGAAGTTGGACATCAGCGGCACCGCGCAGACCGCGACCCGCAGCACGTCCTCGCCGACCGGCGGCGCCACCACCGACTCCCGCACGGCCCCGCGCATCGAGACCCTGAGGCCGTCCTCCTCGTCGATGCCGAGGCCATGGGCGTACGGCAGGATCCCGTAGGTGTGCCGTCCGGTGAGGCCGCGCAGCATCTCGATGCCGGGCTCCAGAAGCGTCACGTCGCCCCGGAACTTGTTGACGACGTACCCCGCGACCAGCGCCTGGTCCTCGGGGCTCAGCAGCGCCGTCGTCCCGAAGAACGAGGCGAACACCCCGCCCCGGTCGATGTCGCCGACCACGACCACGGGCAGCCGCGCGGCCCGCGCGATGCCCATGTTGACGATGTCGGTACGCCGCAGATTGATCTCGGCCGGGCTGCCCGCCCCCTCGCAGATCACCGCGTCATAGGTGCCCCGCAGCTCCGCAAGGCACTCCAGGACGGTGCCGAGCAGCGCCTGCTGGCGTCCCCCGTGGTAGCCGCGGGCGCTCAGCTCGCCGACCGGCTTCCCCATCAGGACGACCTGACTGGAACGGTCGCTGCCCGGCTTGAGCAGCACCGGGTTCATCAGCGCGGTCGGCTCCACGCGCGCCGCCTGTGCCTGCATCGCCTGGGCCCGGCCGATCTCCGCGCCCTCGCGCGTCACGAACGAGTTGAGCGACATGTTCTGCCCCTTGAAGGGCGCGACCTTGACGCCCCGGCGCACCAGCCAGCGGCAGATCCCGGCCGTGACGACGCTCTTGCCCGCGTCGGAGGTCGTGCCCGCGATCAGCAGCCCGCCACCCATGTACGTCCCTTTCTCACAGCGGCCCCCGCAACCACGGCGCAGGCCAGCGTCAGCAGGCCCACCGTGCGCGAGAGCCGTACCGCACGTTCGATGTCGGCGACCTCGACGGGCCGCCCCGACGCGTTCAGGACCGGCCGGTGCTCGACGCGTCCCGCGTACGAGAGCGTGCCGCCGAGCCGTACGCCGAGCGCGCCCGCGAACGCGGCTTCCACGGGGCCCGCGTTGGGGCTGGGGTGCCGGTCGGCGTCGGCGCGCCAGGCGCGGAACGCGCCCCGGGTGTCGGGGCCCGCGAGCGCCGCGAGACCCGCGGTGACGCGTGCGCCGGGCCAGCCCGCCACGTCGTCGAGCCGCGCCGAGGCCCAGCCGTAGCGGCGGTACCGGGGCGACTTGTGCCCGACCATCGCGTCCAGGGTGTTGACCGCGCGGAAGCCCACGAGCCCGGGCACGCCCGCTAGCGCACCCCACACCAGGGCGCCGACGACGGCGTCGGAGGTGTTCTCGGCGACCGACTCGACGACCGCGCGCGCGATGCCATCGGCGTCCAGGGACCGCGGGTCGCGCCCGCACAGATGCGGGAGCCGCTCGCGGGCCACCTCCACGTCGCCCGCGGCAAGCGCGCCGCCGATGGCCCGCGCCTCACGGACGAGCGAGGTGCCGCCGACCACCGTCCAGGTGGCGGCCGCGGTCAGTGCGAAGGAGGCTGCGGGGCGGCCGCGTACGGCACGGGAGACCAGGGCCGCGGCGCCGGCGGCGCCACCCGCGCACACCAGGGTGTGCAGGGCGCCCCGGCCGCGGTGGTCGCGCCACAGGAGACGTTCGACGGCACCGGCCGCCCGGCCGAACGCGGCGACCGGATGGCCGCGGCGCGGATCGCCGAGCAGGAGGTCGGCGACGAGTCCGGCGGCGGCGCCGTAGGCGAAGGTGCGATCGGCCCGCATCCTCAGCGCGCCAGGGCGGGGCGGGAAGGACCGGCAGGGCTGGGCAGGCAGGCACACATGGCGGTATGTCCTCACTCAGGGTGTCCGCGCCCTGGTTCGACGTGACCGGCGGTGAGAGTTCCTGGCTCACGGGGATCTCTCCCCGGTGACAGTGGCGGGACCGCGCCGGATTCGCACCGGCTTCCTCTTCTGCCGCCGTAGCTGGCCGGTGCAGTCCACCACGCGCCGAGAACACCCGTCAACTTGCCGTTGACCTGCGGCGCGAGAGAGCGTGCGGCCGGGCATGCGACCGCCCTCCGGCGCGGGCCGGAGGGCGGTTCGGATGGTGCCCGTGGGTCAGGCGACGATCAGGAAGATCCCGTACGCGACGGCCGCCGCGCAGAGCGCGAAGCAGGCGTACGCACCCGTGCGGGCCACGGCCGTGCTTCCGGGGTTGCCGGTGCCGGAGGCCGCGGCCTCCCGCTTGGTGAGGCCCACGATGCCGAGGGTGAACAGGCCCACCAGGCCGACGGTCACCGCGAGGCTGACGCCGAACACGGAGCCGAGGGCTGCCCAGTCGATGTGCATGAGGATTCCTTAGCTGTGCCGGAGGACCGGGGTCAGACCGTCGCCGGGGTGGGCGGGTCGGCGGGGGCCACCGGGGCAGGGGCCGGGATGGTGGCTGTGAGGCCGGCGGTCGCGGCGGCCAGCGTCGGCGGCGGGGTGACCGCGGCGATCGCGGTGGTGATGACCCCGGCGGGCTCGGCCTGCGGGACCTCGCCGATCTCGTCCGCGGTGACGTTGTGGTGGTCGACCGGCTGGCGGCGCGACAGCTTCCAGATGGTGCCCGAGCCGGCGATCAGAAGGACGGCGACGGCGGCGATGCCCCAGGGGCCCTGCTGGGTGAGGAACTCCGCGCCCGCGCCGACGAGTGCGGCGGCCGGCAGCGTCAGGATCCAGGCGACGGCCATCCGGGACGCGGTGGACCAGCGGACCACCCCGCCCTTGCGGCCGACTCCGGCGCCCATGACCGAACCCGAGCAGACCTGGGTGGTGGAGAGCGAGAAGCCGATGTGCGAGGAGGCCAGGATGACGGTGGCGGCGGCGGTCTGAGCGGCGAAGCCCTGCGGCGGGCGGAGCTCGGTCAGGCCCTTGCCCATGGTGCGGATGATGCGCCAGCCGCCGAGGTAGGTGCCCATCGCGATGGCCAGGCCGGCCGAGACGATGACCCACAGCGGGGGGTTGGCACCGGGGTGCAGCACCCCGCCGGTGACCAGGGCGAGGGTGATGATGCCCATCGTCTTCTGGGCGTCGTTGGTGCCGTGCGCCAGCGAGACGAGGCCGGCCGAGGCGATCTGCCCGGCCCGGTAGCCCTTGGCGGTGGCCTTCTCGTCGGTGTTCCGGTTGATCCGGTACGTGAGCTTGGTGGCCAGCATCGCGGCGATGCCCGCGACGACCGGTGCGGCGACGGCGGGCAGCAGCACCTTGGTGACGACGGTGGAGCCGTTGACCGAGGACCAGCCCGCCGACATCACGGCGGCGCCGATGAGGCCGCCGAACAGGGCGTGCGAGGAGCTGGAGGGCAGTCCGAGCAGCCAGGTCAACAGGTTCCAGAGGATGGCACCGACCAGGGCCGCGAAGATGACCTCGGTGCGGATGCCCTTCTCGTCGATGATCCCGCCGGAGATCGTCTTGGCGACCTCCACCGACAGGAACGCGCCGAGCAGGTTGAGTGCGGCGGACATGGCGACCGCCGTCTTGGGCTTCAGGGCGCCGGTCGAGATGGTCGTGGCCATCGCGTTGGCGGTGTCGTGGAAACCGTTCGTGAAATCGAACACTAGAGCTGTCACGATCACAATCGCGAGCAGCAGCGTGATGTGTTCCATTTACCCAGGCAATCGTTCGACGTCAGTGGCGGGACGAACGTAAGTAACCTGAATGAACGGAAGGTGAACTGGGGCGGGCGCATCGGTGTCCGTAGCCCCTTGTTGTCCCCTTTGTTGTTCCCTGCCGGGCGCCGGGGCCGTTCAGCGCCCGGTTGCGAACCGCCTCAACTGCGCAAAACTCCCATAGAAGAGATTCTGGTCACCCGGCAGCCTCCCGCTGCCGCCGGCGTGCTGCCAGAACGTCCAGTAGGACCAGCCCGTCGGCAGCGCGCCCGGCGCGGCTGCGTACCGGGCCAGCCACAGCGCGTGGTCCGCGCCGAACGCCCGGCTGCGGCCGGTGCACTCGTTCCACCAGAGGGTCGTCGTGTAGATCACCGGCCGGCGGCCGGTGCGCAGCCGCACCTCGTCGCTGAACCCGGCGATCCAGTCGGTCATCGCGGCCGGGCTCAGTCCGTAACACGGCGCGCCGCTGCCGCCCTTGGCGTCCTTGCCGTACGGGTTGTGCTCCAGGTCGACGGCGGGCGGCAGCGTCCAGCCGTCGCCCGACCAGCCGCCCCCGTTGCGTACGAAGTAGTCGGCCTGGGCGCGGCCGGAGGACTGGTCGGGCACCGCGAAGTGGTAGGCGCCCCGGACCAGTCCGGCCCGCCGGGCGCCGCCGTACTGCTGTCCGAAGTAGGGGTTGCGGTACGACGTGGACTCGGTCGCCTTCACATAGACGAAGGAGGCTCCCCGGCTCTTCGCGGAGGCCCAGTCGACGTTCCTCTGGTGCGAGGAGACGTCGTGGCCGGCCGGTCCGGCGCTCGCCCCGGCCGGCACCGCGAGCGCCGCGGATCCGAGCGCCAGCAAGGCCGGCAACGCCGAGAGCGCGACCCGCACGCGCACCCGGACCCGACGCGGCAGCCGGGCGCGATCACGAGCCATCAATTCCCCCGAAACTCATGTGTACGGAACAAACCCCCCGGAGGCTAGCGAAGAGTGGCGCCCCACCCCCTGTCCCGGCCGCCCCCGCCTGGCAGGATCGCCCGCATGAGCGACGACGAGGCGGCCATCGCCGCCGCATGGGCCGAACTGATCGACACCGCGCGCAGGACGGCCGCGGAGGGTCTTGTGGTCGGCACCTCGGGCAATGTGTCGGTACGCGTCGGCGACCTGGTCCTGGTCACCCCGACCGGCGTCCCCTACGACCGGCTCGGCCCCGCCGACACCGTCGCCGTCGACCTCGAAGGCCGTCAGGTCAGGGGCGTGCTGCGGCCCACCAGCGAGATCCCGATGCACCTCGCCGTGTACCGCCACACCGACGCGCGGGCCGTCGTCCACACCCACGCCGTGCACGCCACCGCCGTCTCCACCCTGGTCGCCGAACTGCCCCTGGTCCACTACATGACGGCCGCGCTCGGCGGCCCGGTCCGGGTCGCCCCGTACGCCCTGTACGGCAGCGAGGAGCTGGCCGAGCACATGCTGCGCGCCCTGGAGGACCGCACCGGGTGCCTGCTGCGAAACCACGGGACCCTCACCTACGGAACCGGCCTGGCCCAGGCCTACGACCGCACCGCTCAACTGGAGTGGATGTGCCGACTCTGGCTCACCGCCTCCGCCCTGCCGGGCCGGGCGCCGTCGCTGCTCAGCAGGGACCAGCTCGACGAGGTCGCCGAGCGCCTGCGGGGCTACGGACAGCCCTAGCTCCGGGCCGGCCCGGCCCCGGACAGCTCTGGCCCTGGACAGCCCTGGCCTTGGACACTCCGGCCCCGAACGGCCCTGGCCCCGCCCCCGATGGGCCCCGCCCACTGGCATCCGGGCCCACTCGCCCCGAGACTGTACGAGTGCGTCCTGCAACCAAGACGGCAGCGGCCGTCACCACACTCCTCGGCGTCGGGGCGGCAGCGATCGTGGCCGGACGCCACGCCAGCGACGCCGCGCTCAAGGCGGCGCCCGGCCGCCCGCTGCCCGCCGACCCCCGGCTGACCGTGCACGCCACGGCCCCCGGCCGGATCACCCTGACCCGTTCGCTCGCCGCGCTGCGGCCCGGGGTGTACGGCCTGGAGGGCGAGGGGGCGCACGCCGTCGTCGGCGAAATCCTCGACGACGCCCCGCACACCGCCGACACCGTGGTGCGCCGCCTGGAACGGGTCACCCACGGCGCGCTCGTGGCGGGGGACCGGGTGCGGTTCACCCCGCAACTGCACCGCGGCACCCCGAGCACCGCCCTCGGCCTCGACCACCAGGACATCGAGATCACCGGCGAACTCGGGCCGCTGCCCGCCTGGTTGATGCCCGCGGTCCGCAGTACCTGGGTGATCGCGGTGCACGGCCTCGGCACCACCCGTGAACACGCCCTGAACATCGCGGAGTTCCTGCACCGCGCTCAGCTGCCCGTGCTGGCCCTCGCCTACCGCGGCGACGAGGGCGCCCCCCGCTCCCCGGACGGGCTCGGTCACCTCGGCGACTCCGAGTGGCGTGACGTCGACGCGGCGATCCGCTACGCGCTGCGCTCCGGCGCCCGGCGCGTCATCCTGCACGGCTGGTCCACCGGCGCCACGATGGCGCTGCACGCCGCCACCCGCTCCGCGCTGCGCGACCGCATCGAGGGCATCGTCCTCGACTCGCCCGTACTGGACTGGGAGTTCACCCTCAAGGCCCTCGCCGCGGCCCGCCACACTCCGGGCCCCCTGCTGCCGCTCGCCGTCCGGGCGGCCCAGGGCCGCACCGGCATCCACGGCGACCGGCTGAGGGAGGCCGTCGACCCCCGGGCACTGCGTGTCCCGACGCTGCTCTTCCACGGCCCCGACGACACGCTCGCGCCCTGGGGTCCGTCCCGCGAACTGGCCGACCGGCGGCCGGACCTGGTCACCCTGCACACCGTGCGGCACGCGCCGCACGCCTCGATGTGGAACGCCGACCCGACGGTCTACGAAGAAACCCTGCGGCGTTTTCTCACCCCTCTCATGTGACGCCGCGTCGGCTCCCCTGTGACGCTGCGTCGGCCCCGGGCGAGCACCGCTGATTCCGCTTGGAGTTTCGACCGGTCACCGGTGGGTGTGCGTCCAAGGGGCGACTCCCGGCCACCCGGCGGTCGGCCGCGGCCTGCGCCGACGGCGCGGGGCTGGTTCCGCTTCGGCCTCCGGTCCGGGCACGGAGTGTGTTCGTCCGGGTCCTCACGCCCCGATACCGGGCCCCGACCGGCGTTCGGGCCCGGCGAAGGCGGCCGGTTCCGTTTGGGCTTTCGGGCAGTGACCGGGAAGACTGCATGCGTGACGTCCCGGAAGCCTGATGAGAAGTTGCCGCGCGACTCCAGACTGCGGCTTGTCCGCGCTCCGCACCCGATGCAAGCCCGACCCCTTGCCGCCGCCCGCAGGGCCGTGACCGACCGGCGCACCCGGCCGGCCCCGCGCCCGCCCGCGGGCACCCCCGCCGCCGCCGAACTGGCCCGCCAGGCCAGAGCGGTGCTCTCCGACGCCGTACGTGTCGCCCGCTGGACCGAGGCCGAGCGCGCCCGCGGCGCCGCCCCCGCCCCCGGCCGGCCGGGCCCGCTGCCCGCGCCGGTCGCCGAGCGGGCCGCCGCCGCACTGGGCCTGACGCCCGCTCAGGTGCGGGCCGGCTGGGACCGGGCCCGACTCGCGGGCCTCGTCGAACTGCACGGCGCCACCGTGCGGCCGGGCTGGCGCATGCGCGCCTGGGACCGCGACGACGCGGCCGTGCTGCGCGGCTGGGTCGCCCTGTTCGACGCGTGGTCCCTCGTCCACCCCGCGCCGGAGGACTTCGCCCCGACCGCGGTCGCCGAGGTGGTCGAGGCCGTCCCCCAGGTCCTCTCGCTCCTCCAGCTCTCCAACGGGCCCGTGCTCATGCCGGCCCTGCTCGACCTGCTCGGGCAGCGGGTCGCCGAACTCCGCGAGGAACGCTGCGAGGTGCCCCTGGGCCCGCCGGCCGACCCGGTGTCCCTGCCGCCCCTCCTTCCCGCGCTGCTCGACTGGGCCCTGACCGGGCTCGCCGCGGTCGGCGCCCTCGTCCTCGGCCCGGGCCAGGCCACCTTGACCCCGCTCGGCAACTGGGCGGTCTGGGTCAAGCTGGAGCAGATCTGCGTCGCCGCCCAGAGCCCGGCCGGCAACATCGAGCAGCCCGCCGAGGACATGCTGCGCGGCTGCGCGGGGCTCACCCCGGGGCCGGCCCGCGCCGAGTACCGCGCCTGGACCGCCGCGCGCACCGTCACCAGCGCCGTCACCGAGCTCCTCGACGTCGCCCGGGGCGACGACGCCCTGCTGCGCGGGCTCGCCTTCGAGGCGCTGCGCGTGGTGGGAGCGCCCGCCGAGGCCGCGGTGCGCGCCGCCGCGACGGAGACGTGCCTGCGCCCCTACGCGCTGCTCTGGCTCGCCGAGCACGAGGGCGGCGATCCGGAGGACGTCCTCGGCGTGCTCACCCGGGAGGAGTCCACCTGGCTGTGGGTCGACACGGCCGCCGCCGTGGCCGACCACGGCGAGAGCGAACTGCTCGTACGCCACCTCGACTCCGCGGTGCAGGGCACGGTCCCGGCCCTGCTCGACGAGGTACGGGCCGTCGGCC
This sequence comes from Streptomyces hundungensis, assembly GCF_003627815.1. Taxonomy (NCBI): domain Bacteria; kingdom Bacillati; phylum Actinomycetota; class Actinomycetes; order Kitasatosporales; family Streptomycetaceae; genus Streptomyces; species Streptomyces hundungensis. The sequence continues at coordinate 6,570,297 of NZ_CP032698.1, forward strand.
ACCCGCGCACCGTGCAGGTCCTGGTCGCCCTCGCCGCCGCCCACCCCGACCCGGCCCTCGCCAAGGCGGTCCGCCGCGCCGCCTTCCAGGTGCACAACGGTTCCGTATAGCGACGCGCGTAGCGGCCGCCTCCCCCGGCGGCCCGGGCTCACCGCGCGAACGTGTCGCAGCGGGCCATGTCGCCCGTCCGGTATCCCGTGTAGAACCACTGCTGGCGCTGCTGGGCCGAGCCGTGCGTCCAGGTCTCCGGGGTGACCCGGCCCTGGAACTTCTCCTGGATCCGGTCGTCCCCGACGGCCGCCGCCGCGTCCAGGCCGTCCTTGATGTCCTGGTCGGTGAGGCGGGAGATCAGCGGGCGACCGGAGGCCTTGTCCGGGGTGGTCGTCGCGTGGCGCGCCCAGACCCCGGCGTAGCAGTCGGCCTGCAACTCCACCTTCACCGCGTTGCTGTTGGCGCCCTGCCGCCCGTCCTGCGACTTCTGGAGGGTGCCCAGCAGGTTCTGGATGTGGTGGCCGTACTCGTGCGCCACCACGTACGCCTGCGCGAAGGGGCCGCCGCTGGAGCCGAACTTGGTGCGCAGCTCGTCGAAGAAGCCGAGGTCGAGATAGACCTGCCGGTCACCCGGGCAGTAGAAGGGGCCGACCGCCGAAGTGGCCGCCCCGCAGGCGGTGTTGACCCGGCCGGTGAAGAAGACCGTCTGCGCGGGGGAGTACCTGCCGCCGCGCCGCGGAAGCTCCTGGCTCCAGTAGTCCTGCACGCTGTTGACCACCGCCACGATGCGGCAGTCGTCCTTGGTGTTGGCGTCCGAGCCGGTGCGGCAGCTCTGGTTCACCTGGGCCTGCGACGACGAACGCGCCCCCGGCGCGGTGTCGCCCGAGGAGAGGCCGAGCTGCTCCGGGCCCACCCCGAAGAACAGGCCCAGAAGCAGCGCGATGACACCGACGATGCCGCCGCCGACGGTGGCCCGGCCCCCCGGGATCCCGCCCCGCTCGTCCTTGACCTCGGAGGTGTCCAGACCGGCGTCGTCGTCGAACTGCATGGGCGCACCACCGTCTGTTCCACCGGGGCGGTCAGGGCGGCCGGGCCGCGCATGATCACCCCGAGTATCAAAAGGTCACCCCGAGTATGGGACAGGTCATTGCGCTACGCCTGTTTTGTTGCCCCGGCCGATACGCTCGGCGCGTCATGGACCGGACCCGTCTCGCGCTGACCGCGATCGCCGCCGTACTCGCTCTTCCGCTGGTCACCGCGGCCCAGCACGCCGACCGGGCCCCGTACGGCGACCACTTCCACCACTTCGCCACCTCGTCGACCGGCCCGGTGGAGGTACGGATCCGGGGCGCGGCCGTCGAGGCGTACGACCGGGGCACCGGCGCGCCGCGCTGGACGTACGACAGGCGGGGCAGCCGGCCGCTCGCCCTGTTCCGCGCGCCCGGCCACACCGTCGCGCTCTGGGCCGACGGCATGGTCACGGACACGGACACGGACACACATACGGACACGGGCACGCACACCGGCACCGGCACCGGTAGAGACAGCGATGCGCGCCGGGTCCGCTGGCATCGGGCGGTGCCCGGCCTCGGCGCCTGGCTGGCCGCCTCGCCCGCCAGCGCCGCCGGGGTGCTCCAGCCGCTCGACGAGGACGCCACCATGCTGGCCGTCGTCACCCCCGAGCGGATCAGCGCCTTTCGGTCCGCCGACGGCGATCTGCGCTGGCTGCTGCCCGCGCGCGAGGGATGCGCCTTCGACCCGGCGCGCACGGCGCACACCGCGGGGGTGCTGCTGCTCGGGCGGCCGTGCCGGGGCTCCCGCTCCTGGAGCCAGGAACTGGTCGCGGTCGACGACCTCGGCGAGATCACCCCCGGACGCACCCCGCTGGGCAACGATCTCCCCGGTGGGCGCCGTGCGGACGGCGGCGGAAACCGGGTTGCACGGCCCAGTTAGAATTGGCCCATGGCAATTCTCCTCGTGCATTAGGCGGCGTCGACCTCCACGCCCTCCGCCGCCCGCCGCCCCCCTTCGGGGACGCGCCGCGCGTGGCGCCTCATGACGTCCCGTCCGCCGTCCATACCGCCCTGGAGTCTTTCCGTGATCACCGCCACCGGCATCGAGCTGCGCGCCGGCGCCCGAGTCCTCATCGAGTCCGCTTCCTTCCGTGTCGCCAAGGGCGACCGCATCGGCCTGGTCGGCCGCAACGGCGCGGGCAAGACCACCCTCACCAAGTGCCTGGCCGGTGAGGGCATCCCGGCCGCCGGCACCATCACGCGCTCGGGCGAGGTCGGCTATCTGCCGCAGGACCCGCGCACCGGCGACCTCGAGGTGCTGGCCCGCGACCGCGTCCTGTCCGCCCGCGGCCTCGACGAGGTGCTGCGCAAGATGCGCGAGAACGAGGAGCGCATGGCGAACGGCAAGGGCGCCACGCGCGAGAAGGCGATGAAGAAGTACGAGCGCCTGGAGACCGAGTTCCTCACCAAGGGCGGGTACGCCGCCGAGGCCGAGGCCGCCACCATCGCCGCCGCCCTCGGCCTGCCCGACCGGGTGCTCGGCCAGCCGCTGCACACCCTCTCCGGTGGTCAGCGCCGCCGCATCGAGCTCGCCCGGATCCTCTTCTCGGACGCCGACACCCTGCTGCTCGACGAGCCGACCAACCACCTCGACGCCGACTCCATCGTCTGGCTGCGCGACTACCTCAAGACGTACCGCGGCGGCTTCATCGTGATCTCCCACGACGTCGACCTCGTCGAGACGGTCGTCAACAAGGTCTTCTACCTGGACGCCAACCGCGCCCAGATCGACGTCTACAACATGGGCTGGAAGCTCTACCAGCAGCAGCGCGAGGCCGACGAGAAGCGCCGCAAGCGCGAGCGCCAGAACGCCGAGAAGAAGGCCGCGGCCCTCAACTCGCAGGCCGACAAGATGCGGGCCAAGGCCACCAAGACCGTCGCCGCGCAGAACATGGCCAAGCGCGCCGAGCGGCTGCTCTCCGGCCTCGAGGCGGTCCGCGTCTCCGACAAGGTCGCCAAGCTGCGCTTCCCCGACCCCGCGCCCTGCGGCAAGACGCCGCTGACCGCCGAGGGCCTCTCCAAGTCGTACGGCTCGCTCGAGATCTTCACCGATGTCGACCTGGCCATCGACAAGGGCTCCCGGGTCGTCATCCTCGGCCTCAACGGCGCCGGAAAGACGACCCTGCTGCGGCTGCTCGCCGGGGCCGAGAAGCCGGACACCGGCGAGGTCACCCCGGGCCACGGCCTGAAGATGGGCTACTACGCCCAGGAGCACGAGACGCTCGACCCGGAGCGCACGGTCCTGGAGAACATGCGCTCCTCCGCGCCGGACCTGGACCTGGTCGAGGTCCGCAAGACGCTCGGCTCGTTCCTCTTCTCCGGGGACGACGTCGACAAGCCCGCCGGAGTCCTGTCCGGCGGCGAGAAGACCCGTCTCGCGCTCGCCACCCTGGTGGTCTCGTCCGCCAACGTCCTGCTGCTCGACGAGCCGACCAACAACCTGGACCCGGCCAGCCGCGAGGAGATCCTCGGCGCGCTGCGGACGTACAAGGGCGCCGTCGTCCTGGTCACCCACGACGAGGGCGCCGTCGAGGCGCTCCAGCCCGAGCGCATCATCCTGCTGCCTGACGGCGTCGAGGACCTGTGGGGCCCGGACTACGCGGACCTGGTCGCCCTCGCCTGACCGGCCCGGGCCGGTGTCCTGGGGTGGGATCGGTGGATGATCCATCCGCTGATCCACTCGCTCTGGATCATTCGGCTCAGACGTGATCCTCAATCTGAGTGAGTGCGTCTCGTACCCCCGGTGTGTTCGGTACGCGATCAAGGTCCGCCCCCTGCGGGACGGGCCTTTTTCCGTGTGTGACCCGGAACACAGCGCTGACCTGGCGCTTCGTCTCGACTTTCGGGCCGGGATATGTCCGCGCCCAGTCGGAATGTGAGGTTCCGCCCCCGCGGTCCACCATCCGGGCTCCCAAGCTTGTTGGACGGACCTTGCCGAATGGGTGGCCAGGAAGCGCGGAAGGGGTGATCATGAGAAGTCCAGAGCGCACTTCCCATGAGGAGGCACGGGTGGCCGAGACTCTGAAGAAGGGCAGCCGGGTAACCGGCGCCGCGCGCGACAAGCTCGCGGCAGACCTGAAGAAGAAGTACGACTCCGGTGCGAGCATCCGGGCGCTGGCCGAGGAAACCGGCCGGTCCTACGGATTCGTCCACCGGATGCTCAGCGAGTCCGGGGTCACTCTCCGTGGACGCGGCGGAGCGACACGGGGCAAGAAGGCCACCTCGGTCTGACCGAGGCGGTTCGGACGGCTTCTGTGGCCCCCCGGGTCCGGTGGTGGCCACCCGGTCGGCCGTGCGGTCGACCGGGTGGTTACTGTGCAGTCACTTAATGACCGCCGAGGCGGTCGTTCACTGACGGCCACTGACCCGGAGGCGCCCCATGGCTACGCCCGCATCCGTACATGAGGTATTCGACAAGGACGGCGTCCGGCTGTCCGTCGACGACGCGGTCGCCACGGTGACCCTGACCCGTCCGGCCAAGCGCAACGCCCAGTCTCCCGCTCTGTGGCGGGCGTTGACAGAGGCCGGACGGTCGCTCCCGGGCAGCGTGCGCGTCGTCGTGCTGCGCGGCGAGGGCAAGTCCTTCTCCGCCGGCCTCGACCGCCAGGCCTTCACCCCCGAAGGCTTCGACGGCGAGCCCTCGTTCCTCGACCTCGCGCGCGGTTCCGACGCGGAACTCGACGCGGTCATCGCCGAGTACCAGGAGGCGTTCACCTGGTGGCGCCGCAACGACATCGTGTCGATCGCGGCCGTCCAGGGGCACGCCATCGGTGCCGGCTTCCAGCTCGCCCTCGCCTGCGACCTCCGGGTCGTCGCGCAGGACGTGCAGTTCGCCATGCGCGAGACCAGCCTCGGTCTCGTCCCCGACCTCACCGGCACCCACCCGCTCGTCGGGCTCGTCGGATACGCCCGCGCGCTGGAGATCTGCGCGACCGGCCGGTTCGTCGGGGCCGAGGAGGCCGAGCGCGTCGGCCTGGCCAACCTCGCCGTGCCCGCCGATGAACTCGACTCGGCCGTAAGGGACTTGGCGGGTGCGCTGCTGTCCGCGCCGCGTGACGCCGTGGTCGAGACCAAGGCGCTGCTGCGCGGCGCGAGCGGGCGCGGCTACGAGGAGCAGCGGGTCGCCGAGCGGGCCGCCCAGGCCAGGCGCCTGCGCGACCTGGCCGGCCTCGCCGACTGACGCCCCGCCCCCGGGGGCCCAGCGCGCCTTGTTCGGCTCGCCCTCGCCGACTGGCGACCTGCTCCGGGGGCCCGCCGCGCCTTGTTCGGCTGGCCCTGCCGGGCCTCGCCGACTGGCGCCCCGCCCGGGGGCTCGGCGCGCCTTGTTCGGCCTCGCCGACCGACGACCTGCTCCCGGGGGCCCGGCTCGCCCGGCCCGGCCTCGTCCTGTCCGACCCGCCTGTCCGGGCCACCCCGCCCGGCCCGGCCTCGTCCTTCCGACCCGCCTGTCCGGGCCGCCCCGCCCGGCCCGGCCTCGTCCTTCCGACCCGCCTGTCCGGGCCGCCCCGCCCGGCCTCGCCCCGCGCGGCCCGTCAGCCCGCCCAGGTGACCAGGACCCCGACGGAGGCCGCCTCCGGCACCGCCCGCGCCACCGCGTTCCGTACCGCGCGCGCCACCTCCAGGGGGTGGCCCGTCGTGGCCAGCTCCACGCGGATGTGGTCCTCGGTGAGCTGCACCGGCGGGCCCAGCTCGGCCGTCAGATGCGCCACGCCGGGGGTGGTGAGCGCGGCCGTCGCCGCCTTCGTCGCGGGCGGCTCGGCTGGGCCGGGCGGGGGACCGCCGAACGGGGGAACCGGAAGGGCGTCCACCAGGGCCGTCACCTGGAGATCGACGTCCGAGACGTCGAGGCCGAGCCGGGCGTCCGCCGCCGCGAACAACGCCTCGCGCAGGCTTTCCGTCAGCTCCGGCAGCGGCCGCCCGCCCAGCGCCTCCAGCCGCGCGGTGAGCCGCAGCGGCCCCGGCGGCAGAGCGCTCGGGGGCGCCGGGACCAACGGCTCCGCCCGGCCCTCGGGGTCCGCCGGCGCCAACCGCAGCGACGTCACGGCGAGCTCCGGCAGCGCCGCCGCCACCGCCCCCAGCACCGAGACAGCCGCCCGTTCGGAGATCCACACCCCGTCCTGCGGACCGCCCAGCGCGAGTAGTCGACCCAGACCCAGCCGGCGGCGTACCCCGGCGCTCCACGCATCACCCGTCATTCCCCCAGCCTGCCGCATCGAGGGCGCGAGTCGGGGCAACCGCACTTAATGTGGGCAATGGAGTCCAAGCGCGAAGGGACGAACTTACATGAGCGACACCACCGCACAGCGCAGGCCCGGCGCCCCCGGGAACGGACCGTCGGGCGAAGCGGCCGACCAGGCCCAGAAGACCTCCGTGACCAAGCGGGGCGGCGCGGCGGACCCCGGAGGCCGGGGCCGCACCACCATCGCCGACGGCGTCGTGGAGAAGATCGCCGGCCTCGCCGCGCGGGACGTCATGGGCGTCCACGCCATGGGCAGCGGCCTGTCCCGTACGTTCGGCGCGGTCAGGGACCGGGTGCCGGGCGGAGGGAAGTCAGCCGCCACGCGCGGGGTGAAGGCCGAGGTCGGCGAGGTGCAGACCGCGCTCGACCTGGAGATCGTCGTGGAGTACGGCGTGTCCATCGCCGAGGTGGCCCGCGATGTGCGGGAGAACGTCATCTCCGCCGTCGAGCGGATGACCGGACTCGAGGTCGTCGAGGTCAACATCGCGGTCAGCGATGTGAAGCTGCCCGACGAAGAGGACGAGGAACCGGAATCCCGCCTCCAGTAACGCGTACGGCAAGCAACGCCTGACGGCTTCGCCGCAGGTCCAGCACGGACACGACGCATTCGTCCAACCGAGGAGTTCGGCATGAGCATGGCGGTGGTGGGTCTGATGGCCGGCATGGCACTCGGCTTCGCCGGATACTTCGGCGGATTCGGGGCCTTCCTGCTGATCGCGGCGCTCGGCGCCATCGGCTTCGTGGTGGGCCGCTTCGTGGACGGCGACCTCGACCCCGGAGACTTCTTCCGCCCGCGTGACCGCGGCGACCGGCGGCGCTGACCCATGGCGGTGGCCGCACGGATCGAGCCCGCCGAGCGCGGAGCCACCCGGATCGCCGACCGGGTGGTGGCGAAGATCGCCGCACGGGCGGCCAGGGAAGCCCTGGACCACGTCCCCGAAAACGGCGCCCCACCTCGCGCCTCCGTCACCGTTCACCACGACTCGGCGCGGGTACACGTCAGTGTCGAACTCGGTTACCCCGGCGACCTCGGCGGCCAGTGCGGCGCGGTACGCCGCCAAGTCGCCGAGCGCGTACGGGCGTTGGCGGGGATGGAGGTGCCCGAAGTGGCGGTGCGGATCGAGCGTCTGCACGCGACGGACGCGGGCGGGAACCGGGGGAGGATCCGATGAGCGAGCCGTACGAAGGCGACCACAACACCCAGCGGCTGCCCGTGATCGAGCAGGGCGCCCACGCGGACGAACCCGGGCTCGGCCAGTCGGCCTCGGCCGCCGACTACGCCGCCGTGCCGGTCCTCGCGGACGGCGCGGGCGGCCGGGCCGGGCGCTTCTGGTCCACGCGGCGCGTGCCCTCGGGCCTGGTCGCCCTGCTGATCCTGGCCGCCGCGGGCCTCCTCCTCTACGACGTCGCCTCCGTACGGGCCCACCGCTCGGCGATGCGCTGGCGCTCCGGGCTCGCCGGCTGGCTGGCCGACCACCCGGTCGACGACATCGCGGTCCTCGCCGGCGCGGGCGCCATCGCGCTGCTCGGCGTCTGGCTGATCGTGCTCGCGGTCACCCCCGGTCTGCGCAGCATCCTGCCGATGCGGCGCCGGTCACCGGCCGTACGCGCCGGACTCGACCGGGACGCGGCGGCGCTCGTGCTGCGCGACCGGGCGATGGAGGTGGCCGGCATCCAGTCGGCGCGGGTCCGCATGGGGCGCACCCGGGTCGTGGTGCGGGCCCTGTCGCACTTTCGTGAACTCGACGACGTACGGGCCGACTTGGACGCGGCGCTGGGGGCGGGCATCCGGGAGCTGGGCCTTGCCGGGCCGCCCGGGCTCGCGGTCCATGTGAGCCGCCCACAACGGAAGGGCTGAGCCATGCTGAGGACGGTCAACCGGGTGGTGCTCGGCCTCGCGGGGCTCGTGCTGCTCCTCGCCGGCGGTGCGGCCCTGGCCGCCGGACTCGGCCTCGACGTGCCGTCCTGGTGGCCCTGGGGCACCAAGCACGACGTACTCCTGAGCCGGTCCCGTCGCATCCGCTGGCACGAGCAGGACTGGTGGTGGCCGGTCGTGATCGCGGTGCTCGCGCTCACCGTCCTGCTCGCCCTGTGGTGGCTGCTTGCCCAACTCCGTCGCGCCCGGCTCGCCGAGGTCCTGGTGGACTCCGGGGACGGGGAGGGGGCGCTGCTGCGGGGGCGGGCGCTTGAGTCGGTGCTCGCGGGTGAGGCGGAGGGGCTTGACGGGGTGGCCCGGGCCCAGGTCGTACTGGTCGGCCGGCGGGCCGCGCCGGCCGCGCGGGTCGCGCTGCTCCTTGAGCCGCATGCGCAGCCGGGGGAGGCGCTGGGGCGGCTCGAGGGGGAGACGCTCGCGCATGCGCGGGACTCGGCGGGGCTCGCGGAGCTGCCGGCGGAAGTACGCTTCCGCTCCGTCAAACACCGCCCCCGCCGCGTCAACTAACCCCGGCCCCCCCCTCCTTGGGGCTCCGCCCCAAACCCCGCACCGCGCCTAAAGGGCGCTCGGCACCGAGTAGTTAGGGGCGCGGGGAACTGCGCGCCCAGCCACGCACGATCCGCAGCCGAAAGGGGAGCGCCCTGGGGCTCTGCCCCAGACCCCGTTCGCGCCTTAAGGGCGCTCGTCCTCAATCGCCGGACGGGCTGAGGTTGCCCACGCTGGCCCGCACCGAGCATTTAAGGGGCGCGGGGAACTGCGCGCCCAGCCACGCACGTTTCGCGGTTGGCAGGCGGCTCCCCCCCCGGCCCCCCCGCCCCCCGGAGGGCACCCCCTCAGAACCCCCTCCGACCCCCCCATCCACCGGCACCATCACCCCGGTCAAATACGACGCCGCAGGCGACAGCAGAAACGCCGCCACCCGCCCGAACTCCTCCGGCGCCCCGTAGCGCCGCAGCGGAATGCGGGACTCGTTGGCCGCGCGAGTCGCCTCCGCGTCGCCGGACAGTTCGTCGAGCTGGCGTACCCGGTCGGTGTCGATGCGGGCCGGCAGGAGGCCCACCACGCGGATGCCGCGCGGCCCGAGTTCGTCGGCCAGGGATTTGGCGAAGCCCGCCAGGCCCGGGCGCAGGCCGTTGGAGATGGTCAGGCCGGGGATCGGTTCGTGGACGGAGCCGGACAGGACGAAGCCGATCACCCCGCCCTCCTCCAGCTCTTCGGCCGCCGCCCGGGCGAGACGGACCGCGCCGAGGAACACCGACTCGAAGGCCGACTGCCACTGCTCGTCGGTGTTGTCCGCGACGAAGCCCGGCGCCGGACCGCCCACACTGATCAGCACCCCGTCGAAGCGCCCGAAGTGCCGCCGCGCGGTGGCGATCAGCAGGGCCGCCGACGCCGGGTCGGCGTTGTCACACGCCAACGGGAGTGCGCCGGGGCCGAGTTCAGCGGCGGCCGCGGCGAGCGTCTTCTCGTCACGGCCGCTGACGACAACCTTCGCGCCGTCGGCGACGAGTGCGCGGGCGGACGCCAGGCCGAGGCCCCGCGAGGCCCCGGTGACGACGTACACACGGTCCTTCAGTCCAAGATCCATGCCGCCTATCCTGCCTCGTCCTCGCCGTCCGGCTCCAGTGCGCAGGCGGTGGCGACCAGGCCGATGTGGCTGAAGGCCTGCGGAAAGTTGCCGAGATGGCGCTCGGCCCCGGGGTCGTACTCCTCGGCGAGCAGCCCCACGTCGTTGCGCAGGGTGAGGAGCCGCTCGAACAGGTCCCGTGCCTCCTTCACCCGGCCGGTCAGGCGCAGCGCGTCCGCCAGCCAGAACGAGCAGACCAGGAAGGTGCCCTCGTCGCCGGGGAGCCCGTCCACGGTCGTGTCGTCGGTGCTGTAGCGGCGTACGAAACCGCTGCCGCCGAGCTCGGCGGCGACCGCGTCGACGGTACCCACCACGCGTGGATCGTCCGGCGGCAGGAAGCCGACCCGGGGGATGAGCAGGGTGGCCGCGTCCAGCTCCTGCGAGCCGTACGCCTGGGTGAAGGTGTTGCGGACCGGGTCGAAGCCCTTCTCGCACACCTCCCGGTGGACCTCGTCGCGCATCTTGCGCCAGCGCGCGGCGTCCCCGCGCAGCTCCGGTTCCGCCTCCAGGGTGCGGACCGCGCGGTCGGCGGCCACCCAGGCCATCACCTTGGAGTGGACGAAGTGCCGGCGCGGCCCGCGCACCTCCCACAGGCCTTCGTCGGGTTCGCGCCACCGCGCCTCCAGGAAGCCGAGCAGACTGAGCTGGAGGTTCCAGGCGTGGGACTCGCTGTGCAGACCCGCCTGGCGCGCCAGATACAGCGAGTCGATGACTTCCCCGTACACATCGAGCTGGAGCTGCTCGACGGCCGCGTTGCCGATCCGTACCGGCGCGGATTCCAAGTGGCCTTTCAGCCACGGCAGTTCGACCTCGGGGAGCCTGCGCTCGCCCGACAGGCCGTACATGATCTGGAGGTCGGCGGGGTCCCCGGCGACGGCGCGCAGCAGCCAGTCACGCCACTGCGCCGCCTCGTCCAGATAGCCGGCCGAGAGCAGCGCTTCGAGGGTGAGGGTGGAGTCGCGCAGCCAGCAGTAGCGGTAGTCCCAGTTGCGGATGCCGCCGAGCTCTTCGGGCAGCGAGGTGGTGGGGGCCGCCACGATGCCGCCGGTGGGGGCGAAGGTGAGCGCCTTGAGGGTGATCAGGGAGCGGATCACGGCTTCCCGGTAGGGCCCCTGGTAGCGGCAGCGGGCCGCCCACTCCCGCCAGTCGGCGAGGGACTGCTCCAGCGCCTCGTGCGGGTCGATGAGGTCGGGGCGCGGTTCGTGCGAGGGGTGCCAGGTGAGGACGAAGGCGACCTTCTCCCCTTTGTCGACGGTGAACGAGGAGCGCGTACTCATGTGCTGGCCCCACGTCTTGACCTCGGGTTCGCTGCGCAGCCACACCGAGTCGGGGCCCGCGATCGCCACCCGGTGCCCGTCCGAGCGCCGCATCCACGGCACCACATGGCCGTAGTCGAAGCGCAGCCGAAGGACCGACGACATCTCGACGGTGCCGCTGACCCCCTCCACGATGCGCACGACGTCGGGCGCCGTGTCGCGCTGCGGCATGAAGTCGATGACCTTCACCGTGCCGGAACGCGTCTCCCAGTAGGTCTCCAGGATGAGCGAATCATCCAGATAGGCGCGCCGGGAACACTGCCCGAAGAGGCCGGCCTCGGTGGGGGCGATCCGCCAGTGGCCGTTGTCCTCGTCACCGAGCAGCGCGGTGAAGCAGGCGGCGGAGTCGAACCGGGGCAGACAGAGCCAGTCGACGGATCCGTCGCGGCCGACCAGGGCCGCGGTCTGGAGATCGCCGATGAGGGCGTAGTCCTCGATGCGTTGAGTACGTTGGGTCACGCCAAGGCGTCTTCCCGGCCGGACAATTCGCTAAGCAGTCGCGGGCTCGGGCGCCACCACCGGCGCGGCGGCCGCGGCCTGGCGCTCCTGCTTCTCACGCCGTACGAGGATGAACCAGCCCACCGGCACCGCGGCCGAGAACAGCCACCACTGGACGGCGTACGCCATGTGCGGGCCGATCGAACTGTCGTCGGGGGCCGGGATCAGCTCGGGGGAGCCGTCGACGGGTTCGGGCCCGGTCTGCTCGATGTAGCCGCCAAGGACGGTACGCCCGAGGGCCTTCGCCTGCTGGGCGCTGCTGATCAGCATGACCTGGCGGGGCGGCAGGCCCTTGACGTCCTTGATGCCGCTGGCCGCGGTGGTCTGGTCGGCCATCAGGCGGCCGGTGACGGTGACCTTTCCGGCGGGCGGCGGGGGGATCCTGGGGAAGGAGCTCTGGTTGCCGTTGTCGGCGATCCAGCCCCGGTTGACCAGTACGGTCGGGCCGCCACCGTCGAGGACGAACGGGGTGAGCACGTGGTAGCCGACCCGGCCGTCGGCCGCGGTCCTGCGCCGCACGACGACCTCGTGCGCGGTGTCGTAGCTGCCGGTGGCGGTGACCCGGCGCCAGTAGTCCGCGTGCGGGACGGTGTGGCCGGGGGAAGTGAGGTCGGTCACCGGGACCGGCCGGGACTTCAGGTTGTCGGCGATGATCGTGTTCTGGGCGACCTTGTGCTCGTGCCGGTGCAGCTGCCAGAAGCCCAGCTCGATCATCGTGGGGATGAGAGCCAGGGCCAGGAGGGTGACGAGCACCCACTGCCGGGACAACAGGAAGCGGTACACCCCATGACCGTACAACTCGGGTCATGGGGTGCGCCGCGTGGGGTGGCGGGAAGTGCCGGGTGGGGCGGCGGGAAGGAGGGGGGAGGGGGTGGTCAGACCTTGTCGACGATGCCCGCCTTTCCCTCCGCGCGGGCGCAGTGCGCTCCGCAGTACCACGCGCCCTCGACCTCGACCCCCTGGCCGATGATCTGGACCCGGCAGTGTTCACAGATGGGCGCCATGCGGTGGATGGCGCACGAGAAGCAGTCGAAGACGTGCACCGCGCCCTGCGCGTGCACCTCGAAGGACATCCCGTAGTCGTTTCCGCAGACCTCGCAACGTGCCATGCGCCACAGGGTGGGCTCTGGGCGGCGCGGGCGGTGGGCGCCGCGCCCGGCACTCACCCGTCTGCCGGTGTCACGTCCCGCAGCAGTTGGGTGAAGGCGGCCTCGTCGACGACCGGCGTGCCGAACGACTTCGCCTTGACGGTCTTGGAGGTGGCCGAGTCGGGATCGTTGGTGACCAGCAGGCTGGTGAGGCGCGAGACGCTGGTCGCCACGTGCAGCCCCGCCTCGACGGCCCGGTCCTCCAGGAGCTCGCGGTCGACGGAGGTGTCGCCCGAGAACGCCACCCGCATGCCCTGCTTGAGCGGCCGGTCCGGCTCGTAGCGCCCCGGGTTGGGGTACGGGCAGGCGGGGCGTTTGCGCGAGGCGCGCCAGGTGCCCGAGCCGCCGCGGTAGGAGGCCTGGTAGCCGATGCGGGGGGTCGCGGGGGATTCCGTCCACTCGGTGAGCGGGCGGCATTCGAGCAGCGGCAGACGCACCCCGCCGGCCGCCGCCGCGTGCAGGCTCGGCCGGAACGCCTCGGCAAGCACCCGCGCGTCGTCGAGCGCGTGGTGCGCGCGCTGCTGCACGACGCCGAAGTGCGCGGCGAGCGACTCCAGTTTGTGATTGGGCAGCGGCAGCGCCAGCTCCTTGGACAGGGCGATGGTGCACAGCCGCTGCTTGACCGGTGCGGTGCGGGTGGCCCGCGCGTACTCGCGGGCGATCATCTGCCAGTCGAAGATCGCGTTGTGCGCGACCAGGACCCGTCCGTCGAGCCGCGCCGCGAACTCCTCGGCGACCTCCGGGAAGAGGGGGGCGCCTTCGAGCACGTCACTGGTCAGCCCGTGGATCCAGACCGGGCCGGGGTCGCGCTCGGGGTTGACCAGGGTGTACCAGTGGTCCTCGACGTTGCCCTGCGCGTCGAGCCGGTAGACGGCAGCCGAGATTATCCGGTCGTCGCGGGCGAGGCCGGTGGTCTCGACGTCGACGACCGCGTACCCCGGTGGGTAGGCGGTCGGCCACGTCGCTGCTGTCGTCAGGTCGTCGAGCATGGTCACAGAGAATACGGGCCCGCACTGACAGCGCGGGCCGCGCCCGGGGTCGTGACGGGGCGCACGGGGTCGGCTCCCGCCGGGCCGGGTGCCCCAACTGGCGCCCGGAACAGCCGATATGGGTGGCCGACGGACCGCGCGGAAGCCACCCCCTCGGGTGTCGGGATGAGGGCCGGGCCACACCACCCGGCGGCCCGGGGGCGGTCGGGACGAGCCCCGCGCGCCCCTCTCGTCCGCTCGCGCACCCTCTCGTCCGCTCGCGCAGCCTCTTTCTCTCGCTCGCGAATCCCCTCTCCTCACGCCCGCGGGTCTACGAGCAGTCCCGCCACGAGGGCCTTGACCGAGTCGTCGAACAAGCGGTCCTGGTCCACCGGTGTGCCGAGGGCGCGGGCCAGCGCCGGGTCCTGTTCGGCCGCGGCCGCGTGCCACAGCTCCTCCTCGGCCGGGCGCTGGAGGGGTGCGCGCTCCCGGTTGCGCTCGACCAGGACGTACCCCACCACCTGGAACTGGACGGCCCGCACCGCCTGGGCCGCGCGCGCTCCGCGCAGCCCCGCCGCGTGCATCTCGTGGACCAGGGCCTGCTGGGCGGGGAGGAACATCCGCTCGGTCAGACCGCGTTCGTGCACCATCGCGATCAGATGCGGGCGGGTGCGCAGCTCGCGGCGCAGGGTGCGCGCGACCGACATCACCCGCGCGGCCGGGGTGTGCCCGCGCGGCTCGATCTCGCCCAGCTCCTCGACGGTCCGCTCGACCAGCGCGTCCAGGAGCGACTCGCGGTTGCCGACGTGCCAGTAGATCGAGGTGACCGCCGTGCCGAGTTCGGCGGCGAGCGCCCGCATGGTGAGGGCGGCCGGGCCGTGCCGTCTGACCAGGGATCCGGCCGCGAGCAGGACCTCCTCACGGGTGAGCGACGCGCGAGTCATATCTGACACTCCCTCAATTCTGTGGCCGCACGGCCCTTTACCCTTCGTCCGCCGCAGTGTAACTGTGTTACAGACCCCCCGAGGAGAACAGCCCGAGAAGGGTGGTACGACATGGCACGCGTACGGTACGGGGCGCGCACCGAGGCCGAGATCCAGGCCGCGCGCACCGCGAGCTCCAAGCTCCCCGACATCTGGTCGACCGGTGTGGTGGCCGTCTGGGAGAGCGACCCCGACGCGGTCGCGGCGGTCCTTCCGCCGCCGCTGAAGCCCGCCGAACGTCCGCTGGTGCGGGCCAACATCAGCAAGGTCGACCTGCCCGGCTATCCGCTCGGCGCGGGCTCGGTGGCGGTCGCCGCCGTGCACGACGGGCAGGAGGGCTGGTATCCGCTGGTGATGCCGATGACCCATGAACGGGCCCTGATCGGCGGGCGCGAGGTGTTCGGCGAGCCCAAGAAGCTCGGCGAGGTGGTCGTCGAGCGGGACGGCCTGGTCGTCCGGGCCTCGCTCGCCCGGCACAACATCGCGTTCGTGGAGGTGCGCGGCGCGGTGGACGGCCCGCTGCCGCTGCCCGAGCCGACGACCAAGACCGACTTCTACTTCAAGTTCCTGCCCGCCGTGGACGGCGAGGGCTTCGACGCGGACCCCGTCCTCGTGCACTGCGTACGCAACGAGAAGGTGCGCAAGCTGGAGAAGATCACCGGCGACGTGGTGCTGCGCGAGTCGATGTACGACCCCGTGGCCGATCTGCCGGTGCGCCGCGTCGTCGAGATCACCATCGGCGAGAAGACCACCGACCAGCGGGGCCGGGTGGCCGAACGCGTCAGCGCCCGGGCCCTGTTGCCCTACATCCACCAGCGCTACGACGACCCCGCGCAGATCCTCGACGGGCCGCCCGAGGGGAGCGTCTGACCATGGAGCTCGGGCAGGGGCAGGTCGCCGTCGTCACCGGCGCCGCGAGCGGGATCGGGCTCGCGATGGCCCGGCGGTTCGCCGCCGAGGGCCTCAAGGTGGTCCTCGCCGACGTGGAGGAGGGCGCCCTGGAGAAGGCGGCGGGGCGGTTGCGCGAGGACGGGGCCCAGGTGCTCGCCCGCGTCGTCGACGTCAGCGAACGGGACTCGGTGAGCGCGCTCGCGGACGCCGCGTACGACACCTTCGGCGCCGTGCACGTGCTGTGCAACAACGCGGGCGTCGGCTCCGGCGCCGAGGGCCGCATGTGGGAGCACGAGGTCAACGACTGGAAGTGGGCCTTCGCGGTCAATGTGTGGGGCGTCTTCCACGGCATCCAGGCCTTCGTGCCCCGCATGATCGCGGGCGGTGAGCCGGGGCGCGTCGTCAACACCTCGTCCGGGGACGGCGGGATCGCCCCGCTGCCCACCGCCTCCGTGTACGCCGTCACCAAGTCGGCGGTCGTCACCATGACCGAGTCCCTGTACGCGCATCTGAAGGCGGAGGGCGCCAGGGTGGGCGCCTCGGTGCTCTTCCCCGGCCCGCACATGCTGCGCACCGGACTGTGGGAGTCGCACCGCAACCGGCCCGAGCGGTACGCCAAGGAGCGCCCGCGCAGGACCCCCTACCGCAGTCTCGACCAGTGGGAGGCCGCCATGAAGGCGGCCGGCCAGGAGATCGAGTTCACCCCGGTCGAGGCGGTGGCCGAGGAGGTCGTCGACGGGATCCGCGCCGACCGGTTCTGGATGCTGCCCGCCGGCGAGCACAGCGACCGCCAGATCAGGGCCCGGTCGCAGTCGATGCTCGACCGGTCGAACCCGGGCTATCTGGAAAGCTTCATTCTGGACTGACGAGGGACGTGCGATGACAGCGCAGAACGACCCGTATCTGATCATCTCCTCCGACTGCCACGCCGGGCTCCCCACCGAGGAGTACCGGCCCTATCTGGACGCCCGCTTCCACCGGGAGTTCGACGAGTTCCTCGCGGGGCGCGAGCGCCGCCGCGAGGAGATGACCCGGCTCGGCGTACGCAACGAGGCCTTCGCCGACCGCTGGTTCAGCGACAACGAGCAAGGTTTGCGCGGCGGTTGGGACGCGGTGCAGCGCCTCAAGGAGCTCGACGGCGACGGGGTGGCCGCCGAGGTCGTCTTCCCCGACGCGGACGCCGTCGACAGCCGCACCGCCGCCCCCTTCGGCGTGGGCCTCGGCCTCTCCGGCGACCAGGACCCCGACCTCGGCATGGCGGGCGCGCGGGCGCACAACCGCTGGCTCGCCGAGTTCGTCGGCCACAATCCCGAACGGCACTGCGGGGTGGCCCTGTTGCCCGTCACCGGCGAGGTCGACCGGGTGGTCGCAGAGATCCACCGGGCCAAGGAGTCCGGGCTCGGCGCGCTGATGATCCCCTCGATGTGGGTGGACAAGGCGCCCTACCACGACCGCCGCTACGACCCCGTCTGGGCGGCGGCCGCCGAGACCGGCATGCCCCTGGTGACCCACTCGGGCGCGGCCCCGCGCCACGAGTACGGCGACCACCTGGGGATCTACGTCAGCGAGGTGACCTGGTGGCCGGCGAGGCCGCTGTGGTTCCTGCTGTGGTCCGGGGTCTTCGAACGCCACCCGGGGCTGAAATTCGGGGTGGCGGAGTCGGGTTGCTGGTGGCTGCCCAATCTGCTGTGGTTCATGGACCGGCTCTACCTCGGCGCCCACGGCGGCAAGAAGCTCTCCCCGTTCGCCGAGCTGAAGCGGCCGCCGAGCGAGTACCTGGACCGCCAGCTCTTCATCTGCGCCACCAACACCAAGCGCCGCGAACTGGCCCAGCGCTATGAGATCGGCGTCGACAACATCCTGTGGGGCTCCGACTTCCCCCACCCGGAGGGCACCTGGCCCCGTACCCGGGAGTGGCTGAAGAGCACCTTCCATGACATTCCGGTCACCGAGACCCGCCGGATGCTGGGCCTCGCGGCCGCCGAGGTGTTCGGCTTCGACACCGGCAAGCTCGCGCCGATCGCCCGCCGGATCGGGCCGACCCCGGCCGAACTCGGCCAGCCGGAGGACCAGTTGGCGGTGGAGGCGTCCTGGGCGCGCTCGCGCGAGGTGGGCCGCCACTGGCTGACCGAACACGACTTCCCGGTCCTCGGGGTGACGCGATGACCGAGCGCTACACCGTCATCTCGGCGGACTGCCACGCCGGCGCCGACCTCCTGGACTACCGGCCCTATCTGGAGTCGAAGTACCACGAGGCCTTCGACGCGTGGGCGGCCACCTACGTCAACCCCTACGAGGACCTGTTGGCCGACGCGGCCGACCGCAACTGGAACTCCGAGCGCCGGGTGGCCGACCTGGAGGCGGACGGCATCGTGGCGGAAGTGGTCTTCCCCAACACCATCCCGCCGTTCTTCCCGAGCGCCTCCCTCATGGCGCCCGCCCCCACCCGCGAGGAGTTCGAGCAGCGCTGGGCGGGACTGCGCGCCCACAACCGCTGGCTGGCCGACTTCTGCGCCCGGGCGCCGGGCCGCCGGGCGGGCGTCGCGCAGATCCTGCTGAACGACGTGGAGGAGGCCGTACGCGAGATCCGCCGGACCCGGGAAGCGGGCCTGAGCGGCGGGATCCTGCTGCCGGGCGCCCCGCCGGGCTCGGGGGTGCCCGAGCTCTACTCCGAGGTGTACGACCCGATCTGGGGGGCCTGTGCGGAGCTGGGCATCCCGGTCAACCACCACGGGGGCTCCGCCTCCCCGCCGCTGGGGGAGGAGCCGGCGGCCCGGGCGGTGTTCATGGTGGAGACGACCTGGTTCTCGCACCGGGCGCTGTGGCACCTGATCTTCGGCGGGGTCTTCAAACGCCACCCCTCCCTCAACCTCGTGCTCACCGAGCAGGGTTCGGGCTGGATCCCCGGCGTGCTCGACATGCTGGACTACTACCACGGGCGTCTGGTGGCGGCCGCGACGAAGGCCTCCACCGCGGAGTCCAAGTTCGGCAGCGGCCTCGCCGAGTCCATGGGCAAGGGGCCCTCCCAGGTGTGGCGGGAGAACTGCTTCGTGGGCGCCAGCTTCATGCGCCCGCACGAGGTGCCGCTGCGGGACCGGATCGGCCTCGACAAGATCATGTGGGGCAGCGACTACCCCCACGACGAAGGGACCACTCCCTTCTCCCGGGAGGGCCTGCGCATCGCCTACGCGGGCCTGCCGAGCGAGGAGGTCGCGGCGATGGTCGGCGGCAACGCGGCCCGCGTCTACGGCTTCGACCTGCCCTTCCTCGACCGGATCGCGGCCCGGATCGGCCCCACGGTGGCGGAGATAGCCGAGCCCCTGAAGGAGATACCGCCCGAGGCGACGAGCCCCGCGTTCGCCCTTGGCGGGTCGGTGCGCGTGTGGTGAGCACGGGGTGAGACCCTGCCCCGCATGAGCTCATCCGACCAGCACGACGAGGCGCACAACGGGGCGCTGGGCTCGCGGCTCAACTGGTTGCGGGCCGCGGTCCTCGGCGCCAACGACGGCATCGTCTCCACGGCCGGCCTGGTCGTCGGCGTGGCCGGAGCGACCGACGACCGCTCCGCGCTCCTGACTGCGGGCCTGGCCGGACTGCTCGCCGGCTCCATGTCCATGGCGGCCGGCGAGTACGTCTCCGTCTCCACCCAGCGCGACTCAGAGAAGGCCGCCCTCGCCCTGGAGCGCCGGGAGCTGAAGGAGTCGCCGGAGGCCGAACTCGCCGAACTCACCGGCCTGTTGGCCGGGCGCGGACTCAGCGCGGAGGTGGCCCGTGAGGCGGCCGTCCAGCTCACCGAACGCGACGCGCTGCGCGCCCACGCCAGCGTCGAGCTCGGCATCGACCCCGACCAGCTCACCAACCCCTGGCACGCGGCCTGGGCCAGCTTCCTCGCCTTCACGGTGGGCGCGCTGCTCCCCCTCCTCGCGATCGTGCTGCCGCCCTTGTCGCTCCGGCTGTATGTGACGGTCGGCTCGGTCCTCGCCGCCCTCGCCCTGACCGGCTGGTGGAGCGCCCGCCTCGGCTCGGCCCCGGCCCACCGCGCGGTCCTGCGGAACATGGGCGGGGGCGCGGTGGCGATGGGGGTCACCTATGCGGCGGGGGCGCTGCTGGGGGCGGTGGGGGTGTAGGGGCCGGCGATCGTACGCCGACCCCCGAGCGCCGACGGGCGGAACGCACCGAAGGCCGCCGATTGGCGGAACGTGCCAAAGCCTGCTGACAACGCGTCTCGCATACTTGTCGGTAACAACATCTAGCGGGGGCCGCCACCCCGCCCCTACGGTGCAGGCATGTCGCCGAACCTGCCCGATGTCGTGCTGTGGTCGATACCCGCCTTCGTGCTGCTCACCGTCGTCGAGATGGTGAGCTACCGCCTCCATCCGGACGAGGACGCCGCCGGGTACGAGACGAAGGACGCCGCCACCAGCGTCGGCATGGGCCTCGGCAGCCTGGTCTTCGACGCGCTGTGGAAGATTCCCATCGTCGCGATCTACACGGCCGTCTACGCGCTGACGCCACTCGCCATCCCGGTCCTGTGGTGGACCGTGCCCCTGATGCTGCTCGGGCAGGACTTCTTCTACTACTGGTCCCACCGCGGCCACCATGTGATCCGGATCCTGTGGGCCTGCCACGTGGTGCACCACTCCAGCCGCAAGTTCAACCTCACCACCGCCCTGCGCCAGCCCTGGACGACCTGGACGGTGTGGCCCTTCTACGTGCCGCTCATCGCGCTCGGCGTGCACCCCGCGGTCCTGGCGTTCTGCTCGTCGGCCAACCTCGTCTACCAGTTCTGGGTGCACACCGAGCGGGTCGGCAAGCTGCCCCGGCCGTTCGAGTTCGTCCTCAACACGCCCTCCCACCACCGGGTGCACCACGCCTCCCAAGGCGGCTATCTGGACCGGAACTTCGGCGGCATCCTGATCGTCTGGGACCGGATGTTCGGCTCGTTCACGCCCGAGACCGAGCGGCCCGTGTTCGGGCTCACCAAGAACATCTCCACCTTCAACCCGCTGCGCGTCGCCACCCACGAGTACGCCGCCATCGCCCGCGACGTCCGCGCCGCGCACACCTGGCGCGAGCGTGCCGGACGGGTCTTCCGCGGCCCGGGCTGGCAGCCGAAGGCAGCGTTGGCGCCCACCCCGGCCGAGCCCGTCCCCGCAGCCGCGGGCGAGTCGGCCACCGGGCCCGCCGCCGTCGCGGAGCGCGCCGTATGACACGACCGGGCGCCCTCGCGCGCGGGACGCACCCGGGCGCCGACGCGCCGGCCCCGCCGCACCCCGGCGCGGCCACCCCGCTCCTCGCGGCCTTCGCGCTCGTCTGCCTCCTCGACCTCGGCTCGCTGCTCGCGCACTGGCACCCCGGCCACCTTCTCGCCAAGCCGCTCCTGATGCCGCTGCTCGCCGGACACGTGTACGCGCGCGGCGGACCCCGGCTGCTCGTCGCGGCGCTGCTGTGCGGCTGGGGCGGCGATGTGTTCCTGCTCTCGGACGCCGACCCCGCCTTCCTGCTCGGCATGGGCTGCTTCGCCGCCGGACACGTCTGCTACCTCGTGCTGTTCGGACGGGGCAGAACGCATCTTGGGCTCGGCGCCGCCTACGGGGTCGCGCTGATCGCCACCGTCGCGGCGCTCTGGGGCGACCTGCCGGGCGGGCTGCGGATCCCGGTCGCCGGCTACAGCCTGCTGCTCACCGGGATGGCCTACCGCTCCTCCCGGCTCGGCCCGCTCGTCGGCCTCGGCGGCGCCCTGTTCCTGCTCTCCGACACCCTCATCGCCACCGGCGTCGCCGACTGGCCGCAGCCCCCGCGCCCCGACTTCTGGATCATGCTGACCTATCTCGGCGCGCAGGCCCTTCTCGCACAGGCGTACCGTGAGAGGCCCCGAACCACCCCCTGACCGGCAAGGACCCGCACCATGCGCGCCACCGTCATCCATGCCCCCCACGACATCCGGGTGGAGGAGGTGCCGGACCCGAGGATCCAGACGTCCACCGACGCGGTCGTCCGCGTCCTGCGGGCCTGCATCTGCGGCAGCGACCTGTGGGCGTACCGCGGCGAGTCACCGCGTCAGCCGGGGCAGCGCATCGGCCACGAGTTCCTCGGCATCGTCGAGGAGACCGGGCCCGAGGTGCGCGGGCTCGCCAAGGGCGACCTCGTCGTCGCGCCGTTCGTCTGGTCCGACGGCACCTGCGACTTCTGCGCCGAGGGTCTCACGACGTCCTGCCCGCAGGGCGGGTTCTGGGGCTCGGTCGGCTCCGACGGCGGCCAGGGCGAGGCGGTCCGCGTCCCGTTCGCCGACGGCACCCTCGTCAAGCTGCCCGCCGACGCCGCATCAGACGACCACCTGCTGACCGCGCTGCTCGCCCTGTCCGACGTCATGGGCACCGGGCACCACGCGGCCATCGGGGCCGGTGTCACCCCCGGCTCGACCGTCGCCGTCGTCGGTGACGGCGCCGTCGGCCTGTGCGGGGTGCTCGCCGCCAAGCGCCTCGGCGCCGAGCGGATCATCGCGCTCGGCCGCCACCAGGCCCGTACCGACATCGCCAAGCTCTTCGGCGCCACCCATGTCGTCGCCGAGCGCGGCGAGGCCGCCGTGGACGCGGTGCGCGAACTCACCCGCGGCCAGGGCGCGCACGCCGTCATCGAGGCCGTCGGCACCGAGCAGTCCATGCGCACCGCGGTCGACATCACCCGCGACGGCGGCGCCATCGGCTATGTCGGCGTCCCGCACGGCAGCGGCACCGGCCTCGACCTCGGCGTCATGTTCGACCGCAACATCGCGCTGCGCGGCGGCGTCGCCCCCGTGCGCACCTACATCCCCGAACTGCTCGCCGACATCCTCGACGGCACCATCGACCCGTCCCCGGTCTTCGACCTCACCGTCTCCGTCGAGGGCGTGCCGGACGGCTACCGGGCGATGGACGAGCGCACCGCCCTGAAGGTCCTCGTCAAGCCGTAGCACGCCGAAGGGGGCCGCCCGCGGCGCGGACGGCCCCCTCAACTCGCCTGCTAGCGAACGGCGTTGAGGGCGTTGGTGATGCCCGCCCCGTAGAAGCCGTTGTAGAACGTGCCGCCCTGGCAGACCGCGTCCACCTTGCCGTCACCGTCGATGTCGTACGGAGTGGTGCACGGCGTACGGTCCGCCCCGAGCGCGAGCAGCGCCTTGATCTCCCACGCCGAGGCGTACGGGTGCTGCGACTTCAACAGGGCCGCGACGCCCACCACATGCGGCGTCGCCATGGACGTGCCCGCCATGTACGCCCAGCTCCCGCCGGGCACCGGGCCCAGGATCAGTCCGCTGGTGGCCGGGGCCTGGGGCGGCTGGTACGCGGTCGAGTCGCCGCCCGGCGCCGCGATGTCGATCACGCCGAGGCCGTAGTTCGAGAAGGACGACTTCAGCCCCTTGGCGCCGGTCGAGGCGACCGTCACCACACCGGGAAGCTGGGTCGGGATGTCCAGGCACTCGTGCGGGTCGACGACCCGGCGGCCCGGCGTCGAGTCGTTCGGGCTGGCGGGGTCGGTGATCGCATCGGACGCGAAGTCGTAGTTCTCGTTGCCGGCGGCCGCCACGTTCACCGTGCCCTTGGACTCGGCGTACTTGGAGGCCCGCGTGATCGCCTCGACCAGCGCCTTCTGGTCGGGGTCGTTCTTGCAGTTGAAGTACCAGGGGTCGGTGTAATAGCTGTTGTTGGTGACGTCGATGTGGTGCTCGGCCGCCCACATGAACCCGCAGACCACGGCCTCGGTGTAGAAGAAGCTGCCGCCTTGCGTCGACACCTTGATGGCCGCGACCTTCACCCCGGGCGCCACCCCGGTGATGCCGACGCCGTTCTTGGCGCCCGCGATCTCGCCCGCCACATGGGTGCCGTGCGGGGAGCCGCCGGTGGTGAACGGACGCCAGGCGCCGTCCGTGGTGTCGGGCTTGCCGGTGATGCAGCTGACCGACTTGGCGCGGTCGAAGTTCGGGGCGATGTCGGGGTGGGTGTCGTCGACGCCCGTGTCGATCACGCCGACGGTGACCCGGGAGCTGCCCAGGGTCTTCTCGTGCGCCTTGTCCGCCTTGATCGCCTTCAGGTCCCACTGCAACGGCTCCAGCGGATCCTCGCCGGGCGCCGCCTTGGCGGACAGCGTCCTGAGCTCCTCGGCGGTGATGTTCCTCGGCGTGCCCACATCGGTGGTGGACTGCGCGGGCAGCGGCGCGGTCCGGGTCGCGCCCGCCGAGTCGACGCCCTTGACCGTACGGATGGTCTTGGCGAAGTCCGCGTTGGCGGAGTGCACGACGAGCACGCCTATGCGGTCGTACGCCTGGAGCACCGAGCCGCCCGCCTGCTCGACAGCTCTGCGTACCCGGGCCGAATTGCCTTGCCCGGGGCGGACGTTGACGATGTAGCTGAGCTCCGGGCCGGTGCTGGAAGCGGTCCGCGCGGTGGCCGGCCCGGCTCCGGTGGAAGCGGCCGACGCGGTGCCGGGCAGCAGCGCGAGCGCGGCGGCGGTGGCCAGACCCGCCGAGACGGCGACGGCGCGGCGCGTACGGGAGATGTGCAACGTCATGGGGTCTCCATGGGGTTGGCGGAGCTCTCGGTACGTACGGACGTGAGGGACGGCGACCGGGGCCGGCGGGGCGCCCCGGGCGCATCGAGGAGTGAAGCTATCGCTGATCATCACGGCGGTTCAACGGCTTGCGCCGAGTTCGCGAAGAAAGTCGCGTAGTCGCCCCGGGGGAGCGCGGAGGGCGCCGGGCACCCGCCGGGCGCGCCCCGATGGACCAACGCGCCGGTGGAAGGCGCCGCGACAAAAAACGGCCGGACTGAACCGAGACGGCCCGCGCTCCGTGCCGTTGTCAGGGGGACCGCGTCCCATCCCCGTCGAGGACCCCCATGTCCGAACTTTCCGTACCCGCCGTACCCGCATCGCGAGGAGATTCCGTGGCCACCGACGCGCCGCCGCCCGAAGCCGGGGCGGAACACCGCCCGGCCCAGCCCAGTACCGAGGCATTCGTCGCGGAGCAGCAGAGCGCGGAATTCGGTGAACTCCGCCGCGCGCACCGCTCGTTCGCCTTCCCGCTGACCATCGCCTTCATCACCTGGTACCTGCTGTACGTGCTGCTGTCCAACTACGCGGGCGGCTTCATGGGGACCAAGGTCGTCGGCCACATCAACGTGGCCTTCGTGTTCGGCCTCGCCCAGTTCCTGACCACCTTCCTCATCGCCTGGTTCTACTCGCGCCACGCCACGGCCAAGCTCGACCCCAAGGCCGCGGCCATCAAGTCCCGTATGGAGGCCGACGCATGAGCCCCGCCCTGATCCCGCTCGCCGCGGCCTCCTCGACCACCGAGCACCGGCCCCTGATCATCACCCTGTTCGCGGTGTTCGTCGCCGCGACCCTCGCCATCACCGTCTGGGCGGGCCGGCAGACCAAGAACGCCTCCGACTTCTACGCGGGCGGCCGCCAGTTCACCGCCTTCCAGAACGGCCTCGCGGTCTCCGGCGACTACATGTCCGCCGCGTCCTTCCTCGGCATCGCCGGAGCCATCGCCCTGTTCGGCTACGACGGCTTCCTGTACTCCATCGGCTTCCTGGTCGCCTGGCTGGTGGCGCTCCTCCTGGTCGCCGAGCCGCTGCGCAACTCCGGCCGCTACACGATGGGCGACGTGCTCGCCTACCGGATGCGTCAGCGCCCGGTCCGCACCGCGGCCGGCGTCTCCACGATCGTCGTCTCGATCTTCTACCTGCTCGCGCAGATGGCGGGCGCGGGCGTGCTCGTCTCGCTGCTTCTGGGCATCACCACCGACGCGGGCAAGATCCTCATCGTCGCCCTCGTCGGCGTCCTGATGATCGTCTACGTCACCATCGGCGGCATGAAGGGCACCACCTGGGTGCAGATGGTCAAGGCGGTGCTGCTCATCGCGGGCGCCCTCCTGATGACCTTCATGGTGCTGCTCAAGTTCCACTTCAACATCTCCGACCTGCTCGGCTCGGCGGCCGCCAAGAGCGGCAAGGGCGCCGCGTTCCTGGAGCCCGGCCTCAAGTACGGCGTCAGCGGCACGTCCAAGCTGGACTTCCTCTCGCTGGGCATCGCCCTCGTCCTCGGCACCGCGGGTCTGCCGCACATCCTGATCCGCTTCTACACCGTCCCGACCGCGAAGGCCGCCCGGAAGTCCGTGAACTGGGCCATCGGCATCATCGGTGCCTTCTATCTGATGACGATCGCGCTCGGCTTCGGCGCGGCCGCCCTGGTGGGACCCGCCGCCATCAAGGCGCAGAACCCGGCCGGCAACACGGCCGCCCCGCAACTCGCCGAGTACCTGGGCGGCGGTGTCGGCACCACCGGCGGCGCCACCCTGCTCGCGGTGATCTCGGCCGTCGCCTTCGCGACCATCCTCGCCGTGGTCGCCGGTCTCACCCTCGCCTCGTCGTCCTCCTTCGCGCACGACATCTACGCCAATGTGATCCGCAAGGGGAAGGCGACCGAGAAGGAGGAGATGCGGGCCGCGCGCTGGGCCACCGTCCTGATCGGCGCGGTGGCGATCCTGCTCGGCGCCTTCGCCCGCGACATGAACGTGGCCGGCCTGGTCGCGCTCGCCTTCGCGGTGGCCGCCTCCGCCAACCTGCCGACCATCCTCTACAGCCTGTTCTGGAAGCGCTTCACCACCCAGGGCGCGTTGTGGTCGATCTACGGCGGCCTGTTCAGCTCGGTGTTCCTGGTGCTGTTCTCGACCGTCGTCTCCGGCAACCCGAAGACCTCGATGTTCAAGGGCGTCGACTTCCACTGGTTCCCGCTGGAGAACCCGGGCATCGTCTCGATCCCGCTGGGCTTCCTGCTCGGCTGGATCGGATCGCTGTTGTCCAAGGAGGAGTCCGACCGCGGCAAGTACGCCGAGCTCGAGGTGAAGTCCCTGACCGGCGTCGGCGCCCACTGAGCCGGCCGCCGAACCGCCTTCCGCACGTACCTCCCCACGTACATCCGCACGGCGGACGACCGAGGCCGTGTCGTAGGACCCTACGACACGGCCTCGCCGCACCTCGTGACAATCGGCCTCCCCTGTTGTCGTACGTCTCGCGTAGGCTCGGGTGTATACACATCCGGCAGATGTTCGAGGACGAGGGGAGGGGGCTCACAGTGCTCATCGACACTTACGGCCGTGTGGCCACTGACCTGCGTGTCTCGCTGACCGACCGGTGCAACCTGCGGTGCACGTACTGCATGCCGGAAGAGGGCTTGCAGTGGCTGGCCAAGCCCGATCTGCTGACCGACGACGAGATCGTCCGCCTGATCCGCATCGCCATCACCGACCTCGGGGTGACCGAGGTCCGCTTCACCGGTGGCGAGCCGCTGCTGCGGCCGGGCCTGGTCGGCATCGTCGAGCGCTGCGCCGCTCTGGAGCCGCGCCCCCGGATGTCGATCACCACCAACGGCATCGGCCTCAAGCGCACCGCCGCCGCCCTGAAGGCGGCGGGCCTGGACCGCGTCAACGTCTCCCTCGACACCCTGCGCCCCGAGGTCTTCAAGACGCTGACCAGGCGCGACCGCCACCACGACGTCATCGACGGCATGGCGGCCGCCCGCGACGCGGGGCTCACCCCGGTCAAGGTCAACGCGGTCCTGATGCCGGGCCTCAACGACGACGAGGCCCCCGACCTGCTGGCCTGGGCCGTCGAGCACGACTACGAGCTCCGTTTCATCGAGCAGATGCCGCTGGACGCCCAGCACGGCTGGAAGCGCGACGGCATGATCACCGCCGGCGACATCCTCCAGTCGCTGCGCACGCGCTTCACGCTGACCCCCGAGGGCGACGACGAGCGGGGCTCCGCGCCCGCCGAGCGCTGGGTGGTCGACGGCGGCCCGCACACCGTGGGCGTCATCGCCTCGGTGACCCGCCCCTTCTGCCGGGCCTGCGACCGGACCCGGCTCACCGCCGACGGTCAGGTGCGCACCTGTCTGTTCGCCCGCGAGGAGTCCGACCTGCGCGCGGCGCTGCGCTCGGACGCCGGTGACGAGGAGATCGCCCGGCTGTGGAAGCTGGCGATGTGGGGCAAGAAGGCAGGTTCCGGCCTGGACGACCCCTCGTTCCTCCAGCCCGACCGCCCGATGTCAGCGATCGGCGGCTGACCCGGCCGACCGCCACTCGGCGAGCGTCACGACATCCTTCAAGAAGCCCCGTACGCCCAGGAATTGGGAGAGGTGCTCGCGGTGCTCCTCGCACGCGAGCCATGTCTTGCGGCGCTCCGGGGTGTGGATCTTCGGGTTGTTCCAGGCCAGCACCCACACGGCGTCGGCACGGCAGCCCTTGGCGGAACACACGGGGGTCTCGTCGCTGGTCTCGTCACTCACAGAGACATTGTGCGGCATACGGCCCCGTACAAAAGGCGACGCCGAGCAGCCACGGGGGGAGCTGCCCGGCGTCGGTCCGTCGCTCCGACGGGGGATGCGGAGCGCTTACGAAGTATGTCATGGGGGACCCGGTGTGGTGCACCGGAACTTCATGATTGATCTGAGGTTTTCCTGAGCTTCGCGGACGGTGACGGATCAGCCGTGATCGCGTGAACGCCACTCCTGGTCACCGGCGGTGGGTTCCGCCGGGGGTTCCGCGGAGCCACCCACCGGGGCGGCGCCGAGCGCCGGTCGCACGGGGGCGGGGATGAAGGTGGAGGGCAGCGAAGTGACGTTCTCGCGGCCCGCGTTGGCGAACACGACCGCCACATAGGGCAGCAGCGCCCCGAGGGCCAGCGTCACAATGGCGACAGGACGCTCGACGTTCCACAGCACCGCCGTCAGCACCACCGAAAGGGTGCGGATCGACATCGAGATCACATAGCGGCGCTGCCTGCCCCGGACGTCCTCGGCGAGCCCCTGGCGGGCTCCGGTGATCCGGAAGACCTGGCCGCTGCTCTGCTTCCGCATCACGTTCCACCACCCGAGTTCCACGGCGGGCTCTCCCCGGCCCGGACTGCTTCCACCGTACGCCGGGGCTCCGCCGGGCACGAGACCGGGGCGGCCCCCACCTGCCGGGTGCCGCGGTACCCGCCCCGTACGGACGTGTCCGACATGCGCCGTACGGGGTATGGGTCGACACTGGCTGAACCTGCTCACGTCGAGCCGTACAAGGAGGCAGCCATGGGCTGGTTGTGGGCCATCATCGTGGGATTCGTGCTCGGTCTCATCGCCAAGGCGATCATTCCAGGCAAGCAGCACAGTCCGCTGTGGCTGACCACCATCTTCGGCATCATCGGCGGCATCGTCGGCAACTCGATCGCCCGGGCCATCGGCATCGCCGAGACCAAGGGCATCGACTGGGGCCGGCACGGCCTGCAAATCGCGGCCGCCGTCGTCATCGTCTTCCTGGGCGACATGCTCTACATGGCGATGCGGGGCAACAAGCAGAGAGCCTGACGTACACGAAAAAGGGGGCGGCTCCGCGAAGGAGCCGCCCCCTTTTCGGGCGCTTACCGGCCAGGTGGGTGCCGGGGCGCGGGGTGCGGTCAGGCGCCGACGACCTCGACGGCCGCCAGGTTCTTCTTGCCGCGGCGCAGCACCAGCCAGCGCCCGTGCAGCAGTTCCTCCGCCGTGGCCACCGCGTCCTCGGCCGTCACCTTCACGTTGTTCACGTAGGCGCCGCCCTCCTTCACGGTGCGCCGGGCGGCCGACTTGCTGGCCACCAGGCCCACCTCGGCGAAGAGATCGGTGACCGGGCCGAGCTCGGTCACCTTCGCGTTCGGCAGCTCGGACAGGGCGGCGGCCAGCGTCGCCTCGTCGAGATCCGCCAGCTCGCCCTGGCCGAACAGCGCCTTCGACGCGGCGATGACCGCCGCGCACTGGTCGGCGCCGTGCACCAGGGTGGTCAGCTCCTCGGCGAGCGCCCGCTGCGCGGTGCGCGCCTGCGGGCGCTCCTCGGTGAGCTGCTCGATCTCCTCCAGCTCCTCACGGGACTTGAAGGAGAGGATGCGCATGTACGTCGAGATGTCCCGGTCGTCCACGTTCAGCCAGAACTGGTAGAACGCGTACGGGGTGGTCATCTCCGGGTCGAGCCAGACGGCCCCGCCCTCGGTCTTGCCGAACTTGGTGCCGTCCGCCTTGACCATCAGCGGCGTCGCCAGACAGTGCACCTCGGCGTCCGGCTCCAGGCGGTGGATCAGGTCGAGCCCGGCCGTGAGGTTGCCCCACTGGTCGCTGCCGCCCTGCTGGAGGGTGCAGCCGTAGCGCCGGTACAGCTCCAGGAAGTCCATGCCCTGGAGCAGCTGGTAGCTGAACTCCGTGTAGCTGATGCCCTGTTCGGACTCCAGGCGACGGGCCACCGAGTCCTTGGTGAGCATCTTGTTGACCCGGAAGTGCTTGCCGATGTCCCGCAGGAACTCGATCGCGGACAGGCCCGCGGTCCAGTCCAGGTTGTTGACCATCACGGCCGCGTTCTCGCCCTCGAAGGAGAGGTACGGCTCGATCTGACCGCGCAGCCGGTCCACCCAGTTCGCGACCGTCTCCGGGTCGTTCAGGGTGCGCTCGGCGGTCGGGCGCGGGTCACCGATCTGGCCGGTGGCCCCGCCCACCAGCGCCAGCGGCCGGTGCCCGGCCTGCTGGAGCCGGCGGACCGTGAGCACCTGCACCAGGTGGCCGACGTGCAGGCTGGCCGCGGTCGGGTCGAAGCCGCAATAGAACGTGACGGGACCGTCCGCGAGAGCCTTGCGCAGTGCGTCCTCGTCGGTGGACAGCGAGAAAAGCCCGCGCCACTTCAGCTCGTCGACGATGTCCGTCACGGTTCTGGGTCTCCTTGGCGTAGTACGGGGTGGAACCGCCAGTCTAGGCGGGTCACACGCCCTGGCTGACCGAGCTCATGTTGAAGTCGGGCACGCGCAGCGCGGGCATCGCGGTCCGGGTGAAGTAGTCGTTCCACTCCCGGGGCAGCGTCCGCCCGGTGCGTCCCGCCTCGGTGGCCCGTGACAGCAGGTCGACCGGCGACTCGTTGAAGCGGAAGTTGTTCACCTCGCCGACCACCTCGCCGTTCTCGACGAGGTACACGCCGTCCCGGGTCAGACCGGTCAGGAGCAGCGTCGCCGGGTCCACCTCGCGGATGTACCACAGGCACGTCACGAGCAGTCCGCGTTCGGTGGCCGCGACCATCTCGTCCAGGGTGCGCTCGCCGCCGCCGTCCAGGATCAGGTTGCCCGGCGAGGGGGCGAGCGGCAGTCCGGTCAGGGCGGCGCTGTGCCGGGTGGTGACCAGGTTCTCCAGACGGCCCTCGCGCATCCAGTCGGTCGCGGTCAGCGGGAGCCCGTTGTCGAACACCGACTCCGTGTCGCCAGAGGAGTGCGCCACCATGAACGGCGCGTACTCCAGTCCGGGCTCGTTCGGGTCGCTGCGCAGCGTCAGCGGCAGCGGGGACAGGGTCTCGCCGACGCGGGTGCCCCCGCCCTGCTTGGAGAACACGGTCCGGCCCTCGGCCGCGTCCCGGGCCGCCGCCGACCAGATCTGGTAGATCAGCAGATCGGCCACGGCGGTCGGCGGCAGCAGCGTCTCGTACCGCCCGGCGGGCAGCTCGATGCGCCGCTCGGCCCAGCCGAGCCGGCGGGCCAGCTCCTCGTCGAGGGCCGCGGGGTCGACGTCCTTGAAGTCCGCGGTCGCCCGGCCGGCCCACGCCGAGCGCGTGCGGTCCGGGGACTTGGCGTTGAGCTCCAGGGTGCCGTTGGGCTGGTCGTGGCGCAGCCGCAGGCCCGTGGAGGTGCCCAGATAGGTGGAGTTGAGCTCGTGGTTGGCGAAGCCGTACAGCTCGCGGCCGCCGGCCCGGGCCCGCGCGAAGGCCTCGCCGAGCGCGGGCGCGAAGTCGGTGAAGACGGCGGAGGAGGTCTCGGCCGGGGCGTCGGTGAAGTCGGCCGCCACCGGGACCCCGCCGACCAGCGGCTGGGCGTCCTCGGCGGGCCCGGCGCCCCGGGCGGCCGCCTCGGCGGCGCGTACCAGCGGCTCCAGGTCCTCGGCGGTGACGGCCGAGCGCGACACGACACCGGAGGCGGTGCCCTGGGCGCCGTCGACCGTGGCGATCACCGTCAGGGTCCGACCGCGGGTGACGCCGTTGGTGGTCAGCGCGTTGCCGGCCCAGCGCAGATTCGCCGAGGAGTGCTCGTCGGCGATGACGACACAGCCGTCGGCGGTGGACAGTTCCAGGGCCCGCTCGACGATCTCGTGCGGCTTGGTCGTACGGGAGCTCATCGCCCGGCCTCCTGCGTGGTGTTCAGAATGTTGACGCCGCGGAACAGGGCGGAGGGGCAGCCGTGGGAGACCGCCGCGATCTGGCCCGGCTGGGCCTTGCCGCAGTTGAAGGCGCCGCCCAGGACATAGGTGCCGGGGCCGCCGACCTGCTCCATGGAGCCCCAGAAGTCGGTGGTGGTCGCCTGGTAGGCGACGTCGCGGAGCTGGCCGGCGAGGCGCCCGTTCTCGATGCGGAAGAAGCGCTGGCCGGTGAATTGGAAGTTGTAGCGCTGCATGTCGATGGACCACGACCGGTCGCCGACCACATAGATGCCGCGCTCCACCCCGCCGATCAGGTCCTCGGTGGAGAGCCCGCCCGGGTCCGGCTGGAGCGAGACGTTCGCCATCCGCTGGACCGGGACGTGCCCGGGGGAGTCGGCGAAGGCACAGCCGTTGGAGCGGCCGAGACCGGTCAACTTGGCGATGCGGCGGTCGAGTTGGTACCCGACGAGGGTGCCGTCCTTGACCAGGTCCCAGGACTGCGCCGCGACGCCCTCGTCGTCGTAGCCGATGGTGGCGAGCCCGTGCTCGGCGGTCCGGTCACCGGTCACGTTCATGACCCGCGAGCCGTACGCCAGCTTGCCCAGCTGGTCGAAGGTGGCGAAGGAGGTGCCCGCGTACGCCGCCTCGTAGCCGAGCGCCCGGTCCAGCTCGGTGGCGTGGCCGATCGACTCGTGGATGGTCAGCCACAGGTTGGACGGGTCCACCACGAGGTCGTAGCGGCCGCCCTCGACGCTGGGCGCCCGCATCTTCTCGGCCAGAAGCGAAGGGATCTCCTCCAGTTCGGCGTTCCAGTCCCAACCGGTCCCCGTCAGGTACTCCCAGCCGCGCCCGGCCGGCGGCGCGAGGGTGCGCATCGAGTCGAACTCGCCGGTCGTACGGTCCACCGCGATCGCGGTGAGCTGGGGGTGCAGCCGGACCCGCTGCTGCGTGGTGACGGTGCCGGCGGTGTCGGCGTAGAACTTGTTCTCGTGCACCGTGAGCAGCGAGGCGTCCACGTGCTCGACCCCGTCCGCGCCCAGCAGTCGGGAGCTCCAGTCGGCGAGCAGCGCGCTCTTGTCCTCGTCCGGGACCGAGAAGGGGTCGATCTCGTAGGAGGAGATCCAGGTCTTCTCGGAGTGCACCGGCTCGTCCGCGAGCTCGACCCGCTCGTTCGACCCCGCGGCCGCGATGACCTGCGCGGACAGCTTGGCCATCGCCACCGCCCGGGAGGCGACCTTGGCCGCCGCGTCCATGCTCAGGTCGACTCCGGAAGCGAAGCCCCAGGCCCCGCCGTGCACCACGCGCACCGCGTAGCCGAGGTCGGTGCTGTCCGAGGAGCCGGCCGGCCGGGCGTCGCGCAGCCGCCAGGCGGCACTGCGCACCCGCTCGAACCGGAAGTCGGCATGATCGGCCCCGAGCGCGCGGGCCCGCGCGAGCGCCGCGTCGGCGAGCGCCCGCAAGGGCAGCGCCGTGAAGGCTTCGTCGATGGAATGGGTCCCAGATGGCACAACTGTCTCCCTGTCGTATGAGACCGGACGCCCCCGATCATTCACCGCCGACCCGCTCCCTGACTACGCCTTTCTGTAGGGACCCGACAGCACTCGTTCCTCGCCACTGTCAGGGCCCGATTCCTCGTAAGTCGGGCGGTACCGATAGTTTGCGGGGAGTACGAATCCGCCTATCGAAAGGGTGATCCGTTGAGCCGCTCGGTTCTCGTCACCGGAGGTAACCGGGGCATCGGCCTCGCCATCGCCCGCGCTTTTGCCGAGAGCGGCGACAAGGTCGCGATCACGTACCGCTCCGGAGAGCCGCCGGCCGCGCTCACCGAACTGGGCTGTCTGGCCGTCAGGTGCGACATCACGGACACCGAGCAGGTGGAGCAGGCCTACAAGGAGATCGAGGACAAGCACGGTCCCGTCGAGGTCCTGGTCGCCAACGCCGGCGTCACCAAGGACCAGCTCCTGATGCGCATGTCCGAGGACGACTTCACCTCCGTCCTCGACACCAACCTCACCGGCACCTTCCGGGTCGTCAAGCGCGCCAACCGCGCCATGCTGCGGGCCAAGAAGGGCCGCGTGGTGCTGATCTCCTCCGTCGTCGGGCTGCTCGGCTCGGCGGGGCAGGCCAACTACGCCGCCTCCAAGGCGGGACTTGTCGGCTTCGCCCGGTCGCTCGCGCGTGAGCTCGGGTC
The DNA here is from genome assembly GCF_003627815.1 of Streptomyces hundungensis. Taxonomy (NCBI): domain Bacteria; kingdom Bacillati; phylum Actinomycetota; class Actinomycetes; order Kitasatosporales; family Streptomycetaceae; genus Streptomyces; species Streptomyces hundungensis. Next base: position 6,604,364 of record NZ_CP032698.1, read on the forward strand.
CCGGAACATCACTTTCAACGTCGTGGCACCCGGTTTCGTCGACACCGACATGACCAAGGTGCTCACCGAGGAGCAGCGCTCGGGCATCGTGTCCCAGGTGCCGCTGGGCCGCTACGCGCAGCCCGAGGAAATCGCCGCCGCGGTGAAGTTCCTCGCCTCCGACGACGCCTCGTACATCACTGGAGCCGTCATCCCGGTTGACGGCGGATTGGGCATGGGTCACTGATCACCATGAGCGGAATTCTCGAGGGCAAGCGCATCCTCATCACGGGTGTGCTGCTGGAGTCCTCCATCGCCTTCCACGCCGCGAAGCTGGCCCAGGAGCAGGGCGCCGAGGTCATCCTCACCGCCTTCCCGCGTCCGACCCTGACCGAGCGCATCGCCAAGAAGCTCCCCAAGCCCGCCAAGGTCATCGAGCTCGACGTGACCAACCAGGAGCACCTGGACCGGCTCGCGGGCCTGGTCAAGGACGAGCTCGGCGGTCTGGACGGCATCGTCCACTCCATCGGCTTCGCCCCGCAGGACGCGCTCGGCGGCAACTTCCTGAACACCCCGTTCGAGTCGGTCGCCACCGCCATGCACGTCTCGGCGTTCTCGCTGAAGTCGCTGACCATGGCGCTGCGCGAGCTGCTCGGCCCGGGCAGCGCCGTCGTCGGCATGACGTTCGACGCGCAGTACGCCTGGCCGCAGTACGACTGGATGGGCCCGGCCAAGGCCGCCCTGGAGGCGACCTCCCGTTACATGGCCCGCGACCTGGGCAAGGACGGGATCCGCTGCAACCTGATCTCGGCCGGCCCGATCGGCTCCATGGCCGCGAAGTCCATCCCGGGCTTCGGCGAGCTCGCCGACGTGTGGAACCACCGCTCCCCAATGGAGTGGGACATGGCCGACCCCGAGCCCGCCGGCAAGGGCGTCGTCGCGCTGCTCTCGGACTGGTTCCCGAAGACCACGGGCGAGATCATCCACGTCGACGGCGGCCTGCACGCCGTGGGTGCCTGACCCCTCCCGCACGATCCGCGGCCGCCCACCGGAACCTTCCGGTGGGCGGCCGCCGTGCGTGGACCACGACTTCCCCGCAGACTGAACGAGACGGACATGTCGGGCAGTCGGCCGGGAAGAGGTGGGGGCGTGCGTCCTTCGCGTGTACGACCCCCCGGGGCGCACCCCCGCCGGGTGCGCCCGCTCCTCGACCACCCCCTGCGGGTCGGCCAGCGCCGGGCCCTGGCCCTGCTCGTCCTGGTGCTGGCCACGGCGGCCGGGCTCGCCGCACCCTCGGTGGTGCGGGCCGCCACGGCCCCCGACGCCCCGCCCGCGGCGGCGAAGCCCGAGCCGTTCGGCGCCGACTGCCGCCCCTCCGTGCAGGGTTCGCATGTGATCGCGTACTGCCACAACCCCTACCCGGACGCCGACCGGGTGCGACTGCACACCGACTGCGCGATGTGGTGGGACCTCGACGCGGACGCGGCGCCGGTGCAGGTCGGGCCCGGCCAGACCGTACGGCTCACCGACCGGTGCTGGAAGGACGTGCGCGCGGTGTGGGTCACCCACGAGAAGGTGTCCTGAGCGCACGCCTCGGCGGGCCGGGCCCGAGCGGTGAGCTCAGCGGCTTTCGCGGCGGCGAGCGGTCCGGTCAGCGTTTTTCGAGGCGGTCCGGCAGGCAGATGAAGGCGTGGGCCGCGGCCTCGGCGGCGGCGCTCTCCGCGTCGCCCGTCCGGATCGCGTCGACCATCCGGGCGTGGTCCATGTGGTTCTCCGGCGTCATGTCGAGGCCCACGTCGTCCCGCAGCCAGTCGCGCAGCAGATGCCCGAGGTCCGCGTACAGCTCGGTCAGTACGTCGTTGTGGGAGGCCGCGACGACGGCCAGGTGGAGCGTCGCGTCGGCCGCGATGAACGCCTCCCGGTCGGCCGAGGCCCACGCCTGCTCGCGCCGTTCGAGCAGCGTGTCCAACTGCTTGAGCTCGCGCTCGGTGCGCCGCTGGGCGGCGAGCCGAGCCGCCGACGACTCCAGCGTGGAGCGCAGCTCGGCCACATGGCGGGGGTCGGCGTCGGCGAACCGGCGCTGCATCACCCCGGCCAGCTCGCTGGTGGCCACGACATAGGTGCCCGAGCCCTGACGGATGTCGAGCAGGCCGTTGTGCGCGAGGGCGCGCACCGCCTCGCGGACCGTGTTGCGGGCCACCCCGAGCTGCTCGACCAGCTCCGGCTCGGTCGGGATGCGCGCGCCCACCGGCCACTCGCCCGAGGTGATCTGGTTGCGCAACTGCGCGATCACCTGGTCGGCGAGGGCGGACCGCCGGGGAGAGCTCAGCGTCATGGTGCTCCAGTCCGAATGTGGGGCGTGAAAAGGGGATCGTGAACGATTGGACAACCAATCATCCCATGATTCTATGATGGACCACATGGCCGACGAAGAGACCACCACGCTGAGCCCCGCGCCCACCGTCCGCACCGAGCCCCTGGAAGCCCCCGCACCCGCCGGCTCCGCCCGGGTGCCGGCGTGGGCGCGCTGGCTCGTACCGCTCGCGCTGGTCCTCGCCGCCGTCAACCTGCGTCCCGCGATCACCAGCCTCGGCTCCCTGATGAAGGAGGTCACCGGCGGACTGCACATGAGCGGCGGCATCGCGGGCGTCCTCACCTCGGTGCCGGCGTTCTGCTTCGCCCTGTTCGGCATCATGGCGCCGCGCCTGGCCCGCCGCTTCGGCCCGGGCGCCGTGGTCCTCGCCGGCATGGCCGCCATCACCGCCGGCCTGCTGCTGCGCCCCTTCGCCGGAGGCACCGTCACCTTCCTCGCGGCCAGCGCGCTCGCCCTGATGGGCATAGCCGTGAGCAACGTCCTGATGCCGGTGATCGTCAAGCGGTACTTCCCCGACCGGGTCGGCTCCATGACCGGCCTCTACTCGATGGCGCTCGCCGCCGGCACCTCGCTCGCCGCGGTCACCACCGTGCCCCTCACCGATGCGCTCGGCGGCAGCTGGCGCCAGGGCCTCGGCATCTGGGCGCTGCTCGCGGTCCTCGCCGTGGCGGCGTGGATCCCGCTGGCGCGCGACCGCTCCGGGAGCGAGAGCCCGGCCGTCAGCGCCAAGCAGGAGGAGGGACCCGCCCCGCGCATCACCCGCAGCGGCACCGCCTGGGCGCTGGCCTGCTTCTTCGGACTCCAGGCGACCGGCGCCTACATCACCATGGGCTGGATGCCGACGATCTTCCGCGACGCGGGCGTATCGGCGGGCACCGCGGGGCTGCTCCTGTCCATCACCATGGTGATGGGCGTGCCGCTAGGCTTCGTCATCCCCTGGCTGGTCAACCGGCTGCGCAGCCAGGGCCCCATCGTGGTCGCGCTCGGCACCTGCGGCCTGGCCGGCTACGCCGGGCTCTACCTCGCGCCGGCCTCCGGAGCCTGGGCCTGGGCGCTGCTGCTCGGCATCTCCAACTGCGCCTTCCCGCTCGCCCTGACGATGATCGGCAAGCGGTCGCGGACCGGCGCGGGTGTCGTACGCCTCTCCGCCTTCGCCCAGTGCGTCGGCTATCTGCTCTCCATCCCGGGCCCCCTGCTCGTCGGCCTCCTGCACGACCGCAGCGGCGGCTGGGACCTGCCCATCGCGCTGATGGCCGCCCTCATGGTGCCGCAGATCGTCGTGGGCATCCTGGCGGGCCGGGACCGCACGATCGAGGACGAGGTCGGGGCCCGGCGATAGCGGGCCAAACCGGGATGCGACACTGGCCGCATGCCAGTGCTCGAACCCAATCCGCAGAACAGCCACAAGAAGCTTCTGCTCGTGCTCGGCGCGATGCTCGCCGTCACGGTCGTCGTCGCCGTCATCGCGACGCTCGCCTCCCCCTGACCGACGCCCGGGGGCACATCCCCCGCGAGGGCGTTCCGACGCCCGCCCGTCTCCTGGACGACGTCCCCGCGTCGCCCCGCAGTGGTCGGGACGACGACCGGGCCCGCCAGGGTGGTGGTGCTAGCCCCACCATCCCCTAGGGGGTCAGGGTCAGGGTCAAGTGGGTGGGTCACCGGATGGGACGACGCCCGCCGGATCCGTAGGTTTTGAGGTACCGCGACGGACGCCCCGTCCGCCCGCGGAACTCGAAGCGGGAACCCCCACGGAGGCGGTCATGTCGGCCCACACCCACCCCAGGTCCACCCAACAGGCCGCCGGTGGCATCGACTTCAAGCTGCCGTGGTGGGGCGTCCTGCTGCCCGCGATCGCGTTCTGCGCGCTCCTCGCGCTCGTGGTCGGATCCGGCGACGCCCACGCGGTGTCCGCCGACGGAACGCTCACCCACCTCGTCGAGCGCATCCAGGAAACCCTCTCCCGCTAGCGCCCGACAGCCCCCGCGAGCACGGCCGTCGCCCTCGCCGGCGGAGCATCCGAGACCCTGCGCCCGGTGGCGCGATCCATGCGAAGCTGGGAAACATGAGCGTCGACACACCCCGCAGGATCGTCCTTCTGAGGCACGCGAAAGCCGACTGGCCCCAGGTGTCGGACCACGAGCGGCCGCTCGCCGAACGAGGCAGGGCGGACGCCCCCGTCGCCGGCCGCCGACTGGCCGAGACCGGCATCGCCCCCGACCTCGCCCTGTGCTCCAGCGCGGTGAGGACCCGCGAGACCTGGAAGCTCGCCGTTCAGGAACTGGCGCACCGCCCCAGGACGGTCTACGAGGACCGCATGTACGAAGCCTCGCTCGGCGAACTGATCGCGCTGGTCAACGAGACCCCCGACGACGTCGAGGACCTGCTGCTCATCGGCCACAACCCCGGTATGCACGCGATGGCCGACGCGCTCTCGGGCGACGCGGACGGTGACCTGCTCGCGCGGATGAACCGCAGCGGCTTCCCGACCAGCGCCATCGCCGTGCTCACCTTCGACGGCCCCTGGAAGTCGGTGGAACACGGCGTGGCCAGGCTCGTCGACTTCTGGGCCCCGCACGCCTGACCGCACGCCCGACCCGTTACGCATGGCTGGGCCCCGGCGCACACCGCGCGCCGGGGCCCCTGTGCGCCCGAGGGTGTCAGTCGACGAGGCCGTCGGCCGCCTCGACCTCTTCGCGGGTGATGCCGAGCAGATACAGCACGGTGTCGAGGAAGGGCACGTTCACCGCCGTGTGCGCGGCTTCGCGCACCACGGGCTTGGCGTTGAAGGCGACCCCGAGGCCCGCCGCGTTCAGCATGTCGAGGTCGTTGGCGCCGTCACCGATCGCCACCGTCTGGGCCAGCGGCACCCCGGCCTCGTCGGCGAACCTCCGCAGCAGCCGCGCCTTGCCGGCCCGGTCGACGATCTCGCCCGTGACCCGGCCGGTGAGCCTGCCGTCCTCGACCTCCAGGGTGTTGGCGGAGGCGAAGTCGAGCCCGAGCCGGTCCTTGAGGTCGTCGGTGACCTGGGTGAACCCGCCCGATACGACGCCCACTTGATAGCCGAGCGCCTTCAGCGTACGGATCAGGGTGCGGGCGCCCGGGGTGAGCCGGACCTCGGCCCGTACCTTGTCCACCACCGACACGTCCAGGCCCCGCAGCAGCGCCACCCGGGCGTGCAGCGACTGCTCGAAGTCCAGCTCGCCGCGCATCGCGGCGGCGGTGACCTCGGCGACCTCGGCCTCGCAGCCGGCGTGCGCGGCGAAGAGCTCGATCACCTCGTCCTGGATCAGCGTGGAGTCCACGTCCATCACGACGAGCCGCTGGGCCCGGCGGTGCAGGCCCGCCGAGACGACGGCCACGTCCACGCCACGAGCGGCGGCCTCGGTCGCGAGCGCGGTGCGCAGCGTTCCCGTCGCCACGCCGGAGACCGCGAACTCCACGGCGGTGACGGGGTACTTGGCGAGCCGGAAGATACGGTCGATGTTGCCGCCGGTACCGGCGATGCGAGCCGCTATGGCCGCCGTGGACTCGGCGGTCAGCGGGTGGCCGAGCACGGTGACGTGCGAACGGCCGCTGCCGCGCGGCCTGTTGTCGCCGGTGCCGGAGATGATCTCGGCCTCCAGCTTCAGCGACTCGGCCCAACTGTGCACCGTGGCCCGCAGTTCGCCCTGGGGGGCGACGGTCGGCTCGGTGACCAGCGCGCACAGGACGAGCCTGCCACGGGAGACGACCTGTTCGATGTCCACGACATCGACGGAGTAGGCGGCGAGGGTGTCGAAGAGCCCGGCGGTGATGCCGGGACGGTCCTTGCCGAAGATCTTGACGAGGAGGGTCGGTACGTCAGAGCTCTGACCGGCGTCGGAGTTCTGGCCGGCGGGGGGCAGGGGCGATGGCGTCATGGTGATCCCACCGTATCCGCACGCCGCTCCGTCCCCGCACGCCGTCCCGCCCTGCGGACAGGGCCCCCTCGTACGGCCCCTCGTACGGCCGCCCTGGTGAAGCTCCGGCCGACGGAGTGGCGCGCTTCAGGGGCCGCGCCGTGGTGTGCCGGGCGGGGGAGGGGGGCCCTCGTGCGGAGGCGTGCGCGGTCGAGGGGCCGGTCGCGGCCCGCCCCCCGGGCCGGGCAGGGTGGGGGAGCCGTGCAGGTCCGGCGGCAGCTTCAGATACGGGTTGGTGTCGGGGTTCGGCGGCCGGTAGGAGGGCGCCGGGTCGTACGGTCCAGGAGGCCGCTCCTCCCGCGGTCGCGGTACGTCCGCGCTGCCCGGGTCCGCGAGCGGTTGTCGTACATCCACGCCGCCGGGCCCCGCGAGCGGTTGTCGTACATCCGCGCCGTCCGGGTCCGCGAGCGGTTGCGGTACGTCCGCGCCACTGGCCCCTGCGAACCGTCGCCGAACGTCCACGCCGCCGAGCCCCGCCGGCGCCGCCGCCCTTCGGCCCGCCGCCCCGAAGGCCCGGGCCAGCAGCGCGCCCAGGGCGCCCGCGCCGGCCCCCCACCCGGCGCCGAGGGCGAGGGCGAGCCCCGCGTCGCCGTGCAGCTCGACGCCCGCCCCGAACGCGTCGAAGCCCAGCACCGAGAGGGAGGCGTTCGCGGAGACTCCGGTGAGCCACACCATCAGGGGGAGCGCCACCGCGGTGGCCGCGGCCAGCGACAGCGCGCACCGCCCCGCGAAAACACCGGCGGAACGCCCGCCCACCGGCGTCCGGACCGCGGCGAGCACCCCCGCGCACAGCATCAGACAGGCCATCGCGAGGGCCAACAGCCATGCTCTGTCGTCGAGTTGGGCGAGCCGGGCCACCGTCACCGGCTCGTCGGCCCGCATGTCGAGCAGCCGGCCGAGCGGGTCCGGGAGCAGGGTGGCGAGGGTGCCCGTGGCGTGGCCGCTCCACGGCACGAAGAGGCCGAGCGGGACCGCGAGCCACGCCCCGTTGGGCGCACCGAGGAGCGCCGCGCCCGCGATCCGCCCCGGATGGGCGTCGCCGATCGCCGCGTACGCCGCCGCCGCGAAACCCGCCGCCACCGCCACCAGGGCCACCGTCACCAGCGCGGACACCGCCGGCCGTACCCCTCGGTGCAGCGCCGACCAGCCGCGCGGCAGGGGGGTGCGGCGCGAGGCGAGCAGGGCGATCGCCAGCACCGCGGTCACCCAGCAGGCCGCGCCCGTCAGCGAGCGGGGCGTGTCCACGCGGAAGCCGACCTTCGCCCCGGCGTCCGCGAGCCCGGCGAGCCGGCCCGGCAACAGGCCGCCGATGTCCCCGATGCCGGGAATGCCCGGCACTTTCGCGCCGCCCGGAACGAGGTCCGTGCCGTCGAGGGTGACCAGGTCGTGGCCGATCCGGGCGAGCCCGGCGACCACGGCGACGAACACGAGCACCAACACGGCCGCGCGGGCCGCCAGTTCGGCGCCCCGGATCCGGGTACCGGCGGCCCGCAGCGAGCGCAGGAAGAAGAACGCGAGCAGCAGCGCGCCCGCGAGGCCCACGCCGAGCGGCGCGACATCGACGGCCGTCCGTGCCTGGGCGCCGCTCAGGCCGAATGCCGAGACGTCGCCGGACGGGGTGACCGAGCCGCCCACCCCGAGCACCACCACGGCCGCCGTCATCGGACCGAGCGCCCCCGCCGCGTCCGCGCCGAGCAGATGGAGCCCGAGCGCCGCCGTGCCCGCCATCGCCACCAGCGCCCAGCTCACCGAGGCGATCGAGGTGAGCACGACATCGCCCCACCGGATCGCGCCCCGAACCTCATTGTCGTCCACGCTCATCAGGACCCCCCGATACGAGCCGACTTGCACCTTTTGGGAGCGGAGAGACCATTTTCGACCGCCGCCGGGTCATTTATGGGCGGACATCATGATCCGTACGCACTCATGGGTGCTTACTACTCTCGGGGGGTGTTTGGCCCACGTCAACGGGCGGGCGCCGAGGCCCTGTTGCACGACCGCGACGGGACTGTGCCCGGTCTGTGCACGTAATTCACAAGGCCCGGGTTTCGGATACGAGCCCGGGCCTGAAATAGTTCCCCACGATGTTCACCAACCCTAGACTCCCGGTGTCGGGAGTACGGGCCTCCGGTGCGGAGGTCTTTCGGGGGACGACAAGTGGGGCTGGAGTGCCGGAACTCGTACTGGAATTGAATGGCAGCACCTGGACGCTCGATCCGTCCAGGTCGTACACCCTCGGCCGGGACCCGCAAGGTGACCTGGTGGTCGACGACGCCAGGGTGTCGTGGCGGCATGCCACGATCAGCTGGAGCGGCCGCAGTTGGGTCATCGAGGACCACGGATCGACCAACGGCACCTATGTGCGGGGCCAGCGGATCCACCAGATGGACATCGGCCCCGGCTCCTCGGTCCACCTCGGCAACGCGACCGACGGCCCGCGGCTGAATCTCACCGGTGCCGCCGCCTGCACACCGCACGCCCCCGCCCAGCAGGCGCAGGCGACGCCCGTCCACCCGCAACCGCAGCAGACCCCGCCCCAGCAGGGCGGCTGGGCGCAGCAGCACCCCCCGCAGGCGCAACACCCCCAACAGCCGCAGGTTCCGCAGCAGCAGTGGCAACAGCAGCCGCAGCCGCAGGTCCCGCAGCAGGGCGGCGCCGCGGGCGCCCCGCCCGTCTACGGGGACCGCAGCCCGACCACGTTCCACCAGGTCGCGCTCGGCCGGGTCATGCGCATCGGCCGTGCCCTGGAGAACGAGCTGGTCGTCTCCGACCTCCAGGTCTCGCGCCACCACGCCGAGTTCCACGCGACGCCCGACGGCCGGATGGAGATCCGCGACCTCGGCTCGCACAACGGCACCTATGTCAACGGCCAGCCGATCGCCAAGGGCGGCAGCGTCCTGCTCGGCCCGCAGGACATCGTGGGCGTCGGCCACTCGACGTACCGCATCGTCGGCGACCGGCTCGAGGAGTTCGTCGACACCGGTGACGTCTCCTTCTCCGCCCGCCATCTGACCGTCACGGTCGACGGCGGCAAGGACATCCTCAAGGACGTCTCGTTCGGCGTCCCCGAGAAGTCCCTCATCGCGGTCATCGGCCCCTCGGGCTCCGGAAAGTCCACGCTCCTCAAGGCGCTCACCGGCTACCGGCCCGCCAACAAGGGCGACGTCCTCTACGACAACCGCAACCTCTACAAGCAGTTCGCCGAGCTGCGCCAGCGCATCGGTCTGGTCCCGCAGGACGACATCCTGCACAAGGAGCTGACCGTCAAGAAGGCGCTGAAGTACGCGGCCAAGCTGCGCTTCCCCGCCGACACCACCGAGAACGAGCGCCAGCAGCGCATCGACGAGGTGCTGCGCGAGCTCAAGCTGGACATCCACAAGGAGAAGAAGGTCACCTCCCTCTCCGGTGGCCAGCGCAAGCGCGTCTCGGTGGCCCTGGAGCTGCTTACCAAGCCCTCGCTGATCTTCCTCGACGAGCCCACCTCGGGCCTCGACCCGGGCATGGACCGCGACGTCATGCAGCTTCTTCGCGGCCTCGCCGACGACGGTCGCACCGTCCTGGTCGTGACCCACTCGGTGGCCGAACTCGCGATCTGCGACAAGCTGTTGGTGATGGCGCCGGGCGGCTCCGTCGCCTACTTCGGGCCGCCCGAGGAGGCGCTGAACTTCTTCGGCTACGGCACCTGGGCCGATGTCTTCTCCGCCTTCGAGAGCTACCGCGACTACGACTGGGCGGGCCGCTGGAAGGGCTCGCAGCACTACCAGATGTACGCCGCGGACATCGACGCCGTCGCCCCGCAGTCGGTGCAGATGCCGCCGGCCCAGTCGATGAAGCCGCCGAAGCCGCAGGGCTGGCTCTCCCAGCTGTGGACCCTGATGCGCCGCTACACCTCGGTGATCGCATCCGACAAGGGCTTCCTCGCCCTGTCGGTGGCGCTGCCGGCCGTGATCGGCTCGGTGAGTGTCGTCATCCCGGCGAAGTTCGGCCTCGCGCCGCCGACGCCGCCGTCCCGGTTCAACGGGGACGCCGGCACGATCATGCTGATCCTCGCGGTCGGCATGTGCTTCTCGGGCGCGGCCAACTCCGTACGAGAACTGATCAAGGAACGGGTCATCTACGAACGGGAACGGGCCACCGGCCTGTCCCGCTCGGCATACCTGATGTCCAAGATCCTGGTGCTCGGGGTGATCACCGCCTTCCAGGGCGTGATCCTGTGCGTCATCGGCTTCTCGACCCGCAAGCTGCCCGCCGAGGGCCTGGTGATGCCGCCCGCGGTCGAGATGTGCCTGGTCGTCATCGCGCTCGGCTTCACCTCGATGATGTTCGGCCTGATCATCTCCTCGCTGGTGAAGACCTCCGAGAAGACCATGCCGCTGCTCGTCATGTTCGCCATCGTCCAGGTCGTCTTCACCGGCATCCTGTTCAAGGTGTACGACTCGCCCGGCCTTGAGCAGTTCGCCTGGCTGATGCCGTCGCGCTGGGCCATCGCGGGCGTCGGCACGACGCTCGACCTGTCCCATCTGATGGGCCCGATGGACCAGAGCGACCCGACCAACCTCGACCCGCTCTGGAAGCACGACGCCGCCCAGTGGTTCACCGACATCTCGGTGCTGCTGGTCATCGGCATCGCGCTCGGCTTCGTGGTCGCGCGCCTGCTGCGCCGCCACGAGCCCGAGGTCATGCGCAAGTAGCCGGACCCGGACACGGGAGAAGGGCGGCACCCCGTGGGGGGTGCCGCCCTTCTCGCGTCCCGTACGCCAGGAAAAGGATCAGTAGGCGCTGTTCACGTTGTCCATCGAGCCGTACTTGTCGGCCGCGTAGTTGGCGGCGGCGGTGATGTTGGCGACCGGGTCGTAGATGTTCCACGAGGTGCCGGGCACGTGGTAGGCGTTGAACGTCGGCTGGATGACCTGGAGCAGGCCCTTGGACGGGACGCCGTTGATGGCGTTGATGTCCCAGCCGTTGATGGCCATCGGGTTGCCGGTCGACTCGCGCATGATGTTGCGGTGCAGACCCTCGTAGCTGCCGGGGATGCCCTTGCTCTTCATGATGTCGAGGGACTGGCGGATCCAGCCGTCGAGGTTGTTGGCGTAGACCGGCTTGCGGGCGGCGGAGCGGCTCGCGGCGGCGGCCGCGTCACGCTTCTTCGCCTCGGCCTCGGCCTTCGCCTTGGCGTCCGCGGCGGCCTTCGCCTTCGCGGCGACCTGGGCCTGCTTGTCCGCGGTGACGTGCTGCTTGGTGACGCTCTCGGAGAGCGTCCTGGTGCTGGCGACGGTCGCCGAGAAGGCGGCGGGCTCGGCGGCTGCGGCGGCCGTGCCCGACTCGCCCGTGCCGGGGAGAACCGTGAGGGCGAGAGCGGCGGCGCCGAGGGCGGCGACACCGGCAATCGAGATCTTGTGCGTCTTGGGCAGACGACTAGGACCCAGGTTGCTGAACTCGGGCATGGCGGTTGGACCTCTTCCGAATGGCGGGGGACGGCGCATCGAAGCGCCGCGGCGTTGGAGCCGCAGTGCTGTGCGACGGGAGCCATTGTTAGCGGCCGCAAAATCTGGTGGCAAAGCTGCCACTTACGAAGCCGGGTAGTGGATCAGGGCCGCGCGAAAGGCGCCTCGTACCCACTCCGGACCGGCTCACACCGCCTTTATCCGTCCACTAGCCCGCTTCGTAAGTGATGTGCGTCCTATGCGCGGGCTCACATCAGACACGTAACAATCTCACCGCACGTTGCTGGAGCAATGCGCAGCGTGAGGGTTCTCCTCCGCAAGGATGAGGTGGACGTCGCCGAACTCGTGCCACAGGTAGAGCCGGCTCAGCGCCTGGTCGTAGGCGACGGCCAGCGCCTCGCGCCCCGCGATCGCCTCCAGCATCAGCAGATGGGAGGCCTCCGGCTCGTGCAGGCCGGTCAGCAGTCCGTCCACCACCCGCACGCCGCGCTCCGGCGTCACCACCAGATCCGTCCAGCCCGCCGCCGCCCGCACCACCCGGCCGGGCCCGGCCGCCGACTCCAGGGCGCGCACCGCCGTGGTCCCCACGGCCACGATCCTGGCGCCGTCCGCCCGGGCCGCGTTCACCAGCCGGGCCGTGGCCGCCGAAACCTCGAAGCGCTCCGGGTAGGGCGGCTCGTGCGCCTCCGCAGAAGCCACCCCGGTGTGCAGGACCACCGGCGCGAACCGCACGCCGCGCCGCACCAGCTCCGCGACCAGGCCCTCGGTGAACGGCCGTGCCGCACTCGGCATCTCCGCCGAGCCGAGCCCGCCGGGCGCGGGCCGCGCGAACACCGTCTGGTACGCCGCCAGCGGCTGGTCCCGCTCGGTGTAGGAGTACCGAATGGGCCGCCCGTGCCGCCGCATCAGCCCCGGTACGTCGGCCGCCGACACCCGGGCCCACCACAGCCGGTCCGGGCTCAGCGCCTCATCCAGCACCAGGCGCTCCCCGTCCGGCAGCACCACCCGCGTGCCCGCCCGGTCCCCGGTGCGCCGTTCCGTACTGCCCGACGCCGTCGGGCGGCGCAGCTCCACGGCCCAGCGCCCGTCCGGGCCGAGCGTGGAGAAGTGCACCACCACCGGCCGGCCGCCGACCCTGCCGTCGACCGCGGCGGGCAGTGTCCTCGAGGTGTTGACCACCAGGACGTCACCCGCCCGCAGCTGCCCGGCCAGCTCACGAAACCGGTGGTGCGTGACCGCCGTGCCGCGCGACACCATCAGCCGCACGTCGTCGCGCCCCGCCCCGCGCACCTCGGCGGGCACCGAGGCCAGCAGCGCCTCGGGCACCCGCACCACCAGCGGCGCCGTCACCGCGCCACCTCCCCATCGGCCGCCGACGGATCCGGTATCAGGGAAGGCGCGCTGTAGCGGCCGCTCGGCAGCCGCTCGTCGAGGAGCCGCAGGAAGCCCGGCACCACCGTCGAGGGCTCCGGCCGCCCGGAGTCGTCGCCCGGCACCGCGGCCGCGTACAGGTCCGTGCGCAGATCGCCCGGGTCCACCGCCCACACCCGAAGGCCCGGCTCCTCCACGGCGAGCACCGCCGCCACCTGGTCGAGCGCCGCCTTCGACGCCCCGTAACCACCCCAGGTCCGGTACGCCTCGACCGCCGCGTCCGAACTGACCGCCACCACCGCGCCGAAGGCGGCCTCCCGCAGCAGGGGCAGCGCCTCCTGCACGAGCCCGAGCGCGGCCACCACATTGGTCTCCAGGGCCGTCCGCAGCCCTTCGAGCGTCAGCTCCGCCAGGGGTACGAGCGGCTCGGCGCCCAGCGCGGAGGCGTTGTGCACCAGCAGATCGAGTCCGCCGAGGTCCCCCGCCGCGGCCACCAGCTCCGCCCGGTGCCCGGCGTCGGTGACATCTCCGGCGAGCGCCACGACCTTCGTGCCATACCCGTCGAGTCCACGCGCCGCCTCCTCCAGTACGGGTCCCGTCCTCGCGTCGAGGACCAGGTCCCAGCCCCGCCGGGCCAGTGCCGCGGCGAGTGCCGCTCCGAGCCCCTTCGAGGCGCCCGTGATGATCGCGACCGGCATGGTGTCCAACCCCTCTGTCCATCGAGTTCCATCGAATTCCTCCGTCGATGGGTTCACAGTGGCGCCGGGGGCGTGGGCGGCGCCTCGGACGCGGGGCCCACCCCGGCGAGGCCCTTCGGCCTAGGCCCCAGGACCCAAGCGGTGCTGGTCCCCGGGCCGAGGCGCGGGGCCGCACCCCGCCGGTACGGTGATCACATGAGCCGTCCCGGACCCCACTCCGCCGCCCGGCCCGGCCGGGCCTCCTCGCCGAGCGTGGGCCTCGCCGCGGTGAGCACCGCCCTGCTCGCCATGAGCCGGCACCTGGAGGTCGGGGACGTCCTCAAGACGATCACCGCGTCCGCCCGCGAACTGCTCGACGCCGAGTACGCGGCGCTCGGCGTCCCCGACGACCGCGGCGGCTTCGCCCAGTTCGTGGTGGACGGCATCAGCGACGAGCAGTGGCGGGCGATCGGGCCGCTGCCCCGCCAGCACGGCATCCTCGCCGCGATGCTCCACGAGGAGAAGGCCGAGCGCCTCGCCGACGTGCGCCAGGACCCCCGCTTCGAGGGCTGGCCCGCGGCCCACCCCGACATGTCCGACTTCCTCGGCATGCCGATCCGCGACGGGGACGAGACGCTCGGCGCCCTCTTCCTCGCCAACAAGCGCTGCCCCGAGGTCTCCCTCTCCCGCAGGGGCGAGCGCTGCGGCTTCACCGAGCACGACGAGGACCTCCTTCGCCTGTTCGCCCAGCACGCCGCGATCGCCCTCACCAACGCCCGCCTCTACGAACGCAGCCGCGAGCTGACCATCGCCGAGGAGCGCTCCCGGCTCGCCCACGAGCTGCACGACGCGGTCAGCCAGAAGCTGTTCTCGCTGCGGCTCACCGCCCAGGCGGCCGCGGCCCTGGTCGACCGCGACCCGGCCCGCGCCAAGGGCGAGCTCCAGCAGGTCGCGGCCCTCGCGGCGGAGGCGGCCGACGAACTGCGCGCCGCCGTCGTGGAGTTGAGGCCGGCGGCCCTGGAGGAGGACGGCCTCGCGCACACCCTGCGCACCCACGTCCAGGTCCTGGACCGCGCCCACACGGCCCGGGTCACCTTCGACAACCTCGGCGTGCGCGCACTGCCCCCGGCCCAGGAGGAGGCGCTGCTGCGGGTCGCCCAGGAGGCCCTGCACAACGCGCTGCGCCACTCCGGCGCGGGCCGGGTCGACGTCGTACTGGAACGCAGGGACCAGGGCGCGGTGCTGCGCGTCAGCGACGACGGCCGGGGCTTCGATCCCGGCCTCGTCCGGCGCGCGGGCCGTCACCTCGGCCTGGTGTCGATGCGGCACCGGGCGAACGGCGTCGGTGGCAGGCTCACCGTGCAATCGGCACCCGGCGAGGGCGCCACGATCGAGATGGAGGTCCCCGGTGGCTGACAAGGTGATCAGGGTCCTGCTCGTGGACGACCACCAGGTGGTCCGCCGGGGGCTGCGCACGTTCCTGGAAGTACAGGACGACATAGAGGTGGTGGGGGAGGCCTCCGACGGCGCCGAGGGCGTGGCCCGCGCCGAGGAGCTGCGGCCGGACGTCGTCCTGATGGACGTGAAGATGCCGGGGACGGACGGCATCGAGGCCCTGCGCAAGCTCCGCGAACTCGCCAACCCGGCGAGGGTCCTCGTCGTCACGAGCTTCACCGAGCAGCGCACGGTGATACCCGCGCTGCGCGCCGGCGCCTCCGGTTACGTATACAAGGACGTCGACCCGGACGCGCTGGCCGGAGCGATCCGCTCGGTGCACGCCGGGCACGTCCTGCTCCAGCCCGAGGTCGCGGGGGCCCTGCTCAGCCAGGACGAAGGACACGGCGGCACCGGGCGCGGCACGACCCTGACCGAACGCGAGAAGGAGGTCCTGGCGCTCATCGCCGACGGCCGCTCCAACCGCGAGATCGCCCGCCATCTCGTGCTGTCCGAGAAGACCGTCAAGACCCACGTCTCGAACATCCTGATGAAACTGGACCTCGCGGACCGCACGCAGGCGGCCCTATGGGCAGTCCGCAACGGCGTAACCGGCTAACCCCGCGCCCCTGAACCCCCCCTTTTCGCCTGCGGACCGTGCCCGCGTCCCGCGCAGTTCCCCGCGCCCCTTAGCCACTCGGCGCTGGCCCGCACCCCAGCCCCAGGAGGCTTGGCCTTCGGGTGCGGGCCGTGCGTGGCTGGTCGCGCAGTTCCCCGCGCCCCTTAGCGGCACCGGTGCTGGCCCGCACCTCAGCCTGTCCGGCGTTTGAGGACGAGCGCCGTTCAGGCGCGAACGGGGTCTGGGGCGGAGCCCCAGAGGGTTCAGCCGCGCTCGCGCAGCTCCACGTACGCGTTGTACGCCGCAACCCGCGCCCGCCGAGCCACCCGCTCAACCGGCCGCAACGCCTCCCCCCGTGCCGAGATCTCCGAGGCACTCACCGCCCCCCCGTCCCCGTTCTCGTACGCGAGCGCCACCAGCAGCGCGACCCGCCGCGCCAGCTCCAACACCCGTACCGCACGCGGCGGATAGCCCGGTGCGAGCACCTCCTCGTCGGGCCCCTCGGCCCGCGCCCGGTACGCGTCGATCGCGGCGGCCGCGCGCGGACCGGAACCGGCCACGTCGAGCCGGGTGAGCACGGCCGTCGCATCCCGTAGCGCCTCCGCGAGCTCCCGCTCCGCCTCACCGAGCGAGGGCACGTCCGCGGGCGGCGCCTCGCGCACCGAGAGGCAGTGCCAGAGGACCTCCGCGTGCACATCCCCGGCGGGCCCCGCCTCGTACACCTGCGGCACGAGCCCGTACGGCGCCCCGAACCCCACCACGGCCTCCTCGGCGTCCAGCGCCCGCGCGTTGAACTCCGCGGGTCCGCTGAGCCCCAGCGGATGGCCGGCCACCGGGAGCGCGAGCCGCCAGCCGGCCACCCCGAGCGTGCGCAGCCGGCCGAGCGCCAGCGTGAGCCCCACGGGCGCGGACTCGCCCGGCAGCCCCGCGACGCGGTGCACCGCGTCGTCCCCTACGATCGCGAGCTGCGCGTCGTCCGGCGAGACATTTCCGGCCAACAGGGCATTTCCCCATGCGACCAGCCGACCTGAACGTGGTTCCGAGAACATGCCCCCAGCCTAGGGAAGCCGCGCGACCGGACCTAGCGGCGGGATCACTTCCCCAGTGGCGTAGGTTTTCCCTGGGGACCGCGCCCACCGGCGCGCCCCGGACCGCACTCGCGAACTCACGACGATGGCATGGGGAGACAACGCGCTCATGAGCGATGTACTGGAGCTGGTGGACGTATCCGTGGTCCGCGACGGACGCGCTCTGGTGGACGACGTCTCCTGGTCGGTCAAGGAAGGCGAGCGCTGGGTCATCCTCGGCCCCAACGGCGCCGGCAAGACCACCCTCCTCAACATCGCCTCCAGCTACCTCTTCCCGAGCACCGGCTCCGCCAGGATCCTCGGCGAACAGCTCGGCAAGGTCGACGTGTTCGAGCTGCGCCCGCGCATCGGCATGGCCGGAGTCGCCATGGCGGACAAGCTCCCCAAGCGCCAGACCGTCCTGGAGACCGTCCTCACCGCCGCGTACGGCATGACCGCCACGTGGCAGGAGCAGTACGACGCCGTCGACGAGGACCGCGCCCGCGCCTTCCTCGACCGGCTCGGCATGACGGACTTCCTGGACCGGAAGTTCGGCACGCTCTCCGAGGGCGAGCGCAAGCGCACCCTGATCGCGCGCGCCATGATGACCGACCCCGAGCTCCTCCTCCTCGACGAGCCCGCCGCCGGCCTCGACCTCGGCGGCCGCGAGGACCTGGTGCGCCGTCTCGGCCGCCTCGCCCGCGACCCGTATGCGCCGTCGATGGTGATGGTCACCCACCACGTCGAGGAAATCGCCCCCGGCTTCACCCACGTCCTCATGATCCGCCAGGGCAAGGTGCTCGCGGCCGGCCCCATGGAGACCGAGCTCACCTCCCGCAACCTCTCCCTCTGCTTCGGCCTCCCGCTGCTCGTCGAGCACCGCGGCGACCGCTACACGGCGACGGGCCTCCCGCTCGGCTGAGCCCGCGCCCCGTGCCCGGGGCCCCGCGCCCGTGCCCGGGCCGTGTGCCCTGTCGGTGAGGGGACGCCCGGATCTACCATGACCTGGTGGACATCGAGGCATGGGTGTGGTGGCTGGTAGCCGCGGCGGGTCTTGGCATTCCGCTCGTCCTGACCGCCATGCCCGAGTTCGGGATGATGGCGGTCGGCGCGATCGCCGCCGCGATCGGCGCGAGCCTGGGTCTCGGCGCCGTCGCGCAGGTCCTCCTCTTCGTGGTGGTCTCGGTCGCCCTCATCGGCGTCGTACGCCCCATCGCCGCCCGCCACCGCACCCAGCACCCCCAACTCGCCACCGGCACCGAGGCGTTGAAGGGCCGTCAGGCCGTCGTCCTGGAACGGGTCGACGGGAGCGGCGGCCGGATCAAGCTCGCCGGCGAGGTCTGGTCGGCTCGCGCGCTCGACACGGAGCAGGTGTACGAACCCGGCCACCAGGTCGACGTCGTTGAGATCGACGGAGCCACTGCCATCGTCATGTGAACCATGCCAGGATCATCGGGTCCGGAACCGCACGACGTTTCCAGGGCCATCCGAGAGCAAGAAAGGCACGGGGGTACGCGATGCAACCGATCATCATCGTCCTGATCATCCTGGTGGTGCTGGTCTTCATCGCCCTGATCAAGACCATCCAGGTGATCCCGCAGGCCAGCGCGGCCATCGTGGAACGCTTCGGCCGCTACACCAGGACCCTGAACGCGGGCCTGAACATCGTCGTCCCGTTCATCGACTCGATCCGCAACCGGATCGACCTGCGCGAACAGGTCGTCCCCTTCCCGCCCCAGCCGGTGATCACCCAGGACAACCTGGTCGTCAACATCGACACCGTCATCTACTACCAGGTGACCGACGCCCGCGCCGCCACCTACGAGGTCGCCAGCTACATCCAGGCCATCGAACAGCTCACCGTCACCACGCTCCGCAACATCATCGGCGGCATGGACCTGGAGCGGACCCTGACCTCCCGCGAGGAGATCAACGCGGCCCTGCGCGGCGTCCTCGACGAGGCCACCGGCAAGTGGGGCATCCGCGTCAACCGCGTCGAACTCAAGGCGATCGAGCCGCCCACCTCCATCCAGGACTCGATGGAGAAGCAGATGCGCGCCGACCGCGACAAGCGCGCCGCGATCCTCCAGGCCGAAGGTGTACGGCAGTCGGAGATCCTGCGCGCCGAAGGTGAGAAGCAGTCCGCGATCCTGCGCGCCGAAGGTGAGGCCAAGGCGGCCGCCCTGCGCGCCGAGGGCGAGGCCCAGGCGATCCGTACGGTCTTCGAGTCCATCCACGCCGGCGACCCGGACCAGAAGCTGCTCTCCTACCAGTACCTCCAGATGCTCCCGAAGATCGCCGAGGGCGACGCCAACAAGCTCTGGATCGTGCCCAGCGAGATCGGCGACGCCCTCAAGGGCCTCTCCGGCGCCTTCGGCAACCTCGGCGGCGGCATGCCCGGCTTCAACACCGGCAACAACTCCGGCAACAACTCCGGGAACACCGGCAACGGCGCGTCCGAGCGCCGCGAACAACCCCCCTTGGACTGACGGCAGTTGACTGCCCCATACACCGTTCATGCATGATCAGTGCGGCCCCTCGACCTCCATGGCGGGGAGGCGACTCACTGAACGTGTAAGGAGATGGCCTTGTCCATCTGGGAAGCACTCGCGGTCTTCGCGGCCGGCATCGGCGCGGGCACCATCAACACGATCGTCGGATCCGGCACGCTCCTCACCTTCCCCGTGCTCCTGGCCACCGGCCTGCCACCGATCACCGCCAACGTCTCCAACGCGCTGGGCCTGGTCCCCGGCTCCATCAGTGGGGCCATCGGCTACCGCCACGAACTGCGCGGCCAGACCGGCCGGGTGCTCCGCCTCGGCGGCGCCGGGCTCCTCGGCGGGCTCGCCGGGGCGATCCTGCTGCTCGCCCTGCCGTCCTCGTCGTTCGACGCGATCGTCCCCGTCCTCGTCGGACTCGCCCTCGTCCTCGTCCTGTTCCAGCCGCGCCTCGCCGCCACCATCAAGCGCCGCCGCGAGGCCCGGGGCAGCGAGGCCCATCCCGAAGGCGGCGCGGCCCTGCTCGTCGGCCTCTTCCTCGCCAGCATGTACGGCGGCTACTTCGGGGCGGCCCAGGGCGTCCTGTACCTGTCCCTGATGGGCCTGCTCCTGTCCGACAGCCTCCAGCGCGTCAACGCCGTCAAGAACATCCTCGGCGCCGTCGTCAACGGCGTCGCGGCCGTCTTCTTCCTCTTCGTCGCCGAGTTCAACTGGACGGCGGTCCTGCTCATCGCGGTCGGCTCGACCATAGGGGGCCAGATCGGCGCGAAGGTCGGCCGCCGCCTCAAGCCCGCGGTGCTGCGCGCGGTGATCATCGCCGTCGGCATCGTCGCGATCCTCCAACTGACGCTCACGTAGCAGCCGTACGCACACGAAGAAGCCCGCCTTCACCCCGAAGGCGGGCTTCGCACACGGAAGTCGACCCCGTTACGCGGCCGGCGCCGCCCCCGCTGCCAGCCAGTCGGGCAGCTCGGAACGGTCCCCGGACGTCATCGCCAGCAGCATCGCGTCGGCGGGCGAGGGGATGAACGGCTGCCGCAGCAGCGGCATCCCCGCCTCCTCCGGCGTCCGGTCCGCCTTGCGGTGATTGTCCTCGGCGCAGGACGCCACCGTGTTCAGCCAGCCGTCCCGGCCCCCCTGCGCCCGCGGCACCACATGGTCCACGGTCGTCGCGCGCCGACCGCAGTAGGCGCACCGGTGCTGGTCCCGGATCAGCACCCCCCGTCTCGACCACGGAGCCTGTCTTCGGAAGGGCACCCGTACGTATCTGCACAACCGGATCACCCGCGGCACCGGTATGTCGACGGCGGCCGCACGCACCCGAAGCCCCGGATGGGACTGCTCGACCACGGCCTTGTCCTGGAGCACCAGCACCACGGCACGGTTCAACGTCACCGTCGACAGCGGCTCGAAGCTCGCGTTCAGTACCAGCGTTTCCCTCATCGTGCCCACCTCCGTAGCGCCGGCCCACCGACGCGGGCTTGGATCAACTCTGGCCGGGCTCGCCACGATGGACAACGCAATATCCGCGCCCCCGCCCGGAGGAGCTCCGGTCCCGGCAACAGAAAAATGCCCTGCCCTGATCTCTCCAAGACCAGGGCAGGGCAAACGGAAAACGAACGGTCAGCTCTCCGCGGGGGCCGTGTACTCACCGATGAGCTGAGCCCGCCCCAGGGTGTGGAACCGCAGATTGAACCCGACCACGGCCGGAGAAGCCTCCGCGTCCGGACCCAGCTTCTCCGTGTCGACCGCGTACACCGTGAAGACGTAGCGGTGGGTCTCCCCGGCGGGCGGCGCCGCGCCGCCGAACTCCTTCGACCCGTAGTCGTTGCGCACCTGCACCGCGCCGACCGGCAGCCCCTCGAACGAACCGCTGCCCGCGCCCGCCGGCAGCTCGGTCACCGACGCCGGGATGTCGAACACCGACCAGTGCCAGAACCCGCTGCCCGTGGGCGCGTCGGGGTCGAAGCACGTCACCGCGAAGCTCTTCGTGCCGGCCGGAAACCCTTCCCACCGCAGCTGCGGCGAGGTGTTCCCGGCCGCGTAGACCTGGGCGTCCTTGAGCACGGCACCCGGCTCGACGTCCTCGCTCACCACGGTGAACGACGGCACCTCGGGGTGGAAGTCATGGGGAAGCGGCGGCCTCTTGAGCTCGCTCACGTCGGCACCTCCTGATTCGGCATCAACTGTTCGGCGTCACCTGACGGAACCGAGCCTAGGGGGTCCGCCCCTAGAACCAGTTCCGCCGCCCGCCGACCTCGGCCAGCCACTGATTGAGGTACGCCGCCCAGTCCGTCCCCTGGAAGTCGTGCAGGCCGACCTGGAACGAGCGGTAGGAGTCACTGCCCTCGCTGAAGAGCCCCGGCTTCTTGTCCATCTCCAGGATCACGTCCATCTCGCGGTCGTCCGCGACGAACGTCAGCTCCACCTCGTTCAGACCCCGGTACTGCGACGGCGCGGAGAACTCGATCTCCTGATAGAAGGGCAGCCGCTGCCGCGTCCCGCGGATGTGCCCCTTCTCCATGTCCGCGCCCTTGAAGCGGAAGCCCAGCCGGATGAACGCGTCGAGGATCGCCTGCTGGGCGGGGAGCGGATGCACCTGGATCTGGTCGAGGTCACCCGAGTCGAGCGCACGCGCGATCTCCAGCTCGGTCGTCACCCCGATGTGCATGCCCCGCAGCTGCTGCCCGTCGATGGCCGTGACCGGCGTCTCCCAAGGGATTTCGAGCCCGAACGGCACCACGTGCACCGCACCCGCCCGCACCTCGAAGGCCCCGCCGAGCCGGAGCTTGGTGAACTCGATGTCCTGCTTGTGCTCGTGCTCACCGCCCTCGACCTCGACCCGGGCCTGCAACCCGACCGACAGTCCCTCGATCCGCTGGTCCACCGACCCGCCCTGGATCCGCACCTCGCCCTGGACGACTCCGCCCGGCACCACATTGGTCTCGGTGAGCTCGGTCTCCACCGAAGCCCCGCCGGCCCCCAAACTCGCCAGCAGCCGCTTGAACCCCATGCCAGTCCTTCCCCTTGTCGCGCTCGATCTCGCCCCTACGAACGCGTGGCCACGACCTGCGGTTCCATCCGCCCGTCAAGTACGCTCGTACGGCATGATCACGGCCATCGAACGTACGCCACTGACCCGGGACTTCTTCGACCGCCCCGTCCTGGAGGTCGCCCCCGATCTCCTGGGCCGCACGCTGGTACGACGCACTCCCGAGGGGCCCCTCGAACTCCGCCTGACGGAAGTCGAGGCGTACGACGGCCCCAACGACCCCGGTTCCCACGCCTTCCGAGGCCGCACGCCCCGCAACGACGTGATGTTCGGGCCGCCCGGACACGCGTACGTCTACTTCACCTACGGGATGTGGCACTGCCTCAACCTGGTGTGCGGCCCGGCGGGGCGGGCGAGCGGTGTCCTGCTCAGGGCGGGGGAGATCGTGGTGGGCGCCGATCTGGCCCGCTCCCGGCGGCTCTCGGCCCGCCATGACAAAGAACTGGCCAAAGGCCCGGCCCGGCTGGCCACCGCGCTCGATGTCGGCCGCCCCTTGAACGGCGTGGACGCGTGCGACGGGCCCGAGGCCCCGCTCTCCGTCCTTACGGGCACCCCTCCCCACCCCGACCAGGTACGCAGCGGCCCCCGCACCGGCGTCGGCGGCGACGGGGCTCCGCACCCCTGGCGCTTCTGGATCTCGGACGACCCCACGGTGAGCCCCTATCGCGCCCATCAGCCCCGCAAACGCCGAACTTGACTCGGCCTCGAGCGGCGCCTAACGTATCCCGAGCCGCTTGAGACGGGCCCTGCTGTTCAGCATCCCCAAGCGACATCCACTACCTACGATCGAACCCTGACGGGTCTCAATTTCGGCATGCCGAAATTCGAACTCGAATGACTCGATTATGAACAGCAGGGGAAACCCGCTAAAGTAGTGGACACGCCGAAAGGGAAACGCGAAAGCGAAGATCTCGAAGCGTTCCCCATTCCGACGGGGAATCGGACACGAAAGCGTCTGATAGAGTCGGGAACACGAAATACCGAAGGGAAGCGCCCGGAGGAAAGCCCGAGAGGGTGAGTACGAAGGAAGCGTCCGTTCCTTGAGAACTCAACAGCGTGCCAAAAGTCAACGCCAGATTGACAACCCCGTATCCACTCCGGTGGATCGAGGTTCCTTTGAAAAGTCCTGTCGACCTTCACGGTCGGCAGGCGATTACACAGCGAGGACGCTGTGGACGGGCCACCTTATTCCGGTGGTTCCGTCCCGCTCTTACGTGATGTGTGCACCCGATTACGGGTAAACATTCATGGAGAGTTTGATCCTGGCTCAGGACGAACGCTGGCGGCGTGCTTAACACATGCAAGTCGAACGATGAAGCCCTTCGGGGTGGATTAGTGGCGAACGGGTGAGTAACACGTGGGCAATCTGCCCTTCACTCTGGGACAAGCCCTGGAAACGGGGTCTAATACCGGATAACACTCCTCAGGGCATCTTGAGGGGTTAAAAGCTCCGGCGGTGAAGGATGAGCCCGCGGCCTATCAGCTTGTTGGTGGGGTAATGGCCTACCAAGGCGACGACGGGTAGCCGGCCTGAGAGGGCGACCGGCCACACTGGGACTGAGACACGGCCCAGACTCCTACGGGAGGCAGCAGTGGGGAATATTGCACAATGGGCGAAAGCCTGATGCAGCGACGCCGCGTGAGGGATGACGGCCTTCGGGTTGTAAACCTCTTTCAGCAGGGAAGAAGCGAAGGTGACGGTACCTGCAGAAGAAGCGCCGGCTAACTACGTGCCAGCAGCCGCGGTAATACGTAGGGCGCAAGCGTTGTCCGGAATTATTGGGCGTAAAGAGCTCGTAGGCGGCTTGTCACGTCGGATGTGAAAGCCCGGGGCTTAACCCCGGGTCTGCATTCGATACGGGCTAGCTAGAGTGTGGTAGGGGAGATCGGAATTCCTGGTGTAGCGGTGAAATGCGCAGATATCAGGAGGAACACCGGTGGCGAAGGCGGATCTCTGGGCCATTACTGACGCTGAGGAGCGAAAGCGTGGGGAGCGAACAGGATTAGATACCCTGGTAGTCCACGCCGTAAACGTTGGGAACTAGGTGTTGGCGACATTCCACGTCGTCGGTGCCGCAGCTAACGCATTAAGTTCCCCGCCTGGGGAGTACGGCCGCAAGGCTAAAACTCAAAGGAATTGACGGGGGCCCGCACAAGCAGCGGAGCATGTGGCTTAATTCGACGCAACGCGAAGAACCTTACCAAGGCTTGACATATACCGGAAACGGCTAGAGATAGTCGCCCCCTTGTGGTCGGTATACAGGTGGTGCATGGCTGTCGTCAGCTCGTGTCGTGAGATGTTGGGTTAAGTCCCGCAACGAGCGCAACCCTTGTTCTGTGTTGCCAGCATGCCCTTCGGGGTGATGGGGACTCACAGGAGACTGCCGGGGTCAACTCGGAGGAAGGTGGGGACGACGTCAAGTCATCATGCCCCTTATGTCTTGGGCTGCACACGTGCTACAATGGCCGGTACAAAGAGCTGCGATGCCGCGAGGCGGAGCGAATCTCAAAAAGCCGGTCTCAGTTCGGATTGGGGTCTGCAACTCGACCCCATGAAGTCGGAGTTGCTAGTAATCGCAGATCAGCATTGCTGCGGTGAATACGTTCCCGGGCCTTGTACACACCGCCCGTCACGTCACGAAAGTCGGTAACACCCGAAGCCGGTGGCCCAACCCCTTGTGGGAGGGAGCTGTCGAAGGTGGGACTGGCGATTGGGACGAAGTCGTAACAAGGTAGCCGTACCGGAAGGTGCGGCTGGATCACCTCCTTTCTAAGGAGCACAGCACCGTCTGTAGACAAATGTTCTACACGGTCAGCTCATGGGTGGAACGTTGACTATTCGGCACTCCTGGTCAACTCGGGCCGTAAGTACTGCTCTTCGGAGCGTGGAACACGGAACGAGACGATGGGGAGAGCCGGGCACGCTGTTGGGTATCTGAAGGTACGGCCGAAAGGCTTGAGTCCTTCAGTGCCGGCCCCAGTGAACTCGAACCGGTTGGTTCGGGGTGGTGGGTGGCTGGTCGTTGTTTGAGAACTGCACAGTGGACGCGAGCATCTGTGGCCAAGTTTTTAAGGGCGCACGGTGGATGCCTTGGCACCAGGAACCGATGAAGGACGTGGGAGGCCACGATAGTCCCCGGGGAGCCGTCAACCAGGCTTTGATCCGGGGGTTTCCGAATGGGGAAACCCGGCAGTCGTCATGGGCTGTCACCCATACCTGAACACATAGGGTATGTGGAGGGAACGAGGGGAAGTGAAACATCTCAGTACCCTCAGGAAGAGAAAACAACCGTGATTCCGGGAGTAGTGGCGAGCGAAACCGGATGAGGCCAAACCGTATGCGTGTGATACCCGGCAGGGGTTGCGCATGCGGGGTTGTGGGATCTCTCTTTCACAGTCTGCCGGCTGTGAGGCGAGTCAGAAACCGTTGGTGTAGGCGAAGGACATGCGAAAGGTCCGGCGTAGAGGGTAAGACCCCCGTAGCTGAAACATCAACGGCTCGTTTGAGAGACACCCAAGTAGCACGGGGCCCGAGAAATCCCGTGTGAATCTGGCGGGACCACCCGCTAAGCCTAAATATTCCCTGGTGACCGATAGCGGATAGTACCGTGAGGGAATGGTGAAAAGTACCGCGGGAGCGGAGTGAAATAGTACCTGAAACCGTGTGCCTACAAGCCGTGGGAGCGTCGCGCATTGAGTTTACTCAGTGCGTCGTGACTGCGTGCCTTTTGAAGAATGAGCCTGCGAGTTAGCGGTGTGTAGCGAGGTTAACCCGTGTGGGGAAGCCGTAGCGAAAGCGAGTCCGAACAGGGCGATTGAGTTGCACGCTCTAGACCCGAAGCGGAGTGATCTAGCCATGGGCAGGTTGAAGCGGCTGTAAGAGGTCGTGGAGGACCGAACCCACCAGGGTTGAAAACCTGGGGGATGACCTGTGGTTAGGGGTGAAAGGCCAATCAAACTCCGTGATAGCTGGTTCTCCCCGAAATGCATTTAGGTGCAGCGTCGTGTGTTTCTTGCCGGAGGTAGAGCACTGGATAGGCGATGGGCCCTACCGGGTTACTGACCTTAGCCAAACTCCGAATGCCGGTAAGTGAGAGCGCGGCAGTGAGACTGTGGGGGATAAGCTCCATGGTCGAGAGGGAAACAGCCCAGAGCATCGACTAAGGCCCCTAAGCGTACGCTAAGTGGGAAAGGATGTGGAGTCGCAGAGACAACCAGGAGGTTGGCTTAGAAGCAGCCACCCTTGAAAGAGTGCGTAATAGCTCACTGGTCAAGTGATTCCGCGCCGACAATGTAGCGGGGCTCAAGCGTACCGCCGAAGTCGTGTCATTCCAGCATATAGGGCCAACGCCTGCTGGGATGGGTAGGGGAGCGTCGTGTGCCGGGTGAAGCCGCAGCGGAAGCTAGTGGTGGACGGTTCACGAGTGAGAATGCAGGCATGAGTAGCGATACACACGTGAGAAACGTGTGCGCCGATTGACTAAGGGTTCCTGGGTCAAGCTGATCTGCCCAGGGTAAGTCGGGACCTAAGGCGAGGCCGACAGGCGTAGTCGATGGACAACCGGTTGATATTCCGGTACCCGCTTTGAAACGCCCAATATCGAGCCCATTAATGCTAAGGCCGTGAAGCCGCCCTGATCTCTTCGGAGTTGAGGGGAGTGGTGGAGCCGCTGACCCAAGGTGGTAGTAGGTAAGCGATGGGGTGACGCAGGAAGGTAGTCCAGCCCGGGCGGTGGTTGTCCCGGGGTAAGGGTGTAGGCCGTGCGGTAGGCAAATCCGTCGCACATTAAGGCTGAGACCTGATGCCGAGCCGATTGTGGTGAAGTGGATGATCCTATGCTGTCGAGAAAAGCCTCTAGCGAGTTTCATGGCGGCCCGTACCCTAAACCGACTCAGGTGGTCAGGTAGAGAATACCGAGGCGTTCGGGTGAACTATGGTTAAGGAACTCGGCAAAATGCCCCCGTAACTTCGGGAGAAGGGGGGCCATCACCGGTGATAGCACTTGCTGCTTGAGCTGGGGGTGGCCGCAGAGACCAGCGAGAAGCGACTGTTTACTAAAAACACAGGTCCGTGCGAAGCCGTAAGGCGATGTATACGGACTGACGCCTGCCCGGTGCTGGAACGTTAAGGGGACCGGTTAGTCACATTTCGGTGTGGCGAAGCTGAGAACTTAAGCGCCAGTAAACGGCGGTGGTAACTATAACCATCCTAAGGTAGCGAAATTCCTTGTCGGGTAAGTTCCGACCTGCACGAATGGCGTAACGACTTCTCGACTGTCTCAACCATAGGCCCGGTGAAATTGCACTACGAGTAAAGATGCTCGTTTCGCGCAGCAGGACGGAAAGACCCCGGGACCTTTACTACAGTTTGATATTGGTGTTCGGTTCGGCTTGTGTAGGATAGGTGGGAGACTTTGAAGCGGCCACGCCAGTGGTTGTGGAGTCGTCGTTGAAATACCACTCTGGTCGTGCTGGATGTCTAACCTCGGTCCGTGATCCGGATCAGGGACAGTGTCTGATGGGTAGTTTAACTGGGGCGGTTGCCTCCTAAAGAGTAACGGAGGCGCCCAAAGGTTCCCTCAGCCTGGTTGGCAATCAGGTGTTGAGTGTAAGTGCACAAGGGAGCTTGACTGTGAGACCGACGGGTCGAGCAGGGACGAAAGTCGGGACTAGTGATCCGGCGGTGGCTTGTGGAAGCGCCGTCGCTCAACGGATAAAAGGTACCCCGGGGATAACAGGCTGATCTTCCCCAAGAGTCCATATCGACGGGATGGTTTGGCACCTCGATGTCGGCTCGTCGCATCCTGGGGCTGGAGTCGGTCCCAAGGGTTGGGCTGTTCGCCCATTAAAGCGGTACGCGAGCTGGGTTTAGAACGTCGTGAGACAGTTCGGTCCCTATCCGCTGCGCGCGCAGGAACATTGAGAAGGGCTGTCCCTAGTACGAGAGGACCGGGACGGACGAACCTCTGGTGTGCCAGTTGTCCTGCCAAGGGCATGGCTGGTTGGCTACGTTCGGAAAGGATAACCGCTGAAAGCATCTAAGCGGGAAGCCTGCTTCGAGATGAGTGTTCCCACCTCCTTGAGAGGGTAAGGCTCCCAGTAGACGACTGGGTTGATAGGCCAGATGTGGAAGCCCGGTAACGGGTGGAGCTGACTGGTACTAATAGGCCGAGGGCTTGTCCTCAGTTGCTCGCGTCCACTGTGTTAGTTCTGAAGCAACGAACAGTTGCTGGTTGAGCAGAACCCACTTAATTGAAAAGTGTGCTTGTTCGCTCGAAACCGATAGGGTTTCGGTGGTCATAGCGTTAGGGAAACGCCCGGTTACATTCCGAACCCGGAAGCTAAGCCTTTCAGCGCCGATGGTACTTCAGGGGGGACCCTGTGGGAGAGTAGGACGCCGCCGAACAATATTTATGGACCCTTGGTCCCAGCGTTCACGCTGGGACCAAGGGTCTTTTTGTTTTTCCGCTTTGTTTTGCCGAAGCGCGTCGGGCAGCCGACTGCGCGAGAATGACTGTAGTACCCGAAGACTAGGAGTCACGATGTCCACCAACTCTCCCGACGATCGTCCGGAGCGCGAGCCGCGCCGTCAGGATGGTGGCGACCGGGGCGGCTACCGCGGTGGCCGAGACGACCGCGGTCCGCGTCGTGACAACGACCGCGGTTGCTACGGCGGGCGTCGTGACGACAGTCGCGGTGGCGCGCCCAGCGGTGGCTCCTCCGGCGGTGGGTACCCCCGCCGCGACGACCGCGGCGGTCGCCCCGCCGGCGGCGGCAGCTCGTACGGCCGTCGCGACGACCGTCCGGCCCCCCGTCGCGATGACGACCGTGGTGGTTTCCGTCGCGATGACAACCGCGGTGGTGGCGGCGGTTTCCGTCGTGACGACAACCGGGGTGGATCTGCCGGTGGTGGCAGCTCGTTCGGGCGTCGTGACGACCGTCCCGCCCCGCGCCGTGACGACAACCGCGGTGGTGGCGGCGGCTCCTACGGTCGCCGTGACGACAACCGTGGTGGTGGCGGCGGTTTCCGTCGTGACGACAACCGGGGTGGTGGCGGCGGTTTCCGTCGTGATGACAACCGTGGTGGGTCTGCCGGTGGTGGCAGCTCCTTCGGGCGTCGTGATGACCGTCCGGCTCCGCGTCGGGACGATGACCGTGGTGGGTTCCGTCGTGATGACAACCGCGGTGGGTCTGCCGGTGGTGGCAGCTCCTTCGGGCGTCGTGATGACCGTCCGGCTCCGCGTCGGGACGATGACCGTGGTGGGTTCCGTCGTGATGACAACCGCGGTGGGTCTGCCGGTGGTGGCAGCTCCTTCGGGCGTCGTGATGACCGTCCGGCTCCGCGTCGGGACGATGACCGTGGTGGGTTCCGTCGTGATGACAACCGCGGTGGGTCTGCCGGTGGTGGCAGCTCCTACGGGCGTCGTGACGACCGTCCGGCCCCGCGCCGCGACGACAACCGCGGTGGTGGCGGCAGCTCGTACGGGCGTCGTGACGACCGTCCCGCCCCGCGTCGCGATGATGACCGTGGTGGGTTCCGTCGTGACGACAACCGCGGTGGTGGCGGCGGTTTCCGTCGTGATGACCGTCCGGCGCCGCGCCGTGACGACAACCGTGGCGGCGGCGGCTCGTACGGGCGTCGCGACGACCGTCCCGCCCCGCGCCGCGATGACGACCGTGGCGGGTTCCGTCGCGATGAGCGTCCGGCGCCGCGCCGTGACGACGACCGTGGTGGGTTCCGTCGTGATGACAACCGTGGTGCTGGCGGCGGCTCGTACGGACGTCGCGATGAGCGTCCGGCTCCCCGTCGGGACGACGACCGGGGTGGCTACGGCGCCCGGCGTGACGACCGTCCGGCTCCGCGCCGCGACGACGACCGTGGTGGGTTCCGCCGTGACGACCGGGGCGACCGCGGTGGCTACCGTGGGCGTGAGGACCGTCCGGCCCCCCGTCGCGACGACGACCGGGGTGGCTACGGGCGTCGGGACGACCGGGACCGGGATCGTGACCGCGAGCCCGTCAAGCGGTTGCCGATCGACGAGGACGTCACCGGTGACGAGATCGACGCCGATGTGCGTCAGGAGCTGATGAGCCTGCCCAAGGGTCTCGCCGAGGAAGTGGCGTGCAACCTGGTGATGGTGGCGCGGCTCATCGACGACGAGCCCGAGCAGGCCTACGCCTACTCCCGCATCGCGCTGCGGCTCGCCTCCCGCGTCGCCGCCGTCCGCGAGGCCGCCGGCTTCGCCGCGTACGCCACCCAGAAGTATTCGGAGGCGCTCGCGGAGTTCCGTGCCGCGCGTCGGATGACCGGCTCGGTCGAGCTGTGGCCCGTCATGGCGGACTGCGAGCGCGGCCTCGGTCGTCCCGAGCGGGCGCTGGCGATGGCCGGCGAGCCCGAGGTGCAGAAGCTCGACAAGCCCGGCCAGGTCGAGATGCGTCTCGTCGCGGCCGGTGCGCGCCGGGACATGGGGCAGCTGGACGCGGCCATCGTGACCCTCCAGAGCCCCGAGCTCGCGTCGAACTCCGTACAGCCGTGGACCGCGCGACTGCGCTACGCGTACGCCGACGCGCTGCTGGCCGCGACCCGTGAGGACGAGGCCCGCGAATGGTTCGCCAAGGCGCTTGAGGCGGACAAGGACGGCTCGACCGACGCCTCCGACCGGCTCGCCGAGCTGGACGGGGTCGACTTCGTCGACGCGATGGCCGAGAACCACGACGTCGACGCGGACGCCGAGCTCGAAGCGGACGACGACCTCGACGCGGCGCGTGGTGAGGTCGAGGACGCCCCTGAGTTCGACGACGAGGGCGAGGAGGAGGACGACTTCGAGGGCGACGACTCCGATGTCGTCCGCGCCGCCGAGGTGGTCGACGCGGACGAGGTCATTGACGCCGACCTGGTGGAGTCCGCGCCGAACGAGGCCGTTCCGTCGGTGGACAAGGCCGAGAAGGCCGACAAGGCCGAGAAGGCCGACAAGGACGAGAAGGTCGACAAGAGCGGCCGGAGCGAGCAGAGCGACAAGGACGCCTGACGTCGGGTGATGTCTGAGCGTTGAGGAAGAGGAAAGAGGCGGTGCCCCCGGTCGGGGCGCCGCCTCTTTTCGTTCTGGTGCCCTGAGGAGGGGGCGACTTCTTCGTCTGCGGACCGTGCGGGGCTGGTCGCGCAGTTCCCCGCGCCCCTAAGGGGGCACCCGTGTAGGGCGATCGCGGCTGCGGTCACCGGGCCCGGCGGGTGGGATCGCGTCGGGTCAGTTCACCGTCAGGCTGCGCAGGACCAGGCCCGAGGCCGGTTTCGGGCCGAAGGAGGTCGACTTGCGGGGCATGGTGACGCCCTGGCGGGCCAGGTCCCGTACGACCTCCTCGCGGACCGGGTGCATCAGGACCGCCGTCTTGCCGTGGCGTTCCGCCTGTTCGACGGCGGCGGCCGTGTCGTGGATGTACGCGATCTCGTCGGGCGTGTCCGGGATCCGCCAGATGTCGTCGAGCAGGGTCGAGTGCAGCACCGTCGCGTCCAGCGAGCGCCAGGCCGGCGGCCGGTCGGCGCGGATCGTACGGGCCAGCAGTGCCTCGTCCGGGTGGTCCAGAAGGTGGAAGCGGCCGTCGCCCGCGAGGAGGAAGGCGTTGCCCCGCGAGGCCGCGTCGCCGAGGGCCTCCAGGGCGCTGGGGAGCGGGACGTCGAGGGTGCGGACGCGGAAGGCGCCGGACGCGGTGACCGCCGCGAGGGCCTTGGAGACCGGAACGCGGTGCAGGAGGCGGTGGATCGCGCGGACCCGCAGCGGGTAGCGGGCCGTGTCCACGAGCAGGACGAGGCCGAAGTCCCACGGGCCGGGCGATGCCTGCTCGTCGCGCAGTCGCAGATAGGTGGCCCAGCGGTGGTGGCCGTCGGCGATCACCGCCTGGTGGGCCGCGAGGTCGGCCTGGACCTCGGCGAGGTCGGCCGGATCGGTGAGCGCCCACAGGCGGTGGCGGAAGCCGTCCTCGGTGGTGGTGCGCAGGAGGGGCTCGCCCTCGATGGCGCGCTCGATGACGCCGGTCGCGCCGGTGGGTGTGGTGCTGCCGTGGTAGGTCAGGAGCAGCGGTTCGAAGTGGGCGGCGGTGGTCCGCATGAGGGCCGCGCGGTCCTCGACGACGTGCGGCATCACGTCCTCGTGCGGCAGGACGACGCCCGCGGCCGGTTCGGACAGCGCGAGGGCGCCGATCAGCCCGCGTTGCAGGATGCCGTCGCCCTCCTGCTCGTACACGTACAGGGCCGGCACGGGGTCGGGGGCGAGGACGCCCTCGTCGAGCCAGTCGTCCAGGGTGAGGGCGGCCTGCTGGTTGCGGGCGGCCGGTGAGGAGGCCTGCGGCAGGATCAGCCGGACGATGTTGTAGGGGTCGGCGGATTCCAGGTGCAGCAGACCGTCGGGGCGTACGACCACGTCGTACGGCGGCGAGGTCACGGCGGCGAGGCTGCCCACCCGCTCGGGAACATAGCGCAGTCCGCGGAACGGGATCAGGCGCAGCCCGGGGTCCGCACGCCCAGTTGTGCTCATCCGTGCATGGTATGTGGGGTTCGGGCATACGCGATGATCGGGGGGAGAGCATCGATCGAGGAGTGGATGAAGATGAGCCAGACCGGCCGGATCAAGCCGAGCGGCAGCGAGCGGGCGCTGAACGAGGCGTACGACACCGCCCTGCTGGATCTGGACGGGGTGGTCTACGCGGGCGGCGCCGCGATCGCGCACGCCGTGGACGCGCTCGCCGAGGCGCGGGACGGTGGCATGCACCTGGCGTACGTGACCAACAACGCGCTGCGGACGCCGGACGCGGTGGCCGCGCATCTGACCGAGCTCGGGGTGCCGGCCGAGGCGACGGACGTGATCACCTCGGCGCAGGCGGTGGCCCGGCTCGTCTCCGATCAACTGCCCGAAGGATCAAGGGTGTTGCTCATCGGCGGTGAGGGGCTGCGAGTCGCCCTGGAGGAGCGAGGGCTCGTACCGGTCGAGTCGGCCGACGACGATCCGGCCGCCGTGGTGCAGGGGTACGGGGGGCCGGACTTCACCTGGTCGCGGTTGGCGGAGGCCTCCTACGCGGTGGCGCGCGGGGTGCCGTGGTTCGCGTCCAACACGGATCTGACGATTCCGAGCGGGCGGGGCATCGCGCCCGGCAACGGCGCGGCGGTCGAGGCCGTGCGCATCGCGACCGGTGCCGAGCCGCAGGTGGCGGGCAAGCCGCTGCCCCGATGCACCGGGAGACGGTGCTGCGGACCGGCGCGAAGAAGCCGCTGGTGGTCGGGGACCGGCTCGACACGGACATCGAGGGCGCGCACAACGGCGGGGTCGACTCGCTGCTGGTGCTGACCGGGGTGACGGACGGCGCCCGGCTGCTGGCCGCCCGGCCCGAGCACCGGCCCACCTTCGTCGACGCGGATCTGCGGGGTCTGCTGACCGGGCAGCCCGAAGTGGGCGGCGAGGACGGCCGGTTCACCTGTGGCGGATGGACCGCGTCCGCGGACGGGGAGTTTGCGCTCGACGGGGACGGGGAGGCGATGGACGGGCTGCGGGCGCTGTGCGCGGCGGCCTGGAGCCGGGCCGGGGACGGTGTCTGTGAGCTGGACGCGGCGAAGGTGCTGGCGCGTCTGGGGCTCTGAAGCCCAGCACCCGGGACCACATCCCGGGACCACATACAGCGGAGGGTAGGCTAACCTAACCTCCGTGTTGGTAGACAGCCCTCCTCAGCCGCGCGACGGGACCTCGCCCGCGCCCCCGGCCCCGACCGTGAAGCGCCGTACGGTGCGTGCCGCCGGTCTGTTCGTGTCCGTGGGCGCGCTGGCGCTCGTCGCCGTCGCCAGCATCGCGATCGGCGCGAAACCGATGGCGCCGGGCGATGTCTGGCACGGCCTCTTCCACGCCTCCGGCACCGCCGACGACGTCCTCATCCATGACGTCCGGGTGCCGCGGACCCTGCTCGGGCTGCTGGTGGGGGCCGCGCTCGGCCTGGCCGGCGCGGTGATGCAGGCGCTCACCCGCAACCCGCTCGCCGAACCGGGAATCCTCGGCGTCAACGCGGGAGCGGCCGCCGCGGTGGTCTCCGCCATCAGCTTCCTCGGCGTCAACTCCCTCACCGGATATGTGTGGTTCGCGTTCCTGGGGGCCGGCGTGGTGTCGGCGGCGGTGTACCTGCTCGGCGGCAGCCGCGCCGCGACACCCGTACGGCTCGCGCTCGCGGGGACCGCGGCCAGCGCCGCGCTCTACGGCTACATCAACGCCGTCCAGCTCACCGACTCCGCTGCCCTCAACCAACTGCGGTTCTGGCAGGTCGGCTCGCTGGCCGCGGCCGACATGACGACCGTCCGCAAGGTCGCGCCGTTCATCCTCGTCGGGCTCGTCGTGGCCCTGCTGCTCGCGCGGCCCCTCAACGCGATGGCGCTGGGCGACGACACGGCCCGCGCGCTCGGCACCCGGCTGACCCGCACCCGGATCGCGTCCATGGTCGTGGTCACCCTGCTGTGCGGCGCCGCGACCGCCGCCTGCGGGCCCATCGTGTTCATCGGCCTGATGGTGCCGCACATCGTGAGGGCCATCACCGGGCCCGACCTGCGGTGGATCCTGCCGTACGCGGCGGTGCTCTCGCCCGTGCTGCTCCTCGGCTCCGACGTGGTCGGACGGGTCGTGACCCGGCCCGCCGAGCTCCAGGTCGGCATCGTCACCGCGCTCATCGGCGGTCCCGTCTTCATCCGTCTCGTACGGCGCAAGAGGATGGCCCAGCTGTGAAGGCGATACGTACCCCCGGCGGCCTCTCCTTCCGGGCCGAGCCGCGCGCGATGGCCGTGGTCGGCGGGCTCGCCGCGGTGGCACTCGCCGCCGGTGTCGTCCTGATCGGCACCGGCGACTTCACCATCGCGCCCGGCGACGTCGTAAGCAGCCTGCTCGGATCGGGCACCCCCGCGCAGGACTTCATCATCAACGAACTGCGGCTGCCGCGCGTGCTGGTCGCGCTCCTGGTGGGTGCCTCGCTCGGCATCTCCGGCGCCCTGTTCCAGTCCATCTCCCGCAATCCGCTGGGCAGTCCGGACGTCATCGGCTTCGGACAGGGCTCCTCGGTGGGCGCCCTCACCGTCATCGTGTTCTTCCACGGCGGCGCGGTCGCCGTCTCCCTCGGCGCGCTCATCGGAGGGCTCGCCACCGGCCTCGCCGTGTACCTCCTCGCCTGGAAGAAGGGGGTGCACGGCTACCGGCTCGTCCTGGTGGGCATCGGCGCGGCCGCCATGCTCACCGCCGGCATCCACTATCTGCTCACCAAGTCCACCCTGGTCGACGCCACCCGGGCGATGGTCTGGCTCACCGGCTCCCTCGACGGGCGGGACTGGGCGCAGGTCTGGCCGCTGCTCGCCCTGTTCGCGGTGCTGCTTCCGGTGGTCCTCGCCTACGGGCGGCCCCTGCGGATGCTGGAGATGGGCGACGACGCGGCGTACGCGCTCGGCGTGCCGGTGCAGCGCACCCGTACCGTCCTGATGCTCGCGGCCGTCCTGCTCAACGCCTCGGCGACCGCGGCCGCCGGGCCCATCTCCTTCGTGGCGCTGACCGCGCCCCAACTCGCCCGCCGCCTCACCCGCGCCACCGGGCCCAACGTCATCGCCTCCGCCTGCATGGGCGCGACCCTGCTGGTCGTCGCCGACTGGGGCGCCCAGCGGCTGTTCGGCGAGAGCACGCTGCCGGTGGGGGTGCTGACCGGCATGGTCGGCGGCGTCTATCTGCTGTGGCTGCTCGTCACGGAGCGGCGGGCGGGGCGGATATGAGCGGCTCTCCCCGGCCCGGCCCCGGCCCCAACTCCCTTACGGCTCACGGTTCTTCTGGCAGGAGTACGAGCATGCAGCGCCTCAGCGCCGAATCGGTCACCCTCGGCTACGACCAGCGGGTGATCGCCAAGGATCTGTCGGTCGAGATCCCCGACCACTCCTTCACGGTGATCGTCGGGCCCAACGCGTGCGGCAAGTCCACCCTGCTGCGGGCCCTGTCCCGGATGCTCAAGCCAAGCCGGGGGCAGGTGCTGCTCGACGGGCAGAGCATCCATTCGCTGCCCGCGAAGAAGGTGGCCAGGACGCTGGGGCTGCTTCCGCAGTCCTCGGTCGCGCCGGACGGGATCACGGTGGGGGACCTGGTCGCGCGCGGGCGCTATCCGCACCAGGGGCTGCTGCGGCAGTGGTCGCCCGAGGACGAGCGGATCGTCCAGGAGTCCATGGAGGCGACGGGGGTCGGCGGGCTCGGGGAGCGGTACGTCGACGAGCTGTCCGGCGGGCAGCGCCAGCGCGTCTGGATCGCCATGGCGCTGGCCCAGCAGACGCCTCTGCTGCTGCTCGACGAGCCGACGACGTTTCTCGACATCCAGCACCAGATCGAGGTGCTGGACCTGTGTGCGCGGCTCCATGAGGAGCAGGGGCGGACGTTGGTGGCGGTGCTGCACGATCTCAACCAGGCGGCGCGGTACGCCTCGCATCTCATTGCCATGCGGGAGGGGGAGGTGGTGGCGGAGGGGGAGCCGTCCTCCGTTGTCACGGCGGAGTTGGTTGAGCGGGTGTTCGGGGTGCGGTGTCAGGTGATCGCTGATCCTGAGACGGGGACGCCGTTGGTTGTGCCGGTGGGGAGGCGGCGGGCGGCTTTGACGGGCTGATTCCTCCCCACCCCGCCCCTTCCCGAGACCCTCCGGGGGCGTGGGTGGCTGAGGCGGGTTCCCTGGGGCTCTGCCCCAGACCCCGTTCGCGCCTTGAGGGCGCTCGTCCTCAATCGCCGGACGGGCTGAAATGCCCGGCGCGGGCCAGCACCGACACCACTCGGGCACACGCGGTGCGCCGGAAATGCCGGTGCGGGCCGGCACCAGCCCCGCCAGGGGCGCGGGGAATTGCGCGAGAAGCGGGCACGGTCCGCAGCCGAAAGCCTGGGGCTCCGCCCCAGACCCCGTTCGCGCCTTGAGGGCGCTCGTCCTCAATCGCCGGACGGGCTGAAATGCCCGGTGCGGGCCCGCACTGACGTCACTCGGGCACACGCGGCGCCCCGGAAATGCCGGTGCGGGCCGGCACTGACGTCACTCGGGCACACGCGGTGCCCCGGAAATGCCGGTGCGGGCCGGCACCGACGCCACTCGGGCACACGGGCCCGGAAATGCCGGTGCGGGCCGGCACCAGTCCCGCCAGGGGCGCGGGGAACTGCGCGACCAGCCACGCACGGTCCGCGGACCGAAGGGCTTAGGGGCGCGGGGAACTGCGCGAGAAGCGGGCACGGTCCGCAGGCGTGGGAGGGGTTGGGGGCGCGGGGAACCGCGCAGGGGGCCGGGGTCAGAGGAGGGTGCGGAGGCGGAGGAGGTCGCGGAAGCCGGCCTCCACGCGGACCCTCCCGGACGCCCACGCCTTCGCGAAGTTCAGCTCGCCCCCCACCAGCGCCACCAGATCGTCCCCCGCCATCGCCAACCGGATCTGCGCCCGCTCCGCGGGCACCCCCGGCACCGTGTCGTGCACCTCGACGCGGCCGCCCCTCAGCCGGCCCGAGAACGTGACGTCCAGGTCCGTGATGTGGCAGCTCAACGAGCGGTCCAGCGCGGCGGCGGCATGCACATCGCCCTCCGCGCGGGCCAGATTGTCCGAAAGTTTGTCGAGTGCCGCGCGGCACTCCTCCGTGGTCGCCATCGTGACCGACCGTACCCCAGGGCTTCGCGGTAGCGTCGTGGCATGAGCGACTCGACGCCGCCCGACGCGGCGGAACCCGAGGTGGGCGGCCCCGTACCCCTGGACGTGCCCCGCGCCCCCACCGGCGACGCCGCCGTCGACGCCCTCGTCGAGCGGCTCGGCGACGTCGACCACCTCGGTACGGACGGCCACCTGGAGGTGTACGAGGATGTGCACCGGGGGCTGCGCGACTCCTTGAGCGCGCTGGACGCCCGCCCAGGGCACCCTCCCTCCCCGGGGGCGGCGCCGGGAACATCCGGACCGGCCCGGCCGTTGGCCGAGCGACGCCCCTGACGGCCCGCCGGGCCGCCCGACACTACGACTACAGGAGCTGAACCGAACGTGGCAGGAGTGGCACGCCGCCGCCTCGACGCCGAGCTGGTGCGCCGGAAACTCGCGCGGTCGCGGGAGCACGCCGCCCAGCTGATCGCCGCGGGGCGGGTGAGCGTCGGCAGGACCGTCGCCACCAAGTCCGCCACCCAGGTCGAGACCGCCGCCGCCATCGTGGTGGTCGACGACGACAGCGATCCGGACTACGTCTCGCGCGGCGGGCACAAGCTGGCCGGGGCCTTCGAGGCGTTCGTCCCCCGGGGGCTGAAGGTCGAGGGCCGCCGCGCCCTCGACGCGGGCGCCTCCACCGGTGGCTTCACCGACGTTCTGCTGCGCGCCGGGGCCGCACACGTGGTCGCCGTCGACGTCGGCTACGGACAGCTCGCCTGGTCCCTCCAGAGTGACGAACGGGTCACCGTGAAGGACCGTACGAACGTCCGCGAGTTGACGCTCGACGACCTCGACGGAGCGTCGGCGGACCTCGTCGTGGGCGACCTCTCGTTCATCGCGCTCGGCCTGGTCCTGCCCGCCCTCGTGCGCTGCTCGGCGCCCGACGCGGACCTGGTCCTCATGGTCAAGCCGCAGTTCGAGATCGGCAAGGACCGGCTCGGCAGCGGGGGCGTCGTGCGCAGCCCCGAACTGCGCGCCGAGACGGTGCGGACGGTGGCGGCGCAGGCGGCGGCGCTCGGGCTCGGCGTGGTCGGCGTGACCGCCAGCCCGCTGCCCGGCCCGTCCGGCAACGTCGAGTACTTTCTGTGGCTGCGGGCCGGGGCGCCCGCGCTCGATCCTGCGGACGTGGAGCGCGCAGTGGCGGAGGGACCCCGTTGAACCCGTCGGAGAACAACCCGCAGAGCGGCACGGCCACTCGTACCGTGTTCCTGCTCGCGCACACCGGAAGACCCGCGGCCATCCGCAGCGCGGAGCTGGTCGTCAGGGGTCTGCTGCGCAGCGGCATCGGCGTACGGGTGCTGCGCGCGGAGGCGGCCGACCTGCCGCTGCCGACCGAGGCGGAGATCGTCGAGGACGCCAGCCCCGAATGCCTGGACGCCTGCGAGCTGCTGATCGTCCTCGGCGGTGACGGCACCCTGCTGCGCGGCGCCGAACTCGCCCGCGCCTCCGGGGTGCCCATGCTCGGCGTCAACCTGGGTCGCGTCGGCTTCCTCGCGGAGGCCGAGCGCGACGACCTCGACAAGGTCGTCGACCGTGTCGTGACGCGCTCCTACGAGGTCGAGGAGCGGATGACCCTCGACGTCGTCGTGCGCAACAACGGCGACGTGGTGCACGAGGACTGGGCCCTCAACGAGGCCGCCGTCCAGAAGGTCTCGCCCGAGCGGATGCTGGAGGTCGTCCTGGAGATCGACGGCCGCCCGGTGACCGGGTTCGGCTGCGACGGCATCGTGTGCGCCACGCCGACCGGTTCGACCGCGTACGCCTTCTCGGCCGGGGGGCCCGTGGTGTGGCCCGAGGTGGAGGCGCTGCTCATGGTGCCGATCAGCGCGCACGCGCTCTTCGCCAAGCCCCTCGTCACCTCGCCCGACTCGGTGCTCGCGGTCGAGGTGCAGCCGCACACGCCGCACGGCGTGCTGTGGTGCGACGGGCGACGCACCGTCGAACTCCCTTCGGGCGCACGGGTGGAGGTGCGGCGCGGCGCCGTTCCGGTACGGCTCGCGCGGCTGCACCACGCCTCGTTCACCGACCGTCTCGTCGCCAAGTTCGCGTTGCCGGTGCAGGGTTGGCGCGGCGCACCGCATTGACCTGAGTGGGGGAGCCGGTGGTGTGGTGGGCGGGGGCGTCCGCGCGGGGGTGCTGCCGCCTCCGTGAGCGGATCTTTTCTGTCGTGTCCATGGCGGGGATGGCCGGGGTGTCCGGCCGGTTTTTCAATCACCCCGGGGCCGTCCCCCGCACCGGCGGTTCACACCCCACGAGAGGGTGACGACACGGGGGGCGTCGCACACAGGGCTCCGGACCTCGTAAGGTCGTGTCCGTGTTGGAGGAGATGCGGATACGGTCGCTCGGGGTCATCGACGACGCTGTCGTGGAGCTGTCACCCGGTTTCACCGCGGTGACCGGCGAGACCGGCGCGGGCAAGACCATGGTCGTGACCAGCCTGGGGCTGCTGCTCGGCGGACGTGCCGACCCCGCCCTGGTGCGGATCGGCGCCAAGGCCGCGGTCGTCGAGGGGCGGATCGCGCTGCGGCCCGGCAGCTCGGCGACCCTGCGGGCCGAGGAGGCCGGAGCCGAGCTCGACGAGGGTGCGCTGCTGGTGAGCCGTACCGTTTCGGCGGAGGGCCGCTCGCGGGCGTTCCTCGGCGGGCGGTCGGTGCCGGTCGGGGTGCTCTCCGAACTCGCCGACGAACTCGTCGCGGTGCACGGCCAGACCGACCAGCAGGGGCTGCTGCGCCCGGCCAGGCAGCGCGAGGCCCTCGACCGGTACGCGGGTGACGCGGTGGCGGGCCCCCTCGCCAAGTACGCGGGCGCCTACCGCCGGCTTCGGGCCGTCGCCGTCGAGCTGGAGGAGCTGATCACCCGGGCGCGCGAGCGTGCCCAGGAAGCCGATCTGCTGCGGTTCGGGCTCGACGAGATCGCCGCCGTCGAACCGCTGCCCGGCGAGGACGCCGAGCTCGCGGCCGAGGCCGAACGGCTCGGGCACGCCGAGGCGCTCGCCTCGGCGGCGGCCGTCGCGCACGCCGCGCTGGCCGGCAACCCCGAGGACCCGGAGAGCGTGGACGCCACGACGCTGGTCGCGGGCGCGCACCGGGCCCTGGACGCCGTACGCTCCCACGACCCGGCGCTCGCGGCGCTCGCCGAGCGCATCGGCGAGGTCGCGATCCTGCTGGGCGACGTGGCGGGCGAGCTCGCCGGATACGCCGACGACCTGGACGCCGACCCGCTGCGGCTCGCCGCCGTCGAGGAACGCCGGGCCGCCCTGACCGCCCTGACCCGCAAGTACGGCGAGGACATCTCGGCCGTACTCGCCTGGGCGCAGGAGGGCGCGGCACGCCTGACCGAACTCGACGGTGACGACGACCGGATCGAGCAGCTCACGGCCGAGCGGGACGGGCTGCGCGACGAACTGTCGGTGCTGGCACAGGAGTTGACGGATGCCCGCACCGAGGCCGCGGCCCGGTTCGCCGAAGCCGTCACCGCCGAGCTCGCCTCCCTCGCGATGCCGCACGCGCGGGTGTCGTTCTCGGTGAGCCAGAGCGAGTCCGCCGACGAGGCTTCGGGCGTGGCCGTCGGCGGGCGGACCGTGGCCTACGGACCGACCGGCGCCGACGAGGTCGAGCTGCTGCTCGCGCCCCACCCGGGCGCCCCGCCCCGGCCGATCGCCAAGGGCGCGTCGGGCGGTGAACTCTCGCGCGTGATGCTCGCGGTGGAGGTCGTCTTCGCCGGTACGGACCCGGTGCCGACGTATCTCTTCGACGAGGTCGACGCGGGCGTCGGCGGCAAGGCGGCGGTCGAGATCGGCCGGCGGCTCGCCAAGCTCGCCAAGTCGGCGCAGGTCGTGGTCGTCACCCACCTTCCGCAGGTGGCGGCGTTCGCCGACCGCCAGCTCCTGGTCGAGAAGACCAGCGACGGCACGGTGACCCGGTCCGGGGTCACCGTTCTGGAGGGCGAGGACCGGGTGCGCGAGCTGTCGCGGATGCTGGCCGGCCAGGAGGACTCGGAGACGGCCCGGGCGCACGCCGAGGAACTCCTCGCCACGGCCCGCGCGGACGGCTAGCCCCCTGGGCGGCCGGGTGGCCGGGCGGCGATCCCCGCCCGGGCCGCCCCCGGATCCGCCTCTGGATCCGCCTGGATCCACCCCCGGATCTGCCCCTGAACGGGCCGCCCCGCGGTTCTCGTAGGGTGACCCGTATGGCTGATGTGGCGGGCGGGATACGGGCGTTCGGTGTGGCGGGTGGGGTGGCGCGGGGCGTCTACGCGGCGCTCAGGACCCGGCGTGACGGCCGCTTCGAGCGCGAGAACTATGCCGGGCGCACCGTCGACCTGTACTCCGGGCCCGCGGTCGCGCTCGGCGCGCTGGCCGGAGCCGCGACCTTGTCCGCCCCGCGGGCCCGGGCGGCCGGGCTCCTCGCGGTCGGGGCGGGCGCGGTGTGCGGGGCGTACGACGACGTCCGCGGTGATCACCGGCGCGGGTTCCGGGCGCACCTCGCCGCTCTGCGCGGCGGTGAACTCACCAGCGGGGCGGTCAAGTTGATCGGGATCGGCGGGGCCGGGCTGGTGGCCGGGGCGCTCCTCAAGGAGCGGCCCCTGGACAAGGTGCTCGCCGGGATCGTCGTGGCCGGCACCGCGCATTTCGTCAACCTCATCGACCTGCGGCCCGGCCGGGCCACGGGCGCGGTGCTCGCGCTCGGCGCGGCGGGGTTGTGGCGGGGGGTTGCGGCGGGGGTCCCGATGGGGGCGGCGGCGGCCGTCCTCGCCGATGATCTCGGCGAGCGCACGATGATCGGGGACGGGGGTGCGCATGCGCTGGGGGCGGCGCTGGGGGTGGCCCTCGCGGAGGGGGCGGGGCGGGGTGGGCTTGTGGTGGGGGCGGTGGGGGTGCTTGGGGTTGCGGGGTGGGGGGAGTGGGGGGTTTTGGGGGGCTGAGGGGTTTGGGGGCGTCTTGCGGCTGCGGGCCGCGGGTGGCCGGTCGCGCAGTTCCCCGCGCCCCTGAACCCGCTCGCCCCTGCGGGCCGTGGACGCCTTTTGCGCAGTTCCTCGCGCCCCTGAAACCCGCTCTCGTCTGCGGACCGTGCCCGCTTCTCGCGCAGTTCCCCGCGCCCCTAGCCCCGTTCTCGTCTGCGGACCGTGCCCGCTTCTCGCGCAGTTCCCCGCGCCCCTAACTACTCGGCGCTGGGCACCCCTTCAGCCTGTCCGGCGATTGAGGACGAGCGCCCTTTAGGCGCGAACGGGGTCTGGGGCGGAGCCCCAGGGGGCCCGGGCTCTCCAACCCTGCGCTTACGGGCGGGTGGGTGGGCGAGGTGCCCCAGGGGGCCGGGCGTGGGCAACCCCACTGCCTGGTTCACCCTTGGGGGTGTTTTGGGGGCGGGGCCCCGCCCGCGCGACACGGCAGGAATCCGCGAGCGGTGCCGGAACGTCCGTGCGGGCTGGCATCCTTGGCCGGGCATCATCGACCTCCACCGCCGACTCGGCCGTTCCGGGAGCCTGTTCA
The DNA here is from genome assembly GCF_003627815.1 of Streptomyces hundungensis. Taxonomy (NCBI): domain Bacteria; kingdom Bacillati; phylum Actinomycetota; class Actinomycetes; order Kitasatosporales; family Streptomycetaceae; genus Streptomyces; species Streptomyces hundungensis. Next base: position 6,647,999 of record NZ_CP032698.1, read on the forward strand.
CGTGTCACAGCTGCGTATGGTGCAAGTGCTCGGCGGCGGCAGCGCGGGCAGCAGCGCGCACGTCAGGTCGCTCGCGGCCGGCCTGGTCGCGCGGGGTGTGCGGGTCACCGTCTGCGCCCCGGCGGCACTGGAGCGGGCGTACGACTTCGCCGCCTCCGGCGCCCGCTTCGTACCGGTCGCGCGGCGCGGCGACCCCGCGTCGGTCGGCGCCCTGCGGGCCGCCTGCGCCGACGCCGGCGTGGTCCACGCGCACGGGCTGCACGCCGCCGTCCGCGCCGCCCTCGCGCTGCGCGGCAGAAAGGGCGTCCCGCTGGTCGTCACCTGGCACACCCGCTCGCACGCCGAGGGCGCCCGCGGGCAGGTGCTGCGTCTGGTGGAGCGCCGGGTCGCGCGCGCCGCGGCGGTGGTGCTCGCCACCTCCTCCGACCTCGTCGACCGGGCCCGCAGCCGTGGCGCGCGCGACGCCCGGCTCGCCCCGGTCGCGATCCCCGCGCCCCGCCCGCCCTTCGGGCTCCCCGACGGCAAGGCACGGGCCGAACTCGGCGCGGTGGAACGGCCGTTGCTGATGGCCGTGGGCAGTCTGGACGCCCACCGCGGCTACGAGGTGCTCCTGGACGCCGCCCGCGTCTGGCGCGACCTGGATCCCGTACCGCTGCTCGTCATCGCGGGGGAGGGCCCCGGCCGGCCCGTGTTGCAGCACCGCATCGAGAGCGAGGGTCTGCCGGTCCGGCTCGTCGGGCGGCGCGACGACATCACCGCGCTGCTCGCCGCCGCCGATGTCGCCGTCCTGCCCAGCCGCTGGGAGGCCCGCTCGCTGCTCGCCCAGGACGCGCTGCGCCTGGGCGTGCCGCTGGTCGCGACGGCCGTGGGCGGGGTGCCCGAGCTGGTCGGGGACGCGGCCCTGCTCGTGCCGTACGGGGACGCCGGGGCACTGGCCGGCGCGGTGGTGGGCCTCCTCGCGGACCCCGGGGCGCGCCGCGCGCTCGCCGAGGCCGGTCAAGTACAGGCCCGGACCTGGCCCACCGAGGACGATACGGTGGCCCAAGTCCTCGCCATCTACGACGAGTTGGCCGGATCCTGACCCTGCCGGACGCCGCCTACCCCTGCGCGCCCGCGTGTCGGCGGGCCCGCAGGGCCAGGGACAGGGCGAGCACGGTCTGCGGGTCGTCCAGGTCCGTGCCGAGGAGGTCCGCGATGCGGGCCAGGCGGTTGTAGAGGGTCTGCCGGTTGAGATGGAGCTCGCGGGCGGTCTCCGCCTTGCGGCCCGCGTGTGCGAGATAGGTCTCCAGGGTGGGCAGCAGGGGCGGCCGTGAGGCGCGGTCGTGGGTCTGGAGCGGGCCGATCGCCCGCTCCACGAACGCCGCGAGGTCGCGGTGGTCGCGCAGCCGCCAGAGCAGCAGGTCGATGTCGAGGCGGCGGGCGTCGTACCAGGGCCGCTCGGGCAGGCCCTGGGCCGCGGCCGCGGTCTCCGCCGCGTGCCTGAGTCCGGCGCCGGCCGCCGCCCAGCCGCCCGCCATCCCCACCACGACCACCGGCTGCGTCCCGGCCCGCGCCCCCATGAGCCCGGCGCGCTCGACGCCGGCCCGCAGGGCCGCCGCGACCCGGTCGGCGACCGCGGTGCGCTCCGACTCCGAGCGCAGCCCCAGCAGCAGCGGCACCCGGCCCTCGACGGGGCGTACGCCGAGCAGGACCGGTACGCCCACCGAGGACAGCTCTTCGAGGACGGCCCGGGCCAGGACCGCCCAGTTGCCCGTGGGGGCGAGCTCGGCGGCCAGCCGCATCACGACCGGCAGGAGCGGGCCTTCGCCGGGCTTGAAGCCGAGGACCTTGGCCTGGGCGGGGGCGTCCTCGGGGGTGATGCGGCCCTCGGCGAGGTCGGTCAGGAAGTCGCCCCGGCCGCGCGCGGCCAGCTCCTCCTCCTGGCGGGCCTGCATGAGCACGACCGCGAGGATGCCCGCCGCCCGCTCCGCGGCCATGCGGTGCACCGGCAGCAGGGGCGGCCCGACCGCGAGCAGCGCCAGACGGGCCCGCACCGAGCCCGCGCCGGGCCCGCCGCCGGGCACGTCCACCAGGACCGCGCCCGTGGGCGGCCCCGAGGCGCGGGCCTCGCGCTGGCCGCGCAGCCCCTCCCAGATCTGGAGCGGGTCGGCGGCCGCCTCGCCGGTCTCGCAGGCGGCGGCGTACAGGAGCTGCCCGTCGGGGGTCTCCAGGAAGACCGGGTTGGCGGTGAAGTCGGCCAGGATGCCGAGGACTTGGGGGATTCCGCCGCCGCCGAGCAGCGCCTCGGTGCACCTCCGGTGGACTTCTTCGGCGCGTTGCAGCAGGGCGTAGTGGCCGTTGACGATCTCGGTGTGGATCTCCTCGGTCACCGTGACGAACGGCACCTCGCGGTGGAGCTGGACGAGGGGGAGGCCCGCGGCCCGCGCGGTCTCCACGAGAGTGGCGGGCAGTCGGGCGAAGCGCGGGCCGAGCTCCACGACGAGGGCGGCGATGCCCCGGTCGGCGAGGCGTCGTACGAAAGCGCGCTGCTCGGCGGGGCGGGTACCGAGGCCGAGCCCGGTCGTCAGGAGCAGCTCGCCGCCCTTGAGCAGCGAGGCGATGTTGGGCACCTCGCCCGCGTGCACCCAGCGCACCGTGCGCTGGAGCCGCTCGGCGCCCGCGACGACCTCCGGAAGACCCCCGCGCAGCCCCGGCAGCTCCAGCGCCCGCTGCACGGTGATGCCGCCCTGCGTGTCCACTGCGCCCACCTCTCGTCCTGCGGGACCCGGAGCCCGACCCCGGGACGCCACCGCATGCGGCGGACGCTACCTGCGGTTACGTCCCGGAAACCGCCCTTTGTGGCCTACGTCACGCGGGGCGGTCCGACGGCACGCCGGAGCAGGGCGAAGGCCGGCCAGTGCCGGCCCACCCGTCAGCCGGCGTACGCGCCCGAGGCGGTCAGCCGCAGGGCGGTGTCGATCAGCGGAACGTGACTGAAGGCCTGCGGGAAGTTGCCGACCTGGCGCTGGAGGTGCGGATCCCACTCCTCCGCGAGCAGCCCCAGGTCGTTGCGGAGCGCCAGCAGCTTCTCGAAGAGCTTGCGGGCCTCGTCCACCCGGCCGATCATCGCGAGGTCGTCCGCCATCCAGAACGAACAGGCCAGGAACGCGCCCTCCTCGCCCAGCAGACCGTCCAAATTGTCCGTGTCGTCGCTGGTCGTGGGGTAGCGCAGGATGAACCCGTCCGGCGTGGACAGCTCGCGCTGGATCGCCTCGATGGTGCCGATCACCCGCTTGTCGTCCGGCGGCAGGAAGCCCATCTGCGGGATCAGGAGCAGGGAGGCGTCCAGTTCCTGCGAACCGTAGGACTGGGTGAAAGTGTTGCGCTCCTTGTCGTAGCCCTTCTCGCAGACGTCCCGGTGGATGTCGTCGCGCAGTTGGCGCCACTTGTCGAGCGGGCCGTCGGCGTCGCCGGACTCGATGAGCTTGATGGTGCGGTCCACCGCGACCCAGGCCATCACCTTGGAGTGCACGAAGTGGCGGCGCGGCCCGCGCACCTCCCAGATGCCCTCGTCGGGCTGGTCCCAGTGGGTCTCCAGGTAGCGGATCAGCTTGAGCTGGAGCAGCGAGGCGTAGTCGTTGCGGGCCAGACCCGTCATGTGCGCCAGGTGCAGCGCCTCGGTGACCTCGCCGTACACGTCGAGCTGGAGCTGGTGGGCGGCGCCGTTGCCGGCCCGTACCGGGGTCGAGTTCTCGTATCCCGGCAGCCAGTCGAGTTCGGTCTCGCCCAACTCCCGCTCGCCCGCGATCCCGTACATGATCTGGAGGTTCTCGGGGTCGCCCGCGACCGCCCGCAGCAGCCACTCGCGCCAGGCGCGGGCCTCCTCGCGGTAGCCGGTGCGCAGCAGCGAGGAGAGCGTGATCGCGGCGTCCCGCAGCCAGGTGTAGCGGTAGTCCCAGTTGCGTTCGCCGCCGAGGGTCTCGGGCAGCGAGGTGGTGGGGGCCGCGACGATGCCGCCGGTCGGGGCGTAGGTCAGCGCCTTCAGGGTGATCAGGGAGCGGACCACCGCCTCGCGGTAGGGCCCGTGATAGGTGCAGTGCTCCACCCACTCGCGCCAGAAGTCCTCGGTCGCCTCCAGGGACGCCTCGGGCTCTGGCAGTGCGGGCGGCTCGCGGTGCGAGGGCTGCCAGCTGATGGTGAACGCGACGCGCTCACCGGGGGAGACGGTGAAGTCGGAGTAGGTCGTGAGGTTCTTGCCGTACGTCTCGGCCTCGGTGTCGAACCACACCGAGTCGGGGCCCGCGACGGCGACGGTTCGCGTGTCGTCGACCTTGTGCACCCAGGGGGTGATCCGGCCGTAACTGAACCGCATGCGCAGCGTGGAGCGCATCTGGACGCGGCCGGTGACCCCCTCCACGATGCGGATCAGCTGCGGGGCGCCGTCGCGCGGCGGCATGAAATCGGTCACCCGGACCGTGCCGCGCGGGGTGTCCCACTCCGATTCCAGGATGAGCGAGTCGCCCCGATAGCGGCGGCGGTCGGCCGCCGGGGGTGCTTCGTCGGCACCGTGTGCCGGTCCGACCCGCCAGAAACCGTGTTCCTCGGTGCCGAGCAGTCCGGCGAAGACGGCGTGCGAGTCGAAGCGGGGCAGGCAGAGCCAGTCCGCCGTGCCGTCCCGGCAGACCAGTGCCGCGGTCTGCATGTCTCCGATGAGTGCGTAATCCTCGATGCGCCCGGCCACGTGCAATCTCCAGTCGAACGGCCATGTCCGCCCCCGGGGGGCGCTTACAGCGACAGCGGTCAAGGGTTCGCCAACGAGCGCATGTTCCCGATGACGGACGGGGTGGCGCCGTGCTACCAGGTGGCTCGGCAAGCGAGTGTCCGAGCAGGATACGACGCACCTCAGTGATCCGCTTGAGCCTCCATTGAACGCCACTGGGCCGAACGAGTGAGGCTCGTACGCACGGCTGACCAGCGGCATACAGAGCGTGGCCGGACGCGCTCTCTCCCCGGCGCTGATACCCTGGTAGCCCGTGGCCGGGTGCTGAAAAAAGCCCCGAACCGCAGCGACGGCGCCCTCTGAGATCTCGCGGGATTCGCACAAGATCCACACAGGGTGACCGGCACGCACTCCAGATCGCGACCACGGGAGCCCCCTCTTGGCCATGCAGCCCAAGGCTTTTCGAAACAGCACAGCCACGACGACCAAGCACATCTTCGTCACCGGGGGTGTCGCCTCTTCCCTCGGCAAGGGTCTGACTGCCTCCAGCCTGGGTGCGCTCCTCAAGGCGCGGGGCCTTCGGGTCACGATGCAGAAGCTCGACCCGTACCTGAACGTGGACCCGGGCACCATGAACCCGTTCCAGCACGGTGAGGTGTTCGTCACCAACGACGGCGCCGAGACGGACCTGGACATCGGCCACTACGAGCGGTTCCTCGACGTCGACCTCGACGGGTCCGCCAACGTGACCACCGGGCAGGTCTACTCGCAGGTCATCGCCAAGGAGCGGCGCGGCGAGTACCTGGGCGACACGGTGCAGGTCATCCCGCACATCACCAACGAGATCAAGCACCGCATCCGCCGGATGGCGACCGACGACGTCGACGTGGTCATCACCGAGGTCGGCGGCACGGTCGGCGACATCGAGTCGCTGCCGTTCCTGGAGACCGTCCGCCAGGTCCGCCACGAGGTCGGCCGCGACAACGTGTTTGTGGTGCACATCTCGCTGCTGCCCTACATCGGTCCCTCCGGCGAGCTGAAGACCAAGCCGACCCAGCACTCGGTCGCCGCCCTGCGCAACATCGGCATCCAGCCCGACGCGATCGTGCTGCGCGCCGACCGCGAGGTGCCGCTGTCGATCAAGCGCAAGATCTCGCTGATGTGCGACGTGGACGAGGCCGCCGTGGTCGCCGCGATCGACGCCAAGTCGATCTACGACATCCCCAAGGTGCTGCACACCGAGGGCCTGGACGCCTACGTCGTCCGCAAGCTGGACCTGCCGTTCCGCGATGTGGACTGGACGCAGTGGGACGACCTCCTCGACCGGGTCCACAACCCGCTGCACGAGGTGACCGTGGCGCTGGTCGGCAAGTACATCGACCTGCCCGACGCGTACCTGTCGATCACCGAGGCCATGCGGGCCGGCGGCTTCGCCAACAAGGCCCGCGTCAAGGTCAAGTGGGTCACCTCCGACGACTGCAAGACCCCGGCCGGCGCCAAGAAGAACCTCGGCGACGTGGACGCGATCCTGGTCCCCGGCGGCTTCGGCGACCGCGGCGTGAACGGCAAGATCGGCGCCATCCAGTACGCCCGTGAGAACAAGGTGCCGCTGCTCGGCATCTGCCTGGGCCTCCAGTGCATCGTCATCGAGGCGGCCCGCAACCTGGCCGGCATCCCGGACGCCAACTCCACCGAGTTCGACGCCGCCACCGCCCACCCCGTCATCTCGACGATGGAGGAGCAGCTGGCCTACGTCGAGGGCGCGGGCGACCTGGGCGGAACGATGCGCCTGGGCATGTACCCGGCGAAGCTCGCCGAGGGTTCCGTCGTCCGCGAGGCCTACGGCGACCAGCCCTACGTCGAGGAGCGCCACCGCCACCGCTACGAGGTGAACAACGCCTACCGCGCGGAGCTGGAGAAGAAGGCGGGCATCGTCTTCTCGGGCACCTCGCCCGACAACAAGCTCGTGGAGTACGTCGAGTACCCGCGCGAGGTGCACCCCTACCTGGTCGCCACGCAGGCGCACCCGGAGCTGCGCTCGCGCCCCACGCGCCCGCACCCGCTCTTCGCGGGCCTGGTCAAGGCGGCCGTCGAGCGCAAGACGGGCAAGCCCGCCAAGTAGTCCGTGCACGTTAACGTTGCCGGGGTACGGGTCCTGCGGGGCCCGTGCCCCGGTTTCTGTTGTACGCGCACTGTGGGAGGACGTCGCCATGGCCCTTGAGGACACCGCCGAACACTGGCAGGTCGTGGCGAGTGCCACCCCCTTCACCGGCCACAAGACCAGCGTGCGCACCGACGACGTCGTGATGCCCGACGGCGCGGTGCACCAGCGCGACTACCAGGTCCACCCCGGCTCGGTGGCGATCCTGGCCCTGGACGAGGAGGGCCGGGTCCTGGTGCTGCGCCAGTACCGCCACCCGGTGCGCCACAAGCTCTGGGAGATCCCGGCCGGACTCCTGGACGTGCCGGGCGAGAACCCGCTGCACGCCGCCCAGCGCGAGCTGTACGAGGAGGCCCACGTCAAGGCCGAGCGGTGGCACGTCCTGACCGATGTGTTCACGAGCCCCGGCGGCAGCGACGAGGCCGTACGGATCTTCCTGGCGCAGGACCTGTCCGAGGCGGACGGCGAGCGCTTCGAGGTCGCCGAGGAGGAGGCCGACATGGAGCTGGCCCGGGTCCCGCTCGACGACCTCGTGCGGGGGGTGCTCGCGGGGGAGCTGCACAACACCTGTCTGGTGGTCGGCGCGCTCGCGCTGTCGGCCGTCCTGCGGGGCGACGGCGTCGAGGCGCTGCGCCCGGCCGGGGCGCCCTGGCCGGCCCGCCCCTTCGAGGAGTAGAACCGGCGTCGTTCCCAGCCGCCGATCACCTTCGATCACGTCCGGTCTCACCCGATCTGAAAATCTGCTGATCCGATCGGGCGACATCTCCGCCGCGCTCCACCCAAACGGTCACGAAGCGTGAACTACGCTCGGACTGCCCGTGCGGAGACCCGCACGGTCTCCAGGTGCTCAGGCGGACGGAGCGTGGCCCGTGACGGATCAGGCGGTGGACGTGGGTGGCACTGCCGCCGGGCAGCGCACGCATCAATTCCTGGGCAGGCAGCGCGAGTTGAAGGAACTCCGGGCCGACATCGAACGGGCCGGACTTGACACCCTGTCAGGGAAGAAGTCGCCCCGGCCCCGGGTCCTGCTGATCGCGGGCCGCCCCGGATCGGGACGCACCGCGCTCGCCGCCGAGCTGGCCCGTCAGGTGGCCGACGACTACCCCGACGGCGCCGTGCGCGCCACGCTCACCGAACCCGGCGGGACCCGCGTCCCCCTCGACCGGGTCGCCCGGGACCTCCTGGACGCCCTGGAGGTCCCGGCGCCGCCCGGCGCCGGCCAGGACGAGCTGGCCGAGCTGGTCCGCGGGGCGCTCACCGGCCGCCGGGCGATCGTGCTCCTGGACGACGCGGCCGACGCGGAACAGGTCGGCCCCCTGCTGCCCGACACCTCCCGCTGCCTGGTCGTGGCGACCGCGGAAGGCCCCCTCACCGGCATCCCCGACGTGCGCCCCTGCACCCTGGGCGGGCTCGACGTGAAGTCGGCCGTCGAACTCCTGGAGGGCTACACCGGCGCGGTGCGCGTCACCGTCGATCCGCGCGCCGCGGAGTCCCTCGTGGAGGCCTGCGGCGGGCAGCCCGCCGCCCTGGTCCTGGTCGGCGGCTGGCTCGCGGCCCGCCCCAAGGCCGCCGTCGCCGACGTGGCCAAACAACTGCGCACCATGACCGACGAGACGGCCGAACTCCCCATCGCCGCCCAGCCGTTGGCCCGCGCCTTCCGGCTCGTCCACGCATCGCTCTCGCAGCCGGCCGCGCGGATACTGCGTCTGCTCGCCCTCGCCCCCGCCGGCCTCGCCGACGCGCACACCGCCTCCGCCCTCGCCGGCTGCTCGGTCACCGGCGCCCAGGCGGCGCTGACCGACTTCGTGGCGTACGGACTGCTGCGCAGGGACCCGGCCGCGCCCGAGCAGTACCGGGTGCCCGGCGCCCTCGCGCCGCTGCTGCGCGCGCTGTGCGAAAGCGTCGACCGGCCCGGCGAGGTGCAGCTGGCCCGCGCCCGGATGCTGGAGCGGACGGTCCGGCTGCTCCAGTCCTGCCGCGCGGTCACCGAGCCGGAGGGCTCGCCCGCCCGCCGGAAGCTCGCGGGGCTGCCGCGCGCCCTGCGCTTCCCGAACGCGGCCCTCGCCGACGCCTGGCTCAGCAGCCGGCGGCCCGCGCTGCTCGCGGCCGCCCGGCTCGCGGTGGAGGACGGCGAGCTCGACACCCTGGCCCGGCGCCTGGTGGCCGCCCTGGTGCGGGCGCTCGCCGCGCACCGGGGCGCCGAGGCCGCCGCCCCCGAGCTGTACGGCCTGCACCAGCTGGTCCTCGACGTGGCCGAGCGCCGGGAGCTGCACCGGGAGAAGGCCGCGGCGCTGCTGAACCTGGGCGACCTGGACGCGCGGACCGGGCGGACCACCGAGGCCCTGGCCCGCTACCGGGCGGCCCTGGACGCGGGCCGCGCCGCGAACGACCCGTACGCGACGGGCCGGGCGATGGAATCCGTAGGCGGCGCCCACCAGGAGCTGGGGGACTGGCAGCGGGCCTCCGACTGGTACGGGCGCGCCCTGTCCCAGCGGCTCGCGCGGGGCGAGCGCGCCGACGAGGCCCGGCTGTACGGGCGCCTCGCCACCGTGCACACCTATGCGGGCCGCTACGGCGAGGCGCTGCGCGGCTGGCGGGCCGCGGTGGCCGGATACCGCCGGCTCGGTGATCTCCCCAGCCAGGCACGGGCGTTGAGCGAGGTGGCCCGGGTCCAGGAGTACGCGGGGCGCCCCGAGGAATCGCTGCGCACCTGCCGCCAGGCCGTGGAGCTCGCCCGCGACGCCGGTGATCTGCGCCTCCAGGCCGCGCTCCAGCTCCGTCTCGCCGACACCCTGGACCGGCTCGGCGACCCCACGGCCGCGCGGTTGCACCGGTCCACGGCCGATCGATTGTTGGAAGATGAGCCATCGGAGCCAGGCGGCCTACGAAATCCGTAGTGCTTCAGCCAAAGATTAAAGCTTTGTAAGGGTAGACAGCGCGAGGACCTTCATTAGACTGGGTGAGCCGCAGCCTCCTGTGGTGCCCCCGGTGCGCCTGTTCGCGTACGGGTATGTATGGCATTGCCCCCGTTTACCCCCCTGAGTCAAGGACCGTGATCGACGTGAAGGTCGGTATCCCCCGCGAGGTCAAGAACAACGAGTTCCGGGTGGCCATCACCCCCGCCGGCGTGCACGAGCTCGTACGCCACGGCCACCAGGTCTTCGTCGAGCAGAGCGCCGGTGTGGGCTCCTCGATCACGGACGCCGAGTACGTCGCGGCAGGCGCGGAGATCCTCGCCACCGCGGACGAGGTCTGGGCCACCGCCGACCTGCTGCTCAAGGTCAAGGAGCCCATCGCGGAGGAGTACCACCGCCTGCGCAAGGACCAGACGCTCTTCACCTACCTGCACCTCGCCGCCTCCCGCGAGTGCACGGACGCCCTGCTTGAGTCCGGCACCACCGCGATCGCGTACGAGACCGTCGAGACGGCCGGCCGCCAGCTGCCGCTGCTCGCCCCCATGTCCGAGGTCGCGGGCCGGCTCGCCCCGCAGGTCGGCGCCTACCACCTGATGCGCTCGGCCGGCGGCCGCGGCGTGCTGCCCGGCGGCGTCCCCGGCACCCACGCCGGCAAGGCGGTCGTCATCGGCGGCGGCGTCTCCGGCTGGAACGCCACGCAGATCGCCGTCGGCATGGGCTTCCACGTGACCCTGCTCGACAAGGACATCAACAAGCTCCGCGAGGCCGACAAGATCTTCGGCACCAAGGTGCAGACGATCGTCTCCAACGCCTACGAGCTGGAGAAGGCCGTCGTCGAGGCCGACCTCGTCATCGGCGCGGTGCTCATCCCCGGCGCGAAGGCCCCGAAGCTGGTCACCAACGAGCTCGTCGCCAAGATGAAGCCCGGAAGTGTCCTTGTCGACATCGCCATCGACCAGGGCGGCTGCTTCGAGGACTCGCGTCCGACCACCCACGCCGAGCCGACCTTCATGGTCCACAACTCGGTCTTCTACTGCGTGGCCAACATGCCGGGTGCGGTGCCGAACACCTCCACCTACGCCCTCACCAACGCCACGCTGCCCTACATCGTGTCGCTGGCGAACAACGGCTGGGTCGAGGCGCTGCGCCGCGACGCCGCCCTCGCGCTCGGCCTCAACACCCATGACGGCCAGGTCGTTTACGGTCCGGTCGCCGAGGCCCACGGCCTGGAGCAGGTCGAGCTGCACGCGCTTCTCGGCTAGTGAAAAGGCGGTTCGTCAACCGGACCGTCAACCGCGTACACCCGGCCGGACCTTGTCGACCAAGGTCCGGCCGGATGTGTGTCGCGACACTTCCGCCCGCCCCGGAACGACTCGCTCAACTCGCCTCGAACGTAACCCTTTAACCGTTTCGCGCACTGGTGAAACGTGCGCGTCGATGCCCGTACGCCCTTGACAGCGGGGTGTTCGGTTGCCGACACATCGGGCCGGGTCCGGCGGATTGTGTTGCTGCGGACCGGTGACACGCCATAGAGTCGCCAACCGTCGGCATGGTGCCACGCTGACCTATCGATAAAGTTTCCTGGTCACGTCCAAGGAGGTAAGACGACTTGTGAATGAGTCGACATTTACTCCCGGAGGTGGTCAGTCCGGAGTCCCTGCGGGGATGTCCGTACGGGGCCTGAGCCCTTCGGGGCCCGAGGCTGTCGGCTCCGTCGCGGTCCGCGCCTTCGAAACCACACCGGTCCCCGCCCACGCGGGGATGGTCCCCACCCAGCACATGACGACAGCCCCACGGATGATGGACGGCCTACACGTGAACGCCACGGCCGGCAACGAGAGCGGCCGGGACACCGCCGCTCTCGCCGACTTTGACGAGGTGCCCCAGGGGCACTTCTACGACCCCGACGCCGAGTACGAGCCCGACCCCGAGTACGCGGCCACCCTCGCCCCGGACGCTGCCCGCCAGCGCCGCGAGCGGATCGGCCCGACCGGACGGCCGCTGCCGTACTTCCCGATCCCGGGCCCGCTGACCGACCACGGTCCCGCGAAGATCATCGCGATGTGCAACCAGAAGGGCGGCGTGGGCAAGACGACGTCGACCATCAACCTGGGTGCCGCGCTCGCGGAGTACGGACGCCGCGTGCTGCTCGTCGACTTCGACCCGCAGGGAGCCCTGTCGGTCGGCCTCGGCGTGAACCCGATGGAACTCGACCTCACCGTCTACAACCTGCTCATGGAGCGGGGCATGTCGGCCGACGAGGTGCTGCTCAAGACCGCGGTCCCCAACATGGACCTGCTGCCGAGCAACATCGACCTGTCCGCCGCCGAGGTGCAGTTGGTGAGCGAGGTCGCGCGCGAGTCCACGCTCCAGCGGGCGCTCAAGCCGCTGATGCAGGACTACGACTACATCGTGATCGACTGTCAGCCCTCGCTCGGCCTGCTCACCGTGAACGCCCTGACGGCGGCTCACAAGGTGATCGTGCCGCTGGAGTGCGAGTTCTTCGCGCTGCGCGGTGTCGCGCTGCTGACCGAGACGATCGAGAAGGTGCAGGAACGCCTCAACCCCGACCTGGAGTTGGACGGCATCCTCGCCACGATGTACGACTCGCGCACGGTGCACAGCCGCGAGGTCCTGGCCCGGGTGGTCGAGGCCTTCGACGACCACGTCTACCACACGGTCATCGGCCGCACGGTGCGCTTCCCGGAGACCACGGTCGCCGGTGAGCCCATCACGACGTACGCCTCCAACTCCGTCGGCGCGGCCGCCTACCGCCAGCTCGCCAGGGAGGTGCTCGCCCGGTGTCACGCCGAGTGAGTCTGCCCGGGGCCGACGAACTGTTCCGTACGACCGGGGGGATGGCGCTCTCGCCGTCCACCCCCAGGCGGGGGCCCGGTGGCGAGGCGCGGGTGCCGGCGCCGGCGGGCGAGAGCGAACCCGTGGCCGCCGAGTCCGCCCCCGAGGCGGAGCACGGCGCGGCCGAGGAGGACTCCGGCTCGGGCGAACCGCGCAGCCGCGGCGCCGCCGATGCGGACGCCGCCAAGGCGCGGCGCACCCCCGCGCAGGGCGGCTCCGGCACCGCGCAGCAGCGCCGCCGCCAGCGGGCGGCCAACCGGCGGCCCAGCGGCCGCGAGCGCCACGACGAGAAGATCACCGTCTACGTCTCCGCCGAGGAGCTGATGGACCTGGAGCACGCGCGCCTGGTCCTGCGCGGTGAGCACGGGCTCGCGGTCGACCGCGGGCGGATCGTGCGGGAGGCCGTCGCGGTCGTCCTCGCCGATCTGGAGTCGCGGGGCGACGCGAGCATTCTCGTACGGCGTCTTCGGGGGCGTTAGCCGTTAGCCTGCGCCGTGCGGCCGTGGGCCGCCAGCGCTTCGCACCGCCCGCTCCACACCCCCTGGAAAGCCCCTTGGCCAGCCCCGCCGACGAACCGGACGCTCCCGCCGCGCGGGGGGCTCGCCGTGCGCTCGGGCGGGGGCCGGGTTCTTTTTTCCCCGCCCCGCCCCTTCCCGAGACCCTCCGGGGGTCGGATTCGGGCGCGGCCGAGGGGGTGGCACCGGGGGCTCCGCCCCCGGACCCCCGCTCCTCGAACGCCGGAGGGGCTGGAGGGGTGCCGCCTGCCGAAGCTCCCGATGACGGGCGGTTCACCGTTCGGCTCGCCAACTTCGAGGGGCCCTTCGACCTGCTCCTCCAGTTGATCTCCAAGCACAAGATGGACGTCACCGAGGTCGCCCTGTCCAAGGTCACCGACGAGTTCATGGCGCACATCAGGGCCATGGGGCCGGACTGGGACCTGGACCAGACGACCGAGTTCCTCGTCGTCGCGGCCACCCTGCTCGACCTCAAGGCCGCCCGGCTGCTGCCCGCCGCCGAGGTCGAGGACGAGGCCGATCTGGCGCTGCTCGAAGCCCGGGACCTGTTGTTCGCGCGGCTCTTGCAGTACCGCGCGTACAAGCGGGTCGCGGACATCTTCAGCGAGCGCCTGGACGGCGAGGCGCGCAGATACCCACGCACCGTCGGCCTGGAGCCGGGCCTCGCCGAGCTGCTGCCCGAGGTGGTGATCAGCGTCGGCGCCGAGGGATTCGCGAAGCTCGCCGTCAAGGCCATGCAGCCCAGAGCCGCGCCCCAGGTGTACGTCGACCACATCCACGCCCCGCTGGTCTCGGTGCGGGAGCAGGCGGGGATCGTCGTGGCGCGGCTGCGCGAGGCGGGGGAGGTCAGCTTCCGGGTGCTCGCCGAGGACGCCCCGGACACGCTCACCGTGGTCGCCCGGTTCCTGGCCCTTCTGGAGCTGTACCGCGAGAAGGCCGTCGTCCTGGACCAGGACGAGGCGCTGGGGGAGCTGATGGTGCGCTGGAGCGGCGGCGAGGGCGATGCGACGCCGACGGTGACCGACGAGTTCGACCACGTGGTGACTGAGGAGCAGGCGTGAGCGAGGAGCTGGAGCTGAAGCCGGCCTTGGAAGCCGTCCTGATGGTCGTCGACGAGCCCGCGAGCGAGGAGCACCTCGCCAAGGTCCTGGAACGCCCCAGAAGGGCCGTGGCGGACGCCCTGCGGGAGCTGGCCGACGAGTACACGGCGCAGGGCCGCGGCTTCGAGCTGCGGCTGGTCGCGGGCGGCTGGCGGTTCTACAGCCGGGCCGCGTACGCCGACGCCGTCGAGGGCTTCGTCCTGGACGGCCAGCACGCCCGTCTCACCCAGGCCGCCCTGGAGACCCTCGCGGTCGTCGCCTACCGCCAGCCGGTGAGCCGCTCGCGGGTCTCCGCGGTGCGCGGAGTCAACTGTGACGGGGTCATGCGGACCCTGCTCCAGCGCGGTCTGGTCGACGAGGCGGGCACGGAACCCGAAACAGGTGCGATCCTGTACAGGACGACGAACCACTTTCTGGAGCGGATGGGCCTGCGCGGCCTGGACGAGCTCCCGGAGCTGGCGCCCTTCCTCCCCGAGGCGGACGCGATCGAGGCCGAGACCCTGGAGGGTGTGCCGTCGTTCGACCCGGACGCGCCCGACGCGCCGGAAACCCCCGCAGACGACAAGACGGAAATGTGATGCGAAGCAGCAGCGGCAGGAACAGCAGCGGAAACAACGGCGGGAGCCGTGGTGGCAACAGCGGCGGCCGCGGCAGCAGTGGCGGTGGCGGCGGCCGGGGCGGATCCGGCGGTGGCCGGGACGGCCAGCGCCAGGGCGGCGGCCCGCGCCAGAGCGGCAGCGGCAAGCCGCGTCCGCTGCGCCCCGAGGAGCGCACCTACGACGTGGGCGGCGACGCCCCCCGCGGTGGACGCGGCGCTTCCGCGCGCGGCGGCGCCAAGGGCGGCCCCAAGGCGCCCCAGGGCGGCACCCCGGTCCGCCGCGGCCCGCACGGCCAGCGCCTGGGCCAGGCCCGCCCGCGCGAGCTCGACGCCAAGATCGAGCAGCGCAACCGGGACCGGTACGCGGACAAGCCGGACGTGAAGACCCCCAAGACCTTCCCCGGCGCCGAGCAGGAGGGCGAGCGCTTGCAGAAGGTGCTGGCCAGGGCCGGCATGGGCTCGCGCCGCGCCTGCGAGGAGCTGATCGAGCAGGCCCGTGTCGAGGTCAACGGCGAGATCGTGCTCGAACAGGGCAAGCGCGTCGACCCCGAGCGGGACGAGATCAAGGTGGACGGCCTCACCGTCGCCACCCAGTCGTACCTCTTCTTCGCGCTGAACAAGCCGGCCGGCGTCGTCTCCACCATGGAGGACCCGGACGGCCGCCAGTGCCTCGGTGACTACGTCACCAACCGCGAGACCCGCCTCTTCCACGTGGGCCGTCTCGACACCGAGACCGAGGGCATCATCCTGCTCACCAACCACGGCGAGCTGGCCCACCGTCTGACCCACCCCAAGTACGGCGTGAAGAAGACCTACTTGGCGGCCATCACGGGCCCGCTGCCGCGCGAGATCGGCAAGCGGCTCAAGGAGGGCATCCAGCTGGAGGACGGTTACGCGCGGGCCGACGCCTTCCGCGTCATCCAGCAGACCGGCAAGAACTACCTCGTCGAGATCGAGCTCCACGAGGGCCGCAAGCACATCGTGCGCCGCATGATGGCCGAGGCCGGCTTCCCGGTCGAGAAGCTGGTGCGCGTCGGGTTCGGCCCGATCGGGCTCGGCGACCAGAAGTCCGGCTGGCTGCGCCGCCTCACCAACACCGAGGTCGGCATGCTGATGCGCGAGGTCGAGCTTTAAGGACCCCCAACACCCGCCGCCGGAGCCCGGCTTCCCCGTCCTGGGGGAGCCGGGCTTTCGCGTCGTGTGCGCCCCCGCAACTTTGTGCGCCCTTCTGAACAACCTTGTGCGCCCACCCCTGACCTCTTTATAGTCACAGCGACCATTAAGGAGGTCGGTGTGTCCCTCACCTGGACCGAGACACTCGGGTTCGTCACCGGCGCGCTCTGCGTCTGGCTGGTGGCCCGCCGGCACGTCGCCAACTGGCCGGTGGGCATCGCCAACAACCTGTTCTTCATCGTGCTCTTCCTCCAGGCGGGCCTGTACGCGGACGCCGGACTCCAGGTCGTCTTCATCGCCCTCGCCGGGTACGGCTGGTGGACCTGGACCCACGGGGGTGGACCAGGTTCCGGCACGCTTCCGGTCCGGCGCACGACCCGCACCGAGTGGCTGGGGCTGCTCACGGCGGGGGCGGTGGGGACCGTGGCGCTGACGTTCCTGCTCGCCGCGGCCACCGACTCGACCGTCCCGTTCTGGGACGCGCTCACCACCGCCCTGTCCCTGACGGCGACGTACGGCCAGTGCGAGAAGCTCCTCGAATCCTGGTGGCTGTGGATCGCGGCGGACGTGATCTACATCCCGCTCTACGCCTACAAGGAGCTCTACGCGACCTCGCTCCTGTACGTCGGCTTCCTGGCCCTGTGCCTGATCGGGCTGCGGGGCTGGCGGCGCGAACTGGGCTTCAGGCCCCGGCGACTTGACGAGGTGACGGTGTGAAGCGGCATCAACACGGCCTGGTCCTGGGCAAGTTCTATCCGCCGCACGCCGGCCACCACCACCTGGTGCGCACCGCGGCCGCCCACTGCGAACGGCTCACCGTGCTGGTGTGCGCCGCCTCCGTCGAGACGATCCCGCTGGCCGAGCGAGTGCGGTGGATGCGGGCGGCACATCCGGACGCCCGCGTCCTGGGCGCCGTCGACGACATCGGGGTGGACCTGCACGACCCGGTGATATGGGACGCCCACATGGCCGTCTTCCGCGGCGCCGTCCCCGAGCGCGTCGACGCGGTGTTCACCTCCGAGTCCTACGGCGACGAACTCGCCCGCCGCTTCGGCGCCGAGCACGTCCTGGTCGACCTCGACCGCACCCTGTTCCCCGTCTCCGGCACCGCCGTGCGCAAGGACCCGGTGGGCAGTTGGGACTTCCTCGACGCGCCGGTGAGGGCCTGGCTCACCCGGCGCGTGGTCGTGCTCGGCGCCGAGTCCACCGGCACCACCACCCTGGCCCGCGCCCTCGCCGCGCACTACCGCGCGCGCGGCGGGGTCTGGGCGCGCACCCGCTGGGTCGAGGAGTACGGACGCGAGTACAGCGAGGGCAAGCTGGCCGCGCTGCGCGCCCGCTACCCGCAGGCGTGCTGGGAGGACGTCGAGTTCGGCTCGGACGAGTTCCCGGTGATCGCCGAGCGGCAGAACGAGCGCGAGAACGCCGCGGCCGGACTCGGCTCGCCCGTGCTGTTCTGCGACACCGACTCCTTCGCCACCACCGTGTGGCACGAGCGCTACGTGGGCCGGCGCGACCCGCGCGTCGACGCGGTCGCCGAACGGGCCGCGGCCCACCACCTGTGGCTGCTCACCGACCACGAAGGGGTGCCCTTCGAGGACGACGGGCTGCGCGACGAGGAGGAGCTGCGGCCCTGGATGACCGACCGGTTCCGGGCCGAACTCACCCGTACCGGACGGGAGTTCATCGAAGTGCGCGGCCCGCACGAGGAACGCCTGGCGACCGCCGTGGCCGCCGTGGACGCGCTGCTCGACCGGGGCTGGGAGCTCGCCGACCCGCTGCCGGAGCGGCGATGACCGCCGTCGGCCCCCGGGCCCGGGAGGGGGGCGCCCGGGAGCCGGCGGCCAAGGTGCCCGAGGGATACGACCCGCACGCCTTCGCGCCGTTCGCCGTCACCGTGGACCTCGCCGTCTTCACGGTCCGCGAGGGCGCCCTGCACGCACTGCTCATCCGGCGCGGCCAGGACCCGTACGCGGGCGCCTGGGCGCTGCCCGGCGGTTTCGTGCTGCCGCGCGAGTCCGCCGAACTCGCGGCCCGGCGCGAACTGGCCGAGGAGACGGGCCTCGCGGACGACGTGGTGGCCACCCTCCACCTGGAACAACTGCGCACCTACAGCGAGCCGGACCGCGACCCCAGGATGCGGGTCGTCTCGGTCGCGTACACCGCGCTCGTGCCCGACCTGCCCGAACCGCGCGGCGGCGGCGACGCGGCGCACGCCGAGTGGGTCGCCTTCGGCACCCGCGGGCGCCTCGCCTTCGACCACGCCGACATCCTCGCCGACGCCCACGAACGCGTCGGCGCCAAGCTCGAATACACCTGCCTCGCCACCTCGTTCTGCCCGCCGCAGTTCACCCTCGGCGAGCTCCAGCAGGTGTACGAGACGGTCTGGGGCACCGCGCTCGACCGCCCCAACTTCCGCCGCAAGGTGCTGGCCACGCCCGGCTTCGTCGAGCAGGTGGCAGGTGCTTCGCGGCTGACCGGCGGCCGGGGCAAACCGGCCGCGCTCTACCGGGCGGGCCCCGCGACCGCGCTGCACCCGCCCCTGATGCGCCCGGAGGGACGACCAACATGAACCGTTCCGCTCGACAGACGGCCACCGGTGCCTTGATCGGCCTCGCACTGGGGGACGCCCTCGGCTTCCCCACCGAGTTCGACGACGTGCCGGCGATCCTCGCCAAGTGCGGGCCCTGGCGCGAGATGGCGCTGCCCACACCCGCGATCGTCACCGACGACACCCAGATGACCCTCGCCCTCGGCCGCGGCATCCGTACCGCCATGGACCGCGGGCTGCTCGGCCCGCTGCGCCTGGAGCGGCCGGTCCGCGAGGAGTTCGTCGACTGGTACCACTCGCCCGAGAACAACCGCGCCCCCGGCCGCACCTGCCTGGTGGCCTGCGCCCAACTGGACCGGGGGCTGCCCTGGCAGCAGGCCACCCAGCTCGGCTCCAAGGGCTGCGGCGCCAACATGCGGGTCACGCCCATCGGTCTCGTGCCGGGTTTGAGCGAGGAACAGCGGGCGGGCGCCGCCCAGTTGCAGGCCGCCCTCACCCACGGCCACCCCACCGCCCTCGCCGCCTCCGACCTCACCGCCCGCGCGGTGTTCCTGCTCGCCCAGGGCGCCGACCCGATGGGCCTGGTCGGCCAGTTGCGCTCGTACGCCTACGAGAACCGCAGCCGCTATCACGACCGCTGGCTCGGCGACCTGTGGACGCGGGCGCAGGACCCGACCCCGGGCCACTTCATCGCGCGCGGCTGGGACGAGTGCCTCGACGCCCTCGACCGGGTACTGAAGGCGCTCCGCGCGCCCTCGCCCGAGACCGACCCCTGCCTGGACACCGGCGACGGCTGGGTGGCCGAGGAGGCCTTCGCCACGGCTCTGCTCTGCTTCCTGCTCTTCCCCGACGAACCCCTCACCGCGCTGCGCCGGGCGGCCTGCACCCAAGGCGATTCGGACTCCATCGCCTGCTTGACCGGCGCGTTCGTCGGCGCCCACCTCGGGGTGGCGGCCTGGCCCAAGGAGTGGGCGGAGCGCATCGAGTACCGCAGCGAACTGCTGACCCTAGGGGCGCTCTGGGACGCGTGAGCCCAAACGGCGTCACCCACGACGCACGCCGTGCCGCACGACGTCGTCGTACGCCCCCGCCTTCAGGGCCGACTCGCGGCGCACGCGGAACAGGAACTCCGCCACCCGGGCCCGGTCGGGCTCGGGCGGCAGGGGAGAGGTGGTGGCCGCCTCGTCGGCCTCGGTCGCCCGGCGGGCCATCCAGGACTCCACCTCGGGCCAGGACACCTCGCCGCGCCTGACCGCCAGGAGGCGCTCCCGTTCGGCGCCCACGTCGATGGCGAGCGCGCCGGTGCGCAGCAGATCGCGGCAGCTCGTCAGGAGCCGCAGCAGATGCATGGCGTGCTTCCACCGGGGCGCGCCGAACCGGCGGACGTCGGCGTCGAGCTTCTTGCGCTGGCCGAGCGCGTAGCGCACGAACGTCTGGTGGGCCCGCCGGGACAGGAACGCCTCGCGCAGGGCGAGCAGTTCGCGTCCCGTGGCGTCGATGTGCTCGACCAGCGGGGAGTGCAGGCACTCCAGGATGTTCGGGTTGGCGCGCAGGGCCAGCTCGCAGAACCGCTCCAGCTCCCAGCCGAACTGCTCGGGGGCCGGGCCCTCGACATGGGACGGCGGCTTCTCGAAGCCCCAGAACAGCGCGGTGGGCGCTAGATAGATCCCGCGGACGTCGGTGTCGCTGTCCTCGGTCGCGAGGCCGAAGGCGCGCGAGCCCATGACGCAGGAGTAGACGGTGTGGTCGGCGACGAGCTCTTCGGGCGTCATGACACCCATCGTCGCCGGTCAGGGCAGCAGGATCGAACCCTTATCGACGGTGATCGGCTGGGCGGGCAGCGGACGCGGGGCCGGGCCGTGCGCCACCGAGGCGTCCGCGATCCGGTACTTGCTGCCGTGGCAGGGGCAGTTGATGGTGCCGTCCGACACCGTGGATACCGTGCACCCCTGGTGGGTGCAGATCGCCGAGAAGCCCTTGAAGGTGCCCGCAACGGGCTGGGTGACGACCACCTTCCGGTCGGCGAAGACCTTCCCGCCGCCGACCGGGATGTCCGAGGTGCGGGCGAGGACCCGGCCGGTCCCGGCGGACGCGCTCGGCTCACCGGACGCGCTCGGCTCACCGGACGCCGCCGGCGGGCTCGACCGGTCCGGCGCGGCGGAGGCGGCGCCGCTGGGCGCGCCCGGGGTGGGCGTCGAACTGCCGCCGCCGTCACCGGAGTTCGAACAACCCGCGAGGGCCGCCGCGCCCGCCGCCGCCACGAGAACCGTGCGACGGCTGTTGACTGCTTCCATGGTGTGCACTCCTCAGGTCTCACGCCGGGCGCCCGGAAGGGGCCGCGGCAGAAGCATCCTGGCGCGGCGGGCCCCCGGGACGAAGCACCGACGGGCCCCATGCCTCCTTTCGTGCGTCCCTCTCGCGCGTGCCTGCCTCAGGCGGTGCGCGCGCGTCCCGCAAGGACCTCGTGCGTGCTCTGCCCGGCGCCTGACCGGCAAAGCCGCTCCCCGGGTCGGCCGCACGACCCCGGGTCGGCCGCGCGACCTCGGGTCAGCCGCGTGCCGCGAGCCCGATCGCGCGGCCCTCGGCGTCCCGGCGCACCTCCAGGACCGCGGTCACGGCCGCCCGCTCGACCGGCCCGTACACATGCGGGAACAGGACGCTTCCCACGCCCTCCCAGCGGACCTCGGCGGCCAGCGCCGACTCCTCGACACACAGCACCAGGAGCGGCCCCGGGACCTGCCGGTAGCGGGCGTCGGCGACGGCCAGCGCCGAGGCCTCGTCGGCCGAGCAGTGCACGAAGCCCTCGGTGGCGAGCGAGGGCGGGCGGTAGGGCAGGTGCGGGTCGGCCGACCACTCGTCCAGAGGAACCACATGCAGGATCATCCGTAGGTTGTACCGCAGCCCCGGTCCGGCGGTGACGCCCCCCGGGGCGCGGCGGCCGACCCGTCCCGAGGGGCGACCGCCGCCGCCGTGCGCCGACCGCGCTGACTACGCTGAACGGGAACGAAGTCGAAGGCCGAAGTCCGAGGAGTACGTCGTGGCGGTACGAGCGGTCCGTGGGGCCGTCCAGCTGGAGCGGGACGAAGCCGGTCACATGGACGAGCAGGTCGGCGTGCTGATCACCGAGATCCTGGAGCGCAACGGCCTGACCCCCGACGACCTCATCAGCATCTGGTTCACCGCCACCCCCGATCTGCGCAGCGACTTCCCGGCCGCCGCCGCGCGCCAGCTCGGCATCACCGACGTACCCCTGATCTGTGCGCAGGAACTCGACGTCGCCGGGGCCATGCCCCGGGTGGTGCGGATCCTCGCCCACGTCGAGACCTACCTCGACCGCGCCGAGATCGCCCACGTCTACCTCGGCTCCGCCGCCGCCCTGCGCAAGGACATCGCCCAGTGAGAACCGCCCTCGTCATCGGTACCGGCCTGATCGGCACCTCCGCCGCCCTGGCCCTCGCGAGCCGCGGGATCACCGTGCACCTCGCCGACCACGACCCCGCCCAGGCCCGCACCGCCGCCGCGCTCGGCGCCGGCACGGACGAGGCCCCCGGTGGCCGGGTCGACCTCGCCGTCGTGGCCGTGCCGCCCGCCCATGTGGCCGCCACCCTGGCCGGGGCGATCCGCGGCGACGTGGCCCGCGCCTACATCGACGTGGCCAGCGTCAAGGGCGGCCCGCGCCGCGAGCTGCTCTCGCTCGGCTGCGACCTTGGCTCCTACATCGGTACGCATCCCATGGCCGGCAAGGAGCGCTCGGGTCCGCTGGCCGCCACCGCCGACCTCTTCGAGGGCCGGCCCTGGGTGCTGACGCCGACCCGGGACACCGACACCGAGGTGCTCAACCTGGCGCTCGAACTGGTCGCCCTGTGCCGTGCCGTGCCGGTCGTCATGGACGCCGACGCCCACGACCGCGCCGTGGCGCTGGTCTCGCACACCCCGCAGCTGGTCTCCTCGATGGTCGCCGCCCGCCTGGAGGCGGCCGACGAGACGGCGGTACGGCTGTGCGGCCAGGGCATCCGCGACGTCACCCGCATCGCGGCCTCCGACCCCCGGATGTGGGTCGAGATCCTCTCCGCCAACCCGGGCCCGGTCGCCGACGTGCTCTCCGGGATCGCCGCCGACCTCGACGAGACGGTGCGCGCCCTGCGTTCCCTGGAGTCCGCCGACGAGGACAAGCGGGCCGGCGGCGCCGCCGGCATCGAGGACGTGCTGCGGCGCGGCAACGCCGGCCGGGTCCGGGTGCCGGGCAAGCACGGCGCGGCGCCCGCCACGTACGAGATCGTCGCCGTCCTGATCAGCGACGAGCCGGGCGGTCTCGCGCGGCTCTTCGCGGACGCGGGCCGGGCCGGGGTCAACATCGAGGACGTCCGCATCGAGCACGCCACCGGCCGGCAGGCGGGCCTGGTCCAGCTCATGGTCGAGCCGGCCGCGGCCCCCGGCCTGAGTGCCGCGCTGCGCGAGCGGGGCTGGTCCCTCAGGCAGTGACGCGGTCGTCCCGCCCGGGCGGGACGGGGGGCTCGCACGAGCCAGTAACCTTGTACGGGGCGGATTTGCGTCCCGAGCATCCCCCGCCCCGTACCAGGAAGGTGTCCGTCACCGTGGAAACCGCCGCCCGGACCGCTCCGGCAGCAGTGATTGTCGCCATCGACGGCCCCTCCGGCACCGGCAAGTCCAGCACCTCCAAGGCGGTCGCCGCCAAGCTGGGGCTGAGCTACCTGGACACCGGCGCCCAGTACCGGGCGATCACCTGGTGGATGATCAGCAACGGGATCGACATCGACGACCCCGCGGAGATCGCCGTAGCGGCGGCCAAGCCGGTGATCGTCTCCGGCACCGACCCGTCGGCGCCGACCATCACCGTCGACGGCGAGGACGCCTCCGGCCCGATCCGCACCCAGGACGTCACCTCCAAGGTCAGCGCCGTCAGCGCGGTCCCCGAGGTGCGCGCCCTGATCACCCAGCTCCAGCGCGACATCGCGGCGGGCGCCGGGCAGGGCATCGTGGTCGAGGGCCGTGACATCGGCACCACCGTGCTGCCCGACGCCGACCTGAAGGTGTTCCTCACCGCCTCCCCCGAGGCGCGCGCGGCCCGCCGCAGCGGCGAGATCAAGGGCGCCGACGTGACGGCCACCAAGGAAGCCCTGATCAAGCGGGACGCGGCGGACTCCGGCCGCAAGACCTCCCCGCTCGCCAAGGCCGACGACGCCGTCGAGGTGGACACCACCGAGCTCACCCTGGACCAGGTCATCGAGTGCGTCGTCACCCTCATCGAGGAGAAGCGGGCCGCCAAGTGACAGCAGTACCTGTCGCCGAGCGGGGCGCGGAGATCGGGCGCCGGATCGGCGTCGGCCTGATGTACGGGCTGTTCAGGCCCAGGGTGCTGGGCGCCTGGCGGGTCCCGGCGAGCGGTCCGGTGATCCTCGCCGTCAACCACTCCCACAACATCGACGGCCCGATGGTCATGGGCACCGCACCGCGCGGCACCCACTTCCTGATCAAGAAGGAAGCCTTCATCGGGCCCCTCGGCACCTTCCTCCACGGCATCGGCCAGCTCAAGGTGGACCGGACGGTCGCCGACCGCGCCGCGATCACCGAGGCGCTCGCCGTCCTCGAGCGGGGCGGCGTCCTCGGCATCTTCCCCGAGGGCACCCGGGGCGACGGCGACTTCGCCTCGCTGCGGGCCGGCCTCGCCTACTTCGCCGTACGGTCGGGGGCGCCCGTCGTCCCGGTGGCCGTCCTGGGAAGCACCGAGCGCCGCGGACGGTTGATAAAGGGGCTGCCACCCCTGCGTGGCCGCGTCGACGTGGTCTTCGGCGACGCCTTCAAAGCGGGCGACGGCAGCGGACGCCGCACCCGCAAGGCGCTCGACGAGGCCACCGTCCGCATCCAGGACCGGCTCACCGGCCACCTGGAGAACGCCAGGCGCCTGACCGGGCGCTAGGCCAGACTTTCAGTAGTGGACCGCTCGATCGCGCTCCACCGATCACGACGATGAACGAGGTACGGACTTCATGAACGACCAGCACGAACACGGAGCGCTCGGCGATGCCGAGTACGCGGAGTTCATGGAGCTCGCCGCCGAGGAGGGTTTCGACGCCGAGGACATCGAGGAGGCCCTCGACGAAGCCGGCCACGGCCCGCTCCCGGCCCTCGCCGTCGTCGGCCGCCCCAATGTCGGCAAGTCGACCCTGGTGAACCGCATCATCGGCCGCCGCGAGGCCGTCGTCCAGGACAAGCCCGGCGTCACCCGCGACCGCGTCACCTACGAGGCCGAGTGGGCCGGCCGGCGCTTCAAGGTCGTCGACACCGGCGGCTGGGAGCAGGACGTCCTCGGGCTCGACGCCTCCGTCGCCGCCCAGGCCGAGTTCGCCATCGAGGCCGCCGACGCCGTCGTCTTCGTCGTGGACGCCACGGTGGGCGCCACCGACACCGACGAGGCCGTCGTCCGGCTGCTGCGCCGGGCCGGCAAGCCCGTCGTGCTCGCCGCGAACAAGGTCGACGGCATGTCCGGCGAGTCCGACGCCGCGGCCCTGTGGTCGCTGGGCCTCGGCGAGCCGTTCCCCATCTCCGCGCTGCACGGCCGCGGCACCGGCGACCTGCTCGACGAGATCCTCAAGGCGCTGCCGGAAGCCCCCGCCCAGCGTTTTGGCACCACGGTCGGCGGCCCCCGCCGCATCGCCCTCATCGGCCGTCCCAACGTGGGCAAGTCCTCGCTCCTGAACCAGGTCGCGAAGGAGGACCGGGTCGTCGTCAACGCGCAGTCCGGCACCACCCGCGACCCGGTCGACGAGCTCATCGAACTCGGCGGAATCACCTGGAAGTTCATCGACACGGCGGGCATCCGCCGCCGCGTCCACCTCCAGGAGGGCGCCGACTACTACGCCTCGCTGCGCACCGCCGCCGCCGTCGAGAAGGCGGAGGTCGCGGTCGTCCTCATCGACACCAGCGAGTCGATCTCCGTGCAGGACCAGCGCATCATCACGATGGCCGTCGAGGCCGGGCGCGCGCTCGTCATCGCGTACAACAAGTGGGACACCCTCGACGAGGAGCGGCGCTACTACCTGGAGCGCGAGATCGAGACCGAGATGCAGCAGGTCGCCTGGGCACCCCGCGTCAACGTCTCCGCGCTGACCGGCCGTCACATGGAGAAGCTGGTCCCGGCGATCGAGACGGCGCTTGCGGGCTGGGAGACCCGGGTCCCCACCGGCCGCCTCAACGCCTTCCTCGGCGAGCTCGTCGCCGGGCACCCGCACCCGATCCGCGGCGGAAAGCAGCCGCGCATCCTGTTCGGTACGCAGGCGGGCACCAAGCCGCCGCGGTTCGTCCTGTTCGCCTCGGGCTTCATCGAGGCCGGCTACCGGCGCTTCATCGAGCGCCGGCTGCGCGAGGAGTTCGGCTTCGACGGCACCCCGATCCACATCTCGGTGCGGGTGCGCGAGAAGCGCGGCCGTAAGAAGTAACTCCCCCACGGGAGCCCGCGGGGGAGTCGCTCCCTCGCGGGAGAGGTTTCACAGCCCCCTGCGGGGGCCGGGCGGCAGTGCCGCCGGGAGCTGGTGCTGCCCGGTGTGCTGCCGCCCGTTCGCGTTCATCGCGGGGTGCACGTGCCAGTTCCCGGCGTACGTCGCCGGGAAGTGCTGGGTCTGGTGGCCGGAGTGCTGGCCGGTGCGGACGGCGTGCATCCCCGACCCGAACCCGCCGAGTGCGCCGAACCCGGTGAATCCGAGGTTCTCCTCGCCGGACCGGTCACCGGGGAGGGCTCGGAAGGACCGGAGGTACTCCGAGTACAACGCGTCGTAGATCGGCGTGGGGGAGTGGGCGCCCGCCGTGTCGCCCGAGGGGCGCATGGCGGGGATCGAGGACTGGTACGGGCGGGAGGGGTCGTATGTGTGCACGTATGTGCCAACGACCCCGTCGGGCCGGGGATGCGGGGTGTTCCCGCTTATCGGTAGCGCGGGCCGGGACGCCCCACGCCCCTTGCGTGCCCGTCCCGGCCGGGCGGGACGGGCACGCGAGGACCGCTCAGGTGCCGGCGAGCGGCATGGCCGCGGCCACCAGACGGCCGTCGGCCGCGGCCTTCTCCAGGGCGTCCCTGAGCAGGTCCTCGCGCGGCTGCTGGCCGATCATGCCGACCGGGGCCGCGAAGACCAGTACGCGCTGGAACTTGTTGGCGGCCGCGCGCCAGCCCTCCGTCACCTGGAGCGGCTGGTGCGCCTGCCACCACGACACCGAGCTGCCGGCGCCGCCGGTGCCGGGCTGGAGGACCGCGTGCAGCTGGCCCATCGCGAGCAGCACGGACCAGCCCGGAAGCACCGAGGGCAGCCGGGCCACGTCGGTGACCGGCACGAAGCCCTGCTCGATGAGGAGCGGCAGGAATTCGTCGGTGGTGCCGCCCGAGCCGGGCCGGGCGATCGGGCCGGTCGGCTCGACGACGAGCGCCGGGTGCAGATCGCCCTCGATCAGCACCAGACCGCTGGTGATGCCGAGCACGGCCTGCCCGGGGCCCGCGTCGGCCGGCTCCTCGCCGGTGATGGAGCGCACGGCTCCCTGAAGCTGCTCCTCGGCGACCTGGACGACCTGGGAGGGGATGCAGCTGGCGTGGGCGAAGGCGAGGACGGCGGTCTCCTCGCCGACGAACAGGACGGTGCTGGTGCGCTCCTGCTCGGAGTCGCCCGGCGTGCGACAGGAGGTGCAGTCATAGCTGCCCGGGGCGTTCTCGCCGGCGAGCAGCCGCTCGGCTTCTTCGTCGCCGATCTCGGCGCGGACGTCCTCACTGACGTCGAGCATGCGCGGCACGGGTGGCTCCTAGGAACTGAGTGGATGCGCCGGGCGGTTCCCGGCTTCTCTCGTACAGACGACAACGGGTGATCTGCGGCCTGGGTCACGCGCGAAGGCGAACGGAATCGAACCGTCACCGACCGTGAGCGAACGCGCCCCTGGGCCCGTCGCTTTCCGTCAACACGTCCAAGATCCACGGAAGTTGGGGCAGCGGGCCACGGACGGGCCGGTCGGCGGTGATCGGCTCGCGGTACGGGGGAGGGGCAGGACAAGTAGAGTCCGTTCCTGACCGAAGTGTTTCGGCCCAGACCGAACCGATCGGCCAATGATCAAGTGGATGATCGACCGATCCAACGACCGAGGGGACGCGTGGCGCATGCACCTTTCATTTCTGCTGCACAACGCGTACAGCCTGGGCGGCACCATACGGTCCACCTTCAACCTCGCCGGTGAGCTGGCCAAACGGCACGACGTCGAGATCGTCTCCGTCTTCCGCCACCACGACGAACCCACCCTCGCCGCCCCCGAAGGCGTCCGCCTCAGGCACCTCGTCGACCTCCGGAAGCACAGCCCCGCATACGACGGCGACCACGCCCAGCACGCCCGCCCCGCCAAGGTCTTCCCCCGCGGTGACGGACGCCACAGCCAGTACAGCCGTCTCACGGACGCCCGGATCGGCGCCCATCTGGAGACGACCGGGGCGGACGTCGTCATCGGCACCCGGCCCGGCCTCAACGCGCACATCGCGCGCGGGACCCGGCCCGGCGTCGTCCGCGTCGGCCAGGAGCACCTCACCCTCACCGGCCACAGCTACCGACTGCGCAGCGAGATCACCCACTGCTACCCCCTGCTCGACGCGATCACCACGGTCACCCGCGCCGACGCCGAGGCCTACCGGGCGCTGCGCCTTCCCGGCGTCCGAGTCGACGCGGTGCCGAATGCGGTGCCCGCGCCCCGCGTGGAGCCCGCGTCGGGCGAGTCCAAGCTGGTGGTGGCGGCGGGGCGGCTCACCCCGGTCAAGCGGTACGACCTGCTGGTGCGGGCGTTCGCGCAGGTGGTCGCGGTACGGCCGGACTGGCGGCTCCGCATCCACGGCTCCGGCGACGCCTTCGGAAACGAACGCGACGCCCTGCGGAACCTCATCGACGATCTCGGCCTCTACAACCATGTGTTCCTCATGGGCCTGGCAGGCGATCTCGAGAGCGAGTGGGTCAAGGGCTCCCTCGCGGCCGTCACCTCCAGCCACGAGTCCTTCGGCATGACCATCGTCGAGGCGATGCGCTGTGGACTGCCCGTCGTGTCCACGGACTGCCCCCAGGGACCACGCGAAATCATCGAGGACACCGTGGACGGCCGGCTCGTCGAAACCGGCAACGCCGACGCGATCGCCGCCGGGCTGCTCGAACTGATCCAGGACGACGCCCTGCGCCACCGCATGGCCAAGGCGGCCCTGGCGAACTCCGAGCGCTTCGACCCGGCCAGGATCGCCGAACGCCACGAGGCGATCTTCGACGAGCTGTGTGCCCGCGGCGGCGGCAGCCGCTCCGCCGGAGCGCTCCGAGGCTCGGTGCACCGGGCCCGCAGCACCGCCCTCGACGGGGCGTACGCCCTGCGTCACAAGGCCGCCTCCGTGCTCCGGAAAGGGCAGACCCCATGACCACCACCGCCGAGTCACCGGACACCGGCCGGTCGGCCGCGCCGCGCGCCGACTGCATAGCCGACTCCGCGGGCGGCCTGACCTTCGACGTCACCGCGGCCGACCGGCCGGGCGCCGCCCTCGTCCTGCGCCGGCACGGCGCGCACCCCGGCGCCGATGTGCGCCTTCCGCTGACCCCGGCCGCCGAGGGCCTGCTGCGGGCCGTGCTGCCCAGCACGGTGGAGCTCGCCGAGGGCGTCTGGGAGGCGTATCTGGGCGGCGGGGACGACGGTGAACAGCGCTTGGAGCCCGGCCTGAGGGACCTGCGCGCGCTCGTCGACCGGGAGCCGGGACCGGACGCCGACGGGGTGGCCGTGCGCATCCCCCACGCCGACCGCTCGGGCGCTCTCGTCGTCCGCAGCTGGCTGCGCGGACCGCACGCCGAGACCGGCACCATCGGTCTGGACGCGGGCGCCGTCACCGTTCAGGGACGGCTTTACGGAGCGGAGCTCGGCCCCGAGGCGGCCGTCGAGGCGCGGCTGCGGGGCGGTGGCGGCCGCGTCCACCGGGTCGCGGCGAGCGCCGAAGCCGGAGGCTTCACCTTCACGCTGCCGTACGCGCCGCTCGCCGACGGGCTCGACGCCAAGGAGTGGCTCTGGGACCTGTGGCTGCTCACCGACGGCGACGGGCCCGCGGTGCGCCTGGCCCGCATCCTGGACGACGTCCCGCTGAAGCAGGCGATCTTCGTGTACCCGGGTGCCAAGGCGGGGCCCGCGGTGGTGCGCCCGTACTACACGGGCGCGAACGACCTGAGCGTGCGGGTCGACGCGGCGCGGAGCTGAGCCGGGCTCATCGGGCCTCGGGCCCCGGCTCGTCCGCGGATCGCACGGCCACCGGCTGCTCCGACTCCTGCGGCCGCTCCACGTCGTCGCGGAACGGCGCGAACTCGGGGTGGTGCAGATCGAACGCCGGGGACTCGGTGCGGATGCGCGGGAGGGTCACGAAGTTGTGCCGGGGTGGCGGGCACGACGTCGCCCACTCCAGCGAGCGGCCGAATCCCCACGGGTCGTCGACCTCCACCTTCTTGCCGTACTTCGCCGTCTTCCAGATGTTGTAGAGGAAGGGCAGCGTGGACAGGCCGAGCAGGAACGCGCCGATCGAGGAGACCGTGTTGAGCACCGTGAAGCCGTCCGCCGCCAGGTAGTCCGCGTACCGGCGGGGCATGCCCTGGGCGCCCAGCCAGTGCTGGACCAGGAACGTGGTGTGGAAGCCGACGAACAGCGTCCAGAAGTGGAGCTTGCCGAGCCGCTCGTCGAGCATCCGGCCGGTCAGCTTCGGCCACCAGAAGGCGAAGCCGCCGAAGGTCGCGAAGACCACCGTGCCGAACACCACGTAGTGGAAGTGGGCCACCACGAAGTACGAGTCGGTGACGTGGAAGTCCAGCGGCGGCGAGGCGAGGATGACGCCGGTGAGCCCGCCGAACAGGAAGCTCACCAGGAAGCCCACCGCCCACAGCATCGGGGTCTCGAAGCTCAGGGAGCCCCTCAGCATGGTGCCGGTCCAGTTGAAGAACTTCACGCCCGTCGGCACCGCGATCAGGAACGACATGAACGAGAAGAAGGGCAGCAACACCGCGCCGGTCGCGAACATGTGGTGGGCCCACACCACGATCGACAGACCCGTGATGGCCGCCGTCGCCCCGATCAGGGCCGTGTAGCCGAAGATCGGCTTGCGGGAGAAGACCGGGATGATCTCCGTGATGATGCCGAAGAACGGCAACGCGATGATGTAGACCTCGGGATGGCCGAAGAACCAGAACAGGTGCTGCCACAGCAGCGCACCCCCGTTCTGCGCCTCGAAGACCACCGAGCCGAACCTGCGGTCCGCCTCCAGCACGAGCAGCGCGGCCGCGAGCACCGGGAACGCGATGAGCACCAGGATCGAGGTGAACAGGACGTTCCAGGTGAAGACCGGCATCCGGAACATCGTCATGCCGGGCGCGCGCATCCCGATGATGGTGGTCACGAAGTTGACCGCGCCGAGGATGGTGCCGAAGCCGGAGAGCGCGAGCCCCATGATCCACAGGTCGGCGCCGGCGCCGGGGGAGCGGGTGAGCGAGTTGAGCGGGGCGTAGGCGAACCAGCCGAAGCTCGCGGGCCCGGTCGGCAGCAGCACCGAGCCGAGCACGATCAGGCCGCCGAACAGGAACAGCCAGTAGGCGAGCATGTTCAGGCGCGGGAAGGCCACATCGGGGGAGCCGATCTGCAACGGCATGATCGCGTTGGCGAAGCCGGCGAAGGTCGGCGTCGCGAAGAGCAGCAGCATGATCGTGCCGTGCAGCGTGAAGAGCTGGTTGTACTCCTCGTTGGTCATGAGCTGGAGGCCGGGGCGGGCCAGTTCGGCCCGCATCAGCAGGGCCATCACGCCGGCGATCAGGAAGAAGACGAACGAGGTGATCAGGTAGAGATGCCCGATCTTCTTGTGGTCGGTGGTGGTCAGCCAGGCGACGACCACCGCGCCCGGCCGGCCCGGCCGTGCGGGCTTCGCCGCCGGGGTCACCGTCTCCGTACCCATCGCACCCCCTGAGGTGTCCGGCGTCAGGCCAGGGGCCATGATGCTCGCCGTCCGGGCCGGCGCGACAGAGGGCGTACGTCATCCGGTCGCACGGCACGGGGGAGCGGTGCGGGGCGTCACACGTAGGGATTGTGTAAGGGTGCGGTGAATTCGCCACGGTCTTTCCATTGCGTCCCGCGGCCCGCCGACCGGGAATTACCCAGGGGTCCCGAGCTTCAATTCCGGTAATGGAAGGAATGCGTTCGCGTGGCCAAAAACGCGATGTGCGATAACTGGGCGAGCGGCCAGGAACTGCCCGTACGAGTGACGGAGTTCGAGGCGAACACGAGTCCCGATCCTGTGACAGAAGTGTGACTGGTGAGGCACTGGGGGCGGACAACGAGGGGGTTCGCGCGGGCCTCCGGGCCGGCCCGGACCCCCGCTTCCGTCCGCGTGGCGGCCCGCCTACGGTGGGGTGCATGGCACCCGTACCGTCCCACTCCGCCCATCCCGACGACGCCCCCGAGTCCTATGTCGGCCTCGACGCCGAGGACGCCGGGCGACTCGCCCGATCACGTGGCTGGACCACGGTGAGGTCGCTGCCACCGGGCTCGATCATCACCATGGAGTATCTGGCGGGCCGGCTGAACTTCGAGGTCGAGAACGGCCGCGTGCGGCGCTGCTGGCACGGCTGACCCCGCAGCCCTCCCACAGCCCCCCTGCCCCCGGAGCCCCGCGTTTCCCGCCGGGGCACGGCCCGGCACGACGAAGGCCCCCGGCTGATGCCGGGGGCCTTCGTGCCGTGTGCGTACGGTGCGCCGGGTGCCGTCAGCCGCCCAGGGGGCGGGCCGGGGCGGTGCGCGGCGCGCGCTCGGTGTGCGGGGAGCGCCGGGTGCCCGGGGGGAGGACCGCGGGCCGCTCGGAGCGGGCCGGCTGGTGGGGGCGGGCCGGGAGCGGCCTGCCGGGTCCCCGCCCGCCGGCCGCCGCGCCGACCGGCTCGCGCACCGGTGCGTCGTCCGCGTCGTGGCCGCGCTGCGGCACCATCGCGGGCGCCGCGGGGGCGGGCACCGGGACGGGGACGCCCGCGCCACGGGTCCGCCGGCGCTCGCGCACCTTCTCGCGCATCCGCTCGCGCACCGCGAAGACGAAGGCCTCCGCGCGGGCGATCAGCGGCTCGACCCAGGGCAGGGCGAGCAGGATGAGCAGACCGGCCGCCCAGCCGAGGAGCACATCGCTCACCCAGTGGGTGCCCAGGTAGACGGTGGTCGCCCCGACTCCCAGGGCGACCATGGCCGAGATGACCGACAGCCAGCGTCTGGCCCGGGGCGTGGTGGCGAGGTAGGCGAGGATGCCCCAGGTCACGACCGCGTTGGCGGTGTGGCCCGAGGGAAATATGTCGCCGCCGGCGAAGAGTTCGGCGGACCCTATGTGCGTCGCGTAGTGCGGACCGAGCCGTCCCAGGCCGAGCTTGACCGCGCCGACCGTCATGTTGAGCAGCAGAAGGGCCGCCCCGAGGGTCAGGAGCGGCCGCAGTGTGTGCTGGCGCCAGGAGCGCCAGCCGAGCCAGGCCATGACCATGACCGCGGTCGGCCCGCGCTGGCCGAGGACCACGAAGTAGTCCAGGAAGGCGTGCAGTTGCGGCCACTGCTCGTACGGCCGGTACAGCATGACCTTCCAGTCCAGCTCGACGAGCCAGGACGAGGCCAGCACAGCGACGACGATGGCGAGGTAGAACGCCATCGTCGCGCCGAAGAGGACCACGCGGTGACGGCTCATCCGCGGGATCTCTATCTTCGGTGGCTCGGGCTCCCGGTCCAGGCGGGCGAAGATTCGGTCAGTACGCACTCAATCGACGTTACAGCGAGTGAGTGACGGCCCAGGCCGATCCGGGGTCTTTGTGATGACGATGTGATGTGGAGTATGTCTCATGCCCGCCTTTATTCCCCGGGCCCCATCGAATACCCCGGGCCCTTGTCCTCTATTCATTCGTCCCGCTTCCACAACGGCCGTTTGTATCCCGCGGAATTGCGTTTGCCGGGCGGGTGAGGGGAATTCATCCTCCGGTCACCGGTCCGGTACGGAGCGTAAAGATCACTCGATGGTGGGATCGGGCGTGGCGCACACCACACCGCGGTCCCCCGTGACGTGAGAGGTGGGCCACGCGGGCCGGGGGCGAACTCGCGTACGCTGGCGAATCACTCGCCCGTCGATGCCGGGCCCCAAGGACCCCGATCAGGGCTGGTCACTGGTCCACCGGGCCCACCGAGCGCGAGAGTGGTGACGGCACGGTCCGCCCCGGCGCAGCCGTCCCGGACCGAAGGTCCGCAGTACTGGGAGGTACGTACATGACAGGGACGACCATGACCGGTGCGCGATCCCGTGCCCAGGCCGGCGGCGCCAACCGCTGGGTCATCCTCGTCGTCCTGTGTGTGAGCCTGCTGTTCGTGGCGCTCGACGCGACCGTCCTGCATGTCGCGATCCCCTCGGTCACCGAGGACCTGCGGCCGGGCTCCGTGGAACTCCTGTGGATCGTCGACGCCTACCCCCTGGTGTGCGCGGCCCTCCTCATCCTCTTCGGCACCCTCGGCGACCGGGTGGGCCGGCGCCGGGTGCTGCTCCTCGGCTACGGGATCTTCGGTGCCGCCTCCGCGGTCGCCGCGCTCGCCGATTCGGCGCCGGTGCTCATCGCGGCCCGCGCGCTGCTCGGCATCGGCGGCGCGATGATCATGCCCGCCACCCTCTCCATCCTGCGCGTCGTCTTCCCCGACCGCCGCGAGCGGGCCACCGCCATCGGCATCTGGACGGCGGTCGCCGCGATCGGAGCCGCCACCGGCCCGGTGCTCGGCGGCTTCCTCGTCCAGCACTTCTGGTGGGGCTCGGTCTTCCTCGTCAACATCCCGCTGATGGCGCTGATCCTGCCGCTCGGCCGGTGGCTCCTGCCCGAGTCCAAGGGCAGCTCCGACGGGCCGTGGGACGTGCTCGGCGCGCTCATGGCGGCCGTCGGCATACTCGCCGTGGTCTTCGGCGTGAAGCGGCTCGGCGCCGGAGCGGGCCTCCTCGACGGGCGCACCCTGGCGACCCTCTGCCTCGGCGCCGCCCTGCTCACCCTCTTCGTCCGCAGGCAGCGCCGGCGCGCGCACCCCCTCGTCGACATCCGGATGTTCTCCCGGCCCGCCTTCGCGACCTCGGTCGGCTGCATCATCGTCGCCATGCTGGCGCTGGTCGGCCTGGAGCTCATAGCGGTCCAGTACCTCCAGCTCGTCCTCGGACTCTCCCCGCTCCAGACCGGTCTGCGCATGCTGCCGCTGACCTTCGCCGCGATGGCGGCCGGCGCGACGGGTTCGTACACCCTGCGCCGCCTCGGCCCGCGCCGCATGGTCTGTACCGGCTTCGTGCTGGTGGCGGCCGCCGTGCTGCTCCTCGTTCCGATGGGGCAGACCGACTGGCCGGCGCTGATGATCGTCTCGTTCGTGACGCTCGGCTTCGGGCTCCAGACCACCCTCTTCGCCGCCTATGAGTCGATGCTCAGCGAGGCGCCGCCCGAGCGGGCCGGGGGCGCGGCCGCCATCGGCGAGACCTCCTACCAACTCGGCGCGGGCATGGGCATCGCGCTGCTCGGCAGCGTCATGAACGCCGCCTACGCGCCCGGCCTCGCCTCCGTCGCCGGGGTCCCCGCCGCCGATTCGGCCGCCGCCTCCCATTCGCTCGGCGAGGCCTACGACGTCGCCTCCCGCCTCGGCGGGCCGGCCGGCCACGCGCTGCGCACCGCTGCCCGCGACTCCTTCGTGCACGGGGTGCACGTCACGCTGTTCGTCAGCGCCGCGCTGCTGCTCCTGGGCGCGGTGGCCGGGCTGCGGCTGCCGCGGATCATGGACTGCTCGGTGGCCGGGCAGGCCCGGGACGCCGAGCCGGAGCCCGCGGCCGAGCCGGAGCCCCGCCCGGCGCGCCGGCTCAGCGTGAAGCTGCCCGCACCGGCGCGACCCTCCGACGGGGCGGCCGTGGAGTCTGGACGCACGCGACACTGACCCGTAACGTCAGCGCTCAGGTAATAACTAACACCGCTAGTTTTAGTTGAGCGAGAGCCGCGGAGGCGCCCTCATGTCCGCTCCTTCCTCCAAGCTGCCCCCCTTCGATGCGAGCGACCCGCTCGGCATCGACGACCTGCTGAGCCCCGAGGACCTCGCGATCCGCGAGACCGTCCGCTCCTGGGCCGACGACCGGGTCCTGCCGCACATCGCCGAGTGGTACGAGAACGGCGAGCTGCCCGGCATCCGCGAACTGGCCCGCGAACTCGGCTCGATCGGCGCGCTCGGCATGTCCCTGACCGGCTACGGCTGCGCGGGCGCCACCAACGTCCAGTACGGCCTTGCCTGTCTGGAGCTGGAGGCGGCGGACTCCGGCATCCGCTCGCTCGTCTCCGTGCAGGGGTCGCTGGCCATGTACGCGATCTGGCGGTTCGGCTCCGAGGAGCAGAAGCGGCGCTGGCTGCCGGGCATGGCAGCGGGCGAGATCATCGGATGCTTCGGCCTGACCGAGCCCGACCACGGCTCCGACCCGGCCGGGATGCGCACCTACGCCAAGAAGGACGGCGCCGACTGGGTGCTGACCGGCCGCAAGATGTGGATCACCAACGGTTCGGTGGCGGGCGTCGCGGTCGTATGGGCCCAGACCGACGACGGCATCCGCGGCTTCGCCGTGCCGACCGACACCCCCGGCTTCTCGGCGCCCGAGATCAAGCACAAGTGGTCCCTGCGGGCCAGCGTCACCAGCGAGCTGGTCATGGACGAGGTGCGGCTGCCCGCCGACGCCGTACTGCCCGGCGTCACCGGCCTCAAGGGCCCGCTCAGCTGTCTCTCGCACGCGCGCTACGGCATCGTCTGGGGCGCGATGGGCGCGGCCCGGGCCTCGTTCGAGGCGGCGGTGGAGTACGCGAAGAGCCGCGAACAGTTCGGCAGGCCCATCGGCGGCTTCCAGCTCACCCAGGCCAAGCTCGCCGACATGGCCCTCGAACTGCACAAGGGGATCCTGCTCGCCCACCATCTGGGGCGCCGCATGGACGCGGGGCGGCTGCGCCCCGAACAGGTCAGCTTCGGCAAGCTCAACAACGTGCGCGAGGCGATCGAGATCTGCCGCACCTCGCGCACCATCCTCGGTGCGAACGGGATTTCGCTGGAGTACCCGGTGATGCGGCACGCCACGAACCTGGAATCGGTGCTGACCTACGAGGGCACCGTGGAGATGCACCAGCTGGTGCTGGGCAAGGCGCTCACCGGGCTCGACGCGTTCCGCTAGGGACGGCCGGCCGAAAGGCGCCGCGCTCGGCGCCCCTCGCCGCGGTCCGCGGGGGGCGCCGCGGACCGGGCCCTCGGTGACGACTCACCGCGGTTCAGCTCTGGTTGAAGAAGCCGCCGGTCTGACGGCCGGCGCTCTCGCCGTTCACGATCTCGGTGTCGGCGGGGGTCAGCAGGAAGACTCTCGTCGCCACCCGCTCGATGGAGCCGCGCAGACCGAAGGTGAGACCGGCCGCGAAGTCGACCACGCGCTTGGCGTCACCGGCGTCCATCGCCGTGAGGTTGACGATGACCGGGACGCCCTCGCGGAACAGCTCGCCGATGCCGCGCGCGTCCCGGAAGCCGTCCGGAGTGACGGTGGCGATCCGGCGGCCCTGCTCCTCGGCGCTCTCGGAGGCCACCCGCACCCGCGGATCGGTCACCCAGGCCTCGCCGGGCTCGGCGGCACCCTCGGTGTACTCGTCGTCGTAGTAGCGGTCGTCGTTGTCCTCGACAAGCCCCAGCCAGGCACTGGCCTTGCGCACCGATCCCATGGACGCCTCCTCTCACTGCGGTCTGCTTCTTGGGTCTTCTTCAGTTCCCTATCCCTATGGTCGTCCATGATGCGGATACCGCGCCAAGTGGATAGTCGCCGCGCAGGTGATTCGTGACGGTACTGGCACAGATCATGTGGCGATTCGTCAGGAATCTTCTGGGATACGCCCGGTACGCGACACCCGGCGTAACAAAATTATGAATGTCCCTCCACATGAGTGACGCAGCGGTCGTACGGGTGAACGGGCGGCTCGACAGGATGCCTGCCGCACTGAAGAACGATGTCTGGTGGGGGTGCCCCCCTTCGCCCGCCCCAATCCTGACGGAGGCTCAGTTCGCGCCCGCCCCGGGTACCGGAGCGCGGCCCACCGGGGCGGACAGCCAACTCCCGCCCGCCGCGGCGCCCTTCCGGCCGGGCCCGGGAACGCACCATCCGCACCACCCGACCCGGGCGCGCGCGACCCCGCCGAGCCCGCACGGTAGGCACCCTTGCGCGGCCGGTCCCGGCGCCCCAATACTCCTCCGCAGCGCTTGTCAGGAGCACGGCTGGGCGTCTCGTCGCGCTGCCGTCCTCCCCGGCTGCGCCTCACGGGGTCCCCCCTGTTACCGGGCCCCTCGATTCCCCTCGGGAGGAAAAGAAGTGAGGATCAAGCGCACCACCCCCACATCCCCCACCACTCTCGCGAGACGCACCAGGCTCGCGGCCGTCGCCACCGGTCTGCTCGCCGCGGTGGCCGTCGCCATCCCCAACGCCGACGCCGCCCCCACGCGGACCTTCGACGCCGCGGCGCTCAACGCCGCCAGTGACGCCGTACGCGTCGCGGACGTCGCCGGGACCGCCTGGAGCGTGGACAGCGCCACCGGCAAGGTCGTCGTCACCGCCGACTCGACCGTCTCGGCCGCCGATCTCAACAAAATCAGACACGAGGCCGGAGCCAACGCGGGCGCGATACGCATCGAGCGCACCCCCGGCAAGTTCACCAAGCTGCTCTCCGGCGGCGACGCCATCTACACCACGAGCTGGCGCTGCTCGCTCGGCTT
Organism: Streptomyces hundungensis; assembly: GCF_003627815.1. Lineage (NCBI taxonomy): Bacteria > Bacillati > Actinomycetota > Actinomycetes > Kitasatosporales > Streptomycetaceae > Streptomyces > Streptomyces hundungensis. The sequence continues at coordinate 6,686,394 of NZ_CP032698.1, forward strand.
CAACGTCAAGAAGGGGTCCACCTATTACTTCCTGACGGCGGGTCACTGCACCGAGGGCTACCCGAACTACTACACCAGCTCCTCGCACTCGACGAGCATCGGCCCGACGGTCGGCACCAGCTTCCCGGGCAACGACTACGGCCTCGTGCAGTACACCAACACCTCCCTCGCGCACCCCAGCGCGGTCGGCAGCCAGCCCATCACCAGCGCCGCCAACCCGACGGTCGGCCAGACCGTCACCCGGCGCGGCTCGACCACCGGCATCCACAGCGGCAAGGTCACCGCGCTCAACCAGACGGTCAACTACGGCAGCGGCGACATCGTCTCCGGCCTCATCAAGACCACCGTGTGCGCCGAGCCCGGCGACTCCGGAGGCCCGCTCTACGCCGGCTCCACCGCGCTCGGCCTCACCTCGGGCGGCAGCGGCAACTGCTCCTCCGGCGGTACGACGTTCTTCCAGCCCGTGGTCGAAGCCATGAACGCCTATGGCGTGACCCTGTTCTGATACGGCATCACCCCGCGGCGGCCGCCCGCGCCCGAGCCCCCGTCCACCGGCAACCGGACGGGGGCTTCCGGCTGGACGTGATGCGCTGTTTTGAGAGGATGTGCTGGGGCGGGACGGAACACGGGTCCGCCGGTGACCGCAACCGGACACGCGGGGTGAGACGCAGTGAAGCGCATCGGAGTGACCGGTCACCGGGACATCCCGCCCGACGCCGTCGAGGAGATCCGCGACCGGCTGCGCGCGGTGCTGTGCGACCACGACGGCTCCTTGGAGGCGCTGTCCAGCCTCGCCACCGGGGCCGACCAGCTCTTCGCCTCGATCGCCCTGGACTGCGGGGCCTCCCTCACCGTGGTGATCCCGAGCGGCGACTACGAGAGGGGCTTCGCCAACGCCGCCGAACTGGCCCGCTACCGGGGCCTCAAACGCCGGGCGAGCCAGGAGGTCGCGCTCGACTACCCGCACTCCACGGACGAGGCCTACTACGCGGCCGGGGCCTACATCGCCGACCACTGCGACCGGCTCGTCGCGGTGTGGGACGGACTGCCGGCCCGGGGCCTCGGCGGCACCGGCGACATCGTGCAGTACGCCCGGGGCCTCGGCCGTCCCGTCACGGTCGTCTGGCGCGACGGCGCCCGGCGCGCCTGAGCTCCGCGCCCGATGCCGCGCCTCAACTCCGCAGCCGCGCCAGCCAGTCGGTGTGCTGGGGCGAGACGATGCGCTCGGTCTCGTACACGGCCTGCGGCCACTGCCGTTCGGTGACCATGTTCTCCATGGCCACATGCATCTCCATCAGGTCCTGCTCCACCAGCGAGTGCGCCGATATCAGCGGCTGGTGACGGCGGATCTCGCTCCAGGCGAGGCAGGCCGCGGCCGCGGCCGACAGCAGACCCGCCACGTCCACCCCGCGCGCCACCGAGAAGGTCTGGAGCGTGGCGAAGACAAGGGCGAGCAGGGTGAGCAGCGTGATCGCCGTCGACCACAGCCTGGTGGCGCGCCGGGAGGTCTCCTGGCGGCGCCGGTACCAGTTGCGCTGCTCGATGAGCCGGTCCCGTACGTAGGTCTCCTTGCGCACGGTGAACGACTTGCCCCGTAACTCCCGCATGCCGGGCGTCACCAACTCCCCGGAGGGGGGCTCCGCGCCGTCCCGGGGGTCGCGCCAGCCCACCTTCTTCAACTCGCGCAGCCCCTCTTCGACCCGGGCCACGAACAGCCCGTCCGGATCGGGGGCGTTGAGGTCGAAAGGGGCTCCGTGCACGGCGTAGCGCCAGCACATCGATTTGATGAACTCGGCTGCGGAGCGGTTGAGTTGCCAGTGCGAGGTGGCATGACGCCGGGCCGCCCCGAAACCGGCGAGCAGCACCCCGGCGTACGCGAGCGCGCTCAGCGCGCTGAGCAACTGGAAGTCCCCGCCCGCCTCCACCCCCGGCAGCGCCGCCGCGACCGCGCCGACGACGAGCAGCGAGAGCTGGGTCCGGGTCAGCTTGAGCGCCGACTGCTGCCGGCCGATCGCCAGCGCGTCCGCGTGGTGGAAGAGGCCCGGTAGATCCGCGTTCCGGAAGACCATGCTCTGCAATGGGCCGGGAATCGCCGTCACATGCACCCCCGTCTGCGGTTTTGCTTTCATCCCTGCACCATGCGGCAGTTGTGCGCTCCCTTTGCGCACTCCTTACGCCGGTGGGGATGAGAGTAAAGTCGTCCTGCCGACACTGCAACGGTGCATGTGCCGGTGCCACTGTCCACGCGCGGTTATCACTCACCCCAGGGACGAACGTGAAAACCTCCGTAAACACAGCCCCATTCACTGCCGCGAAGAAGAACCGGGTGCCCCTGGCCGAACTGGCCTCCAGGGACGCCGATCAGGTCACCGACAAGGCGCTCGACAGGGTGCTGCGCGGGCCGGGCGGCCACCGGCCCCCGGCGGGATCCCTCTTCAGCTCAGCGCTCTGACAAGCATGTGGTGGCCCGCACCCGCCGGGTGTGCCCGGCGGGGAGCGGGTGGCGGACGGGACGGGCGGGCCCGCCCGGGCAGCGGCCCGCGAACTCCCGTACCGGACACCCGAATTCCCCTTTTCGCTAAACTGGCGCAATGACAGGGCCCCTGGTCCCATTCCGCGAGATCGTTCTGAAAGTGCACAGCAGATGCGATCTTGCCTGTGATCACTGCTATGTGTACGAAGCCGCAGACCAGAGCTGGCGCGGTCGGCCCCGAGCCGTCTCCGAACAGGTCATTTCCCATACCGCTCGACGTCTTGCCGAGCACGCCGAAAAACACCGGCTCCCCTCCGTTTCGGTGATTCTGCACGGCGGTGAACCCCTGCTCGCCGGGCCCGGGCGGCTGCGCCGCGTCTGCGAGGAGCTGACCGCCACCATCACCCCCGTCGCCCGGCTCGATCTGCGCATCCACACCAACGGGGTGCTCCTCGGCCCGCGCTTCCTCGACCTGTTCGAGGAGTTCGGCGTGCAGGTCGGCATCTCGCTCGACGGCGACCGCGCCGCCAACGACCGTCACCGGCGCTACGCCGACGGCCGCAGCAGCCATTCCCAGGTCCTTGCCGCCGTGGCCCTGCTCCAACAAGCGCGCTACCGCCCGCTCTTCCTCGGTCTGCTCTGCACCGTCGACATCGCCAACGACCCGCTCGCCGTGCACGACGCGCTGGTCGGGCTCGACCCGCCCCGCATCGACTACCTGCTGCCGCACGCCACCTGGCAGAGCCCGCCGAACCGGCCCGACGGCTCGGCGAGCCCGTACGCCGACTGGCTGCTCGCCGTCTTCGACCGCTGGGACCAGCAGGGCCGCACCGTCCCGGTCCGGCTCTTCGACTCGGTGCTCTCGACCCTGCGCGGCGGCCCGAGCCTCACCGAGTCGCTGGGACTTGCCCCCGCCGACATCGTCGTGGTGGAGACCGACGGCTCCCTGGAACAGGTCGACTCGCTCAAGTCGGCCTACGAAGGCGCCGCCGCCACCGGATTCTCCGTGTTCCGGGACGACTTCGACGCGGTCGCCGCCCACCCCGGCGTGCGCGCCCGCCAGCGAGGCCTGTCCGGCGTCGGCGACCAGTGCCGCCGCTGCCCGGTCGTCCGCTCCTGCGGCGGCGGCCACTACACCCACCGCTACGACGCGGACCACGGCTTCGACAACCCGTCGGTGTACTGCCCCGACCTGATGGCCCTGGTACGCGGCATCGAGGCCCGCACCCCGATACCCGACCTGCCCGGCGCGGCCCAACTGGCCGACGCGGGGCTTGAGTTGAACCGTATGCTGCTGGCCCGTCTGCACGCGGCGCTCGACGGGCGAGGAGGGGCGCGCTGGGCACGGGCCTGGGAACTCGCCACCCGCCTCGACGGCCCGGGGCTCGACACGGTCCTGGCCGACCCGTACGCCCGCCGCTGGCTGCTCGCGACCCTGGAGGCGCTCGACGGCGCGCACCCCGACGCCATGGCGAGGGCCCACCGCCTCGCCGCGTACACGGTCGCCGCGGCCGTGCACGACGGAGCCGAACTCACCCTCCCCGTGCCCTGGACCGGCGGCCGGCTGCACCTGCCCACCCTGGGCGAACTGCGCCCGACGGCCCCGGCCGACCAGGGCGTGGCCGAGGTCGCCGTCGCCGGCCACGGCTTCACGGTCCGGCACGCCGGCGCCGAGCACCGCATCGCCCGGCCCGCCGAACCCGGCCCGCACTGGCGGCCGTTGACCCGGGTCGACGGTTTGGTCCTGGACGACCTCGACCCGTACCGCGACTGCTTCGAGAGCCCCGTGCTGCCCCGGCTCGGGCCGCGCGCGGCGGGGGAGTGGGGGCGCCGGGTGGCGCGGGCCCGCGCCCGGCTGGACCGGAGCGTGCCGCACCTCGCCCCGACCGACCTGCTCACCACGCTGACACCGCTCGCCCGGGGCGAGGGGCCCGAAGTGGGGCGCCACGGGCCCGGCGCCCTCGCGCTGCCCCTCGACCTCGCGGACGGCCCGCTCGCCGCCGCCCTGGTGCGCGGGGGGAGCCGGGCGAAACTGCGCGCCCTCCTGGACGTCGAGGACCTGTACGACATGGACGGGGCCTGGCGGCATCCGTCGCCCTGGGGGCCGCTCCCGGTCTCCCGGCTGCTCGCCGAGACGTACGAAGCGGTCGCGCTGGCCGCCTTCGACGGCGGGACGGCCCCGGCGGAGCTCGGCTCCGCGCTGGACGCCCTCGAGCGGGCGGCCGAACTCACCATCGCCGGAAAACGTCTGGTGCGGACCGTGCGCCAGGAGTGGGAAGAGGTAGCGCGTGCCCGAGAACACCGCTGAGCACCCCGGAGAACACCCCGCGGGGGATCCGGTCGGCCAACTGCGCGCCCTCGGGGTGCGGGAGGGCGGGATCCTCCTGGTGCACGCCTCGCTGCGCGGCACCGGGCTGCGCAGCGCCGTGCTCCTGGACGCGCTGCGCACCGTGCTCGGGCCCGAGGGGACGCTGGTGGTGCCCGCGTTCACCCCCGAGAACTCCGACACCTCCCCGGCCCATCTGGCCCGTCTGCGCCGGGCCCCCGACCCGGTCGCCTTCCGCGCCGCGATGCCGCCCTTCGACCCCGACCACACCCCCTCCCCGGGGACGGGACGCCTGGCCGCGCGGGTCAGGACCACCCCGGGAGCCGTCCGCAGCGATCACCCGCAGACCTCGTTCGCGGCGCTCGGGTTCCGCGCCGCCGAGCTGATGAAGGGCCATGCGCTCGACTGCCACTTCGGCGCGGAGTCCCCCCTGGCCAAGCTCGTCGCGGCCGACGCCCAGGTCCTCCTCGTCAATGTGGGCTTCGCGGTGTGCTCCGCCTTCCACCACGCCGAGTACCTGCTGCCGGCTCCGAGCCGCACCTACCGCGCGGTGATCAGGGACGAGAGCGGCGCGACCACCTGGTTCGAGTACCGGGACGCGGCGCTCGACGACAGCGACTTCGCCCGCATCGGCGCCGCGTTCCCCGCCGAGCACCTGCGCGGCGGCCCGCTGGGCAGCCGGGACGCGCTGCTCTTCCCGATCGGTGTGGCCGTCGAGCACGCGGCCGCCTGGATGGCACGGGAACGGCGCTGAGCGACGGCCGCGAGGAGGGCCCCGGGGGCGGGGGCCGTACCGGGCCTCCCTGCCGTACCGGGCCTCCCTGCCGTACGGGGTCTCCCTTTGGGGGAGCCACGGAGTTACCGTCGAGGTACACGTCCGATTCGGACCCTTGGGGGCCGTGATGGTCGAGGCACTGGTGGCGGCCGGCATCGCCGCCGGATCAGCCGGCGTCGTCTACGCGCTGGCCGCGGCGCGGGTCGTCAAGCAGTACGAGCGCGGAGTGGTGCTCCGGCTCGGCAGGCTGCGGGATTCGGTGCGCGGGCCCGGTCTGACGCTGATCGTGCCCTTCGTCGACCGGCTGCGCCGAGTGAACATGCAGATCGTGACGATGCCGGTGCCCGCGCAGGACGGCATCACACGGGACAACGTCACGGTCCGGGTCGACGCGGTGATCTACTTCAAGGTGATCGACGCCGCGGACGCGGTCATTCAGGTCGAGGACTACCAGTTCGCGGTCTCGCAGATGGCGCAGACCTCGCTGCGTTCGATCATCGGCAAGAGCGACCTGGACGATCTGCTGTCCAACCGGGAGAAGCTCAACCAGGGCCTTGAGCTGATGATCGACAGCCCGGCCATGGGGTGGGGCGTACAGATCGACCGGGTCGAGATCAAGGACGTGTCGCTGCCGGAGACGATGAAGCGCTCGATGGCCCGCCAGGCCGAGGCCGACCGCGAGCGCCGGGCGCGGGTCATCAACGCGGACGCCGAACTCCAGGCCTCCAAGAAGCTGGCCGAGGCGGCCGCGGTGATGTCGGAGCAGCCCGCCGCCCTCCAACTGAGGCTGTTGCAGACCGTGGTGGCGGTGGCCGCCGAGAAGAACTCGACGCTGGTGCTGCCGTTCCCGGTGGAACTCCTGCGATTCCTCGAACGCGCCCAGCAGCCCATCGCCGAGCCGGCGAAACCCGCGGCCGAGCCGGCGAAGCCCGCCGCCGCGGACGTGCCGGCGGCGCAGGCGCATTCCGAGATCGTGGGAGAGGACAGCGGCGGCGCGTGAGGGAGCGCCCAACTCCCTTACGGCGCAGGCCTGTTGGGCTCGTCCGGTGCGACGGGAGAAGCCCCCGCGCCCACCGGCGCGACGCCCGACTCGCGGCGGAACCCGGCCAGGACCAGCGTGACGACGGCCCCGAGCAGCGCCCAGATCGACAGCACCTGGAGCGGTCCGCTGATCGACTCGCCCCTGAAGTACGCGATGGAGCGGGCCGCCCAGGTGCCGGCGCCCGGAGGGAGCCCGGGCCCGATCGTCCGCCAGAACGGGGGAAGCAGCGGGTACGGGTAGGCGCCGCCCGCGCTCGGATTGCCGAGCACGACGATGACCAGGATCGCCAGGCCGATGCCGATGACACCGGCGAGGCCCTGGAAGGCGAGGGTGGTGGCCCCCACCGCGAACACGACCAGCGCGCCGAGCCCGGAGAGGCCCAGATAGCTGCCGGGCAGCGCACCGAGGACCGGCCCGATGATGAGCGCGCCGAGCAGTCCCGCGGCGATCGAGTACAGCGCGAGCACCGCGAGCCGGATCAGCGCGCGATGGGTGTTGGCGGGCCGGGCGCCCGCGCTGATCGCCAGGATCGCGGCGCACAGATAGCCGCCCACGCACCAGCCGACGACGAGGTAGAACGCGGACAGCGTCCGGGAGTCCTGCCGCGCCGCGGGCGCGACGTCGACCACCTTGACGGTGCGCTGCTGTGCCTTCTCGGCCGCCGTCGTGATCGCCTCCACGGCCTGCGCGAGCGAGGCGCCGCCGCCGCTCGCCACCAGCACCGTGTCGGTGGTGCCCCGCGGGTCGACGAGCAGGGCCCCGTCGATGCTGCGGTCGCGCACCTGCCGGGTGGCGTCGGCCTCGTCCTTGGCCGTGCGTACGTCGAGCGGATCGCCGGGCAGCGCCCCGAGGCGCTGGACGAGCTGCCCGCTGATCTGCTGGGGCGCGACCACGGCGAAGGGGATGTCCTTCGGCTCGGGGTTGTGGAAGGCGCCGGCGTACGACGCGATGAAGGCGACCATCAGCCCCAGTACGCCGATGACCAGCAGGGCGGCCCGCACGGAGACGGCGGTCTTCACCTCGTCGACGAAAGTCATGCCCCTACGCTCTGCCGCACCGTGCGCCCCCGCAGGCGGGGCGGGGCCGAATGGCTGACCCGGAGCGTCCCGCTGTCGGGGCGGGGCGCCCGCTGCCACGCTGGGATCGGGAGCCGGGGCCGTCGCCCCGGGCAGCGCACCGCACGCGACAGGAGCACCACCATGCTGACCTCCACTCAGGTACCGGGCGGCCTGAACTGGCTCGACCTCGGGACCCCCGACATCGACGCGGCCGTCGCCTTCTACACCGGCCTGTTCGGCTGGCGGTTCCAGTCCGCGGGGCCGGAGGCCGGCGGCTACGGCTTTCTGCGCCAGGACGGCAGGACGCTGGGCGCGATCGGTCCGCTGACCGAGGAGGGCGCGCGCTCCGCCTGGACGGTGTACTTCCGCACGGTGGACGCCGACGCCACCGCCAAGGCCGTCGAGCAGGCGGGCGGCACGGTCCGCGTCCCGCCGATGGACGTCTTCACGGAGGGCCGGATGGCCGCTTTCACCGACCCGGCGGGCGCCGAGTTCGCGGTGTGGGAGCCCGGGGAGACCGACGGCCTGGAGCTCGTCAACGAGCCCGGCAGCGTCAGCTGGATCGAGCTGTACACCACCGACGCGGCCGCGGTGAAGGCGTTCTACGGCAGCGTCCTGTCGTGGGAGACCCGTGACATGCCCATGGGCGACGGCCTCGGCTACGCCATCGCCGGGCCCGCGGGCGGCGGCGAGCGGACCATGCACGGCGGCATCATGCAGCTGCCCCAGGCGAACCTGGACGCCGGTTCGATCTCCGAGTGGCACCCCTACTTCGAGGTCGAGGACTGCGACGCCATGGTGGCCACCGCCCAGGGGCTCGGCGCCACCCTCATCATCGCGGCCATGGACGCCCCGGGGGTGGGCCGGATCGCGATGCTGCTCGACCCGTTCGGCGCCCCCTTCGCGGTGATCACCAGCGCCACGGGCTGACCTCGAACGCCCGCCGAGCTCCCCGGACGGGTATTCGAACAGGTGTGTCGCACGCACGTTCGAACTGGTCTATGGTGGAAGGGAGGGGGAGGTGAGAACGGATCGGTAGGAGGTGCGGATGACCGGCTTCACGCATCTGCACACCGTGTCCGGGTTCTCCCTGCGGTACGGGGCCTCCCACCCGGAGCGGCTGGCCGAGCGTGCCGTCGAACGCGGCATGGACGCGCTCGCGCTGACCGACCGGGACACCCTCGCGGGCACGGTCCGCTTCGCCAAGGCCTGCGCCAAGGCCGGCATCCGGCCGCTGTTCGGAGCCGAGCTCGCGGTGCCGGAACACCTCGGCGGCCCCGGGCCCGCCCGGGGCCAGGCCCGGCGCACACCCGTGCGCGGCGGCGCCTTCCTCGACGAATCCGCCCCCCGGGCGACCTTCCTCGCCCGGGACGGCGCGGCCGGCTGGGCCGAGCTCTGCCGTCTGGTCAGCGCCGCGCACACCGGCGGGGGCCGCCCCCTCCTGGCCCACGCCGACCTGCCCGCCCAGGGGCTCACCGTGCTGCTCGGCCCGGCCTCCGACGTCGGCCGCGCGTTGAGCGCCGGGCGCCCCGACCGGGCCGCGAAGCTGCTCGCACCCTGGCGGGAGCTCTACGGCGACGCGCTCCGCCTCGAAGCCGTCCACCACGGGCTCACGGGGACGGGCCCCGGCTCCCTGCGGCTCGCCGCACGCACCGTCGGCCTCGCCGCCGAACAGGGCGTACGCGCCGTCCTGACCAACGCCGCCCGTTACGCCGACCCCGGCCAGGGCCCGGTCGCCGATGTGCTGGACGCGGCCCGGCGCCTGGTGCCGGTGCGGCCGCCGTTCGACAGCGGGGAGCGCTGGCTCAAGGGGCCGGACGCCATGTTCAAGATCGCCGAACGGGTCGCAGAGGCGGCCGGCTGGCGGCGCGACGTCGCCCACCGGCTGCTCGCCATGACCGAGGAGACCGCCGCCGAATGCCTGGTCGACCCCCAGGACGACCTCGGCATCAAGAGCTTCGCCTACTTCCCCGAACCCCATCTGGTCGGCGCGGCCGACCGCACCCCCCAGCGGGTCCTCGCCTCCCGGGCCGCGGCCGGAATGGTGCTGCGCGGGTACGAGGGGCGGCGCGCGTACTGGGAGCGGATGCACCACGAGCTGGACATCATCGCGCACTGGGGATTCGCCTCGTACTTCCTCACCGTCGCCCAAGTCGTCGACGACGTACGGGAGATGGGCATCCGGGTCGCGGCGCGCGGCTCCGGCGCGGGCTCGCTCGTCAACCACCTGCTCGGCATCGCCCACGCGGATCCGGTCGAGAGCGGGCTCCTGATGGAGCGCTTCCTGTCCAAGCAGCGGCCGGTGCTGCCCGACATCGACATCGACGTGGAGTCGGCCCGCCGGCTCGACGTCTACCGCGCGATCATCGACCGCTTCGGCACCGAGCGGGTGGCCGCCGTGGCCATGCCCGAGACCTACCGGGTGCGGCACGCCATCCGGGACGTGGGCGCCGCCCTGTCCATGGACCCGGCGGTGATCGACAAGATCGCCAAGTCCTTCCCGCACATCCGGGCCCGCGACGCCCGCACCGCCCTGAAGGAACTGCCCGAACTGCGGTCCCTGGCAGGGGAGATGGAGAAGTACGGCAAGCTCTGGGAGCTCGTCGAGGCGCTGGACGCCCTGCCGCGCGGCATCGCCATGCACCCGTGCGGCGTGCTCCTCTCGGACGCCTCGCTGCTGCGCCGCACCCCCGTGGTGCCCACCAGCGGCGAGATCCCCCTGGGTGACGGCCAGGGAAGCGCCCCCTTCCCCATGTCCCAGTTCGACAAGGAGGACGTGGAGGACCTCGGCCTGCTCAAGCTGGACGTCCTCGGCGTGCGGATGCAGTCCGCGATGGCCCACGCGGTCGCCGAGATCGGCCGGGCCACCGGCGAGGAGCTCGACCTCGACGACCCGGCGCAGGTCCCGCCGGGCGACAAGAAGACGTATCGACTCATCCAGTCCACCGAGACGTTGGGCTGCTTCCAGATCGAGTCGCCCGGCCAGCGCGACCTGGTCGGCCGGCTCCAGCCGTCCACCTTCCACGACCTCGTCGTCGACATCTCGCTGTTCCGCCCCGGGCCGGTCGCGGCCGACATGGTGCGCCCGTTCATCGAGGCCCGGCACGGCCGGGCCCCGGTCCGCTTCCCCCACCCCGACCTGGCGGACGCGCTGCGCGACACCTATGGGGTGGTCGTCTTCCACGAGCAGATCATCGAGATCGTGAACATCATGACCGGCTGCGGCCGGGGCGAGGCCGACCGGGTGCGGCGCGGGCTCTCCGACCCGGAGCCGCAGGCGGGCATCAAGGTCTGGTTCGCCCAGCGCGCCGAGGAGCGCGGCTACGCGCCCGAGGTGATCGCCCGCACCTGGGAGATCGTCGAGGCCTTCGGGTCGTACGGTTTCTGCAAGGCGCACGCCGTCGCGTTCGCCGTGCCGACCTACCAGTCGGCCTGGCTCAAGGCGCACCACCCGGCCGCCTTCTACGCCGGGCTGCTCACCCACGACCCCGGGATGTACCCCAAGCGCCTGCTGCTCGCGGACGCGCGGCGGCGCGGGGTGCCGATCCTGCCGGTGGATGTGAACCGGTCCTCGGTCGCCCACACAATCGAACTGGTGTCCGGTACCTGGGGGGTGCGGCTCGCCCTCTGCGACGTCCACGGCATCAGCGAGGCCGAGAGCGCCCGCATCGAGGCCGGCCGGCCCTACGCCTCACTGCGCGACTTCTGGCAGCGGGCCAGGCCCGGCCGTCCGGTCGCCGAACGGCTCGCCCGGATCGGCGCGCTCGACGCGTTCGGCGCCAACCGGCGCGACCTGCTGCTCCACCTGTCCGAACTGCACGGCTCCCGCCGCGCGGCGGGCGGCCAACTCCCGCTGGACGGAGGCCAGTTGACAGCCCCTGCCGGGCTGCCCGACCTGGACGGGGCGGAGCGGCTCAGCGCCGAACTCGGCGTGCTCGGCATGGACGCCTCCCGCCATCTGATGGAGGACCACACCGCGTTCCTGAACGAGCTCGGCGTCCTCTCCGCCAAGCGGCTGCGCGAGGCCGAACACGGACAGACCGTCCTGGTCGCGGGCGCCAAGGCGGCCACCCAGACCCCGCCGATCCGCTCCGGCAGGCGGGTCGTCTTCAGCACCCTGGACGACGGCACGGGCCTGGTCGACCTGGCCTTCTTCGACGACAGCCACGACGCCTGCGCCTACACCGTCTTCCACTCCTGGCTGCTCCTCGTACGGGGCGTGGTGCAGCGACGCGGCCCGCGCAGCCTCAGCGTGGTGGGCGCCCGCGCCTGGAACCTCGCCGAACTCGCCGAACTGCGCCGCGAGGGCGGCCTGGACGCCGTCTCCGCGCGCCTCGCGGCCCCGCCCGAGCCGTCCGCCCCCACCACCGAGACCGCACCCGGGACGCGGGCGGACACCCCGGCCGGACCCGGGACCGACACCGGACCCGGGACCGACACCGGACCCGGGACCGACACCGCGCCCGGCCCCGCCACCGACCACGGCCGCCGCATCCACCTGTCCACCGGCTATGAACTGAACCCCTGGGCCGACCTGCGCCCGGCGGGCGAAGGGGTCGCCACCGGGCGGAAGTTGTGGCATTCGAGCCCGGGGAGCGCCGGATGATCCTCTGTGCACGCTTCGTCCTCGCCGACACGGGAGCGGCGCTCCCCGCGCTGGTCGCCCTCGCCGAGGGACTCACCCCGGTCGTCCAGGCCCTGCCACCCGAGGGCCTCCTCGCCGACCTCGCGGGCGCCGAGAAGTACTTCGGGCAGGACGCCGGACAGCTCGCCGCCGTCCTGCGGGTCCGCGCCCTCGCCCACCTCGGCCTGGACTGCGCGATCGGTCTCGCGCCCAACCCGATGCTGGCCGGGATGGCCGCCCGGGACGCCGGACCCGGCACCACCCGCACGGTGCGCCCCGACGAGGTGGACCGCTACCTCGCCACGAAACCGGTCCGCGCGCTCGACGGCGTCGGCCGCTCGACCGCCCGCACCCTGTGCGCGTACGGCCTCGACACGGCGGGGCGCCTCGCCGCGGCCCCGCCCGGCACCGTCCAGCGGATCCTCGGCGCCCGGCAGGGCCGCGACCTCCAGGAGCGCGCCCGCGGCATCGACCGCACCCCCGTCGTGCCGAACGCCTCGGCGCGCTCGCTCGCGGCCGAACGGGCTTTCCCCCGCGACGAGTTGGACCCGGTACGCCATCGCAGGGCGCTGCTCTCCCTCGCGGAGGAGCTGGGCGTCCGGCTGCGCGGCGCCGACCAGGTGTGCCGTTCCCTCAGCCTCACCGTGCGCTACGCCGACCGGTCCACCACCACCCGCACCCGCGCCCTGCGCGAGCCGTCGGCCCACTCGCCCGCGCTGGCCGAGCAGGCCTACGCCCTCCACTCGGCCCTCGGTCTGCAACGGGCCAGGGTGCGCGGCATCTCCCTGCGCGCCGAGGGGCTCATGGCGGCCGAACACGCCGCGCACCAGCTGACGTTCGCCCCCGAGGACGAGCGGGCCCGTCGCATCGAGGAGGTGGCCGACCGGGCCCGGGCCAAGTTCGGCCCCCACGCCATCATCCCGGGATCACTGTCGAAGGCGGCCTGAGCGAGGGTCAGGAAGCCAGCCGCTTCTTGACGTCCGCCACCTCGGGCCCGGCGTCGGCGGCCGGGACCCTCCAGCGGCTCTCGCTGCCGGTGGCGTCGGTGTAGACGAGCGTGCCGCCCGGCCCGGCCTGCTCCGGTGTCAGGTCGAAGACCTCGGAGCGCGCCTGCGAGGTCCCCGGCTCGATCGTGCCGACGCCGTCATGACCGGTCACCAGGACCTTGGACGCGTTGCCGTTGTTCTCGGCGACGCCCTGGCCGCCGGCGGCCATCCAACGCCAGCCTCGCTCCAGGCCGTTGGCGGGCTCCTCGTCCGCCGCGTTGGCGGTGAGCGAGGCGTCCTTGGTGGTGATGACGACGAAGGTGCCGAACCGCGAGGTCGCCCCGTCCGCCTGCCGGGTGTGGACGACGGCCGTCGGTGTGATCTCCAGGATGCCGACGAGTTTGACCCCCACCGTCCGGACCGGGGTGCCGAACTCCAGCGCGCCCTGTTCGGCCCCGGCCCCCGAACTCGGCGCCGCCGAGCGGCCGTTGGCGGTGCTCGTGGGTGTGGGCGCGGTGGTGGTGGGCCGGTGGTCGGAGCCGCCGCCCGGGCCGCAGGCGGTCAGGGCGAGACAGGCCGTTGCGGCGCTCGCGAGCAGGATCTTGCGCATGGTTCCCCCCAAGGCTGTGACACTCGCCGTGAACGTACCGCGATGCCGGGGACACCCAGCGTGAAGTGACCGGACTGGGACGAAAGGGGGCGCCGCCGTTGCGAACCCCCGGCAACCGGGACGCGGTGGTCGAGCGGCCGGGACGGAGCGGCCGGGCCCGGGGTCCGCGGCGGAGGAGGCGGAGTGAGAGGGGGGCGGGGCACGGGCCCAGGACCGACGTGGGCACGCCGCCTTCCGGCACCGCAGTTTTTACCGACGCGTAACTTCACTCCTGGACTACCCGTGCGTAATTTGGCATGAGCACGCTCCGTACATCACCCCGTACGGCACCTCACTTGTGGTCCGGGCCGCAGGGCGAATCCCCCATCGCAACTCCCTTGAGCCGCAAGGAGATCACCCGATGCTGCCCTGGAAACGTGTGCTCAGACCGCTGTCGGCGCTCCTGCTGGCCGCCGCGGCCTCGCTCGCCCCGGCCACCGCCGCGCACGCCCAGTCCGCGCCGAGCAGTGGCTGGAACAACTACTCCTGCCGACCCTCCGCCGCCCACCCCCGGCCCGTCGTCCTCGTACACGGCACCTTCGGCAACGGCACCGACAACTGGCTGGCCCTCGCGCCGTATCTGGTCGACCGCGGATACTGCGTCTTCTCCCTCGACTACGGCCAACTCCCCGGCGTCCCCCTCTTCGACGGCCTCGGCCCCATCGACAAGTCGGCCGGCCAGCTCGCCACCTTCGTCGACACGGTGCTCGCCGCCACCGGCACCGCCAAGGCCGATCTGGTGGGCCACTCCCAGGGCGGCATGATGCCGCGCTGGTACCTGAAGTTCCTCGGCGGCGCCGCCAAGGTCAACGCCCTCGTCGGCATCGCCCCCGACAACCACGGCACCACGCTGGACGGCCTGACCCGGCTCCTGCCCTACTTCCCCGGCGCACAGGACCTGTTGACGCTCGCCACCCCCGGACTCGCGGACCAGATCGCCGGCTCGCCCTTCGTCACCAAGCTCAACCAGGGCGGCGACACCGTACCCGGAGTCCACTACACGGTCATCGCGTCCACGTACGACGAGGTGGTCACCCCCTACCGCTCCCAGTTCCTGAGCGGTCCCGACGTCAACAACGTCCTGATCCAGGACAAGTGCGCGCTCGACCTCTCCGAACACGTGGCGATCGGCCTCACCGACCGCGTCGCCTACCACGAGGTGGCCAACGCGCTGGATCCGGCGCACGCCACCCCCACCACCTGCGCCTCCGTCGTCGGCTGACCCCCACGTAGAACCGCCCGGCCCCACGCCACCGCCCCCTCCCGGCAGCCGGGAGGGGGCGGTGTGCCGTACGGGTCAGCGGCTGTGCCGGCCGGCCGCCAGGCTCTTGCGGCGGAGCGTCGCGAACAGCGCCGCCGCGCCCAGCGCGATCGCCCCCGCGCCGCCGATGGCGAGATAGGAGGTGCTGCCGTCGCCGCCGGTCTCCGCGAGGTTGCGGGTGCCGGTCGTGTCCGCGGTGGCGGCGCCGCCGGGCGGGCCGACCGGGGTGGCCGCCGCGGCCTCGTCCGGCGCCGGCCGGTTGCCCGGGGCCGCGGCGTTCGCCGCCGGGGCGGAACTCGGCCGGGTGCCCGGCGTCGCGGCGCCGTGGTGGTGCTGGACCGTCGACTTGGCCGCGCCGTCCGCGATCTCCTGGTCGGTGGGCGCGGACGCCTTCGGCGCGGGCGCGCCCGCGCCGCCGTCCTTGCCGAACACCACGTCGGAGCAGGTGTAGAAGGCCTCGGGGCTGTCGGAGCGCTGCCAGATCGAATAGATCAGATGGCGGCCCGAACGAGCCGGGATCTTCCCTTCGAAGACGTAGTCGCCGCCCCGCATCGGCGGGTCGGCCACCTCGGCGAACGGGGTCGCCTCCAGGTCCGACCACTTGAGCGGCTTCGACGGGTCGTAGCCGGCCTTGGTGATGTACAGCGCGAACGACCCCTTGTGCGGCGCCGTCCCCTTGTAGCGGAAGGTGTGCTCGCCCGCCGAGAGCGTGGTGGCCGGCCAGTCCGCGCGCGGCAGGTCGAGGCCCCGGTACTTGTCGTTGCCTCCGCTGCACAGCTTGCCGTCGGGGATGATCTGCTTCGACTTTCCCGCGGCGTTGGCCATGTTCACCCCGTTCCAGTCGTAGAGGGCCTGCGCCCCGCCGGCCGCCACCGCCGCCTTGCACGCGGCCGACTTGGGGCTCTCGGGGCCCTCCGCGTAACAGGCCGAGACCCGGCTCACCGGGTCCGTCATGGAGCCGTGAGCCGCGGCGGGCCCGGCCGCGAGACCCGTCAGGGCGAGCGGCGCCAACCCCACGGCGGCGACGGCGACGGCGGCGGCCCCGCGCCGACGCGGCACCCGCTGCTCGGACGCGGTGGAGAGGTGGGGGAAGGTCATCGTGAGGTACTCCTTCGACGGTGCGCGGGCATGGGGCGCGTGGGGGTGTGCGACGGTCGGACATCCCGTCCGGCGCTCAGCACGCTAGCCCCGCGAAACCGTGAAATCCCCTGCTGGGAGCGGGTGATGGCGATCCTTATGGTCGCGTTAAGAGGCCACTCAGAACGCATTAAGAACGCGGGCGCCCGCGACGTACCGTGTCCCCATGAACGATGAGATCCGGCTCGCCCGCCCCGACGACGTACCCCGGGTGAAGGAGGTCACCGACGCCGCCTACCGCCCCTACATCGAACGCATCGGCGTCGTGCCGGTCCCCATGGAGGCCGACCACGCGGCCGACGTGGCGGCGGGGCGGGTCTTCGTCGCGGGCGACCCGGTCGTCGGGGTGCTCGTCCTGATCGCCGAGCCGGACCATCTCTTCCTGGACTCGATCGCCGTCCACCCCGACGTCAAGGGCACGGGCCTGGGACGCAGGCTGCTGCACTTCGTGGACGACCACGCGCGGGCGCTCGGACTGCCCGAAGTCCGGCTCTACACCAACGCGATGATGTGGGAGAACCAGAAGATCTATCCGCGGTACGGATACGAACTCGTCGAGCGGCGGGTGCGAGGCCCGTACGACCGCTTCCACTACCGCAAGGTGCTGGCCCCGCCCGCCGGGGCCGGCCAGGACCGCGACTGATCGCCGGATCGATTGTCAGTGGTGCCTGGCAGCATCGGGGCATGGACATCGACTGGGACGACGCCGCGGACACCTTCGACCGGGAGCCGGACCACGGCCTGCGCGACCCCGTGGTGCGGACCGCCTGGGACGAGCGCCTCGGCGGCTGGCTGCCGGACCGCCCGGGTGACCTCCTCGACCTCGGCTGCGGCACCGGCAGCCTGTCGCTGCTCGCCGCCGAGCGGGGCTTTCGGGTCACGGGCGTCGACCTGTCGCCCCGGATGACCGAGCGGGCCCGCGCCAAGCTGGCCGGCACCGGCGCCGAGGTGCTGACCGGCGACGCGGCACGGCCGCCCGTCGAGGGGCGCGCCTTCGACGTGGTGCTGGCCCGCCACGTGGTGTGGGCGCTGCCCGACCACGAGGCGGCGCTGCGGCACTGGTGGTCGCTGCTGCGCCCGGGGGGCCGGCTCGTCCTGGTCGAGGGGGTGTGGGGCGGCACCGGCATACCCGCCGAGCGCCTCACCGCGGCGCTCGCGCAGCTGAACGCCGAGCCGCGCTACGAACGTCTTTCGGGGGACGCGCGGTTGTGGGGGCGCGAGGTGGACGACGAGCGGTACGTGGTGGTCGCCACGGCGCCCTGACGCCAGCCGGCGGTGCGGGAGGGCGGTGGGCATGCTCCGGTCGGCCGCCCACAGCGCGGCGGCGGGCCGCGTGACCCCCCGGCCCCGGGGAACGGCTCAGTCGATCAGCGAGGTGAACCGGCCCAGTTTCGCGAGGAGTTCGAGCTCCTCCAGGGCGGCCAGCGCGCGGGCCGCCGCCTCGGGGTCGCGTTCGGCGAGCCCGCTCTCGGCGAACTCGTCCTCGTCCAGGCGCAGTACGGTCGCGCCGTCGGCCGAGAGCCAGAGGTCGAGGTCCAGGTCCTCGGCCAGCACCTCGCCGTCCCGGACCACCGCGGGCCGCGTGATGTCGCAGTACCAGCCCTTGAGCACCGAGTCGGCGTCCCGGACCTCCTTCACCGCGTACCAGCGGTCGCGCCAGTAGTGCTCGGTGAAGACGTCGCCGGGCTCGAACCGTACGAAGCCGAAGTCACGGACGCCGTCCGCGGCCCAGGGCGCGCGCACGCTCAGCCGGGTTCCGTCGTCGGCGATCACCGACGCGGGGTAACGCAGCTTCGTACGACCGGACTTGACCAGAACGATCTCGATACGGGCGTCGGCCTCGGCCGAGCTCGTGGACATCACATACCTCCGTGGCAGGGACTGCGCGGGCCGACCTCGACCTCCGCCGCACGCTACGCGGCCGCCCGGCACCGCCGCCTCCCCATTTCGGACCCGCGCCGGGCGGACCCGGGTCGGCCCGGCGCGGGTGAACGGGGGCCCGGCGCGTTCTCGTCCGGTTCCGGCGCGGGGGAGAATCGGACGGTGACCCTGAAGATCGTGATCGACCCGGGCGCGACCACCGCGCCGTACGAGCAACTGCGCGCCCAGATCGCCGACCGGGCCCGCTCCGGGAAGCTGCCGGTGGGCTTCAAGCTGCCCACGGTCCGCGGCCTCGCCGAGGACCTCGGCCTGGCCGCGAACACGGTGGCCAAGGCCTACCGGGCCCTGGAGGCGGACGGGGTCATCGAGACCCGGGGCCGCAACGGGACGTTCATCGCGGCGGCGGGGGACGCGTCGGAGCGTCTCGCCGCGGCCGCCGCCGCCACCTACGCGGGGGAGGCCCGCAGGCTCGGCCTGAGCCGCGAAGCGGCCCGCACCGCGATCGAGGAAGCGCTACGGGCGGCATACGACAAGTAGGCCCCGGGGCCGGGGAGAGAAGCCCCGGCCCGGCCGCCCCCCTCCGCGTCCTACAGATCGCGCCCTACAGATCGCGTCCTACAGATACAGCCCCGCGTCCGCCCCCGCGCGCTGGTCCGGGACCGAGGCCGGGGAAGTGCCTCGGCGCAGTGCGTACAGCTCGGCCAGGGTGGCGCCGTCATGGGCGACGCCCTCCTCCGTGCCGAGCCAGCCGACCGCCTCCGACCGGGTCAGCGGGCCGACCTCGATACGGGCCAGACAGCGGCCGGGCCGGACCACCGCCGGGTGCAGGCGCTCCAGGTCCTCGTTGGTCGTGACGCCGACCAGCACGTTGCGGCCCTGGCCGAGCAGGCCGTCGGTCAGGTTGAGCAGCCTCGAAAGGGCCTGGCCCGCCGTGTGTTTGGCCTCGCCGCGGATCAACTCGTCGCAGTCCTCCAGGAGCAGCAGGCGCCAGCGGCCCTTCGCGCTGCCGTCGTCCTCGCCGATCGCGATGTCCATCAGATAGCCGACGTCGTTGAAGAGCCGCTCGGGGTCGAGCACACAGTCCACCTGGCACCAGTCGCGCCAGGACCGGGCCAGCGTGCGCAGCGCCGAGGTCTTGCCGGTGCCGGGCGGCCCGTGCAGCAGGAGCAGCCGCCCCGCGATGTCGTCCGGGGTCATCTTCATCAGGCGGTCGAGCGCGTCGGCCACCGGCGCCGTGTAGTTGGGCCGCACCTCGTCCCAGGTGCCCGCCGCGATCTGCCGCGTCGTGCGGTGCGGGCCGCGCCGGGGCGACACGTACCAGAAGCCCATCGTGACGTTCTCGGGCTGTGGCTCCGGCTCGTCCTCGGCGCCGTCGGTGGCCTGTTTCAGTACCTGCTCGGCCAGCTCCTCGCTGGTCGCGGTCACGGTGACGTCCGCGCCCCGGTTCCAGCGCGAGACGAGCAGGGTCCAGCCCGGGCCCTCCGCGAGCGTCGCGCTGCGGTCGTCGTCGCGGGCGGCGCGCAGCACCTTCGCGGCGGGCGGCAGCAGAGTGAGGCCCTTCTTGACCCGGTCGATGGAGGAGCTGTGCGAGAACGGCTGCTCGCCCGTGGCGAAGCGGCCGAGGAAGAGGGCGTCGACGACGTCGGACGGTGAGTCGCTGTCGTCCATGGTCAGCCGAATCGGCAGCGCGGCCTCAGGGTGTGCGGACATGGCGCCCATGATCCGGCAACGCGCCCGCGTGCGCACGTGTTTTGTCCCGTTGACGCTCCTGGGACGTTCTGCCCCCGTTCCGGCGAAACCGTCCGGAATGACACCTGCCACCGACCCGCCGCCCGGGACGAAACCTCGTCGAGGGCCCCCGGCAGCCTTGTACCCACGCCGATTCGCATACGGGACACGGCAGTTGACACACTGTCAGCGGAGTGTGGTGCTCCGGTGAAGGATTACTCGCGAGTTGCTGACGGATCACCAGATAGCCGTGGATGTCCGTCAGTTGTTCTTGGCATGGACACTTCCCGCGCCGAGTGGGGGCTGGTACCACTGCCGTGGCGGAAAACCCGCTACAAGGAGGTTCCATGAAACTGTCCCGAATCGCGGCTTATGCATGGGCGCTCGTGCTGACGGTCGCGCTTTCCCTCACCGGGGCCGGCGTGGCGGCTGCGGCAACCCAGGCGGCCGGATCCCACTACGTGGCGCTCGGCGACTCGTACTCCTCCGGCGTCGGAGCCGGAAGCTACGACAGCGCGAGCGGCAGCTGCAAGCGCTCCACGAAGGCCTACCCGGCCCTGTGGGCGGCGGCGCACTCACCCGCCTCGTTCAACTTCACCGCGTGTTCCGGCGCTCGTACGAGTGATGTGACGTCGAGCCAGCTCGGCCCGCTCAGCTCGACCACCGACCTCGTCTCGATCAGCATCGGAGGCAACGACGCCGGCTTCTCGGACGTCATGACCAGCTGCGTCCTGTACTCGGAGTCCACCTGCCTCAGCAAGGTGGCGGCGGCCCGCGCCTACGTCGACTCGACGCTGCCCGGACTGCTCGACTCGGTGTACTCGGCGATCAGATCCAAGGCCCCCAACGCCCATGTCGTCGTCATCGGCTACCCGCACTTCTACAAGATCGGCGGCAGCTGCATCGCGGGCCTGAGCGACACGTCCCGTTCGGCGATCAACGGCGCCGCCGACGAGCTCAACACGGTGACCGCCAAGCGCGCGGCCGACCACGGCTACAGCTTCGCCGAGGTCGTCTCGGGCTTCACCGGACACGAGATCTGCACCAGCAGCCCGTGGCTGAACAGCGTCGTGTGGACCAACATCGGCGAGTCCTACCACCCCACCGCCGCCGGCCAGTCCGGCGCCTACCTGCCCGCCTTCACCCGCGCGGCCTGAAACCGCTCAGCCGGAGGGCGAAGCCGAGCCCGTCGGTGAGGAAGAGGAGGAGGCCCCGCCCGTCGGGGTCTCCTCCTCGCACGTCACCCGGTACGCCACCGCACCGGACGACGCCTTCACCGGCCCGCGCACCTCGACATGGACCTCGTTGGAACCGCTGCGCGACGGCGACTCGGTGTGCGCGACCTGCCGGGTCCTCGGCCCGCCCGAGGCGAAGGAGAGCGTCTGCCAGGCCGGGTCGCCGGAACGGCCGTCCCGGGTGACCCAGCGGTACTCCACGTCCGCCGGTGTCCGGCCCACCGTGAACGCGGCGACCATCGAGGGCGCCGACGCGCTCGGCGCCGGGCAGCGCCCCTGGTAACTCCCGCGCACGACGTGCAGGTCGACCTCCACCGACTGCGGGGGCGGCGACGAGGGGGAGGGGCTCGGGGAGGCGCCGCTGGTGGACGGGGAAGGGGCGGGAGACGTGCCCGCGGGCGTGCCGCCGCCGGTCGCGGGCGGCGCGGAGTGCGGAAGGGAGGGCGCGCGCGAGGCGCTCGGCGAACCCCCGCCGTCATCGCGCCCCTTGTCCCGCACCAGCGCGTACACCAGGAAACCCAGCACGAGCAGCAGCACCACCACCCCGGCCAGCACCACCGCCCCGGTGTGCTGCCGACGGCCGTCGTCCTCGCCGGTCGTGACCGTGCCGGCGCCGGTGGATCCGGCCGCGGGCCGCGGCAGTACGGACGTCGGCGCCATCGCGGGCGGCCCGACCGCCACCGTCGTGGCCTCGAAGCGGCCCGGCACCGGGCGCACCGTGCCGCCCGCCGCGACCAGCCGCAACTGGTGCTCCGCCTCTTCGACAGGCGGTCGCTCCGCCGGGTCCTTCCGCAGCAGACCCTCGATGACCGGAGCCAGCGGGCCCGCCCGGCGCGGCGGCGGCAGTGCGTCGTCGACCACCGCCCGCAGCGTGGACAGCGGGGTGTCGTGGCGGAACGGGGAGTTGCCCTCGACCGCCGCGTACAGGAGCACACCCAGCGACCACAGGTCCGAGGCGGGCCCGGGCGTGCGCCCCAACGCCCGCTCGGGGGCGAGGAATTCGGGCGACCCGACGACTTCGCCGGTCAGGGTGAGCGTCTGGGTCCCCGCCACCGTCGCGATGCCGAAGTCGGTCAGGACCACCCGGCCGTCGTTGGCGAGCAGCACGTTCGCCGGTTTCACATCGCGGTGCAGCACCCCCGCGTCGTGTGCGGAGCGCAGCGCGGCGAGCACCTCGGCGCCGATCCGCGCGGTGCGCTGCGGGCTCAACGGCCCCTCCGCGTCCAGTACGTCCGACAGGGCGAGCCCGCGCACCAGCTCCATGACGATCCACGGCCGGCCGTCCTCGGTCGCCACGTCGTACACCGTCACCACATTGCGGTGCGAGACCCGGGCCGCCGCCCACGCCTCCCGCTCCAGGCGCGCGTACAGCCGTGCCTCCTCGGCGGCGTCCAGCGCGGCGGGCGCTCGGACCTCCTTGACGGCGACCTCGCGCCCCAGGACCTCGTCCCGCGCGCGCCACACCACGCCCATGCCGCCCCGGCCCAGGGGCGAGAGGAGCCGGTAGCGCCCCGCGATCAATCGCTGCTCACTGCCCGGCACTTCGCTCACTGGCGGGCCCCCTCCGCGACGGAGAAACCCTTACAAGTTAGCCCAGGGCCGGGCCGCTGCCGCCCCCTTGAACGGCATTGCGCCTCACGTGCGAACACAGGTCGCGACGCTGCGTGACGCGACGTCAGGGATCTGTCCAACTCGCCCTGGAATCAGTTGTATTCGGAGCGTAGTCGTCAACCTGGCCGCTGTGAGGTGAATCCCGCCGGCGGGATACACGAGTGTGATGTCGGGGCGATAGGGTTAACCTGCCCGGGCCCGGGTGCCCTCGTACGGGTGGGGAGTGACATGGAACAGATAACAGTGCGCAGCAGGGCGCGAGTGCCTGCCATCACCTGCGGGAGCAGCGCGACCAGCTCGCGGCTCGACCGCCATCTCTCGGTGCTCGGCGGCCCCGCCGTCCCGCACCGCGAGGCGGCCGAGGCCACGTTGCTGATGCGGGAGCTGACCTCGCGTGACGTCGCGCACACCCGCAGGAGCAAGAGCGCTCGCGTCTCGCTCTTCGCGCCGCTGCGGCGCCTGCGCCGCTCGCTCTTCGGCAGCCGCGGCTGAATCCACTCCCGACTCCACGCGTACCCCGCTCAGGCGATCACGCCGTCCCGGCGCAACTCTGCCACCTGCTCGTCCGTCATTCCCAGGGCCCGCAGCGTTGTGCCGGTGTGTTCGCCGAGCGCGGGCACCGCACCCATCCGTGCCTCCTGACTGCCGCCCAGATTGATGGGCGGCAGCAGCGCCCGCAGCTTTCCGACCGGTGACTCCACCTCCCGCCAGCGGTCCCGTGCCGCCAGTTGCGGATGAGCGGCGACGTCGTCGACCGTGTTCAGGCGGGCGCAGGCGATGCCCGCCGACTCGAGACGGCCGACCGCTTCGGCGGCCGTGAGTCCGGCCAGCACTTTCGCCACCGCCTCGTCCGTGCCGGCCCGGTGCGCGACCCGTGCCGCATTGGTGGCGAAGGCCGCGTCGTGCGCCAACTCCGGCCGCGCCAGGACGAGTTCGGCGAGGCGGCGCCACTCCCTGTCGTTCTGCACCGAGAGCAGCACCTGACCGCCGTCCGCCGTGGCATAGGCGTCGTAGGGGGCGATGACGGCGTGCGCGACACCGGTGCGCGCCGGTTCGGTGCCCCCGTGCATCGCATGGTGCAGGGGATGCCCGAGCCACTCCGTGAGCGCCTCCAGCATCGAGATCTCCACCGGGCCGCCGCGCCCCGTCGTGCCGCGCCGCACCAGGGCCGCGAGCACGCCCGAGAAGGCGTACATGGCGGCCGCGATGTCGGCGGCCGGGATCCCCGCCTTGACGGGCTGCTCGGGGGTCCCGGTGACCGACACCAGACCCGCCTCGCACTGCACCAGCATGTCGTAGGCCCGCTTGTGCGCGTACGGCCCCTCGGCCCCGTACCCCGATATGTCGACGGCCACGAGCCGCGGGTGCGCCGCACACAGCGACGCCGCGTCCAGGCCGAGCCGGGCCGCGGCGCCCTGCGCCAGGTTCTGCACAAACACGTCGGCGTCCGCGATCAGGCGGTGCGCGATGTCCAGGCCGCGCGGGTCCTTCAGGTCCAGCGCGACCGACTCCTTGCCCCGGTTGCACCACACGAAGTGCGAGGCGAGGCCGCGGGCCGCGGTGTCGTAGCCACGCGCGAAGTCGCCGCCGTCGGGGCGCTCCACCTTGAGGACGCGGGCCCCCAGATCGGCGAGCTGACGGGTCGCGAACGGTGCGGCGACGGCCTGTTCGACGGCGACGACGGTGATGCCTTCGAGAGGCAGCGGCTGAGTGCTCATAGCCGTACCTATCGCGTGCGGGGTGCCCTTGTCACTTCTTGGCGCTGTTCAGCGGCCCGAGCGCGCGTAGCGGCGTACCGAGAGCGGCACGAAGACCACCAGCAGCACGGCGCACCAGGCGAGCGAGCCCGCCACCGGGTGGGCGACGGGCCAGGCGGCGTCAGCGGCGGGCGAGGCGTTGCCGCAGAGGTCGCGGACGGCCGAGGCGACCGCGCTGATCGGGTTCCACTCGGCGATGGTGCGCAGCCAGCCGGGGAGCCGGTCGGTGGGGATGTACGCGTTCGACAGGAGCGGCAGGATGAAGGTCGCCGAGCCGAGCTGGCCCGCGGCCTCCTCGCTGCGGGTGAGCAGCCCGAGGAACGAGCCCGCCCAGGTCGTCGCGAGGCGGAGCAGCATCACCAGCCCGAAGGCGCCGAGCGCGCCCGCAATCCCCCGCTCGATCCGCCAGCCCACCGCGAGTCCCACCAGCATCAGCGGAATCATGCCGAGCGCGGTGGTCAGCAGGTCGGCCGCGCTCTGGCCGACCGGCACCGCGGCCCGGCTCATCGGCAGGGTGCGCAGCCGGTCCATCACCCCGCGGTGCGAGTCCTGCGCGGCTTGGAACATCCCGGTCATCAGGCCGTTGGCCGCCGTCGCCACCACCAGGCCGGGCACCAGATAGGCGCGGTACTGCTCGCCCGGTACCGCGAGCGCGCTGCCGAAGACGTAGCCGAAGAACAGCAGCATCGTGATCGGCATGGTCTGGGTGAGGATCAGCACCCCCGGCGCGTGCTTGATGCGCTGGAGCTGGCGGCCGAGCAGGGCCGTGCTGTCGTAGGCGAGCGAACTCATGTCACAAGCTCCTTGCGGGAGTTGGCGGAGTCGGTGAGGCGCAGGAACACCTCGTCGAGGGTGGGCGGGCGCAGGCCCGCGTCGAGGATCGGGACCCCGGCCGCGTCCAGTTCGCGCACGATGCGGGGCAGGGTGAGCGTCGGGTCCATGGAGACGGCTCCCACCGTCCGCCTCAGGGCATCGAGCTGGGGCTCGGCTCCCGTCAACTGGTCCAGGACGGCGGCGGCTTGGGGCAGGGCGGCCTCGCTCGCCACCACGATCTCGGCGTAGGCCCCGATCCGGGCCTTCAGTTCGGCGGGGGTGCCGGTCACGGCGGCCCGGCCCTCGTCGATCAGCACGATGTGGTCGGCGAGCCGGTCGGCCTCCTCCAGGTACTGGGTGGTGAGCAGCACTGTGGTGCCCTCGGCGGTCAGGGCGCGCACGGCGGCCCAGATCTGGTTGCGGCTGGCCGGGTCGAGCCCGGTGGTGGGCTCGTCGAGGAAGAGCACCCGGGGGCGGGTGAGCAGGCTCGCGGCGAGGTCGAGGCGCCGCCGCATGCCCCCGGAGTACGTGCCCGCCGCCCGGTCGGCCGCGTCCAACAGGCCGAACTGGTCGAGGAGTTCATCGGCGCGCCCGCGGCCCGCCGCGCCGCGCACGCCGTGCAGCTTGGCGAAGAGCCGGAGGTTCTGCCGCCCGGTGAGCTCGACGTCGACGGAGGTCGACTGGCCGGTCACCCCGATGTGCCGGCGCACCGCGTCCTGCTCGCGCACCACGTCGTACCCGGCCACCCGGGCGGAGCCCGCGTCCGGCGCGAGCAGCGTCGTCAGCAGGCGGACGGCGGTCGTCTTGCCCGCGCCATTGGGCCCGAGCACCCCGCAGACGGTGCCCTCCGGGACGGCGAGATCGAGGCCGCGCAGCGCCCGCACCTCGCCGAAGCGCTTCTCCAGACCTTCACTAAGTACAGCGTACGTAGTTGTCATGCGGCCCACCATAGCGCACTACGTACGGTGTACGTAACTACGATGGAGGGCGAGGTGATGATTCATGGCGGGGCGACCTGCTGAACCAGAAGTGATCTGGGCGCGCCCCGAGCGCGCCGGACGGGGCCCCAGGCCCGCATTCAGCCGTGCCGACATCGCGGCCGCCGCCGTACGGATCGCCGACGCGGACGGCCTCGACGCCGTCTCCATGCGCCGCGTCGCCACCGAACTCGGCTGCGGAACCATGTCGCTCTACAACTACGTCCCGCGCAAGGAGGACCTGTACGAGCTGATGGTGGACGCGGTCAGCGCCGAGTACGAGCTGAGCGAGCCGACCGGCGACTGGCGGGCCGACATGCTCGGCCTCGCCCACCAGACCCGCGCCCTGATGCACCGCCATCCCTGGCTGCCGCGTCTGATGTCACCCGTGTACGGCTTCAGCCCCAATGCCCTGCGGTACCTGGAGCACTGCATGACCTGTCTGGACCCGCTTCAGACGCCGTACGGCACCAAGATGGAGCTCATCGCCTCCGTGAACGGCGTCGTCACCACGTATGTCGCCAACGAGATCGCCACCGCCGAACGGACCCGCTCCCTGCCCTGGACACCGGAGCAGGAACAGGCCGTACGGATCGCCTACCTCTTCGGCCAGGTCGCCACCGGCCGCTATCCCCGCCTGGCCGCCGCCTTCGCCGAGGACTCGGGCCCCATCGACCTCGACGCGGTCTTCGTCCGGGCCCTGACCAGGACACTCGACGCCTTCGGTGACTAGCGGGGGCGCGGGCGGCGGATTTCCGGCTCGGGCCGGGTCCGTGCAGGATGGCCCCATGACCGAGATCCGCACCCCCCGCCTCCTGCTGCGCCGCTGGACCGACGACGACCTCGTCCCGATGGCGGACATCAACGCCGACCCGGAGGTCATGCGCTGGATCGGCGACGGCTCGGTCCGCGACCTGGAGCAGACCGCCGAGGACATCGAGAACTGGGAGGAGGAGTGGGACGAGGAGGGCTTCGGCCTCTTCGCCGTCGAACTGCTCGCCTCCGGTGAACTGATCGGCTTCGCCGGTCTGTCCGTGCCCGAGTTCCAGCCCGCCGGCGTGCCCGACGTACAGATCAGCTGGCGCCTGGGCCGCCCGTTCTGGGGCCAGGGCTACGCCTCCGAAGCCGCCCACGCCACCTTGGAGTTCGCCCTCCAGGACCGGGGCCTGGACGGCGTCATCAGCATCACCCACCTGAGCAACACCGCCTCCGAGAACATCTCGCGCAAGCTCGGCATGGACCTCGCCAGCGAGGTGCGGCACCCGGTGCACAAGACCCCGCAGCACATCCACACCATCGACCTGACCGAGTACGAGGGCTGAGCGCGCCCGTCCCGCCCGTCCCGCTCACACCAGGGCGAACTGGCCGCCCGGGCCCTCCTCGTGGTGGTCGAACACCGAGGCCGGGCGGCGCGCCCCGGCAGGGGCGGGCAGCACTCCGGCGGCCGTGAGCCGCTCCCGTGTCAGCGAGGATCCCGAGGCCAACTCGGCCTGGCACGGCCGCAGTTCGGCGAGCAGCGCCAGTACGGTGATCAGTTCCAGCAGGTCGGACGTCCACTCCTGGGGCCACCGCGCCGGGCCGACCGCGGCCAGCGTGCCCGCCTCGGCGGGTCTGGTGCGCTGCTGGAACCACGACTCCAGCACCCGCGCCCCGCCCATCTGGAACTCCCAGGCCTCGGACGGAACCGGCGAGATACGACCGCCGTCGCCCACGTGCAGCGTCTCCTCCGCGGGGTCGTAGCGCAGCTCCACGGGGCGGGCCGGGAGCGCCGCCCGGACGTAGGGCCGCCGCCCGCCGGGCAGTCGTGGCTTGTCACCGCCGTGCGCCCCCCGCGTCATCAGCGCACTCATGCGATGCCCCAACTCCACACCTGTGGACCAGAGTTGAGGGTCCTCGGGCAGCGGCACCAGGCACCCGGCGGCGCTCGGCCGTGTGGCCGCCACGGCCCAGGCGAGCACGTCGTGCGCGGTGACCTCGCTCTCGTAGGCGGTGGTGAGGAAGGCGAGCAGGCCCGGCGCGAGGTTGGGTTCGAGGCCGCCGGGCCGGCGGTGGAGCGGACGGATGCGGCCGGGGCGCCCGGTGGGGCAGTGCCCGTCGGGCAGCAGCGCGGAGACGGTCAGCGCGGGACCGCCCGCCCTGGCCCCCGGGGCCTGCTCGACCGCGAAGAGCTGATGGGCGTCGGCCACCCGCCACAGCTCCGGCCGGGCGGCGTCGATCAGACGCTGGTCCGGTATCAGCCACTGCTCGTCGAAGGCGCCGTGCTGGACGCGGACCGGATCCGGACAGACCCCCCGCTCCTGGGCGAGCGGCCCGGTGCCCGCGCTCCGGCCGGGCAGGGCGGCGACCATCGAGCGCAGCGTACGGGAGCGGCTCGGGCCGAACAGGCGCTCCCGCTCGGCCGGTTCGGAGCGCAGGAGCAGGTCCCAGCGGGACCGCAGGGTCCGCTCGTCCGGCGCCATCACCCAGTCGCGCCCCAGCCGCAGCGGGGCCACCGACCAGGGCATCAGGTCGTCGAGGAGGGGCACGTCATCGCTCACAGCCAGCATGCTAGGGGGTGCCCGGCGGGTCGGGGTCGGGGTCTCGACGCCCGGTCCGGGCCGCGTGGGGGCGGTCGGCGCGTACGCGTCAGCGGGCCTCGACCGTGACCGAGAACGAGAAGCGGTCACCCCGGTAGTGGATGCGGGCCACGTCGACGACCCGGCCGTCCTGGTCGTAGGTGACGCCCGTGTAGTGCAGGATCGGCGAGAGCAGGGGGACCTGGAGCAGCTCGGCGGTGACCGGATCGGCGAGCCGGGCCTCCACGGTGTCCGTGATGCGCGCGATGTCCACCCCCACCGCGTCCCGCAGCACCTTCGTCATCGGCCAGCGGCCCAGATCCGCGAGGTCGATCGCGGCCGCCACCTCCGGACGCACCGCGTTGTACGCCCAGTTGGTGGGCTCCCCGCTCTCCTCCTCGCAGCGCAGCCGCCGATAGGCCACGACCTCGGCGCAGCCCGGGAAGTACTCGGCGAGGTCGCCGGGGACCGGCTCCGGGCCGTGGTCCAGGATCGTGGTGCGCTCGCCCGACTGCTGGGCCACGATCGCGTCGATCGAGCCGAGCAGCCGGACCGGGGACGCGCGCCGGGCGGCCGGCTCGATGAACGTGCCGCGCCGCCGGTGCCGGCTGATCAGGCCCTCCTCCTCCAGCTCCTTGAGGGCCTGACGCATCGTCAGGACGCTCACCCCGTAGTGCGCCGCGAGCTGCTCCTCGGTGGGCAGCCGCAGCGAGGCGTCGGGGGAGCGGCCCAGTATCGAGGCGCGCAGCGACTGGGAGACCTGGTACCAGAGCGGCAGCTTCCGGTTCAGGAGCAGGGAGTCGGGTGCGAAGGAGGAGGTCACAGGGATTCCGTATCAGGTGGTGCTCAGGAGCGGAAGTGGCGCTGGAGACCCTGCCACACGTCGTCGTAACCGCGCTGGAGATGGTCGGCCGTCGCCGCCTGCTCGGTGGCGGTGACCGGCCAGCGCGTCTCGAACATGAAGGCCAGGCCGTCGTCGATCTTCTGCGGCTTCAGCTCGGCGGCGCTCGCCCGGTCGAAGGTCTCCCGGTCGGGGCCGTGCGCCGACATCATGTTGTGCAGCGAGCCGCCGCCGGGCACGAAGCCCTCCGCTTTGGCGTCGTAGGCGCCGTCGATCAGGCCCATGTACTCGCTCATCACGTTGCGGTGGAAGTACGGCGGGCGGAAGGTGTCCTCGCCGACCAGCCAGCGCGGCGCGAACACCACGAAGTCGACGCCGGCCAGACCCGGGGTGTCGGACGGCGAGGTGAGCACCGTGAAGATCGACGGATCGGGGTGGTCGTAGCTGATGCTGCCGATCACATTGAAGGTGCGCAGGTCGTAGACGTACGGGGTGTGGGTGCCGTGCCAGGCGACGACGTCGAGCGGCGAGTGGTCGTAGACGGCGCTCCAGAGGTTGCCGCAGAACTTGTTGACCACCTCGACCGGGCCCTCCGTGTCCTCGTACGCGGCCAGCGGGGCTCGGAAGTCCCGCGCGTTGGCGAGGCCGTTGGCGCCGATCGGGCCGAGTTCCGGCAGCTCGAAGGGGTGGCCGTAGTTCTCGCAGACGTAGCCGCGGGCGCTCTCGTCGAGCAGCTCGACCCGGAAGCGCACCCCCCGCGGGATCAGGGCGACCTCGCCGGGGCGGGCGGCGAGCAGCCCGAGCTCGGTGCGAAGGAGCAGCCCGCCGCGCTCGGGAACGATCAACAGCTCGCCGTCCGCGTCGCTGAACACCCTCGTATCCATCGAGGAGTTGGCGTGGTAGAGGTGCACGGCCATGCCGGTGCGCTGGGTCGCGTCGCCGTTGCCGCCCAGCGTCCACAGTCCGGCCAGCCAGTCGGTGCCCGCCGGGGGCTCCGGCAGCGGGTTCCAGCGCAGCCGGTTGGGGTCGGGCACGGTCTCGGTGAAGGGCGCCGTACGGATCCGGCCGTTGTCGGTCCGGGTGAACGGCGGGTGGGCGGCCGATGGCCGGATTCGATACAGCCAGGAGCGGCGGTTGCTCGCGCGGGGCTCGGTGAAGGCGGAACCGCTGAGCTGTTCCGCGTACAGACCGAGCGGGGCGCGCTGCGGCGCGTTGCGGCCGTGCGGCAGAGCGCCGGGGACCGCCTCCGAGCTGTGCTCATTGCCGAATCCCCGGGAGTGACCGAGGCCCTCCACGATCTTTCGCGCCTGGTCGCCGCTGGGTGTCGTCATCGTGCGCTCTCCTGCTCCCGTGCCGAAATCCTATGCTCAACCGTAGGATTACGATGCGGTCGCGTCAACGGGAAAACCGGCCGCTCGGGGGATGATGGGCGGGTGCCTCCTGCTCCTGATCTTCACGCCAACCTCCGCCGGGCGCCCGTGCAGCGACGCAGCGCCGAGCGGCTCTCCCGGATACTCGACGCCTGTGCCGAACTCCTCGACGAGACCGGCTACGAGGACCTCTCCACCCGGGCCGTGGCCCAACGCGCGGGCGTGCCGATCGGCTCGGTCTACCGCTTCTTCGGCAACAAGCGCGCCATGGCCGAGGCGCTCGCCGCCCGCAACCTCGACCGCTACGCCGGCATGATCAACGCCCGCCTCGCCACCATCGAAGCGGCCGACTGGCGGGGCGCGGTCGATGCGGTCCTGGACGAGTACCTCGTGCTGAAGCAGACGGTTCCCGGGTTCAACCTGGTCGACTTCGGCGGCCCCCAGCCGGTGCCCGACCCGGACGCCGACGCCAACCACCTCCTGGCCGCCCGGCTCGCCGAACTCCTCCCCGCCCAGTTCGGCCGCACCCTGGACGCGGAGCTGCGCCGGGTCATCCTGGTCGCCGTGGAGGCGGCCGACGCCACCCTGCGCCTCGCCTTCCGTACGGATCCCCAGGGCGACCCGGGCATCGTGGCCGAGACCCGGCAACTGCTGCACGCCTATCTCGCCCGCACCCTGGACTGACCCCGGCCGGGACCTCCCGCACATGCCTACCGGTCGGTATGCTCCAAGGGCCCGCGCGCCGTCGCCCTGGGAGGACGAATGTCCCGCACCGCCCTGCGTATCTGCCCGCTCTGCGAAGCCACCTGCGGGCTGAGCCTCACCATCGAGGGCACCCGGGTGACCGGCGCCCGGGGGGACGCGGACGACGTGTTCAGCCAGGGCTTCATCTGCCCCAAGGGCGCCGCCTTCGGAGAGCTGGACGCCGACCCCGACCGGCTGACCGGGCCGCTGGTGCGGCGCGACGGGGTCCTGCGCGAGGCCGGCTGGGCCGAGGCCTTCGACCTGATCGCGGCCCGGATGCGCCCGATCGTCGAAGAGCACGGGCCGAACGCGGTCGGGGTGGTCCTCGGCAACCCCAACGTCCACACCATGGCCGGCGCCCTCTACCCGCCCGCCCTCCTCCAGGCGCTGCGCACCCGCAACCTCTTCACCGCGAGCACCCTGGACCAGATGCCCAAGCACGTCTCCAGCGGGCTCCTGTTCGGCGACCCGTTCGCCATCCCCGTGCCCGACCTCGACCGCACCAGCCATCTGCTGCTGCTCGGCGCCAACCCGCTGGAGTCCAACGGCAGCCTGTGCACCGCCCCCGACTTCCCCGGAAAACTGCGCGCCCTGCGCCGACGCGGCGGCACCCTCACCGTCGTCGACCCGCGCCGCACCCGCACCGCGAAACTCGCCGACCGGCACATCGCGATCCGGCCCGGCACCGACGCGCTGCTCCTCGCCTCGATCGCCCAGGTCCTCTTCGAGGAGAAGCTCACCGCCCCGGGCGAGACCGAGCCACACCTCGAAGGACTGGCCCAAGTGGCGGACGCCGTAAAGGAGTTCACGCCCGAGAGGGTCGGCCCCCGGTGCGACATGGACCCCGACACCATCCGCGCCCTCGCCCGCGAACTCGCCGCCGCGCCCACCGCGGCGGTGTACGGACGGATCGGCAGCAGCACCGTCGAGCACGGCACCCTGGCCAACTGGCTCATCGACGTCCTTAACATCCTCACCGGCAACCTCGACCGGCCGGGCGGCGCCCTCTTCCCGCTCTCCGCCACCGACCGGACGCCCAGGCCCGCCGGCCCCGGCAAGGGCTTCGCGCTCGGGCGCTGGCACAGCCGGGTCTCCGGCCACCCCGAGGTGAAGTCCGAACTGCCGCTCGCCGCCCTCGCCGAGGAGATCGAGACACCGGGCGAGGGGCGGATCCGGGCGCTCATCACCAGTGCGGCCAACCCCGTCCTGTCCGCGCCCGACGGAGACCGCCTCGACCGGGCGCTGGCCGGGCTCGACTTCATGGTCAGCGTCGACCCCTACCTCAACGAGACCTCGCTGCACGCCGATGTCGTGCTGCCCCCGCCGCCGCCCTCCCAGAGCGCCCACTTCGACTTCGCCTTCAACGGCTTCGCCGTCCGCGACCAGGTCCGCTACACCCGGCCCGCCGTGCCGCTCGCCGACGGCCGGATGGACGAGTGCGAGATCCACGCCCGCCTCGTGCTCGCGGTGAGCGGCCTGCACGGCGCCGCCCCCGACGCCGTGGACGCGATGGTCGTCGAGCGCACCCTTTCCCAGGCCGTCGCCGACCCGCACTCACCCGTGCACGGCCGGGACGCGGCGGCCCTCGCCGCCGAACTCACCGGCGCGAGCGGCCCCGAGCGGCGCCTGGACCTGATGCTCCGGCTCGGCCCCTACGGCGACGGCTTCGGCGCCGACCCGGACGGCCTCACCCTGGAGCGCGTGCTCGCCCACCCCCACGGCATCGACCTCGGGCCGCTGAAACCACGCCTCGCACAGGTGCTCAGGACCCGCAGCGGCCGCATCGAACTGCTCCCCGCGCCCATCGCCGCCGACCTGCCCCGACTGCGCGCCGCACTCGACCAGCCGGCCGCCTCCCTGGTCCTGGTGGGCCGGCGCCATCTGCGCTCCAACAACAGCTGGCTGCACAACATCCCCGCCCTGAGCGGCGGTTCCAACCGGTGCACGCTCCAGATCCACCCCGAGGACGCGGCCCGGCTGGGTCTCGTCGACGGCGCCGACGTACGGGTCACGGCGGACGGCGGAGCGGTCACGGCGCCGGTGGAGATCACCGACAGTGTGCGCCGGGGTGTGGTCAGCCTGCCGCACGGCTGGGGCCACAGCAGGCCCGGCAGCAGGCTGGCGGTCGCCGCCGAACGCCCCGGCGTCAACGTCAACCAGCTCCTGGACGGCTCACGGCTCGACCCGCTGTCGGGCACCGCCGTGCTCAACGGCTTCCCCGTCGAGCTCACACCCCTGGCGTGACCTGGACTTTTGCTCGTATTGCTCAGGTGTCAACATCTTGTTAAGGATCGAAACGGCGACCTAACGTCATCCGCACCGCCAGCCCCTGGTGGGAGTTCAAGGGTGAACGTTAGGTGTCCTCCATGCTGACCATCCTCGGCTTCGGCATGATCGCGACCTTCCTGGTCCTGATCATGCTGAAGAAGATGTCGCCGATCGCGGCGCTGGTTCTGATCCCCGCTCTCTTCTGCGTCTTCGTCGGCAAGGGAGCCCATCTCGGCGACTACGTCATCAAAGGCGTCGGCTCGCTGGCGCCGACCGCCGCGATGCTCATGTTCGCGATCATCTACTTCGGCCTGATGATCAACGTGGGCCTCTTCGACCCGATCGTGCGGGGCATCCTGCGCTTCTGCAAGGCCGACCCGATGCGGGTGGTCGTCGGCACGGCGCTGCTCGCCGCGATCGTCTCGCTCGACGGCGACGGCTCCACCACCTTCATGATCACCGTGTCCGCGATGTACCCCCTGTACAAGCGGCTCGGCATGAGCCTGGTGGTGATGACGGGCGTCGCCGCGATGGCCAACGGCGTGATGAACACGCTCCCTTGGGGCGGCCCCACCGCCCGCGCCGCCACCGCCCTCAAGCTGGACGCCTCCGACATCTTCGTGCCGATGATCCCGGCCCTCGCGGTCGGCCTGGTCGCCGTGCTCGTCCTCTCGTACGTCCTCGGCATCCGCGAACGCAAGCGGGTGGGCCACCTTTCCATCGAGTCCATCGAGACGGTTCTGGAGCCCCGCACCGAAGCCGTGCTCGTGGGCACCTCGGGGTCCGACGCGTCCCCCCACCGCCCGGTGGGTGACGCCGGTACCGGCCCGTTGGACGGCGACGACTTCCAGGGGCTCGACTCCGCACGCGAGACCCTGCGGCCCAAGCTGTACTGGTTCAACGCGCTGCTCACCGTCGCGCTGCTCACCTCCATGATCATGGAGTGGCTGCCGATCCCGGTCCTCTTCCTCATCGGCGCGGCCCTCGCCCTGACCGTCAACTTCCCGCACATCCCGGCCCAGAAGGCCCGCATCGCCGCCCACGCCGACAACGTCGTCAACGTCTCCGGGATGGTCTTCGCGGCCGCCGTCTTCACGGGTGTCCTCAACGGCACCGGCATGGTCAAGCACATGGCGGACTGGCTGGTCGGGGTGGTGCCGGACAGCATGGGCTCGCAGATGGGCCTGGTCACCGGGGTGCTCAGCATCCCTCTGACCTACTTCATGTCGAACGACGGCTTCTACTTCGGTGTGGTGCCGGTGCTCGCCGAGGCCGGCGCCGCGCACGGGGTGTCCTCCCTGGAGATCGCCCGCGCCTCGCTCGTCGGCCAGGCCCTGCACATGTCGAGCCCGCTGGTCCCGGCGGTGTACGTGCTGGTCGGCATGGCCAAGGTGGAGTTCGGCGACCACACCCGGTTCACGGTGAAATGGGCGGCCCTGACCTCGATGGTGGTGCTGGGGGCGGGCATTCTTTTCGGCATCATCTGAGCCGGTCCCGCCGGCCACCCCTGGCGCCCAAAAACTAACGGCGCTAGTTTGATCGGCGGACGATGCCTGCGCAGCTCGGGAGGAATGTGATGAAGGCCCACGACGGCATGTACATCGACGGTGAATGGCGGGCCGCCGCGGGCCGCGACACCATCGCCGTGCTCAACCCGGTCGACGAGCAGCTCATCGACCACGTCCCGGCCGGCACGGCCGAGGACGTCGACGCCGCGGTGCGGGCCGCCCGCGCCGCCCTGCCGGCCTGGGCCGCGACCCCGCCCGCCGAGCGCGCCGCCAAGCTCGCGGCGCTGCGGGACGGGCTGCTTGCCCGCAAGGACGAGATAGCCGCGACCATCAGCGCCGAACTGGGCGCCCCGCTCCCGTTCGCACAGGCCGTACAGACGGGACTGCCGATCGCGGTCGCCGGTTCCTACGCCGACCTCGCCGCCTCCTACGCCTTCGAGGAGAAGATCGGGAACTCCACCGTCCATCTGGAGCCGGTCGGCGTCGTCGGCGCGATCACGCCCTGGAACTATCCGCTGCACCAGATCGTCAACAAGGTGGCGCCCGCCCTCGCGGCGGGGTGCACGGTCGTCCTCAAGCCCGCCGAGGACACGCCCCTGACCGCGCAGCTCTTCGCCGAGGCCGTGCACGACATCGGCCTGCCCGCCGGGGTGTTCAACCTCGTCACCGGTCTCGGCCCGGTCGCGGGCCAGGCACTCGCCGAGCACGACGGGGTCGACCTGGTCTCCTTCACCGGCTCGACCGCCGTCGGACGGCAGATCGGCGCCACCGCCGGGGCCGCCGTCAAGCGGGTCGCCCTGGAGCTCGGCGGCAAGTCCGCCAATGTGA
Source organism: Streptomyces hundungensis (assembly GCF_003627815.1). NCBI lineage: Bacteria > Bacillati > Actinomycetota > Actinomycetes > Kitasatosporales > Streptomycetaceae > Streptomyces > Streptomyces hundungensis. The sequence goes on from NZ_CP032698.1 coordinate 6,722,841, forward strand.
TCCTGCCCTCCGCCGACCTGGCCAAGGCCGTGAACGTGGGCGTTGCCAACGTCATGGGCAACTCCGGCCAGACGTGCAGCGCCTGGACGCGGATGCTGGTCCACGCCGACCAGTACGACGAGGCCGTCGAGCTCGCCTCGGCCGCCGCGGCCAAGTACACCGTCGGCGACCGCGTCGGCCCACTGGTCAACGCCAAGCAGCTGACGCGCGTGCGCGGGTACATCGACAAGGGCGTCGAGGAGGGCGCGCGCATCGTGGCGGGCGGCTCCGAGGCACCCCTGGAGCGGGGCTACTACGTCGCGCCGACCGTCTTCGCGGACGTCACCCCCGAGATGACCATCGCCCAGGAGGAGATCTTCGGCCCGGTCGTCTCGCTCATCCGGTACGAGGACGAGGACGACGCCCTGCGGATCGCCAACGGCACCGTGTACGGCCTGGCCGGCGCCGTCTGGGCGGGCGACGAAGCGGAGGCGGTGGCCTTCGCGCGCCGCATGGACACCGGCCAGGTCGACATCAACGGCGGACGCTTCAACCCGCTCGCTCCGTTCGGCGGTTACAAGCAGTCGGGGGTGGGCCGCGAACTCGGCGTCCACGGTCTGACCGAGTACCTCCAGACCAAGTCGCTCCAGTTCTGAGCCCCTTCAGCCCTTCCCACCGTTCAGGAGTCACGCACGCCATGGTTCGCGCCGCCGTACTGCCCGCCGTCGGCTCTCCGCTGGAGATCACCGACATCGACCTGCCCGAGCCGGGCCCCGGCCAGGTGCGGGTCCGCCTGGCCGCCGCCGGGGTCTGCCACTCCGACCTCTCCCTCACCAACGGCACCATGCGGGTCCCGGTCCCGGCCGTCCTCGGGCACGAGGGCGCGGGCACCGTCGTCGCCGTCGGCGAGGGCGTCACCTCGGTCGCCCCGGGGGCCGAGGTCGTCCTCAACTGGGCCCCGTCCTGCGGGAGTTGTCACCCGTGTTCGCTCGGCGAGGTGTGGCTCTGCGTCAACGCCCTGAACGGCGCGGCGTCCGTGTACGCCCGCACGGCGGACGGCGCCGAGCTGCACCCGGGCCTGAACGTGGCCGCGTTCGCCGAGGAGACCGTCGTCGCCGAGAACTGCCTGATCCCGCTGCCCGAGGGGATACCGCTCACCGAGGCCGCGCTGCTCGGCTGCGCGGTCCTCACCGGGTACGGGGCGATCCACCACTCGGCGAGGGTGCGCGCGGGGGAGACCGTGGCGGTGTTCGGCGCGGGCGGCGTGGGCCTCGCCACCCTTCAGGCCGCCCGGATCGCGGGCGCCGGGCAGATCATCGCCGTCGACGTCTCCCCCGAGAAGGAGGAGCTGGCCCGCCGGGCCGGCGCGACGGACTACGTGGTCGCCTCCGAGACCACGGCCAAGGACATCCGCCGGCTCACCGGCGGCCACGGCACCGATGTGGCCGTCGAGTGCGTGGGCCGCGCGGTCACCATCCGCACCGCCTGGGAGTCGACCCGGCGCGGCGGCCGAACCACCGTCGTCGGCATCGGGGGCAAGGACCAGCAGGTCACCTTCAACGCCCTGGAGATCTTCCACTGGGGCCGCACCCTCGCGGGCTGTGTGTACGGCAACTGCGACCCCGCGGCCGACCTTCCGGTCCTGGCCGACCACATCCGCTCCGGCCGCCTCGACCTCACCTCGATGGTGTCCGAGCGGATCACCCTCGACGGCATCCCGGCCGCCTTCGACACCATGCTCGCGGGCAAGGGCGGCCGGGCGCTGGTGGTGTTCTGAGGGACCCGGCCGGGTCCCGGTGGTGTCTTGAGGGACCCGGCCGGGAGCTCATGGTGTTCTGAGGGACCCGGCCGGTCCTCAGTCGACCCGCTCCGCCGAGCCGTCGGGCGCGGGCGGGACCGCTCCGGGCTCGGCGGTGGGGGCGGGCACGCCCGTCGCGGCGACACCGCCGCCCTCGCGTGCGGCGGGCCGGGAGCGGGAGACCGCCACACCCGCGAGGCAGATCGCGCCGCCCACCAGCGTGAGCGCGGCCGGCACCTCGTCGAGCACCGCCCAGGACATCAGCACGACCAGGGCGGGCACCACATAGGTCGTCGCGCCCATCCGGCTGGCCGAGGTGCGCGCAAGGGCGTACGCCCAGGTGGTGAAGGCGAGGGCGGTCGGAAAGACGCCGAGGTAGACCATGTTGAGGGTCGCCGAAGCCGGCGCGTGCGAGGCGTCCGAGACCAGCTGCCCGCTGAACGGCAGACAGGTCAGGGCCCCCACCAGGCAGGCGAAGAAGGTCACTTGGAGCGGGCTGCCGTGCCGCAGCGCGGGCTTTTGCAGGACGACTCCGGCCGCGTAGGTGGCCGCCGCGACCAGGCACAGCACCACCCCGAGCACCGAGGCGTGCCCCTCGCCCGACATGGAGAGCCCCACGGCGATCGCGCCCGCGAAGGAGACGGCCATGCCGGCGATCAGCCGCGGCGGCAGTGCCTCGCCGAGGAAGCGCGAGGCGAGCAGGGCCATGAGGATGGGGCCGATGTTCACGATCATCGCGGCGGTACCGGCGTCGACCTGCTGCTCGCCCCAGTTCAGCAGGGCGACCGTGTAGCAGGCGAACCACAGCACTCCGGACGCCACGATGCCGGGCCAGGCGGCGCGCGGCGGCAGCCCTTCACGGCGTATGAGCAGCAGGAGACCGAGCACGAGCGTCCCGGCGAGGAGCCGTCCAAGGGCCAGGGCGCCGGGGGAGTAGGCCGCGCCCGCGCTGCGGATCGACACGAAGGCCGAGGCCCACAGCACGACGGAGACCGCCACCGCGGCCAGGGCGAGCCGAGCGGAACGGCGCTCGGGCGAGAAGTTCGTCAGGGTCATGCGAGGACAGTAAGCGCAGCGGGGTCTGGATCCGGCCGAATTTTCGGCGGGCCCGGCCACCCCGGGCGCCCGGGCGCGAGGGGCGGTTCGGGCCGACTACCGGGCGAGCGCCTCGTACTGGAGGGAGAGCCCGTCGAGCAGGGCCCGCAGCCCCGTCTCGAAGGCGCCCTCGTCGATCTCCTGCTGCCGTTCGGCCAGGAGGTGCGCCTGGCCGAGATGGGGATAGTCCGCCGGATCGTAGGCCGCCTCGTCGTCCACGAAACCGCGGGCGAAGGAGCCGAGCGCCGACCCCATCACGAAGTACCGCATCAGCGCGCCGATCCGGGTCGCCTGGGCGGGGGCCAGCCCGCGGCGACCATCGAGCCGAACACCGCGTCCGCGAGCCGCAGGCCCGCCGGGCGCCGGCCGGGACCCTGGGCCAGGACCGGAACGATGTGGGGGTGGCGGGTCAGGACGGAGCGGTAGGCGAGCGCCCAGTCGTGCAGGGCGGTACGCCAGTCGCGGTCGTCGTCCGCCTCGAACATCGACAGGTCGACCTGGGCGGAGGTGGCGTCCGCGACCGCTTCCAGGATCTCGTCCTTGGTGCGGAAGTGGTTGTAGAGGGAGGGCCCGCTGACCCCGAGCTCGGCGGCCAAGCGCCGGGTCGACACGGCGGCCAGGCCCTCCGCGTCCACCAGCGCGCTCGCCGCCGCGACGATGCGGTCGGTGCTCAGGAGGGGCTTGCGCGGTCGGGCCATGCGGCACATAGTAGGGCCTGCCAACCAAAAACTAGCAGTGGTAATTAAAACTGGGGTGCAGTCACCATGAACCTGGAGCTGAGCGAGGAACAGACGGCGGCCCGGCGGCTGGCCGAGGAGTTCGTCGCGCGCGAGATCACCCCGCACGTCGTCGAGTGGGACCGCTCCGAGAACGTCGACAAATCGATCGTGAAGAAGCTGGGCGCGCTCGGCTTCCTCGGGCTCACCATCGACGAGGAGTACGGCGGCTCGGGCGGTGACCACCTCGCGTACTGCCTGGTCACCGAGGAACTCGGCCGGGGCGACTCCTCGGTCCGCGGCATCGTCTCCGTCTCGCTCGGCCTGGTCACCAAGACGATCGCGTCCTGGGGCGATGAGGAGCAGAAGCGGGCCTGGCTGCCGCGACTGACCTCGGGCGACGCCATCGGCTGCTTCGGCCTCACCGAGCCGGGCACCGGTTCCGACGCGGGCAACCTCACCACGAAGGCGGTCCGCGACGGCGACGCGTATGTGATCAACGGCGCCAAGATGTTCATCACCAACGGCACCTGGGCCGATGTGGTGCTGCTCTTCGCCCGCACCAACGACACCCCGGGCCACCGCGGTGTGTCCGCCTTCCTGGTCCCCACCGACACCCCCGGCCTCACCCGCCGCACCATCCACGGCAAGCTCGGACTGCGCGGACAGGCGACCGCCGAGCTCGTCCTCGACGACGTACGGGTCCCGGCGGGCGCGCTGCTCGGCCCCGAGGGCAAGGGGTTCTCGATCGCGATGTCGGCGCTCGCCAAGGGGCGGATGTCGGTCGCGGCGGGCTGCGTCGGCATCGCCCAGGCCGCCCTGGACGCGGCCGTCGGATACGCGCGCGAACGCGAGCAGTTCGGCAAGCCGATCGCCCACTACCAGCTCGTCCAGGAGCTGATCAGCGACATCTCGGTGGACGTGGACGCCGCCCGGCTCCTCACCTGGCGGGTCGCCGACCTCATCGACCGCGGCGAGGAGTTCGCGACCGCCGCCTCCAAGGCCAAGCTGTTCGCCTCCGAGGCCGCGGTGCGCGCGGCCAACAACGCGCTCCAGGTCTTCGGCGGATATGGCTACATCGACGAGTACCCGGTCGGAAAGCTGCTGCGGGACGCCCGGGTGATGACGCTGTACGAGGGCACGAGCCAGATCCAGAAACTCATCATCGGCCGTGCGGAGACCGGGATTTCGGCGTTCTGAGGGTCACTGGGTCATCTGAGTACGTACTGAGTACGGGAGCGGATGTGGCGCACGCCACGTCCGCTCCATGCTGTCCGTCATGAGTGAGACACCGGTCAAGCAGCAGAACACCGCGGCGTACTACGGACAGGCCGTCGCCGCCTTCTCGATCGCGCTCGTCGCCACCGCGATCGGCATCCTCCGCCTCCAGGCGGACGCCTGGGTCCGCGCCTTCCTGGCCATGGCGGTCCTCTACCTCGTCACCTCCGCCTTCACGCTGGCCAAGGTGATCAGGGACCGGCAGGAGGCCGGCCAGATCGTCAGCCGGGTCGACCAGGCCCGCCTGGAGAAGCTCCTGGCCGAACACGACCCGTTCCAGAAGCTCTAAGCGCTTGCTCACCCTCGGGGTATGGTGTTCGTCCTGCTGAACGAAGCGCGGACGGACGAGAGGGGCGAGCGATGGGTACGGCTGACGTGACCGAGGAGACGGCCGGCGGCGAGGAGAAGCCGTGGGGCGAGGTCACGCCCGAGGCCGCCAGGAGGCTGCTCGTCGCCGCCGTCGAGGCCTTCGCCGAGCGCGGGTACCACGCCACCACCACCCGCGACATCGCGGGCCGGGCCGGCATGAGCCCGGCCGCGCTCTACATCCACTACAAGACCAAGGAAGAGCTGCTCCACCGGATCAGCCGGATCGGCCACGACAAGGCCCTGGAGATCCTGCGGTCCGCGGCCGAAGGGGAGGGCAGCGCCGCCGAGCGGCTCTCCGCCGCCGTGCGCTCCTTCGTCCGCTGGCACGCGGGGCACCACATGACGGCGCGCGTGGTCCAGTACGAGCTCGACGCGCTCGGCGCCGAGCACCGCGGCGAGATCGTGGAACTGCGACGCCAGAGCGACGCCGCGGTGCGCCGCATCCTGGGCGACGGTGTGGCCGCGGGCGAGTTCGACGTCCCGGACGTGCCGGGCACCACCCTCGCCGTGCTGTCGCTCTGCATCGACGTGGCGCGCTGGTTCAACACCGAGGGACGCCGGACGCCCGACGAGGTCGGCGCGCTCTACGCCGACCTCGTACTGCGCATGGTGGGCGCCCAGAAGTAGCGGCGGCCCGGGGGCACTTGGGGCGTGCGGGGCCGGCGGGTGTCGGCGGGGAGGTCCGGCCCGGCGGTCAGGGGCATCGGCCGGGCGGGCAGGCCCGTCGGGCGGGGAGGTGCCGGGAAAAATCCGGGGCCGCTCAGAAGAAGTAGCGCGAGACCGACTCGGCCACGCACACCGGCTTGTCGCCGCCCTCGCGCTCGACGGTGACCTTCGCGGTGACCTGGACGCCGCCGCCCGCCTCCACGACCTCCGTCAGCTCCGCGGTGGCGCGCAGCCGCGAGCCGACCGGCACGGGGGAGGGGAAACGGACCTTGTTCGTGCCGTAGTTGATGCCCATCTTCATGCCTTCGACGCGCAGGACCTGCGGGACCAGCGTCGGCAGCAGCGACAGGGTGAGATAGCCGTGCGCGATCGTCGTCCCGAACGGTCCGGTCGCGGCCCGGGCCGGGTCGACGTGGATCCACTGGTGGTCGCCGGTGGCGTCGGCGAACAGGTCGATCCGCTTCTGGTCGATCTCCAGCCAGTCGCTGTGCCCGAGCTGCTCGCCCACCCCGGCCTTCAACTCCTCGGCGGACGTGAAGATCCTCGGCTCTGCCATGTCCTTGGTCCCTGCCTCTCGCGACGCTCTCACCGTCATGGAAACCGCCTGCGCACGCTCCTGTACAAGCGCTTGCTCAGCAAGCTCAGCATGGGCGGGACCGCCGGTCCTGTCAACGATGTCCCGGGCGGCCCCGAGGGCCCGCCCGGCGGCCAGTAGGGTTCGAGGGGTGCCGCAGATTCCAGAGAAGATCCACGAGCTCACGGTCGGCCAGCTGTCCGCGCGCAGTGGCGCAGCCGTGTCCGCCCTGCACTTCTACGAGACCAAGGGCCTGATCGTCAGCCGCCGGACCTCCGGCAACCAGCGCCGCTACGGCCGCGACACCCTGCGCCGCGTCGCCTTCATCCGGGCCGCGCAGCGCGTCGGCATTCCGCTGGCCACGATCCGGGACGCCCTGGCCGCGCTTCCCGAGGAGCGCACCCCGACCAAGGAGGACTGGGCGCTCCTGTCCGAGAACTGGCGTGCCGAACTCGACCGGCGGATAAGCCAGTTGGGCCGGTTGCGCGACCATCTCTCGGACTGCATCGGCTGCGGCTGTCTGTCCCTCGACACCTGTGTGCTGTCCAATCCGGACGACGTCTTCGGCACCAGCAGGACCGGCTCCCGCCTCCTCGCCGAACGCAAGGCCTGACCTTCCGGCCGGTCGCGCACGCCGGGGCGCGGAACGGCTGGGCCCCGGGTGTCGTGCGGGCCCGGTACACCTACGCGCGGCCCAGCGCCGCGCTCACCAACTGGGCGTTGGAGGCGGCACGTTGACCGTCCGGCAGGACCAGCACGTCCTCCAGGCCCACGCGGGTGTCGAGGCCGAGCGCGAGCGCCAGACGCAGCACCGGCCAGGCGTGGTCGTCCTCGCCGTGCAGCAGCACGGGCCTGCCGTGCGCGGCGCCGAGCTCGGCGAGGAGGGCGCGGGCCGTCGGCTCGGCGGCCCCCTGCGCGGGGTCGGTCACCTCGGCCAGAACACGCAGCACCCTCGGCCCGAGCGGGGAGGCGAGAAAGCGCCGGGCCGCGTCGGTGCCGGACCAGATGCCCGCCTCGATGCCCACCCCCCGGTCGAGCAGCGCGGCCGCCACCGCCTCGGCGCCCTCCTCGTGCCAGTTGACCGAGGCGTAGTCGGGCAGCACCGTCCAGGACTTGACGCGCTCCACACGGCGCGCCGGATCGGGCTCGGCCCAGGCGCCGGTGGTGACGCCCACCGGCACGCTCACCACGGCCCGTATCGCCTCCAGCGCCGGTCCCACCACACCAGGTGAGAGCGAGTCGTCGCCGCAGGGCGTCTTGGGGTGGACGTGGATCTCGGCGGCGCCGGCGGCCACCGCATCGGCCGCGGAGCGCGCGAGGGCGGCCGGGGACAACGGCACCATCGCGCCGTCGGCCGCGCCGCGGGCGCCGTTCAGACAGACCTGGATCATGTCTTCGAGGGTGCCAGAGCCCACTGACATCGACGCCGGAAGGGGCCGACGGGAATCATCGTGATCCCCCGGGGACGGAGGAATCGGGGACGGAAGAATCGGGAACGGAGGAAGAGGACGCAGGAGGCGAGGGGTCGGGTGGCACCGCGGGGGAGAGTCGGCTCGCCCCCGCGCCGCTCACGCCACCGATGCCAGTTCTCCGCGACGTGCCGCCTTGGCCCGGGACAGTGCCTCCGGGGTCAGTACCGGCTGCGGCACCAGGATCCCGCAGCCCGAGCACACCGGGCCGAACCACGGCTCGTGGGACAGGTCCTGGCTCCACACCAGCCGACTCTCCCGGCACACCGGGCACAGCGTGCCGGGTTGGGCCCGCAGCGCCGCGATCATGCGGCCGAGCACCACGGCCAGCGGTTCGACGGGATGCGTCCGGGGGTCGTCGCACCACGCCACTCCGAAACCGCCCCAGGTGCGCCGGTGCCAGTCGTCGAAGGAACCCGGCCGCCGCAGTCCGGCGTGCTTCTCGCGCTTCCTGCGCGCCGCGAACTCCACTTCGTAGGCGAGCCAGACGGCCCTGGCCGCCTCCAACTCCTCCAGCGCGGCCACCAGCCGCGCCGGATCGGGGGCCCGGTCCTCGGGCCCGATGCGGTGCCTGCGGCACAGATGGTCCCAGGTCGCCCGGTGCCCGTAGGGGGCGAACCGCTCCAGACACTTGCGCAGCGAATAGCGCCGCAACGCGAGATCGTTCCTCGGGTCGCGCACCTGTCTCGCCAGACTGCGGAATCCAGCCATGGCCCTGCCACCTCCGTCGCTCGTACTTCGGCGTCGAGGAATGGACGTACCGGAAGACGATCCGGCTCCATCGAATTTCCGATGAGGTCCATTACGGGGGATTCGCCTACCCTGTCCCAACCGTTGGAATCCGATTCTCACGAACTCCTCAGAAGGTGGCCCATACCCGACGGTCACGCCGCCGACCTGCTGGAACGGTCGAAGTGCCAGGTCGCGGGAGGCCCGGGAGGGTTCGCAACGCGCCAGGTGATCCGCACCGTCGGACGCCTCATGAATCCCTTCAACACCTCCGCTCGCCGTGGTCACTTGTGCCCCGACGACCCGACCGGTATTCCTCGACCTCCCCCAACACCGCGCAGTCCGAAGGTGATACGCGCACCGACGGAGGCGGCATGGATACGGCGTGCGGTGGTACGCCTTCGGAACGCGAAGCCGATCGGGCGGGCGTGTGGGGATTCGGAGAAGGTGACGCATGTTCACCTTACGGCGCGGCGTACCCCCCAGTAGCGTCCGGCGCATCGGCCCCCACTAGGAGCGCGCATGCGACGACGCACCGCACGGCTCACAACAGCCGCCACCACCAACAGACTTCGACGGGTCAAGGGCATCGGACGCGGCAGAGCCGCCGCCTGTGCCGCCACCGTCATCGCCCTCTCCGCCGCCCTGCTCGGACCCGCGATCCCGGCCGGCGCCGCCGAGCCCGCCGACGGGGACCACTGTCAGGGGCAGTGCTCCGACATCCTGCCGCCGGGCGCCAACGGCAACGCCACCCTCGTCGAGATCCTCGGCAACAAGCTGTTCGGGACCCACCCCGCCCACAGCGACGACGAGCTCGGCAAGTACGACGCACTGGTCGCGGGCCAGTCCTCGCTCACCGACGACAAGCTCAACGCCTTCTTCAACGACGCCTCCTTCGGGGTGCCCAGCGGGCAGGTACAGTCGACCAGTTCACCCCGCCCCGACGTCACCATCACCCGGGACAAGGCGACGGGCGTGCCGCACATCAAGGGCACCACGCGCTACGGCACCGAGTACGGCGCCGGATACGCGGCGGGCCAGGACCGGCTCTGGCTCATGGACCTCTTCCGGCACATCGGACGCGGCGAACTCACCTCCTTCGCGGGCGGCGCCCTCGCCAACCAGGGTCTTGAACAGGAGTTCTGGCCGCAGGCCCCGTACACCGAGGCCGATCTCCAGGCGCAGGTCGACCGCATCCGCACCGGCAACGGCGCCCGCGGCGAACAGGCCATGGCCGACGCCCAGGCCTATGTGGACGGCATCAACGCCTATGCCAAGCAGTCCAAGGACGGCCGTTACTTCCCCGGCGAGTACGTCCTCACCGGCAAGATCGACTCCATAACGAACGTGGGGGAGATCCAGCCCTTCAAGCTCACCGACCTGATCGCGCTCGCCTCCGTCGTGGGCGGCTTGTTCGGCGGCGGCGGAGGCGGGGAGGTGCAGGCCGCGCTCTCGCTCCAGGCCGCGCAGGCCAAGTACGGCGTCGCCGAAGGCACCAAGGTCTGGGAGTCCTTCCGCGAGCGCGACGACCCCGAGGCCGTGCTCACCGTCCACGACGGCACCAGCTTCCCGTACGCGGGCAAGCCCGCCAACGCCCGGGGCACCGCGCTGCCGGACCCCGGCTCCGTCGTCCCCGAACAGCTCGTCTACGACCGCACCGGCTCCGCCAACACCCAGGCCAAGGCGGACGTGAAGGCCCCGCCGAAGCTCGCGCCACTGAAGGGCATGTACGACAACGGCGTGCTGCCCGGCATCGACCTCGGCAAGCCGCGCGGCATGTCCAACGCCCTCGTGGTCTCCGGCTCGCACACCGCGAGCGGCCACCCCGTGGCCGTGTTCGGTCCCCAAACCGGCTACTTCGCGCCACAGTTGCTGATGCTCCAGGAGATCCAGGGACCCGGCATCAGCGCCCGGGGCGCCTCCTTCGCCGGCGTCGGCATGTACGTCCAGCTCGGCCGCGGCCAGGACTACGCCTGGTCGGCCACCTCCGCGGGCCAGGACATCACCGACACCTACGCGGTGGAGCTGTGCCAGGACGCCACCCACTACCTCTACCGCGGCACCTGCACGCCCATGGAGAAGATGGAGAAGGCCAACTCCTGGAAGCCGACCGTCGCCGACACCACCGCGGCCGGCTCCTACCGGATGCAGGTCTGGCGCACGAACTACGGCATCGTCACGGCCCGCGCCACCGTGGGCGGCAAGCCCGTCGCCTACACCTCGCTGCGCTCCACCTACCGCCACGACGCGGACTCGATCATCGGCTTCCAGATGATGAACGACCCCACCTTCGTCAAGGACGCCCAGTCCTTCCAGGAGGCGGCCCGCTCCGTCGACTACACCTTCAACTGGTTCTACGCGGACTCCCGCACCGCCGCCTACTACAACAGCGGCCTCAACCCGGTGCGCAACCCCGACGTCGACCCGTCGCTTCCCGTCAAGGCGGAGCAGGCCTACGAATGGCAGGGCTTCGACCCCACCTCCAACACGGCCGGCTACACCCCGCCCGCCCAGCACCCCCAGTCGATCGGCCAGGACTACTACGTGTCCTGGAACAACAAGCAGGCCAAGGAGTACTCCACGGCCGGCTTCGGCGACGGCTCCGTGCACCGGGCCAACCTCCTCGACGACCGGGTGAAGGCACTGGTCGCCCAGGGAGGTGTCACCCGCTCCTCGCTGACCCGGGCCATGGCCCAGGCCGCCGTCACCGACCTGCGCGGTGAGGACGTGCTGCCCGAACTCCTCAAGGTGCTGCACAGCGCGCCCGTGACCGACCCCCAACTGGCCACCGCCGTCCAGCAGTTGGACGCCTGGAAGGCCGACGGCACCCAGCGCCGCGAGACCTCTCAGGGCTCCCACACCTACACCCACCCCGACGCCGTCCGCCTCATGGACGCCTGGTGGCCGCTGCTCGTCGAGGCCGAGTTCCGGCCCGGACTCGGCGATCCGCTCTACAACGCCCTGACCACCAACCTGGGCATCGACGAGGCCCCCTCGGCGGGCCACGGCCCGACCGGCTCCCACGCGGGCTCCGCCTTCCAGTACGGCTGGTGGAGCTATGTCGACAAGGATCTGCGGACGGTCCTGGGCGAGCCCGTGCAGGGCCCGCTGGGCCGCGCCTTCTGCGGCGACGGCAAGCCGGCCGCCTGCCGTGACAGCCTGCTCGGCACGCTCAAGCAGGCCGCCGCCAAGACCCCGGCCCAGGTCTACCCCGGGGACGCCGGCTGTTCGGCGGGCGACCAGTGGTGCGCCGACAGCATCGTCCAGCGCCCGCTGGGCGGCATCACCCAGTCGGTGATCAACTGGCAGAACCGGCCGACCTACCAGCAGGTCGTCGAGTTCCCCAGCCACCGCTAGCCGGGGCGGCCGCGGGTCAGATCCTCACGATCCGGCCCGCGGCCAGCACCAGCCGGGCGAGCTCCGGATGGCAGATGTCGCTGTGCGACCCGGACGGCGGCCCGCCCGCCTTCACCACCGAGGACGCGTCGACACTGACACAGCCCGAGTCCGGCACCCCGTCGCGCAGCGCCTCGGCGAGCGTGAGCGTGGTGCAGGGGGTCACGGCCTGGATACCGTCGTGACCGATCGCCCACCACCGCCGGTCCAGGCCGGGCAGCTCGCTCGCGTAGTCCCCGGACAGCGCGGAGGCCAGCGGGTAGATGACGCCCAGTGCGGTGTCGGAGCGCGAGTAGCAGGACACGACCGGGCCGTCGGCACGGTCCTGCGCGTCGCTCAGCGCACCCGCCCCCGGCAGACCGTCCGGCAGCCGCTCGGCGAAGGCGTAATGGGAGAAGGCCCCTTCGAGCAAGGTCACCGACTTCACATTGCGCGCCCCGCGCGGCAGCCCCTTGAGGGCGAAGGCCACCAGCCGGGCCCCCTGGCTGTGTCCCACGAGATGAATGCGCAAGTCCGGCCTGGACAAGGAGAGTTGGCCGATGAGGGGACCGAGACCGAGCTGGCCCACTGTGCCCGCCCGATGCTTCATCTCGTAGTACGTCAGCTGACGCAACACCTCCTTCGCCCCGTCCCACAGGTGCTTGAGGGAGCCACCGATCGAGAACGAGGGCCCCGGCGGCCCCGCCTCCACGGGCATCCCGGTGTCCGCGAGGGCCGCGGTGAACCTCTGACACAGCGTCAGCGTGTCGTCGGTGAGGATCGCGGCCGAGACGCCCTGGCCGTTCTCCGCCGCCAGGTCACCCATGGCCCCCGCTCTGCCCGCCCCGGTCGTCACCAGCCGCCGGCTCAGCAGCCCGAACTCCTCGAACGCCTCCTGCGCGTCCGGCCGTTGGGCGAGCAGAGCGGCGATCCGGTCGACGTCCGCGTCCTGGCCGGGGAAGAACCCTTTGAGTGCGGCCACGGTCCTCTCGTCGAGCCCTGGTGCGGGGTCGGTCTGCGTGGCGTGCGGAAAGTTCGGGATGGTCTCGTCCGTGAAGCGGATCGAGGGCCAGGTCACCCCGCCGTACCCCAGCCGTACCCCCGACGTGCCCGAGAGCAGCGCGGGGAACGGTGCGAAGAAGGCCCGGTACAGGCCCCGGGCCGTGTCCGGGGTGTTGTTCCAGCCGTGCGCGAACAGCACCAGATCGGTGGCGTCCACGCCGGTCAGGGCCGTGCGCTCGGCGGGATCGGCGTCGCCGTCCGCGTCAAAGGTGATCTCCCGGTACGGCTCGACTCCGATGTCCGCCATGACCCCGACCTCCGGTCCGCTCGACGATGAGCGAGCCCATCGTCCCGCCGGACCGGGGAGCTGACCATACGGAGGACCAAGGCGGTCAGAGCCGGTCGGCAGCCCGCACCCGGTGCAGATGGATCAGGATGTCGAACGAGGCCCCCAGGCGGGTCCGTTCGACCTCGGCCGGCCAGGCGTTGCCTATGGAACGGGTCGGCCGGGTCACGGCCAGCCAGGCGCGGGCGGGCCGGGAGGCGGCACGCAGATCCAGGTAGAAGTCGCGCGGCGACACCCGCTCCAGGACCTCCTCGTTGCTGCCCGCGCCGAGCGGAGGCACCGAGAAGGTGCGGATCGGCTCGGCCGGGTCGGTGAGGTCGAAGGCGTTGAACGAGCCCTGCCCGAAGGTGAAGCCGATGCTCACATACCGGCTGCCGATGGCCTCCCGGAGGAAGGCGCCCTGCATTTTCGGGTATTCGCCGTCGCCGGTGGGCTCGTAGCCGACGTGACCGTTGTGCGCGGACAACAGCATGCGGTGCCCGGTGTGCCGCTGCCACCACAGCGTGTTCTCCGCCATGACCCGGTCCCGGTAGCCCCGGGACGCGCGCAACTGCTCCGGGTCGTCGAAGTCGTAGCCGAACTGCTGACCCGTCTGCGCGATGGTGCGGGCGTCCTGCACCACCCAGTCGAATGCCTCCGCGTCCGCGCCCGGATGCTGCGCCGACAGCAGGGCGTAGGCGCGGGCGGTGTCGGCGGCCATCCGTTGGCGCTCGTTCATGGGGCGCCGGAGGTAGGACATCATCGTGTCACCGACGCCCGCCGTGGGCCGTGACTGCCGGTAGAGCCGGTCGATCTCGGGCAGCAGCTTCGGGTAGTGCCGCGCCGTGTACGCCGTCACCCGGTCGAACAGCGCCGGACCCGCGTAGCCCATGTCGTCCCCCATGAACTGCACCTGGTTGGCGGGGTGGTGCTGGTTGTAGCCCCGCATCCAGCGGATCAGGTCCAGATACTCCTGGGTGTCCCACACGGTGTACGACCCCTGGAACTCCTCGTGCACGACGCGCTCCGGGTCGCCCTTGCCGTACCGCACGTAGTCATTGACGCGCAGGCCCGAACTCCAGCTGACCTCAAGGGCGAAGGTGGTGAAACCCCGCTGCTCGACGAGGTACTGGAAGACGCGCTGTTTGGTCGCGAAGAACTCGTGCGAGTTGTGCGTGGCCTCGCCCAGGCCCACGATGTCCGCCCCTGCCGTCATGCGGCCCAGCGGGCGCGGATCGCTCAGCGGCACGGCGCCGCGCGCCAGTTCCCGTACCGGATCGGAGGGCAGCGCGGGGCCGGCGGGGAGGGGAGCGGCGCGGGCCGGCGGCACGGTGGTCAGTAGGCCGAGGCACAGGGTGAGCAGGAGCAGCACGGCCCCCCGCCCCGACAGGGGGGACCGCCTCGACCGGTGGAGAGTTTCCGTGAAGAGGTTCATGGATCAAGGGTGTCGGTCGCGAGGCCCCTTTCCCAGCGTGGCACCCCCACCAACGAGGCGGGGGTTAGCACCAGTTCACAGGGTTCGGCCAGCACGTCCTTCCCCCTGTCGGCGGCTCAGTCGTACAGCAGATGCTCCGCGCGCAGGGCGCGGAACGCCCTGAGCCCCGGCTGCCAGGCGGCGACGATGTCGTCCGTGCTCGCGCCGGCGTCGATCATCGTGCGGACCAGGGCGGAGCCCGTGAGCTTGTCGACCCAGTGGTCCGGACGCCACGCGAAGCCGGCCCACACGCGTTTGGCGGTCACCAGGGCCGCGATGCCGGTACGGACCGGGTCGAACAACCTCCGTTCGTGGACGTGGAGTTGAACCCCTCCCACGGTCTTCCCCGCGAACTTGGAGAAGGTCGGCGCGAAGTACGCCTCGCGGAACCGGACGCCGGGCAGGGCGAGCGCGTCGAGCGCGGCCGCCCAGCGGCCGTCGAGCCCCTCGGCGCCGAGCAGCTCGAACGACCGTGTCGTGCCGCGCCCCTCCGACAGGTTGGTGCCTTCGAACAGACAGGTGCCGGAGTAGACGAGGGCGGAGTCCGGGGTCGGCATGTTGGGGCTCGGCGGCACCCACGGCAGGCCGGTGCGGTCAAAGAAGTCCGAGCGCCGCCACCCGGACATGCGCACGGTGGTCAACCGCACCTTCCCGCCCAGGAACTCGGCGTTGAAGAGGCGGGCGAGCTCGGCGGCGGTCATCCCGTGCGCCTGGGAGATGGGCACGCGTCCGACGAAACTGGCGAACGCCGGGTCCAGGACCGGGCCGTACGCGGCTCGCCCCGTCACCGGGTTCGGCCGGTCGAGGACCACGAACCTCTTGCCCGCGAGGGCCGCGGCCTCCATGCAGTCGTACAGCGTCCAGATGTAGGTGTAGAAGCGGGCGCCGACGTCCTGGATGTCGAAGACGACCGTGTCCACGCCGGAGGCGCCGAAGATGTCCGCGAGGGCGCGGCCGCTCTTGGTGTACGTGTCGTACACGGGCAGCCCGGTCGCCGGATCGTCGTAGCGGCCCTGCGAACCGCCGGCCTGGGCGGTGCCGCGGAAGCCGTGTTCGGGGCCGAAGACGGCGACGAGGTGCACGCGGGGGTCGGCGTGCATGACGTCCACGAAGTGCCGTACGTCTCGGGTCACTCCGGTGGGGTTGGTGACGAGGCCGACCTTCTGGTTGGTGAGGTCGGTGTAGGCGGTGGTGGTGAGGTGGTCGAAGCCGGTGCGGGTTTGGGTGGGGGCGGCCGCCCTCGCGGGTGCGCTTGTGCCGAGGGCTGTGGTGGTGGCGCCGGTGGTTAGGGCTCCTGTGAGGAGGGTTCGTCTGGGGAGGGTCATTTGGGGGGCCTCCTCCGGGGGATGGGTGGGGTGGGCACGGTACAGCGCGTTGAACGGCCTGACCCCCTGGGGCTCCGCCCCAGACCCCGCGGGTTCGCCCACCCACCCGCCCGTGACGGGGGTTGGACAGCCCGGGCCCCTGGGGCTCCGCCCCAGACCCCGTATCGCGCCTTAAGGGCGCTCGTCCTCAATCGCCGGACGGGCTGAGGGGGCCGACGCGGGCCCGCACCGAGCAGTTAGGGGCGCGGGGAACTGCGCGACCAGCCCCCCACGACCCGCAGCCGAAAACGGGTTTTCAGGGGCGCGAGGAACTGCGCGAGAAGCGACCACGGCCCGCAGGCCGAGAGCGGGGTTAGGGGCGCGGGGAACTGCGCGACCAGCCACGCACGGTGCGAGGACGAAAACGGGTTTTGAGGGGCGCGAGGAACTGTGCGAGAAGCGACCACGGCCCGCAGGCCGAGAGCGGGGTTAGGGGCGCGGGGAACTGCGCGGGACGCGGGCACGGTCCGCGGACGGCCGAGCACCTAAGGGGCGCGGGGAACTGCGCGATCAGCCACGCACGGTGTGAGGGCGCAAGGGGGTTAGGGGCGCGGGGAACTGCGCGATCAGCCACGCACGGTGTGAGGGCGCAAGGGGGTTGGGGGCGCGGGGAAGTGGTACGGGCCGCAGGGCCGGAGCGGCAGTAGGGGGTGGTGGTGGCGCGGGGCCGGCCGTGGCCGCCCGGGCCGTCGGGAGGAGGCCGTGGGGCCTCGCGGGTTGGGGGTTTCGGGGGGCATACCGACCGGTTAGTCTGTCGGGGCATCCGGCACGCAGAGAGGCGGGTCTCCATGAGCACGGGACAGACGGCCGAGGGCACCACCGTGGTGGTCACCGGCGCGGGCGGCGGCATCGGCGCCGCCCTCGCCCGTAGATTCGCGGCGCAGGGCGCCCGGGTCGTCGTCAATGATCTGGACGCGGACAAGGCCCGCAGGACCGCCGAGGAGATCGGCGCCATCGCCGTGCCGGGCGACGCCTCCACCGTCGTGGGGGCCGCCCGCGACGCCCTGGGCGGGACCATCGACGTCTACTGCGCCAACGCGGGCCTGGGCTCGGGCGGTTCGGAGTCCGCGCCCGAGGACGTGTGGGCCGCCGCCTGGGACGTCAATGTGATGGCCCACGTCCGCGCGGCCCGTGAGCTGCTGCCCGATTGGCTGGAGCGCGGACGGGGCCGCTTCGTGTCGACCGTCTCCGCCGCCGGCCTGCTCACGATGATCGGCGCGGCGCCGTACAGCGTCACCAAGCACGGCGCGCTGGCCTTCGCCGAATGGCTGTCGCTGACCTACCGCCACCGCGGCATCCAGGTCCACGCCATCTGCCCGCAGGGGGTGCGCACCGACATGCTGGCCGACACCGGGACCGCCGGTGACCTCGTGCTCAAGCCCACCGCGATCGAGCCGGACGAGGTCGCCGACGCGCTCTTCGCCGCGATGGCGGAGGATCGCTTCCTGGTGCTGCCGCACCCCGAGGTCGCCGACTACTACACGGCCCGCGCCGCCACCCCGGACCGCTGGCTGACCAGCATGAACCACCTTCAGCAGAAGTGGGAGGCGAGCGCCGGATGAGCTCGATCTATGCGACCAAACCCTGGCTTTCCCAGCTCAGCGCCGCCCAGCGGGCGGACATCGACCCGCCGGAGACGGTGCTCGACTCCTTCCGCGCCGCCGTCGCCCGCGCCCCCGAACACACCGCGCTCGCCTACTTCGACGGCCGGCTCAGCTACCGCGAGGTCGATGAGCTGTCCGATTCCGTGGCCGGTCACCTCGCCGCGCGGGGCCTGGTGCGGGGCGACCGGGTCGCGCTCATGCTCCAGAACAGCCCGCACTTCGTGATCGCCCTGCTCGGCGCGTGGAAGGCCGGGGCCACCGTCGTGCCGCTCAACCCGATGTACAAGGCGGGCGAGGTCGCGCACGTCCTGCACGACGCCGAGGCCGCCGCGCTGATCTGCTCCGACCGCGCCTGGGAGGGCTATCTGCGCGACACTGCGGCCGACTCCCCGGTGCGCGTCGCGCTCACCGCCTGCGAGCTCGACCTCCAGAGCCGCGACGACGAGCGGGTCCTCGGCTTCGAGCGGCTGCCCGTGGCCGCCGATGCCGACGACCTTCTCGCTGTCGCCCGGCAGGGCCTCGCCGCCCCCTCGGGACGGGAACTCGGCGGTGGGGACACGGCGTTGATCAGTTACACCTCCGGCACCAGCGGGACCCCCAAAGGCGCGATGAACACCCATCGCGGCATCACCTACCAGGCGGAGAGGCAGCGCACCGGGCATCCGATACCGCCGGGCGCGGGCTACTTCGCGCTCGCTCCGCTCTTCCACATCACCGGCATGGTCTGCGAGCTGGCGACGTGCGTCGCCAACGCGGGCACCCTCGTCCTGACCTACCGCTTCCACCCGGGCGTCGTCCTGGACGCGTTCGTCGAGCACCGCCCCGCCTACACGGTCGGACCCTCCACGGCCTTCATGGCGCTCGCGGCCACCCCCGGAGCCACCCCCGAGCACTTCGCCTCCTTCAAGCTCATCTCCTCGGGCGGCGCGCCCCTGCCGCCCGCGCTCGTCGAGAAGTTCCGCGAGGGCTTCGGACCGTACATCCGCAATGGCTACGGCCTCACCGAGTGCACCGCCCCCTGTGCCTCGGTGCCACCCGAGAAGGAGGCGCCCGTCGACCCGGTCTCCGGCACCCTGTCGGTCGGCGTGCCCGGCCCCGAGACGGTCGTACGGATCGTCGGCCCCGAAGGCAAGGAGGTCCCCTTCGGCGAGCAGGGGGAGATCGTGGTGCGCGGGCCCCAGGTCGTGCCCGGTTACTGGCGCCGGCCCGAAGCCACCGTCGAGGCGTTTCCCGACGGCGAACTGCGCACCGGCGACATCGGGTTCATGGACCGCGACGGCTGGCTCTATGTGGTCGACCGCATGAAGGACATGATCAACGCGTCCGGCTTCAAGGTCTGGCCGCGCGAGGTCGAGGACGTCCTGTACAGCCACCCGGCGGTCCGCGAGGCAGCCGTCGTGGGCATCCCGGATTCCTACCGCGGGGAGAGCGTCAAGGCGTACGTCAGTCTGCGCCCGGGCGCCGAGGCGGGCCCGGCCGAGCTCGCCGCGTACTGCAAGGAGCGGCTCGCCGCCTACAAATACCCCCGCGAGGTGGAGATCCTGGCGGAGCTTCCCAAGACCACGAGTGGGAAGATCCTCAGGCGGGAGCTGCGCACCCAGGCGTAGTACCCCCCGGCCCCGGCCGGCGGACCCGCCCGGCACGACCGGTACAGCACGAACAGCACCAACAGCACGAAGAGCACACGACGAGGGCTCGATCCCTCACGCGCGTACGAGAGACACGTACGAGAGAAAGGTGGCGGCGATGGCCAAGGCGACGGACACGAGTGGCACCACCCCCGTGCCCCAGCGGCTGCTCGCCGCCGCCACCCGCCTGTTCGCGGAGAACGGCTACGACCGCACCTCCGTGCAGGAGATCGTCGAGGCGGCCGGCGTCACCAAGGGCGCGCTCTACCACTACTTCGGGTCCAAGGAGGATCTGCTCCAGGAGGTGTACGCCCGGGTGCTGCGCCTCCAGCAGGAGCGGCTCGACGCGTTCGCCGACGCCGACGAGCCGATCGAGCGCAGGCTGCGCGAGGCGGCCGCCGACGTGGTGGTGACCACCATCGACAACCTCGACGACGCCGCGATCTTCTTCCGCTCGATGCACCATCTGAGCCCGGAGAAGAACAAGCAGGTCCGTGCGGAGCGCCGCCGCTACCACGAGCGGTTCCGTGCGCTCGTCGAAGAGGGCCAGAACGCCGGGGTGTTCTCCACGGCCACCCCGGCCGATCTGGTGGTGGACTACCACTTCGGCTCGGTCCACCACCTGTCCACCTGGTACCGCCCGGACGGCCCGCTCACCCAGCAGCAGGTCGCCGATCATCTGGCCGACCTGCTGCTGCGCGCCCTGCGTCCCTGAACTACCCGGTCGCTACAGGTACTTCTTCAGTTCGCGGCGGGCCAGCGAGCGCTGGTGCACCTCGTCCGGCCCGTCCGCGAGCCTCAACGTCCTTGCCGAGGCCCACAGTTCGGCCAGCGGGAAGTCCTGGCTCACGCCGCCCGCGCCGTGCAGTTGGATCGCCTTGTCGATGATGTCGAGGACGGTGCGCGGGGTGGCGATCTTGATGGCCTGGATCTCGGTGTGCGCCCCGCGGTTGCCCACCGTGTCCATCAGCCAGGCCGTCTTGAGGACGAGCAGCCGTACCTGCTCGACCGCGACGCGGGCGTCCGCGATCCACTCCTGCACCACGCCCTGCTGAGCCATCGGCTTGCCGAAGGCCGTACGGGACACGGCCCTTCGGCACATCAGCTCGATCGCCCGCTCGGCCATTCCGATCAGCCGCATGCAGTGGTGGATCCGGCCGGGTCCCAGCCGCGCCTGCGCGATGGCGAAGCCGCCGCCGGCCTCCCCGATCAGGTTGCTCGCGGGCACCCGGGCCCCGTGGAAGACGACCTCCGCGTGACCGCCGTGGGAGTGGTCCTCATAGCCGTACACCTGCATGGCGCGGCGGATCTCGACGCCCGGGGTGTCGCGGGGGACCAGGACCATCGACTGCTGGCGGCGCACATCGGCGTTGCCGGGGTCGGTCTTGCCCATCACGATGAAGATCGCGCAGTCCGGGTTCATCGCGCCGGAGATGTACCACTTGCGCCCGGTGATGACGTAGTCGTCGCCGTCCCGCTCGATGCGGGTCTCGATGTTGGTGGCGTCCGAGGAGGCGACCTCGGGCTCGGTCATCGCGAAGGCGGAACGGATCTCACCGGCGAGCAGCGGCTGGAGCCACTGCTTCTTCTGCTCGTCCGAGCCGAACTGGGCGAGCGCCTCCATGTTGCCGGTGTCGGGGGCGGCGCAGTTGAGGGCGGTGGGCGCCAAGTGCGGGGAGCGGCCGGTGATTTCGGCCAGTGGGGCGTACTGGAGGTTGGTGAGGCCCGCGCCGTGCTCGGCGTCGGGGAGGAACAGGTTCCACAGGCCCTGCCTGCGCGCCTCTGCCTTCAGGTCCTCCACCACCTGGGGGGTGTCCCACGGCGAGGCGAGCTGGGCGCGCTGCTCATGGGCGGTGACCTCGGCGGGGTGGACGTACTCGTCCATGAAGGCGAGGAGCGTGGCCCGCAGTTCTTCGGTGCGGGCGTCGTATGCGAAGTCCATGACGGGCTTTCAGCCTTCCTGAAGGGTGGTGAGGCCGTGCTCGATGAAGACGGGGACCAGTTCGCCGATGCGGTCGAACCCGGCGCCCACCGTCTGGCCCAGGGTGTAGCGGTAGTGGATGCCTTCGAGGATCACGGCGAGCTTGAACCAGGCGAACGCCGTGTACCAGGAGAGGGCGGAGGTGTCGCGGCCGGAGCGGGCCGCGTAGCGCTCGATGAGCTCGGCGGGCGAGGGGTGGCCGGCCGCGCCCGCCGTGGTCGAGACCGGCGAGTGGGGAAGTTCCAGCTTCGCGCTGTACATCACGAGGAGGCCCAGGTCGGTCAACGGGTCGCCCAGGGTGGACATCTCCCAGTCGAGCACCGCCTTGATCCGTTCGTCGTCACCGATGAGCACGTTGTCCAGGCGGTAGTCGCCGTGGATGACGGTGGGCGCGGGGGAGGTGGGGAGTGCGCGTCCCAGGGCGGCGTGCAGCTCGTCGATGCCGGCCAGGTCGCGGTTGCGCGAGGCGTCGAGCTGCTTGCCCCAGCGGCGCAGTTGACGGTCGAGGAAGCCCTCGGGCCTCCCGAAGTCCCCGAGCCCCACGGCCTGCGGGTCCACCGCGTGCAGTTCCACGAGCGTGTCGACCAGCGCGAGCACGGCCGCCCGGGTCCGCTCGGGGCCCAGCGGTGCGAGCTGTTCGGCGGTGCGGTAGGGCGTGCCGGTCACGTACTCCATGACGTAGAACGGCGAGCCGAGCACCGACTCGTCCTCGCAGAGCAGCACCGGCTCCGGCACCGGGACGGCCGTAGGGTGCAGGGCGCTGATGACCCGGTGCTCGCGGCGCATGTCGTGCGCGGTGGCGAGCACATGCCCCAGCGGCGGCCGGCGCACGACCCACTGGCCGGTCCCGTCCGTGACGACATACGTCAGGTTCGAGCGGCCCCCCTCGATCAGCCGGGCCGTGAGCGGTCCGCTCACCAGACCGGGCCGCACGCGGTCGAGGTGGGCCCGCAGCGTCTCCGGGTCGAGGCCTGGCGGGGGGACTGTGCTCATCTGCGGCACCTCCGGAACGGGTCGGGCGACTGTCCGAAGACACGCTACCGACCAGTCGGTATGCCGTCCAGGGTGAGTCCCGGATTACGGCGTGGCGCAGCGCTCGGGCACGGCCGGAGGAAACCGGGGTCGCGGTCACCCGGCCGCGTCTACGTCTCCAACGTCCCGCCCGGCGCGCTCAGAACAGCGTGGCGAGGGCGAAGCAGGCCAGGGCCACCGTGCACAGCGCCGCGGCGGCGGCCGAGCGCACCCCCAGCATCCGGGGCCGCACCCCGTGGCTCAGGGCCTGGATGCGGCGGTGCGCCACGGCGAGGAAGCCGAGCCACACCAGCCCGCTGAGGGCCACCGCGACCAGCGCGAGCGGTGAACTCCCTTGCCGCAGTGCCTGTTTGGCGGCCAGTACGGCCGCCACCGTGCAGGACAGGGTGGTACGCCGCCAGGCGAGCCGGGTCCGCTCCGGCTGGAGCCCGGGGTCGCGCGCCGAGACCGCCGAGGGCATCAGCCGGCCCAGCCGAAGACGACGACCACCACCATCACCACGGCCACCACCGCGACCGCGAGGCTCAGCAGGGTGGGGAAGCGCGAGACCGGCAGGTCCTCGCCGCGCCGCATGGCCCGCTCGCAGCGCACCCAGTGGTTCACCGCCCGCAGCGCGCACAGCACCCCCGCCGCCAGCAGGGCGAGGGCGAGCGCGACCCGGACGCCCCAGCGCAGGTCGGGCAGGAACTGGTCGACCGCGAAACCCCCGCCGACCAGCGCGAGCGAGGTCCTGATCCAGGCCAGGAAGGTGCGCTCGTTGGCGAGCGAGAACCGGTAGTCGGGGGTCTCGCCCTCCTCGCCGATGCGCTGGGGCGCGAACCACAGCCGCAGGGTCTGCACGATCGTGATCACCCGCCGCACCCTACCCGGCGGCCCCTCAGGAAGGGCCGAGCCCCGAGGCGCGCAGCCGCCGCCAGGCCGCGAGCCCGTCCGGCACCCACTCCCAGGTGTCGATGCGGCGCTCCACCTCGGCGAGCGGCAGGAAGGTGTGCCAGGCGACCTCCTCCACCTGGGGGTGCACCGGTACCTCGCAGCGCACCTCGTACACCGAGGACCACCAGCTCTGCTCGCCGTTCTCGTAGAGGAACGTGAACAGGGGCGCCGGCCGGGGCAGCCCCTGGACGCCGAGTTCCTCCTCGGCCTCGCGCAGCGCCGCGTCGTCGTACGACTCGCCCGCGCCGACCACCCCGCCCACGAACATGTCGTACAGGGAGGGAAAGACGAGCTTGTCCGGGGTGCGGCGGTGCACGAAGATCCGGCCCGCCGCGTCCCGGGCCAGGATGAACACACAGCGGTGGCGCAGTCCGCGGGCGTAGACCTCGGCGCGCCGGGCCTGGCCGATCACGGTGTCGTTCTCGTCGACGATGTCCAGGATTTCGTCAGCCGGATTCATGGGGCCATGAAAGCACCGCCGCCCCGGTCGCCGACCGCTCGGTGCCCCTGCCCGTCGGCGGGCCGACCGGCAGCGGCATCGGGCGGGTGGTGGCTCAGTGCGGCTGGAGGTCGCGGGACTCCTCCGGGGACGCCGTGCCCGAGGGCATCGCCGGATGCAGACCGAGCAGCACGATCCCCGTCACGATCGCCGCGAGCCCCGCCGCCTCCCAGGCAAGCGCGCCCGTGTCGGTACGCAGCCGGTCGCCCAGGAAGCCGACCCCGCAGGCGATTCCGGCGAGCGGCTGGGCGGCCGTCAGGGCGGGCAGCGACATCCGCAGCGGCGCCGTCTCGAAGGCGCTCTGCACCAGGACGAGCCCGGTCACCCCCAGCGCGATCACCCCGTACAGCTGCCAGCTCGTCAGCAGCTCCGACCAGCCGCCGCCCGAAAGACGCTGTCCGCTGATCCGGGTCAGCGCGTCCTGGAGGCCGTACAGCAGGCCCGCCGCGACGGCCAGCAGGACGGGGGCCGCCACGCTGAGCCGATCGTGTTTGGCGAGGCCCGCCATGAGCAGCGCGATGCCGACCACAAGACCCACGATCAGCCAGTGCCGCAGCGCGCCCGCCTCCGCGACGCCACCGTGCGGCTGGCCCGCCACGATGAACGCCGTCACCCCGCCCGCGAGCAGGGCCAGACCCGCCCAGCCCTGGCGGCCCAGCGGCTGGCGGGTCTGGAGGCGGGACAGCCACATGGCGAAGAACAAGTTGGTCGCCACCAGCGGTTCGACCAGGGAGACCTCGCCCGAGCCGAGGGCGAGCGCGCTGAGCACCATCCCCGCCACCATCAGGCCTATCCCCGCCAGCCAGCGCGGCATCCGCACCAGGTCGAGCAGGAGCCGCGGCGACAGGAAGTCGCTGATCGGGGCGTGCTGCGCCGCGTTCTGTTGCAGCACGAAGCCCGAGCCCAGACAGCAGGCTGCGCTCACGGCGAGGACGAGGACCAGGACCGACACGACGTGCACCTCAAGTACGGCCGGGGGGCGCCGACTTGGCCGACGATAGCGCCCCTGGGGAGAGGCTGCCTCCCGGGCGCCCCGGCCCGGGCGGTTGACGCCGGATGAGCGCCCACCCAAGATCTGACGCACGAGTAACGTGGCGGACGAGCGGAGTGACGGGCCCATGGCGTACGACGCCGATGTGATCGTGATCGGGGCGGGGCTCGCGGGCCTGGTGGCCACCGCCGAGCTGGCGGACGCCGGCAGGAAGGTGATCCTGCTCGACCAGGAGCCCGAGCAGTCGCTCGGCGGCCAGGCCCACTGGTCGTTCGGCGGGCTCTTCCTCGTGGACTCGCCCGAACAGCGCCGCATGCGGATCAAGGACAGCCGGGCGCTCGCGCTCCAGGACTGGTACGGGACGGCCGGCTTCGACCGCGACGAGGATCGATGGCCGCGTGCGTGGGCCGAGGCCTACGTCGACTTCGCCTCCGGCGAGAAGCGGGCGTGGCTGCACGCCCAGGGGGTGCGGTTCTTCCCCGTGGTGGGCTGGGCCGAGCGGGGCGGTTACGACGCCAACGGCCATGGCAACTCCGTTCCCCGCTTCCACATCACCTGGGGCACCGGGCCGGGCATAGTCGCGCCGTTCGAGCGGAGGGTGCGGGAGGCCGCCGCCCGGGGGCTCGTCCGGTTCGGGTTCCGCCATCGGGTGACCGGGCTCGGCCGCAGCGCCGGGGTCGTCGACACCGTGAGCGGCGAGATCCTCGAACCGTCCGGCGCCGAACGCGGGACGGCGTCCACCCGGACCGTCACCGGATCCTTCGAGCTTACGGCGCAGGCCGTCATCGTGACCAGCGGCGGCATCGGGGGCAACCACGACCTCGTACGGGCCCAGTGGCCCCAGCGGCTCGGCACCCCGCCGGAGCATCTGCTGTCCGGAGTGCCCGCCCATGTCGACGGGCTCATGCTCGGCATCACCGAGAAGGCCGGCGCCCACCACATCAACCGCGACCGGATGTGGCACTACACCGAGGGCATCCAGAACTGGAACCCGATCTGGGCGCGGCACGGCATCCGCATCCTGCCCGGCCCCTCCTCGCTCTGGCTGGACGCCCGCGGCAACCGGCTGCCCGTGCCGCTGTTCCCCGGCTTCGACACCCTCGGCACGCTCGACCACATCATGAAGACCGGATACGGCCACACGTGGTTCGTGCTCGACCAGAAGATCATCGGCAAGGAGTTCGCGCTGTCGGGCTCCGAGCAGAACCCCGACCTGACCGGCAAGTCCGTGCGCGGTGTCATCGGGCGGGCCCGGGCCGATGTGCCGGGCCCGGTGCGGGCGTTCATGGACCGCGGCGCGGACTTCGTCGTCGAGAAGGACCTCGCCGCCCTGGTGCGCGGCATGAACGCGCTCACCGAGGAGCCCCTCCTCGACGAGGCGGCGCTGCGCCGCGAGATCGTGGCCCGGGACCGCGAGATCGCCAACCCGTTCACCAAGGACCTCCAGGTCACCGCCATCCGGGGGGCCCGCAACTACCTCGGCGACAAGCTCATCCGCACCGCGGCCCCGCACCGCATCCTCGACCCGAAGGCCGGCCCGCTGATCGCGGTCAAGCTGCACATCCTGACCCGCAAATCGCTCGGCGGACTGGAGACCGACCTGTCCTCCCGCGTGCTCACCGCGACCGGCGAGCCCCTGCCCGGCGTGTACGCGGCGGGGGAGGCGGCCGGGTTCGGCGGTGGTGGCGTGCACGGCTACCGCTCGCTCGAAGGCACCTTTCTCGGCGGCTGCCTCTTCTCGGGCCGGGCCGCGGGCCGCGCGGCGGCGAAGGCCGTCTCCTAGGCACCCGGCGAGGGCCGTCTCCTGGCGCCGACCGGGGCCCCAACGCCTGTGCGCGGGGGCCGAGTTCACGGGCCGGCAAGAGGCGAACGGCCTTGACGTGCGACGGCGGGCACCGCTTTGCTGGCGGGGACCCTCGCGCATGCGTTCAGGGAACAACCACGCCCCGGCGCCCCCCTCGACGGACGACGCCACGGGGCGGTCCGCTCCGGGCACTCCGAAAGGGCACACCGCGCATGTCGAGCCGGACCAGCGAGACCGAGACCAGCACCGACCAGGGACAGGACGGTGCTCTGCGCGCCGACCGCCTCGGTACCGCGGGGCTGCTGTTCTCGGTCCTGGCGGCGAGCGCGCCCCTGACGGTCATGGCCGCCGTGATGCCCACCGCGTTCGCCACGGTGGGACTCGTCGGACAGCCGCTGATCTTCCTCGTCCTCGGCGTGGTGTCCGCGCTCTTCACCGTCGGCTATGCCGAGCTGAGCCGCCGCGCGCACCACGCGGGCGCGTTCTACGCCCACATCGCGCGCGGCCTCGGCCCCACCGTCGGCGCCGGAGCCTCCCATGTGGCGCTCGCGTCCTACTGCGCGCTTCAGGCGGGCCTCGGCGGCCTGATCGGCTTCGGGGTCTGCGAACTGATCGACCACCGCTTCGATGTCACCATCGACTGGTGGGTGCCCGCGCTGCTCGCGGTGGCGCTGGTCGGCGGGCTCGCCCGGCTGAGGGTCGACCTCGGCGCCAAGGTGCTGGGCGTGCTCCTGCTCGTCGAGGTCGCGCTCGTCGTCGTCTTCGACGCCGCGGCCCTCGTCCAGCCGGCCGCCGACCGGCTCTCGCCGCACGCCCTCAACCCGCACACGCTGGCCCGGGGCGGCGTCGGCACCGCCCTGTGCCTGTGCGCCGCCGCGTTCACCGGCTTCGCGCAGGCACCGGTGTACGCCGAGGAGACCAGGCGCCCGGGGGTCGTCGTCCGACGCGTCCTGTTCCTCGCCGTCGGCTCGGTGACCGCTCTCCTGGTGCTCGGCTCCTGGGCGCTGACCCTCGCGGCGGGCCCCCGGGACATCGTGGACTCGGCCCAGAAACAGGGGTCCGGCCTTCTGTTCGCCCTCGCCGGGAACACCCTGGGCGCCACCTTCGCCGATGTGCTCCACGTCCTGTACGTGACCGGCGTCCTCGCGGCGCTGCTCGCCTTCCACAACGTGGCCGCCCGCTACGCCTTCGCGATGGGACGTGAGGGTCTGCTGCCCGCGGGCTTCGGCCGCACCCGCCCGGCCGGCGGGGCCCCGATGGCCGGCTCGTTGCTCGGGACGGCGATCTCGGTGGTCCTCGTCGCGGCCTTCGCGCTCACCGACAGCCGGCCCCCGGGCGATCCGACCGCCCCGGTCACCCAAATGTGCGCCTGGACGGGCGCCTTCGGCGGGCTCGGCGTGGTGGTGCTGATGGCCGCCTCCTGCCTCTCCGCGATCGTGTACTTCGTGCGCCGGGGCGAGGCCGCGCCCCAGCGGTGGCGGCTGCTCGCCGCGGGCCTCGCCGGGCTCGCCCTGCTCGGCATCGCCGCGTACGGCGTGAAACGGCTCCCGGTGCTCCTCGGCGCCGACCCGCACGGCGCGCTAGGCCGGGTGCTGCCCGGTCTGCTGGTGCTTGTGCTGGTGGGGGGCCTCGTCCAGGGCCTGGTGCTGCGGGTGCGCAGGCCCGAGGTGCACGCGGGAATCGGCCGGGGCAACGAGGCCCGCCGCACCACCCCCGGGTCGGGTACCGGGCAGGAGCGGGCCACGGAACATCTGACGGAACGGTGACGTACGGCCGCGGCCCCTGGCAGGACCGGCCCCCGGGTGTTCGAATCGACGGGTGACACCAGAACCGACACCGTCGCCCCCGCGCGGCACACCCGTGGGGCGCCGGCTCGTGCTCGGCATGCTCGGCCTCGGCGTGGCCGGGGTGGCCTCGGCGCGCTACGTCCAGGGCGGCCTCGAATCCTTCCTCGGCGCCGCCGCCGACAAGGACCCCACGGGGCTCACCAATCTGCTGCCCAACGGCGGCGGCTTCCGCTACTACTCGGTGGCCTCCTCGGTGCCGGACAAGAGCGCCGCCGACTACCGGCTCACCGTCGACGGCCTGGTCACCAGGCCGGCCACGTACACCCTGGACGCGCTGCGCGCGCTGCCGCAGACACGGCTGGTGCGCGATGTGCAGTGCGTGACCGGATGGCGGGTGCCGGGCACCCCCTTCGCGGGGGTCCAGCTGTCCCGCCTCCTGGACGCGGCGGGCGTGCGCCCGGGCGCCGGTGCGGTCCGCTTCACCTGCTTCGACGGGGCGTACAGCGAGAGCCTCACCCTCGAACAGGCGCGCCGCGACGACGTGTTGATCGCCCTGAGCATGCAGGACAAGCCGGTCAGCCACGCGCACGGCGGCCCGGTCCGGCTGTATGTGGCGCCCATGTACTTCTACAAGTCGGCGAAGTGGCTGTCCGGGATCACCGTGACCCACACGGTCGAGCGGGGCTTCTGGGAGGAGCGAGGCTATGACACCGACGCCTGGGTCGGCCGGTCCAACGGACGCGAAGACACCCCCACCACCTGAACTGCCGGGCACCGTACGGAGGTTCACGCCCGGCCAGCGCTGGGTGCACCGGGCCACGGCCTGGCTGATGGGCGCCTGCGTGGTCACCGCGGCGATCCTGTACGTCCCCCAGTTCGCCGAGGCGGTGGGCCGGCGCGAACTGGTGGTGCGGGTGCACGAGATCTGCGGGGCGCTGCTGCCCCTACCGGTCCTGCTCGGCGTGGCCTCGCGGGCGTTCCGCGCGGACCTCGGCCGTCTCAACCGCTTCCACCCCTATGACCGCACCTGGCTGCGCACCGCGCTGCGCCGGGAGCGGGAGCCGCGTCCGGCGGGCAAGTTCAACGCCGGGCAGAAGGTGTACGCGGGCTGGATCGCGGGGGCCGCCCTGGTGATGCTGGGCACCGGGCTGCTGATGTGGTTCACCCATCTCGCGCCCATCGAGGTGCGGATCGGGTCCACGTTCGTGCACGACTGGCTGTCGCTGGCCGTCGGCGTCGTCGTCGCCGGACATGTGTGGATGGCGATCGGCGACCCGGAGGCACGCCGTGGCATGCGCACCGGGTCGGTCGAGCGGTCCTGGGCGAGGCGTGAACATCCGTTGTGGGAGCGGGAGTTGGCCGAGGAGCCGGACCCGGCCGGTTCGGGGCCCGGCCGCACCTAGACGACGAGCGAGAGCAGCAGCACGAAGCCGAGTGCCACCACCGAGATGATCGTCTCCATCACCGACCAGGTCTTGACCGTCTGGCCGACGTCCATCCCGAAGTACTCCTTCACCAGCCAGAACCCGGCGTCGTTCACATGGCTGAAGAACAGCGAACCGGCGCCGACGGCGAGCACGAGCAGGGCCGTGTGCGCGGTCGACATGTCGGCGGCCAGCGGCGCCACCAGACCCGCCGCGGAGATGGTGGCCACCGTCGCGGACCCCGTCGCGAGCCGGATCGCCACCGCGATCAGCCAGGCCAGGAGCAGCGAGGGGATCGCCCAGCCCTTGGAGAAGTCCAGGATCATCCGGCCGACGCCCACATCGATCAGCGTCTGCTTGAAGCCGCCGCCCGCGCCCACGATCAGCAGGATGCCCGCGATCGGCGCGAGCGACTTCTCGACGGTCGTCGAGATCCGCTCCTTGGTGAATCCGGCCGCCCGGCCCAGGGTGAAGAGGGCGACCAGGACGGCGGCGAGCAGCGCGATGAGCGGCGAGCCGACGACGTCGGTGACCCGCTGGAGGTGGTTCTTCGGGTCGTCGACCACGATGTCGACCAGCGCCTTGGCCAGCATCAGGACGACCGGGAGCAGCACGGTGGCGAGGGTCGCGCCGAAGCTCGGCCGCTTCTGAAGATCCTCCGACGGTCGGGCGGGGACCATCCTGTCCGGAGCCGGGATGTCGACCCAGCGGGCCGCGTACCGGGAGAACAGCGGGCCCGCGATGATCACGGTGGGGACGGCGACGACGACACCGAGCGCGAGGGTCACTCCGAGGTTGGCGCCGATCGCGTCGATGGCGACGAGCGGCCCCGGGTGCGGCGGGATCAGGCCGTGCATGACGGAGAGGCCGGCCAGCGCCGGGATGCCGATCCGCATGAGCGAGTAGTTGCCGCGCTTGGCGACGAGCAGCACCACGGGGATCAGCAGCACGATGCCGACCTCGAAGAAGAGCGGGAGCCCGATGATCGAGGCGATGGCCACCATCGCCCAGGGCATCGCCCGCCCGCCGGACTTGCCGGCCTTCGCCAAGATGGTGTCGACGATCTGGTCGGCGCCGCCGGAGTCGGCGAGCAGCTTGCCGAGGATCGCACCGAGCGCGATCAATACGCCCACTCCGGCGACCGTGCTGCCCAGCCCGGAGGTGAAGCTGGTGATGGTCTTGTCGAGCGGGGCGCCCGCGAAGGCGCCGAGTGCCAGCGAGCCGATGGTCAGGGCCAGGAAGGCGTGCAGCTTGAAGCGGGTGATGAGCAGGACGATGACGGCGATGCCCGCGAGTACGGCGATGCCCAACTGGGCGTTGCCGGCCGAGGTGATCGGCTG
The DNA here is from genome assembly GCF_003627815.1 of Streptomyces hundungensis. Taxonomy (NCBI): domain Bacteria; kingdom Bacillati; phylum Actinomycetota; class Actinomycetes; order Kitasatosporales; family Streptomycetaceae; genus Streptomyces; species Streptomyces hundungensis. The sequence goes on from NZ_CP032698.1 coordinate 6,754,077, forward strand.
CGTGGCGTCCGCTGCCAGGAACTCGACGCTGAGTCTGGTCACGGTGGGGATCCTTAAATGGTGAGCGTTCGCAGGGCGGCGGCGGCCCGCTGTGCGATGTCCTCGGGGGTGCCGGACACGTCGACGGCGACGCCGGCCTCGTCGGGGCCGAGCGGCTGGAGGGTGGCGAACTGCGAGTCGAGCAGCGCGGCCGGCATGAAGTGGCCCTTGCGCTCGGCCATCCGCCGCTCGATGAGCCCGCGCTCGCCGGTGAGGTGCAGGAAGACGACCCCGGGGGCGGCGGCGCGCAGCCGGTCGCGGTAGCTCCGCTTGAGCGCGGAGCTGCTGACGACTCCGCCCAGGCCCGCCCGGCCGTGCGCCCAGGCGCCGATCGCGTCGAGCCAGGGCCACCGGTCGGCGTCGTCCAGCGGGATGCCCGCGGACATCTTGGCGACGTTGGCCGCGGGGTGGAAGTCGTCGCCCTCGGCATAGGGAACGCCGAGGCGCTCGGCGACCAGCGGCCCGATGGTGGTCTTGCCGGTCCCGGCGACACCCATCACGACGATGGTCAGGGGGGAGTTCATACGGGTGGTGCCTCGCTGTCCTCTTCGACATCGATGTCCGTCGCGCACACTCAAACCCATTAGGTACGACATATTCAAGAGTCCGTGATGTAAAAGTCATACTTTTAAGCGCTCGATGGTGACCCGTAGGCTTGGCCCATGACGACTGAGGCGCGGGGGCTCCACACGCATGTGCTCACCAGCCTGGGTCTCGCGATCACCGCGGGTGCGTACCCGCCCGGCAGCGTGCTGCGCACCGATGAACTCGCCCAGCGCTTCGACGTCTCGCGCACCGTTGTCCGGGAAGTGGTCCGGGTCCTGGAGTCCATGCATCTGGTCGAGTCCCGGCGCCGGGTCGGGGTGACGGTACGGCCGGCCGAGCAGTGGAACGTGTACGACCCCCAGGTCATCCGCTGGCGGCTCGCGGGCGCCGACCGGCCGCGCCAGCTCCGCTCGCTGACCGTGCTGCGCTCCGCGATCGAGCCGGTCGCCGCCGGGCTCGCCGCCCGGCTGGCCACCCCGGCACAGTGCGCCGACCTCACCGAGCAGGCCCTCGGGATGGTGGCCACCTCACGGGGGCGCCGGCTGGAGGCGTACCTCGTGCACGACGTCGCCTTCCACCGGATCGTGCTCAACGCCTCCGGCAACGAGATGTTCGCCCGGCTCGGGGACGTGGTCGCCGAGGTCCTCGCCGGGCGCACCCACCACCAGGTGATGTTCCCCGACCCCGATCCGGCCGCCGTCACTTTGCACGTGCGGGTGGCCGAGGCGATCCGGGAACGCGACGCCGAGAAGGCCGAGCGGCTGACCCGGGAGATCGCGGTGGGCGCCCTCCAGGAACTGGACGTCCTCGCACCCTAGGTACCCTGAGCAACAAAAACCGCTCACCGGATACCTTTCGGTTACCTCAGAAACAGCTCAAATCTGCCCGTACGTGACATTGGCCACTGCCAAACTGTGCCGACAGCCGGGACTATGGGCCGCCGGCCCGTGCCGAGGTGACGCCCCGCGTCACCAGGACGGCCGGTCCCGCACGACCGCATGACCCCTCACAAAGGCGAACTACTCCATGAGTGACCGCACCATGCCTGCGGCCGAGCCCCAGAGTGCCCCTGCGGGGGCGACACCGGGTACCCCCCACATCGACGCCGGTGACGCCGGTTACAGCAAGGACCTCAAGTCCCGCCACATCAACATGATCGCCATCGGCGGCGCGATAGGCACCGGCCTCTTCCTCGGTGCCGGCGGCCGCATGGCAGGGGCCGGCCCCTCGCTCGCGATCGCCTACGCGGTCTGCGGCGTCTTCGCCTTCTTCGTCGTCAGGGCCCTCGGCGAGCTCGTGCTCTACCGCCCCTCCTCGGGCGCCTTCGTCTCCTACGCCCGTGAGTTCATGGGCGAGAAGGGCGCCTACACGGCGGGCTGGCTGTACTTCCTGAACTGGTCGACCACCGCCGTCGCCGACATCACCGCGGCCGCGACCTACGCCCACTTCTGGGCCATGTTCAGCGACGTACCGCAGTGGCTCTGCGCGCTCGTCGCGCTCGCCGTCGTCCTGACCGCCAACCTGATCTCGGTTAAGTACTTCGGCGAGATGGAGTTCTGGTTCGCGATCATCAAGGTCGTAGCCCTGGTCGCCTTCATGCTGGTCGGCATCTATCTGGTGGTGACCCAGCACGACGTGGACGGCTCCACCCCGGGCTTCGCCAACATCACCAGCCACGGCGGCATCTTCCCGATGGGCATGCTCCCCATGCTCCTCGTCATCCAGGGCGTCGTCTTCGCGTACGCCTCGGTCGAGCTGTGCGGTGTCGCCGCCGGCGAGACGGAGAACCCGCAGAAGATCCTGCCCAAGGCGATCAACTCGATCATGTGGCGGGTCGGCGTCTTCTACGTCGGCTCGGTGGTCCTGCTCGCGCTGCTGCTTCCGTACACCGAGTACTCCGAGGGCCAGAGCCCGTTCGTCACCGTCCTCGACAAGGTCGGCGTTCCGGGCGCGGCCGGCGTGATGAACCTCGTGGTCCTCACCGCGGCCCTCTCCAGCCTCAACTCGGGCCTGTACTCCACCGGCCGCATCCTGCGCTCGATGTCGCTCGCGGGCTCCGCGCCCAAGTTCGTCGGCGTCATGAACAAGGGCAAGGTGCCCTACGGCGGCGTCCTGTTCACCGCGTTCTTCGGTGTCCTCGGCGTCGCCCTCAACGGCTTCGTACCCGACGACGCCTTCGAGATCGTGCTGAACTTCGCCTCCATCGGCATCCTCGGCACCTGGGCGATGATCATGATCTGCTCGCTGCTGTTCTGGCGCCGCGCCCAGGAGGGAGCCCTGGAACGCCCCTCCTACCGGCTGCCCTGGGCCCCGTACACGCAGATCGTGACGCTGGTCTTCCTCGCGAGCGTCGCGTTCTTGATGTGGTACGGCGGGGGAGTGGGCCGCACCACGATCTACTGCCTGCCGATCATCGCGGCGCTGCTCGTCGGCGGCTGGTACGTCGTGCGCAAGCGGGTCGTCGCGCTCGCCTCGGCGAAGTAGTCCCGACGCCTTGAGAGGGCGGCATCCCCGGCCACGGGGGTGCCGCCCTCTTCCGTGTCCGCGCCCCTCAGGGCCGTACGTGCCGCAACCGGGCCGCGGCCGCCGCCAGCATCATGTCCAGGGCGGCCGGATAGGCGCTGCGGCCCATCTCCGCCACCAGGGTCGGCGCGGTCGCCGCCACATGCGGATGGGTGTCGGCCGGCAGCCGCGCGTAACGGTCCCGCCAGGTCCGCTCCTCCAGCGCCCGGGACTCCTCGGGCAGGGTGAGCACGGCGGCGTCCAGCGCCGCGAACGACAGCGTCTGGTCGACGAAGACGTGGTATATCCGCACCGCCTCGGCGTCCGGGAACCCGGCTTCGCGCAGGATCCCCAGGATCGTCTCCACCGACCGCATCTCGTGCACCCGGCCGGTCACCCGGGTGAAGGTGAGCATCGCCGCCTGCGGATGGGCCTGGTAGTCGGCGTGGATGCGCAGCCCGAGCGAACGCAGGTCCGCCCGCCACTCGCCGGACGGCCGCCAGGCGCGCAGCGTGCGGCCGATGAGCTCGTCCGCCACCGCGAGCAGCAGATCGTCGGTGTCCTGGAAGTACCGGTAGAGCGCGCTGGGGTCCGCGCCAAGGGCGGTGCCGAGGCGGCGCACGGTCAGGGCCGCCGCGCCGTGCTCACCGATCAGCCGCAGCGCCGTCTCCACGATCAGCCCCTCGGACAGGACGGTGCCGCCCTTGGTGGGCCGCCGTCGGCGCCGCTCTCCGTCCGCCACGACTCGCTCGCTCATGGGCCGCACCCTACGAACCGGGCGCCCTTATGACAACAGCGTTGACGCAACCGTCGTACCCGGAGTTCGATGTGCCGCCATCGGGGCCGACGCGCCCCCTCGGTGAAGGAGCCCCTTGTGCGCACTCCCTACGGCAGTGACCCACCACCCGTTCTGCGCAAGAGCCTCGGCGTCGTCGACGGGGTCGCCATCGCCGCCTCCTCCACGGCGGCCACCACCAGCATCGGCATCGGACTCGGTGTCACCGCGAGCGCCGTCGGGCTGCATCTGCCGATCGTCATGCTGCTCGCGTTCCTCCCGATCCTGGGCATCGCGAGCGCCTACACCCGGCTCAACAAGGTCGAGCCCAACATGGGCAGCGGCTATGTGTGGGTGGGCCGTTCGCTCAGCCCCTGGCTCGGCTTCCTGACCGGCTGGATCGGCATCGTCTCGACCGTCGTCTTCCTCTCCTACACCACCGCCGTCACCGGCTCCGCCCTGCTCCAACTGGCGGGCGAGGCGGGCCTGGACACGCTCGGCGGGCTGCGGCTCGACCCCGACTCCACGGCCCAGTCCACCGCCATCGGCATCGTGGTCCTGATCGCCGTCACCTTCACCGCGGTCATCGGAACCCGCTCGGCCGCCACCCTCCAGAAGTGGCTGCTGGTCTTCGAGTACGCCGTGCTCCTCGGCTTCTGCGGGTACGGACTGATCGAGGGCCCCCACCCCTTCAGCCTCGACTGGCTGAACCCCTTCACCATCCCCTCCGGCCAGGCCCTCGCCCAGGGGCTGCTGCTCTCCGTCTTCTGCTACTGGGGCTTCGAGTCCACCTTCAGCGTGAACGAGGAGATCAAGGACCCCGAGGACGCCTCCAGAGCCGGACTCATCACCCTGTTCACCATGCTCGGACTGTTCCTGCTCGGCTCGTTCGCCTTCCAACGCGTGCTCTCCGTCGAGGAGTTGACCGGCCACGGCGCCCAGGGCCTCACCTTCTTCGGTGACCGGCTCGCCGGCCAACCGCTCGCCGCCCTTCCCCTGGTCGCCCTGACCTTCTCGGCCGTCGCCTCCCTCCAGTCCGGGGTGATCCCCACCGTGCGCGGCATGTTCGCGATGAGCCGCGACCGCACGCTCGGCCCGCTCTGGCTCAAGGTCAGCCCCCGCTACGGGACCCCGGCGGCCGGCACGGTCGCGATCGGCTGCGCGGCGGCGGCCATCGCCGTCCTCTCGCTGCTCATCCCCAAGGTCGGCGATCTGATCCTGGCCTCCGTGAACGCGATCGGGATCGTCGTCTCCCTCTACTACGCGCTGACCGCCCTGGCCGCCGCGAGCCGCTTCCGCGGTGCGCTGCGCGACGGCGTGGCCGAGGGTGCGCGGGCCGTCGTGATCCCGGCCCTGAGCGCGCTGTTCCTGCTCGGCCTCGGCGGTTACCTCGCCTGGACGTTCTACGCCTCCGCCGACCACTTCGAAGTCAGCCCCGACAACGGGTGGTTCATGCTGCTGTGCCCCGCTGTGATGGTCCTCAGCGGTGTCGCTGCGGCGGCCTGGGCCAAGTGGGTGCGGAAGTCCCCCTACTTCGTCCCCGGCCAGCCGCCCCCGGAGTCCCAGCCGGCGCCGCCGCCCGGCGCAACGCCCGAAACCGCCTGAACCCCAACGGTGCCTGCCGCCCTGGGGCTCCGCCCCAGACCCCGTTCGCGCCTTGAGGGCGCTCGTCCTCAATCGCCGGACGGGCTGAGGTTGCCCATGCGGGCCAGCACCAGCCCCGCCAGGGGCGCGGGGAACTGCGCGACCAGCCACCCACGACCCGCGGACGAAAGCGGAGCTCCCTGGGGCTCTGCCCCAGACCCCGGTCGCGCCTGAACGGCGCTCGTCCTCAAACGCCGGACGGGCTGAGGTGGCCCGTGCGGGCCAGTGCCGAGTAGTTAGGGGCGCGGGGAACTGCGCGACCAGCCACCTGCGGCCCCAGCCCCGCCAGGGCGCGCGAGCCCAACCCGACCGAACGCGACCCGATCCACCCGACCGAACCCACCCTCACAGAATGGATCCCCCCATGCGCCACGCCCCCGCCGACCTCGTCTTCACCGGCGGCCCGGTCCTGACCCTGGACGCCGCCCGCTCCCGTGCCACCACCGTGGCCGTCACCGGGGACCGGATCACCGCCGTCGGCCACGACGAGGTGCGCGAGCTGATCGGCCCGGCGACCGAAGTCGTCGATCTGGCCGGCAAGTTGCTGATCCCCGGCTTCCAGGACGCCCATGTCCACCCGGTGTCCGCGGGCATCGAACTGGCCCGCTGCGACCTCACGGGCCTGCGCACGGCCACCGACACCGTGGCCGCCGTACGGGCCTACGCCGACGCGCACCCGGAACAGGAGTGGATCACCGGGGGCGGCTGGTCCATGGAGGCCTTCGAAGGGGGCAGCCCCACCCGCGAACTCCTCGACCGCGTACTGCCCGACCGGCCCGTCTACCTGCCCAACCGGGACCACCACGGCGCGTGGGTCAACTCCCGTGCCCTGGAGCTCGCCGGGATCACCCGGGACACCCCCGACCCGGCCGACGGCCGCATCGAGCGCGACACCGGGGGCGAGCCGAACGGGCTGCTCCAGGAGGGTGCCATGGACCTGGTCGGCCGGCTCACCCCCCGCTCGACCCCGGCGGAGCGCCTCGCGGCCCTGCTGCGCGCCCAGGCGCATCTGCACGCGTACGGCATCACCGCCTGGCAGGACGCGATCATCGGCGGCTTCGGCTCGATGGACGACCCCGCCGACGCCTATGTGGCCGCCGCCCGCGACGGCTCGCTGACCGCACGGGTGGTCGGCGCCCTGTGGTGGGACCGCGAACGCGGCGCCGAACAGATCCCCGAACTGGTCGAGCGACGCCGGGAGTTGAGCGGGGGCCGCTTCCGAGCCGGAGCCGTGAAGATCATGCTGGACGGAGTCGCGGAGACCGGCACCGCGGCCCTGCTCGGCCCCTACCTCGACAGCTGCGGTTGCGCCACCGCCAACACCGGCACGAGCTTCGTCGACCCGGCCGAACTGCGCTCGTACGTCACCGAGTTGGACGCGCTCGGCTTCCAGGCCCACTTCCACGCGCTCGGCGACCGGGCCGTGCGCGAGGCGCTCGACGCGGTGCAGGCGGCCCGCGAGAAGAACGGCTGGACCGACACCCGACCGCACCTCGCCCACCTCCAGATCGTCCACCCCGACGACATCGACCGCTTCCGCGCCCTGGGCGCCACCGCCAACATCCAGCCCCTGTGGGCCTCCCACGAACCCCAGATGGACGAGCTGACCATCCCCTTCCTGGGGGCGGAACGCGCGGGGTGGCAGTACCCGTTCGCGGCGCTGCTGCGTTCCGGGGCGACGGTGGCGGCAGGCTCGGACTGGCCGGTGAGCAGCCCCGATCCGATGCAGGGGATCCACACGGCCGTGAACCGGATCGCACCCGGCGAGAAGGGTCCGGTGTTCCTGCCGGAGCAGCGCATCGGCCTGACCGCCGCCTTCGCCGCGTACACCTCGGGCACGGCGTATGTGAACCACCTCGACGACACGGGCTCGATCCGCGCGGGCGCGCTCGCCGACCTCGCGGTGCTCGACCGGGACCCGTACGCGGGGCCGGCACAGGAGATCGGGGAGACGCGGGTCCTCGCGACCTACGTCGGCGGTCGACGGGTGCACGATGCCACCTCATAGGGTGTATTCCTGATTCACCTGATTCATCCGACGGTCGGTACGCAGCAGGGAGTGGCGGCATGGCGCAGCAGGTCCAAGGGGTCATCGCACCGGGAAAGAACCAGCCCCTACGGGTGGAGACCATCGTGGTGCCCGACCCGGGCCCCGGCGAGGCGGTGGTGAAGATCCAGGCCTGCGGCGTCTGCCACACGGACCTGCACTACAAGCAGGGTGCCATCAACGACGACTTCCCTTTCCTGCTCGGCCATGAGGCGTCCGGGATCGTGGAGTCGGTGGGCGAGGGCGTCACCGACGTCACGCCCGGCGACTTCGTGATCCTCAACTGGCGTGCGGTGTGCGGGAGTTGCCGGGCCTGTCTGCGCGGCCGTCCGCAGTACTGCTTCAACACCCACAACGCGCGGCAGAGGATGACCCTCCTCGATGGAGGGGCCGAGCTGTCGCCCGCGCTCGGCATCGGCGCGTTCGCGGAGAAGACGCTGGTGGCGGCCGGCCAGTGCACCAAGGTCGACCCGGCCGTCTCGCCGGCCGTGGCGGGACTGCTCGGCTGCGGGGTGATGGCCGGCATCGGCGCGGCCCTCAACACCGGCAACGTCGGCCGGGGCGACTCGGTCGCGGTCATCGGCTGCGGCGGCGTCGGCGACGCGGCGATCGTGGGGGCCCGGCTCGCGGGCGCGGCCCGGATCATCGCCGTCGACATCGACGACCGCAAACTCGCGACGGCCACGACGATGGGCGCCACGCACACGGTCAACTCCCGCTCCCAGGACGCCGTCGAGGCGATCCGCGAACTGACCGGGGGCAACGGAGCGGACGTCGTCATCGACGCGGTGGCCCACCCCGAGACGTACAAGCAGGCGTTCTACGCGCGCGACCTGGCGGGCACGGTCGTCCTGGTCGGCGTGCCGACCCCGGAGATGACCCTGGAGCTCCCCCTCCTGGACGTCTTCGGCCGGGGTGGCGCGTTGAAGTCCTCCTGGTACGGCGACTGCCTGCCGACCCGGGACTTCCCGATGCTGATCGATCTGCACCAGCAGGGGCGGATCGACCTCGGGGCGTTCGTCACCGAGACGATCGCGCTCGACGAGGTCGAGAAGGCCTTCGAGCGAATGCAGGAAGGGAACGTGCTGCGTTCGGTGGTGGTGCTCTGATGTCCGTTCGCGCACGTATCGATCATCTGGTCACGTCCGGCACGTTCGCTCTCGACGGCGGTACGTGGGACGTCGACAACAACGTGTGGATCGTCGGGGACGACGAGGAGGCCGTCGTCATCGACGCGGCGCACGACGCCGAGGCGATCCTGGCGGCGCTCGGCGGCCGCACGCTCCGGGCGATCGTCTGCACGCACGCCCACAACGACCACATCGACGCGGCGCCGGCGCTGGCGGAGGCGACGGGCGCGCCGATCCTGCTCCACCCGGCGGACCTGCCGCTGTGGAAGTTGACCCACCCGGACCGGCTCCCCGACGGTGAACTCGCCGACGGCGAAGCGGTGTTGATCGCGGACGTGGTCCTGAAGGTCCTGCACACCCCCGGCCACGCCCCGGGCGCGGTCTGCCTTTACGCCCCCGCCCTGGGCACCGTCTTCACCGGCGACACCCTGTTCGCCGGCGGCCCGGGAGCGACGGGCCGCTCGTTCTCCCACTTCCCGACGATCATCGACTCGATCAGGGAGCGGTTGCTGACGCTGCCGGGGGAGACGGTTGTCCTCACGGGGCATGGGGGTGGGACGACGGTCGGTGCGGAGGCGTCGGGGTTGGAGGGGTGGGTGGCCCGGGGCCACTGAGCCGTCCCCCCGCCGGGTCCCCCCCCGGGGCGGCCCTGGCCCAGCACGTCTTGCGCAGTTCCCCGCGCCCCTAAACCCTCTCGCCCCTGCGGACCGTCCCCGCTTCTCGCGCAGTTCCCCGCGCCCCTAGCCGGATCGGTGCTGGCCCGCATGGGCAGCCTCAGCCCGTCCGGCGTTTGAGGACGAGCGCCCTTGAGGCGCGATGCGGGGTCTGGGGCGGAGCCCCAGGGAGCTCCGCTTTCGTCCGCGGGTCGTGGGTGGCTGGTCGCGCAGTTCCCCGCGCCCCTGGCAGGGCTGGCGCCGGCCCGCACTGGTGCCTTCGGCGCATCGCGTGTGCCGAGTGACATCGGCTGCGGGCCGCACTGGTGTCTTCGGCGCGTCGCGTGTGCCCGAGTGGCGTCGGTGCTGGCCCGCAGGGGCAACCTCAGCCCGTCCGGCGTTTGAGGACGAGCGCCGTTCAGGCGCGATGCGGGGTCTGGGGCGGAGCCCCAGGGAGCGCGCCTCAGCCACCCACACCCCCGGAGGGTCTCGGGGAGGGGTGGGGTGGGGCGAACCCCGCCGGAGGCGACAACCCGTACACCCCCCGAGCCGTCCCTCCGAACACCGCCCCCCGCTCACCCACCCCCAACCCCGCCACCAACCCCCTCCCCGCCCCCAACACCCCCGCATACGACGCCGCCAGCCGGCAAACGGGCCAGTCCGACCCCCACATCACCCGCCCCGCCCCAAACGCGTCGAGCACCGTCTCCGCGTACGGCCGAAGATCCGCGAGCCTCCACCGCGTCCAGGACGCCTCCGTCACCATCCCGGACAGCTTGCACACCGTGTTCGGCAGCGCCGCCAGCGCGCGCACGTCCGAGGACCAGGGCTCAAGGGCGCCCGAAGCGATCGGCGGCTTCCCCAAGTGGTCGAGTACGAAGGTGAGTTCGGGATGGAGCGCGGCGGCCCGGACGCACGAGGGGAGCTGGCCGGGGAGGACCACCAGGTCGTGGACGAGCCCCGCGTCCGCCACCGCACCGAGGCCCCGCCGCACATCGGGCCGCAGCAGCCACGCGGGATCCCGCTCGCCCTGGACCTGGTGCCGGATCCCGACCAGGCGGTCGCCGCCGGGAAGCTCCCGCAGCCGGGCCAGCTCGTCGGCGACGCCCGGCGAGGTGAGGTCGGTCCAGCCGACCACCCCCGCCACGAGATCGCTGCCGTCCGCGAGGGCCAGCAGTTCGGGGGTCTCCTCCGCCACGGTCACCGTCTGCACGAGCACGGTCGCCCCCACGCCCGCGGCCCTCGCTTCCCCGCGCAGCTCGTCGAGCGTGAAGTCCCGGCGCAGCGGCGCGAGTTCGGGTCCACGGATCCAGTCCTGATCGCGCACTCCGAGCTCCCACACATGATGGTGCGCGTCGACGACGTCAAGGACCTCAGGGACCACCCGGGCCTCGACGGCATCGGCGGGATTCACAGCCCCAGCTCCCACACCACCGGCAGCCCCGCCTCCGCCGCCCCCTCGCCCGCATAGTCGTGCACGACATCGAGCAGCTCGCCCATGCGGAGCTGCCACGCCACATTCACCGGAAGCTCCGACAATTCGCTCAACAAGCGTGCGTAATTCGTGCATTCGATCAGGTGGAACAATGCGGCCCCGCTGCGCCAGATCGTCCAGGAGGCGACCCCGGCCGCCCTGATGGCGGCGGTCAGCTCCTGGGGCACCTCGCGGTGCGCGGCCTCGTACTCCTCGATCCGGTCGGGCCGGACCCGGGTGTGCAGGGCGACCCTCACAGGCCCAGCTCCTCCCAGAGCGCGTCGGGTACGGATGCCTCGAACAGGGCGGCGGCGTCGGTGACTTCGGCCGCCGAGCGCGCGCCGACCAGGACGCCGGCCACCGCGGGGTGCCGCAGGGGAAAGGCCAGCGCGGCGGCCCGCAGCGGAACGCCGTGGGCCGCGCACACCGCCTTGATCTTCAGCGCCCGCTCCACGAGCTCCGGGGGAGCGGCGGCGTAGTCGTACGTCGCGCCGGGACGGGGATCCGCGAGCAGCCCCGAGTTGAAGACCCCGCCGACCACCACGCTCTTGCCGCGCGCGGCGGCCTCCGGCAGCAGCTCGTCGGCCGCCTCCTGGTCGAGGAGCGAGTAGCGCCCCGCACACAGCACGGCGTCCACGTCCGACTCGCGCAGGAACCGCGTCAGAAGCCCCGTCCGGTTCATGCCCGCGCCGATGGCCCGTACGACGCCCTCCGAGCGCAGCCGTTCCAGCGCCGGGTACGCCTCGCGCAGCGCCTGCTCGGCGTGGTCGTCCGGGTCGTGCAGATAGACGATGTCGACCCGGTCGAGCCCGAGGCGTTCCAGGCTGGACTCGATGCTCCGGCGCACCCCGTCCGCGCTGAAGTCCCAGCGGCGCCGGTGGGTGGCGGGGACGGCGAAGCCGGCGGCGAGGTCGTCGCCGCCGCCGTCCCGGGGCTCCAGGATCCTGCCCACCTTGGTGGAGAGCGTGTACGCCTCCCGGGGCCGCCCGCGCAGGGCCTGCCCCATGCGGCGTTCGGAGAGACCGAGGCCGTAGTGCGGGGCGGTGTCGAAGGAGCGGATGCCCGCCTCCCAGGCGGCGTCGACCGCGCCCCGGGCCGTCTCGTCGGACAGTGGCGTGAAGAGGTTGCCGAGGGCGGCGCCGCCCAGGGACAGAGCGGTCACCGGACAGTGACTCGCGCCCAGCGAGGTAGCACGCATGTCCGCATATTTATCAGACCTTTGCGGGGTTCAGGCACCCCTCAGGCCCCAATTTCCATACTGGAGGCCCCTATTGGTCCGATGTCTGAGGGTCGGGCCACTCCCCGAGCCGGAGCCTGCTCTCGAACCGGTGCGCCCTGCCGTCCACCGGATCGGTGAACTCCAGCGCTCTGGCGAGCAGTTGCAGGGGCCGCTCGAAGAGCTCCGGCTCGGGCTCCGGCAGGACGACCGGGTACACCGGGTCGTGAAGGATCGGCAGGCCGAGCCGGTGCATATGGACCCGTAGCTGATGGGTGCGCCCCGTCGTGGGCAGCAGGCGGTAGCGACCGAGGGTGCCGCGCCGTTCGGCCAGCTCGATCCGGCTCTCGGCGTTGGGCTCGCCCGCCTCCTCGCGGGCGGCGATGACCCCGCGCTCCTTCACGATCCGGCTCCGCACGGTCACCGGCAGCTCCACGCCGGGGTCGTACGCGGCCACCGCCTCGTACTCCTTGCGTACCCGGCGCCCGCTGAACAGGTTCTGGTACGCGCCCCGGTCCTCGGGCCGCACCACGAACAGCGCCAGGCCCGCCGTCAGCCGGTCGAGGCGGTGGGCCGGCTGGAGCGCGGGCAGACCGAGGTCGCGCCGCAGCCGGGCCACCGCCGTCTCGGTGATGTGCCGGCCGCGCGGTGTGACGGCCAGGAAGTGCGGCTTGTCCGCGATCACGATGCGCTCGTCCCGGTAGACGATCCCCACCTCGAACGGCACCGGCACCTCCGGCGCGAACTCCCGGTGGAACCAGACGAACGCCCCGGCCCGGTACGCCTCCGCACCGCTCAGCGCCCCGTCGGAGTCGACGAACCGTCCCTCGCGCAGCATCGCCTCCACCCGCTCGGCGCCGATCGCTCCGGCGAACCGGCCCAGCAGGTGATCACCGATCGTCGCCCAGGCCCCCTCCGGATCGGCGGGCAGCCGCACACGTACCGGATCGATGCCGTCGCGCTGTGCGAGCGGGGCGGCCGGGGTCCTGGATCTGCGTCTCACCGAACCAGAGAACCCCACCGCACCCGTCAAAGGCAAGAGAAGCCCAGGTCAGCGCGGTGTCTTCCGGCACCATCCGTACTCCCCGGGGACGGGCCGAATCTCCCTGGCCTGCTTTCTTCCCGCTCCGGAGGCATGCTGCCAGAGGGATTACCTGCGCAATATCCGTATCCGTCGCGAATGAGGCAAAGGTTCACGATGAGCGAAGAGTCGGTCATGGGCGGCAAGTGCTGTCTGCTCACCACGGGCGAACTCGTGCCCGGGGACGTCATCGCGACGGATCCGGACGGCCCCTGGCTCGTCGTGGTGCGCACCGCGCCCGCGACCGAGACCAGGACCCGGCTGCAACTGCGCCCGCTGACCGGCGGCCCCGATTTGGAGCGCGTACTGCCGCGCTACGAACGCCAGGTGGTCCGCACCACGCGGGTGGACCCGGCCGAGGTCCCGGACCCGGTGCGCCCGGCCGCACCCGAGCGCCGCCGGGTGGTGGTGACCGGCCTCGGCGCGGTGAGCCCCCTGGGAGGCGACGTGCCCGAGCTGTGGCACGGCCTGCTCGAAGGGCGCTGCGGGATCTCGGTGATGGAGGGCCCGGGCTTCGACGGGCTTCCGGTGCGTCTGGCGGCCCGCGCCGCGGTCGACCCCGCGGAACTGCTGCCGAGGCCGATGGCCCGGCGGATGAACCGCTCGGCGCAGTTCGCCCTGGTCGCGGCCCGCGAGGCGTGGCTGGACGCGGGACTCGACCCCGCCGGGACCGTCGCCAGCGGGCTGCGTCCGACCCGTACCGGAGTGTCCATGGGCACGATCATCGGCGGCGCGCCCGTCATGGTGGAGAGCCGGCTCACCCTCATCGAACGCGGACCGCGAGCGGTCTCCCCGTACACCACCCCCATGACCGTGCCGTCCGCCTCGGCCGCCCAGATATCCAAGGACCTGGACATCCGCGGCGAGGCCAGAACCTTCGTGTCGGCCTGCGCCTCGGGAACGGAGGCGATCGGGCAGGCCATCGACGCCATCCGCGCCGGACGGGTCGACCTCGTGGTCGCGGGCGGCACCGAGGCGGTGATCACCCCGGAGATCCTCGCCGCGTTCGCCGCGATGCGGGCCGTCTCGACCCGCAACGACCAGCCCGAACACGCGTCGAGACCCTTCGACGACGCCCGCGACGGATTCGTCCTGGGGGAGGGCGCCGGCATCCTGGTCCTGGAGGACGAGGAGCACGCCCGGGCCCGCGGCGCCCGCATCTACTGCGAGGCGGCCGGCTGGGGGCTGTCCGCGGACGCCTTCCACATGGCGGCCCCGGAACCGAGCGGCCGGGGCGTCGAGGCAGCCCTGCGCTCCGCCCTCGCGGACGCCGGGGCGACACCCGCCGACGTCGCCCACGTCAACGCGCACGCCACGGCGACCATCGACGGCGACCGCACCGAGGCCCTCGCGCTCGGCCGGCTCTTCGGCGACCACACCCGGGACATCCCCGTCACCGCCAACAAGGGCGCCCTCGGCCACCTCCAGGGCGGAGCGGGCGCGGTGGAGGCCGTCGCCGCGATCCTCACCCTGCGGGACGGCCTCATCCCCCCGACCGTCGGCTGCGACCACCCCGAGGAAGGCATGGGCCTGGACATCGTCCGCGACACCCCCCGCCCGCTGCCACCCTGCGGCGACATCGTCCTGAGCAACTCCTTCGGCTTCGGCGGCCACAACGCGGTCCTCGCCTTCAGACGCGCCTGAGCCGACCGCGGACGGCGAGAGCCGAAAGCGCCCCATGGGGGCGGCAGTTGGCATCGGCGGGCCCGCCGCGACTCGTCCCGCCCGCGGATCCACGGGTTCTCCGGTCCACGGGTTCTCCGGTCCACGGAATTACGCTCGGCGAACGCATCCGCACCGGCTTCACCTATACGTCTTCGGCGGAGTCGCCTTCCACGTGCGGTCGAGGGAGTCGTCCCAGGTGCCGTTCCGGTCGAAGCTCGCGGCCCGACAGCCGCGGGACATGGGGGCCGCAGCGCTGTGGCGCCAGGCGGCGTCCCCGATCCGGGCTATGGAGTGGCCGCAGTGCCGACAGGTCGCCTGACCCATCAACTCCGTTGCCAGGCGCTCCAGTTGAGCGGTGCGGTCCGCCACTTCCTCGCGTACGCCCCGCAGCACGTCCTCGGCGCTCGCCACGCCCGTCGAGTCGATGAGGTCCCGCACGAGTGCCACCGCCTCGATCGCGATGTCGGCCCGCCGGGCGGCATCGACGAGGCTCTGCGCACCAGAGCCGGCGGAGGACTTACGGGCCGTGAGGTGCGCCAACTCGACCGTGGGACGGCTCGACATCGCGGACGGCTCCCCGTCGCCCGCGCGCCGCTCATGCCCCGTACCAGCGACGGCGTCGTCTCCGGCGTCTTTTTGGAGGCGCCTGCGGGCCACTTCGAAGGCCCATGCCTCGGTCGACGCCTTCTTGGGGACGTTGAAATGCGTGCTGGTGGCCGACTCCATGACGGTGTGGAACTCCTCCATCAGCGCTCCCCAGTGGTAGCCGCCGGCGAAGTCCTCCGGGCACCAGCCGTAGAGCCGTACGAGTTCGTCACGGACCCGGTCGAAGTGGCGCAGGCTCTTGCGCACCGGACCGCGCGTGTCGATGCGCAGGCCGACGCGTTCGGCCTGCGCCAGCACCTCCGGCGGCAAGCCCTGCCACTTCATGTGGCCGTCGCGTTCACAGGCGTAGTCGACCCAGGACCAGAACGCCTCGGCGTCCGCGACGTCGGGCGCCTCGCGGTGGTGGCGCGGGCACAGCAGCGCGAAGTTGCGCACGTCGTTGGAGCCGCCGAGCGACTCCGGGACCACATGTGCCCTCTCCACCGGCGCCTGCCAGCAGATGAGGCAGATCGGCTCATCGAGACCGAGGTAGTCGGCGATGGCCCGGACCGGCGGCCTGGACCGGCGCCGGTCGGGCTCGCTGTCCCGGTTGCGCAGGGGCAACTCCCGGTGGTCGTAGGCGTGTTCACGGTCGGGGTCCCGTATGGTCAGGACGTCCGGGATGTCCTCGCGCTGCGGCTCGGGGTTCTTCGCGTGGAAGAGCGGCGTGTCGATCTCCGTGAGGTACGGCCCGAGGAACCCGGGGAGGAACTCCCGCATGATCTCCCGTG
Organism: Streptomyces hundungensis; assembly: GCF_003627815.1. Lineage (NCBI taxonomy): Bacteria > Bacillati > Actinomycetota > Actinomycetes > Kitasatosporales > Streptomycetaceae > Streptomyces > Streptomyces hundungensis. Next base: position 6,770,225 of record NZ_CP032698.1, read on the forward strand.
CGTCGGCGTCGTAGTCGCCGTCCGCGTCGCGGTGCCCCTGGATGTCGAGATAGACGTAGCGCGGGTCGCCGGGGCTGGTCGCGGCGGCCGACTTGAGGATCGAGAAGAGGCGGGTGGCGCACTTGGTGAAGTCCTCTTCGACGCGCATGTCGTGATAGAGCGCGACACCCCTCGGACGTGCGCCACCCTCGGGCCGCCCGGACCCGGAACGGGCCGGGCCCGCAGTGCCGTCGGCGCCGGCGCGCAGGGCCGGCCCCCGCTTCTGTCGGTCGTCATCCATGACCGCACGCTAACCGCCACCACTGACAACCCGTTCTCCGTACGCCGTTGCGGCGGACAGCCCCACGGGCAACCATGGCCGCCATGGACCGACCGAGGCAGCTCATCGAGTGCGGGGACTTCGTCCTGCGGCGCTGGCGGGGACAGAACGACTTCGCTCCGGCACACCAGTTGATCGAGGAGTCCCTGGACCACCTGCGCCCCTGGGAGTCGTGGGTCGCCCGCCACAGCGCGAAGAACACCCGTGATTTCCTCGCGGCGTCCGAGTCGAAGTGGGCGAGCGGTGAGGTGTACAACTACGCCATCGCCAAGGACGGCACGCTCCTCGGCATGTGCCAGACCTATCGCGGGGCCGAACCTCAGGGGCGGCACCTGGGGTACTGGCTGCACCCCGCAGCCACCGGCCGGGGCATCGCCACGGCGGCAACGGCGGCCCTGGTCAAGGAGATGTTCACTTTGCCGGACGTGGAGTACCTGGAAATCACGCACGACGCGTCCAACGCCTCCAGTGCCGCGATACCCCGCCGGCTGGGCTTCACCGAGGTCCGGCGCGAACCGGGAAGCCCGCCCACCGCCCCCTCGTGCAGCGGCACCGACGTGGTCTGGCGACTGAACCGTCCCACCCCGCCCTGATACGCAGAAAACCCCGCTCAAGATCGTCTACCCGACAACGCGAATATGGGCGAAGTGCCATAGACCTGGCATGCGGGCCCGGCCTACCGTCCTCATGGCGGCAGGGAACGCCCCTGCGTCCGAGGAAGGGAATCCTGGTGCGTGAGGAACTGACCCGCCTTACCGGCAACGTCGGCGGACCCAACTGTGACGACGACGATTGTCCGAACGTCTACCGGACAAAGGGCGGCTCGATCGTCGTCCAGGGCGACGTGTCCGATGCGTTCACTCCGCCCTCGGGCGAGGGATTGGTGGAGATCCCGGAGCACATTTTGAGGGAGGCTGTCCGTGCTCTTGGATGGTGACGACTGGCGCCGCTTCTTCGACGCCTTCGAGCGCGAAGCATGGCGGTTCGAGGCGCAGCCCACGTACACCATGCCAAAGGAGCAGGAGAACGTGGCCCGCTTCCTGCGCGGTGAGGACAAGCCCACCGACCACAATGCCCGCTGGCACGAACGAGTGCGCGGGTACATCGAATCCGGCAAGCACATCGGACGTGTCCGCATCGTGCGTCAGCCGCTCACCGACTACCAGCGGTATCAATTCGCCTGGGGCATTCCCGGAAACATTTCTGCCGGGGAAGACATCCGCATCTTGGATGTGACGCGCGGCGACTTCGGGTTGCCGCTCTCAGGCCGAGACTGGTGGATGTTCGACGATTCCCGCATCGCTCACCTGAACTTCCGCCCGGACGGGACTCAGATGAATCGTGAAGCGTACGAAGGTGATCCGGCCCCCTATCGGGAGTGGAAACGGGTCGCCCTGGAGCACGCAGTACCTTTCGAGGAGTACGTGAGGGGCCTTGACGCTTGACCCTGAGGAGCTAGGCCAGTCGAAAGCTGACCTGGCAGAAACTCTCCGCAGCATGCGAAAGCGAGCCGGGCGTACTCAAGTCTGGCTCGCTCAGCGCTGCAATATTTCTCAGACCAAGCTGAGCAATATCGAGACTGGTCGAGTCACCCCTGGTCTTGTTGATGTCGAGTTGATTCTTGGAGCCCTCGATGCGCCTCCGGAACTCTTGGCCGAAGTTACCGCCCTGGCGCGGCTGGCCAATACAGAGTGGCAAGGTAAGCGGGCGTCATGGCGAAGAGGGCTGGAGAAGCGACAAGCCGAGCTTGCCGGCCTTGAAGGGGAAGCCTCGGCGCTCCGCTACTTCCTGCCTGCGATGGTTACGGGACTCCTCGCCACACCTGAATACATCAGGGCCAGCCTCAGCAACTCTCCAGTGGGCACGACCAAGACGGTCGCCAGGAAGCTGGAACGGCAAGCAGTCCTCTACGAAAGCACGAAACATTTCACGTTCCTGCTGACAGAACAAGCCGTCAGGTGGGCCGTCGTCCCGCCTGTAGCCATGGCCGTACAGATGGATCGGCTCGCCTCGATTTCGCACCTGCCCAATGTGCGTATCGGGGTCATCCCTACAGGGACAGTTGTGGGTCGTGGGCCCATGAACACCTTCACCGTCTATGACCAACGGCTAGCGACTGTCGAGACATTCACCGGCCGTATCGTTTTCCAGGACGCCAGGGATATTGCGGAACACCTCGAAGTTTTCCGCATGTACGAGCGTCACGCATTGTTCGGTGACGAAGTCAGAGCTTTGCTCGGCCGGTGGGCCGCGGACTGCCGCGCGTGATCATTTACCCCACAACGCCAATAAGTGCGAGTTCTATGCAGTATCGGGTCGACACTTGTCGGGCGCCAGAGACACCGACGAGAGGAAGCCATGACTAGTCCGCTCAAGTACCCACGACCGCCGGTGGAGTTGGCGGGAGCGGTGGAGGCATATCTGTATGACTGCACCCCGGTGGAAGGGTGTGGTGTGTGCGCAGCTCTCGTAAAGGAGCTGGGGGAAGCCAAGGCCGCGGAGAAATGGAGTGCGGCGTACGACGCTGCGGCAGAGGTACGGAACCACCCTCACGCGGCGAAGGGATGGGCACGCTGAGCGCAGGCCCGAGTTCGAATTCCGCACGTCCAGCGCGTGCAAGTCGAGAACGACAACACGCTGTGCGTCGAGGTGGCGACCAACGTTCCCGGTACGGTCACAGCCGCAACTCCGCGACGTGCCGGATGGTCGAGTTCACCGCCGAGGAGTGGGCGGGCTTCCTCCCCGGTGCCGAGCTGGGGGAGTTCGACGTCACGGCGTAGGGAGTTGTCATGCGGCAATGCCCCTTGTGCGGTGGTGGCACGGAGCGCGACCCCGCGCACTCCGGGGTAATGCGGTGCATGGCGTGCTGGGAAGCGCGCAGGCCGCCGCTGGAGTGAGCCACGGTGCCGGGGCGTGGGGCGGGGTGGGGGAAACCGTCACCGCAGAGTGTGAAGACGGTCACCGGTCGATCTGTCGGCTCCAGCCGTTCCGCGGTCGACCCGGGAACTCTCCGGGCTGTCGGTCACGTGGCTGGTCACGCCGCACCCCAGAAACGCAGAAAACCCCAGATCAACTGGGGTTTTCGCTGGTGTCCGAGGGGGGACTTGAACCCCCACGCCCGATAAAGGGCACTAGCACCTCAAGCTAGCGCGTCTGCCATTCCGCCACCCGGACAAGGTGTCTGTCTCGCGGGCCGTGCCCGTTCCGACGTGGAAAACAATAGCAAACATCCCGGGGTGCTCGATCACCCCCCTGGCCTGCATGAACTCCGGGTGACGGCGGGAAGCCGCCCTTGGGTGGCGTGGGGACGCGGGGGAGGATGGAGGCGGACCACAGTGAGCGACAGCGGGAGGAAGCAGCGTGAGCGAGTCGAGCACGACCCGGACCGGCGGCGTGACCGGTGAGGACGAGGTCGTCGACCTCTGCCGCGATCTCATCAGGATCGACACCAGCAACTACGGCGACCACTCCGGTCCCGGTGAGCGCGCGGCCGCGGAGTACGTCGCGGAGAAGCTCGCCGAGGTCGGCCTGGAGCCGAAGATCTTCGAGTCGCACAAGGGCCGGGCCTCCACCGTGGCCCGGATCGCGGGCGAGGACCCCTCGCGGCCCGCGCTGCTCATCCACGGCCATACCGACGTCGTACCGGCCAACGCCGACGACTGGACCCACGACCCCTTCGCCGGTGAGATCGCCGACGGCTGTGTCTGGGGCCGCGGCGCCGTCGACATGAAGGACATGGACGCGATGACCCTGGCGGTCGTACGCGACCGGCTGCGCAGCGGCCGCAAGCCCCCGCGCGACATCGTGCTCGCCTTCCTCGCCGACGAGGAGGCCGGCGGCACCTACGGGGCGCGCTTCCTGGTGGACAAGCACCCCGAACTCTTCGAGGGCGTCACCGAGGCGATCAGCGAGGTCGGCGGCTTCTCGTTCACCGTCAACGAGAAGCTGCGGCTGTACCTGGTGGAGACCGCCCAGAAGGGCATGCACTGGATGAAGCTGACCGTGGACGGCACCGCCGGACACGGCTCGATGATCCACAAGGACAACGCCATCACCGAGCTGTCCGAGGCCGTGGCGCGGCTCGGCCGGCACAAGTTCCCGGTGCGGGTGACCAAGACGCTGCGCCACTTCCTCGACGAGCTCTCGGACGCGCTCGGCACCGAACTCGACCCCGAGAACATGGACGACACGCTGGCCAAGCTGGGCGGCATCGCCAAGCTCATCGGCGCCTCCCTCCAGAACACCGCCAACCCGACGCAGCTGGGCGCCGGCTACAAGGTCAACGTCATTCCGGGACAGGCCACCGCGCACGTCGACGGGCGTTTTCTGCCGGGGTACGAGGAGGAGTTCCTCGCCGACCTGGACCGGATCCTGGGGCCCCGGGTGCGGCGCGAGGACGTGCACGCGGACAAGGCCCTGGAGACCACGTTCGACGGCGCCCTGGTCGACGCGATGCAGACCGCGCTCCAGGCGGAGGACCCGATCGCCCGCGCCGTGCCGTACATGCTCTCGGCCGGCACCGACGCCAAGTCCTTCGACGACCTCGGCATCCGCGGCTTCGGCTTCGCGCCGCTGAAGCTGCCGCCGGAGCTGGACTTCGCCGGGATGTTCCACGGCGTGGACGAGCGGGTGCCGGTCGACGGCCTGAAGTTCGGCGTACGCGTACTCGACCGGTTCATCGACGCCTCCTGAGGCCCCTTCAGCCCCCCCCAGAGGCCCCCTGCGCCTCGGGAAGGGCCTCCCGTATCGACCTGCGCGACCTCGGCACTCCAATAATCGTTTGAACGTACGGGGCGGACTGAAAAGAGTGAATGCACTCATATGCTCGTAGCTCCATAACTTCTCCCTCGTTACAGGGTGTGCGGTCCGAGGCTGGGATCGCACATATGCCAACAAGGAGGAAGTAATGATCAAGAAGGTCGTCGCTGCTGCGGCTGTCACTGGTGGTCTGGTTCTCGCGGGTGCGGGTCTGGCTGTCGCCGATGCGGGTGCCCAGGGTGCCGCTGTGCACTCCCCGGGCGTCCTGTCCGGCAATGTCGTCCAGGTCCCCGTGCACGTGCCGGTGAACGTGTGCGGCAACACGGTCTCCGTGATCGGGCTGCTGAACCCCGCCTTCGGCAACACCTGCGTCAACAAGTGACGTTGTGCCTCAACCCATGAGGGTCTGAGCCGGGCGGCCCCGGAGTGCGCGCCATGCACTCCGGGGCCGCCGGGCATTTCAGCCCGGGCGCAACGGCGCAGCCGGGCTTTCCGGAAGGCAGAAGGCAGGGAACGAATCTATGCGACAGGTCACCCGCAAGGGACTGATCACCATGGCGGCCGCGAGCGGCGTCATCGCCATGGGCAGCGGCGCGGCGCACGCCGACTCGGCCGCCGGGGGCGGCGCCTCGAACTCGCCGGGCGTGCTGTCCGGCAACGCCGTCCAGGTCCCGGTGCACGTGCCGGTCAACGCCTGCGGCAACACGGTGAACGTGGTCGGCGCGCTCAATCCGGCGTTCGCCGATCACTGCGCCAACCAGGGCGGCGGCCACCGGAGCGGCGGAGCGGCCGCGCGTGGCCACGCCTCCCAGTCGCCCGGTGTGGGCTCCGGCAACCACATCCAGGCGCCCATCGACGTACCGCTGAACCTCTGCGGGAACGGCGTGAACGTGGTGGGCGTCGGCAACCCCGTGTTCGGCAACGACTGCGTCAACGACGAGAGCGGCCACCCCGGCCACCCCCAGCACCCGGGCCACCCGGCTCACCCGGGCCACCCCCAGCACCCCGGCCGCCCGGGCCAGCACCAGCCGCAGCACCCGGGCAAGCCCCACCACCCGGGCACCCCGCACCACCCCGGCCACCCCGGCCAGCACCAGCCGCCCTGCAACCCCGGGCAGCCGGGCCACCCTGGCCAGCCGGAGCACCCCGGCCACCCCGGCCAGCACCAGCCGCAGCACCCCGGCCAGCACCAGCCGCAGTACCCCGGTGTTCCCCAGCACCCGGTGAGCCCGGTGGCGCACCAGCCGGGCAAGCACGCGCGGCCCACCGCGCCCGCCCAGGGTGGCGCTCCGGTCGCCCCGGCCGTGACCGCGCCGCACGCCCCGGCCGCCGCGCTCGCCACCACCGGCTCCGACGGCATGGGCTTCGCCGTTCCGGCCGCCGCGGGACTGCTGCTCGGGGGAGCGGTGCTCTACCGCCGGGGCCGGGCCGCGCAGTAGCCGCAGCGGGCCGCCGAGGCCCCCGCGTTCGGCGCTCATGACGGAGCGGGCCCCGCACGGGCGGGGCCCGCTCCGTCATGAGCCCACGTTCACTACGTGGCTCGCACCTGGCGGATGATCCGCCTGCGGAGCCGCACTCTGCGGCTGCCGTCCCGGTGCAGACTCAGTCGGTCCAACTCCCAGTGTCCGTACTCGGCATGGTCGGTCAGCAGACGTGTGGCCTCCTTGCGGGACACCCCGCGCGGGACGTACACGTCGACAAATTCGTATTCCGGCATCGCATCTATTGTGCGGGCACGGGCCCGGTACGGATAGCGTCTGCACTATGTCTGATGCTGCGCAGCCCACCGCTGCCGAGGTACGTGCCGCCGCCGAGGCGGTCAAAGCCGCGCTGGACCGTCACCTCGATGCGGTGGAACGCCGCACGGGGGACGACGACCCCCAGGTGTACGAGGCGTTCAACGCCCTCGCCGCGGCCGCCGAGGCCTACGACGAGCGGCTCTACGACCGCTACGACGAGGTCACCCCCTTCGAGATCCCCGGCGCCGACGACTCGCTGCCGCCCTATCTGGGCCCGGAGGAACCCCATGCCCTGAGCGTCCTGATCCGGCGCGACTACGCGGTGGCCGAGCCACAGCGGCTGCTCGCCCAGGCCCAGCGGATCACCGACCTCGACCCCGACACGGACGAAAGCACGGTCCCGGCCGTCGGCAGCAGCGTCCACGCGGCGCTCGGCGTGCTCTTCGGCGAGTACGAACCGGATGAAATCGCCTCCCGGCACAAGGAGTTCGGCCTGGAGGAGGGCGACTCCACGCTGTGGGTGTCGGCCGCCGACGAGCTTCCCGAACCCGGCGAGTGGCTGAGCACGCCCTTCGACCACGCCGATCCCCAGCGCGTGGTGTGCCGGTTCGACGTGAGCGCCGTCTTCGACGAGGAGGAGCTGGAGGACGACCTCGACGAGGAGGATGGCCTGCGCACCACCCCCTGACCCCGGGCGTCACGACAGAGGCCGCGCACTCCCCGACGGGGTGCGCGGCCTCTTTTCGTCGGTCCGTCCTACTCCGCGGGCTTCAGGAGGCCGTGCAGCAGCGGGACGAGACGCGTCGTGCGCGGCGCCGGGAGGACCTCCGCGACGGCCCGGGGGAGCGCCTGGTCCACACCGTGGACGACGGAGAGGTGCCGCTCGGCGCGGCCGAAGGCGGTGTAGACCCAGGCCCGGCTGAGCCCCTGTGCCGCGTCTCCTGGCAGCACCGCGACCACCGCGGGCCAGCGCATTCCGAGCGCCTGGTGCGCGGTCAGTGCCCAGCCGTGCCGCAGCGCCGACTCGACCCTGTCCTTCGGTACGAGGACGGGCGTTCCGGAGCAGTCGAGCCTGAGGCCCTCCGCGTCCGCCCCGATCACCGTGCCGGTCACCGTACGGCCCGGGGCCTGGGCGTATGCGATCCGGTCACCGGGGTCGAAACCGCCGAAGCGGCCGGGGCCCGGGTTCAGGCGCTCCTTCAGGGCCGCGTTCAGGGCGCGGGTGCCCGCCGAGCCGCCGTGGCCCACCGTGATGACCTGGGCCTGCTCGGCGGGGATGCCGAACGCCCGGGGGATCGAGTCCGCCAGGAGCTGCACACAGCGGTGCACGGCCTCGCCCGCGTCCCGCACGGGGACGATCACGACCTCCTTGCCGGGCGCCTCGACCTGGTTCAGCTCGCCGATGCCGATCCCCGAGACCAGCTCGCCGACGGGCCCGGGGTCGGGCAGTCGCGAGGCCACCACCGGACAGATCCGGGCGGTCAGCACATCGTGGAAGACCCGGCCCGCGCTGGCCGGCCCCAGCACCCCGGGGTCCCCGCTCAGCACCAGGCGGCAGCCGTCGGGCAGCGACTCCACGAGGACGGCCGCGGTCTCCACATCGAGCTGCGTCGCGTCCTGCACCACCAGCACGTCGAGCGCGAGCGCGCCGTCCGCGTCCCGACCGGGGCCCTCGCCGGACAGCAGCCCCGCCACCGTGAACGCGGCCAGCGGGCCGGTCAGTTCGGCCAGTCGGCGCTGTCCGTCCGCGGTGTGCGCCGCGCCCGCGGCCCGCAGCCCGGCCGCCGCGGCCGCCGTCACCACCGCCGCCGACTCGGCGCGCGCGGCCTCGCCGCCGGTGTGCGCCACGAGGCCACTGGCCGCGACCGCGCGGACCAGCTCACCACCCTCCGGCCACACCGAACCGTCGTCCCGCACCGGGGAGTTGAGCAGGCGCGCGAGAGCGTCGGCGAGGCTTTCCTCGGCGAGGGCGTACCGGTCGAGCCCGAGCAGCACCTCGGCGGGCTCGGCGGGCTCCGCCGCCTCTTCGGTGTCCTCCGCGTCCTCGGCGTCTTCCACGTCGGCCGACTCCTGCGCGAGGCCGTCCTGGAAGACCAGCACCACGCCCTCGGCGACGGCCTGCTGCACCGCCTCGTCCGGATCGGGCACCGACCGCGCGGCCAGCGCCTTGCGCACATCGTCGGCCAAGAGCGCCGTGTGCCCCTGGGTCGCCGCCTGTTCCAGGATCCAGCCGACAAGCGCGGCCGCCCTGCGCTCGTCGTCCGGCCGGCACTCGGCGCCGAGCAGCGCCCGCGCGAAGCCGTCGGCCTGCTCGGGCCGCACTCCGGGGACGGCGAGGAGCTGCCAGGGGTCCGCGCCGAGCCGCTGCGCCGCCTGTTCACCCAGAGCGCCCGCGACCCGCACGGCCAGCGCCTCGGGCGCGCCACCCCGGGTCAGCACGTCCCGTACGGAGGCGAGGGTCTCGGCGGAGGTGGCGGGCGCCTGCGCGGGCTCGGGCGCGCGGGGCCGCGCCGGGGCCGCTTCCTGGGCGGGGCCGGGGGCGGGCCTGCGGGGGGCGGGCGGCGGGCCCGCGAAGAAGGCGGTACCGGACTTCTCGCCGCTCTCCACGGCCCGTACCGCCGCGAGGAGGTCGGCGGCCTGCCCGCTCAGTTTGGTGCCGGCCGGGATGGGTGCCTCCCGCTCGGCCCTGCGCTGCTCGATCCTGGCCCGCAACTCGCGCTGCGCGGCCAACTCGGCGGCGGCTTCGGAGAGTTCGGGTGCCTTGGCGTCACCGGTTCCGGGCGAGCCGTCGCCTTCATCGGCACCGGTCTCGCTCGCACCGCCGGCCTCGCCCCCGGTCTCGCTCTCGCCGCCGTCCTCCGTACCGGTCTCGCTCGCACCGCCGGCCTCGGCACCTTCCGGCCGACCGGCCTCGGGGTCCGGACCGCCGTCGGCGCGCTCGTGCTCGGGTTCAGCGGCGTCGGCCGTCCCCGGGCCGGATGCCTCCGTGTCCTCCGTACCCTCCGCGACCTCCACGGCGGCCTCGCCGACGGAGTCGGCGCCCGTGCTGGCGGTGTCCTGCGCGGGGTCGGGTGCCACCTCCGCCCCGGCGGGTTCGTCGGCCGTGGATCCAGGGGCCGAGCCCTGGGGAAGCGCAGTCACAGCGTGCTCCAGTCCTGATCGGGATAGCGGTGCACGGGCGCCGACACGTCGTCGAGCGCCTGGCAGATCTCGTCAGGAAGACTAAGGGCCTCCACTGACAATGCCGCCGCGAGCTGGTGCGCGTTGCGCGCGCCGACGATCGGCGCCACCACTCCCGGCCGGTCCCTCACCCACGCCAGCGCCACCTGAAGGGGTGTCGTGGCGAGGCCGTCCGCGGCTATCGAGACGGCGTCGACGATGCGGCTCGCCGCGTCGTCCAGGTAGGGCGCGACAAATGCCGAAAGGCCCTCCGAAGCGCCCCGCGAATCGGCCGGTGTGCCGTGCCGGTACTTCCCCGTCAGCACGCCCCGCCCCAGCGGCGACGAGGGCAGCAGCCCCACCCCCAGGTCGAGGGCGGCCGGCAGGACCTCGCGCTCCACCCCGCGCTGGAGCAGTGAGTACTCCATCTGGGTGCTGGCGAGCCGGGTCCGCACACCGGGCGCGGCGAGTTGCCAGGTGGCGGCCTTGGCGAGCTGCCAGCCGCTGAAGTTGGAGATGCCCGCGTACCGCGCCCGGCCGCTGCTGACCGCGAGGTCGAGGGCCTGGAGGGTCTCCTCCAGGGGCGTGCCGCAGTCGAAGGCGTGCACCTGCCACAGGTCGACGTGGTCGGTGCCCAGGCGCTGGAGGGAGGCGTCGAGGGCGCTCAGCAGATGGCCGCGCGAGCCGTCGAAGCGGCGGTCGGGGTCGGGCACGCTGCCCGCCTTGGTCGCGATCACCAGATCCCGGCGCGGAACGAGCCGCTCCATCAACTGGCCGAGCAGATACTCCGCGTCCCCGCCGCCGTACACGTCCGCCGTGTCGATCAGCGTGCCGCCCGCCTCCCAGAACGCCTTCAGGAGGTCGGCGGCGTCCTGCTCGCCGACGTCCCGGCCCCATGTCAGGGTGCCGAGCCCGATCCGGGATACGCGCAGGCCCGTGCGGCCGAGATGCCTCTGCTCCATGGGCGCGAGATTACTGGCCAGGGGCCCACGGCGAGAGAGCCTGTGGACAACTCGACCCTGCCGCATCGCGCCACCGCGCGCTAGAGTCCCGGCACAGGAACGTTACTCATGAGTAAGACGCGGGAGTGGACGCGTGCGTACGCGTCACGACGAGTAAGGGGATCGGCCATGCGGCTCGGCATCAACCTCGGCTACTGGGGCGCGGGAATGGACGGCGACAACCTCGCCGTCGCCAAGGAAGCGGACAGGCTCGGCTACGACGTCTGCTGGGCGGCCGAGGCCTACGGTTCGGACGCGCCGACCGTGCTCGCCTGGGTCGCCGCGCAGACCGAGCGCATCGACGTCGGCTCCGCCATCCTCCAGATCCCCGCCCGCCAGCCCGCCATGACCGCGATGACGGCCGCCACCCTGGACTCGCTCTCCGGCGGCCGTTTCCGGCTCGGCCTCGGCGTCTCCGGACCGCAGGTCTCCGAGGGCTGGTACGGCGTCAAGTTCGACAAGCCGCTGGCCCGCACCCGCGAATACGTCGAGATCGTCCGCAAGGCGATGACCCGCGAGCGGCTCTCCTACGAGGGCGAGCACTGGACGCTTCCGCTGCCCGGCGGCCCCGGCAAGCCCATCAAGCTGACCGTGCACCCCGAGCGCGAGCACATCCCGCTCTACATCGCCGCCATCGGACCCAAGAACCTGGAGCAGACCGGCGAGATCGCCGACGGCGCGCTGTTGATCTTCCCGGCCGCCGAGCACATCGAGGCCACCGCGCTCTCCCACATCCGCGCGGGCCGCGAGAAGGCCGGTCTGACCATGGAGGGCTTCGACGTCTGCCCGACGCTGCCGATCGCGCTCGGCGCCGACGCGGACGTGCCGGCCCTCGCCGACATGTTCCGCCCATACACCGCGCTGTACGTCGGCGGCATGGGCAGCCGCAAGCAGAACTTCTACAACCAGCTCGCGCAGCGCATGGGGTACGAGAAGGAAGCCGCCGAGATCCAGGACAAGTACCTGTCCGGCGACAAGGCGGGGGCGGGCGCGGCGGTGCCGCAGCAGCTCATCGACTCGACCACGCTGCTCGGCTCGGTGGAGCGGATCGCCGACCGGATGAAGGCCTACGCCGAGGCCGGAGTCACCACGCTCACACTGGCCCCGGCCGGCTTCACGCTCGACGAGCGGCTGGCCTCGCTGCGCGCGGGCACCGAGGCGCTGGAGCGCGCGGACCTCGCATAAGGGGGATTGGTCTCAGCGGCCGTGGTGGGGGCTCGGGGGGTCTTCCCCGCCACGGCCGTCATGCCCTACAACGCCGGGCCGCGGCGGGCGGTTACGGCGGTGGGGGCACCGCACATTCCTTCGTTCGGCCCAGTGGGGCGCGACCCCTGTTGCCGCGGCCGGTTCGCCGCATTTGACTCGGTTGCGCAGAGTCCTGCGCGCACCCGGAGGTACGGCAACGATGCTCTCGGCCAAGAGCCTGTTCCAGGAGATCCTCGACCACGACGAGTCGTTCCGGCTCTTCTGCTCCATCGCGGCCGGGGGCGAGTCCCAGGGCGGCTGGGAGAACGGCCGGATCGCCGCCCTCCTTCCCCCGCAGTGCCGCGCCCTCGCCCCCAAGGTGGCCCGGCACGGCGCCGACGAGGACAAGCACGGGCGGATCTTCCACGCGCTGATGAAGAAGCGGGGCCTGAGCGCCGTCGACGTACCCGACGACACCAACTACACGATGCTGCTCGAACGGATCGGCATCGGGCTCGGCCACGCGCGGCTCAGGAGCGAGGAGCCGCTCACCGAACGGGACGTCGTGGTCTACCTCGCGCACAGCCGCGTCACCGAGCAGCGCGCCTCGGAACAGATGGCGCTGCTGTGCAAGCACTTCGGCGCCGATCCCGATCTGGGACGCGCCGTCCGGATGATCTCCGCCGACGAGGACAACCATCTGGCGTACTGCCACGAGGAGTTGCTGCGGCTGGCCCGCGCCGGACACGGGCCCGCCATCCAGCGGGCGCTGCGCCGGTGCGCGCTCGCCGAGATCCGCGTCTACCGCGACGTCAGCCTCGCCGTCATGGCCCACATGGGACGCATCCTCGGCTGGCCGCGCCCCAAGGCGGCGCTCCTGGCGGCCGGCATCCACACCGTGTACGCCTACGAACGCCTCGCCGGGTGGCGGCGGATGGTGGACCTCGCCATGCCGCAGCGGCGCGACGCGCTCGGCGGCCCCGCCCTCCCCGCGCCCGGCTTCGCCTAGGGCCTGTCCGGCGGATCTTGTCTGGGACGCGGGGGGCTGCCACGCCCATCTGCGGCGTTGTCGTCGGTTGCCGACGCTCCGCGTCGCCGCCCTCCTCCGCCTTGCAGTTGGACGCACCAGCCCCCCGCTCACCAGCACCACAAGGCCAAGGCACCCCGGCGGCGACCAGATCCGCCGGACAGGCCCTAGCTACAGCCAGCCGCGCCGCTTGAACAGGCCGTACAGACCCAGCTCCAGGAGCACCATCAGCACGATCAGCGCCGGGTAGCTCCACGCCCAGTGGAGCTCGGGCATGTGGTCGAAGTTCATGCCGTAGACGCCGGCCAGCATCGTGGGGACCGCCGCCATCGCCGCCCACGCCGAGATCTTCCGCATGTCGTCGTTCTGCCGGACGCTGACCTGCGCCAGATGCGCCGAGAGGATGTCCGAGAGCAGCCGGTCCAGGCCTTCCACCGACTCGTTGGTCCGCATCAGGTGGTCGTCCACGTCGCGGAAGAACGGCTGGGACTCGGCGTGCACGAACGGCACCCCCGCGCTCGCGAGGCGCTGCACCGGCTGCGCCAGCGGGCCGGTCGCCCGGCGGAACTCCTGGAGCTGCCGCTTGAAGGTGTAGATCCGCGAAGCGGTGCCCTTCGTGTCGCGGCCGCCCGAGGGCGAGAAGATCTGCGCTTCGAGCTCCTCCAAGTCGTTCTGGAGCTCGGCCGCCACCTCCGTGTAGTGGTCGACGACCGCGTCGCTCACCGCGTACAGGACCGTCGTGGGCCCGTGCTTGAGCAACTCGGGCTCCGACTCCAGGCGTTGGCGCACCACCTTCAGTGGCGCGCCCTCACCGTGCCGCACGCTCACGACGAAACTTTCGCCCACGAAGAGCATCAGCTCACCGGAGGACACCGTGTCGCTCCGCGGCTCGTACACGACCGGCTTGAGGACCATGAACAGCGAGTCGTCGTAGACCTCCAGCTTGGGCCGCTGATGCGCCTTCAGCGCATCCTCCACCGCCAGCGAATGCAGCCCGAACTCGGTGCTGACCAGCTCGAACTCCTCCTCCGTCGGCTCATGGAGTCCCAACCAGAGGAAGCTGTCACCTTCGGCGCGCGCCTGGCGGAGGGCGTCCGAGAAATCCTTCGGGCCCTCGGTGCGGCGGCCGTCGTGGTAGATGGCGCAGTCAACGATCATTGCGCGCATTCTCCCGTGAAAGGGAGCCGCCCGCATCCGGGCGGCACCGGCCGCCTAGGCTGACGACCATGGCCACGCTGATCCTCGTACGTCACGGACGTTCCACCGCCAACACGGCGGGGGTGCTCGCCGGCTGGACGCCGGGCGTCGCCCTCGACGAACGCGGCAACGCCCAGGCCGCCGCCCTGCCCGACCGGCTCGCGGGGGTGCCACTCGCCGCCGTCGTCACCAGCCCCCTGCAACGCTGCCGCGAGACGGTCCAGCCGCTCCTCGACGCCCGTCCCGGTCTGCCGCTGCACCCCGAGGACCTGATCGGCGAGTGCCACTACGGCGACTGGTCCGGTCGCCCCCTCGCCGAACTCTCCGCCGAACCGCTCATGGAGGTCGTGCAGCAGCACCCCTCCCATGCGGCCTTCCCGGGCGGCGAGTCGATGCGCGCGATGCAGGCCCGCGCGGTCGGTGCCGTACGGGACTGGAACGAGCGGATCGAGGCCGAGCACGGCCCCGACGCGGTCTACGCCATGTGCTCGCACGGCGACATCATCAAGTCCGTCGTGGCGGACGCCCTCGGCATGCATCTCGACCTCTTTCAGCGGATCTCGGTGGAACCGTGTTCCCTCACCGTGATCCGCTACACCCGCCTGCGTCCCTACCTGGTCCGGCTCGGCGACACCGGGGACCTCGCCTCGCTGATGCCGCGCGCGACCCCCGCCGAGGAACAGGCCGAGGTCGGTGGCGGTGCGGGAGCACCGTGATCGCTCGGCGCAGTAGGGTGGACGCGCCGAAAACCGCTGCTCCACCTCCGACTGCTCCAACTCCGAACTAGGGAGACCAGAACGTGTCCCGTCAGGTGTTCTTCTACGACCCGCCGGACCGTTTCGTGGCCGGCACGGTCGGGCTCCCCGGGCGCCGGACGTTCTTCCTCCAGGCGTCCGCGGGCAGTCGCACCACCAGCGTCGCCCTGGAGAAGACCCAGGTCGCGGCGCTCGCCGAGCGGATCGACGAGCTCCTCGACGAGGTCGTGCGCAGGACCGGAGGAAACGCTCCTGTGCCCGCCGTCGCCCCGCCCGACGTCACCGACAGCGCGCCGCTCGACTCGCCCGTCGAGGAGGAGTTCCGGGTCGGCACCATGGCGCTCGCCTGGGACGGCGACGAACAGCGCATGATCATCGAGGCGCAGGCCCTGGTCGAGCTCGACGCCGACACCGAGGACGACCTCGCCGAGGCCGAGGAGCGCATGCTCCAGGACGAGGAGAACGGCCCGCCCATGCTGCGGGTGCGCCTGACCGGAGCCCAGGCCCGGGCCTTCGCCAAGCGGGCCCTCGACGTCGTGAACGCGGGCCGCCCGCCCTGCCCGCTGTGCAGCCTCCCGCTCGACCCGGAAGGACACGTATGCCCGCGCCAGAACGGATACCGCCGCGGAGCCTGACCTCGGCCGAGCTCCTCGCCAAGGGTGAGCTCACCGTCCTCGGACGGATCCGCGAGGCGTCCAACGCGGTCCTGTACTGCTCGGTGGCGTACGGCGACGAGAGCGCGGAGTGCGTCTACAAGCCCGTCGCGGGGGAGCGGCCGCTGTGGGACTTCCCCGACGGCACGCTCGCCCAGCGCGAGGTCGCCGCGTACGAGGTGTCGCGCGCGACGGGCTGGGACCTCGTGCCGCCCACCGTGCTGCGGGACGGCCCCTACGGCGAGGGCATGGTCCAGCTGTGGATCGAGACGGCGGAGGGCGACTCCGGGCTGCTCGCCCTCGTCGAGGACGAGGAGCCGGCCGAGGGCTGGAAGGCGGTCGCGCTCGCGGAGGTCGGCGAGGGGCGCACCGCGCTGCTCGTGCACGCCGACGACGAGCGGCTGCGGAGGCTCGCGGTGCTCGACGCGGTGATCAACAACGGGGATCGCAAGGGCGGGCATCTGCTGCCCGCGCCCGACGGGCGGCTGTACGGGATCGACCACGGGGTCACGTTCAACGTGGACGACAAGTTGCGGACGCTGCTGTGGGGGTGGGCGGGCGAGCCGCTCACCTCGGAGGCGGTGGGCGCCTTGAAGGGCCTGGCCGAGGCCCTTCGACCCCGGGGGGTGCTTGCGGTGCGGCTTGCTTCGCTGATCACTGAGGCGGAGGTGGGGGCGGTGCGGGCTCGGGTGGCGGCGCTCCTGGACAGCGGGGTTCACCCCGCGCCGTCGGGGGAGTGGCCTGCGATTCCCTGGCCACCGGTCTGAGGGGTTTGCCGTGCCGTGCCGCGCCCTGCCCTGGACGGGGGCGCCCCGCCCGTCACCCGCGGCCCGTGCTCGCGTCTCGCGCAGTTCCCCGAGCCCCTAACCCCGCTTTCGTCTGCGGACCGTGCCCGCGTCTCGCGCAGTTCCTCGCGCCCCTGGAAACCCGTTTTCGTCTGCCGACCGTGGGTGGCTGGTCGCGCAGTTCCCCGCGCCCCTGACAGGACCGGTGCTGGCCAGCACAGGCCACCTCAGCCTGTCCGGCGATTGAGGACGAGCGCCCTTTAGGCGCGATCGGGGTCTGGGGCGGAGCCCCAGGGGCTTTTGGCTGCGGACCGTGCGTGGCTGGGCGCGCAGTTCCCCGCGCCCCTTAGCTGTGCCGGTGCTGGGGCACCTTCAGCCTGTCCGGCGATTGAGGACGAGCGCCCTTTAGGCGCGATCGGGGTCTGGGGCGGAGCTCCAGGGGTAGCAGGTTCGGGGAGTTCTGTGCAAGGGGGTGGATTCGGCCAAGAGCGGGATCCGGTTCGTATCCGGAACGTGCGTCCGGTTACGCTCAAGACATGCATGCCTGGCCCGCTTCTGAGGTCCCCGCCCTGCCCGGCAAGGGCCGCGACCTCCGGATCCACGACACCGCGACCGGCGGACTGGTCTCCCTCGACCCCGGTCCCGTCGCCCGTATCTACGTCTGCGGGATCACCCCGTACGACGCGACCCATATGGGTCACGCGGCGACCTACAACGCGTTCGACCTCGTTCAGCGCGTGTGGCTCGACACCAAGCGGCAGGTTCACTACGTCCAGAACGTGACGGACGTGGACGACCCCCTCCTCGAGCGAGCCATCCGCGACGGCAAGGACTGGGTCGAGCTCGCCGAGGGCGAGACCGCGCTGTTCCGCGAGGACATGACCGCCCTGCGGCTGCTTCCCCCGCAGCACTACATCGGCGCCGTCGAGGCGATACCCGGAATCGTCCCGCTCGTCGAGCGGCTCCGGGACGCGGGCGCGGCGTACGAGCTCGAAGGGGATGTGTACTTCTCCGTCGAGAGCGACCCGCACTTCGGCGAGGTGTCCCACTACGACGCGGAGCTCATGCGCGCGCTGTCCGCCGAGCGCGGTGGCGACCCCGAGCGGCCCGGCAAGAAGAACCCGCTGGACCCGATGTTGTGGATGGCCGCCCGCGAGGGCGAGCCGAGCTGGGACGGCGCCTCGCTCGGCCGTGGCCGCCCGGGCTGGCACATCGAGTGCGTGGCCATCGCCCTCGACCACCTCGGCATGGGCTTCGACGTGCAGGGCGGCGGTTCCGACCTCGTCTTCCCGCACCACGAGATGGGCGCCTCGCACGCCCAGGCGCTGACCGGCGAGCACCCCTTCGCCAAGGCGTACGTACACGCCGGCATGGTCGCCCTGGACGGCGAGAAGATGTCCAAGTCCAAGGGCAACCTCGTCTTCGTCTCCAAGCTGCGCCGCGACGGCGTCGATCCCGCCGCCATCCGCCTGTCGCTGCTCGCCCACCACTACCGGGCCGACTGGGAGTGGACCGACCAGGTGCTCCAGGACGCCGTCGAGCGCCTCGGGCGCTGGCGGGCCGCCGTGTCGCGGCCCGACGGGCCGTCCGCTGACGCGCTGGTGGAGGAGGTCCGCGAGGCCCTCGCCAACGACCTGGACGCCCCTTCGGCGCTGGCCGCCGTCGACCGCTGGGCCGCTCGCCAGGACGCGGAGGGCGGCACGGACGAGGCCGCCCCCGGTCTCGTGTCCCGTACGGTCAACGCCCTGCTCGGCGTCGCCCTGTAGCGCCAACGCGCCGACCCCGAACCGCCCTTGGACTCCGCGTGAGTCCGGGGGCGGTTTCGTTTTTCCCGGGCCCCACCGCATGTTTCCTGGGCCCACCCCATGGTCCGATGCTCGTTTGTGCGCTAAACACGCTCTATGCAATCACCAATACGCACGAGAGTGGCTCTCGTCGGCGCGGCCGTGCTCGGTCTGCTCGCGGTGTTCGCCGGTCCGGGCAGCGCCCAGGCCGACGTCGCGGCAGACCCCCCGACCGATACCTCCGTGGGGGACGTGACCGGCTTCGAAGCCGCGTCCGGCTCCGTCTTTACGCTGCGCGCGGGCGCGGCCGAGGCACGCGTCAGCTTCGTCGCGGACGACACCTTCCGCATCGAACTCGCCCCGAACGGCGACTTCACCGACCCGACCGGCTCCGACATCGTCCTGCCGCAGGGCAGTCCGCCCGCCACCCGCTGGAAGGACCGGGGCGACCGCTATGAGCTGAGTACCGCCAAAGTCACCCTGCGCGCCTTCAAGTCCCCGCTGCGCTTCGCCCTGTACAAGGCGGACGGCACGCAGCTCTGGGCCGAGACCAAGCCGCTGAGCTGGACCAAGGACACCACCACCCAGACCCTGTCGCGGGGCGCGGCCGAGCAGTTCTACGGCGGCGGCATGCAGAACGGCCGGGGCAACACCTCGCACCGCGACCGGACCGTCCAGGTGAGCGTCGACGACAACTGGAACGACGGCGGGCACCCCAACTCCGTGCCGTTCTACCTCTCGACGGCCGGCTACGGCGTCTTCCGCAACACGTACGCCCCCAATACGTACGTCTTCGGGCAGCCCGTCACGACGAGCGCCAAGGAACAGCGCTTCGACGCCTACTACTTCGCGGGTGACGCCAAGCACGTCATCGGCGACTACACCCAGTTGACGGGCAAGCCGTTCCTGCCGCCGGTCTACGGCCTCGAACCCGGTGACTCCGACTGCTATCTGCACAACGCCAACCGCGGTGAGCGCCACACCCTCGACGCGGTCGCGGTCGCCGACGCGTACAAGACCCATGACATGCCCAACGGCTGGATGCTGGTCAACGACGGCTACGGCTGCGGCTACGAGAACCTTCCCGAGACCAGTGCCGGTCTCCAGAAGGACGCGATGCACATGGGCCTGTGGACCGAGGACGGCCTCGACAAGCTCGCCGACCAGGTCAAGGCCGGCCAGCGCGTGGCCAAGCTCGACGTCGCCTGGGTCGGCGACGGCTACCAGCACGCGCTCGACGGCTGCAAGGCCGCCTACCAGGGCATCGAGGCCAACAGCGACGCCCGCGGCTTCACCTGGGCGCCGGAGAGCTGGTCGGGCGCCCAGCGCTGCGGCGTGCAGTGGTCCGGCGACCAGTCGGGCAGCTGGGACTACATCCGCTGGCAGATCCCGACCTACGCGGGCGCGACCCTGTCCGGCCTCGCCTACACCAGCGGGGACATCGACGGCATCTTCGGCGGCAGCCCCAAGACGTACACCCGCGACCTCCAGTGGAAGTCGTTCCTGCCCGCCGTGATGACCATGGACGGCTGGGCCGCGAGCGACAAGCAGCCCTACCAGTACGGCGAGCCCTACACGTCGATCAACCGGAGCTATCTGAAGCTGAAGGAGTCGCTCCTTCCGTACATGTACTCCTACGCCCACGAGGCCACGAAGACCGGCGTCGGGCCGGTCCGGCCGCTGGCGCTCGAATACCCCGACGACCCGAAAGCGGCGACCGACGCCGCGAAGTACGAGTTCCTGACCGGCGAGGACTTCCTCGTCGCACCGGTCTACCGGGACACGACCGTACGCGACGGGATCTATCTGCCCCAGGGCACCTGGATCGACTACTGGAGCGGGCGCACCTACCAGGGCCCCACCACGATCGACGGCTACAGCGCGCCCCTCGACACCCTGCCCCTGTTCGTGAAGGCCGGGGCCGCCGTGCCGATGTGGCCCGGCATCCGCTCCTACCAGGACCGCACCGCCTCTTCGCCGCTCGCCTGGGACATCTACCCCCAGGGCCGCTCGTCCTTCCAGCTGTACGAGGACGACGGCGTGACCCGCGCCCACCGCACCGGCGCCTTCGCCACCCAGCGCGCCGACGTCCTCGCCCCGCAGCGCGGACCCGGCGACGTGACCGTTCAAGTCGGCGCCGAAAAGGGGCAGTTCACGGGCAAGCAGCAGGCCCGCCCCTACCATCTGACCCTGCACACCGGGAGCGCGCCCGCCACGGTGGAGGTCCAGGGCCACCGGCTCGCGCGGCTGGATTCGAAGGCCGCGTACGACAAGGCCGCCACCGGCTGGTTCTACGACGCTGGCGACCGGGGCGGGGTCGTCCTGGTGAAGACCGCGAGCCTGCGCACGGACCGGGCGTTCGAGGTGCGGCTGAAGGACACCAGCGCCGTGGGCGGCAGGGCCCCGGGCGCGGCCGTCACGCTGGCCGCCCCCACCGGGCAGGAACTCGCGGCGGGCGCCCCCGGCAAGGTGGCCGTGGACGTCACCGCCGGGAGCGCGGACGCCACCGGCGTACGGGTGTCCCTCGCCGCGCCGGCCGGGTGGACCGTGACCCCGTCGGCGGCGCTCGACCGGATCCCGGCCGGGACCACCCGGCGCGTCGAGGTGGGGGTGACCCCGGCCAAGGACGCCGCGCCCGGCGAATCCACCCTGACCGCCAACTCCACGTACGGCGGCGGCAGTTCACAGCAGCGGATCGCGGTCTCCGTGATGCCCGCGCCGCCCTCGGGCGACACCTGGGCCAGTGACATGGTCTGGCTGACCTCGGCCAACGGATACGGTCCGCCGGAGCGTGACCGCTCCAACGGCGAGTCGGGGGCCGCCGACGGCCACCCCCTCACGCTCGCGGGGACCGGCTACGCCAAGGGCATCGGAGCCCACGCCGACTCCGACATCGAGGTCTACACCGGCGGCCGGTGCACCGCCTTCACCGCCGACGTCGGCATCGACGACGAGATCAACGGCTACGGGGAGGTGGCGTTCTCCGTCGAGGCCGACGGCAAGGTGCTGTGGACCTCGCCGAAGGTGACCGGGGCCTCGGCGACCGTGCCGGTCAACGTCGCGCTCGGCGGGGCGCGCCATGTCCATCTCAAGGTCACCGACACCAACAACGCCAAGTCCGGTGACCACGGCGACTGGGCCGGCGCCAAGTTCAGCTGCGCCTAGCCGGCCGGCGGGCGCGGGGCGGGGGCGTTCCCCGTCCGGCGCCCTCGGGTGGTGGGGTGACGTGGGAGCGGCTCGCGGGTGGTGGGTCAGGAGTCCGAGGGCTCCGCGCCGAACCACACCGTCGTCGCGTTGCAGAACTCCTTGATGCCGTGGCCGGAGAGCTCGCGGCCGTAGCCGGAGCGCTTGACGCCGCCGAAGGGGAGGGCCGGGTGGGAGGCGGTCATGCCGTTGAAGAACACCCCGCCCGCCTGGAGGTCGCGTACACAGCGCTCGACTTCGGTGTCGTCGCGGGTCCAGACGTTGGAACTCAGCCCGAACGGCGTGTCGTTGGCGACCGCGAGGGCTTCGTCCAGGTCGCGCACCCGGTAGAGCGTGGCGACCGGCCCGAAGGTCTCCTCGTGGTGGATGCGCATGTCGGCGGTGACACCGGCTAGCACGGTCGGAGAATAGAACCAGCCCCGGTCCATCCCCTCGGGCCGGCTCCCGCCGCACAGGGCGGTCGCCCCCTTGCGTACGGCGTCCTCGACCAGCTCCTCCAGGTCGGCGCGGCCCCGCTCGCTGGCCAGCGGGCCGATGGCGGTGCCCTCGTCCAGGGGGTCGCCCACCGTCAACTCCCGCATTCCGGCGGTGAATTGTTCGGCGAAGGCGTCGTAGACGTCGGCGTGGACGATGAAGCGCTTGGCGGCGATGCAGGACTGGCCGTTGTTCTGGGTGCGGGCGGTCACCGCGGTCACCGCGGCCCGCTCCACATCGGCGGAGGCGAGCACGAGATAGGGGTCGCTGCCACCCAGTTCGAGCACGGTCTTCTTGATCTCGTCGCCGCAGATCGCCGCGACCGAGCGGCCCGCGGGCTCGCTCCCGGTCAGCGTGGCCGCCGCCACCCGGGGGTCGCGCAGCACCTTCTCGACGCCGTCGGAACCGATCAGGAGGGTCTGGAAGCAGCCCTCGGGGAGCCCGGCCCGGCGGAAGAGGTCCTCCAGGTACAGCGCGGTCTGGGGCACGTTCGAGGCGTGCTTGAGCAGGGCGACGTTGCCGGCCATCAGCGCGGGCGCCGCGAACCGCACGACCTGCCAGAGCGGGAAGTTCCACGGCATCACGGCCAGCACCACGCCCAGCGGCCGGTAGTGGACCCGGGCCCGCTCGGCCCCCGAGTCGCGGACGTCGTCCGCGGAGGGCTCCTCGTCGGCGAGCAGCTCGGCCGCGTGCTCGGCGTACCAGCGCAGCGCCTTGGCGCACTTCGCCGCTTCGGCGCGGGCCGCCACGACGGGCTTGCCCATCTCCACCGTCATGGTGCGCGCGATGTCGTCCCGGTCGACGTCGAGCAGGTCCGCCGCGCGCAGCACGAGCCGGGCGCGCTCCTCGAAGCGGGTCGTGCGCCAGCCGGCGAAGGCGGACTCGGCCGCGGCCAGGCGCCGCTCGACCTCCTCGGGCCCCATGGCCCCGAAGCTCTTGAGCGTCTCACCGGTAGCCGGATTCACCGTGGCGATGGCCATGACGTACGACACCTCCTGAAGGCACTGGTCCCTCGACCTTCCCGCGCGTCAGGAGGCGCCGCAACGCGAACGTCGGCCCCGCCCCGGGCTACTCCTCGGAGGATTCTTCGCCGGGGTCGTCCGTCTTGGGGGGCTTGGGGGGCCGGGTGCGCCCGCTGGAGGTGTCCCGCAGGTAGGAGCCGTCGGCCTCGGTGGCGGGGCCGCCCGCGGTGGCCTGTCCCGGACCGGGGCCGCCGTCGCGCCGGCGCAGATACCGCTCGAATTCGCGGGCGATGGCCTCACCGGACGCCTCGGGCAGATCCGCGGTGTCCCGCGCCTCCTCAAGGGTCTGGACGTACTCGGCCACCTCGCTGTCCTCGGCGGCCAGTTGATCGACGCCGAGCTGCCAGGCGCGGGCGTCCTCGGCCAGCTCGCCGAGCGGAATCCTGAGGTCGATCAGGTCCTCCAGGCGGTTGAGCAGGGCGAGCGTGGCCTTCGGGTTGGGCGGCTGCGACACGTAGTGCGGCACCGCGGCCCACAGGCTGACCGCCGGGACGCCCGCATGGGTGCACGCCTCCTGGAGGATGCCGACGATGCCCGTGGGGCCCTCGTACCGGGTCTCCTCCAGATCCATGGTCCGCGCCAGATCCGGGTCGGAGGTCACACCGCTGACCGGCACCGGCCGGGTGTGCGGGGTGTCGCCGAGCAGCGCGCCCAGGACCACCACCATCTCCACGCCCAGCTCATGGGCGAAGCCCAGGATCTCGTTGCAGAACGAGCGCCAGCGCATCGACGGCTCGATGCCCCGCACCAGCACCAGGTCGCGCGGCTTGTCGCCGCCCACCCGCACCACGGAGAGCCGGGTGGTGGGCCAGGTGACCTTGCGGACCCCGCCGTCCAGCCACACCGTGGGCCGGTTGACCTGGAAGTCGTAGTAGTCCTCCGCGTCCAGCGCCGCGAAGACCTCGCCCTTCCATACCCCGTCCAGGTGCGCGACCGCGGAGGAGGCGGCGTCGCCCGCGTCGTTCCAGCCCTCGAACGCGGCGATCATGACCGGGTCGACCAGCTCGGGAACGCCCTCCAGCTCGATCACCCAGTGCCTCCCTACGAAGTTCCCCATGTGTACGCCCCAACCTTACGGCTTCAGACCTACCCCGCCGCAGCCCCCGTGCACAGCCCTCCCGGGCCGGAAGTGGCGCGGGAAGGGAGGGGCGGCGAAGGGGCCGAAGACGGTGGCCGCCCCTGATTCATCCGAGCTGTGGGCCGGAAATCTCGGCACGACCCTGGACGGTGCCGCTCAGGCGGGGATATACATCGGATGACCGGTAGAGATCCGATGTCCACACGGACGGGCTTCCCGCGGACGGTTGCGCGGACGTTCGTTCAGCGGTTCATCCGGGCGTTGATCCAGGTGCAGATCCATGGGGAGATCCATGCGTTCATCCAGGGGGCGTGCATGAGGCCGAGCGTCACGGCGTTCGAGGTACACGACATCCGTTTTCCCACCTCGGAACGGCTCGACGGCTCGGACGCCATGAACCCCGACCCCGACTACTCGGCCGCCTATGTCGTGCTGCGCACCGAGGACGGCCACGAGGGTCACGGCTTCGTCTTCACCATCGGCCGCGGCAACGAGGTGACCGCGGCCGCCATCGAGGCGCTGCGACCCTACGTCGTCGGCCGCCCCGTGCCGGTCGGCGCGGCGGACCTCGCGGCCCTGCACCACGACCTCACCCATGACTCCCAACTCCGTTGGCTGGGGCCGGAGAAGGGGGTGATCCACATGGCGGCGGGCGCCGTCGTCAACGCCGCCTGGGACCTGGCGGCCACCATCGCGGGGCTTCCGGTGTGGGAGTTCCTCGCCGCCATGACCCCCGAGGAACTGGTCTCGCTCGTCGACTTCCGCTATCTGACGGACGTGCTGACCCGGCAGGAGGCACTCGCCATCCTGCGCGCCGCCGAACCCGGACGCGCCGAGCGGGCCCGGCTGCTGCGCGCCGAGGGGTATCCCGCGTACACCACCTCGCCCGGCTGGCTCGGGTACGACGACGACAAGCTGGTCCGCCTCGCCAAGGAGGCCGTCGCGGACGGCTTCGCGCAGATCAAGCTGAAGGTGGGCGCCGACCTCGACGACGACGTCCGCAGGCTGGGCCTTGCCCGCGCCGCCGTCGGCCCCGGCATCCGCATCGCCGTCGACGCCAACCAGCGCTGGGACGTGCCCGACGCGATCCGCTGGATGGCGGCGCTCGCCCCGTACCAGCCGCACTGGATCGAGGAGCCGACCAGCCCCGACGACATCCTCGGGCACGCCGCCGTGCGGGCCGGGCAGCCCGTGAAGGTCGCCACCGGCGAACACGCCGCCAACCGCGTCGTGTTCAAGCAGCTCCTCCAGGCGGGCGCGGTCGACTTCGTCCAGATCGACGCGGCCCGGGTGGCCGGGGTCAACGAGAACCTGGCGATCCTGCTGCTCGCCGCGAAGTACGGCGTGCCGGTCTGCCCGCACGCGGGCGGCGTCGGCCTGTGCGAACTCGTCCAGCACCTGGCCATGTTCGACTTCGTCGCGGTCTCCGCCAGCCGCGAGGACCGGGTCATCGAGTACGTCGACCACCTCCACGAACACTTCGTGACCCCCGCCGTCGTCGAGGCCGGCCGCTACCGCGCCCCCACCGCCCCGGGCTTCTCCGCCCGGATGCACCCCGCCAGCATCGCCGCCCACCGCTACCCGGACGGGCCCCTGTGGCGGGCCCGCCGACCGGCCCAGGAGGTCGCCTCATGAGCCCCACCCAGGACTTCGACGGCATGGCGGCGCTCGTCACCGGCGGCGCCTCCGGCATCGGCGCCGCCGTCGCCGAGCTGCTCCTGGCACGCGGCGCGCGCGTCGCCGTCCTCGACCGGGACGTGGCGGGCGCCCCGGACGGCGTCCTCGCCCTGGAGGCCGACGTCACCGACGACACGGGGGTACGGGACGCGGTCGGGCGGGCCGTCGCCGCGTTCGGCGCCCTGCACACCGTGGTCTCCAACGCCGGCATCGGCGCCGTCGGCACCGTCGAGGACAACGACGACGCCGAATGGCACCGCGTCCTGGACGTCAACGTCGTCGGCATGGTCAGGGTCGCCCGGCACACGCTGCCCCACCTACGACGCGCGGCCGGGGAGCGGCCCGGCCGCGCGTCCCTGACCCAGACCTGTTCCGTCGCCGCCACCGCCGGTCTTCCCCAACGCGCCCTGTACAGCGCCGCCAAGGGCGCCGTCCTCTCCCTCACCCTCGCGATGGCCGCCGACCACGTGCGCGAGGGAGTCCGGGTCAACTGCGTCAACCCCGGCACGGCGGACACCCCCTGGGTCGCCCGGCTGCTCGACCGCGCCGACGACCCCGACGCCGAGCGCGCCGCGCTGCGGGCCCGCCAGCCGATGGGCCGGCTGGTCTCGGCGGCCGAGGTCGCCGCCGCCATCGCCTATCTCGCGAGCCCCGACGCGGCCGCCGTCACCGGCACGGCCCTCGCGGTCGACGGCGGCATGCAGGGTCTGCGCCTGCGCCCCAGTACCTGAGAGCTCCGCCGTGAATCCACCAAGGACGGAACCATGAGAGTGCGTACGACAACCGCCGCCGCCTGCGCCGCACTTGTCGCGCTGGCCCTGCTCACCGGCTGCAACCGCGAGTCCGGCGGCGGTTCGGGCGGCAAGAAGGTCGGCATCGATCTGCCGCGCAGCGACAGCGACTTCTGGAACTCCTACCAGCGCTACATCGAGCAGGGCGTCAAGGCCGGCGAGGTCTCCGCGCTGCCGCCCACCGACTCCCAGAACGACGTCGGCAAGCTGGTCTCCGACGTCACCGCCCTGACCGACCTGGGCGCCAAGGCGATCGTGATGGCACCGCAGGACACCGGCGCGATCGCCTCGACCCTGGAGAACCTGAGCCGGCGCAAGATCCCCGTGATCAGCGTCGACACCCGCCCCGACAAGGGCGACGTCTACATGGTGGTGCGCGCCGACAACAAGGCGTACGGCGAGAAGGCATGCAAGTACCTGGGCGAGCAGCTCAAGGGCGCCGGCGAAGTGGCGGAATTCCAGGGCGACTTGAGCTCCATCAACGGGCGCGACCGCTCCGAGGCCTTCAAGTCCTGCATGGACAAGAGCTACCCCGGCATCAAGGTCTACGAACTCGCCACCGACTGGAAGGGCGACATCGCCTCCGCCAAACTCCAGTCCACCCTCGCCGGGCACCCCGGTCTCGGCGGCATCTACATGCAGGCCGGCGGCGTCTTCCTCCAGCCGACCCTGGCCCTGCTCCAGCAGAAGGGCCGGCTGTTGCCGCCGGGCAGCGCCGGGCACATCACGATCGTCTCCAACGACGGCATCCCCGAGGAGTTCGACGCGATCAAGGCCGGAAAGATCGACGCGACCGTCTCCCAGCCCGCCGACCTCTACGCCAAGTACGCCCTCTTCTACGCCAAGGCCGCTCTGGACGGCAAGACGTTCCAGGAGGGCCCCACCGACCACGGCTCCACCATCGTCAAGATTCCGAACGGATACGAGGACCAGCTGCCCGCCCCGCTGGTCACCAAGGCCAATGTCGACGACGCCTCGCTGTGGGCCAACCAGCTGAGGAAGGGCTGACGATGGCCCCCGAACACCCTGCACCGGCACCCCGGGCCGCGGCGGACGAGCCCGCGGCCGCGCTGCACGCCCACGGCATCGTCAAACGCTTCGGACCCACCCGCGCCCTGGACGGCGTGGGCCTGACGGTCCGGCCCGGACAGTCGCACGCCCTCGTCGGACGCAACGGCGCCGGGAAGTCCACCCTCGTCGGCGTGGTCACCGGACTGCACCGGCCGGACGCGGGCACCGTCACCTTCGCCGGCGCACCCGCGCCCGCCTTCGGGGACCGGGCCGGCTGGCAGTCCAAGATCGCCTGCGTCTACCAGAAGTCCATGGTCGTCCCGGACCTGACCGTCGCCGAGAACCTCTTCCTCAACCGCTTCGAGGGCGAGCGCATCCGCTGGAGCCGGCTGCGCCGCCGCGCCGCGGACCTCCTCGCGGAGTACGGAGTGAACGTCGACCCGGACGCCCGGGCACGCGAACTCCCCGTGGAACAGCGCCAGTTCGTCGAGATCGCCCGGGCCCTGTCGTTCGGCGCCCGGCTCATCGTCCTGGACGAGCCCACCGCCCAGCTCGATGCGCGCGGCATCCAGCGCCTGTTCACCAAGCTCCGCGAACTCCAGTCGCAGGGCGTGGCGTTCCTGTTCATCTCGCACCACCTCCAGGAGGTGTACGACCTGTGCACCACGGTCACCGTCTACCGCGACGCCCGCCAGATCCTGACGGCGTCCGTCGCCGACCTGCCCAAGGACGAGCTGGTCGCCGCGATGACGGGGGAGCGGCCCGGCGCGAGCACCTCCTCCTGGCGGGCCGCCACCAGGGCCACGACGGCGGCGGAACCGGTCCTGGTGACCCGGGGGCTCGCCCTTGACGGCGCGTTCGAGCCGCTCGACCTCGCGGTGCGCCCCGGTGAGGTGCTCGGCGTGGCCGGCGCCGCGGCCAGCGGGAACACGGCGCTCGGCGAGACCCTCGTCGGGATGCGCCGGGCCACCGCCGGCCGGGTCACCGTGCGCGGCCGTACGGTGAGACCGGGCAGCGTGCCGCACGCCCTGGACGCGGGCATCGGCTACATCCCCGAGGACCGGCACCGCCAGGGCCTGGTGCCGGAGCGTTCGGTCGCCGAGAACGCCACGCTCACCGTCACCGACCAGCTCGGGCCGTGGGGGACCGTACTGCCCTCCAGGACACGGGAGTTCGCCCGCGCGATGATCTCCTCGCTCGACATCAGGACCCAGGGCCCCGAGCAACCCGTCTCGGGCCTGTCGGGCGGCAACCAGCAGAAGGTCGTGGTCGCTCGCGCCCTGGCCCGGAAACCGGCCGTGCTGGTCGCGGTGCGCCCCACGGCGGGCGTGGACGTGAAGTCCAAGGACGCGCTCCTCGGCGTGGTGCGCCAGGTCGCCGACCGGGGCAGCGCGGCGGTGATCATCTCGGACGAGCTCGACGACCTGAGGGTGTGCGACCGGGTGCTCGCCCTGTTCCACGGCCGGGTCGTGGCCCAGTACGACAGCGGATGGAGCGACGGCGAACTGGTCGCCGCGATGGAAGGCATGCACGGTGGGGAAGGCAGGCACGGTGTGGACGGCATGAACGAGGCGGGCGCCAACGGCGGCGAGGGGGAGCGGTGATGGCCGACACGGTGACCGAGGCACCGGCAGGGATGCGGGACACGAGCCCGCTCGGACGCTTCTCCCACATCCGCTGGAGCGACTTCTCGCTGGTCCCCGTGATCCTCGTCCTGGTGGTGATCGGCTTCGTCGTCTCGCCGGTGTTCCTCACCTCGGACAACCTGATCAGCGTCATCCAGCAGTCCTCCGAGCTGAGCCTGCTCGTCCTGGGACAGGCCCTGATCCTGATCTGCGGCCGCATGGACCTGTCCCTGGAGTCGACGATCGGCATCGCGCCCGTCATCGCGATGTGGCTGGTGCTTCCGTCCTCGGCGGGGGCCGGGCGCTTCACCGGAGTCGGCCTGCTGCCCGGCTGGACGGCGATCCCGGTCTGCCTCCTGGTCGGCCTGGCCATCGGCGCGTTCAACGGCTTCCTGATGCTGCGGCTGAACGTGAACGGCTTCATCGCCACGCTCGGGATGCTGACGATGCTGCGCGGACTGCACATCGGCATCACCGGGGGCCGCTCCATCATCGACATGCCGCCGTCCTTCCGCTACCTCGGGATGACGGACTGGCTGGGCGTGCCCGCCGCGGTCTGGATCTGCCTCGCGCTCTTCGCGATGGGCGGGGCGGCGCTGGCGTGGCTGCGCCACGGGCGGTCGCTGTACGCGATCGGCGGCAACCCGGAGGCGGCCCGGGCGGGGGGCATCCGGGTCGACCGGGTCACCTGGACCGTGCTGGCCGTCGGCGGCCTGCTGGCCGCGTTCGCGGGGATCCTCTACACCGGGCACTACGGCTCGGTCGCGGCGAACCAGGGCAACGGCTGGATCTTCCAGGTGTTCGCGGCCGCGGTGATCGGCGGTATCTCCCTGAAGGGCGGCCGGGGCACCCTCTTCGGCGCCCTGACGGGCGTCCTCACACTCCAACTGGTGGTCAACGTCATGACCTTGGGCGGGGTCCCCGCGCTCTGGAACCAGTTCCTCAACGGAGCGATCATCATCGTGGCCCTGGTGATCAGCCGCTTCGCGAGCGGAGAGAAGCAGGATTGAGGTCCCTCCGCGTCGCGCGTCACGGACAAGATCCGCGGGACCGGCCCCGGGGCCCGCCGAGCAGCGGGCGCGGGGCGGTGGGCGGCCGGGGGGCGGAACGCGCCACGGAGTTGGGTACCCTCTCGGTTGACTTCGGGGCGCCGGCGGGCCGAACTGCCGTGACAGGGGATGGATTTCATGAGTGCACCTTCCACCGACCTTTTCCAGCCGCTCAGGCCCGACGACCCGGACGCGGTGGGCGGCTATCGGCTGACCGCGGTCCTCGGCGCGGGCGGCATGGGCAAGGTGTACCTCTCCTACACGCCGGGCGGCCGGCCCATCGCCCTCAAGGTGATCCGGCCCGAGTTCAGCGAGGACCCCGAGTTCCGGCGGTGCTTCCAGCAGGAGGTGCGCGCGGCCCAGCGGGTGCAGGGCCTCTACACCGCCCCGGTCATCGACTTCGACACCGAGGGCACCCAGCCCTGGCTGGCCACGGCCTACGTGCCGGGTCCCTCCCTCGCGCACGCGGTGGCCCGGCACGGGCGGCTGCCGCTGCGCAGCGTGCTGCTCCTTGCCGTGGGCGTCGCCGAGGCGCTGCACGTCATCCACGGCGCGGGCATCGTCCACCGTGACCTGAAGCCGGCGAACGTGCTCCTGGCCGGCGACGGCCCCCGCGTCATCGACTTCGGCATCGCGCGCGCGGCGGACGCCACCTCGCTGACCGGCAGCGGCGTCAGCGTGGGCACGCCCGCCTTCATGGCGCCCGAACAGGCCGCCGCCGGCACGGTCACGGCGGCCACCGACATCTTCGCGCTCGGCCAGATCGTGGCGTTCGCGGCGATCGGCGCGCCCGCCTACGGCGAGGGGTCCTCGCACGCGGTGCTGTACCGCATCGTGCACGAGGAGCCCGACCTCAGCGCGCTGCCCGAGGAGCTGCGGCCCCTGGTGACGCGCTGCCTCAGCCGTGACCCGGCGGACCGGCCCTCCCTGACCGAGGTCATCCAGCTGTGCCACGACCTCTCCCCGGTGCCGCTGCGCCAGGGCGAGGACTGGCTGCCCCAGGCGGTCGCGGGCTCCATCACCGAGCGCCTGAAGCTGCCGGAACCGGCGAAGACCCCGCCGCCCCGGCCGGCCGTCGCGCCGACCCCCACCGAGGTCTCCGCCCAGCCCCCGACGCAGGGCGCGCATCCGAACGCGTACCTGCCGACCAGTCACGGCATCGCCGCCGCGCCGACCCAGGGCGTCCCCACGGGCCCGTCGCACGCCCCCATGGCTCCGGGCGCGATGGGACCCGGCTACCCGACACCGCCGCCCGGCCAACAGCCCGGCTATCCGACCCACCCCGGATACCAGACCCACCCCGGATACCAGACGCCGCCGCCCGGATACGGCCCCGGCTACCCGGCGACTTCGCCGGGCCACCACCCCGGCCATCCGGCGCCCGCGGCGAACGGCAAGCGCAAGGGCCTGATCATCGCGGGGTCCATCGTGGCGGCGGTGGCCGGCCTCGTGATCATCGGCGCTCTGCTGCCGAAGGGCGGCTCCCACGACAAGGCCAAGAGCAGCTCCCCCGTACCCGCCTCCTCCTCGGGCGCCAAGCGCAACGGGAGCACCGGCGGCTCCCAGAACAGCGGGCAGCAGCGCTCCGACCCCAAGCCGGCCTCGTACCAGGGCATCAACCTGACGGCCAACTACCAGCTGATGCTGGCCGACAACCCGCCGCGCCCCGGCTCCGGCGGCAACGCCGGGGTGATGTACAACCACGGAGATCTCTACTTCTACCGGGACAGCCTCTTCGGCGACACCAAGCTCGGCACCGACAACGGCAAGCTGGTCGTGCTGAACAACTCGGAGAAGGGTTCGCTGGCGACCTGCCGCGCCGAGACCCGCTACACCGACAAGGTCGGCCTCGACCAGCTCACGGACGGGTCGGAGGTCTGTGTGCTCAGCGACGCGGGCCACATCGCGGTGATGACCTACCGCGGCAAGTCGGGCGCGAACGACCCGAGCACCTACATCACCCTGGACCTCACGGTCTGGCGCAACGCCGAGGACCCCAAGAAGTCCTCCTGAGGCCCGGCGCGTTGGTGCCGCGCGGCCCCCGGGCTCACCAGGGGCCGCGCGGGGCGGTCAGAGCGTCGACCTCAGCCACTGCTCCACGCTCGCGATGTGCACCGTCGCCCAGGACCGGGCCGCCTCCGCGTCCCGGTCCCGCAACGCGGCCAGGATCGCCCGGTGTTCGCGCAGCGTCCGGCCCACCGCGTCCTCCTGGGTCAGGCCCCGCCAGATGCGGGCCCGGGTGGTGGGCCCGGAAAGCCCGTCGAGCAGTGAGCACAGCACCGAGTTCCCGGAGGCCGCCACGATGCCCCGGTGGAATTCGAGGTCCGCGAGGACCAGCTCCTCCACCGAGGGGGCATCGCCCAGGGCCGCCAACTGCGCGTCCAGCGAGGCCAGTTCGGGCTCGGTGATCCGGGGCGCCGCCATCGCGGTGGCGGCCGGCTCCAGGATGCGGCGTACCGCGAGGAACTCCAGGACCGTGTCGTCGCGGTGGAAGTCGACGACGAAGCTCATCGCCTCGAGCAGGACCTGGGGATCCAGGCTGGTGACATAGGTGCCGTCGCCCTGGCGGACGTCGAGGATGCGGATGAGGGACAGCGCCCGTACCGCCTCGCGCAGGGAGTTGCGCGACAGGCCGAGCTCCGCCGCCAGTTCGCTCTCCTTGGGGAGCCGGTCGCCCGGCCGCAGCGCACCGGAGACGATCATTTCCTTGATCTTCTCGATGGCCTCGTCGGTGACAGCCATGGGCGACCTCCAGACATCCGATGTATCGGCCCCCATTATGCGCGTCCCCGGGCCGCCGCGGCCGTACTCCCCGAAGTGCCCGGGGAACGCCGAAGGGGCGGCCCCTCGCGGGAGCCGCCCCTTCGCCGTTATGTGACGTACCGTCAGTTCTTCTCGCCGAGCAGATCGTCGACCTTGGCACGGATCTCGTCCGTGGCCAGACCCCGGATCGTCAGGGTCGTACGGCGCCGCAGCACGTCGTCCGCGGTCTCGGCCCACTCGTGGTCACGGGCGTAGGCGACCTGCGCCCAGATCTCGGGGGCGTCCGGGTGGACGCGCTCGGCCAGCGCCGGGTCCTCGGCGGCCAGGCGGGCGATGTCGAAGGAGAGCGAACCGTAGTGCGTGGCCAGGTGCTTGGCGGTGTCGGCGGCCATGTGCGGGCCGGACGACGCGCCGTCCACCATCAGGCGGTGGGCGACGGCACGCGGGTTGGCGATGCCGGGCAGCGGCATCTTGCCGGGGAGCTCGGAGATGGGCTCGAAGTCGTTGCCGAGCGGGTGCCCCGGCAGCTGCTCCAGCTTCTTCATCACGGTGCGGCCGATGTGGCGGAAGGTCGTCCACTTGCCGCCGGCCACCGACAGCATGCCGCCGCGGCCCTCGGTGACGACCGTCTCGCGCTTGGCCTTGGAGGTGTCGCCCGGACCGCCGGGCAGGACCCGCAGACCGGCGAAGGAGTAGGTGATCAGATCGCGGGACAGCTGCTGGTCGCGGATCGAGAACGCGGCCTCGTCCAGGATCTGCGCGGTGTCCGCCTCGGTGACCTTCACATCCGCCGGGTCGCCCTCGAACTCCTCGTCGGTGGTGCCGAGCAGGAGCATGTCCTCCCACGGCAGCGCGAAGGTGATCCGGTACTTGTCGATCGGGGTGGCCAGCGCCGCCTTCCAGGGCGCGGTGCGCTTGAGGACCAGGTGCGCGCCCTTGGAGAGGCGTATGGAGGGGGCCGAGTTCGGGTCCTCCATCTTGCGCAGGTGGTCGACCCAGGGGCCGGTCGCGTTGAGGACGAGCCGCGCGTCGACGCCGAACTCCTCGCCGTCCATGCGGTCCTTGAGGTCCGCACCCGTCACCCGGCCCTTGGTGAAGCGCAGCCCGGTGACCTCGGCGTGGTTGAGGACGACCGCGCCGGCCTCGACGGCGGCGCGCACCGTCATCAGGGCCATGCGGGCGTCGTTCATCTGGTCGTCGCCGTACACGGCCACGGCCTTCAGGTTGTCGGTGCGCAGCTCCGGCACGTCCGCCGCGGCCTTGGCGGGGGAGAGCAGGTGGCCGACGCCGTCACCGAAGGCGGAAAGCGCCGAGTAGGCGAAGACGCCCGCGCCCAGCTTGGCGGCGCCGTGCGGGCCGCCCTTGTACACCGGCAGGTAGAACGTGAGCGGGTTGGCGAGGTGCGGGGCCACCTGACGGGACACCGCACGCCGCTCGAAGTGGTTCTCCGCCACCAGCTTCACCGCGCCGGTCTGCAAGTAGCGCAGACCGCCGTGGAGCAGCTTGGAGGAGGCGGAGGAGGTGGCGCCGGCGAAGTCGCCGGCGTCCACCAGGGCCACCCGCAGACCGGACTGCGCGGCGTGCCAGGCGGTGGAGATGCCCAGGATGCCGCCGCCGATGACCAGGAGGTCGTACGTCGCCTTGGACAGTTGCTCCCGAGTCTCGGCGCGGCCCACTGCCTTGAAGGAAGACACAGTGGAGCCGGAAGCCGGGTGCGTCCCGAGGGCAGGGACGCTCTGCAAGGTGGTCATGTCGATTACTCCTCGTCCTCGATCCAGCCCATGGTCCGCTCTACGGCCTTGAGCCAGCTCTTGTACTCGCTGTCACGCCTGTCGGCGTCCATGCGAGGGGTCCATTCCGCCGCCCGGCGCCAGTTGGCGCGCAGCGCGTCGGTGTCCGGCCAGAAGCCGACGGCGAGGCCGGCGGCGTAGGCGGCGCCGAGGCAGGTCGTCTCGGCGACCATCGGACGCACCACCGGCGCGTCCAGGAAGTCCGAGAGGGTCTGCATCAGCAGGTTGTTGGAGGTCATGCCGCCGTCGACCTTGAGCGCGGTCAGCTCGACGCCGGAGTCCTTCGTCATGGCGTCGCTGATCTCGCGGGTCTGCCAGGCGGTGGCCTCAAGGACGGCGCGCGCGATGTGCGCCTTGGTGACGTACCGGGTGAGGCCGGCGATCACACCGCGGGCGTCGGGGCGCCAGTACGGGGCGAACAGGCCTGAGAAGGCCGGCACGAAGTACGCGCCGCCGTTGTCCTCGACCGAGGAGGCCAGGGTCTCGATCTCAGCGGCGGTCTTGATCATGCCCATCTGGTCGCGCATCCACTGGACGAGCGAGCCGGTGACGGCGATGGAGCCTTCGAGGGCGTAGACCGGCTTCTGGTCGCCGATCTGGTAACCCACCGTCGTCAACAGGCCGTTGTAGGAGTTGACGGGCTTGTCACCGGTGTTCATCAGCATGAAGGTGCCGGTGCCGTAGGTGGACTTGGCCTCGCCCTCGGAGAAGCAGGTCTGGCCGAACAGGGCCGCCTGCTGGTCACCGAGCGCGGAGGCGACGGGGATGCCGTCCAGGACGCCGCCCTTGGCGTGTCCGTACACCTCGGCGGAGGAGCGGATCTCGGGCAGCACGGCCGCCGGGATGTCCATGGACTGGAGGATCTTCTCGTCCCACGCCATGTCGTGCAGGTTCATCAGGAGGGTGCGCGAGGCGTTGGTGACGTCCGTGACGTGGACACCGCCGTCGGTGCCGCCGGTCAGGTTCCAGATGACCCAGGAGTCCATGGTGCCGAAGAGGATGTCGCCGCGCTCGGCGCGCTCGCGCAGCCCCTCGACGTTGTCGAGCAGCCAGCGCACCTTGGGGCCGGCGAAGTAGGAGGCGAGCGGAAGGCCGGTCTGGCGGCGGAAGCGGTCCTGGCCGACGTTGCGGCCGAGCTCGCGACAGAGCGCGTCGGTACGGGTGTCCTGCCAGACCAGCGCGTTGTGCACGGGCTCGCCGGTGTTCTTGTCCCACATCAGCGTGGTCTCACGCTGGTTGGTGATGCCGATCGCCTTGACGTCGGCGGAGGTGATGCCCGCCTTGTCGATCGCGCCCGCCACGACCTCCTGGACGTTGGTCCAGATCTCGGTGGCGTCGTGCTCGACCCAGCCCGGCTTGGGGAAGATCTGCTCGTGCTCCTTCTGGTCGACCGAGACGATCCGGCCGTCCTTGTCGAAGACGATGCAGCGGCTGGAGGTGGTGCCCTGGTCGATGGCCGCGATGAACGGGCCGGAGGAGTGGATCTCGCTCATGGGTGCTCCTGGGAAGTCCGAAGGGAAGTCGTCGCGTCTCGTCAGGCGAAGGCGATGTTGTATATGCCACCGGCGATCGCTCCGCCGATCAGCGGGCCGACGACCGGGATCCACGCGTAGCCCCAGTCGGAGCCGCCCTTGTTGGGCAGCGGCAGCAGGGCGTGCACGATGCGCGGGCCGAGGTCGCGGACCGGGTTGATCGCGTAGCCCGTCGGGCCACCGAGCGAGAGGCCGATGCCGACCACGACGAGCGCCGTGATCAGGACACCGATGACGCCGAGTCCCTTGCCATCGCCGTTGAGGCCCTGCGTCAGGATCGCGAGAACCAGCACGATGGTGGCGATGATCTCCGTGACGAGGTTCTGGACCACGTTGCGGATCTCCGGGCCGGTCGAGAAGACGCCGAGCACCGGGCCGGCCTCGCTCTCTCGGGCCTCGACGGACTTGGCGTCACCGACGATCTCGCGGTCGGTCAGATGGGCGTGGAACTGGCCGTAGTAGGCCAGCCACACCAGCACCGCGCCGAGCATGGCGCCGAGGATCTGTCCGCCGAGGTACACGGGGACGTCGCTCCACTTGGTGCCGCCCTCGATCGCGAGACCCAGGGTCACCGCGGGGTTGAGGTGGGCGCCCGAGAGGGGAGCGGAGATGTAGGCGCCGGTCAGCACCGCGAAGCCCCACCCGAAGGTGATCGCGAGCCATCCGGCGTTACGCGCCTTCGAGCGCTTCAGCGTGACGGCGGCGCACACGCCGCCGCCCAGCAGGATGAGAACGGCGGTACCGATGATCTCGCCGATGAAGATGTCGTGGCTGGACACCCGCGACTCCTTTGTCCTTCGTCCAGGGGGAAACCCCAACAAGCAGAGCGCCGGATTCCTCCGGTGATCCGCGCTCTCAGGTGAGAGCTGCTGGCCCATGGCGTTGTCACACTCTAACTCGTATTGCCGGTAGGTGTTCGACAATGCCGACCGCTGCACGGCAGTTTTGTCCGCGGTCATGGGGACGTCAAGACTTTGTGTGACCGGGATCCCGGATCGTTACCAGGTGGTACGAACCCCCAAACGCCGACCCGGGCGCGAGAGCAAGATCATGTACTGGTATGGGGCCCTCGGACGCGGATACCGCCGGGGGTACGCCGGGCCCGCGCACTGGGCCGTCCAGGGGGCATGTGGCCGCGCGTCAGGGCGAACGGTGGAGCGACCGGCGGCACGGGCGCGCGGACCGCCGCGAGGCCCCGCTCATGGTCCTAGAAGCGCCCGGCGCCCAGGTCCCGGGAGACCGCGCGGGCGCAGTCGCGCACCGCCGCCACCAGCTCGGGCCGCACCTCGCCGTCCTGGCAGACCCGCTCCACGGCGCCCGTCACCCCCACCGCGCCGACCGGCATCCGGCGCCGGTCGTGGATGGGCGCCGCCACCGAGGCGACGCCCTCCCAGGTCTCCTCGACGTCCGAGCCCCAGCCGCGCGCCCTGATGAGGTCGAGTACGCCCTCGAAGCCGTCCTGGGCGGTCACCGTGCGAGGGGTGAACGCCTCGCGCACGCTCTCCACCGCCTCGGTGTGGGCCACCGGGTCGTACGCCGAGAGCACCTTGCCCAGGGCCGTCGAGTGCAGCGGCTGCATGGCGCCCACTTCGAGGACCTGCCGGCTGTCGTCGGGCCGGAAGACGTGGTGCATGATCAGCACGCCCTGCTGGTGCAGCACCCCCACGTACACGCTCTCGCCGCTGGAGCGGGCCAGGTCGTCCGTCCACACCAGCGCGCGGGCCCGCAGCTCGTGGACGTCCAGATAGCTGTTGCCCAGGCGCAGCAGCTCGGCGCCCAGCTGGTAGCGGCCCGACGCCGGGTCCTGCTCCACGAAGCCCTCGGCCTGCAAGGTGCGCAGAATGCCGTGTGCGGTGCCCTTGGCCAGGCCCAGCGAGGAGGCCACGTCGGAGAGGCCGAGCCGTCGCTCGCCCCCCGCGAGCAGTCGCAGCATGGCGGCCGCCCGTTCGAGCGACTGAATGTTGCGCGCCATCGCGCTCCCTCCCTTGGGGCACTGCTGAACCGGCGGCGCCGCTGGAGCGACCGGCTCTGAGATCTACTGGTTCGACAATGCTGAACAGTATCGGCCGTTGTCGACCTCGTGTCACCGTGGCCGTCGCCCCCGGCCGGAGTTCGGGGCGCCGTCAGGGGGCCCGGAGCGAGCCGTCCGCCCCCTGATACAGCCGCGCGCCGCCCCGGGCCGC
Organism: Streptomyces hundungensis; assembly: GCF_003627815.1. Taxonomy (NCBI): domain Bacteria; kingdom Bacillati; phylum Actinomycetota; class Actinomycetes; order Kitasatosporales; family Streptomycetaceae; genus Streptomyces; species Streptomyces hundungensis. Next base: position 6,808,786 of record NZ_CP032698.1, read on the forward strand.
CCGTTACGCTGGCCGCGTGCGCCCTCCCTCCGGACGGCGCAAAGCCGACAGCCGTCGCACTCCAGGGAGCACAACCATGGCCTCGTTGCCGACCCCCTCCGCTGACAGCCGGACCCGTATCGACGCCCTCCGCGCGGCACTCGCCTCCCGGGTGGTGGTGGCCGACGGTGCGATGGGCACCATGCTTCAGGCACAGGACCCGACCCTGGAGGACTTCCAGGACCTCGAAGGGTGCAACGAGGTCCTCAACGTGACCCGGCCCGACATCGTGCGCTCGGTCCACGAGGCGTACTTCGCGGTCGGCGTGGACTGTGTGGAGACCAACACCTTCGGCGCCAACCACACCGCGCTCAGCGAGTACGACATCGCCGAGCGCGCCTTCGAGCTCTCCGAGTCGGGCGCCCGCATCGCCCGCGAGGTCGCCGACGCGTTCACCGCCTCGACCGGACAGCAGCGCTGGGTGCTCGGCTCCATCGGCCCCGGCACCAAGCTCCCCACCCTGGGCCACGTCGACTACACCACCCTGCGGGACGGCTTCCAGGCCAACGCCGAGGGGCTGATCGCGGGCGGCGCCGACGCCCTCATCGTCGAGACCACCCAGGACCTGCTCCAGACCAAGTCGGCCATCCTCGGCGCCCGCCGCGCCATGGAGGCGGCCGGAGCCGAACTGCCGCTGGTGGTCTCGCTCGCCTTCGAGACGACCGGCACCATGCTCCTCGGCTCCGAGATCGGCGCCGCGCTGACCGCGCTCGAACCGCTCGGCGTCGACATGATCGGCCTGAACTGCTCGACCGGGCCCGCCGAGATGAGCGAGCACCTGCGCTATCTGACCCGGCACTCGCGCATCCCGCTGCTCTGCATGCCCAACGCCGGCCTGCCCGTCCTGACCCGCGACGGCGCCCACTTCCCGCTCGGCCCCGAAGGTCTGGCCGACGCCCAGGAGAACTTCGTCCGCGACTACGGCCTGTCCCTGGTGGGCGGCTGCTGCGGTACGACCCCGAGCACCTGCGCCAGGTCGTGGAGCGGCTGCGCGGGGCGGTGCCGGGCGAGCGCCGGCCGCGCCCCGAGCCCGGCGCGGCCTCGCTCTACCAGACGGTGCCCTTCCGCCAGGACACCTCCTACCTGGCGATCGGCGAGCGCACCAACGCCAACGGCTCGAAGAAGTTCCGGGAGGCCATGCTGGAGGGCCGCTGGGACGACTGTGTGGAGATGGCACGCGACCAGATCCGCGAGGGCGCCCACATGCTCGACCTGTGCGTCGACTACGTGGGCCGCGACGGCGTGGCCGACATGGCCGAACTCGCGGGCCGCTTCGCCACCGCCTCCACCCTGCCCATCGTGCTCGACTCCACCGAACTCCCCGTCATCCAGGCCGGGTTGGAGAAGCTGGGCGGCCGCGCGGTCATCAACTCCGTCAACTACGAGGACGGTGACGGGCCCGAGTCGCGGTTCGCGAAGGTCACCAAGCTGGCCGTCGAGCACGGCGCCGCCCTGATCGCGCTGACCATCGACGAGGAGGGCCAGGCCCGCACCGTCGAGACGAAGGTCGCGATCGCCGAGCGCCTCATCGAGGACCTGACCGGCAACTGGGGGGTGCACGAGTCGGACATCCTCATCGACACCCTCACCTTCACCATCTGCACCGGCCAGGAAGAGTCGCGCAAGGACGGGATCGCCACCATCGAGGCGATCCGCGAGCTCAAGCGCCGCCACCCGGACGTGCAGACCACGCTCGGCCTGTCCAACATCTCCTTCGGTCTGAACCCGGCCGCCCGTGTCGTGCTCAACTCCGTCTTCCTCGACGAGTGCGTCAAGGCCGGCCTCGACTCGGCGATCGTGCACGCCTCCAAGATCCTGCCGATCGCGCGCCTGGAGGACGAGCAGGTCAAGGTCGCCCTCGACCTGATCTACGACCGGCGCAGCGAGGGCTACGACCCCCTCCAAAAGCTCATGGAGCTGTTCGAGGGCGTCAACATGAAGTCCATGAAGGCGGGCAAGGCCGAGGAACTCCTGGCCCTGCCGCTGGAGGAGCGCCTGAAGCGCCGCATCATCGACGGCGAGAAGAACGGTCTGGAGGCCGATCTCGACGAGGCGCTCCAGTCCACCCCGGCCCTCGACATCGTCAACAGCACCCTGCTCGCCGGCATGAAGGTGGTCGGCGAGCTGTTCGGCTCGGGCCAGATGCAGCTCCCGTTCGTGCTCCAGTCCGCCGAGGTCATGAAGACGGCGGTGGCCCATCTGGAGCCCCACATGGAGAAGTCGGACGCCGAAGGCAAGGGCACCATCGTGCTGGCCACCGTGCGCGGCGACGTCCACGACATCGGCAAGAACCTCGTCGACATCATCCTGTCCAACAACGGCTACAACGTCGTCAACCTCGGCATCAAGCAGCCGGTCTCCGCGATCCTCGACGCCGCGCAGGAGCACCGCGCCGACGTCATCGGCATGTCCGGCCTCCTGGTCAAGTCCACCGTGATCATGAAGGAGAACCTGGAGGAGCTGAACCAGCGCAAGCTGGCGGCCGAGTACCCGGTCATCCTCGGCGGCGCGGCCCTGACCCGGGCCTATGTCGAGCAGGACCTGCACGAGATCTACGAGGGCGAGGTCCGCTACGCCCGCGACGCGTTCGAGGGGCTGCGGCTCATGGACGCCCTGATCGGCGTCAAGCGCGGAGTGCCCGGCGCCGTACTGCCCGAGCTCAAGCAGCGCCGCGTCCCCCAGCGCCCCGTGACATCGGCGGCCGACGTCGAGGAGCCCGAGGGCTCGGTCCGCTCGGACGTGGCCACCGACAACCCGGTGCCCACCCCGCCGTTCTGGGGCACCCGCGTCGTCAAGGGCATCCCGCTCAAGGAGTACGCGTCCTGGCTGGACGAAGGCGCCCTGTTCAAGGGCCAGTGGGGCCTGAAGGAGGCACGCAAGGGCGGGCCCACGTACGAGGAGCTGGTGGAGACCGAGGGCCGCCCGCACCTGCGCGGCTGGCTCGACAAGCTGCACACCGAGGGCCTGCTGGAAGCGGCCGTCGTCCACGGCTACTTCCCGTGCGTGTCCAAGGGCGACGACCTGATCCTGCTCAACGACGACGGCTCCGAGCGCACCCGCTTCACCTTCCCCCGCCAGCGCCGCGGCCGCCGGCTGTGCCTCGCGGACTTCTTCCGCCCGGAGGAGTCCGGCGAGACCGACGTCGTCGGCCTCCAGGTCGTCACCGTCGGCTCCCGCATCGGTGAGGAGACCGCCAAGCTCTTCGAGGCCAACGCCTACCGCGACTACCTCGAACTGCACGGCCTGTCCGTGCAGTTGGCGGAGGCGCTCGCCGAGTACTGGCACGCCCGGGTGCGCTCCGAGCTCGGCTTCGCCGGTGAGGACCCCGCGGACGTGAACGACATGTTCGCGCTGAAGTACCGCGGCGCGCGCTTCTCGCTCGGCTATGGCGCCTGCCCCGACCTGGAGGACCGCGCAAAGATCGCCGAGCTGCTCGAACCGGAGCGGATCGGCGTCCACCTCTCCGAGGAGTTCCAGCTCCACCCGGAGCAGTCCACCGACGCCATCGTCATCCACCACCCCGAAGCCAAGTACTTCAACGCCCGATGACGGGGCGCCCCCGGTAATTCAGCGCGTGTTCAGCGGGTCCGACGTACACTGGTCGGCCCAGACGAGGCCGGTCGCTTTTCCCAGCTGGGGAAGGCGGCCGGCCTTCTCGTCCCTCCAGGAGGTGTGCCGATGACCAGTACGGTCCCCGCTGCCGTCGCAGGTTCCCCAGCTCTCGACGCCACCCGGACGCGGCAGAGCGCGACGGGCGAGGGCGGTGCGCTCCAGGCCGTCCTGCTCGACATGGACGGCACCCTCGTCGACACCGAGGGCTTCTGGTGGGAGGCCGAGTGCGAGGCGTTCGCGACCCTCGGGCACGTCCTGGACGAGTCGTGGCGGGACATCGTGGTGGGCGGCCCCATGACGCGCAGCGCGGGCTTCCTGATCGAGGCCACGGGCGCCGACATCTCCATGCCCGAGCTGACCGTACTGCTCAACGACCACTTCGAGGCCCGGATCGCGCGCGGGGTGCCGCTGATGCCGGGCGCCGCCCGGCTGCTCGACGAGCTCGCCGCCCATGACATCCCGACCGCCCTGGTCTCCGCCTCGCACCGGCGCATCATCGACAAGATCGTGGACTCGCTCGGCCCGTCCCACTTCGCCCTCACCGTCGCCGGCGACGAGGTGGCCCGCACCAAGCCGCACCCCGACCCGTATCTGATCGCGGCCCGCGGGCTCGGCGCGGACCCGGCCAGATGCGCGGTCGTGGAGGACACCGCGACCGGGGTCGCGTCCGCCGAGGCGGCCGGCTGCCGGGTGGTCGCGGTGCCCTCGGTCGCCGCCATCGCGCCCACCGGGGGCCGCGTCGTGGTCGACTCTCTCGAAGAGATCGACCTGGCCTTTCTGCGGGCGCTGATCACCCGCCTGAACTGATCTGTTCACCCAGCGTGTGTCGTTGAATACGACAGAAACACATCGCAGCCGGGCGTTCATTTTGCGTGACCTCGTGGGCGCCCGAATTCACACCCCGTCAAAGGGACCCCCGTGGTGACGTTCGTCACCCGACGGGGGGTCGACAGGAGCCCGATCCGGACACTCCGGGCCCCTCGGAGGCACCCTTGTGTCCCGTTTGGTGAGCCGGTGTACGAAACATTCCGGCACTTCTATATCGGTGGGCCGGTATTGAGCCGGACCACCCGATTCCCCGCGTGCCGACGCCAGTTCCAGCTTTTCCCGCGGCGACCACTAATCTCGTCCGAGAACTTCGCCGCACCCTCATCTGCCCCGCCGCACACCAAGTGGACGGGAACGCAGGTCCGATCGCACAAACCCGGCCCGATCGCCCCGCCCCGAACGGGCGGCCGCGGCGGAGTGTCCCGTACACAGCTGTACCCCAAAGTGCCGGACAAGGGAGATCGTCCAGGATGAACCGCAAGACTTTGGTGCTGTCGGCCGTAGTGGGCCTGCTCGCTCCCGTACTCGTCGCCTGCGGCGGATCGGAGAGCGGAGGAGACGGCGGCAAGACCATCGTCGTGGGCACCACGGACCAGTTCGTGGCAACCAAGGACGCCCCTGCCCCCTTCGATCCCGCGCATGCCTATGAGACGGGCATCTGGAACGTGATGCGGCAGAGCACGCAGTCGCTCGTCCACGTTCCGCGCGGCGGTGGCCTGCCCGTTCCCGACGCGGCCTCCACGTGCAATTTCACGGACAAGGAGAACGAGAGCTACCGCTGCACCCTGCGCAGCGGCCTCGAGTTCGCCGACGGCACCAAGGTGACCGCCGATGACGTGAAGTACTCGATCCAGCGCGTGCTCGACATCAAGGACGACAACGGCCCCGCCGGTCTCCTGGACAACATCGACACCATGGAGACCAAGGGTGAAGGCGAGATCGTCTTCCATCTGAAGACGCCGGACGCCACCTTCCCGTACAAGCTCGCGACGCCCGCCGCGGGAATCGTGCCGAAGGACAAGTACCAGCCGAAGAAGCTCCGCGACGGCTTCGAGATGGACGGCTCCGGGCCGTACACCATGAAGGCCGAGGTCAAGAACGAGCAGGTCGTGAAGTTCACCTTCACCAAGAACCCGAACTACCAGGGTGATGTGAAGTTCGCGAACGACAAGGTCGAGCTGCGCTCCTTCCCGACCGCCGAGGCGATGGGCACCGCCCTCGCCAAGGGCGACATCGACCTCATGGCCCGCGCCATGACGCCCGGGCAGATCCAGCAGATGCAGGTCAGCCCGAACAAGGACGTCAACCTGGTCGAGATGCCCGGCCTGGAGATCCGCTACCTCGGCTTCAACACCGACGACCCGTCGGTGAAGAACAAGGCGGTGCGCCAGGCGCTGGCCCAGGCCATCGACCGCAGCCAGCTGGTGAGCAAGGTGTACGGGCAGACCGCCGAGCCGCTGTACTCGCTGATCCCCACCTCGATCGCCGGGCACACCAACTCGTTCTTCAACAAGTACGGCGAGAGCAGCAAGGCCAAGGCCCAGAACATCCTGAAGAGCGCGGGAATCCAGACGCCCGTCAAGCTCACCCTCAACTACACCAAGGACCACTACGGTTCGATCACCGAGGACGAGTTCAAGAACCTGTCGGCGCAGCTGAACGCGACCGGTCTGTTCAGCACGACCGTCCAGGGCACCGAGTGGTCGAAGTTCCGCCCGGCGCAGAAGAAGGGCGAGTACGCGGTCTACGGCCTCGGCTGGTTCCCCGACTTCCCGGACCCGGACAACTTCGTCGCGCCGTTCTTCGGCAAGGACAACTTCCTCAACACCCCCTACGTCAGCAACGACATCCGCAACACGTTGATCCCGCAGTCGCGGGTGGCGGCCGACCGCAACCAGGCCTCCAAGACGTTCGAGCAGATCCAGGACATCGTCGCCAACGACGTCCCGGTCGTCCCGCTGTGGCAGGGCAAGCAGTACGTCGCGGCCCGCAGCGACATCACCGGCACCGAGTGGGCCATCAACTCCTCCTCCGACCTCCAGCTCTGGGAGCTCGGGCGGGGCAAGAAGTAACGCAGGGCCCGGCCGCGGCCCTGCCGCGCCGGGCGGACCTTTTGTTGAGCATGACTGTGAGGCACGTGCGCGTGAAGATACGGAACCGATGGCTGGCGGCCCCGCTCGCGGCGGGGGTGGCGGCCGGCCTGGTGAGCGGCTGCGGCACGCAACAGGGCGGCGCCTCGTCCGGCGACGACGGTGCGGTGGTCATGGGGATGTCCGACGACATCCTGGCCACCGACCCCGCCTCGGGTTACGACCCCGGTTCCTGGCTGCTGTTCAACAACGTCTTCCAGTCCCTGCTCAGCTTCCCCAAGGGCAGCTCCACACCGCAGCCCGAGGCGGCGCAGGAGTGCAGCTTCGACAAGGGCGGCTCGACCGTCTACCGCTGCACCCTGCGCCCCGGCCTCACCTTCAGCAACGGCGACCCGCTGACCTCCGAGGACGTCAAGTACTCCTTCGAGCGCGTGCTGAAGATCAATGACGACAACGGTCCCGCGCCGATGCTCGCCACTCTCGGCAAGGTAGAGACGCCGGACGCCAAGACGGTGGTCTTCCACCTCAAGGTCCCGGACGCCACCTTCCCCAGCAAGATCGCCTCGGGCGCCGGCTCGATCGTCGACCACGCGCAGTACCCCGCCGACAAGCTGCGCACCGACGGCAAGGCGATCGGATCCGGCGTCTACAAGCTGGACTCCTTCGCCGAGAAGCAGGCCGTCTTCTCGGTCAACTCCTCCTACAAGGGCACCGTCAAGGCCAAGAACTCCGGCCTGACCCTCAAGCTCTTCCACGGCGACCAGAAGAACCTGGCGGCCGCCCTCAACAAGGGCGACATCGACCTCGCCTACCGAGGCCTCACCGCCAAGGACATCGCCGCCCTCCAGACCTCGACGACGGCCGACAAGCAGGGCATCAACGTCATCGAGGGCACCAGCGCCGAGGTCCAGGACCTGGTCTTCAACATGAAGGACCCGGTCGCGGGCAAGATCGGCGTGCGCAAGGCGATCGCCTACCTCGTCGACCGCGAAGCCCTGGTGCGCGACGTGTACTCGTCCACCGCCAGCCCCCTGTACTCGGTCGTCCCGAGCGGCATCACCGCCCACAGCACCGCCCTCTTCGACGAGTACGGCGGCAGCCCACAGCCCGCCAAGGCGAAGGCGGCCCTGCACTCGGCGGGCATCAACGGCAAGGTCAAGCTGACCCTGTGGTCCACGCCGAGCCGCTACGGGCCGTCCACCGACGAGGAGTTGAAGGCGATCGCGAGCCAGCTCAACGCGAGCGACCTGTTCGACGCCGATGTGAAGTCCGTCGAGTTCAAGCAGTACGAGAAGGACATCGAGGCCGGCAAGTACGGCGTCTACGTGAAGGGCTGGGTCCCCGACTATCCGGACCCGGACAACTTCACCCTGCCGTTCTTCGGCAAGGGCAACGTGCTGTCCAACCACTACACCAACAAGCAGATCACCGACGAGATCCTCCCCTCGACCGCGGCCACCGCCGACCGCGCCGCCACCGAGACGGACTTCGCCAAGCTCCAGGACATCGTCGCCGACGAACTCCCCGTCCTCCCGCTGTGGCAGGGCAAGCAGTACGCGGTGGCCCGCACCGGAATCACCGGTCTGGAGTGGACCCTGGACGCCTCGACGGTCTTCCGCTTCTGGGAGATCAAGAAGAGCTGAACGGCGGGCAGTCCCCGCCACGCCGGCAGGGACTACGCCACCGGGTTCTCCAGCAGCGTTACGCGGTTGCCGTCCGGGTCCTCCAGGGCGGCGAACCGGGTACGCACACCGCCGGTCTGCACCGGCCCCGCCGTAAGACCGCGCTCCGCCACCTCGGACAGAGCCTCGTCCAGCGAAGGCACCTCCAGGTTGAGCAGGGTCGAGCCGGCGTGGGCCGGGTCCTCGAAGACCTGGAGCCAACCGCTCGCGGTGAGATGCCAGTCGGCCAGCGATGCCATCGGCCGGCGGTCCGCCGGGCGCCCCAGCAGCCGCTCGTACCAGGCCACCGCGATGTCGATGTCCCGTACCGGAGCGACCATCAGTACGCGAGTCACGTCCATGAGAACCACCTGCTTCCAGAGCGCGTTCTTGATGCCGTCTCTCCTACAGACACCATCCGAACCCCGAACTCATCGGTCCCGGCACCACCGCAGTCGTCCCACCCCGCCGACCCCCGCCCCGCCAGGGGCGCGAGGAACTGCGCGCCCAGCCACACACGACCGGTGGTCGAAATACGCCCGCACCACCGGGGTAGGGGGTCCGGGGCGGAGCCCCGGTGCCTCAGGGAGCCACCCCCGTCACTGCGCGCCGGGCCGAACCAACCCACTCTCATACGCATAGACCGCCGCCTGCACCCGATCCCGAAGCCCCAGCTTCGTCAGCACATGCCCCACATGCGTCTTCACCGTCGTCTCGCTGACGAACAGATCCGCCGCGATCTCCGCGTTGGACAACCCGCGGGCGACCAGCTTCAGCACCTCGACCTCGCGGTCGGTCAGCGTGTGCAGGGTGTCCGGCACCGGCTCCTCGCCGGACGGCAGATGGTCGGCGTACTTGTCGAGCAGCCGGCGTGTGATCGAGGGCGCCAGCATCGCCTCGCCGCCCGCGACCACCCGGATCGCCTGCACCAACTCGTTGGCGGGCGCGTCCTTCAGAAGGAAGCCGCTCGCCCCGGCCCGCAGCGCCTCCACGACGTACTCGTCGAGATCGAACGTGGTCAGGACGAGCACCTTCGCGGGGCCGTCCTTGCCGGGCCCGCTGATCTGGCGGGTCGCCTCCACCCCGTCCATCCGCGGCATCCGGATGTCCATCAGGACCACATCGGGCTGGAGCGCCCGCACCTGATCGAGGGCCTGGAGACCGTCACCGGCCTCGCCGACCACCGCGATGTCCTGCTCGGCCTCCAGGATCATCCGGAAGCCGGTGCGCAGCAGCGGCTGGTCGTCGACCAGTAGGACGCGGATCGCCACGGGTACTCCTCATCAGGATTGCTGGACCGGGCCCATTCTGCCCTGCTCACCGATGGTGGGTTCGGCCGGGCGCGGGCCACCGGCCGCCGCCACGCCCGACGCGCACCGGGCCGAGAACGGCCGTACCTCAGCCTGCCGTCTCCGGCGCCGCGGTGATGGACAGCGGGTAAACCGGGGGAGTCCCCCCGAATTCCGGACAGACCGCCTGGTGGTCGCACCAGCCGCACAGCTTGGTCGGCCGGGGCAGCCACTGGCCCGTCTCGGTGGCGAGCCGGATCGCCTCCCACAGCGCGTGCAGCTTCCGCTCCACCTGGACGAGATCCGACTCGACCGGGTCGTAGGTCAGCACATCGCCACTGCCCAGGTACACCAACTGGAGCCGCCGTGGCACGACCTGCTTCAGCCGCCACACCACCAGCGCGTAGAACTTCATCTGGAAGAGCGCGCCCTCCGCGTACTGCGGACGCGGGGCCTTGCCCGTCTTGTAGTCGACGATGCGCACCTCACCGGTGGGCGCCACATCCACCCGGTCGATGACACCGCGCAGCCGCAGCCCCGACTCCAGCTCGGTCTCGACGAAGAACTCCCGCTCCACCGGCTCCAGACGGGTGGGGTCCTCAAGCGAGAACCACCGCTCCACCAGCCGCTCGGCCTCGCCCAGCCACTTGCTGAGCCGCTCGCCCCCAAGATCGTCGGCGAACAGCTCGGTCAGCTCCGGCTTCGCTTCGAGCAACCGGTCCCACTGCGCCGGGATCATCGACTTGGCGCGCGGCGCGGTGCGCTCGGCCGCCGGATCGTCAAAAAGCCGCTCCAGGACGGCGTGCACCAGCGTGCCGCGGGTGGCGGCCTCGCTCGGCTTCTCGGGCAGCCGGTCGATCACCCGGAACCGGTACAGCAGCGGGCACTGCATGAAGTCGTTCGCCCGCGACGGCGACAGCGACGTGGGCTGCTGTGCGGCCGCGGCCCCACCGGTGCTCTCACTCATGACTCAGACCCTACGACCCGCCACTGACAGCGAGCGGAATACCATCGACGACGGGCGCCCTCACCCTGCATGATCGTGGCATCGCACCATGCAGCGAACATTCGGCGGACGAGGAGAGTCCGGCCGGGGCTCCGGGGCAGGTTGCCCGGAACAGGCATCGTACCGACGAAGGGAACCCGTGGAAGACAGCGGCGAGAGCGGCGAGCGCGGACGGCCGCGGTCCGGCGCACAGGACAACAAGCCCCGAGGTGGTGGCCCGGGTAAGGGCAAGCAGCCCCGCCCCGGCCCCGGCGGGGGCATCCTGATGGGCCGCCCGTTCGGAGTGCCCGTCTACGTCGCCCCCAGCTGGTTCCTGGTCGCCGCCCTCATCACCTGGGTCTTCGGCGGTCAGCTCGACCGCGTCCTGCCCGAACTCGGCGCCGCCCGCTATCTCGTCTCGCTCTTCTTCGCGGTGGCCTTCTACGCCTCCGTACTCGTCCACGAACTCGCCCACACGGTGGCCGCGCTCCGCTTCAAACTGCCGGTCCGCCGCATCCAGCTCCAGTTCTTCGGCGGCGTCTCCGAGATCGAGAAGGAGACCGAGGAGCCGGGCCGCGAATTCGTCCTGGCCTTCGTCGGCCCCCTGCTCTCGCTCGTCCTGTCCGGCGTCTTCTACCTCGGCATGAAGGCCGTCGAACCCGGCACCGTCCCCGGCGTCCTGCTGGCCGGCCTGATGATCTCCAACCTCATCGTGGCCGCCTTCAACCTGCTGCCCGGCCTGCCCCTGGACGGCGGCCGGATGCTCCGCGCCGTCGTCTGGAAGATCACCGGCAAGCCCATGACCGGCACCATCGCCGCCGCCTGGGTCGGCCGCGCCCTCGCCGTCACCGTCCTCATCGGCCTGCCGATGCTCACCCAGACCGGGGTGCTCGGCAACTCGCCCGACGAGGTCAGCGGCATGGACACCGTCACCGACGCGCTGCTCGCCGCCATCCTCGCCGCGATCATCTGGACCGGCGCCGGCAACAGCCTGCGGATGGCCCGGCTGCGCGAACACCTCCCCGAGCTGCGCGCCCGCACCCTCACCCGGCGTGCCGTCCCCGTCGAGTCCACCACCCCGCTCTCCGAGGCGCTGCGCCGCGCCAACGAGGCGGGCGCCCGCGCCCTGGTCGTGGTCGACGGACACGGCGACCCGACCGCGCTGGTGCGCGAGGCCGCCATCGTGGGCGTCCCCGAACACCGCCGCCCCTGGGTCGCCGTCAGCGGCCTCGCCCAGGACCTCACCGACGGCATGCGCGTCCCGGCCGAACTCGCCGGGGAGCCCCTGCTCGACCTCCTGCGGGCCACCCCCGCCAGCGAGTACCTGGTCGTCGAGGAGACCGGCGAGATCTACGGGGTGCTCTCCGCGGCCGACGTCGAGAAGGCATTCGTCGCGGCCATGGCGCGGCCCGGCTCCTAGTTCCGGCAGCCACCGCCGTGGCGTTCGAGACCTGGAACGGCCGGTACTCTGGTCGTATGTCCGAACCGACCGGTGCCGCCCGCCGTCGCGGGCCCTTCAAGGTCGGGGACCAGGTCCAGCTCACCGACCCCAAGGGACGCCACTACACCTTCACGCTCGAAGCCGGGAAGAATTTCCACACCCACAAGGGTTCCTTCCCGCACGACGAGCTGATCGGTGCTCCCGAGGGCAGTGTTGTCCGTACCACGGGAAACGTCGCCTACCTCGCGCTGCGCCCCCTGCTCCCCGACTTCGTCCTGTCCATGCCCCGCGGCGCCGCCGTGGTCTACCCCAAGGACGCGGGGCAGATCCTGGCCTTCGCCGACATCTTCGCCGGCGCCCGCGTCGTCGAGGCAGGGGTCGGCTCGGGCTCGCTCAGCGCCTTCCTGCTGCGCGCCATCGGCGACCACGGAATGCTGCACTCCTACGAGCGCCGCGAGGACTTCGCCGAGATCGCCACGCAGAACGTGGAGCGCTACTTCGGCGGTCCCCACCCGGCCTGGCAGCTCACCGTCGGCGACCTCCAGGACAACCTGTCGGACACCGACGTCGACCGCGTCATCCTGGACATGCTCGCCCCCTGGGAGTGCCTGGACGCCGTCTCCAAGGCGCTCGTCCCCGGCGGCATCCTGTGCTGCTACGTGGCCACCACCACCCAGCTCTCGCGCACCGTCGAGTCCATCCGCGAGATCGGCTGCTTCGCCGAGCCGCAGCCCTGGGAGTCGATAATCCGCAACTGGCACGTCGAGGGACTGGCCGTGCGCCCCGACCACCGGATGATCGGCCACACCGGCTTCCTGGTCACCGCCCGCCGCCTCGCCGACGGCGTGGAACCCCCGATGCGCCGCCGCCGCCCCGCCAAGGGCGCGTACGGCGACGACTACGAAGGCCCCAACAAGGACTGACCCCAGTTCTGAGGCTGGGCCTCGTACAACGAACCGGCGCCGCCGCCGAGTTCCCGGACCGACACGGGAACTCGGCGGCGGCGCCTTTGCGTTGTGCCTCTTGCCCCGGTATTCCGCCCACCTGTGACGTGTGGCACGATGCTGGCCACCCCACCACCCGCACCGCCCTTCACAGGAGACCTTCCGCGTGCAGAATGCCGCCGTCCCTGAGCTCGCGCACACCCACGCCCGCCCCCTGCACTGGATCGCCACCGCGACCGCGATGGCGGGCGTGGTCGCCCTCGCGGGCTTTCTGACGCCGGACGCGGCCACCGCCTCCCAGACGGCGGCCCCAGGCGCCGGCGCCCCCCTGACGACGGTGGCCGCCCCCGATCCGGGCACGGTCACCTACCCCCTGGACTGTGGAAACGTGGGCACGGTGGTGGAGAAACAGGCCACCGGAGACCTCGACGGCGACGGCGTGCCGGAAACCGTGGCGGTCGTGCACTGCAAAGCCGGCGGCGGCACCCCGCCGCACGGCGTCTACGTCCTGACGCGGCCCGCCCTCAAGGGAGCGCCGCCCCGCCTGGTGGCGACACTGCTCGATCCCGAGGACCGGCGGACCGTCACCGACTTCGCGGTGCACGACGGTGTGGTGGCGGCCACACTGCTCGGCTACTCCTCCGACGACGTGCCGCGCTTCAGGCCCGACGTCCGCCAGGACGTCAAGTGGCGCTGGCGGGGCGGGAAGTTCGTCCGCTCGACCGGCGCCGCCGCGAGGGGCGTCTGAGCCCCGCGACACCGGCCCGGGAGGACCGGACACGGCGTCCGGTCACCCCAACATCACTCCGCGTCGGGGCCGTACACCTCGACGCTGTCCGAAACCCGACGTACGTGAATGCAGTCGCCCGGGCACTCCTTGGCCGAGTCCACGACGTCCTGGAGCAGCGGCAGCGGGACGGGCGTCGTGGCCCGCGGCGACTGCAACAACTCGTCGTCGGAACTCTTCACATACGCAAGCCCGTCGATGTCCAGCTCGAAGACCTCGGGCGCGTACTGGACACAGATGCCGTCGCCGGTGCACAGGTCCTGGTCGATCCAGACTTCGAGAGCCTCGTTCATGTGCCTGCCGTTCCTGCGCGAGTGAATCAATCGGTGCCAGCCCTGAAGGGTGTTGACTCCATCGACGATAACAACCGCCCGCTTTCCGATGTTGCTGGGTGGGTATTCCCCTGTGGTGAGGGAGAGCGCAAGGGTGAAGATCGGACACACCCCAGAGTCTTTGTGATCTAGGGGTTTCAATCACCACCAGCCCAGGTAGGGTCAGGAAGCGTCCAGCTCCCCTTGGAGGAGGTGAGGACCGTGGCAGCCCACGACGACGACATCAACCGCGGCATCCGGCCCGGGCGGGGGTCTGAGGACCCAGCCGGCCAGGTTGCCTATCTAGAGCAGGAAATCGCCGTCCTGCGACGCAAGCTCGCCGACTCTCCGCGTCATACGAGGATTCTCGAAGAGCGGATCGTCGAGTTGCAGACCAGCCTGGCGGGCGTGTCCGCACAGAACGAGCGGCTCGCCAACACCCTCCGTGAGGCCCGCGACCAGATCGTGGCCCTCAAGGAGGAGGTCGACCGGCTCGCACAGCCGCCGGCCGGCTTCGGTGTCTTCCTGCACGCCAACGAGGACGGCACCGCCGACATCTTCACCGGGGGCCGCAAGCTCCGGGTGAACGTCAGCCCCAGCGTCGAACTCGACGACCTGAGGCGCGGCCAGGAAGTCATGCTCAACGAAGCGCTCAACGTGGTCGAGGCCATGGAGTTCGAGCGCGCCGGGGACATCGTCACCCTCAAGGAGATCCTCGAGGACGGCGAGCGCGCCCTGGTGGTCGGGCACACCGACGAGGAACGGGTGGTGAGGCTCGCCGAGCCGCTCCTGGACATCACCATCCGCCCCGGCGATGCGCTCCTGCTGGAACCCAGGTCCGGCTACGTCTACGAAGTGGTTCCCAAGAGCGAGGTCGAGGAGCTCGTCCTCGAAGAGGTCCCGGACGTCGACTACGACAAGATCGGCGGTCTGGGCAACCAGATCGAGCTGATCCGCGACGCGGTCGAACTCCCCTACCTCTACCCCGACCTCTTCAAGGAGCACGAACTGCGGCCGCCGAAGGGCATCCTGCTCTACGGCCCGCCGGGATGCGGCAAGACGCTGATCGCGAAGGCGGTCGCCAACTCCCTTGCCAAGAAGGTCGCCGAGGTGACCGGCCAGCCCGCGGGGAAGAGCTACTTCCTCAACATCAAGGGCCCCGAACTCCTCAACAAGTACGTCGGCGAGACCGAACGGCACATCCGTCTGGTCTTCCAGCGTGCCCGGGAGAAGGCGAGCGAGGGCACCCCCGTCATCGTCTTCTTCGACGAGATGGAATCGCTCTTCCGCACCCGCGGCTCCGGCGTCAGCTCGGACGTGGAGAACACCATCGTCCCGCAGCTGCTCGCCGAGATCGACGGCGTGGAGGGCCTGGAGAACGTCATCGTCATCGGCGCCTCCAATCGCGAGGACATGATCGACCCCGCGATCCTGCGGCCCGGCAGGCTCGATGTGAAGATCAAGATCGAGCGCCCGGACGCGGAGGCGGCGAAGGACATCTTCGCCAAGTACCTCAGGTCCTCCCTGCCGCTGCACGCCGACGACCTCGCCGAACACGGCGGGGACAAGGACGGCACCACCCACGCGATGATCCAGTCCGTGGTGGAGCAGATGTACGCGGAGTCCGAAGAGAACCGCTTCCTGGAAGTCACGTACGCCAACGGCGACAAGGAAGTCCTCTACTTCAAGGACTTCAACTCCGGCGCCATGATCCAGAACATCGTGGACCGGGCCAAGAAGATGGCCATCAAGGCCTTCCTCGACCAGAACCAGAAGGGCCTTCGCATCTCCCACCTCCTCCAGGCCTGCGTGGACGAGTTCAAGGAGAACGAGGACCTGCCGAACACCACCAACCCGGACGACTGGGCCAGGATTTCCGGAAAGAAGGGCGAGCGGATCGTATTCATCCGCACCCTCGTCACCGGAAAGCAGGGCGCGGACACCGGACGCTCCATCGACACGGTGGCCAACACCGGTCAGTACCTGTAAAAAGGCAGGCCGGCTGCGGGTGCCCGGGCGGGCACCCGCAGCCGACTGCTTTTCAGGCCACGAACAGCGCAAGAGCAATGACGGAATTGATCTCCCCACGAGCGCAAAGGCGTTCTAGGCTTTTCGGTACCGCCTAGTCGCGCAGTGCGGGGACGGGCACCGCACACGCACCGGAGAACCAGCGGTACTTGAGCGCCGCTCCCGCGGGGGAGCGCCGCCGGGCAAGGAGGGCCGCATGACCGTACGGCGAGTAATGGGCATCGAGACGGAGTACGGGATCTCCGTCCCCGGCCATCCCAACGCCAATGCCATGCTCACCTCGTCCCAGATCGTCAACGCCTACGCGGCGGCGATGCACCGGGCGCGCCGCGCCCGCTGGGACTTCGAGGAGGAGAACCCGCTGCGGGACGCCCGCGGCTTCGACCTCGCCCGCGAGGCCGCCGACTCCAGCCAGCTCACCGACGAGGACATCGGCCTCGCCAACGTCATCCTCACCAACGGGGCACGCCTGTACGTCGACCACGCCCACCCCGAGTACAGCTCGCCCGAGGTCACCAACCCGCGTGACGCCGTCCTGTGGGACAAGGCCGGCGAGCGCATCATGGCCGAGGCCGCCGAGCGCGCGGCCCAGCTGCCCGGCGCCCAGCCGATCCACCTGTACAAGAACAACACCGACAACAAGGGCGCCTCGTACGGCACGCACGAGAACTACCTGATGAAGCGGGAGACCGCGTTCTCGGACATCGTGCGCCATCTGACCCCGTTCTTCGTCTCGCGCCAGGTCATCACCGGCGCCGGACGCGTCGGCATCGGCCAGGACGGCCACGAGCACGGCTTCCAGATCAGCCAGCGGGCCGACTACTTCGAGGTCGAGGTCGGCCTGGAGACGACGCTCAAGCGCCCCATCATCAACACCCGCGACGAACCGCACGCGGACGCCGAGAAGTACCGCCGCCTGCACGTGATCATCGGCGACGCCAACCTGTCGGAGATCTCCACCTACCTCAAGCTGGGCACGACCTCGCTGGTCCTCTCCATGATCGAGGACGGGTTCATCAACGTCGACCTGGCCGTGGACCAGCCGGTCCGCACCCTGCACCAGGTCTCGCACGACCCCACCGTGCGACACCTGGTCACCCTCCGCAGCGGTCGCACCCTCACCGCGGTGCAGCTTCAGATGGAGTACTTCGAGCTGGCGCGCAAGTACGTCGACGAGCGCTTCGGCGCGGACGCAGACGAGCAGACCAAGGACGTCCTGGCCCGCTGGGAGGACGTCCTGAACCGGCTGGAGAACGACCCGATGAGCCTGTCGGGGGAGCTCGACTGGATCGCCAAGCGGGAGCTGATGGAGGGCTACCGGCGCCGTGACGGCCTCGACTGGGACGCGGCCCGCCTGCATCTGGTGGACCTCCAGTACGCCGACGTACGGCCCGACAAGGGCCTGTACAACCGCCTGGTGGCCCGCGGCAAGATGAAGCGCCTCCTGGACGATCCCGGCGTCCTGCGGGCCCAGACGAAGCCCCCGGAGGACACCAGGGCGTACTTCCGCGGCCGCTGCCTGGAGCAGTACGCGGACGACGTCGCGGCCGCCTCCTGGGACTCGGTCATCTTCGATCTGCCGGGCCGCGACTCGCTCCAGCGGGTGCCAACCCTGGAGCCCCTACGCGGAACGCGTAATCACGTGAAGGCGCTGCTGGACCGGTGCCGGACGGCCGAAGATCTGGTGCGGGTGCTCTCGGGGGGCTGAAAGCCCTGAGGTGTGGGAAACACAGAGGTAGGCCCCACACATTGCACCAACTGCGGGGCCGATGTCGGACCCGGCTTGTAGGGTCTGATCAAGGACTCTGATCACGTACATCGAACCGAGCGGGGTGAGGTAGATGGCGACCAAGGACACCGGCGGCGGACAGCAGAAGGCGACGCGTTCCACCGAGGAGGTCGAGGAGCAGGCGCAGGACGCGCAGGCTTCGGAGGACCTCAAGGAGCGCCAGGAGAAGTTGTCGGACGACGTGGACTCGGTTCTGGACGAGATCGACGACGTGCTTGAGGAGAACGCAGAGGACTTCGTGCGAAGCTTCGTTCAGAAGGGTGGACAGTAGTCCACGGATGTGAACGCGTCGGGGGTGAAGCGGTGCTCACGCTGTGAACGGATGCTGTCGTGGGAAGCCTTCGCAAAAAACAGGGCTTCCCGCGATGGGTACCAGGTCTACTGTCGCGAATGCTCGGCCTCATATCACCAGCAGCGCCAGGTGGCTCGCGGTAAAAACGTACGGCCTAGGGTGACGGCCCCGGAAGGCCACAAGTTCTGCCGCACTTGCGGAACAACCAAGCCGCACAGTGAGTGGTCCCGGAACCGCCGGTCGTCAGACGGCTTCGCAACGCTCTGCAAGTCGTGTAAGGCCGAGTCCCAGATGGGCCCTTGCGTAACCTGCCTCTCTGCTCCCGCCGTTCACGTGGATCACTGCCACCAGACGGGTAGGGTCCGAGGCGTACTCTGCTTCAACTGCAATTCGGCCATCGGCAAGTTGGGAGACGATCCCGACACCGTCCGTCGCGCTGCCGCCTACTTGGAAGGAACCTCGTGGAAGCCAACACTCGTGGCACCGGGCGTCTACCAGCTGCCTTCCTGACGCCCGGCTCCTCCTCATTCATGGACTTCCTGTCCGACCACTCGCCGGAGATGCTCCCCGGCAAGCGCGTCCTGCCGCCCGTGCAGGGTCATGTCGAAGCCCCGCACGGCACGACGATCGTGGCCGCGACTTTCCCCGGCGGGGTCGTGCTGGCCGGTGACCGGCGGGCCACGATGGGCAACATGATCGCCCAGCGCGACATCGAGAAGGTGTTCCCGGCCGACGAGTACTCGGCCGTCGGCATCGCCGGCACCGCCGGTCTCGCGGTCGAGATGGTCAAGCTCTTCCAGCTGGAGCTGGAGCACTTCGAGAAGGTCGAAGGCACCACGCTCTCCCTGGAGGGCAAGGCCAACCGGCTCTCCACGATGATCCGCGGCAACCTGGGCATGGCCATGCAGGGCCTGGCCGTGGTCCCGCTCTTCGCGGGGTACGACGTGGACCGTGAGAAGGGCCGGATCTTCTCCTACGACGTCACCGGCGGCCGCTCCGAGGAGCACGGCTTCGCGGCCACCGGCTCCGGCTCCATCTTCGCCCGGGGCTCCATGAAGAAGCTCTACCGCGAGGACCTGACGGAGCAGGAGACGACCACCCTGGTCATCCAGGCGCTCTACGACGCCGCCGACGACGACTCGGCCACCGGCGGCCCGGACATGGCGCGCCGGATCTTCCCGATCGTCACCGTCATCACCGAGGACGGCTTCCGCCGGCTCACCGAGGCGGAGTCCTCCGCGCTGGCCCGCTCCATCCTGGAACGGCGGCTGGAGCAGCCCGACGGCCCCCGGGCCTCCCTCCTCTGAGGCCCGCGCAGGCCCGAGATGACCCAGCCACTGACAGAAAGGGACGGTTAGCCGGTGTCGACCCCGTTCTATGTCTCACCCCAGCAGGCCATGGCCGACCGTGCGGAGTACGCCCGCAAGGGCATCGCCCGCGGCCGCAGCCTGGTTGTGATCCAGTACGCCGACGGCATCGTGTTCGTCGGTGAGAACCCGTCCCGCGCGCTGCACAAGTTCAGCGAGATCTACGACCGGATCGGCTTCGCGGCCGCCGGCAAGTACAACGAGTACGAGAACCTCCGCATCGGCGGCGTCCGTTACGCGGATCTGCGCGGATACACCTACGACCGTGACGATGTGACGGCCCGTGGGCTCGCCAACGTCTATGCGCAGACGCTGGGCACCATCTTCTCCAGTGTCGGTGAGAAGCCGTACGAGGTGGAGCTGGTCGTCGCCGAGGTCGGCAGCACGCCCGAAGAGGACCAGATCTACCGGCTGCCGCACGACGGCTCGATCGTGGACGAGCACGGCTCGGTCGCGGTCGGTGGCAATGCCGAGCAGATCAGCACCTTCCTGGACCAGCGCCATCAGGACGGCATGTCGCTCGCCGAGGCGCTGAGGCTGGCCGTGCAGGCGCTTTCCAGCCAGACCAATGGCGCCGACCGGGAGATCCCCGCGGAGCGTCTCGAGGTCGCGGTCCTGGACCGGACGCGGCCGCAGCAGCGGAAGTTCAAGCGGATCGTGGGGCGGCAGCTCTCCCGGCTGCTCCAGTCCGATGTCGCCAAGACCGAGCCCACCGAGGCCCCTTCGGACGATCTGGAGGAGACGGAGGACGAGTAGTCCCCGCCCCTCAAGCAATCCCGGTCCCTCGCGCGCCCCGGTTCCGCCTCAGGCGGGCCGGGGCGCGGCCGTGGACCCCCGTACGGCCAGCGACACCGGCAGGTCCCCGGTCTCCGCGGGCCGCCCCTCCAGGACGGCGAGCAGCGCCGCCATGCCGCGGGCGCCGACCTGTTCGGCGGGGAGGGTGAGCGTGGTCAGTTCCGGTTCGAGGGCGGTGGCGAGGGTGAGGCCGTCGAATCCGGTGACCGACACGTCGTCGGGGATGCGCAGCCCGAGCCGGTGGGCGGTCTTGCAGGCGCCCGCCGCCAGGAAGTCGTCGTCGCAGACCAGCGCGGTGGGGTGCGGGCCGGGGGAGTGCAGGGCGCGCTGTGCGGCCCGTCTGCCGCCGTCCACGCTGAGTCCGGCGCGCACGGTGCGCAGCTCGGCGTCGGGTACCGCGGCGAGCGTGTCGGCGAGGGCGCGGGCCCGTACGACGAAGGTCCAGGAGTCCACATCGGCGGCGATGTGGGTGAAGCGGCGGTGGCCGAGATCGAGCAGATGCTCCGTCAGGCGCCGTACGCCGTCGGCGATGTCGAGGTTGACGTGGGCCGCGGGCCCCGGCTCCTCGGGGTCGCTGTCGAGCATCACCAGCGGCAGGTCGCTGCCGCGGATGGAGGCGAGCGCGCCGGCGGCCATGGAGGAGGCGATGACGCCGTCGAGTGCGGTGCGCGCGGAGTCGAAGGGGTCGCGGGCGGGGCCGATGCCCTCGGGGGAGGGGTAGAGCACCACGCCGAAGCCGTGCTCGGCGGCGACCTTGGCCGCGCCCGCGTAGACCTGGGCGAAGAACTCGCTGGTCATGGCCGGCACCACGAGCAGCGCCGTCCTGGTGCGGCCGAGCCGCAGGCTGCGGGCGGCGAGATTGGGGCGGTAGCCGAGCTCGCGTGCGGCCTCCCGGACCAGCTCTGCGGTCCGCTCGGACACCCGGCCCCGCCATTTGTCGCCGAGGACCAGCGAGACGGTGGCCTGGGAGACCCCGGCGGCGCTCGCCACGTCCCGGCTGGTGGGCGGACGGGCACCGGCGGCGCGGCCGGTGAGCGCGGCGCGCGCGGCGCGCACCCCCGCCCGTGCTGGGACCGGAACGGATTCCGGGGCGTCCGGGCTGGTCACGGGTCCTCCAGGGCGGGTGACGAAGGGGCGCGGGGTGGACCCGCGCGCTCGCCACATGGTACGTATGACGTCGGACGTTATACGTAACACTGAAGGAGTGGTCATGGCGGCGGGGTACGCGGAGATCCTTCGGACCAGGCATGCCGCGCGGCTGCTCGCGGGCACGCTCACCGGACGCCTGCCGAACGCGACCGCCGCGATCGCGATCGTCTTCTTCGTCCGCGCCGAGGGCGGCAGCTACTCGCTCGCGGGCGCCCTGACCGCCGTCTACGGCGTGGCCACCGCCGTCGGCCAGCCGCTGCTCGGGCGGGCCGTCGACCTGTACGGCCAGCCGCGCGTCATGCTCCCCGCCTCCGTCCTGTCGGCCCTCGCCATGGTCGTGCCGGCCGCCGTCGGCATCCGGCCCGCCGGTGTGGCGTACGCGGCGGTCCTCGTCGCGGGGCTCGCCACACCGCCCCTGGAGGGCGGCCTGCGTGCCCTGTGGCCCAGCGTCCTGAAGCGCGAGGACCAGGTGCACACCGCGTACGCCATGGACGCGATAGCCCAGGAGGTGATGTTCACGGTCGGCCCGCTGCTCGTCACCGTCTCCATCGCGCTCTGGTCGCCCGCCGCCGCACTGGTCCTGATCAACGCGCTCGGGGTGGTCGGCGCGCTCAGCGTCGTCCTCTCGCGGCCGTCCAGGACCTGGCGTTCGGCGCCCCGCGAGGCGCACTGGCTCGGCGCGCTGCGCTCGCCCGGGCTGCTGGCGCTGCTCGGTTCGTTCTTCTTCGTCGGCCTGGCGCTCGGCGCCATCATCGTGGCCGCCTCCGCCTACGCCGACGACCACGGCAGCGACACGATCTACGGCTGGCTGATGGCGGGCAACGGACTCGGCGCCCTGCTGGGCGGCCTCGTCTACGGAGCCCGGCAGTGGAGCGGTGCCCCCGAGAAGCGGCTGCGGATCCTCGTGGCGCTGCTCGCCGTCGGCTATCTGCCGCTCACGCTCGTGCCCGGGCTGCCCGCGATGGCCGCGCTCACCGTCGTTTCCGGACTCTTCCTCGCGCCGTCCATCGCCTGCGCGTTCATCGTCGTCGACCGGCACGCCCCGCGCGGCACGGTGACCGAGGCGTTCTCCTGGCTGGTGACGGCCTTCGGCGTGGGCACCGCGCTCGGCACGGCTGCGGCCGGTCCCGCGGTCGAACTCGGCGGAACGGGCGCGAGTTTCGCGGTCGCCGGCGGCGGTGGAATCGCGGCGCTGGTGGTCCTGCTCGCGACGCAAAGGGTGCTCGCGGCTCCCGCGGGTTCGCGCCAGGTGGTAGGAGTTGACGAAAATGATCGAAACCGTGCCGTCGAACCCGGTTTCAGCTCAGGCCATCAGGCGTAATGTTCCCTCATGGACCGCCGCATTTTCGGGCTGGAGAACGAGTACGGCGTCACGTGCACGTTCAGGGGACAGCGCCGACTGTCTCCTGACGAAGTGGCGCGCTACCTCTTCCGCCGTGTTGTGTCATGGGGCCGCAGTAGCAACGTCTTTCTGCGGAACGGCGCCCGCCTCTACCTTGACGTGGGATCGCATCCGGAATACGCAACTCCCGAATGCGACAACGTGACCGAACTGGTCACGCACGACAAAGCCGGCGAGCGCATTCTCGAAGGCCTGCTCGTCGACGCCGAACGCCGCCTGCACGAGGAGGGAATCGCGGGCGACGTATACCTCTTCAAGAACAACACCGACTCGGCGGGAAACTCCTACGGCTGCCACGAGAACTATCTGGTCGCCCGGCACGGGGAGTTCTCCCGGCTCGCGGACATCCTCATCCCGTTCCTCGTCACCCGGCAGCTGATCTGCGGCGCCGGAAAGGTGCTCCAGACGCCGCGCGGCGCGGTCTACTGCGTCAGCCAGCGCGCGGAGCACATCTGGGAGGGCGTCAGTTCCGCCACCACCCGCTCGCGTCCGATCATCAACACCCGGGACGAGCCGCACGCGGACGCCGAGCGCTACCGGCGCCTGCACGTCATCGTCGGCGACTCCAACATGTCGGAGACGACGATGCTGCTCAAGGTCGGCGCGACCGACCTCGTGCTGCGCATGATCGAGGCCGGTACGGTCATGCGCGACCTCACCCTGGAGAACCCGATCCGGGCCATCCGCGAGGTCTCCCACGACATCACGGGCCAGCGCAAGGTGCGCCTGGCCAGCGGGCGCGAGGCCTCCGCCCTCGAAGTGCAGCGCGAGTACTACGAGAAGGCCGTCGACTTCGTGGAGCGGCGTGGCATCCGCACCGGCACCGTCGAGCAGGTCCTCGAACTGTGGGGCCGCACCCTGGACGCCATCGAGGCCGAGGACCTCGACCGGATCGGCACCGAGATCGACTGGGTCATGAAGTACAAGCTCATCGAGCGGTACCGGGCCAAGAACAACATGACCATGTCGCATCCGCGGGTGGCGCAGATAGACCTCGCCTACCACGACATCCACCGTCGGCGGGGCCTGTACTACCTCCTGGAGCGCAAGGGGCAGGCCGCCAGGATCTGCAACGACCTGAAGATCTTCGAGGGCAAGTCGGTGCCCCCGCAGACCACCAGGGCCCGCCTTCGCGGCGACTTCATCCGCCGTGCCCAGGAGCAGCGCCGGGACTTCACGGTCGACTGGGTGCATCTGAAGCTCAACGACCAGGCGCAGCGCACCGTGTTGTGCAAGGACCCGTTCCGGTCGGTGGACGACCGCGTGGAGAAGCTGATCGCCGGCATGTGACCCGGCGTCAGCCGTGCTGTTCCGGGGGCCCCGTACGTGGTTGCGTACGGGGCCCCCGGGCATGCCGGAGCCTTGTGGTACGGGAGTGGGGCCGTAGAGTGGCGGCTCCGACCGTTCCAGCTACCCCGAGGACCACTGTGCGACGCCGACTTGCTGCCGTGCTCATCGTGCCGGCCCTGATGCTCACCGCGGCCTGCGGAGGAGGTGACGACGACGCAGCGAAGAAGAAGGACGCGTCCGCTTCTCCCTCCGACTCGGCGTCGCAGCCCTCGGCCCCCAAGCCGGTGTCCGAGGCCTCGCCGATGCCCACCGTCGAGGGTGACGCGGGCAAGAAGCCCACGATCACCATCCCCAAGGGCGACCCGAGCGGGAAGTTCGTCATCAAGACGCTGACCGCGGGCACCGGCCCCGAGGTCAAGAAGGACGACCTGGCGGTCACCAAGTACACCGGGAAGGTCTGGAAGAGCGGCAAGGACCTCGCCGGCTCCTATGACAAGGACGGCGTGCCCCAGGTCATTCCGGCCGGCTCGCAGACCTACATCCCGGCGTTCAGCCAGGCGGTGCTCGGCCAGAAGGTCGGCGCCCGCGTCCTGGTCGTCGCCCCGCCGGCCGCCGCGTTCGGCTCCGCGGGCAAGGAGCAGCTCGGGGTCGGCCCCGCCGACAACCTGGTCTTCGTCCTCGACATCGACAGCGTGATGCCGAAGAAGGTCGAGGGCACCCAGGCCGCCATCCCGTCCGACCTGCCGCAGATCAAGGCGGACAAGGACGAGGCCGCCACGATCACCGTCCCGAAGAACGACCCGCCGAAGAAGCTCGTCGACCAGGTCCTCATCGAGGGCAAGGGCGCCGAGGTCAAGAACGGCCAGACGGTCTACATGCAGTACAGCGGCGCCACCTGGAAGCCCAACGAGGGTCAGCCCCAGGCGAAGCTGTTCGACACCTCCTGGAAGACCGGCGCCCCGTTCTCGACGGTGATCGGCCAGGGCCAGGTCATCGAGGGCTGGGACAAGGGCCTGGTCGGCAAGAAGGTCGGCAGCCGGGTGCTGCTCGTCATCCCGCCGGAGCAGGGCTACAAGGACAAGGCGCAGGGCGAGGACATCCCCGCGAACTCCACCCTGGTCTTCGTCGTGGACATCGTCGGAGCAATGTAAGACTGTTCCGGTTGCCCATAGCGATTAGTAGGAGCATTACGTGAGCATCGACAAGCCCGAGATCGACTTCCCCGAGGGTCAGCCGCCGGCGGACCTGGAGATCAAGGAGATCTGGGAGGGCGACGGCGCCGTCGCCAAGGCCGGAGACTTCGTCAAGGTCCACTACGTGGGCGTGGCGTTCTCCACCGGCGAGGAGTTCGACGCCTCCTGGAACCGTGGCAACCCGCTGGAGTTCAAGCTGGGCGCCGGTCAGGTCATCGAGGGCTGGGACAAGGGCATCCAGGGCATGAAGGTCGGCGGCCGCCGCCGGCTGACCATCCCCGCCCACCTCGCCTACGGCGACCGCGGCGCCGGCAGCGCCATCGCCCCGGGCGAGACGCTGATCTTCGTCTGCGACCTGGTCGCCGTCTGAGACGCGCCCCGGTCGGTTCCGGGTGACCGGAGCCGACCGCACCGAGGGTCCATGCCTGCCGGCATGGGCCCTCGGCTTTTGCCCCGGCAGCCCGGAGCGGTACGGTCAACGGTCGTAGCGCACAACGAGAGAGGGCGTAGGGCATCGATGGCGATCGCCAAGGCCGAGCGGCTGATGAACCTGGCGTTGTGTCTGCTCGGGACACGGCGCGCACTCAGCAAGCGGGAGCTGCGCGAGTCCATCGAGGCCTATCTCGAAGCGGGATCCGACGACTCCTTCAACCGGATGTTCGAGCGGGACAAGGACGACCTGCGGGAACTCGGCCTGGTGATCGAGACCGTGGAGAACCTCGACGGGGAGACCGGCTATCTCGCCCGCCGCGACAGCAACCGTCTGCCGCCGGTCCAGCTCGACGTCGAGGAGGCCGCGGCCCTCGGGCTCGCGGCCCGCGTGTGGCAGCAGGCCCGGCTCGCGGGAGCGGCCAGCGGCGCACTTCAGAAGCTGCGCGCCGCCGGGATGCCGGAAGCCGACAATCCGTATGAGCACAGTGCGATCGAACCGCGCATCCCGGTCCACGAGGCGGCCTTCGAGCCCCTGATGCTGGCCTGTCGCGACCGCCGTCCGGTGATCTTCGACTACCGCAAGGTGACCGCCGTGCGCCCCGAGGCCCGGCACGTCGAGCCCTGGGGTCTGGAGTGCTGGCGCGGCCACTGGTATCTGGCCGGCTGGGACCGCGACCGGGGCGCCGAGCGGGTCTTCCGCCTCAGCCGCATCTCCGGCCGGGTGCGCTCGCGCGCGGGCGCCTTCACCGCGCCGGTGCCCGATGTCGTCACCGTGCGCGAGACCGTGGAGACCTGGGCGGGCGAGACCGCGACCCGCTCGGCGCGGATCCGGCTGCGCGCGGGCGCCGGCTACCCGCTGCGCTCGCGGGCCACCTCGGCACGTGAACTCGGCGACGGCTGGGACGAGTTGGAGATTCCGTACGGGCACGGGCTCGATGCCCACCTGGTGGAGTTCGGCCCCGATGTGGTCGTGCTGGAACCCGCCGATCTGCGGGCCGATGTGATCGACCGGCTGCGTGCCGTGGCCAAGGGCTGAGGGGGACCGTACGACCATGGCTGCCAACGCCATCGACCAGACGCGGCGGATGCTGTCGCTGGTGACCTATCTGCGGGAGCGCCCCGGCGCCCATGTCGCGGACGTCGCCCGCGCCTTCGGCATCACCGAGGACGAACTCATCTCCGACCTCGACGTGCTGCCCATGTGCGGCACGAGCTTCCGGGGCGGCGACCTCCTGGACATCGACACCGACGGCGACCGCATCTGGTGGCACAACCCCGACGACGTCGCGGCGCCGCTCCGGCTCGCCGCCGACGAGGCGACCGCGCTGCTCGTCGCCGCGCGGGCCGTCTCCACGCTGCCGGGCCTGCGCGAGGGCGACCGGCAGGCGCTGCTGCGCGCCACCGCCAAGCTGGAGGCGGCGGCCGGCGAGGCGGCCGGCGCCAGCTCCCGGCTCTCGGTCACCTTCGAGTCCGAGGGCGGGGTCTTCGCCGAGGTGGACCGGGCGATCTCCGAGCGCCGCCGGCTGTGGGTGAAGTACTACTCGCCCGCCCGGGACGAGCTCACCGAGCGCGAGGTCGACCCGATCCGCCTCTTCGCCGTCGGCCACACCTACATGGAGGCGTGGTGCCGGCTCTCCGAGGCCCGGCGCACCTTCCGCCTCGACCGGGTCGCCGAGATCCGGCTGCTCGACGAGGCGTCCGCGCCGCCCGAGCTGGAGCTGCGCGACCTGTCCGAGGGACTGGTCCAGCCGTCCGCCGAGGACCCCGAGGTCGTCGTCGAGGTGAGCCCCGGCGGACGCTGGGTCGCCGAGTACTACCCGCACGACAGCGCCGAGGAGCTGGCCGACGGGGGCCTGCGGATCACGCTGCGCACCCCCGACCCCGCCTCGCTGCGGCGCCTGGCGCTGCGCCTCGGGCGGGACGGCCGGATCGTCACGCCGGACGACCTCGCCGAGAGCGCCCGGCGCGCGGCCCGTGAGGCGCTGGCCGGTTATGAGGAATCGCCCGCGCCCGACCACCACAGCTGAGGAGACGCACGGAACATGTCGGTATTCCCCGGTGTTTCCCGTCCGGTGATCCCGGTCCTCTTCAAGGCGGCCTGCCCGCAGTGCCGGGCCCGCTTCGAGCTCGGCCCCGCCGCGCTCCGGCTCGCGATCGGCGCCAGCCGCCGCACCACCTTCTACTCCTTCACCTGCCCCGAGTGCGGCTCGGCCGTCCGCAAGCCGGCCGGGGAGCGCATCATCGAACTCCTCACCGGCGGCGGCGTCCGCACCCTCCGTCTCCACTCCACCGTCTAGGGTCCGCATCCATGTTCTGGCCGATGATCGCCATCGCCCTGGGTTTCCTCGGGATCGCCGTGCTCGGCGTCCTCGCCATCAAGGTCTTCGTCGAGGCGCAGCGGCTCGGCCGTCAAGTGGCCGACACCACCCGGAAGGTCAATCGCGCCGCCGAGGAGCTGGAGCGTGCCGCCGTCGACCTCGCGGGCGCCGGGGAAACACTGCGATGACCGGTGCGCTCTGATGTCGCCCGTTTCGGGGCGGTACGCTGCACAACGCGGCCCAGGAAGCGAGGCCCGGTCCGCAAACGGGAGTACGCACGGGGATTGCCCGGCGTTCACCCCCGCGCGTTACGATCGCTGCACGTAAGGCGGTCGGACATCCGTCCGGTCGCCACCCCGCAGCAGCCCCCACTCTGTAGCCTCGGTGAGAAGGTAAACGCTTATGTTCGGAAGGCTCGGCGCCCCCGAGATCATTCTCATCCTCATCGTCGTCGTCCTGCTGTTCGGCGCGAAGAAGCTCCCGGACATGGCGCGGTCGCTCGGCAAGTCGGCCCGCATCCTCAAGAGCGAGGCCAAGGCCATGAAGTCCGACGGTCAGCAGACCGCTCCGGCCGACCCGCCGGTCCCCGGCGAGCAGCCGCCGGCCCAGCGCACGATCCAGTCGGCGCCCGGTGACGTGAGCAGCGCCCGCCCGGTGAACGAGCCGACGGACACCACGCAGCGCTGACACCGGGCCGAAGCAGGCGCTGTTCACCTCTGTGACCAAAGTGACCTGCCGCACGAGATGAGGACGTGGGTTGCTCAAGTCTGCCCGCAAACAACAGAGGGACCCCGAGGGGCGGATGCCGCTCTCGGACCACCTTCGCGAGCTGCGCAACCGGCTCGCCAAGGCGGTGTTCGCGATTCTGCTCTGCGCCATCGTGGCGGCGTTCTACTACAAGGACATCGCCGGGCTGATCACCAAGCCGATCACGCGCTCGGTCGGCTGCCCGGACAACTTCCACGAGCTCACCAGCAAGAACGCGGACACCTGCGGCCAGATCACGATGTCCGGCCTCATGGGGCCGTTCACGCTGATGATCAAGGTGTCGATGGTGGCGGGCGTCGTCGCGGCCAGCCCGGTCTGGCTCTACCAGCTGTGGGCCTTCGTCTCGCCGGGCCTGCACAAGCACGAGCGGCGCTACTCGCTGAGCTTCGTCGCGGCGGGCGTCCCGCTCTTCGTGGCCGGCGGCTGGTTCTCGTACCACGTGCTGCCCGCGGCGGCCGAGGTGCTGCTCGGCTTCACGCCCTCGGGCGTGACCAACCTGCTGCCGCTCAACGAGATCATCGACCTCGTCACGCGCATGATCATCGTATTCGGCCTCTCCTTCGAGCTGCCGCTCTTCCTCGTCATGCTCAACTTCAGCGGCATTCTCACCGGCCGCCGGATGCTGGGCTGGTGGCGCGGAATGATCATGGGTGTGACGGTCTTCGCGGCCTTCGCGACGCCGACCGTCGACCCGGTCTCGATGCTCTCGCTCGCCACCCCGATCGTCGGCCTGTACTTCATCGCCGTGATCATCTCGATCCTGAACGACAAGCGGCGCAGGGAGCGTGCCGAAGCCGGTCCGGCCGACGACGAGGCCTCCGAGCTGGATCTGACCCCCGAGGACGTCGGCGCGGTCGAACCCGTGAGTGCCGGGCCGGGGCTGCCCGAGCAGTCCGACGGGGGACGCTCCGCCAAGCTCAACGGGTACGACGACATCACCTGACCTTGACGAGATCGCCGGAGCTTGTAGGGTCCGGCGGGTGACCAGCGAGATCACCCTCTTCGTCAATCCCACCGCGGGACGCGGCCGGGGCGCGCACGCCGCGCAGCCGGCCGCTTCCGCGTTGCGGGCCGCAGGCTTCTCCGTACGCACCGTCCTCGGGCAGGACGCCGACGACGCCCTGCGCCGCGTGCGGGAGGCCGTCGAGGGGGGCACCGGGGCGCTCATCGCCGTCGGCGGTGACGGCATGGTCAACCTCGCGCTCCAGGCCGTCGCCGGCACCGCCACCCCGCTCGGCGTCGTCGCCGCGGGCACCGGCAACGACTTCGCCCGGGCGCTGGGCCTGCCGATACGCGACCCGGCCCGGGCCGGCGAACTCGCGGCCCGGGCCCTCAAGGGCGGCCACGGCACGGACGTCGATCTCGGCCGGATCGGCGAGCGCTGGTTCGCCACGGTCCTCGCCTCCGGCTTCGACTCCAAGGTCAACGACCGCGGCAACCGCATGCGATGGCCCGGCGGCCGCTTCAAGTACGACCTCGCGATGCTCGCCGAACTCGCCGCCTTCAAGCCCATCCCGTACAAGATCACCCTCGACGACGGCGAGACCCGTGAGGTCGAGGCGACTCTCGTCGCGGTCGGGAACGCCTCCTCCTACGGAGGAGGCATGCGCATCTGCGCCGACGCCGATCTCACCGACGGGCTCTTCGACGTCACCGTCGTCGGCGACTGCTCGCGCGCCACCCTCATCAAGGTCTTCCCGCGGGTCTACCGGGGCACCCACCTCGGCCACCCCAAGGTCACCACCTACCGTGTCGCCTCGATCACGCTCGCCGCCGACGGCGTCACGGGGTACGCCGACGGGGAACGGCTCGGTCCGCTCCCGCTCACCGCGGAGTGTGTGCGCGGCGCCGTACGGGTATTGGCACCCCTACCGGCACCCGGCCGGAAGGCCGTCCACAGCGGCCTCCCATAAAGATCGCGACCTCTGTCAGAGGCGGCGGGTAGGCTCGAAGACAAGATGACAGAGGACCTCTCACCAGCCGAAGCGTACGCAGCTGCCCGGCTCCGCGCCGTCGAGCAAGCCACCGCGCTCGCACCCTTCCGTGACCTGTACGACTTCGATCTGGACCCGTTCCAGATCGAGGCCTGTCAGGCTCTCGAAGCCGGGAAGGGCGTGCTCGTCGCCGCCCCGACCGGCTCCGGCAAGACCATCGTCGGCGAGTTCGCCGTGCACCTGGCCCTGGGGCAGGGCCGCAAATGCTTCTACACCACGCCCATCAAGGCGCTGTCCAACCAGAAGTACGCCGACCTCGCCCGCCGCTACGGCGCCGACAAGGTGGGCCTGCTGACCGGCGACAACAGCGTCAACGCGGACGCGCCGGTGGTCGTGATGACCACCGAGGTGCTCCGCAACATGCTGTACGCGGGCTCACAGGCCCTGAGCGGGCTCGGATATGTGGTCATGGACGAGGTTCACTACCTCTCCGACCGCTTCCGCGGCGCCGTGTGGGAAGAGGTGATCATCCACCTTCCGGACTCCGTCACGCTGGTCTCCCTTTCGGCGACGGTCTCCAACGCGGAGGAGTTCGGCGACTGGCTGGACACCGTGCGCGGCGACACCCAGGTGATCGTCTCCGAGCACCGGCCGGTGCCGCTGTGGCAGCACGTCATGGCCGGGCGCAAGATGTACGACCTCTTCGAGGAGGAGTCCGACCACGGCGGCCGCGGCGTCGCCCGGCGCGAGGTCAACCCCGACCTGCTGCGCATGGCGCGGATGGAGAACCAGCGGACGTACAACCCGCGTGAGCGGCGCCGCGGCAAGATGGTGCGCGAGGCCGACCGCGAGCGGGAGCGCCGCTCGCGCTCCCGGATCTGGACGCCCGGCCGCCCCGAGGTCATCGAACGGCTCGACTCCGAAGGCCTGTTGCCGGCCATCACCTTCATCTTCAGCCGCGCCGCCTGCCAGGCCGCCGTCCAGCAGTGCATGTACGCGGGGCTGCGGCTCAACGACGAGGATGGGCGCCAGAAGGTCCGCGAGATCGTCGAGGAGCGCACCGCCTCCATCCCCGGCGAGGACCTGCACGTCCTCGGCTACTACGAATGGCTCGAAGGCCTGGAGCGGGGCATCGCCGCCCACCACGCCGGAATGCTGCCCACCTTCAAGGAGGTGGTGGAGGAGCTCTTCGTCCGCGGTCTGGTGAAGGCCGTGTTCGCCACCGAAACCCTCGCCCTGGGCATCAACATGCCCGCGCGCTCGGTGGTGTTGGAGAAGCTCGTCAAGTGGAACGGCGAGCAGCACGCCGACATCACCCCCGGCGAGTACACCCAGCTCACCGGGCGGGCCGGGCGGCGCGGCATCGACGTCGAGGGCCACGCGGTGGTCCTGTGGCAGCGCGGCATGGACCCGGCGGCCCTCGCCGGCCTGGCCGGCACGCGCACCTACCCGCTGCGCTCCAGCTTCAGGCCCTCGTACAACATGGCCGTCAACCTGGTCCAGCAGTTCGGCCGGCACCGCTCGCGCGAGCTGCTCGAAACCTCCTTCGCGCAGTTCCAGGCCGACAAGTCCGTCGTGGGCATCTCGCGCCAGGTCCAGCGCAACGAGGAGGGCCTCGAAGGCTATCGGGAGGGCATGCGCTGCCACCTCGGCGACTTCGAGGAGTACGCGCGGATGCGGCGCGACCTCAAGGACCGCGAGACCGAGATCGCCAAGCACGGCGCGGCCCAGCGCCGGGTGGCCGCCGCGGCCTCCCTGGAGAAGCTCAAGCCGGGCGACATCATCCATGTGCCGACCGGCAAGTTCGCCGGGCTCGCCCTGGTCCTGGACCCCGGGCTGCCCGCGGGGCGCACCAACGGCCACCGCGGCTTCGAGCAGCACGACGGGCCCCGCCCGCTGGTGTTGACCGCCGAACGGCAGGTCAAGCGGCTCGCCTCGATCGACTTCCCGGTGCCCGTAGAGGCCCTGGAGCGGATGCGCGTCCCGAAGTCCTTCAACGCGCGCTCCCCGCAGTCCCGCCGGGACCTGGCGTCGGCGCTGCGCACCAAGGCCGGACACATCGTCCCCGAGCGGCACCGCAAGGCCCGCTCGGAGGCGGTCGACGACCGCGAGATCACCCGGCTGCGCGCCGCCCTGCGCGCCCACCCCTGCCACGGGTGCGACGAGCGCGAGGACCACGCCCGCTGGGCCGAGCGCTACCACCGTCTCCAGCGCGACACTCAGCAGTTGGAGCGGCGCATCGAGGGGCGCACCAACACCATCGCGCGCACCTTCGACCGCATCGTGGCCCTGCTCACCGAGCTGGACTACCTGCGCGACGAGGAGGTCACCGAGCACGGCAGGCGGCTGGCCCGTCTCTACGGCGAGCTCGACCTCCTGGCCAGTGAGTGCCTGCGCGCACGGATCTGGGAAGGCCTGAGCCCGCCCGAACTCGCCGCCTGCGTATCGGCGTTGGTGTACGAGGCGCGCCAGGCGGACGATGCCGTCGCGCCCAAGACCCCCTCCGGCAAGGCCAAGGCCGCGCTCGGGGAAATGGTGCGGATCTGGGGTCGGCTCGACGCCCTCGAAGAGCACCACAAGATCAACCAGACGGAGGGCGTGGGCCAGCGCGAGCCCGACCTCGGCTTCGCCTGGGCCGCCTACCAATGGGCCTCCGACAAGGGCCTGGACGAGGTGCTGCGCGAGGCCGACATGCCCGCGGGCGACTTCGTCCGCTGGTGCAAGCAGGTCATCGACGTCCTCGGCCAGATCGCTGCCGCGGCGCCGCGCGAGAACAGCACCGTCGCCAAGAACGCCCGCAAGGCGGTCGACTCGCTCCTGAGGGGAGTCGTCGCCTACAGCTCGGTCGGCTGAGACGACCGAGACAGCTCAGTGGGCCGAGACACCTGTGACCTCGGCGTCGCGGACCTCCGTACGCCCGCGGCGCGAGCGGCCCCCGCCGGACCACCCGGCGGGGGCCGTCCTCGTCTTCGCCCGTGTGCGGCACGGTTGGGGGGGGATCGAGGGGCCGGTCTTTGAGCGGGGTCAGGACCGGCACGACCGGATCAGTGGGGATCCGGTGCGTCGTTCTCGGCCCGGCCGGGGGCTGCCCTGCGGTTGGCGGCCCTGGCCCGGCCCCTGGCGCGTGCCGCGCGGAGTTCTTCGGCGACCTCGTAGGCCCGCCCCGGGTCATAGACGATGGCCGAAGTACCAGGGCTGTACAGCGCGTGTGCCCGGGGCGTGTACCCATAGGCTTCGACGCCGTGCTGGGCGGCTATGCCGGCGACCTCGTCGACGGGTACCTGCCACAGCTCGGCGGTGCGGGACGGGGTCCACCACTCGTCGGGGCGCACGAAGTCTCGCCTGACCTCCGTCCGGCGCTCCACCACCACCTGCACCGGGCCGAGTTGCTCGGTCAGCCAGTCGGTCAGCGCCTGTGCGTCGACCCGGGAGAGCGGTGCGGACATGCCCGGTTCGCACTCCACCGTCTCGCCGCGTGTGTGCAACACCACCTTGATCGACTGTCGCTGCCCCAGGCTGAGTCGCTCGATGACGACGACGCGCCGCAGATCGGCCATGGCCAGGGGCGACGATCGCAGGAAGCGGGCGATCACGACCTGGGCGGGAGTTCCCAGGGGCTGGAGCTCGACCCACCGCACCCTGGTGGAGAGCGTGACGAACACCATGGCCGCGGCGAGCAGGACGACCGTGACGACCGTGAGCACCAGCAGGACCCAGAAAAAGCCCCACATGAAGGCGCTCCCCGAGATCACGGCGACCACCAGAGCGACCAGCAGAAGAGGGGCGGCGATCGCCGACGGAACCATGATGCTCGAACCGAGCGCGACGGCCAGCTCCCGGGTCCGGCTGGGCACGACCAGCAGCCGCCATCCGGCTGACACGGGTGCCGCAACGTCCGCCGGCGGGCCGGGATGCGGAGTCTCCATGCCCCAAAGGTAGGGCGGGGCAAGGGAGTTGATAAGGCCCCGGTGAGTCGTACCTTTCTCGATGACGGGTATCGCGGGCGACAGCGCGTCAGTCGGCCAGGGACCGCGTCAATCGGACACCCAGGACGGTCGGGGAGGGGCCGGGGCCGGATCGGTCAGCGCGCTTCCCCACCCGCCGGGTCCCCGGCCGTGACGAGGCCGGATTCGTAGGCCGCGATGACCGCCTGGGCGCGGTCGCGTACGGCGAGTTTGTCGAAGATGCTGGTGATGTAGTTCTTGACCGTGGACACGCTGATGTCCAAGGCGAGGGAGATGCCCGCGTTGTCGAGGCCGCCGGCCATCAGGCGCCACACCTCGACCTCCCGGGGTGTGAGGTCGCCCGCGCCACCGAAGGCGGGCCGCGTCGCGCGCGGGGCGGTGACGTAAGTGGAGATCAGCCGGGTGAGCAGCCGCGGCGCGACCGCCGCATCGCCCGCGTGGACGGTACGGATCGCCGCAGCCAGATCCTCCGGTGAGCTGTCCTTGGGCAGGAACCCGCAGGCCCCGGCGCGCAGGGCGCCCACCACGTACTCGTCCATGTCGAAGGTGCTCAGCGCCAGGACTCGGCAGTCGGGTACGGCGGTGGCGAGCTCGCCGGTCGCGGCGACCCCGTCCAGGACGGGCATCCGAATGTCCATCACCACGACGTCCGGGCGCAGTTGGCGGGCGAGGGCGACGGCCTGTGCGCCGTTCTCGGCCTCGCCGACCACCTCGAACGACGGGTCGGGGGAGAGGATCAGCGACAGGCCGCGCCGCACCAGCGGCTGGTCGTCCGCGATCAGCACCCTGATCGGTGGCGGCGTACCGCGTCCGGAGTCGTTCATCGCAGCGCCCCTTCGCGCTGGACGGCCGCCTCGGCCGTCTCGTCCTGGGTCACCGGAACTTCGGCGACCACCGCGAACCCCCCCTCGGGGAGCGGGCCCGCGCTGAGGGTGCCGCCGTGCAGGGCGACCCGCTCGCCCATGCCGATCAGGCCGTACCCACCCGGGCGTGGCGTGCCCGCCTCCATGGGCGGGGCGCCGCCACCGTCGTCGCGCACCTCGATGGTGACCCGGTCCTGACGGTAGGTCAGGCATACGGTGGCGCGGGCCGGGCCCGCGTACCTACGGGCGTTGGTGAGCGCCTCCTGGGCGATCCTGAACACGGTGAGGCCGACGGTCGGCGGCAGCGGGCGACGCTCACCCCGCACGCTCAACTCGCTTTCCAGGCCTGCCTGTTGGGACTCGGACACCAGCCGTTCGAGGTCGTCGACGTCGGGCTGCGGTCGCGACGGCGCGTCCCGTGGTTCGTCGTCGGCCCGCAGGACGTCGAGGAGTTGGCGCATCTCGCCGAGCGCGAGCCGCCCGGAGGCCTCCAGGGTGACGAGGGCGTCCCGGGCCACCTCGGGCCGTGCGAGGTTGGCCCGGGCCCCGCCGGCCATGAGCTGCATGGTGGTGATGTGATGGGCCACGATGTCGTGCAACTCCCGTGCGATGCGGCGGCGTTCGTCGGCGACCGCACGGTCGGCGAGGAGCCTGCGGTTGGCGTCCACCTCCCGTTGCCAGCGGCCGACCGCGAGGGCGGCGCCGACGACGATCACGGGGGACAGGACCGCGGACAGGGCGGCCTGCCACGGCGGAATCCCGCCCGTGCGCTGGCAGAGCAGGGTCAGCGCCACCGTGGCGACGGTCGCGAGCGCCGTCACCCGGCCGGGGCGGGCCCGGGCGACCGAGTACAGGGCGACGATCAGAACGGCCCCGAAGTGGGTGGGCAGGTGCAGGGCCAGCGAGGCCGCCGAGTCGAGTGCCAGGGTCGTGGCGAGCACCGCCACCGGACAGGTGCGGCGGGCGAGCAGCGGCGCGCCCCCCAGCGCGATGAGCAGGAACCCCGCGACGCTCGCCCCGCCCCGACCGCCGGGATCGTCGACGAAGACATAGCTGAGCAGATTGATCGCACAGGCCCCGGCGGCCACGAGCGCGTCGTTCCGCGTCCAGGGCGGCTCGGTCACGCCGGCACGTACGGCCTTGTCACGGCCCCCGAATCGGCCACCGCGGCCCCGGAGTTGCTCGCCGCGGCCCCCGAGCTGCTCGCTGTGGCCATCGAGTCGATCGCTGTGGTGCTCGGGCTGCTCGCCGTGGCCATCGAGCCGATCGCTGTGGTGCTCAAGCTGATCGCCGCGCCCCCCGAGCTGATTGCTGTGGTCCCCGAGCTGATGGCTGTGGTCCTCGGGCTGATCGCCGCGGCCCCCGAGCCGATCGTCTTGGCCCCCGAACTGATCGGCTCGCGGTTCGGGCGGTTCGGGGTGGTCGAGCGGGGGCGGGGTGTCCGTGCGGGTGGCCGCGAGGGCGTGAGTGCGTACACCCTCGGAGCGTGTCGGCTCACGGGCGCCGTCCGGCTCCGGACGCCCGGACTGCTGGCTCGTGCGCATCGCTGGTCTCCCTGTGTGTCCGTCCGTGTCCGCCCCTGTCCCGCCGCAACAGCCTCGCACAGCGGCTCCGGTGGGGCACCGGCCATGGGTCGGGGGCGGGACCAGGACCACGGTCCTGGTCCGGGGCGGGGGCGGGACCCAGGGCCCCGGCGCGGATCCTCCCTGGCCAGGACGCCGTACGGCCCCTCGCGATGATGGTCTGGACGGAGGCCGGGAGCCCCCGGCAGACGTCACGAAAGCCCGTCCGCCGGAGGACCTCGTGATCCGCGCCCTGACCGGATACTCCACCCGACATCCCTGGAAGGTGATCGCCCTGTGGGCGGTCCTCGGGGTCGCCCTGAGCGCCCTGACCCCGACCCTGTTCGCCCGCGTCACCCAGAACCAGGCCGGGAACTTCCTGCCCCGCACCTACGACTCGGCCGCCGCGCTGGGCATCGCCGAGGAACGCTTCGGGATGAACCCCGACGCCATCACGGTGACGGTCCTGGTCGCCCGCTCCGACGGCAAGGTCCTCGGCGCCGACGACCGGCGGCGGATCGAGAGCGGGGCGGCGAAGCTGGGCAACCGCCGGGTGATCATGCCCCGGGAGAACGACATGCCGGCGTTCATGGTCCCCGACCGCTCCCAGACACCCCGGGTCGCCCCGGCCCTGACCGCGCCCGACGGCAGCTTCCAACTGCTCTCCGTCGAGCTCGCCGGAAATGCGTCGGACCCGGGGGTACAGGGCGTCTACCGGGCCTTCCGCGACACCGCCCGGACGGAGTTCGCCGAGGCGGGCATGCGTACGGGATTCACCGGCGCGCTCGCCGAAAGCGTCGACACCACCGACTCCCACGAGCTCGCCACCAAGATCGGCGGCGCGCTCGTCACGGTGCTGATCATCCTCCTCCATGTGCTGGTGTTCCGCAGCGTGCTCGCGGCCGTGCTGCCGCTGCTCGCCGTCGCCTTCATCGGCTTCGTGGCGGCGGGAGCCGTCGCGGGGGCCGCCGTGCTCACAGGCCTCAAGCTCGACGCGAGCACCCCGGCCCTCCTCAATGTGGTTCTGCTCGGCATAGGCATCGACTACCTGCTGTTCCTGCTGTTCCGCTTCCGCGAGCAACTGCGCGACCGGCCCCAGCAGTTGGCGCGCGAGGCGGCCGGAGAGGTCTGCGCCCGGGTGGGCACCGCCATCACTTCGGCCGCGCTCACCATCGTCGCCGCGTTCGCCACGCTGGGCCTCGCGACCTTCGGCCAGTTCCGCTCCCTCGGCCCCGCGATCGCCGCCGCGGTCCTGGTGATGCTGCTCGGCAGTCTCACCCTGATGCCGGCGCTGCTCGCGGCCGCCGGACGCAGAATGTTCTGGCCCTCCAAGGCGGCCCTGCGCCAGGATGCGCGCGAGGGCCGAGCCGGCCGCCTGGGGGCGCTGATCGCACGCCGTCCCGCGGCGATGCTGCTCGCCTGCGTCGCGCTGCTGGGTGCGCTCACCGCCGGGCTGATCGGCATCCGCATGGACTACGGCCACGGCCACTCCGGCACCCGGGCCGCGGCGGCGGACACGGCGGCCGAGATCGCGCGGACGCTGCCGGCCGGAGTCTCCGACCCGACCAGCGTCTTCGTCACGGACAACGACGGCGGTACGCTCACCACCGGCCGACTCGACGGGCTCGTGCGGGCGCTCGGCGAGGTCAAGGGCGTGGGCAAGGTCGCGCCGACCGTCCTCAACGAGGACCGTCACGCCGCCCGGATCGACCTCTATCCCACCGCCGACCCGGGAAGCCGGGAAGCCCGCGACCTGGCCTCGGGTCCCCTCCGGGCCGCCGTCGCCCAGCACGCGCCCGCCGGGACCTCGGCCCATGTGGGCGGGACGGCCGCGATCCTCGCCGACATCTCGACCGCCGTCGACCACGACCTGAAGGTCGTGTTCCCGGTCGCCGCCGCGCTGATCGCGCTGATCCTCCTGCTGCTCCTGCGCAGCCTGCTCGCCCCGCTGGCCCTCATGCTCTCCGTCGGGCTCGGCTTCGCCGCCACCCTCGGCGCCGCGACCCTGCTCTTCCAGCACGGGCTCGGCGAACCGGGCGTCAACTTCACCCTGCCGCTGGTGCTGTTCCTGTTCGTGGTGGCGCTGGGGACCGACTACAACATCCTGATCACCGACCGCATCCGCGAGGAGACGCGGCGCCCGGGGTCCGCCCGCTTTGCCGTCGCCCGCGCGGTGCGGTTCACGGCGCCGGCCATCGCGACGGCGGGTGTGGTGCTGGCCGGCTCCTTCGCCGGGCTCGCCACCATGCCGGGCAGTGAGCAGATGGCCTTCGCGATGGCGCTGGGCATCCTGCTCTCCGCGCTGGTCCTGTCGCTGGTCCTCGTCCCGGCCCTGGCCGCGCTCCTGGGGCGGGGCCTGTGGTGGCCCGTCCGCCCCGGGGCCGCCCACGCCAGGGCGGGCCGCCCTCCGCACCGTACGCAGGAGGCGGCCTGGGAGCCGGAGCGGGTCACGTCGTACTGAGGCCGACGCGCAAGACGCGCCGTCGGCGGGCATCCCCACCGACGGCGCGTCCGCCGCTCGACGCCGGCGAGGCCGTGCATGCGGCCCGGGTGTGGCCTACGCGGCGTCGGCGAGGTCGTCTACGTGGCGCCAGGTCACTTACGCGGCCCCGGCGAGGTCTTCTTCGCGGTGCCAAGTCACTTACGCGGCGCCGGCCTCCTGCTCGCGCTCCACCTGCTCGTTCCACTGCCGCTTCACCGCGCGCCATGCGTCGTCGTCCTGGCCCAGGCGCCAGTAGCCCGAGATGGAGAGGCGCTCGCGCGGGATGTTCCGTTCGACTCGGAGCAGGGCGCGCAGCTCCTTCACGAAGCCGGCCTCGCCGTGGACGAAGGCGTGCACCTCGCCCGCCGGGAACTCCAAGTCCCTTACCGCGCCCACGAGTTGGGAGCCCACCGTGGCGTCGCCGCGGTGCAGCCAGGTCACCGTGGTGCCGTCGGGGGTGCTGATCTTCTGCTCCTCCTCGGGGCCGGCCACCTCGACGAAGGCGTGCACCACGGCGCCCGCCGGCATGCGCTCCATGGCCGCCGCGATCGCGGGCAGCGCGCTCTCGTCGCCGACGAGCAGATGCCAGTCGGCCGCCGGGTCCGGGGCGTACCCGCCGCCGGGGCCGAGGAAGCGGACCGTCTCCCCGGCCTTGACCCGGGTGGCCCAGGGCCCGGCGAGGCCCTCGTCGCCGTGCACCACGAAGTCGACGGTCAGCTCGCCGAGTTCGGCGTCCCAGCCGCGCACCGTGTAGGCGCGGGTGCTCGGCCACTGCTCGCGCGGGAACTCGGCACGGATCCGCTCCATGTCGAAGGGCTCCGGGTAGCTCACGCCCTTCGCCGGGAACAGCAGCTTGATGTAGTGATCCGTGTACTCGCCGACGCCGAAGCCGGCCAGCGACTCGCCACCGAGTACGACGCGCACCATGTGCGGCGTGAGGCGCTCGGTGCGCACCACCCGCGCCTCGTTGATCTTCGGTGCCTTGCGAGACGGGCGTTCTGCCACAGTGCGCTCCCCTGATCCACCATTGCTTAGGATTACCTAAGTTAACACCTCGAAGAGGAAGAATCCTCAGAGAAAAAGGACCTGCCCGAGGCACGGCGCACCCAGGGTGGGGGCGCTCAGCGGTGCAGCGTCGCCAGCAGCCGCCCCGTCGCGCCCGCCAGGCCCCACCGGGCCACCAGCTCCTCCAGGGTCGCCGGGTCGAGCGGCTCCGAGGGCAGCGTCGGGTCGAACGCGGGCAGCGCCACGTCCATCGCGACCCGCACCACCTTCGGCGCGACGTCCAGATAGTCGGCCGCTTCCAGGATTCCCCTGCGCTTGGCTGGGGTCAGCCGGGAGAACCGGTCGGCCGCGGCCGCGCGGACGCCCGCCAGGTCGCCGTACTCGTTGATGAGCTGGGCCGCCGTCTTCTCGCCGATGCCCTTGACGCCGGGCAGCCCGTCGCTGGTGTCGCCGCGCAGGGCTGCGAAGTCCGCGTACTGATCGGGCCGTACGCCGTACTTCGTACGGATCAGCTCGTCGTCGACCAGGTCGCAGTCGCCCACGCCCTTGCGCGGGTACAGCACGCGCACCCCGCGCTTGTCGTCGACCAGCTGGAACAGGTCGCGGTCGCCCGTGACGATGTCGACCGGGCCCGACGCGAGGCCGGACAGGGTGCCGATGACGTCGTCCGCCTCGTAGCCCGCGACGCCGACCCGGGCGATGCCCAGCGCGTCCAGGACGGCGTCGATCACCGGGACCTGAGGAGCCAGGGTGTCCGGGGTCTCCTCCTCGTCGGGCTGCCCGGCCGGCGTCTCCTCGGCCACCCGGTGCGCCTTGTAGGAAGGGATCAGGTCGACCCGCCACTGCGGCCGCCAGTCCGCGTCCATACAGGCCACCAGGTCGTCCGGGCGGTGGTCGTGGACGAGCCGGGAGATGAAGTCGAGCAGGCCGCGCACGGCGTTGACCGGCGTGCCGTCCGGCGCCCTGACCGTGTCGGGAACCCCGAAATAGGCGCGGTAGTAGAGGGACGAGGTGTCGAGGAGCATCAGGCGTCGCGTCACACCCCCGATGATGCCGCACCCCACTGACACCCACCGCGCCGCTCGCCGCCGCGCTCGGCCCGCCCCGCTGCTCGCCGCCGCGCTCGGCCCGCCCCGCTGCTCGCCGCCGCGCTCGGCCCGCCCCGCTGCTCGCCGCCGCGCTCGGCCCGCCCCGCTCGGGCGCACCCCCGCTCGTGAACACGTGAACTGGGTCACTGTTGTGTTTGCTCCCGGACCGAGGGGGCAGGCGCGTCGCCGGAGCGGACCCAAGTATGGATTTCAACAATTTCTCGGGCTGCGGACCGAATCCGCGCCGCTCCACGGCCCGCCCGTGGGGGATGCGGGCCGTTTTCAGTTCGACCCGTGAGGTGTATGTGTCCAGGCTGCAAGCCGAGCAGCTCTACAAGGTGTTCGGCAGACGACCCGAGGAAGCCGTCCGCAAGCTCGAAG
Organism: Streptomyces hundungensis; assembly: GCF_003627815.1. Lineage (NCBI taxonomy): Bacteria > Bacillati > Actinomycetota > Actinomycetes > Kitasatosporales > Streptomycetaceae > Streptomyces > Streptomyces hundungensis. The sequence continues at coordinate 6,850,876 of NZ_CP032698.1, forward strand.
GCGGCGCGGACCGCGACGAGCTGCGTGCGGACGGGACGACCGCGGCGGTGATCGACGCCTCGTTCACGGTGGAACCCGGTCAGATCTTCGTGGTCATGGGTCTCTCCGGCTCCGGGAAATCGACCCTGCTGCGCATGCTCAACGGGCTGCTCGAACCCACCTCGGGCCGGGTCCTGTTCGACGGCCAGGACCTGACCAGCCTGCCCGCGCGCGAGCTGCGTACGGTGCGCTCCAGCAAGATCAGCATGGTGTTCCAGCACTTCGCGTTGTTCCCGCACCGCAGCGTCCTGGAGAACGCCGCGTACGGCCTCGAGGTACAGGGTGTGCCCCGTGCCGAGCGGGAGAAACGTGCCGCCGAGGCCCTGGAGCTGACCGGCCTTTCGGGCTGGGGCGACTCCTGGCCCGACGAGCTCTCCGGCGGTATGCAGCAGCGCGTGGGCCTGGCCCGCGCCCTGGCCACCGACGCGGACCTGCTCCTCATGGACGAGTCCTTCAGCGCGCTCGACCCGCTGATCCGGCGCGACATGCAGGACCAGCTGCTCGAAATCCAAAAGCGCCTCAAGAAGACGATCGTCTTCATCACCCACGACCTCAACGAGGCCATGCGGCTCGGCGACCACATCGCCGTGATGCGCGACGGACGCATAGTCCAGCTCGGCACCGCCGAGGACATCCTGCTCACCCCGGCCAATGACTACGTGAGCTCGTTCATCCAGGACGTCGACCGCTCCCGGGTGCTCACCGCCGTCTCCGTCATGACCGTCCCGCACCGCCCCGACGCGGGCGAGTGCGACTGCGAGAGCGTGCTGCCCGACGCCCCCGTCGCCGACGTCTGCGCCGTGGCCGCCCGGGTGCCGCACCCGGTCGCGGTGAAGGACCGCGAGGGCGCGCTGCTCGGCGTCGTGCCGCAGGAGCGGCTCATCGCCTTCCTGGGGGACGACACGCAAGGCCCGGCCGTCTGCTCGATGAAGGAGGTGGCCACGCATGCCTAGGCTCCACCTCGGCGACTGGGTCGACAGCGCCGTCACCTTCCTCCAGAGCCACTTCTCCTGGCTGTTCGACGCCATCACGCGGGTCGTCAACGGCATGTACGACGGCATCAACACGGTGCTCGACGCACCGCAGCCGCTGCTCTTCGCGGGCATCCTCGCGCTCGTCGCCTGGTGGCTGCGCGGCCTGTCCGCGGGTGTGCTCACCTTCGCCGGTTTCGCGCTGATCGACTCGATCCAGCTCTGGGACGACACCATGTCGACGCTGTCGCTGGTGCTGGTCGCGGCGATCGTGACGCTGGTCGTGGCGGTCCCGCTGGGCATCTGGGCCGCGCGCTCCAAGACGGTCAGCGCCGTCCTGCGGCCCGTCCTCGACTTCATGCAGACCATGCCGGCGATGGTCTATCTGATCCCCGGCATCATCTTCTTCGGCGTCGGCGTGGTCCCCGGGATCATCGCCACCATCGTCTTCTCGCTGCCCCCGGGCGTGCGCATGACGGAGCTCGGCATCCGCCAGGTCGACGGTGAACTCGTCGAGGCGGCCGAGGCGTTCGGCACCACCCCGCGCAACACGCTGGTGCGGGTCCAGCTGCCGCTGGCGCTGCCCACCATCATGGCGGGCATCAACCAGGTGATCATGCTCAGCCTCTCCATGGTCGTCATCGCCGGCATGGCGGGCGGCGGCGGCCTCGGCGGCGCCGTCTACCGGGCCATCGGCAACGTCGACATCGGTCTCGGCTTCGAGGCCGGCATCTCCATCGTCGTGCTCGCCATGTACCTGGACCGGATGACCGGCGCGCTCAGCCGCCAGGTCTCCCCGCTCGGCCGGCGCGCGCTGGCCAAGGCGAAGTCCGGCGCCGGCGGCCTCAGGATCTGGAACCACCGTCCGCAACCCGTCGTCGCGCTCGTCGGCGTGGTCGTCCTCGCCCTCGTCGCGGGCGGCATGAACATGTTCGGCTCCTCCGGCGAGGCCTCGGCCACCGGCGCCAAGGACGTGGGCAAGGGCAAGAAGATCTCGCTCGGCTACATCCCGTGGGACGAGGGCGTCGCCTCCACGTTCCTGTGGAAGGAGCTCCTGGAGCGCCGCGGCTTCACCGTGGACGCCCGCCAGTACGAGGCGGGCGCGCTCTACACCGGCATGGCCGGCGGCCAGATCGACTTCGAGACCGACTCCTGGCTGCCCACCACCCACGCCCAGTACTGGGCGAAGTACCAGGACAAGCTGGAGGACCTGGGCTCCTGGTACGGGCCCACCTCCCTGGAGCTCTCGGTGCCGTCCTACGTCAAGGACGTCAACACCCTCGCCGACCTGAAGGGCAAGGGCTCCCAGTTCCAGAACCGGATCGTCGGCATCGAGCCGAGCGCCGGTGAGACCGGCATCCTGAAGGACAAGATCCTCAAGGGGTACGGCCTGGACGGCGAGTACAAGGTCGTCGACGGCTCGACGCCGGGCATGCTGGCCGAGCTGAAGCGGGCGTACGCCAAGAAGGAGCCCATCGTGGTTCCGCTCTGGTCGCCGCACTGGGCGTACAACACCTACGACCTGAAGAAGCTCAAGGACCCCAAGGGCGTCTGGGGCAAGGGCGACGGCGTGCACACCCTTTCCCGCAAGGGCTTCGCCTCCGACAACGCCGAGGTCGGCGCGTGGCTGAAGAACTTCCACATGGACGAGAAGCAGCTCACCAGCCTCGAAGCGAAGATCCAGTCCACCGGCAAGGGCAAGGAGCAGGACGCGGTGCGCGACTGGCTGAAGGAGAACCCGGGTCTGGCCGACAAGTGGACCCCGGTGGCGTCCTAGCCGATCCCGCTTCCACCTCCCCTTTCCGCGGTCGCGGCCGGACTTCCGGCCGCGACCGCGGACGTGAGGATCCGGCCCGATCACCCGTCCGACCCTTGACGATCTCGGCGGGACGGTCCCCTCGGGGCCCGAAGCTGCGTAGGGTGACGTGCACGCAGCCGGTGCGAACGGGACCGGGTGAACGGGGAGGGAGCCCGGGAGATGGACGACAAGGAAACTCTTCGGGTCGGAGTGGCGGTGCGGCGTCTGCGCCGCGGCCTCGGCCTCACCCTCGCCGTGGTCGCCGAGCGCAGCGGCCTCTCGGTGCCGTTCCTCAGCCAGGTCGAGAACGAGCGCGCCCGTCCCAGCGCCCGCTCCCTCCAGCGCGTGGCGGACGCCCTGAACACCACCGTCGGCGAGCTGTACGACGCCGCCGACTGCGCCCGCACCGTCGACGTCGTACGGGCCGAACCCGAGGGCGAGACCTCCGGTGTACGGCAGCTGCTGCGCGGCCACCACCAACTGCACGCCATGGAGTTCACCGGCGAGCAGGACACCGGTCGCGAGTTCCAGCACCGCAACGACGAGGTCATGTACGTGGCCGACGGGGCGGCCGAGGTCGAGGCCGAGGGCCGCGCCTACCGGCTGGAGCGCGGCGACACCCTGTGTCTGTCCGGCGGGGTGCGCCACCGCTGGCGGGCGGCGCTGCCCGGCACCCGCATCCTGATCGTGGCCGTCGCCGACCACATCGAGGCCATCGAGGAGACCCGCCACTGATGGGCGAGGCAGGCGAGAGGGCGCGCCACCGATGAGGGTGGTCTCGCTCGTGCCGTCCTTGACGGAGGCGGTCGCGGTCACCGCCCCCGGGCTCCTGGTCGGCGTCACCGACTGGTGCACCCATCCGGCCGGGCTCGACGCCGTCCGGGTCAAGGGCACCAAGAACCCGGACGTGGAGCGGATCGTCGCGCTCGACCCCGATCTCGTCCTCGCCAACGAGGAGGAGAACCGGCCCGCCGACCTGGCCGCCCTGAGCGCCGCCGGGCTCGACGTCCTGGTCACCGAGGTCCGCACATTGCCGGGGGCCTTCGCCGAACTGGAGCGGGTCCTCGTGGACGGCTGCGGCCTCGCCCGGCCCCGCTGGCTGGACGACGCCGAGCGGGCGTGGGCGAGGGTGCGCCCGGGCCCTGGACGCCGGGCCGTCGTGCCGATCTGGCGGCGCCCCTGGATGGTCCTCGGCCGCGACACCTTCGCGGGCGACGTGCTGGCCCGGCTCGGCGTGCACAACGTCTACGCCGGACACGCCGAGCGCTATCCCCGCATCAGCATCGACGCGCTGAACGCGGCGGGCGCCGACCTCGTCGTGCTGCCCGACGAGCCCTACCGCTTCACCCCCGACGACGGCCCCGAGGCCTTCCCCGCGCTGCCCGCCGCCCTCGTGGACGGCCGCCAACTCACTTGGTACGGGCCGTCGTTGGTGACCGCGCCGGCCGTGCTCGGCGCGGCGCTCGGGACCGTCGCGTAAGGGCGCACGAGGGCTTACTTCGTCACGGGCGCCGCGAGCAGCTTTCCGTTCACCAGCCCCCGTACGGTGTGGAACCCGGCCACCAGCCAGGCCGTCACCAGCAGGACGTACAGGGCGACCGCCAGCCAGTCGAAGGCGTGCAGTTGGGTGTGGCGGGCGAGCCCCTCGGCGCCGGTGACACAGGTGCCGACGGGGAAGGTGAAGGCCCACCAGGTCATCGCGAAGCCCATGCCGCGCCGGGCCGCCCGGACGACCATGGCCACCGCGAGCGCCAGCCACATCAGGGCGAAGCCCATCACCGGCACGCCGTACAGGACGGCGAAGGCGCCCATGCCGTTGGCGTACGGGGCGCCGATCGCACCGCCGGCCACGTCGGCCAGCTTGTTCACGGCGGTGGTGGACTGGCCGAGCGGGCCGAGCACCAGGAACAGGGTCGGGGTGAGGAAGAGCGGCAGCGCGCCCCGGTGGATCAGACGCGAGAACACCACGGGCAGGATGACCAGGGTCGCCAGCAGGCTCATCCCGAACATCGCGTACGAGCCGAGCAGCATCGCCTCGCGGGCCTGACCCGCGGGCAGGTGGGGGACGAGCAGGGGGCCGAGCGTCGCCGACACCATGGGGGCGACCACGGGCAGCAACCAGACGGGGGAGGCGCTGCCCGGAGCGACGTCGTGCCGGGCGACCATCAGATACGGGACGGCCACGGCGGCCACCAGACCCGTCACGGTGCCCACGCCGTACAACACCCACGCGAGCGGCACCGCCGCGCTCTCGCCGATCAGGTCGGCGCCGACGGACAGCGAGCCGATGCCGACGGCCAGGTACGCCATCGACATACAGCCGTAGAACGGCGCGACGGTGGGGTCGAGGAGGTGGGTGCGGGCCTGGTCGCGGTGGTGCAGCCAGTGCCCGGCGCGGGCCGCCAGCAGCACCACGAGCAGGGCCAGTGAGAGCGCCCAGACCACCGAAAGGCCCGGCACGTGGAACGGCAGGCCCGCGCCCGCGTTCGCGACGACGGCCGTCCCCATGACCGCGGCGTACCAGTTCGGCCCGAGGTGGCGCAGTGCGGGCCGGCGGACGGCGACGGGTGCTCGGGTGTGGGCGCGGGGTGGTGTGAGGGTGGCCATGCATCCAGCTTCGTCGCGGCCGTCGGCCCCCGCCACGCCTCTTGGAGCTATGAGCCCATAAGCTGGGTTTATGAGCGTGAGCGGCCCCGAGGACACAGCCCCCCTCGCCCACCGGGTGCCGGACCTGGGGGCGATGGAGCTGCTGCTCGCGGTCGCCCGCTACGGCAGCCTCGGGCGGGCCGCCCGCGACCTCGGCATCACCCAGCCCGCCGCGAGCAGCCGGGTCCGCTCGATGGAGCGCCTTCTGGGGGTCACCCTCGTCGACCGCTCCCCGCGCGGCTCCCGGCTCACCGCCGAGGGGGTCCTCGTGACGGACTGGGCGCGGCGCGTGGTGGAGGCGGCCGAGGCCTTCGACGCGGGCGCCCAGGCGCTGCGCGGGCGCCGGGACTCGCGGCTGCGGGTCGCCGCTAGCATGACGATCGCCGAGTATCTGCTGCCAGGCTGGCTGATCGCGCTGCGCGGGCGCTGGCCGGGCACCGCGGTGTCGCTGAGCGCGGGGAACTCGGCCGTGGTCGCGGAGCGGCTGCTCGGCGACGAGGCCGACCTGGGCTTCGTCGAAGGCCTGGGGGTGCCCGCAGGCCTGGACTCGGCGGTCATCGGCCACGACCGGCTCGTCGTGGTCGCGGCCCCCTCGCACCCCTGGGCCCGGCGACAGCACCCGCTCTCGCCGGCCGAACTGGCCGCCACCCCGCTCATCCAGCGCGAACAGGGCTCGGGCACCCGCCAGGTCCTGGACGCGGCGCTGGCCGCCCACGGCGGGCTCGCCGAACCCCTCATCGAGCTGTCCTCCACCACCGCGGTGAAGGCGTCCGTGGTCAGCGGGGCGGGGCCGTCGGTGCTCAGCGAACTCGCCCTCGGCGAGGAGCTGGCCGCCCGGCGCCTGGTGCGGATCCCGGTCGAGGGCGTACGGCTGCGGCGCGATCTGCGCGCGGTGTGGCGCCGGGGCCCGCTGCCCGCGGGCCCCGCCCGCGATCTGCTCTCGCTCGCCCGCCCGGCCTGACCGATCGCCCGGCCCATCCTCGCTGACGGGCCGTCAGGCAGGCACCAGGCGGCGGCCGTTGACCTCACGACGGGCGCGGGCCAGGCGCTCCTCGATGGTGCGGCGCACCGTCGGCCACTCCTCGTCGAGTACGGAGTAGAACGCGGTGCCCCGCACCAGTCCGTCCAGGCCCCGGGTGTGGACCCGGCGCACCCCCTCGCAGACCGCGCCAAGACCTTCGATGGCGGCCCGCGAGCGGGTGTTGCGGGCGTCCGCGCGCAGCGAGATCCGGCGCACCCGCCAGGTGTCGAAGGCGTGCTGGAACATGAGCAGCTTGGCCTCGGTGTTGATGCCGGTGCCCTGGGCGTGCGCGGAGAGCCAGGTGCCGCCGATGTCGGCCGCGTCCGGAACCGCGTCGGCCGCGCCGGTCAGCGGGCCGCGCGGCGCGGGCGGCCACACCACGGGCCCGTCCCAGTAGTCGAGTTCACAGAACCGGGTCGAGCCCACGACCAGGCCGTCGGCGGCCCGTACGGTCGCGAACGCCAGCGTCCGGCCGGCCTCCTGGTCGGCCAGCGCGCTGTGGATGTAGGCATACGCCGCGTCCAGGCCGTGCGGCACGGGCGTGAAGGCGTACGAGGTCCGATCGGCCGCCGCGGCGGCGGCCAGGGCCGGAGCGTGGCAGGGGGCGAGCGGTTCGAGCCGTACGGAACGGCCCGACAGGATGACGGGTGCGGGCACGGGGCCTTCGGTCCTTCGGGGCGCGGCGGAGCTTTCCCACCGGTGGGCGGGGAGCGGGGACACGGAGGAACACACGGTCAGGATGTGTCCGTGAAATGGCCAGGGAAGGAACGAGTGCGGGAAGAGGAACGAGCGGCCAGGTGAAGGCGAGGAGTCTCGGAGAATCCGCCTGATAGGGGCGGCGAGAGGAAGATACCCGGCCGATCCCTCAATCGTCACCCCCTCGCCGGGGCGCGGGTTTCCGGGCGTGTCGGTCCGCTCCTCCCGGCCGGGCCGAGGGCCCTCGCCCAGGGCCCCGAGCAGGGTCTCAGCGCCTGGCCGCGGCCCGGACCAGGCCCTCGGTGACGCGGGTGTCGCGGCCCATCTCGGGGTGCCACTGGACGCCCAGGACCCAGGCGGCGCCGGGCAATTCGGCCGCCTCCACGGTGCCGTCCTCCGCGTGGGCCGAGGCGATCAGAGGGCTCGCCAGGCGGTCCACGCACTGGTGGTGGTAGGTCGGAACCTCCGCCGCCTCGGGCACGAGCGAGGCGTAGAGCGTGCCCGGCACCGGTTTGACCGTGTGCTCGCCGAACACGCCCCGGCCGCCGGTGTGCCCGTCCAGGTGCTGCACCAGCGTGCCGCCGAGTGCCACGTTCAGGAGCTGGAGGCCCCGGCAGATGCCGAGCAGTGGGGTGCCCGAGGCCAGGGCCGCGTCGATCAGGGCGAGTTCCCAGGCGTCCCGCTCGCGGGCGGGGGGCCCGGTACGGGGCGACGGCTCAGCCCCGTACCGGACCGGCTCCACATCGGCGCCGCCCGCGATGATCAGCCCGTCCAGGCGCGCCACCACCTCGGCCGCCGCGGTCGGCCCCTCGTCGGGCGGCAGCATCGCGGCGAGTGCGCCACTGGCCCGGACGAGCCGGGGGTATCCGGCGGGCAGCAGGGCGGCGGGCAGGTCCCACACGCCCCAGCGGGCGGGCTCCAGATACGTACTGATGCCGATGAGCGGCTTGGGCACGGCGGCGGTCTCCGTTCGGTGGGCGGTTTCAGTCCCGGGCGAGTTCGGCCTCGGCGGCGGCCAGGGCGGCGAACTCCTCCTCGGGCGCGTGGGCGACCAGACGGTGGCGACTGTAGAAGGCGAAGTAGGCCAGCGCGATCGCGTAGACACCCAGCGCGATGAAGGCCGCGTCCCGGTCCACCAGGAACGTGGCCACCAGCGCGAAGAGCGCGAGGACGAAGGCGACGGAGGAGGTCAGGACGCCGCCGGGGGTGCGGTAGGGCCGCTCCAGGTCCGGCTCGCGCCGGCGCAGCACCAGGTGCGAGAGGGCCATCAGGGCGTAGGAGATGGTGGCGCCGAACACCGCCACGTTCAGCATGCGGCCGCCGTTGCCGCTCCAGGCCGCGAGCGCGAAGCCGATCGCGCCGGGGATCAGCAGGCCCAGATAGGGCGACTTGCGGCGGCTGGTCAGGGAGAGGAAGCGGGGCAGATAGCCCGCCCTGGACAGGGCGAAGAGCTGGCGCGAACCCGCGAAGATCAGTGAGAAGAACGAGGCCACCAGGCCCGCGAGCCCCGCGTAGTTGACGAAGCGGCTCAGGGCGGTCGGGCCGCCGTCGCCCTGGAGCGCCACGACCAGCGGGTTGCCCGCGTCCTTGAGGGCGGCCGAGCCGTGTGCCCCGGTCGCCGCGAAGAAGGTGACCACGGCCAGCAGCACCAGGACCGAAAGCGAGATGGCGAGCGCGCGCGGCATGGAGCGCACCGGGTCCTTGGCCTCCTCGGCCGCCAGCGGCACCCCCTCGACGCCGAGGAAGAACCACATGCCGAAGGGGAACGCGGCCCAGATGCCGAGCACCCCGAACGGCAGCCAGGTGCTGGAGCCGAGCGCGGAGGCGTCCACCGGGATGTCGTTGAGCCGGGAGGCGTCGAAGTCGGTGAAGGCGCCGACGGCGAAGACCAGCAGGGCGGCGACCGCGATCGCCGTGACCACGAGGCTGAAGCGCAGCGCCTCGCCCACGCCCCACAAGTGGATCCCGATGAAGATCGCGAAGCAGGCGAGGTACACGGGCCAGCCGGAGGTGAGCCCGAACAGGCCGAGCGATTCGACGTAGTCGCCGATGAAGAGCGAGATCGCGGCGGGCGCCAGGATGTACTCGATGAGGATCGCGGTGCCGGTCAGAAAGCCGCCCCAGGTGCCGAGCGCCCGGCGCGCGAAGCCGTAACCGCCGCCCGCGGTGGGCAGGATGGCGGAGAGCTCGGCCAGCGAGAACACCAGGCAGGCGTACATGACGCCCATCAGGGCGGTGGCCGTGGCGAGCCCGCCGAAGCCGCCCTTGGACAGTCCGATGTTCCAGCCGGAGAAGTCGCCCGAGACCACATAGGCGACGCCGAGCCCGGTGAGCAGCAGCCACCCGGCGCTGCCGCGCCGCAGGGTGCGCCGGTGCAGATAGTCGTCCTCGGCGGAGGTGGGCGGTGCGGTGCGGAGGTCGGTGCGCTCGGCCATGAGCCGCTCCAGATGATCGTCGAGAGAGATCAGGTCAATGGTTCGGCTGCATACCTTTGCTGGAGGGCAGGGGGATGCGCAAGGGGTGGACGTAAAACCGCGGTTACGGAAAACGCCGGGGCGCGCGACCCGGCTCGGCGCGGCGGCCACGCGGGTGGCGATCTCGCCCGGGTGGGAGCGCGGCCCGGGCGGGAGTGCGGCCCGACCGCTCAGGTCAGGAAGCCGCGCAGCAGCGCCGCCGTGCCCCCGCAGTGCTCGCGCATCACCTCGCGCGCCCCATCCGCGTCGCCGTCGAGCACCGCCTCGACCAGCGCGGTGTGCTGGTGCTGGGAGTGCTCCAGATTGCGCACCAGGAGCGGAATGCAGTCCAGGAGGTCGTTGACGGTGGCCCGCACCGCCGCGTACTGGGCGGTGAGCGTCGGCGAACCCGAGAGCTCGGCCAGCGTGAGGTGGAGCAGGGTGTCCTGGCGGCGGTAGTCGGTGAGTTCGGCGTCGTGGGTGGCGGTGAGCGCGGAGCGCAGGCGCTCGGCGCCGGCCCCGTCGAGCCCGTGCGCCGCGCACAGCCCGGCCGCGCCGACCTCCAGGACCTCCCGGAACCGCAGGATGTCCTCGACGTCGACCGAGGCGACGCGCCGGCGCAGCTCGTCCTCGCCGCCCCCGTCCGGCCGGGGCAGCACGAACGTGCCGCCGTACCGGCCGCGCCGGCTCTCCACCAGGCCCTGGTCCTGGAGCACCTTGAGCACCTCGCGCAGGGTGACCCGGCTGATCCCCATCCGCTCGGCCAACTCCCGCTCGGCGGGCAGCCGTTCACCGGCCGGGACGAGACCCAGACGCAGCAGTTGGAGAATCTGCTCCAGCGCCTCCTCGAAGCCGTTCCCGGCCCGTACGGTGCGCAGCACGGGGACGAACGGGTCCGGTGCGCGGCCCTGCGGGCGCCCCGCCGAGTCGATCTTCTTCGCCACGTCGTGGATTCCCCTTCCCAATCAATGGTTCTACCCCATACCTTATGGCTCTCGGCTGACCCAAGGAGGAGCTTCCCGTGGCAGACCGCACACCCCCGCTCGCGCTCGATGAGCTGCGCGCCCTCGTCGCGAGCGGTGAGATCGACACTGTCGTCCTCGCCTTCCCCGATATGCAAGGGCGGTTGCAGGGCAAGCGCTTCGCCGCCGGATTCTTCCTCGACGAGGTCCTGGCCCACGGCACCGAAGGCTGCAACTACCTGCTCGCCGTCGACACCGAGATGAACACGGTCGACGGCTACGCGATGTCGTCCTGGGAGCGCGGCTACGGCGACTTCGCCATGCGCGCCGACCCGGCCACACTGCGCCGCGTGCCCTGGAACGAGGGCACCGCGATGCTCATCGCCGACCTCGGCTGGAACGACGGCACCCCGGTCGTCGCGGCCCCCCGCCAGATCCTCCGCCGCCAACTGGAGCGTCTGGCCGAGCTCGGCTACACCGCCCAGGTCGGCACCGAGCTGGAGTTCATCGTCTTCAAGGACAGCTACGAGCAGGCCTGGGACGCCGGCTACAAGGGCCTCACCCCGGCCAACCAGTACAACATCGACTACTCGGTGCTCGGCACCGGCCGCATCGAGCCGCTCCTCCGCCGCATCCGCAACGAGATGCAGGCCGCGGGGCTCACCGTCGAGTCCGCCAAGGGCGAGTGCAACCCGGGCCAGCACGAGATCGTCTTCCGCTACGACGAGGCCCTGGTCACCTGTGACCAGCACGCCATCTACAAGACGGGCGCCAAGGAGATCGCGGCCCAGGAGGGCGTGTCGCTCACCTTCATGGCCAAGTACGACCAGCGCGAGGGCAACTCCTGCCACATCCACCTCTCGCTCACCGATGAGGACGGCCGCAATGTGATGGCGGGCGACGGACCCGATCACATGTCGCCGGTGATGCGCCACTTCCTGGCCGGACAGCTCGCCGCGCTGCGCGACTTCTCCCTGCTGTACGCGCCGAACATCAACTCCTACAAGCGCTTCCAGCCGGGCTCCTTCGCCCCCACCGCCGTCGCCTGGGGGCACGACAACCGCACCTGCGCCCTACGCGTCGTCGGCCACGGCGCCGCGACCCGCTTCGAGAACCGCCTCCCTGGCGGCGACGTCAACCCGCACCTCGCCGTCGCCGGACTCGTCGCGGCCGGCCTGTACGGCATCGAGAACAAGCTGGAGCTGCCCGAGGCCTGCACCGGCAACGCCTACACCGGCGACTACGCCCACGTCCCCACCACCCTGCGCGAGGCCGCCGAGCTGTGGGAGAACAGCCCCATCGCCCGGGCCGCCTTCGGGGACGAGGTCGTGGCGCACTACCGCAACATGGCGCGGGTCGAGCTCGACGCGTTCGACGCCGCGGTGACCGACTGGGAGCTGCGCCGCTCCTTCGAACGCCTGTGAGGAACGACGTGTCCACCGCATACGAACTTCAGGTGCTCAACCCGGCCACCGAGGAAGTGATCGCTACCGTCCCGGGAGCCACCCCGGCCGACGTCGACGCCGCGGTCGTACGGGCCCGCGCCGCCCAGCACCGCTGGGCCGCCGCGGCCCCCGCCGACCGGGCCCGGCTGCTGCGCCGCTTCGCGGCCCTCGTCGACGAACACGTCGAGGAACTGGCCCGGTTGGAGGTGCGCGAGGCCGGCCACACCATCGGCAACGCCCGCTGGGAGGCCGGCAACGTCCGCGATCTGCTCGACTTCTCGGCCGGGGGAGTGGAGCGCCTGAGTGGCCGTCAGATCCCGGTCGCGGGAGGCCTCGACATCACCCTCCTCGAACCGCTCGGCGTGATCGGCGTCATCGCCCCCTGGAACTTCCCGATGCCGATCGCCGCCTGGGGAACCGCCCCCGCGCTCGCGGCCGGCAACGCGGTGATCCTCAAGCCCGCCGAGACCACCCCGCTCACCGCCCTTCGCCTGGCCGAACTCGCCCTGGAAGCCGGGCTTCCCGAAGGCCTCTTCCAGGTGCTGCCGGGAGCGGGCGCCATCGCGGGGAACGCCCTGGTGGAACACCCCGGCGTCGCGAAGATCGTCTTCACCGGCTCGACCCGGGTCGGCAAGCAGATCATGGCCACGTGCGCCGAGCGCGTGAAGCGGGTGACCCTCGAACTCGGAGGCAAGAGCCCCAACATCGTCTTCGCGGACGCCGACATCGAGGCGGCCGCGGCCGCCACCCCCATGTCCTTCCTCGACAACTCCGGCCAGGACTGCTGCGCCCGCACCCGCATCCTGGTCCAGCGCACCGCGTACGACCGCTTCATGGACCTGCTCGGCCCCGGGATCGAGCAGATCGTGGTCGGCGACCCGTCGGACGAGAAGACGCAGATGGGCCCGTTGATCTCACGCGTCCAACTGGAGCGGGTCCGCTCCTATGTCGCCGACGACGCGCCGGGCCTGCGCGGCAGCGCGCCCGAGGGGCCCGGGTTCTGGTTCCCGCCGACCGTCCTGACCGGGCTCGACCCGGACGCGCCCGCCGCCGTCGAGGAGGTCTTCGGGCCGGTCGCGGTCGTCCTGCCCTTCGAGGACGAGGAGGACGCGGTGCGGCTCGCCAACGCCACCGAGTACGGGCTCTCCGGGTCGATCTGGACCCGGGACGTGGGCCGCGCGCTGCGCGTCTCGCGGGCCGTCGCGGCCGGCAACCTCTCCGTCAACTCCCATTCCAGCGTGCGCTATTCGACCCCCTTCGGCGGCTACAAGCAGTCCGGCCTCGGCCGCGAGCTCGGCCCCGACGCCCTCACCGCATTCACCGAGACCAAGAACGTCTTCATCAGCACGGAGGCCTGAGCACCCATGACCGACGACACCGCAACGACCTCGGGGGGCTCCCCCCGGACCCCCGTCTGCCGCCGCCTGGTCGGCCGCACCGCCGTCATCACCGGAGCCGGCAGCGGCATCGGCCTCGCCACCGCCCGGCGCCTGGCCGCCGAGGGCGCCCACGTGGTGTGCGGCGACATCGACGAGCGCGCCGGAAAGGCCGCGGCCGAAGCCGTCGGCGGCACCTTCGTCCGGGTCGACGTCACCGACCAGGAGCAGGTCGAGGCCCTCTTCAAGACGGCCTTCGACACCTACGGCAGCGTCGACATCGCGTTCAACAACGCGGGCATCTCGCCGCCCGACGACGACTCCATCCTCACCACCGGGCTCGACGCCTGGCGCCGCGTCCAGGAGGTCAACCTCACCTCCGTCTATCTGTGCTGCAAGGCCGCGCTGCCGTACATGCAGCGCCAGGGCCGGGGCTCCATCATCAACACCGCCTCGTTCGTGGCCGTCATGGGCGCGGCCACCTCGCAGATCTCCTACACCGCCTCCAAGGGCGGCGTGCTCGCCATGTCCCGCGAGCTCGGTGTGCAGTTCGCCCGCGAGGGCATTCGCGTCAACGCGCTGTGCCCGGGCCCGGTCAACACCCCGCTGCTCCAGGAGCTGTTCGCCAAGGACCCGGAGCGCGCGGCGCGCCGTCTGGTGCACATTCCGGCGGGCCGGTTCGCCGAGGCCGACGAGATCGCCGCCGCCGTCGCCTTCCTCGCCAGCGACGACTCCTCGTTCATCAACGCCACCGACTTCCTGGTGGACGGCGGCATCTCCGGGGCGTACGTCACCCCCCTCTAGGACCGTCCACCCCGGTTGTTCACCCCGGGGTCACCCACCCGGCAGCCGGGCGTCGCACGACGCCCGGCTGTGCTGTCTACCGTCCGCGATGATCCACCCGACGACAGGAGTCCGCCAGCGTGTCCACGTCCAGCACCGCCCGGCGCCTGCCGGTCCTCGCCGCGGCCCTCTCCCTGGCCGCCGCCGGCCTTGCCGCCGCCCAGCCCGCCGAGGCGCGGACGCCCCACTGTCCCCAACTGACCGTCTCCGACGGGTGGTACGGGGACAACCAGGCCCGCATCCAGGACCTGATCGACACCTACGGGACGTGCGGTGCGGGCGCGGGCCACGGCAAGAAGCCGGTCGCAGTCTTCGACTGGGACAACACCGTCGTCAAGAACGACGTCGGCGACGCCACGATGTACTGGCTGCTGCGCAACTCCAAGATCCAGCGCCCGGTGCGCGGGGACTGGCACACCACCAGCCGCTATCTGACCGACGACGCGGCGACGTCCCTCGCCGCCGCCTGCCCGGCCGGCCGCTCCACCACCCTGCCGACCGCCACCGACACCCGGTGCGCCGATGAGATGCTCGCGGTCTACGGCGAGGGCAGGACCGGCAAGGGCGCCCCCGCCTTCGCCGGCTACGACCGCCGCACCATCGAGCCCTCCTACGCCTGGCTCGCCCAGCTCCTGCACGGCTGGACCCCGGCCCAGGTCAGGGCCTTCGCGAGCGCGGCCCGCACCCAGAACCTCAACGCGCCGGCCGACGCCGTCCAGACCGTGGGCAGCAACACCAGGGCGACGGCGTGGGTGCGCTACTACGACCAGCAGCGCGACCTGATCCGCACGCTGAAGAAGGCGGGCTTCGACGTCTGGATCACCTCCGCCTCGCCCGAGCCCGTCGTCGACGCCTGGGCGCGCGGCGCGGGCGTCGAGCCGGACCACGCCATCGGCATCCGCTCCACCACCGAGCACGGCCGCATCACCTCCCACCTCAAGGGCTGCGGCGCCGCCAAGGACGGCGACGACTCGATGATCACCTACATCGACGGCAAGCGCTGCTGGATCAACCAGGAGATCTTCGGCGTGCGGGGCGCCGCCGCCGAGAAGGTCCAACCCGCCACCAGGCGCCAGGTGTTCGCGGCCGGCGACTCCGACACCGACGTCTCCTTCCTGCGCGACGCCACCGGGCTGCGGCTCGTCCTGAACCGCAACAAGAACGAGCTGATGTGCCGGGCGTACGACGACAGCGACGGCCGTTGGATCGTGAACCCGATGTTCATCGAGCCCAAGGGCCAAAAAGCGGCGCCCTACCCCTGCGCGACCACCGGCTACACCGACCACGACGGCACCGCGGCCCCCGTGCGCCGCGCCGACGGCTCGGTCGTCCCGAACCAGCGGGACACGGTGTACGGCGGCTGAGCACGGTCCTAGGGTGTGGGCCATGAGCATGACGACCCCGCCCGGCTGGTACCCGGACCCGGGCGCGCCCGGCACCGAACGCTGGTGGGACGGCGCCACCTGGAGCGCCCACACCCGGCCGGTGGCGGGCCGGTCCTTCGGGCCGCCGCAGCCGGTCACGCCGGTGACCGCGGTGACCGCGCCCGCCGTACGGCGACGCCGGCCGCTGGTGGTCGCCGGGTTCGCCGCCGTGGTCCTGGCGGCCGCGGTCGCCGGCGGGTTCGCCGTCCTCGGCGGCCCGGACGACGAACCGCGCACCACCGGCGCGAGCAGGAGCGCCACCGCCCCGCAGGTCGTCAACTCCCCGTCCGCGCGCCCTGGTTCGGGGCCTTCGGACGATCCCCACACCTTGGTCGACCAGCTCAACGGCATCACCCTGCCCATCCCGGACGGCTGGGAGAAGAGCGACGACATGGTGGGCGAACTCCTCACCATGGTGACGAAGGACACCTATGACTGCCCCGGCGGCTCGGGGTTCTGCCACCACGGCAAGGTCACCACGTCGACGGCGACCGCGAGCGACCTCAAGACCGCCGAAGCCGTCGCCCGGCACGACATCGCGGACGCCGCGAACGACGCCTACGACCACGACGCGGTGGGCACCCGCCTCTACAACGGCATCACCGCGCACCACGAGGTGAAGTCCGGCCCCGTGGTGGTCGACGGCCGCACCGGATACCTGGTGCGCTGGCAGGTCACGACCGGCTCGGGACCCGGCGGTTACGTCGAGTCGCTCGCCTTCCCCTCCACGGTGGGCAGCGAGGCGATGGTCATCGCGCGATTCGCCTTCGACGCGGGTCCCGACGGACCGCCGCTCGCGCTCATGGACACCATCACGCGCGGCATCGTGCCCCTCGGCGGCGGCGGGAACGGCGGAGTCGGCACCAGCCTGCCCCCTCCGTCCCCGTGACCGGCGGGCCTACAGGCTCCGTCCCCGTGACCGGCGGGCCTACAGGCTCCGTCCCCGTGACCGGCGGGCCTACAGGAAGGTCTGCCCCTCACCCCGGTACGTCGGCACGGTCGCCGTCACCCGGTCGCCCTCGACGAGGCTCAACTGCGCGAAGCGCTCGCACAGTTCACCCGCCTTGGCGTGCCGGAACCACACCTTGTCGCCGATCAGGAGATCGTCCGCCGCGGACCCCAGCAGCGGCGTCTGCACCTCACCGGCGCCCTCCTGCCCGTCATAGCGCAGCCCTTCCGGCAGATACGGCACCGGCAGCCGGTCCGCGCCGGGCGCACCCGACGCGGGATAGCCCCCGCCGAGCACGGTGACGACACCGACACCCGGCCGGCGCACCACCGGCTGGGCGAACAGCGCGGCCGGACGCCCGCTGAACGACGTGTAGTTGTCGAAGAGGCGCGGCACGTAGAGCCCCGAACCCGCGGCGATCTCGGTCACCGCCGCCTCGGCCGCGGTGTGCTGCACACTGCCGGTGCCGCCGCCGTTGACGAACTCCAGGTCCGGTGCGACCGCCCGCACCGCACGCACCACCTCGGCGCGACGCGCCGCCAGCTCCTTGCGTGCCGCGCTCTGCATCAGACGGATCGCGCGCGAGCGCAGCGGACTGCCCGCCACCGCGTCCCCGACCCCGGCGACATGACCCTCGTACGCCATCAGACCCACCAGCCGGAACCCGGGTCGGCGCGCCACCGCGCGGGCCAGCTCGGCGAGTTGGGCGGGGGTGCGCAGGGGGGAGCGGCGGGCACCGACGCGCACCCGGCCGCCGAACAGCTGGAGCGAGGTGTCCAGTTCCAGACAGACCCGCACCTCCAGGCCCCCGCCCTCGCGCGCCCCGTCCACGAGGTCGAGCTGGGCCGGATCGTCCACCATCACCGTGACGGCTTCGGCCAGCTTGGGGTCCGAGGTCAGTTCGGCGAAGCGGGCCCGGTCGGCGGACGGATAGGCGAGCAGCACGTCCTCGAACCCGGCCCGCGCCAGCCACAGCGACTCGGCGAGCGTGAACGACATGATCCCGGCGAACCCGGGCCGCGTCAGCACCCGCTCGAGGAGCGCACGACACCGTACCGACTTGCTGGCCACCCGGATCGGCTTGCCGGCCGCCCGGCGGACCAGGTCGTCCGCGTTGGCGTCGAACGCCTCCAGATCGACGATGGCCAGGGGCGCATCGAGATGAGCGGTCGTCCGGTCGTACCGGGCGCGGTCAGCGGCGCGGGGTGTCATGGCGGAAGCCTGCCAGAACGGGTTACCACAAGGTAGGGGAGGACGGGGCGGATGTGCCCGGCGGTGGCGGGCGGCCGGGGTCGATGCGGACGCGGATCCCGGCCGGTCTGCGTTCGCACGGGATCAGCCCGTAGAGTGACGCCCTGGCGGTAACGGGCTGAGCTGGACGGCAAGAGGGGCACAAGGGGGGCGGATGACCACCGACGCACGACCCCCGAGCTCCCCTCAACCACCGCCGCCCGCACCACAAGCGCAGCCCTTCGACGCCCCCGCCGCGGGTGCCCCGGCACCGACGTCCGAAGAGGCGGCGGACCGCCTCCGCTCCGCCCTCGACCTGATCGATCCGGGACCGGTCCTGCCCAACACCCCCATATCGCCCGCGCCTTCGGCCCCGCGCCCTCCCGCGATACCCCCGCCGCCCGCCGCCCCGCCCAGGCCGTTGCTCCCCCCGGAGCCGCTCTCCGACGAGCCGGGCCCGCTGCGGCCGGTGCCCGCGCGCCGGCCCGGGCGCGTGGCGGCCGCGATGATCTGCGCGGTGCTCGGCACCGGCCTCATCGGCGGGGCCGCCGCCGGCACCTGGCTCGACCACGACTCCGACGGGCCCACCGCCACCAACACCTACACGGCCGCCCGCGAGCTGTGGCACAGCGTGCCCGTCGACACCCTCTTCCCGCGCACCATCCGCGGCACAGGCGCGGGCCCCGGGGGCGCCGACCGCGAGTGGACCCGCGTCGGGGTCGCGCCGGACAGCGGATGCGCGGACGCCCTCGACCCGCTGCTGCTCACGGTCCTCCAACCGGTCGGCTGCGCCCGCATGGTGCGCGCCACCTACACCGATGCCACCCACAGCGGGGTGACCACCGTCGGCCTGGTCTTCACCGAGGGCGAACCCGCCGCGATGGCCGCCCTGGCGAACCGGTTCAGCACCGAGAAGCTGGGCGCCCGCTCCGATCTGATGCCGCGCGCCTACCCCGTCAAGGGCACCGCCGCCGCCGCGTTCGGCGACAAGCAGCGGGCGAGCTGGACGATCCGGGTCCTCACCGACGCGCCCGTGGTGGTGACCGCCACCTCCGGCTTCGCCGACGGCCGCCGCTTCGCCGCCCCCCAGTCCGCCGAGCAGGCCACGGCCGGCGGCGCGAGCGGACCCGTCGCCGAATCGGGTCTCGGCCATGACGCCAAGGGCATCGCCGACACCGTCGAACGCGGCTTGCGCAAGAAGGCCGCCGCCAGCCCGGAGCCCGCCCCATGAACCGAACCTCCGCGACCGGGACCTCTGCGCCCGGAACGTCCGGGACCCGAACCTCCAGGACCCGAACCTCCAGGGCCCGAACCTCTGCGACCGGGGCCTCCGCGGCCCGAACCACCGGGGCCCGAACCTCCGCGACCGGGGCCTCCGTTGGCGTGACCGCGCCCTCCTGGCCCGCGTCCGTTCCGGCCGGCTCCGCCCCCCGGCTGCCGCGCCGCGTCGCCGCCCTCGCCTCGGTGGCCGTGCTCACCCTGCTGCTCTCCGCCGCGCCGGCCCACGCCGACGGCATCCGGGACCGGCAGTGGGAGCTGGCGGCCATGCACACCGAGCAGGCGTGGCGTACGACCAAGGGCGCGGGCGTCACCGTCGCCGTTCTGGACACCGGGGTCGACGGCAGCCATCCCGACCTCGCCGGGCAGGTGCTGCCCGGCAACGACCTCATCGGGTTCGGGGCCGGGCAGGGCAGCCGCGACTGGGCCCGGCACGGCACCGCCATGGCCGGCATCGTGGCGGGCCACGGCCACGGCACGGGGAACCGAGCGGGGGTCCTCGGCATCGCCCCCGAGGCCAAGATCCTGCCGGTCCGGGTCATCCTGGAGTCCACCGACCCGGCCCGCAAACAGGCCCGCGAGACCAAGGGCGGCGCCCTGGCCGCGGGCATCCGCTGGGCCGCAGACAACGGCGCCGACGTCATCAACCTCTCGCTCGGCGACGACAGCGCGTCCGCACACCCCGAACCCGGCGAGGACGCCGCGATCCAGTACGCGCTTCTCAAGGGCGCCGTCGTCGTGGCCTCCGCGGGCAACGGCGGCGACCAGGGCGACCACATCTCCTACCCGGCCGCCTACCCGGGCGTCATCGCGGTGGCCGCCGTCGACAAGAACGGCACCCACGCCTCCTTCTCCACCCGGCGCTGGTACGCCACCGTCAGCGCCCCCGGCGTGGACGTCGTCATAGCCGACCCGGACCGCAAGTACTACGAGGGCTGGGGCACCAGCGCCGCCTCCGCGTTCGTCTCCGGCGCCGTCGCCCTGGTCCGTGCCGCGCACCCCGGACTCACCCCGGCACAGATCAAGCAGCTCCTTGAGGACACCGCCCGCAACGCCCCCGAGGGCGGCCGCGACGACGCCCGCGGCTACGGCATGATCGACCCGGCCGCCGCCCTCGCCGCCGCGGCCGAGCTGAAGCCCGCGGGGCTGCGCCCGGAGTCCGCGGCGTACGGCACGACGTACCTCGGGGGCGGCCCGGACGCGGCCGTCGCCTCCGACGACCCGGCGAACTGGCTGGCCCCCCTCTCGGCGGGCGGCGGCGTCCTGCTGCTCGGCGCCGGGGTGGCGCTCTGGCGCTCCACCCGGGTCAGGACCCCGCGCGAGTGGCTCTGAGCCGACGGGCCGCGGGAGCACGGCGAAAGGGCCCGGCTAGGCTCGTGACGTGGCGCTCAAGAACATTCCGGATTCCGGCTTCTCCGACGACGACGGCACTGCCGCCCCCGAACTGACCGAGGCGCTGGCCGCCTGGACGAAGGACCGATCGGCCGAGCCGCGGGTCCTCGCCGCCCTGCGCACGGCCAGACTGCTCGTGCCCGTGGTGGCGATGCTCGGCGAGAGCGAGATCGACGAGAACGGCCTGAAGCGCGAAAAAACCAGCGACATGGCGGTCCCCACGCTGAAGGCGGGCGACCGCACGGCGCTGCCCGCGTTCACCTCGATCGAGGCGCTGGCGCTGTGGGACCCCGCGGCCCGGCCGGTCGCCGTGCCGCTGCACCAGGCCCTCGCGGCGGCCGTGCACGAGAAGGCGGACACCGTGGTCATCGACCTCGCGGGCCCGGTGGCGTACGAACTGAAGGGCGCGGCCCTGCTCGCCCTCGCGGAGGGACGTGACAGCGCGGACCCGCTCCAGGACCCCTCGGTGATCGAGGCGGTGCGCTCGGCGGTGGCCGCCGTACCCGCCGTGGTCCGCGCCCACCTCGGCCCCGGCAGCGCGGACGGCACGCTCGCCCTGGTGCTCGCCGAGGGCGCGGTGCCCGCCGAGGCGGGGCGCCGGGTGGCCGAGCTGATCGCCGCCGACGAGACCCTGCGCGCCCGCCTCGTCGAGGGCCTCGACCTCGCTCTGCTGCCGCCCGGCGCCCCACAGCCGAACGAGCCGCTCTTCACCCGGTGAGGTGAGGAGCGGCCCGTTCGGCAGGCAGGCAGGCGGGTGGGCGGGCTCAGCCGAAGACGGCGCCCGTGTACTTCTCGCCCGGGCCCTGGCCCGGCGCGTCCGGCACGATGGACGCCTCGCGGAACGCCAGCTGAAGCGACTTGAGGCCGTCCCGCAGCGGGGCGGCGTGGAACGACGAGATCTCGGTCGCCCCGGCGTCGAGCAGCCCGGCCAGGGCGTGCACCAGCTTGCGGGCCTCGTCGAGGTCCTTGTACTGGTCGCCCTCCTCGGTCAGACCGAGCTTCACGGCGGCGGCGCTCATCAGGTTGACGGCGACCGTCACGATCACCTCGACCGCGGGAACCTCCGCGATGTCGCGGGCCATGGTGTCGAAGTCTGCGGTTTCATTGGGGGGCGTCTCACTCATGCCCACACGATATGCGGTGCGCGCGCCCCCTCCTCCCGCGCACTCGATTAGCCCGCCCGTCCCGTTGCTGCTAGCCTTGTGTAACGACCGGCCAGGCACGTGTGCCCGGCCCACAAGTGGAGGCTCCGATCTCCCACCCGACCACCCTCACGGGAGGCGGGTCTTCCGGTCAGGTGGCCCCCATCGTTCCGTACGGACGATGGAGCCGCCCGATGTGCGCCCCGCGGTGGACCGCGGCGGTGTTCCGGTTTTCTTGGAGCCCCGCCTGTGTCCGTCCGGGGCATTTTTTGTGCCTTCCGGCGGTTGGTCACGTCACTAGAGACATACGCGGCTGTCCCCCAGACAGTCGTGTGGTGCTACTGAGGAGGATCCATCAGCGCCGAGCCCCGCATCAACGACCGGATTCGCGTCCCCGAGGTCCGACTTGTCGGCCCCAGCGGCGAGCAGGTCGGAATTGTTCCGCTTGCCAAGGCCCTGGAGCTCGCCCAGGAGTATGACCTCGACCTGGTCGAGGTCGCGGCGACCGCCCGTCCGCCCGTGTGCAAGCTCATGGACTACGGGAAGTTCAAGTACGAGTCGGCCATGAAGGCCCGTGAGGCGCGCAAGAACCAGGCGCACACGGTCATCAAGGAGATGAAGCTCCGGCCGAAGATCGACCCGCACGACTACGACACCAAAAAGGGTCACGTCGTCCGGTTCCTCAAGCAGGGCGACAAGGTCAAGATCACGATCATGTTCCGTGGTCGTGAGCAGTCCCGGCCGGAGCTCGGCTACCGACTGCTCCAGCGCCTCGCTTCGGACGTGGAGGACCTCGGCTTCGTCGAGTCCAGCCCGAAGCAGGACGGCCGAAACATGATCATGGTCCTCGGTCCGCACAAGAAGAAGACCGAGGCGATGGCCGAAGCCCGCGAGGCCCAGGCGGCCCGCAAGGCGGAGCGCCAGGGTCAGGCGGCCACGTCGGACGAGTCCGTCGAGGACGAGTCCGTGGCCGAGGCGCCCGCCGCCGAAGCCGTGGCCGAGGAACACCCCGCCGAGGCCTGATTCCGGGACAGCCCGTTCCGGATATCAACCGATACATATGACGCTCCCGAGCGCCGGTCCCCGGACCGGCTGGGAGCGCCACTGACGAGGAGATAACGGCGCTATGCCGAAGAACAAGTCGCACAGCGGTGCCAGCAAGCGCTTCAAGATCACGGGCTCCGGCAAGGTGCTCCGTGAGCGTGCCGGCAAGCGCCACCTGCTCGAGCACAAGTCGTCCAAGAAGACCCGCTCGCTGACGGGCACGGTCGTCCTGGCTCCGGCCGACGCCAAGAAGGTCAAGAAGCTTCTCGGCAAGTGACGTTCCTCCGCCTCCGCTCGCCGGAGGCGGAACGTCGAGACCGGGACCTATTCGATTTCGGGTCGTGTGAGTCCAACCACGGCCCCGCTACAAGGAGTTAACAAGTGGCACGCGTCAAGCGGGCAGTCAACGCCCACAAGAAGCGCCGGGCAATTCTCGAGGCGGCCTCCGGCTACCGTGGTCAGCGTTCGCGCCTGTACCGCAAGGCCAAGGAGCAGGTCACCCACTCGCTGGTCTACAACTACAACGACCGCAAGAAGCGCAAGGGCGACTTCCGTCAGCTGTGGATCCAGCGCATCAACGCCGCTGCCCGCCAGAACGGCATGACCTACAACCGCCTCATCCAGGGTCTGAAGGCCGCCAACATCGAGGTGGACCGCAAGATCCTCGCGGAGCTGGCCGTCAACGACGCCAACGCGTTCGCGGCGCTCGTCGAGGTGGCCCAGAAGGCGCTTCCGAGCGATGTCAACGCTCCGAAGGCCGCGTAAGCGCCTGACGGCTGGTTGAGCCGGACCGGACCCGCAGGCCGTTGGCCTGCGGGTCCGGGTGCGTTCCGGGCATCTCCGGGTGCCTGGCCCCCGGACCCCCTCCGTGGACTGCGTCCCCTGCGCCCCCGTTTTCGCCTGCGGGTTGTGGGTGGCTTGTTGCGCAGTTCCCCGCGCCCCTAGCGTCGTTTTCGGCTGCGGGCCGGCTTGTGGCTGGTCGCGCAGTTCCTCGCGCCCCTAACCCCGTTTTTGGCTGCGGGTCGCTTGTGGCTGGTCGCGCAGTTCCTCGCGCCCCTAACCCCGTTTTTGGCTGTCGCGCGGTTCCTCGTGGCCCTTGGAAAGCTCGCGTTGCTCGGTGCCCCACGCCCAGGGGCCGTCCCTTCCGACCCACCTCGTAGAGAGACCGCTTACATGTCCAGCCCCGAGCTGATCTCCCCGCGCTCCCCCCGCGTCGCCGCCGCACGGCGGCTCGCGCGGCGTAATTTTCGGGGGAAGGAGCGGCGGTTCATCGCCGAGGGGCCGCAGGCCGTTCGGGAGGCCGTGGGGCATCGCAGTGGTGGTGAGGCCACGCTCGTCGAGCTGTTCGCCACCGTGGAGGCCGCCGAGCGGTACGCCGACATCGTGGCCGCCGCGTTGGAGGCGGGGGCCCGCGTCCACTACGCCGACGACGAGGTGCTCGCCGAGGTCTCGCAGACCGTCACCCCGCAGGGCCTGGTCGGCGTGTGCCGCTTCCTGGACTCGCCGTTCGAGGAGATCCTCCGCGCCGAGCCCCGGCTCGTCGCCGTGCTCGCGCACGTCCGCGACCCCGGGAACGCCGGCACCGTACTGCGCTGCGCGGACGCCGCAGGCGCCGACGCGGTCGTTCTGACCGATGCCTCCGTCGACCTCTACAACCCCAAGTCCGTGCGCGCCTCGGTCGGTTCGCTCTTCCATCTGCCGGTCGCCGTGGGCGTCCCCGTGGAGCAGGCCGTCCAGGGGCTGCGGGACGCGGGCGTCCGCATCCTGGCGGCCGACGGCGCGGGCGAGGACGACCTCGACGCCGAGCTGGACGCGGGAACGATGGGCGGCCCCACCGCCTGGATCTTCGGCAACGAGGCCTGGGGCCTGCCCGAGGAGACCCGCGCACTCGCGGACGCCGTGGTACGCGTGCCCATCCACGGCAAGGCCGAAAGCCTCAACCTCGCCACCGCCGCGGCCGTGTGCCTCTACGCCTCCGCTCGTGCGCAGCGTGCTGCCGGAGGGTGCCGCTCCGTGACCTCGTACTAGTAGTGTTGCGGGCCCGGGGGCCCACTCAGCGCTTCGGGAGGTGGGATAGGGGGATGGCTGTCGGCATGAGCAGCAACGGCAACAGCATCGCGCTGTGTCCGTCCGGCGGTCCCGACGTCCTCGGCTTCGACCCCGACGACCTGCCCGACGGCATCGTGGTCGCCGACGACACGGGCCGGGTCATCTGCTTCAACGCCGCCGCCGTGCGGATCACGGCCATCGCGAAGCACGAGGCGGTCGGCTTCCCGCTGGAGCGGGCGCTGCCCCTGGAGGACCTCAAGGGCCGGCGCTGGTGGCAGCTCACCGACCCCTACGGCGGCCTCGCCATCCGGGTCGGCCAGCCCGAACGCAATCTGCTGCTGCCCGGCGGCCGCGAAGTGCTGGTCTCCGCGCGCTACGTACGCGAACGTCCGAGGGGACCCGTGCGCCGGGTCGTGGTGAGCCTGCGCTCCACCGAGGCCCGGCGGCGTACGGAACGGTCGCACGCCGAGCTGATCGCCACCGTCGCCCACGAGCTGCGCTCTCCCCTGACCTCCGTCAAGGGGTTCACCGCGACGCTGCTCGCCAAGTGGGAGCGGTTCACGGACGACCAGAAGCGGCTCATGCTGGAGACGGTCGACGCCGACGCCAACCGCGTCACCCGGCTCATCGCCGAGCTCCTGGACATCTCGCGCATCGACTCGGGCCGCCTCGAAGTGCGCCGTCAGCCGGTCGACATCCCGGCCGCCGTCGGCCGCCACCTCCAGGCCCACGTCGCCTCCGGCCAGACCCCGGACCGCTTCCTGGTGCGCGTACAGCGGCCGCTGCCCGATCTGTGGGCCGACCCCGACAAGATCGACCAGATCCTCGGCAACCTGCTGGAAAACGCGGTGCGCCACGGCGAGGGAACCGTCACCATTGAGGTGGCGCCCGCGCCGGTCCGTATCGACGAGCACGACGAGAAGGGAACGGCCGTCACCGTGAGCGACGAAGGTCCCGGCATCCCCGAGGAGTCGATGGGCCGTGTCTTCACCCGCTTCTGGCGGGGGAGCAAGCGCGGCGGGACCGGGCTCGGCCTGTACATCGTGAAGGGCATCGTCGAGGCGCACGGCGGCACCATCGCGGTCGGGCGGGGGCCCGGCGGCGGCGCCCAGTTCCGATTTATCCTGCCCGTCGGCGCTCCGGCGTATCTCCAGTAGATCGCCCTTCGAGCCGCCCACGGGCGCAACCGCATGCACGCACCCCGTTAGACTCGACTTTTGGCGCGTTTGTGTCCGCGCGCCATCGCGGAATCGCAGTCACGGTCGCGGGGACCCCCGGCCTGGGGGCACCTCCCAGCGTCAGCTGGGGGACAATCGGAAGCACGGGAAGAGATGTCGGCACCTAACAAGTCGTACGACCCTGTTGAGGTCGAGGCGCTGAAACCGGAAGAGATCGAGCGCATGCGGGACGAGGCGCTCGCCGCCTTCGCGGCCGCCGGCGACCTCGACGCACTCGCCCAGGCGAAGACCGCGCACACCGGTGGCACCTCGCCCCTCTCGCTCGCCAACCGCGAGATCGGCGCGCTGCCGCCGCAGGCCAAGGCCGCCGCCGGCAAGCTCGTGGGCATGGCCCGCGGCGCCGTGAACAAGGCCCTGGCCGCCCGCCAGGCCGAGCTTGAGGACGAGCGGGACGCCCGGGTCCTGGTCGAGGAGGCGGTGGACGTCACCCTGCCCCACGACCGTGTGCCGGCCGGCGCCCGCCACCCGCTGACCACGCTCTCCGAGCGCATCGAGGACGTCTTCGTGGCCATGGGCTACGAGGTCGCCGAGGGCCCCGAGGCCGAGGCCGAGTGGTTCACCTTCGACGCGCTCAACATCGGCCCGGACCACCCGGCCCGCACCGAGCACGACACGTTCTTCGTGCAGGGCCGGGAGGGCACCGAGGGCGCCGCCAACTCCGGCGTCGTGCTGCGCACCCACACCTCGCCCGTGCAGATCCGCTCGCTGCTCCACCGCGAGCCGCCGGTGTACGTGATCTGCCCCGGCCGGGTCTACCGCACCGACGAGCTGGACGCCACGCACAGCCCGGTCTTCCGCCAGGTCGAGCTGCTCGCCGTGGACGAGGGCCTGACCATGGCCGACCTCAAGGGCACCCTCGACCACATGGTCAAGGCGCTCTTCGGCGAGGGCATCGAGACGCGGCTGCGGCCGAACTTCTTCCCCTTCACCGAGCCGTCCGCCGAGATGGACATGGTCTGTTACGTCTGCCGCGGCGCGTCCGTCGGCAACCCGGACCGTCCCTGCCGCACCTGCTCCAGCGAGGGCTGGATCGAGCTCGGCGGCTGCGGCATGGTCAACCCGAAGGTGCTCACCGCCTGCGGTGTGGACCCCGAGAAGTACAGCGGATTCGCCTTCGGCTTCGGCATCGAGCGCATGCTGATGTTCCGCCACAACGTAGAAGACATGCGAGACATGGTCGAGGGTGACGTTCGGTTCACCCGGCCGTTCGGGATGGAGATCTGATGCGGGTCCCGCTTTCCTGGCTGCGGGAGTACGTCGACCTCCCCGCCACCGAGACCGGCCGCGATGTGCAGGCCAAGCTCGTCGACGCAGGCCTTGAGGTCGAGACCGTCGAGCAGCTCGGCGCCGGGCTCAAGGGCCCGCTCGTCGTCGGCAAGGTCCTCACCATCGAGGAGCTGGAGGGCTTCAAGAAGCCCATCCGTTTCTGCACCGTGGACGTCGGCATGGCCAACGGCACCGGTGAGCCGCAGGAGATCGTCTGCGGCGCCCGCAACTTCGCGGTCGGCGACAAGGTGGTCGTGGTGCTGCCCGGCGCCGTGCTGCCCGGCGACTTCGCGATCGCCGCGCGCAAGACGTACGGCCGGACCTCGCACGGCATGATCTGCTCCAGCGACGAGCTCGGCATGGGCCCGGACCCCTCGGGCGGCATCATCGTGCTGCCGCCCGAGCACGAGGCCGGCACCGACGCCATCGCGCTGCTCGAACTCGTCGACGAGGTCCTGGACATCGCGGTCACCGCCAACCGCGGCGACTGCCTGTCGGTGCGCGGCGTGGCCCGCGAGACCGCCATCGCCTACGGTCTGCCGCTGCGCGACCCGGCGCTGCTCGACGTGCCCGCGCCCAACTCCTACGGCTACCCGGTCAAGGTCGCCGACCCGATCGGCTGCGACCGCTTCACGGCGCGCACCGTGACCGGTCTCGACCCCGAGGCCCGCTCCCCGATCTGGCTCCAGCGCCGGCTCCAGAAGGCCGGGATGCGCCCGATCTCGCTCGCCGTCGACATCACCAACTACGTGATGATCGAGCTCGGCCAGCCGCTGCACGCCTACGACCGCACCCAGGTCGAAGGCCCCATCGGCGTGCGCCGCGCCGAGGCGGGCGAGCTGCTGACCACGCTGGACGGCACGAAGCGCAAGCTGGACGCCGCCGACCTCGTCATCACCGACAGCCGGGGTCCCATCGGCCTCGCCGGGGTGATGGGCGGAGCCAACACCGAGATCGCCGACTCGGTCACGGACCCCGAGACCGGTGAGGTCAGGGGCACCACCGAGGTCGTCATCGAGGCCGCCCACTTCGACGCGGTCGCCATCGCCCGCACCGCGCGCCGCCACAAGCTGAGCTCCGAGGCGTCCAAGCGCTTCGAGCGCGGCGTCGACCCGCAGGCTGCGGCCGCCGCCGCCCAGCGGACCGTCGACCTGCTCGTGCTGCTCGCGGGCGGCACGGCCGAGGCCGGCGTCACCGAGATCGTCTCGCCGTCCGCACCGCGCACCATCGCGATGCACGCCGACCACCCGGACCGCGTCGCGGGCATCGAGTACGGCCGCGAGACCGTCGTACGCCGCCTCCAGGAGGTCGGCTGCGACGCGTACGGGCAGGACGAGCTCGTCGTGACGGTGCCGTCCTGGCGCCCCGACCTCACCGAGCCGAACGACCTGGCCGAAGAGGTCATCCGCCTGGAGGGCTACGCCAACCTGCCCTCCACGCTGCCCAAGCCGCCCGCCGGACGGGGTCTGACGGAGCGTCAGCGCCTGCACCGCAGGGTCGGCCGGGCGCTCGCCGGGGCCGGGTTCACCGAGGCGCCGAGCTACCCGTTCGTCGCCGAGTCGGTCTTCGACCAGCTCCAGCTGGACGCCGAGGACCCCAACCGCGACGTCGTGAAGCTGGTCAACCCGCTCAGCGACGAGGAGCCGGCGCTGCGCACCACGCTCCTTCCGGGGCTCCTTGCCACGCTGCGCCGCAACGTCGGCCGCGGCAGCCACGACCTGGCGCTCTTCGAGACGGGCCTGGTCTTCCACCCGTCGCCGAACCCGGGCGTCGCGGCCCGGCTGCCCGTCGACCGCCGCCCCACCGACGAGGAGATCGCCGCGCTGGACGCCGTGCTGCCCGTGCAGCCGCGCCACGTGGGCGCCGTCCTGGCCGGTGCGCGCGAGCAGGCCGGCTGGTGGGGCAAGGGCCGCCCGGCCGACTGGGCCGACGCCGTCGAGGCGGCGCGTACCGTGGCCGCCGAGGCGGGGCTCGAACTCGTTGTGGAGCAGGGCCAGTACGGTCCCTGGCACCCGGGTCGCTGCGCCGAGCTGTATGTGTTCCCCGGTGGGGTGAAGACCCTGGTCGGGCACGCCGGTGAGCTGCACCCGCGTGTCGTCAAGGCGTTCGCTCTGCCTGCCCGCAGCTGTGCGATGGAGCTCGACCTCGACGCCCTGGAGCGCGCCGTCGAGGGTGTGGTCCAGGCGCCGCGCATCTCCTCCTTCCCGGTGGCCACCCAGGATGTGGCGCTCGTCGTCGACGCCTCCGTGCCGGCCGCCTCGGTGGAGAACGCGCTGCGCTCCGGCGCCGGTGAACTCCTTGAGTCCATCCGCCTGTTCGACGTCTTCAGCGGCGAGCAGGTCGGCGAGGGAAGGAAGTCGCTCGCCTATGCGCTGCGGTTCCGCGCGGCCGACCGCACCCTGACCGTCGAGGAGGCCTCGGCCGCCCGCGACGCCGCGGTCGCCCGGGCCGGCGAGCTGACGGGCGCGGTGCTGCGCGGGGCGTGATCCCCGCGAGACCACGACGTGAGGGGCACACCGGGAGTTCTCGGTGTGCCCCTCACGTCGTGGTGAACGGGCCCTGCCGCCAAGCCCGTTGGGGCCGGGTCGCGCAGGGGGCCGCCCGGGTGGTGAGGCGCCGTCGCCCTGCCGGGAGTGCCGGGCAGCGCGGACAGGGCGGACGGCGCCGGGAGCGGGCCGCCGCACTGTTCGAGGGGGAGCCGGCGGCCCGTTCGCCTCAACGGGAGGCGGTTCAGAGTCAACCGACCGGGGGCGCTCACGGGCAGAGAGCGCGGCGCATAAATGCGGGTACTCGCTTCACACCCCGTGTGAACCGCCCTCGATTAGGCTGGCCCCACCGAGCCGACGGAGGGCCCCATGCAGCCCAATACCCTGCTCGACTCCCTGGTGGACGAGGCGGGGATCTCCCACGCCGGGCTCGCGGCCCGGGTGAACCAGGCGGGACGCGCCAGAGGTCTCGCACTCAGATACGAACACACCGCGGTCGCCCGGTGGCTGAAGGGCCAACGGCCGCGCGGCCAGGTGCCCGATCTGCTCTGCGAGGTGCTGGCGGGACGGCTGCGCCGACGGGTCACCCTCGACGACATCGGCCTCGGAGTGCCGGGTGGGCCGGCCCCCGTACACGGTTCGCCGCTCGCCGGATTCGTCGAGCGGGCCACCGCCCTGTGGCGCTCCGACGAACAGCAGCGCACCCACATACTGGACGCCCCGGCCGTCACCGGAACCCCCGCCGTCATGCCCGTGTGGGAGTGGGAGAACCCGCCGGAGGACACCGATGTCTCCCGCGACGGGCAGACCGCGGTGAGCGAGTCCGACATCGAGATGCTGCGCTCGGCGCGCGAGCACTACGAGTTGATGTACCGCAAGGCGGGCGGCATCGCGACCCGCTCCCGCATCGTCGGCTTCCTCAACGCCGAGACCGCCCCCCTGCTGCGCGGTGGCTACACGGACGCCACCGGGCGCCAACTCCACCGCGCCACCGGGGGGTTGGTGGCCATCGCCGGGATTTGCGCGTACGACTCCAACGCCCAGGGCCTGGCGCAGCGTTACTTCCATCAGGCGCTGCGGCTCGCAAAGGCCAGTGGGGACACGGCACTTGGGGCCTATGTGATCGCGCTGCTCGTCAACCAGTCCCTGTTCATGCGGGACTACCGCCAGTCGGTCGCCTTCGCGGAGGCGGCCCTGCGGGCGGCCGGCGGCCGGCTGAGCCCCGCGCTCGCCGCCGATCTGCACGCCATGCAGGGCAAGGCGTACGCGCATCTGGGAGACGGGCACAGCGCGCTGTCCTCGATCAGGAGCGCGGAGTCGGCCGCCGGGCGGATCAGGCCGGGCCAGGAGCCGGCCGAGACCGGCTACGTCCAGCCCGGCCTGGTGAACGTCCAGGTGGCCGAGGCCCTGCTCAGCCTCGGCGATCTCACGGCCGCGCGCGAACAGGCCGCCCTCGCGGCCGACGCACCCTGCCACGACAGGGGCAGGGTGCACCGCCTTGCGATGCTCGCGCAGATCGAGCTGCGGCAGGGCGACGCCGACCGGGCCGTGGCCACCGCGGTCGAGATGGCGGAGCGGGCCCGGGGGATGGAGTCGCAGCGATTGCGTGACCGGCTGCGGCTGGTGCGCGAGCACCTGATCGCGAGCGGTTGCGCGGGCGCCGACGAGGCCGCCGAGCTGATCGACGGGGCACTTCGCGTTCCCCTGTAACCGTCAGCCTGCTGCGATATTGCCATCGACTTGTCGGAAGGTGGCAGAAACGTGCAGTGGACGAATCTGAACGAACAAACTGTGTATGAGAATCGCTGGTTTCGGGTCAACCTCGCGGACGTGGCGCTTCCGGACGGGCGACACCTGGACCACTTCCTGATCAGGCTGCGGCCGGTCGCCGTCGCGACCGTCGTCAACGCCGCCAACGAGGTGCTGCTGCTGTGGCGGCACCGCTTCATCACCGACAGCTGGGGCTGGGAACTGGCCGCCGGAGTCGTCGAGGACGGCGAGGACATCGAGGCCGCCGCCGCCCGGGAAATGGAGGAGGAGACCGGCTGGCGGCCGGGACCGCTCAAACCCCTGCTCACCGTCGAGCCCGCCAACGGGCTCATCGACGCCCGGCACCATCTGTTCTGGTCCGAGTCGGCCGAGTACATCGGCCACCCCCAGGACGACTTCGAGTCGTCCCGCCGTGAGTGGATACCCCTCAAGCTGGTGCCCGACATGGTCGCCCGGGGGGAGGTCCCGGCCGCCAACATGGCGGCCGGACTCCTCCTCCTGCACCATCTGCGACTGGCCGACGGCTAGCCGCGCGACCCTAGCGACCCAGGGCCTGCCAGACGGCGAGCGAGAGCGCGCCCATGGCGGTCAGCACGGTGAGGGCGGGGAGCGGCCACCTCAGATGTTCGAGGGCCGCCACCCGTCCCGCCGTCTCGGTCAGTTCACGCTCCGTCTGCTCGCCCCGCTGGGCGAGCAGCGCGAGCTGACCGTCCATGTGGGCCATGCCGACTTCCAGGCGGCGGCGTAACTCCGCCAGTTCGTCGACGCTGGTCGAATGTCCCGAGTGGGTGGACACGGTGTGGCTCCTTAGTCCTGTTCCGGACGTGCCAGGAATGTGCTGGCTCAGAGTCAACTCGCCGTGTACCAGGGGCGGGAGCGTGTGCGATGGGCATATGCGGGCTCGTGTCGCACACCGGGTGTGCGCGGCGCGAGCCCCGGCCCACGCCTCTCAGGCGTACACCCGCGTATACCGGCGTACGCCACCCTGCTCAGGCGTACGAGTAGAAACCGGACCCGGTCTTGCGGCCGAGGCGTCCGGCGTCCACCATCCGCTGGAGCAACGGGGGAGCGGCGTACAGGGGCTCCTTGTACTCGTCGTACATCGAGTCCGCGACGGAGGCGACGGTGTCCAGGCCGATGAGGTCGGACAGCTTCAGCGGACCCATCGGGTGGGCGCAGCCCAGCTCCATGCCGTTGTCGATGTCCTCACGGCTCGCGATGCCCGACTCGAACATCCGGATCGCCGAGAGCAGATACGGGATGAGCAGCGCGTTGACCACGAAGCCCGAACGGTCCTGGGCGCGGATGGCGTGCTTGCCGAGCACCTTCTCCACCAGCACCTGCGCCCGGCTGATGGTGCCCTCGGAGGTGGTGAGCGCGGGGATCAGCTCGACCAGCTTCTGCACCGGGGCCGGGTTGAAGAAGTGGATGCCGATGACCTGGTCGGGACGCGAGGTGGCGACGGCGAGCTTCACCAGCGGGATGGAGGAGGTGTTGGACGCCAAGATCGCGTCCGGGCGGGTCACCACCTGGTCGAGGATCTGGAAGATCTCGGTCTTGACCTGCTCGTTCTCCACGACGGCCTCGATCACGAGATCGCGATCGGCGAACTCGCCCAGGTCGGTGGTGAAGCTCAGACGGGCGAGCGTCGCGTCGCGCTCCTCCTCGGAGATCTTGCCGCGCTCGGCGGCCTTCGAGAGGGAGTTGTGCAGCCGGGTGCGGCCGATCTCCAGGGCCTCGCCGGTGGTCTCGGCGACCATGACGTCCAGGCCGCTGCGGGCGCACACCTCCGCGATGCCCGCGCCCATCTGGCCACAGCCCACAATTCCGACGCGTTCGATGTCGGTCACATCGTGCCTTTCGCTCTACTGCAAGTCCCCGGGCAGGTCCCCCGTGTGATTCCGGCGCCCGCCTTCGGCCCCTGACGTTACTCCGAACGCGCGCGGGCCCGTGGGTCCGGGGCGGCCACGCCGTCCGGTACACCTGGGCTCATGGGACCTGAGCGAGGGGCGAACGTGGGGCGAATCACGCGGCGGGGCTTCGT
This sequence comes from Streptomyces hundungensis, assembly GCF_003627815.1. Taxonomy (NCBI): domain Bacteria; kingdom Bacillati; phylum Actinomycetota; class Actinomycetes; order Kitasatosporales; family Streptomycetaceae; genus Streptomyces; species Streptomyces hundungensis. The sequence continues at coordinate 6,884,438 of NZ_CP032698.1, forward strand.
GGCGGGCACGGCCGGGGCGCTGAGCGGGCTGATCACCGCGGGTGGCACGGCCGCCGCGGACCGGGACGGCTCCCTGGAGCGGGCCGTGCGGGATGCGGCTGCGGGCCGCCCACAGGCGCGGGCCCGGGTGGGGCGGGAGGCGGGCGACGGCACGGGGGGCGAGTTCCGCGGAGTGTGGCTGGCGACCGTGGTGAACCGCGACTGGCCCTCGCGGCCGGGCCTGCCCGCCGCGGCCCAGCGGGTCGAGCTCCTGGCCCATCTGGACCGGGCGGCCGAGCGGCGCCTGAACACGGTGGTCTTTCAGGTCCGCCCCACCGCCGACGCGCTGTGGCCGTCCCCGTACGAGCCGTGGTCCCAGTGGCTGACGGGGGTGCAGGGCCAGGAGCCGGGGTGGGATCCGCTGGGCACCGCCGTCGAGGAGGCGCACCGGCGCGGGCTCGCCCTGCACGCCTGGTTCAACCCGTACCGCGTGGCCAACCACACCGACCCCGCGCGTCTCATCGCCTCCCACCCCGCACGCGTGCACCCGGAGTGGGTCGTCCCGTACGGAGGGAAGCTCTACTACAACCCGGGCCTGCCCGAGGTCCGCCGGTTCGTCGAGGACGCCATGCTGGACGCGGTCCGCCGCTACGCCATCGACGGCGTCCACTGGGACGACTACTTCTACCCCTATCCGGTGGCGGGCCAGAGCTTCGACGACGACGCGGCGTACGCCCGGCACGGCGGGGGCTTCTCCGACCGGGCCGCCTGGCGGCGCGACAACATCGACCGGCTGGTGCGGGAGACGGCCGCGAGGATCAAGGAGATCAGGCCCCAAGTCCGGTTCGGGATCAGCCCGTTCGGGGTGTGGCGCAACGCGGCGAGCGACCCGCGGGGCTCGGCGACGACGGCCGGCGCCCAGACCTACGACGACCTGTACGCCGACACCCGCGGCTGGGTGCGGGAGGAGCTCATCGACTACATCTGCCCCCAGCTGTACTGGAACATCGGGCTTGCCGCGGCCGACTACGCGGTCCTGGTGCCCTGGTGGGACGAGGTCGTGCGGGGGACCGGCGTCGAGCTGTACATCGGCGAGGCCCTGTACAAGGCGGGCGACCCGGCGCAGCCCTCGGCCTGGCAGGACCCGGCGGAGCTGTCCCGCCATCTGACCCTGGCCGGACGGTACGCCTCGGTGCGCGGCCACTGCTTCTTCGCCGCGAAGGAGGTCACGGAGGACCGGGTCGGGGCCATGGCCCGGGTCGTCGCCGACCACTACGCGGACCGAGCCCGCTGAGGGCCGGGCGGCGCGTGCGGGTACGGGCGGCGGGCGCGGGTGTGGGTGCGGGCCGCGCGTGCGGGCGCCGGCGGTGGGTCAGGACCTGGCCCGCTGGGTGACCGCGATGCACACCAGGACGCCGGCCGCCGCGAGCGGGGCGGCGGGCGACAGGTGCTCGCCGAGCAGGAGCACCGACCAGACGAGGGTGAGCAGCGGCTGGGCGAGCTGGAGCTGGCTGGCCTTGGTCACCCCTACCGCGGCGAGCCCCCGGTACCAGACGTACAGGCCGAAACAGTTGGACCCGACCGCCAGCCACAGCAGACCGGCCAGGCCGTGCGCGGTGAGCCGCCACGGCTCGTACGCGAGCGCCACCGCGGACCCTGCGAGGGCGAACGGCAGACACAGCACCAGCGCCCAGCCGACCACCTGCCAGCCCGGCATGACCGCGGCGAGCCGGCCCCCCTCCACATAGGCGGCGGCGCAGACCAGCAGCGCGGCGAAGAGGTACACGTCCCCGGCGGACAGCGCCCCGCCGCTCTGCTGCACCGTGAACACGGCGACCACTACGGCCCCGGCGAGCGCGGCCGTCCAGAACGCCCGCGAGGGCCTGCGCCCGGTGCGCACCGCGCCAAGCGCGGCCGTGGCCAGCGGAAGGAGCCCGATCACCACGGCGGCGTGCGAGGTCGTCGAGGTCTCCAGGGCGAGCGTGGTGAGCAGCGGGAACCCGATGAGCGAGCCGCCCGCCACCACCGCGAGGCCGCCCCAGTGCGCCCGGTCGGGGACCGGAACCCGCTGCCCGAGCAGCAGCGCACTCGCGATCAGCGCGGACAGCGCGATGCGCAGCGACACCAGGGACCAGGGGCCGAAGCTCTCCAGACCCCAGGCGGTGCCGGGGAAGGTCAGGGAGAAGGAGATCACGCCGAGTGCGGCGAGCAGCCCCCCGCGCGGCAGAACGGAACCGATCCGGCGCTCGGTGTCGACCGCTATCGTCATCGGGAGAGTAGCGCTATCGTGTGCTGTCATGCATGAGCGTAGCAGTGTGGCGGAGCTGGCAACATCCCTGCGGAACGAGCTGGACCGCTACTCGGTAGGTGGAAAGCTGCCGTCAAGTCGCGCCCTGGTGGAGCGCTATCGGGTCTCCCCGGTGACGGTCTCGCGCGCGCTCGCCCAGCTCGTCGCCGAAGGCCTCGTGGTCACCCGGCCCGGCGCGGGCGCCTATCGCGCCGAGCCGCGCGACGCCACCCCGCGCACCGGCGACACCTCGTGGCAGGAGGTCGCGCTCAGCGCGGACGGCGCGACCGAGGCCGCTCCGCGCGCCGTCGACGCCACCGGGGTCCTCGCCACGCTCGCGGTCCCGCCGACCGGCGTCATCGACCTCAGCGGCGGCTATCTCGACCCCGGCCTCCAGCCCGAACGCGCCATGGCCGCGGCCCTCGGCCGGGCAGGCCGGCGCCCCGGCGTCTGGAGCCGCCCGCCCGTCGAGGGGCTCACCGATCTGCGCTCCTGGTTCGCCCGCGAGATCGGGGGCGGGGTCACCGCCGCGGACGTCCTGGTCACCGCGGGCGGCCAGGCCGCGCTGACCACCACCCTGCGCGCGCTCGCCGCGCCCGGCGCGCCCGTCCTCGTCGAATCGCCCACCTACCCCGGCCTGCTGGCCATCGCCCGCGCCAGCGGCCTGCGCCCCGTCCCCGTTCCGGTGGACGGTGACGGCCTGCGCCCCGAACTCCTCGCCCGGGCCTTCGCCGCCACCGGCGCCCGCGTCCTCGTCTGCCAACCCCTGTTCCAGAACCCGACCGGGGCCCTGCTCGCCCCGGACCGGGGCCGCGAAGTGGTCCGCATCGCGCACGCGTGCGGCGCGTTCGTCGTCGAGGACGACTTCGCCCGCCGGCTCGCCCACGAGGACGCGGGCCCGCTGCCCGCGCCGCTCGCCGCCGACGACCCGGACGGCGTCGTCGTCCATGTCTCCTCCCTCACCAAGGCGACCTCACCGAGCCTGCGCGTCGGCGCGCTCGCCGCCCGCGGGCCCGTACTGGAACGGCTGCGCGCCATCCAGGTCGTCGACTCGTTCTTCGTGCCGCGCCCCCTTCAGGAGACCGCCCTCGAACTCGTCGGCTCCCCGGCCTGGAGCCGTCATCTGCGCGCCGTGTCCGCCGAGTTGACCGCGCGCCGCGAGGCCCTCGCCGCCGCCGTCCTGCACCACCTCCCCGAACTCGCCCTGCCGCACGTTCCCTCCGGCGGCTACCACCTCTGGCTCCGGCTGCCCGACGGCCTCCCCGAGAGCGCCATGCTCTCCGCGGCGCTGCGCGCGGGCGTCGCCGTCGCCCCCGGCCGCCCCTACTTCAGCGCCGAACCCACCGCCGGCCACCTCCGCCTCAGCTTCGCGGGTGTGACGGGCCGCGTGGAGATCTCCGAGGCCGTCCGCAGACTGCGCACCGCCCTGGACGGCGTGCTCGCCCGGCCGCTGGACCAATGACCCGGGGCGTTCTGGCGCCCGTCCTTTCACGTGGCCCCCGCCACTGACAATCGCCCCACCGCCTGGCAGGCTCCCGTCATGAGTGAAGTGATCTTCGGCGACTACACGATCTCCAGCGACCCCCAACGCCTCGACGCGGCCCGGGTCCACCACTGGCTCTCCACGGACGCGTACTGGGCGCTCGGCCGCAGCCGCGAGAAGCAGGACGCCGCCATCGCCGCGTCCCTCAACTTCGGTGCGTACGAGGGGAGTTCGGGGGAGCAGGTCGCCTATGCGCGGATCGTCACCGATTACGCCACCTTCGGCTGGCTGTGCGACGTGTACGTCGATCGCGGCGCGCGCGGCAAGGGCCTCGGTACGGCGCTGGTGACCGCCGTGCGCGACCACCTGGAACCGGTCGGCCTGCGCAGGATCCTGCTGGCCACCGCGGATGCCCACGGGGTCTACGAGAAGATCGGCTTCCGGGCGCTGGAGTCCACGGACAAGTGGATGGCGCTCGGCGTGCAGTAGACCGCCGCGGGTCGGCCGGCTGGGGGGGGCGCTGGAAAAACATCGGCGCGCGTGCGCGTTCCGTGTCGATCCGGCGGGGCCCCGTTCGTATAGATGGTGAGGGCCGCCCCGCCGGGGCCGCCACCGTCCGAGGAGATCGTGATGACGAACGCGGCGTACTACCTGCTCAGCGTGGTCCAGCCGGCCGGGGGTACCCCGCCCGACGCCGAGGGGATGGCACGGATCACCGAGAACCTCCAGGCCTACCACCAGGAACTGAAGGACGCCGGGGCCTGGGTCTTCGCCGGAGGCCTCGCGGCCCCCAGTACGGCCACGGTGCTGCGCGACAAGAACGGCGAGGTGCTGACCACCGACGGGCCGTACATCGAGAGCAAGGAGTACCTCGGCGGCCTGTGCATCGTGAAAGCGCCCGACCTGGACGCGGCCCTGGAGTGGGGCCGCAAGGCGCTGCGTGCGACGACCCTGCCGATCGAGGTCCGGCCCTTCTACGGCGAAGTCGACGAATGAGGCGACCGGAGTCCGGCGAGGCGGAGGGTGACGCCGCGATCGAACGGGTCTTCCGCGCCGAGTACGGCCGGGCGGTCGCCGTTCTGGTCCGCCTCCTCGGGGACATCGACCTCGCCGAGGAGGCGGTCCAGGAGGCGTTCGCGACGGCGGTCGCCCGATGGCCGAGGGACGGAACGCCGCCCAGCCCGGCCGGCTGGATCATCACCACCGCCCGCAACCGCGCCGTGGACCGGCTGCGCAGGGAGGCGACCCGCGCGGACCGGCAGGCCGAGGCGGTCCGCCGGGAACGGCTGGAAGCCACCGCGGAACCCGTGGAGGAGGGCCCCGTGCGCGACGACCGGCTCCGACTGATCTTCACCTGCTGCCACCCCTCGCTCGCCCCCACGGCCCAACTCGCCCTGACGCTCCGCCTCCTGGGCGGCCTCAGCACCGCCGAGATCGCCCGCGCCTTCCTGGTGCCCGAGCCGACGATGGCCCAGCGTCTGGTGCGGGCCAAGGGCAAGATCCGCGACGCCCGCATCCCGTACCGCGTCCCGCGCGAGGCCGACCTCCCCGACCGCCTCCGTGCGGTCCTGGGCGTGATCTACCTGATCTTCAACGAGGGGTACGCGGCGAGCTCGGGCGAGCACCTCGTACGGGAGGACCTCTGCGCGGAGGCGGTGCGGCTGGGCCGGCTGCTCGTCGAGTTGATGCCGGACGAACCGGAGGCGCTCGGTCTGCTCGCCCTCATGCTGCTCACCGAGTCCCGCCGGGCCGCCCGGTCCACCCCCGACGGGGAACTCATCCTCCTCGCCGACCAGGACCGCGCCCGCTGGGATCCCGAACTGATCGCCCGAGGACAGGAGTTGGTCCGCCACTGCCTGCGCCGCGACCGACCGGGCCCGTATCAGATCCTCGCCGCGATCAACGCCGTGCACAGCGACGCGCGAACGCCACAGGAGACGGACTGGCGCCAGATCCGGCTGTTGTACGACCAGTTGCTCGCCCTCACGCCCACGCCGGTCGTGGCGCTCAACCGGGCCGTCGCGGTCGCCGAGACCGAGGGGCCGGGCCGGGCCCTCGCCCTCGTCGACGCGCTCGATCTCGACGCGTACCACCTCTTCCACGCCACCCGTGCGGACCTGCTGCGCCGCCTCGGCCGCGGCCAGGAAGCCGCCCTGGCCTACGCCCAGGCGCTCGACCGCACCACCAACGTGGCCGAACGCGCCTTCCTGGAGCGGAGATTGGCGGAAGTGGGCGGTCGGCCGGAGGTCTGAAGGCACCGGCCGACAGGTGGGACCGAGCGGGGTGTCCCGGCGGCCGGGGCGGCCGATGGGTCAGGCCGAGGCCCTGACCGTCGGGGCCGACCGGACCGGCTCGCGCACCACGTGGCGCCGCCGGGCCGGCATCCCCAGCAGCGGATGGGCGACGGCCCAGGCAGCGCCCTTGCAGACCAGCTCCTTGTAGAGGGCGGCGAAGCGCCCGGTCAGGGCCGCCCCCACTGCGCGGTCGTCCGCGGTGACGTACTGGATGAGGCCCTCTCTGCGACCCAGCGAGACGCACTGGTTGACGTAGCGCAGCGGCACGTCGGGGAGGTTTCCGCCGGTCAGGCGGGCCGCGATCGCGTCGGCGGCCTGCCAGGCCATGGGTGTGCCCGAGGCACACGACATCCGCAGCGGCTTGTCGCCCGGGCCCATCGCCTCGGCCGCGTCGCCGATGGCGTACACGTTCGGGTGCGAGAACGAGCGCATCGTCGCGTCCACCGCGATCCGGCCGGTTTCGGTGACCTCCAGGGCGGTGGCCCGGGCGAGGGGATGCACGGCGAAGCCGGTGGTCCACACCGTGACCGCGGCCTCGATGGAAGTGCCGTCCGCGAGGACGACGCGATGGTCCCGGACGCCGGTGACCTCGGCGTGCTCGTGGACGCTGATGCCGAGCCGGTCGAAAACGTGCCGCAGGTGACGACGGCCCCTGGGCGAGAACCAGTCACCGAGGGCGCCGCGTGCGGCGAGCGCGACCTGGAGGTCCGGGCGGGCCTCGGCGATCTCGGTCGCGGCCTCCAGACCGGTGAGGCCGCCGCCGACCACGACCACCGACCGTCCCGCGTCGAGCCGGGCCAGCCGCTCGCGCAGCCGCAGCGCCCCGGCGCGCGAGGCGATCTCGTGGGCGTGCTCGGCGCTGCCGGGAACGCCCTGGTCGCTCCAGCCGCTGCCGAGTGCGTACACGAGGGTGTCGTACTCCAGCTCGCGCTCCTCGCCGGGCGCGCCGCTCGCGTCCACCACCGTGACGGTCCCGCGCTCGACATCGACGCCGGTGACCCTCGCGATCCTCGGCTCGACGCCGGTGCCCGCGAACATGAGGCTCAGAGGCCGGGGGCTGAGGCCCTGGCCGACCGCGAGCTGGTGCAACCGCACCCGCTCGACGAAATCGGGCTCGGCGTTGACGAGCGTGATGGCCACGTCTTCGCGGTACAGCCGCCTGGCGAGCCGCCCGGCGGCGGTGGCTCCGGCATAGCCGGCTCCGAGGACGATGATGCGGTGCTGCATGTCCCTGCTCCTGTCTCGCGCGGTTTCGCCCCTTGAACCGGGCAGCCCGCCTGTTCCTGACAGGAAGACGATGTGAAGCACCTCACACCATCGCCGGAGTACGGATCAGAAGGCGCGGAACAGGGGCTCGCCATGCTCGGTGGCCGCCCAGCTCCTGGTCGCACGTTCGAGCTTGTCGGGATTGACCTGGTTGCGGAACGCGACGATGCCCTCGGCGCCCACATCCAGGCACATGACGCCGACGACCCGGCCCTCCACGACCGCCACGACGGCGGGGCCGCCGTTGGCGGTGGTGGCGTGGATCTCGGCCGTGCCGCCGACCAGGGCGCGCTTGGCCTTGCCGGGTTTGAACAGGCCCCGCATGAACGTCGCCACCGCGAGCGCGCCCTCGAAGGCCTTGGCACGCGCCGGGACCTTCCCGCCCCCGTCGCCGATCGCTACGGCGTCGGCGGTGAGCAGCCGCACCAGCGGCTCGGTCCTCCCACTGGTGGCCGCGGCCAGGAACTCCTCGACGATCCGGCGTGCCGCTGCCGCGTCGACCTCGGCGCGGGGCTTGCCCTCGGCGACGTGCTTCTTGGCCCGGTGGAAGATCTGCTGACTGGCGGTCTCGGTGAGGTCGAGGACCTCCGCGATCTCCCGGTGCGGGTAACCGAAGGCCTCCCGCAGGACGTACACCGCCCGCTCGTTGGGGGACAGGCGCTCCAGAAGGGCGAGGACCGCGTACGAGACCGAATCGCGCTGCTCGACGGTGTCGGCGGGCCCGAGCATCGGGTCCCCCGCGAGCAGCGGCTCCGGCAGCCACTGGCCCACATAGGTCTCGCGCCGCGCGCGGGCCGACGTGAGCTGGTTGAGGCACAGATGGGTGAGCACCTTGGTGAGCCAGGCCTCGGGGACCTCGATCTGCTCGACGGCGGAGGCCTGCCAGCGCAGGAACGTCTCCTGCACGGCGTCCTCGGCCTCGCTCGCGGAGCCCAGAAGCCGGTAGGCGATCGCTTCGAGCCGGGGCCTGGCGGCCTCGAACCGGTCCACGTCCCTCATGGTCAGAGCCATGCCCGGATCCTAGCTCCGCCGGCCCGGTGACCGCCCAGAGCCGTCAGCCGAATCGGCCGTCGCGCACCCCCTCCCGGAAGGCCGCCCACTCCGGCCCGGCGAAGCGCAGGTCGCCGTGCCCGGGGTCCTTGGAGTCCCGCACGGCGACGGCCCCGCCGCCGAGGTCGGCCACCTCCAGGCAGCTGGCGCCGCCTTCGCTGTAAGTGCTGCTGCGCCACAAGGCCTTCGAGAGCTCCCGCTCGTACAGATCCCGCTCGCGCATGATGGTCTCCTTCCGTCCCTTTCCACCGTGCGCCCCACCCGAGCCCGGCGCACATCCGGCCGCGGGCGGGGGAGCCCGGGCGACAACGGGGAACCCGGGTGGTGAAGGCGACCAACTCTTTGCATAAAACTGCATAGCTGCGTATAGTCATGCCATCACCGAGGAGGATTCGATGGCGGCGGTACGGGCGGCAGTGGCAGGGGCCAGTGGGTATGCGGGCGGAGAGCTGCTGCGTCTGCTGCTCGGGCACCCCGGGGTCGAGATCGGGGCGCTGACCGCGAACTCCAACGCCGGGCAGCTGCTCGGCTCGCTCCAGCCGCATCTCGTGCCGCTCGCCGGGCGCACCCTGGAGCCCACCACGGCCGAGGTCCTCGCCGGGCACGACGTCGTCTTCCTCGCGCTGCCGCACGGACAGTCCGCGGCGGTCGCCGAACGGCTCGGCGACGATGTCCTCGTCGTCGACATGGGAGCCGACTTCCGGCTCCGCGACGCGGCGGACTGGGAGAAGTTCTACGGCTCGGCGCACGCCGGCTCCTGGCCCTACGGGCTGCCCGAACTGCCGGGCGCACGCGCCGCGTTGGGGTCGACCAGGCGGATCGCGGTGCCCGGTTGCTACCCGACGGCCGTCTCCCTCGCGCTCTTCCCGGCGTACCAGAGCAGGCTCGTGGAGCCCGACGCCGTCATCGTCGCCGCCACCGGCACCTCCGGCGCGGGCAAGGCGCTCAAGCCGCACCTGCTCGGCAGCGAGGTCATGGGCTCCATGTCCCCGTACGGGGTCGGCGGCGGGCACCGGCACACCCCCGAGATGATCCAGAACCTGAGCGCCGTGGCCGGCCGGGACGTCACCGTGTCCTTCACGCCCACCCTCGCGCCCATGTCCCGCGGCATCCTCGCTACCTGTTCCGCGAAGGCCGGGGACGGCGTGAGCGCCGAGAGCGTACGGGCCGCGTACGAGAAGGCCTTCGCGGACGAGCCGTTCGTGCACCTGCTCCCCGAGGGGCAGTGGCCCGCGACCGCCTCCGTATACGGGTCCAACGCCGTTCAGGTGCAGGTCGCCCTCGACGAAAGCGCGGGCCGCGTCATCGCGGTCAGCGCCATCGACAACCTCACCAAGGGCACCGCCGGCGGCGCGGTGCAGAGCATGAACATCGCCCTGGGGTTCGAAGAGACCCTGGGCCTGACCACGATCGGAGTTGCGCCGTGAGCGTGACGGCAGCGCAAGGGTTCACGGCGGCGGGCATCGCCGCCGGGATCAAGGAGAACGGCAACCCGGACCTGGCCCTCGTGGTCAACACCGGGCCCCGCCGCGCCGCCGCAGGCGTCTTCACCTCCAACCGCGTCAAGGCCGCCCCCGTCCTCTGGTCGGAGCAGGTGCTCAAGGGCGGCGAGGTGAGCGCCGTCGTCCTCAACTCCGGTGGTGCCAACGCCTGTACGGGACCCAAGGGTTTCCAGGACACCCACGCCACCGCGGAGAAGGCGGCCGAGGTGCTCGAAGGCCACAGCGCGGGCGAGATCGCCGTCGCGTCCACCGGTCTCATCGGCGTACTGCTGCCCATGGACAAGCTCCTGCCGGGCATCGAGCGGGCCGCCGCCGAACTCTCCCCGCACGGCGGCGAGAAGGCCGCCATCGCGATCAAGACCACTGACAGCGTCCACAAGACCGCCGTGGTCACCCAGGGCGGCTGGACGGTCGGCGGCATGGCCAAGGGGGCCGGCATGCTCGCCCCCGGGCTCGCCACCATGCTCGTCGTGCTCACCACCGACGCCGACCTGGACGCCGCCACCCTGGACAAGGCGCTGCGCGACGCCACGCGCCAGACCTTCGACCGGGTCGACTCCGACGGCTGCATGTCCACCAATGACACCGTGCTGCTGCTCGCCTCGGGAGCCTCTCAACTGGCCCCGTCGTACGCCGAGTTCGCCGAGGCCGTACGGACCGTCTGCGACGATCTGGCGCGCCAGCTCATCGGGGACGCCGAGGGCGCCTCCAAGGACATCCGCATCGAGGTGATCAACGCCGCGAGCGAGGACGACGCCGTGGAGGTCGGGCGGTCCATCGCCCGCAACAACCTCCTCAAGTGCGCCATCCACGGCGAGGACCCCAACTGGGGCCGGGTCCTCTCCGCCATCGGCACCACGAAGGCCGCCTTCGACCCGGACCGCCTCAACGTCGCCATCAACGACGTGTGGGTCTGCAAGAACGGCTCCTTCGGCGAGGACCGCGACCTGGTCGACATGCGCTACCGCGAGGTCAGGATCACCGCCGACCTCGCGGCCGGCGACTGCGAGCCCGTCGTCATCTGGGCCAATGACCTCACCGCCGACTACGTCCACGAGAACAGCGCGTACAGCTCATGAGCACTCGCAAACACACCGCCCTGCCCAAGGCGCAGATCCTCATCGAGGCGCTGCCCTGGCTGACCCGCCACCACGGCAAGACCGTCGTCATCAAGTTCGGCGGCAACGCCATGGTCGACGAGGAGCTGAAGGCCGCGTTCGCCCAGGATGTGGTGTTCCTGCGCCAGTCCGGCCTCAAGCCCGTCGTCGTGCACGGCGGTGGACCGCAGATCAGCGCGCAGCTCGACAAACACGGCCTGGTCAGCGAGTTCAAGGCGGGCCTCAGGGTCACCACCCCCGAGGCCATGGACGTGGTGCGCATGGTGCTCGCCGGGCAGGTGCAGCGCGAGCTCGTCGGGCTGCTCAACCAGCACGGGCCGCTCGCCGTCGGCATGACCGGCGAGGACGCCCACACCATCACCGCCACCCAGCACCGCCCGGAGATCGACGGCGAACTGGTCGACATCGGCCGGGTCGGTCAGATCACCGCGATCGACCCGGGCGCCATCAAGGCGCTCCTGGACGACGGCCGGATCCCGGTCATCTCCTCGATCGCCCGTTCCCAGGACGACGGACATGTCTACAACGTCAATGCTGATACGGCGGCTGCGGCACTTGCGGCTGCGCTGGGCGCCGAGACCCTGATGGTCCTGACCGACGTCGAGGGCCTCTACGAGGACTGGCCCAACAGCGACGAAGTGATCAGCAAACTGACCGCCACGCAGCTGGAGAAGCTGCTGCCCGAGCTCTCCAGCGGCATGGTCCCCAAGATGGAGGGCTGCCTGTTCGCGGTGCGCAACGGGGTCAACACCGCGCGCGTGATCGACGGGCGGGTCCAGCACTCGATCCTGCTGGAGATCTTCACCGACGAGGGCATCGGCACGATGGTCGTGCCGGACGGCAGAGGCGTGACGGACGGACAAGGGGGAGTGCGGTGACCAACCAGGAACTCGCACAGCGTTGGCAGCAGGTCATGACGGACAACTACGGCACGCCGAAGCTCTCGCTGGTGCGGGGCGCCGGGGCGACGGTGTGGGACGCGGACGGCACCGCGTACGCCGACTTCGTGGGCGGCATCGCCGTCAACGCGCTCGGTCACGCCCATCCGGCCGTCGTGGCCGCGGTGTCCGAGCAGATCGCCTCGCTCGGCCATGTCTCGAACCTGTTCGTGGCGGAGCCGCCGGTGGCGCTCGCCGAGCGTCTCCTGACGCTCTTCGGCCGGCCCGGCCGCGTGTACTTCTGCAATTCCGGTGCCGAGGCCAACGAGGCCGTCTTCAAGCTCGGCCGGCTGACCGGGCGCACCCACATGGTCGCCACCCACGGCGGCTTCCACGGCCGCACGATGGGCGCGCTCTCGCTGACCGGGCAGGAGGGCAAGCGCACGCCGTTCGTGCCGCTGCCCGGCGACGTCACCCACGTTCCCTTCGGAGACGTGGAGGCGCTGCGGGCGGCCGTCACCGAGGAGACCGCCTTCGTCGTCATCGAGCCGATCCAGGGCGAGATCGGCGTGGTCGTCCCGCCGGCCGGCTACCTCAAGGCCGCCCGGGAGATCACCCGCGCCACCGGGACCCTGCTCGTCCTGGACGAGGTGCAGACCGGTATCGGGCGGACCGGTGCCTGGTTCGAGTACCAGCGGCACGAGGGCGTCGACCCGGACGTCGTGACCCTGGCCAAGGGCCTCGGCGGCGGCCTCCCGCTCGGCGCGACGGTCGCCTTCGGCGCCGCGGCCGAACTGTTCCGGCCCGGAATGCACGGCACCACCTTCGGCGGGAACCCGGTCGCCTGCGCCGCCGGACTCGCCGTCCTGGACACGCTGTCGGCCGACGGAGCCCTCGACCGGGTGAAGCGGACCGGGGAGCGGCTGCGCGGCGGAATCGAGGCGCTGGGGCACCCATTGGTCTCCCATGTCCGTGGTGCGGGGCTGCTGCTGGGTATCGTGCTCAACGAGCCCCTCGCACCTCGGGTGCAGCAGGCGGCTCAGGATGCCGGCTTCCTGGTCAACGCACCCGCCCCCGATGTCATTCGGCTCATGCCGCCGCTCATCATCGGTGACGCGGAGGTGGACGCGTTCCTCCAGGCGCTGCCCGGTGTTCTCGACGCAGCAGGCGGGGACGGACGATCCGGAGAATGAGACGACGATGACCGACGAGGCGCAGGACTTCGAGCCGGGCGGCCCCGCCGTACCGCAGACCCGCACCGCCCGCCACCGCCGGATCGTGGACATCCTCAACCGGCAACCGGTGCGGTCCCAGAGCCAGCTCGCCAAGCTCCTCGCGGACGACGGGCTGAGCGTCACCCAGGCGACGCTCTCCCGCGACCTCGACGAACTGGGCGCGGTCAAGATCCGCAACACCGGCGGCGAGCTGATCTACGCGGTGCCCAGCGAGGGCGGCTTCCGCACCCCGAAGGCGCCGCTCGGCGAGTCGGCGAAGGAGGAGCGGATGCGCAGGCTCTCCGCGGAACTCCTCATCTCCGCCGAGGCGTCCGCCAACCTCGTGGTCCTGCGCACCCCGCCGGGCGCCGCCCAGTTCCTCGCCTCGGCCATCGACCAGGCCGAACTGCACGACATCCTCGGCACCATCGCGGGCGACGACACCCTGATGCTGATCAGCCGCGACCCCTCCGGCGGCCAGGCGCTGGCCGACCATCTGCTGCGGCTGGCCCAGAACGACCACCGCTGAGCCGGGTTGGGGGCCGGCGCCCCCAACTCCCGCTCGCCCAGGGCGCATTCAGTACCGGGTGATCGCGGTCGGTCCGCTCTCCGTCCCGATCGCGATGTGCGGGAACCGTGCGGGGTCGGCCCAGGCCAGCACCCGCTCCATCGCCTCGGCGGGCACCGACACGCAACCGGCCGTCGCGCCCTTCCCGTTGACGTGCAGGAAGATCCCGGCGCCCCGACCGCGCACCGGCCGCCGGTAGTTGAAGGCGATGACCAGCGCCCGGGCGTACTGGGTGGCGTACGCCGCCAGATGCTCGGACTCGCTCGCCCGGCAGTCCCGGGGCAGCCCCTCCACCCAGCGGTTGTAGGCGTGCGAGTCGTTGTCCTGACACCACCAGGACCGGTCCGTCGCGCGCCGGTAGGGATAGCGGGTGCCGGGCGGCGCGGCCACCACTCCGAAGGCGTACGGCAGTGCGTAGAGACCGGTCGGCGTGGTGTCGGTGCCCTGGACCCGCTTCGCGCCCTCCACCAGGCCTTTGGCGCCGAACCTGGCGGGCGCCGACCCCGCCGCCACCCAGTGCCGGCCGCGCCGGTCCCACCAGGTGAGTCGGCCCTCGGTGGCCGCGAGGGTCGGCGCCTCGGCGGTCAGGAGCTGGCTGCCGAGGCCGGTACGGGCCATCCGCTCGGGCAGTGGCGCGGTGGGCGCGGGCCCGGCGAGCGGGACCAGCAGGGAGGCGAGGAGCAGGGCGGTGAGGCGCATGTCCGGACCGTATGCGCCGCCTCCCCGTCCAGCCGTGGGGACCGGCCGGAGTTGCTCCGTACGCGCGATGCCCGCCGGTCGGCGCGGGTCGGGCGACGCGTTGACAAAACATACGGAGGACTGCATAGTTATGCCCAACATCGAGAGGGTCGCCCGCGCGACCTCAGGTGGGCGCGAGTCGTTGAACGTCCGCCTCCCCGTTCCTCCGCGGCGGGGCGGCGGCACATCCACTTCTGAGGAGCTTGAGCTGTGAGCAGCAACAACGGTGACGTCCGGCTCTGGGGCGCCCGGTTCGCCGACGGTCCCGCCGAGGCGCTGGCGAAGCTGTCCGCGTCGGTCCACTTCGACTGGCGGCTCGCCCCCTACGACATCGCCGGCTCCCGCGCCCACGCCCGGGCGCTCCACACGGCGGGCCTGCTCACCGCCGACGAACTCCAGCGCATGATCGCGGGCCTCGACCAGCTGGAGAGCGACGTCGCCGACGGCTCGTTCGTCGGCACCGTCGCCGACGAGGACTGTCACACCGCCCTGGAGCGCGGCCTCCTGGAGCGCCTCGGCGCCGACCTCGGCGGCAAGCTCCGGGCCGGCCGGTCCCGCAACGACCAGGTCGCCACGCTCTTCCGGATGTATCTGCGCGACCACGCCCGCACCATCGCCGGCCTGCTCGCCGAGCTCCAGGACGCCCTGGTCGGCCTCGCCGAGGCGCATCCGGACGTCGCCATGCCGGGCCGTACGCACCTCCAGCACGCCCAGCCGGTCCTCTTCGCCCACCACGTGCTCGCCCATGTGCAGGCGCTGTCCCGGGACGCCGAGCGGCTGCGTCAGTGGGACGAGCGCACCGCGGTCTCGCCCTACGGCTCCGGGGCGCTCGCGGGGTCCTCACTCGGGCTCGACCCGGAGGCGGTCGCGGCCGACCTCGGCTTCGAGCACGGCTCGGTCGGCAACTCCATCGACGGCACGGCCTCGCGGGACTTCGTCGCCGAGTTCGCCTTCATCACGGCGATGATCGGGGTGAACCTCTCGCGGATCGCCGAGGAGGTCATCATCTGGAACACGAAGGAGTTCTCCTTCGTGACCCTGCACGACGCCTTCTCCACCGGGTCCTCGATCATGCCGCAGAAGAAGAACCCGGACATCGCGGAGCTGGCGCGGGGCAAGTCGGGTCGTCTCATCGGCAACCTCACCGGCCTGATGGCGACCCTGAAGGCGCTGCCGCTGGCGTACAACCGGGACCTCCAGGAGGACAAGGAGCCGGTCTTCGACTCCTGCGACCAGCTGGAGCTGCTGCTTCCCGCCTTCACCGGGATGATGGCCACGCTCACCGTCCACCGGGAGCGCATGGAGGAGCTCGCCCCGGCCGGCTTCTCGCTCGCCACCGACATCGCCGAGTGGCTGGTCAAGCAGGGCGTGCCGTTCCGGGTCGCGCACGAGGTCGCGGGCGGTTGTGTCAAGGAGTGCGAGGCGCACGGCATCGAGCTCGACGAGCTCACCGACGAACAGTTCGCGAAGATCTCGGAACACCTGACCCCCGAGGTCCGTACGGTCCTCAACGTCCAGGGCGCGCTCGCCTCCCGTGACGGCCGCGGCGGCACGGCGCCCTCCGCGGTGGCGGCCCAACTGGCCGAGGTCAAGGCGGACTTGACGGTGCAGCACGCCTGGGCGAACGCCAAGAAGTAGCCCCGGTCGGCGGGCGGTCCCTCCAGCCCCGATGAGACGTCACTGTCTCATCGGGGCTAGAGTTGTCTCATGACCGTGGATCGAGACCAGGTACTCCGCACCGCCGCAGCCCTCCTCACCCGCAAGGCCACCGCCACCATGGACGAGGTGGCCCGCGCGGCCGGAATCGGCCGTGCCACCCTCCACCGCCACTTCGCCGGGCGCGAGGCCCTGGTCAGAGCGCTCGAAGAACTCGGCATCCGCGAGCTGGAGGCCGCCCTGGACACGGCCAGGCTCGACGAGGACGGCGCACCCGACGCACTGCGCCGCCTGGTCGCCGCGGTCGAGCCCGTCGCGGGCCTGCTCGCCTTCCTGGTCACCGAGAACCAGCTCTTCGAGGGCGAGCAGATGAACCAGGGCTGGGCCCGCATCGACGCCCGGGTCTCCGCGCTGTTCCGGCGCGGCCAGGAGCAGGGCGCGTTCCGCATCGACCTCACCCCCGCCTGGCTCACCGAGGCCCTGTACGGGCTGATCGGGTCCGGCGCCTGGGCCGTCCAGGACGGCCGGGTCGCCGCCAAGGACTTCCAGTACATGATCGCCGAGTTGCTGCTCGGCGGCGTACGGCGGAGCGTGGAGAAGTGACCGCAACCGAACAGCGGGCGCCCCAGGCCGTCGGCCCGATGGGCCGCTGGCTCGCGCTCGCGGTGCTCGTACTCGCCGTGCTGCTCGTCGCCGTCGACGCCACCGTGCTCGGCCTCGCCACGCCCTTCCTCAGCGAGGACCTCAAGCCGTCCGGCACCCAGCTGCTGTGGATCGGCGACGTCTACTCCTTCGTCATCGCCGGACTGCTGGTCTCCATGGGCAGCCTCGGCGACCGCATCGGCCGCAAGAAGCTGCTGCTCATGGGCGCCGTCGCGTTCGGCGCGGTGTCCGTGCTCAACGCCTACGCCTCAAGCCCCGAGATGATGATCCTGGCCCGGGCGCTGCTCGGCGTCGCGGGCGCGACCCTGATGCCGTCCACGCTCGCCCTGATCCGCAACATCTTCCACGACCCCCGCGAACGCAGCCTCGCCGTCGGCATCTGGGGCGCGGCCGCCTCGGCGGGCGCCGCCGTCGGCCCGGTGGTCGGCGGGTTCCTCCTGGAGAACTTCTGGTGGGGCTCGGTCTTCCTCATCAACCTGCCCGTGATGGCGGTCCTGGTGCTGGTCGGCATCAAACTGCTCCCCGAGTCGCGCGACCCGGACCCCGGGCCCTGGGACCTCATCAGCGTCGGTCTCTCCCTGGTCGGCGTGGTCGCCGTGGTGTACGCCGTCAAGGAGGCCGCGGTCAGCGGGTTCCGCTGGGACATCCTGGCGGCGGGCGTGCTCGGCGTGGCCGCGCTGGTCTGGTTCGTACGCCGTCAGCGCACGCTCGCCTCGCCCCTCCTGGACATCCGCCTCTTCCACCACCGGGGCTTCTCCGGGGCCGTACTGGCCGACCTGCTGACCATCCTCGGCCTGTCCGGGCTCGTCTTCTTCCTCTCCCAGTTCCTCCAACTGGTCCAGGGCCGCTCCCCGTTGGAGGCCGGGCTCATCGAACTGCCCGCCGCGGTCGGTGCGGTGGGGGCCGGACTCGCGGCGGGCACCATCGCGCGGCGGGCCTCGGTACGCAGCGCCGTCGCCGGCGGACTCGCGGCAGTGGGACTCTCCCTCGCCGCCTGCGTGGTGCTCGGCGCGGACACGCGGGTCATCTCGCTCGGCATCGCCCTGTTCGTGGGCGGGCTCGGCGCGGGCCTGGCCTTCACGGTGACGGCGGACGTCATCCTCTCCAGCGTGCCGAAGGAGCAGGCGGGGGCGGCGTCGGCGGTCTCCGAGACCGCGTACGAACTGGGCGCGGCGCTCGGGATCGCGCTGCTCGGCTCGGTGGTGACCGGCATCTACCGGGGCTTCGAGGCCCCGGCCGGCGTCCCCGCGGACGTCGCGGCGGAGGCGCACGATTCGCTGGGCGGGGCGGTGGAGGCGGCCGCGAAGCTTCCGGCGGACCAGGCGCACGCGATGCTCGTGGCGGCTCGGGCCACCTTCACGGATGGGTTCCAGACGGCGGCGGCGGTCGGGTCGGTCGTCCTCTTCGCCACGGCGCTGGCGGCGTGGTTCCTCCTCCGCGGCCAGCGCCTGGCGGAATCCCCCTCCGACTGACCTCCCGGCCGGGCTGCCCGCGTTTCAACCCTGCGGCTTGGGCGTCAACGCCCTTTGGTGCGCGGGGGCCCGGGCGTCAATGCCCTTTGGTGCGCGATGGCTTCGGCGTCAACGGCCTTTGCGGATGCGGGGGTCTGGCCGTCAATGCCCTTAACGGGTGCGGGGCCTGGGTGTCAACGCCCTTAACGGGTGCGGGGGCTTGGGCGGTGACGCCCTTTGGGGCGCGATGGCCTCGGCGTCAATGCCCTTTGGGGGCGCGGGGAACTGCGCGGCCAGCCCGCCACGGTCCGCAGACGACAACGCATTGGGCTGCGCCCTGGGAGGCTGATGGTTCGGGTGCGGGTCCGCGGGGGCCGTTCGCGCAGTTCCCCGCGCCCCTAACCCCGTTTCATCCGCGGGCCGTGCGTGGCTGGTCGCGCAGTTCCCCGCGCCCCTGAACCCGCTTTCGTCCGCGGGTCGTGTGTGGCTGGTCGCGCAGTTCCCCGCGCCCCTGGCAGGGCTGGGGGAGCAAGTCCCCGGGGCGTGCTGGGGGTTGGGGTGTGCCCCGCAGGGTTTACGCCGCCTTGGCCTTCGTGGCGTACATGTCTACGTACTCCTGCCCGGACAGCCGCATGACCTCCGCCATCACCGAATCCGTGACGGCCCGCAGCACATAGCGGTCCCGGTCCATGCCCTCGTAGCGCGAGAACTCCATCGGCTCCCCGAACCGCACCGTCACCTTGCCGGGCCGCGGCATCCCCGCACCGCCCGGCTGCAACTTGTCCGTGCCGATCATCGCGAACGGCACGACCGGCGCACCCGTCATCAGGGTGAGGCGGGCGACGCCCGTGCGGCCGCGGTAGAGGCGGCCGTCGGGGGAGCGGGTGCCCTCCGGGTAGATGCCGAACATCTGGCCGTTCTCCAGGACGCGGCGGCCGGTCATCAGCGCCGCCACACCACCGTTGGCGCCGTCCCGGTCGACCGGGATCATCCCGACCCCGGTGAAGAACCACGCCATGAGGCGACCCTTGAGACCCTTGCCGGTGACGTACTCGTCCTTGCCGATGAAGGAGACCTGCCGGTCGCACACGATGGGCAGCACGATCGAGTCGATGAACGTCACGTGGTTGCCGGCGAGGATCACTGGACCGGTGCCCGGAATGTTCTCGGCGCCTTCCACCTGTGGGCGGAACATCAGGCGCATGATCGGTCCGAGCACTGCCTTGATGAGCGCGAAGCGGGACAACGGGCCCTCCGGGGTCGTCTGGGGTCTGGGTGGGTGGGATGTGTGCAGGTGAGGACGATACTCGCGGGTCACCTCTGATCGCACATCGGGTTCACGAAGTGGATACGCGCTGTTGACATGTGTTCGCGCCGACTTCCGCCCGCGTTGGCCTCCGGGTACCCCCAAAGCATCCCTTTCTTCAGCTCCCTTTGCCTACGCTCGACTCCTCGCCCTGGCAGGTGCGGGACAAAGCGTGACCGGCGTGCGGGAACGCGCGCGGGACCTGATGACTGAGGAGTGTTCATGACTGAGGGTGAGCGGATGAGCCCCGGACGGCGCAGCGTGCTGGGGGCGGCGGGCGCCGCCGTGTTCGCCACCGCGGCCACCGGGTTCGCGGGCGCACCGGCTTCGGCCGCCGAGCGCCACGGCCGGGAGCCCGGCTACCGCGACCTTCCCGTCCCGTACGTCATCGGGCACCGGGGGACCGCCGGTTACCGCCCGGAGCACACCTTCGGCTCCTACCAGCACGCCCTCGACCTGGGGGCGCACGTCATCGAGCAGGACGTGGTGCCCACCAAGGACGGGCATCTGGTGTGCCGCCACGAGAACGACATCACGGCCACGACCGATGTCGCGGACCACCCCGAGTTCGCCTCCCGGAAGACCACCAAGAGCATCGACGGGGTCTCCCTCACGGGCTGGTTCACCGAGGACTTCACCCTCGCCGAGCTCAAGACGCTGCGCGCCAAGGAGCGCATCCCGGCCAACCGCCAGCGCAACACGCTCTACGACGGCCGCTGGGACGTCCCCACCTTCGAAGAGGTGCTGCGCTGGGCGCAGGAGCAGGGCCGGCGCCTGGGCCGCCGGATATGGCTGCACACCGAGACCAAGCACCCCACCTATTTCCGTGGCATCGGGCTGCCCCTGGAGGACCGGCTCGCCTCGCTGCTGCGCCGCTACGGACGCCACCGCGCCGACTCCCCGCAGTTCCTCCAGTCCTTCGAGCCCAGCAGCATCCAGCGCCTGGCGAAGCTGGTCGACACTCCCTCGGTGGTGCTGCTTTCCAACGCGGGCACCAAGCCCTGGGACTTCGTGGTCAGCGGCGACCCCCGTACCGTCGACGACCTGGTCAAGCCCGCCGGCCTGAGGTGGATCGCCTCGTACGCCCAGGGCATCGGCCCCACCCTCGACCTGATCATCCCCAAGGACGCGGCGGGCAGGCTGACCCGGCCGACCACCCTCGTCCGCGACGCGCACGCGCACGGGCTGATCCTGCACCCCTACACGATGCGCAACGAGAACACCTTCCTGCCCGCCGACTTCCGCCGCGGCACCGACCCCAACGCCTACGGCGACGCCTTCGGCGCCTTCAGGACGTACTTCGCCACCGGTATCGACGCGGTGTTCTCCGACAACGCGGACACCGCGCTGCTCGCCGCGGCCGACTTCCGCGCGCGCTGACCGCGGGGCGCCCTGCGTCCCCGTACGAGTGAGAAGTGCCCGTCGCGGAAACCGGTCGGCGCGACGGGCGCGTCCCGCCCGGCATGGATCTCGTCACAGAGCTCAGCCCGCTCCTCGCCGCCGAGGCCGCCGCGGAGGCGGCCGGCACCGGGGTCGACGCCGCCGACCTCGAACAGGCCGTCTGGCTCAGGCTGTTGGAACAGCGACCCTCCGGCGCGACGGTCCCGGCGCGCTGGGTGCGCACCGCCGTACGGGCCGAGGCACGCCGGGCCCGCCGGGTGCGCCGCCGGGAGAGCCCCTACGGCAGCGCGCCCGCCGCCGACCCGGCGCCGGGGCCCGAACTCTCCGCCCTCACCGCCGAGCGGCGCCGCACCCTGCGCGCCGCGGTCGGCCGCACCCCGGGCAACTGCCCCCGGCTGCTGACCGCGCTGCTCTCGCCCGAGGACCCCACCTACCGGGAAATCGCAGGGGAGTTGGATATCTCACAGGGCAGCCTGGGGCCGATGCGTTCCCGTTGCCTGGGATGCCTGCGCAGAATGCTGGCGGCGGAGGTTGCCGCTCCTGAACACGGGGGAAAGGAGCGGTAGACAATCGGGGACCAGTTGAGCGAGAGGCATGCACACATGGGCATGAGCGTGACCATCTCTGCGGCCGGCGCACAGGATGCCGAGCAGATACTGAAGCTGCAATTCCTGTGCTATCAGCGCGAGGCCGAGCTCTACGGCGACTACTCGATCCAGCCCCTGACCCAGACCCTGGAAGAGCTGCGGGCCGAACTCTCCACCGGATACGCCCTGGTGGCCCGGCTCGGCGACGAGATCGTGGCCTCGGTACGGGGTCGCGTGGACGCGTCCGGCACCGGCCGCATCGACAAGCTGATCGTGCACCCCCGGATGCAGGGGCACGGCCTGGGCGGCCGGCTCCTCAACGCCATCGAGGCCCACTGCGCGGCCGAACTCGACGCCAAGCGGTTCCGGCTGTTCAGCGGCCATCGCAGCGAGTCGAACCTGCGCCTCTGCCGCAGACACGGATACGCGACCGTGGCCACCGAGGCCGTGAGCGCGCGGCTCTCGCTGATCACCCTCGAAAAGGACGCGGCGGCCGCGGAGTTCGCGGCCAGCGCGTGAGCGTCAGCGCTTGGCGCGCCTGAGCCACAGCATGCCGAGGACCGGCAGGACCACCGGGATGAAGAGATAGCCCATGCCGTAGTCCGACCAGACCGTCGCGTCGGGGAAGGCGGAGGCGTCCGCCAGGGTCCAGGTGCCGACGACCAGGACGAAGAGGAGCTCCGCCGCGCAGCACACCAGCGCCGCCCGGCGGGCCTTCTCGCCACCGCGCACCAGCGAGTACGTGATGAACCCGTAGACGCAGGCCGCGATCGCGGACAGCACGTACGCCAGCGGGGCCTTGCCGAAGTCCATGATCATCTGGACGATCGAGCGGGACGCCGCGGCCACGGTGAACACCCCGTAGAACCAGACGAGTACCCGGCCGGGCCCGGAGCCGAGCTGATCGGCGGGCGTGGTGTCAGTGGCGGACTCGGTCACGGTCAGCCTCCCCAGATGTCGTAGAGACGCACTTCGAGCACGGCGAGCACCACGGCGCCCGCGGACACGGTCACCGAGCCCCACTTGGTCCGCTCGGAGAGCGAGAGGAAGCCCGCCGCCGGGACGGCCGCGAACGCTCCTGCCAGATAGGCGACGAAGATCGCGACGCCCTGTTCGGGCCGCTCGCCGCGGCCGAGCTGAACGAGCCCGACGACCAGCTGGGCCAGCGCGAGGACGGCGACCACGGCCATGCCGATGAAGTGCCAGTCCTTGGTGGCCTGGTCCCGGTAGGCGGCCAGTCCGCACCAGGCGGCGAGGGCGAGCGCGGCGGTGGTGACCGCGATCGTCAGGGCATCGAGCATGGGGTCGAGGGTATTACGGGCCGAAAGGCCCGATGCGCTCACCCCCACCCCCGCCCGTAGGCTCGGGAAGCATGAAGATCCACGCCGAAGCCCTCCTGTTCGACAACGACGGAACGCTCGTCTCGTCCCTCGACTCCGTCACCCGCTGCTGGACGCGGTGGGCGAAGGAGTACGGGATCACCGCCGAGGACTTCGCCCGCGTGGAGCTGCACGGCCGCCCCGCCGCCGAGATAGTCGCCGACCTGCTGCCCGCCGACGCCGTACCGGCCGCGCTCGCCCGGATCGAGCAGCTGGAGGTGGAGGACGTCACCGGGGGAGTGGTGGCGCTGCCCGGCACCCTCGAACTGCTCGCCTCGATCCCCGCGGACCGCTGGGCGGTGGTCACCTCCGCCACCCGCAGGCTCGGCGAGGCCCGGCTCGGCGAGGCCGGCATCCGCTCCAAGCACCTGGTCTCGGCCGACGACATCACCCGGGGCAAGCCCGACCCCGAGCCCTTCCTGCTCGCGGCCGCCCGACTCGGCGCGGATCCGGCCCGCTGCGTGGTGTTCGAGGACGCACCGGCGGGGCTCGCGGCCGGCCGGGCCGCGGGCATGACCACCGTGGCCTTGACCACAACGCACCGGGCCGACGAGCTCGTCGCCGACGTGGTGGTGAAGGACCTGTCGGCCGTCTCCGCGCTGGTCACGGCCGGGGGAGTGGAGATCACCACGGCGGAGTGAGACCGTCCACAGGGCGGTCCAGGGATGTCCGGTATTCGGACATCCCTGATTGCTTCCTGACCGGTTCTGCTTTACTTGCGCCATGACCACGACGAGCAGCCGCACCCTTGCGACCGAGGCGATCACGACGCCCGGTGCTCGTTGTCTGTGTCGAATGTGCGCCTTCTGAGGGCCCCCGCCTGAGCCTCGCGCCCCGAAGCGAGACCACGTCGGCCGCGCCCGTCTCCGTACCACGAGCTACGGATCGGCCTGCCCCGCGCACCGTGCCCCCGGTATCCACCGATGAGGCCGAGCCGCGTCCCGAACACGTTTGCCCCGTGCCCGGCCCACCCCGCGCCGCGCACTCGACAGTGACGGAAAACCTGTGATCACCACAACGGGCCTGACCAAGGTCTACCAGTCGCGCGGACGAGATGTCACCGCGCTCGACGGCGTCGACCTGCATGTGCGCGAGGGCGAGGTGTACGGCGTCATCGGCCAGAGCGGTGCCGGCAAGTCCTCCCTCATCCGCTGCGTCAACCTCCTGGAGCGCCCCACCTCCGGCACGGTGACCGTCGACGGCATCGACCTGACCGCGCTCGCCGGCCGCGGCCGACGGGCCGGCAAGGACCTGCGCCGGGCACGCTCGCGCATCGGCATGGTCTTCCAGCACTTCAACCTGCTGTCCTCGCGCACCGTGCAGGACAACGTCGAGCTGCCCCTGGAGATCCTCGGGATCTCCGGCAAGGAGCGCTCCCGCAAGGCCCTGGAACTGCTCGACCTGGTCGGCCTCGCCGACAAGGCCAAGGCCTACCCCGCCCAGCTCTCCGGCGGCCAGAAGCAGCGCGTCGGCATCGCCCGCGCCCTGGCCGGAGACCCGAAGGTGCTGCTCTCGGACGAGGCGACCAGCGCCCTCGACCCCGAGACCACCCGCTCGATCCTCCAGCTCCTGCGCGACCTCAACCAGCAGCTCGGCCTCACCGTCCTGCTCATCACGCACGAGATGGACGTCGTCAAGACGGTCTGCGACTCGGCCGCGCTCATGCGCGCGGGACGCGTCATCGAGTCCGGCACGGTGAACGAACTGCTCGCCACCCCCGGCTCCGAACTCGCCGCCGAACTCTTCCCGGTGACCGGCGAGGCCACCGGCCCCGAGCGCACCGTCATCGACGTCACCTTCCACGGCGAGGCCGCCACCCAGCCGGTCATCTCCCAGCTGTCGCGGACGTACAACATCGACATCTCGATCCTCGGCGCGGCCATGGACACGGTCGCCGGCAAGCAGATCGGCCGGATGCGGATCGAACTGCCCGGCCGCTACGAGGAGAACGTCGTCCCCGTCGGCTTCCTGCGCGAGCAGGGCCTCCAGGTGGACGTCGTGGACACAAGCGTCCCCAACGACAGCCAGGCGCTCGACCTGGTCGAGGAAGGTGCCAAGTGAGCTGGTCGGAAATGCAGCCGCTGCTGTCGCAGGGCACGTACGACAGCCTCTACATGGTGCTCTGGGCGACCCTGGTGACCATCGGGCTCGGGCTGCCGCTCGGTGTGCTGCTCGTGCTCACCGACACCGGCGGCCTGCTCCAGAACCGCCCGGTGAACAAGGTCATCGGCGTGATCGTGAACATCGGCCGCTCGCTGCCCTTCATCATCCTGCTGATCGCCCTGATCCCCTTCACCACCTGGCTCGTCGGCACCTTCATCGGCCCCAGCGCGATGATCGTGCCGCTCTCCATCGGCGCCGTCCCGTTCTTCGCGCGGCTCGTGGAGACGGCCGTGCGCGAGGTCGACCACGGGCTCGTCGAGGCCGTCCAGTCGATGGGCGGCGGCATTCCCACCATCGTGTGGAAGGTGCTGCTCCCGCAGGCGCTGCCCTCGCTCGTCTCCGCGATCACCACCACCGTGATCACCCTCGTCAGCTACTCCGCGCTGGCCGGCGCGGTCGGCGGCGGCGGTCTCGGCTCGGTCGCCATCACCTACGGATACCAGCGCTTCGAGACCAACTTCATGCTCATCACGGTGGCCGTCCTGATCGCCATCGTCACCGTGATCCAGCTGCTCGGCGACGGCGTGGTACGCCTGCTCGCCCGCCGCGGCCGGACCTCCTGACCCTTCTCCCCAACGGCCCGCACTCCTTGTCCGGGCGTCACACCGCACCACCGGAAAGAGGCACTTTTCGTGCGTAAGAACACCAAGATCACCGCTGTCGCCGTCGTCACCGCCGCGCTCGCCGTCGGCCTCACCGCCTGCGGCTCCTCCTCCGACCCGAAGACGGCCGGCGGCAAGGCCGACGAGTCCAAGGCGCTCGTCGTCGCGGCGTCCCCGACCCCGCACGCCGACATCCTGAAGTACGTCAAGGACAACCTGGCGGCCAAGGCCGGACTCAAGCTGGAGGTGAAGGAGTTCACCGACTACGTCCTGCCGAACACCGCCACCGAGCAGGGCCAGGTCGACGCCAACTTCTTCCAGCACAAGCCCTACCTCGACGACTTCAACAAGAAGAACAGCACCCACATCGTGCCCGTCGTCAACGTGGAGCTGGAGCCGCTCGGCCTCTACTCGCACAAGGTCAAGTCGCTCAAGGACCTCACCTCCGGCCAGACGGTCGCCGTCCCCAACGACACCACCAACGAGGGCCGCGCCCTCCAACTCCTCGCCACCAACGGCCTGATCACCCTGAAGGACGGGGCCGGCTCCGGCGCCAAGCTCTCCGACATCAAGGACAGCAAGGGCCTGAAGTTCAAGGAGCTGGAGGCCGCCACGCTGCCCCGCGCCCTGAACGACGTGGACGCCGCCGTCATCAACGGCAACTACGCCATCGAGGCCGACCTCAAGCCGGCCAAGGACGCCCTCGCCCTGGAGAAGGCGGAGAACAATCCCTACGCCAACTTCCTCGCCGTCAAGCAGGGCAACGAGAACGACCCGCGCGTCCAGAAGCTCGCGAAGCTCCTGAACTCCGACGAGGTGAAGAAGTTCATCACCGACAAGTACGCGGGCTCCGTCGTCCCCGCGTTCGGCGCCGCCAAGTAGCGCTCCCCGCAAGGCCGGACGAACGCCCCGGACACCCCGTCAGGTGTCCGGGGCCTTCGTCGCCACGGCCACCCGGCCATGCGCGCGGACGGCCCGATGCTGCATGCTGTGCCTTTACGGTCCTTATCGGTTGACGGGCCACGCGGGCCCCAGGGGCCCCGAGGTCCCCACGGCGGTCCACGGCATGGAGCGGCACATGACTACCCCCTTTCCGGTGTTCCCGGACATCTCCATCAGCACGGACCGCCTGGTGCTGCGCCCCTTCGAGGATGCCGACAGCCCCGCGCTCATCGAGATGATGAACGACGAGCAGGTCGTCGCCTGGACCGCGGTGCCCCACCCCTACACGGCCCGCGACGCCGACGACTGGGTCCGCCACATCGCCCCGCGCGAGCGCACCGAGGGCCGAGGAATCGTTCTGGCGGTCACCGAGTTCCTCACCCAGCGCCTCGTCGGCATCGTCCACCTCCAGAACACCAACTGGCGCACCCTGGCCACCGAGGTCGGCTATGTCGTGGCGCCCTGGGCGCGCGGCGAGGGCTATGCCACAGAGGCCGTGCTCGCCACCGCGCAATGGCTGTTCAGGGACCAGCGGTTCGAGCGCCTGGAACTGCGCACCGCCGCCGACAACACCGCCTCCCAGCAGGTCGCCCAGAAGATCGGCTGCATCAGCGAGGGCGTGCTGCGCAACGCCTGGATAGCGCGTACGCAGACCGAGGACGGCGGCTGGACGGACATCCGCACCGACCTCATCGTGTGGAGCCTGCTCCCGGAGGACCTGGACGGAATCGCCGACCAGCTCGCGGACGCCGGTTACGCCTCCTACACCGACTGGAACTGATCCACCCGGGCACGCCGGGAGCCGATCCACCCGCGCACGTCGGGAACCGGCCCACCGCTGACGGCCGCGAGGCCCGTATGGACCGTCCCCGACTACCCTCGTTCCGTACCCCGGCACCTCCGCCGCCCCGCGACCACACCTGGAGTCTGACGAAGATGGCCGACCGCGTCACGGTGATCGGCTGGGACGGCTCGCCCCTCACCCCCGCGGCCACCTCCGCCCTCTCCGCGGCCACCCTGGTGGCCGGCGCCGCCCACCACCTCGCACTCCCCGAAGTACCGCCCGGCGCCGAGCGCATCCGCCTCGGCAGCGTGGGCCTGGCCGCCCGCCGCATCGCCGGCCACCGCGGCAGCGCGGTCGTCCTCGCCGACGGCGACCCCGGATTCTTCGGCGTGGTGCGCACCCTCAGGGACCCCGAGCACGGGCTCGAGGTCGAGGTCGTGCCCGCCGTCCCGTCCGTCGCCGGAGCCTTCGCCCGCGCCGGGATGCCCTGGGACGACGCCCGGATCGTCGTCGCCCACCCCCGCACCCTGCGCCGCGCCGTCAACGTCTGCCGCGCCCACGGCAAGGTCGCCGTCCTCACCTCGCCGGGCGCCGGACCCGCCGAACTCGCGCTGCTCCTCGAAGGCGTCCACCGCACGTTCGTCATCTGCGAGGAACTCGGCAGCGACCGCGAACAGGTCACCGTCCTCACCTCCGAGAACGCCGCCGACCACGCCTGGCGCGACCCCAACGTGGTCATCGTCCTCGGCGGCGGCCCCGCCACCGAGGGCGACGGCTGGCTCGCCGGACCCGCCCCCGGCTATCCCTCCGCCCCGCGCGGCTGGGCGCTGCCCGACCGCGAGTACGGCGCTGGGCTCGGCCCGGGGGAGTCCACCGAACTGCGCGCCGCCCAACTCGCCCGGCTCGGGCCGCGCGTCGGCGACCTCGTCTGGGACATCGGCTGCGGCAGCGGCGCCCTGTCCGCGGAGGCGGCCCGGTTCGGCGCCGCCGTCATCGCCGTCGACGCCGACGCGGAGGCCTGCTCGCGTACCGAGTCCACCGCCCGCCGCTTCGGCGTCCAGGTCCAGGCCGTCCACGGCAGGGCCCCGCACGTCCTGGAGTCGCTGCCCGAACCCGATGTCGTACGCGTCGGAGGAGGCGGCGCCGCCGTCGTGGAGGCGTGCGCCGACCGCAGGCCGGAGCGCATCGTGACGCACGCGGCCACCCGGGACGAGGCGGAGGCCGTGGGAGCGGCGCTGAGCGCCGGCGGGTACGACGTCGAGTGCGCGCTGCTGCAATCGGTCGACCTCGACACGAGCGCCTGGACGGAGCGCGAACGCGCGGTCGCCTTCCTGCTCTCCGGAAGGCGGAAAGAAAGATCCCCGTGACTCCTCCGGCGCGTCGCGGGGGGTAGGCTGGCCGATCGTTGTACCGCACCCGGCCGTTCGGCGCTCACCTCGTCAAAGGCCGGAAAAGGGGCCCCCTTTGGCACCGTCGGCGGTACGGCACATCCGGGGGACGCGCAACGTGGCGCAGCC
The DNA here is from genome assembly GCF_003627815.1 of Streptomyces hundungensis. Lineage (NCBI taxonomy): Bacteria > Bacillati > Actinomycetota > Actinomycetes > Kitasatosporales > Streptomycetaceae > Streptomyces > Streptomyces hundungensis. Next base: position 6,913,266 of record NZ_CP032698.1, read on the forward strand.
CACACGGTCCGTGGCCGAGATGGACCGCCACGGCGGCGGAGGCCCGCGACAATGCATGGTGTCGTTGATGCCTGCGGGCAGCTCGCCACCGCGGCGCACTCGTCGCGAGCGACGGGTGCCGCGCGCGTGACGTGAGCGCGGCTCCCCGGGCGCAGGCCGAAGGAGCACTACAGATGGGCGAGGGGTACGCATGACTGACACCGGCCAGGTCCCGGGCGAGGGACTGCCGGAGAACGCAGGCATGGTGGAACAGCCGGGCGTCCCCGCTCCCGGCGCCTACACCTTCCTCGACCCCTCCGAGAACCCCGCGGACGACGACGATCTGCTGCTGATGCCGGGCGCCCAGGGCGCCTGGATCGACCCGCAGTCCGCGCCCGCCCAGGCTCCCGCTCCCGCTCAGGCGCCCGCCCCTGCCATGGCGCCCGCGCCCGGCCAGGCCGAGCCCGGCGCGCACGAGGCCGGCGGCCGTGACACCGGCTCGGTGGAACTCGGCGCCGTCCGCGCGCCGCAGGCACCCACCGCCACCGCGCCGCCGTCCCGCCGCCCCCTGCACCTCGGTCCCCAGGTCCCGGACGCCTCCGGGGGCGTCGTACGCTCCCTTGCCGACCGCGGCCCGGCCGGCACCCCGGGCAACCCGACGGCCGCGCGCACCCAGGGCCCGCCGGCCGCGGGCCCCGAGTATCTGGACATCCCGCGCGAGGAGCCGGCCGCCCAGCTGCCCGGCCCGCACTTCGGTGACCTCCCGCCGCAGCCCGGAATGGCATGGACGCCTCAGCAGCGATCGGCGCCGGACGCCTCGCTCAACATCGCCATGCCTGTTGCAGAAACGGTCGTCCCGGAGGAGTTCGCGGCGCAGGCCGCAGCTTCCGGCCCGCAGCACCAGGGCGCGGAACACGCGGTGCGGACGCAGGCAGGGCCGCCCGCCCCGCCCGCCCTCCTCGTGGACCAGCTCGTCGCCCAGCAGGCACCGCGGCAGGCGGCCCAGCAGTCGGCGCAGCAGCCCGAACAGCCGCAGCCCGTCGGCCAGTTCGTGCCCGTGGAGGGCTCGGTTCCGACCGGCCCCCATCTCGCCCCGGCCCCGGCCGCGCCCGTACAGGACGTCCATCAGGAGCCCGTCGCGCAGGACGTGCCGCAGCAGGCCGCCGAGCCCGTGGCCCCGGCCGCGCAGCCGGAGCAGGCCGCGCCCGCCGAGCCCGTCGCTCGGGCCGCCGCCGAACCCGCGAAGCCCGAACCCGCCACGCCCGAGGCCCCGGCGCCCGCGCAGGCCGTGGCGGACCAGGCCGTCGCCGAACCCGTGGCGGAGCAGCCCGCCCCGGCAGCGCCGGTCGCCGGCGAAGCGGCGTCCGCCGAGCCGATCGTCGCCGAGCCGGCCCGGGCCGAGGCCGCCCCCGCCGGGGTCGCCGCGCCCGAGGCCGTCACGGTGGAGCCCACCGCGCAGGCCGCGGCCGAGCCCCTCGTCGAGGCGCCGCTCCCGCAGCCGCCCGTGGCGGTCGAGCCCGCCGCCGAGCAGCCGGTCCCCGAGCCGCACGGTCAGGCCACCACGCATGTGGCCCTGCACGTCCCGCAGGCCGCGGTGGCCGAGCAGGCGACGCAGCAGCCGAACGCGGCCGAGCCCGCCCCCGAAGCGCCGACGGCCGAGACGGCGCAGGCGCCCGTCGCCGAGCCCGTCCAGGCGCCCGAGCCCGCGCTCGTACCCCAGCAGGAGCAGCAGGAGCAGCAGGAACACCCCGGGCAGCCCGTCGCCGTACCGGCGGTGGCACCGGCCCCCGAAGAGGCTCCGGCGCCCGCCCCCGCCGTCTCCGAGGCGATCTCCGAGGAGGCGTCCGTACCGGAAGAGCCCCTCGACGTGGTCGTCGCGCCCCAGCCGCTCGCCGCCGCGGGGCCCGAGTCCGGCGCCCCCTCGGCCGGGCCGGAGGCGCCCGCCGCCGAGCAGGTCGCCGAGCCCGTCGAGGTGCCGGAACAGGCGCCCGCCGCCCCCGCCTACGACGACGCCGAGCGCGAGGCCGTGCTCCGGGTCATGCGGGAGCGCCGCGACATCCGCAACGGCTTCCGCGGCGACCCGATCCCGCACGAAGTGCTGCTCCGCGTCCTGGAGGCGGCCCACACCGCGCCCTCCGTCGGGCACTCGCAGCCCTGGGACTTCGTGGTCATCCGGTCCGCCGAGACCCGCCGCACCATGCACGAACTCGCCCAGCGCCAGCGCGAGGCGTACGCCAAGTCGCTGCCCAAGGGCCGGGCCAAGCAGTTCAAGGAACTGAAGATCGAGGCCATCCTCGACACCCCGGTCAACATCGTCGTCACCGCGGACCCGACCCGGGGCGGCCGGCACACCCTGGGCCGTTACACCCAGCCGCAGATGGCCCCGTACTCCTCGGCGCTCGCCGTCGAGAACCTGTGGCTCGCCGCCCGCGCGGAGGGCCTCGGCGTCGGCTGGGTCTCCTTCTTCGACGAGCGCGAGATGGTGCGCGCCCTCGGCCTGCCCGAGCACCTCGAAGTCGTGGCCTACCTCTGCGTCGGATACGTCGACGAGTTCCCCGAGGAGCCCGAGCTGATGCAGGCGGGCTGGTCCAAGCGCCGCCCGCTGTCCTGGGTCGTCCACGAGGAGACGTACGGGCGCCGCGCGCTGCCCGGCGAGGACCCGCACGACCTGCTCCAGGAGACCGTCGCCGGCATCCGCCCGCTGGACGCCAAGGCGCTCGGCGAGGCCTGGGAGCGGCAGAAGCGGATGACCAAGCCGGCCGGTGCGCTCGGCATGCTGGAGATCATCTCCGCGCAGCTCAGCGGGCTTTCCCGCAAGTGTCCGCCGCCGATCCCGGAGCCCGCGGCCGTCGCGATCTTCGCGGGCGACCACGGTGTGCACGCCCAGGGCGTCACCCCCTGGCCCCAGGAGGTCACCGGCCAGATGGTCGCCAACTTCCTCGGCGGCGGCGCGGTCTGCAACGCCTTCGCCAACCAGGTGGGCGCCGAGGTCTGCGTCATCGACGTGGGCGTCGCCTCCGAACTCCCCGCCACCCCCGGCCTGTTGCCCCGCAAGGTGCGCTCGGGCACGGCCGACATGACAACCGGCCCCGCGATGACCCGCGAGGAGGCGATCGCCGCCATCGAGGTCGGCATCGAGACCGCCCGCGATCTGGTGGCGGCCGGCAACAAGGCGCTTCTGACGGGTGAGATGGGCATCGCCAACACCACGGTGTCGGCCATCCTGATCTCCCTGTACACCGGCGTCGACCCGGCGGAGGTCACCGGCCGGGGCACCGGCATCAACGACGAGACGCACGCCCGCAAGGTCGATGTCGTACGCCGCGCCCTCGAACTGCACCAGCCGGACCCGGCCGACCCCATCGGCGTGCTCGCCGCGGTCGGCGGCCTGGAGCACGCGGCCCTGGTCGGCTTCCTGCTCGGCGGCGCCTCGCTGCGTACGCCGGTGATCCTGGACGGCGTCAGCACCGGAGCCGCCGCCCTGGTCGCCCGGGCGATCGCCCCCGAGGTCCTCTCGGCCTGCATCGCCGGCCACCGCAGCGCCGAACCCGGCCACGCCGCCGCCCTCAACAAGCTGGGCCTGCGCCCCCTGGTCGACCTCGACCTCCGCCTCGGCGAGGGCACCGGCGCGCTGCTCGCCCTGCCGGTGGTGCAGAGCGTGGCCCGCGCGATGCACGAGGTCGCCACGTTCGACTCGGCGGGCGTCACCGAGAAGTAGCCCGTACGCATGAGCGGGGGGCCGGGGTCGCTGACCCCGGCCCCCACTCGTGCCGCACCACCCGCCCGCCCCTTAGGCTGTCCGCGGGAACGCGTACCCCCTCCCACCAGCCGCTTCACCGCCGCAGCGGCCCACCGCACGTCACTCCGCCCGAGGAGCACCCGCCGCCATGGTCGAACACCCCGCGTACCCCGTAGGCCTTCGCCTCACCGGCCGCCGCGTCGTCGTCGTCGGCGGCGGCCAGGTCGCCCAGCGCCGACTGCCGGCCCTCGTCGCCGCCGGAGCCGACGTCACCCTGGTCTCCCCGAGCGCCACCCCCTCCGTCGAGGCGATGGCGGACGCCGGCGAGATCCGCTGGGAGCGCCGCCGCTTCGCCGACGGCGACCTGGCGGACGCCTGGTACGCCCTGGTCGCCACCGCCGACGCCGAGGCCAACGCGCGCATCTCCGCCGAGGCCGAGCGCTTCCGCGTCTGGTGCGTACGCTCCGACGACGCGACCGCCGCCACCGCCTGGACCCCGGCCACCGGCCGCTCCGAGGGCGTCACCGTCGCCGTGCTCACCACGGACACCCCCGACCCGCGCCGCTCCGCCGCCATCCGCGACGCCGTCGTCGAGGGCCTGCGCGACGGCACCCTGGTCGCCCCGCAGCAGCGCACCCGCACCCCCGGCGTCGCGCTGGTCGGCGGCGGCCCCGGCGACCCGGACCTGATCACCGTGCGCGGCCGCAGGCTGCTCGCCGAGGCGGACGTCGTCATCGCCGACCGGCTCGGCCCCCGCGACCTCCTCGACGAACTCCCCCCGCACGTCGAGGTCATCGACGCCGCGAAGATCCCGTACGGACGGTTCATGGCGCAGGAGGCCATCAACAACGCGCTGATCGAACACGCCAAGGCGGGCAAGGCGGTCGTGCGGCTCAAGGGCGGCGACCCGTACGTCTTCGGGCGCGGCATGGAGGAACTCCAGGCGCTCGCCGAGGCCGGCATCGCCTGCACGGTGGTGCCCGGCATCTCCAGCTCCATCTCGGTGCCGGGCGCGGCCGGCATTCCGGTCACCCATCGGGGCGTGGCGCACGAGTTCACCGTGGTCAGCGGCCATGTGGCACCGGACGACGAGCGCTCGCTCGTCGACTGGAAGTCGCTGGCCCAACTGCGCGGCACCCTGGTGATCCTCATGGGCGTCGACAAGATCGGCGCGATCGCCCGGGCCCTCGTCGCCCACGGAAAGAACCCGACCACCCCGGTCGCACTCGTCCAGGAGGGCACCACCGCCTCCCAGCGCCGCGTGGACGCCACGCTGGGAACGGTCGGCGAGGTCGTCAGGACCGAGGCGGTCAAGCCCCCGGCGGTCATCGTGATCGGCGACGTCGTCACGGTGAACCCCCGCCCGTAGCCCCGGCGTACACCCACCCATGAGCACCCATGGGTGGGCATCCCCACCCATGACCACCGGCGCCGGATCTCCGTCCCAGCCGTTGGCACCCCACCCAGGACAAGGCAGTATCACCCTGTGGCCGATCTCATCACCGTCGACGACCCCGACGACCCGCGACTGCGCGACTACACGGGCCTGACCGACGTGGAGCTGCGGCGCCGCCGCGAGCCCGCCGAGGGCCTCTTCATCGCCGAGGGCGAGAAGGTCATCAGACGGGCCAAGGACGCCGGCTACGAGATGCGCTCGATGCTGCTGTCGGCCAAGTGGGTCGACGTCATGAGGGACGTCATCGACGAGCTCCCGGCGCCGGTGTACGCGGTCAGCCCGGAGCTGGCCGAACGCGTCACCGGCTACCACGTGCACCGGGGCGCCCTCGCCTCGATGCAGCGCAAGCCGCTTCCGACCTCGGACGAACTCCTCGCCGCCGCCCGCCGGGTGGTGGTCATGGAGGCGGTCAACGACCACACCAACATCGGCGCGATCTTCCGCAGCGCCGCGGCCCTCGGCATGGACGCGGTCCTGCTCTCGCCGGACTGCGCGGACCCGCTGTACCGGCGTTCGGTGAAGGTGTCGATGGGCGCGGTCTTCTCCGTCCCGTACGCCCGCCTGGAATCGTGGCCCAAGGGCCTGGAGACGGTCCGCGGCGCCGGGTACCGCCTGCTCGCCCTGACCCCCGACGAAAAGGCCTCCAGCATCGAGGAGGCGGCCCCCCACCAGCTGGACAAGGTGGCCCTGATGCTGGGCGCCGAGGGCGACGGCCTCTCCACCCAGGCACTGGTGGCGGCCGACGAGTGGGTCCGCATCCCGATGGCCCACGGAGTCGACTCCCTGAACGTGGGAGCGGCAGCGGCAGTCGCCTTCTACGCAGTAGCAACAGGCACCCCAACCCCCTGACCGAGCCTCCGAACGCCCCGGCTGGGGGCGCGGGGAACTGCGCGCCCAGCCAACGACGGCCCGCACTCGCCCACCCACCCCAAGGGGAGCAGAGCCAAGCCTCCGGGCCCTGGGCGGCCGGCACCCCCTAGGGGCGCGGGGAACTGCGCGCCCAGCCACGTACAACCCGCACCCGCCCATCCACCCCAGAGGGAAAGCAGAGCCGAGCCTCCGGGCCCTGGGCGGCCGGCACCTCCTAGGAGCTGTCCGGTCGATCATGTGACTACTCCGCGCCTGTGTCGTTGATGTGGACATGGGGCGGGGCGATTTGACGGATGCCGAGTGGGAACGGCTGCGACCGTTCCTTCCGGTCAGCAACAGGCGTTGTGGCAGGTGGCGGGACCATCGGCAGGTGATCGACGGGATTCTGCACCGGGTGCGGACCGGCGTTCAGTGGCGTGACCTGCCTGAACGGTTCGGCCCGTGGAAGACGGTCTATGAACGCCACCGCATGTGGTCGGCCGACGGAACCTGGGAACGCCTGCTCCAGCAGGTCCAGGCCGAGGCCGATGCGGTCGGAGAGATCGACTGGGACATCTCGGTTGACTCCACCATCGTGCGGGCGCATCAGCACGCCGCTGGCGCCCGCACCGAACCACCGCCGGCTCCCGCCTCAAAGGGGGACGCAGCGGCAGAACACCAGGGCGAAACGCCGTGGCAGAGCCTCGTCGCCCGCCTGGTGGAGGTGGTGCAGGAGGTGAGGGCCTGGGCCGCTCGCGGGGCGGGTTCACCACCAAGCTCCACCTGAGCGCAGACGGCCGCTGCCGCCCGCTTTCCCTCATCGTCACACCGGGACAGCGGGCGGACTGCACGCAGTTCAAGCCCGTGTTGGAGAAGATTCGCGTCCCGCGGATCGGGTCGGGCAGGCCGCGCAGGAAGCCTGACAGCCTCGCGGCGGACAAGGGTTACAGCAACGGCCCGTGCCGCGAGTACCTGCGGCGCCGGGGCATCCGGCACACGATTCCGGAGAAGACCGACAGCCAGGCCGCCCGCCTGCGCAAAGGGTCATGCGGCGGACGGCCACCTGGCTTCGATGAAGAACGGTACAAGAAACGCAACACCGTCGAACGGGCGATCAACCGGCTCAAGCACGCCAGAGCCGTGGCCACCCGCTACGACAAGCGCGGCTACGTCTTCCTCGGAACCGCAACCGCAGCAGCCCTCGTCATCTGGCTCCGAACATGAGTGCCCGGGCGAGACCTACGGCGTGTTCCTGCCCTTGCCGTTCCCACCGGCGAGCTGGCCAACCATCATGACTACGAGGCCAACCAGGAGAATCACGCCACCGATCAGCGTCCCTGTCGGTCGCGTGCCGGAGTCGCTGATCACCAGTCCGAACACCAGCTGCCAGCACAGCGCGAAGGCCACCACGAGCTGCCCCCAGCCGTAGAGCTGGGGAGCACGGACATGGCGCCGGTTCATGGGGAGCACCCATCCACGGGAAACGGCAGCAATGCCGGAGGCAGCGATGAGCAACGCCATCAGCACAAGAGGTATGGCGAGGTACAGCTTCACGGTCGCTCCCTGCAGGGTCGGGCCCACGCCCGACGCCAGCGTGATCATGACACCCCTCGCATGGCAGGTCCATCCCCTTGAGGAGCTCTGTGATCGACCGGACAGCTCCTAGGGGCGCGGGGAACTGCGCGCCCAGCCACGTACGGTCCGCAGACGAAAAGCCGACCCCAGACCCCCACCACCGCACAGCGACCAGGCAGAACCCTCAGAACTGCTTGACCGCGGCAATCCCCAACAAAACAATCAACGTCACCAGAACGAACACGGTAAGCCGCTGCCGAAGCAGCCGAGGGTTGGCGGGCCGCAGCCCACCGCCCGAGGTGCGCGCCCCGGTCCGGGTACCCGGCCGCCCGGAACGGGAGGCGGTGCCCCGCGCCCCACCCGTACGCGACCCCGTACGCGACCCGTCCGCACGCGAACCCCCCGTACGCGCCCCACCCGCACGGGAAGCGGATCCCCCCCGCCCCCCGGCCGGGAGGCCGACGCCCCGGTGCCCCGACCGCCCGCCTCCGTATAGCGCTGCGTACGGTCATCAAGCCGCCCCGTAGACCGCTCAACCCGATCGACCCGCTCAGCCCGCTCAACCTCAACCCGCTCACGCTGAGCCGGCGCGCGCCCCTCCGCCCCCTGCCCGTGCAGACCGCCCTGGGCCTCCCGCGCGGCGATCTCCTTGAGCCGCATCGAGAGCTGAAGCGTGCTGGGACGCTCCTCGGGGTCCTTCGCCAGACAGGCCCGCACCAGCGGGGCCAGCGCGTCCGGCACGCCGCGCAGCTGCGCCTCCTCGTGCACCACGCGGTACAGCATCACCTCGGAACTGCCGTGCCCGAAGGGCGAGTCGCCCATCGCCGCGTACGCCAGCGTCGCGCCCAGCGAGAAGACGTCGGTGGCCGGGGTGACGGCGGCCCCGCGCACCTGCTCGGGGGCGAGGAAGCCGGGGGAGCCGACCGCAGTGCCCACATGGGTCAGCGTCGAGGCTCCGGTGGCCCACGCGATGCCGAAGTCGATGATCCTGGGCCCCTTCGGGGACAGCAGGATGTTGGACGGCTTGAGGTCGCGGTGGACGACACCGGCCTCGTGCACGGCCACGAGCCCCTCCGACAGCGCCGCCCCGATCGCCGCGGCGTCGGCGGCCGCCAGCGGCCCCTCCTCCGCGACCTTGTCGTGGAGGGAGGGCCCGGGGACGTACTGCGTGGCGAACCAGGGCCGCTCGGCCTCGAGGTCGGCCGCGACGAGCCGGGCCGTGCACCCTCCCCGGATCCGCCGCGCGGCCGAGACCTCACGGGCGAACCGGGACCGGAACTCCTGGTCCTCGGCGAGATCGGGCCGGATCACCTTCAGGGCCACGCGCTGCCCGCGCCGGTCGGATCCGAGGTACACGACCCCCATGCCGCCCGCGCCGAGCCGTCGGTGAAGCCTGAACGAGCCGACGACACGCGGGTCCTCGCGCCGGAGCCGCATCATCGCCATTTTCATCCCCGCTGCCAGTCCTGTTGACGGGCACAGCTTACGTACCCGTCGCCCGGTGTGCTCATAGGCCGCGCCCTCACGGCCCGAGCGATTGTCAGTGCCCGGTGGGAAACTTGAGGAGTGGTCAGCAGGCCGCGGATCCATGGCCGCTGCCCCGTGCGAGATCTCAACGGTCCGTCGCAGAAGGGGGTTTGGATCTATGAAGGGTGACCGCGTGGAGATAGTGGTGGACGCGGGAGACACGACCCGGACGTACGAAGTGGTGGCAAGCCGGGCGGGTCGCAGGGTGGAGACGGCGGTCCGGCGCGGGGTGGTGGAAGTGAGCGAAGTCACCCGTAGCGGCACCGTCGTGCGCACCGCCCGCTTCATGGCCACCCGGGTGCTGGCCCTGGTGGAGCAGCCCGTCCCGAGGGAGGACACGGGGGAGGTCGAGGCCCGGACACAGGGGCGTCCCCTCCGGGAAGACCCCAAGGCGTAGGGGGTCCGTCTCCACCCTGGGGAGTAGGCGCGGGGTGACGGCTCATCCCCTGGGAGGCCCGGGGATCGGTACGAGGGCATGACGTCCGGCGCCGCGAGGATCCCTAGTGTTGAAGTCAAGCGGCGGGTGATGCACTCGTCCCCCGAGGTCAGACGCCCGCCGCTGCACACCTTCGATCGACAGACCAGCGCACTCGCCGAACCCGCGCGAACGGTGCACCAGCCTCACCGGCCTCACCGGCGGCGTCGCCGGTGCACCGGCGTGAGCGACGAACAGACCGATGAGCGAACAGGAGAGGACCATGGCGGACACGGCTGCGCGGACGATCATCCGCACGCGGGGACGCAGGGCGTACAGCGCGGCGTTCGGTGCCCGCAGCTCCGGCCCGCGCCACCCCTTGGTGGCGACGGCCATGGTCCTTCCCCTGGCCGCCCTGCTCGTCGTCGTCTTCGGCGGCTGGGACGCGGTGGTCACACAGGCGTCGTCCGTGGGCGTGATGTTGGGGCGCTGAGCGGCGCTCCGGACCCGGTAGAGCGGACCGGGTCGGGACATCCGGCCTCTTTTCAGCCCCGTGGGGACGGGGGTGCGGCGGACGGCAGTAGAAGGCGTTGCCCGATCGGCTGGGGAGCCGATCGGGCAACGCCTTTTTGCGTACCCACCCGCTTCCCGCCCGCCGGCTCTCCTTCGCCCGCTGACCGCCGGCCCTCCCGGCCCTCAACCGACCGTCGCGGCAAGCGCGTTGAACGACGGAACCCCCGGCCTTGGAGAAGGCCGGGGGTTCCGGGTGGTGCGCGATACTGGGATTGAACCAGTGACCTCTTCCGTGTCAGGGAAGCGCTCTCCCGCTGAGCTAATCGCGCGGGACGGCCCCCAACACCACTGGGACCGGTTACTTCGTGTTACTGCGTGCGCGATACTGGGATTGAACCAGTGACCTCTTCCGTGTCAGGGAAGCGCTCTCCCGCTGAGCTAATCGCGCGGGACGGCCCCCAACATCACCGGGGCCGGTTACTTCGTGTTACTGCGTGCGCGATACTGGGATTGAACCAGTGACCTCTTCCGTGTCAGGGAAGCGCTCTCCCGCTGAGCTAATCGCGCTTGGAGGTGGAGACGGGATTTGAACCCGTGTAGACGGCTTTGCAGGCCGTTGCCTCGCCTCTCGGCCACTCCACCAGGAGTGCATATGGGGTTCGGGAAGATCCCCCACATCGAGCGGACGACGAGATTCGAACTCGCGACCCTCACCTTGGCAAGGTGATGCTCTACCAACTGAGCCACGTCCGCTTGTCGTTTCCGTTTCGCTTGCGCGTCCCGGCGACGTGTTGAACTCTAGCGGATTCCCGGGCCAGCACAAAAACGCGTTTGTGCAGCGTGCTGCCCTGTGCCTGGTCCGCGCCCCGGTCAGGGGGTGGGCAACTGTTCGCCTCCGGGCCACTCAGGGGCACCCCACCTGCACCGGCCCTAGACTCGGCTGCGTGCACGACCTCGCTCCGCTGGCCCGCTTCGGCCACCTCGTCGCCTCGGACCTGCGTGATGTCACCAGCGATCCCGACGCCCTCGACTCCACCGGCTTCTGGGCCGTCTCCGCCGATTTCGAGGGCCGTCTCGTCTGCGCCCGCTTCGGGGACGTCCGTACGCGACCGGTCCCCGAGCCCGTGCCCGGAGCCTGGCGCGGGCCCGCCACCGAGGACTGGACGTCCTCCCTCGACCGCGCCGCCTACACGGCCGGGGTGCGCCGCATCCGCGAGCACATCGCGGCCGGCGAGGTGTACCAGGCGAACCTCTGCCGGGTGCTGACCGCGCCGCTGCCCGACCCGGCGGCGGCCGATGTCGACGCGCTCACCGCGCTGCTGGCCCGCGGCAACCCGGCGCCCTATGCCGGAACGATTCGGCTGCCCGCGCACGGGGTCGAGATCGCCACCGCCTCGCCCGAGCTCTTTCTGCGGCGTACCGGGCGGGTGGTGGAGTCGGGGCCCGTCAAGGGGACCGGGCGGACCGCCCAGGACCTCCTGGAGAAGGACCGCGCCGAGAACGTGATGATCGTGGACCTCGTCCGCAACGACATGGGGCGGGTCTGCGCCACCGGCTCGGTGACCGTGCCCGAGCTGTGCGCCGTCGAGGAGCACCCCGGCCTGGTCCACCTGGTCTCCACCGTGCGCGGTGAGCTGCGCGCGGGCGCGGGCTGGCGCGAGCTGCTGAAGGCCACCTTCCCGCCCGGCTCCGTCACCGGGGCGCCGAAGTCCAGCGCCCTGCGGATCATCGAGGCCCTGGAGACCGCGCCCCGCGGCCCCTACTGCGGAGGCATCGGCTGGGTCGACGCCGACCGGGGCACCGCCGAGCTCGCCGTCGGCATACGCACCTTCTGGGTGGACCGGCCGCGCGGGGCGCTCTGCTTCGGCACCGGGGCGGGCATCACCTGGGGTTCGGACCCGGAGCGGGAGTGGGAGGAGACCGAGCTGAAGGCCTCGCGCCTGCTGACGGTAGCGTCGGGCGCGGGTGCCCACAGCGGGCACAGTGGAAGGACCGGGTAAATGCAGATCTGGGTCAATGGCGCTCTGCGCGACGCCGACGCCGCGCGGGTGTCCGTCCTCGACCACGGGCTCACCGTGGGCGACGGAGTCTTCGAGACGGTCAAGGCGACCGGCGGGAGGCTGTTCGCGCTCACCCGCCATCTGGACCGGCTGACCCGCTCGGCCCGCGGGCTGGGCCTCGCCGACCCGGACCTCGACGAGGTCCGGCGCGCCTGCGCGGCCGTCGTCGAGGCCAACCCCATGCCGCTCGGCCGGCTGCGGATCACCTACACCGGCGGGCTCTCACCGCTCGGCTCCGAGCGGGGGGACACGGGCCCCACGCTGGTCGTCGCGATCGGCGAGACCACGCGCCGGCCCGACACCACCGCCGTGATCACCGTCCCGTGGACCCGCAACGAGCACAGCGCGGTCGCGGGCCTGAAGACCACGTCGTACGCCGAGAACGTCGTCGCCCTCGCCAAGGCGCACGGCGCGGGTGCCACGGAGGCCCTGTTCGCCAACACCGCGGGGCAGCTCTGCGAGGGCACCGGCACCAATGTCTTCGTGGTCGTCGACGGCCGTCTGCACACCCCGTCGCTCGCCTCCGGCTGCCTCGGCGGGATCACCCGCGCCCTGACCGTCGAATGGACCGGCGCGCACGAGAGCGAGCTGCCGCTCGACGTCCTGGAGAGCGCCGAGGAGATCTTCCTGACCTCCACGCTGCGCGACGTCCAGGCCGTACACCGCGTGGACGGACGGCAGTTGGCCTCCGCGCCCGGGCCCGTCACGGCCAAGGTCATGCGGATCTTCGACGAGCGGGCCGGATCGGATCTCGACCCGTAAAGCTGGTGACGGACGGCGCCGTGGCAGGTACAACGGCCTTGATGACCACCACCATTCGGCCGACCGAGCCGCTTCAGCAGGGCGCCGACGGCGCCAAGTCGCGTGTGTACGACGTGTGTGTGAACAGCCGACGCGTCGGACGGATCACGATCACCACCGATGGGTGGTTCGGGGCCGCCATGGGCCGGATCGAGGAGCTCCACATCGACCCGGCCGACCGCGGCCGCGGGCGCGGCACCGTCGCCGCGCTCGCCGCCGAGGAGGTGCTGCGCGGCTGGGGCTGCGACCAGGTCCGCCTGTCGATCCCGGCCGACGCGGACGCGGCGCTGCGGATGGCGCGTGCCCTCGGCTATCTGGAGGGCAGCCGCACCATGCTCAAGCAACTCCCGTCCACTGCGCCCGAGTTGGCGCCCACGGTGACCGGGCGGCCGATGACCGCGGAGGAGTTCGAGGGCTGGGAGCGCGCGGAGGTGGAGAGCTACGCGCGCAGCTGGATCGAGCGGGGCGTGCCCGAGGAGCGGGCCCGGGAGCGCTCCGCCGCGGAGCACCGCGCGTTGATGCCGGAAGGGCTCGCCACCGCGGGCACGCGCTTCTTGGTCCTCGAAGAGGGCGGGAGCGCCGTCGGCACCGTATGGGTGGCCAAGGCGCCGGCCCCCGGGGACGGCGCATACATCTACGACGTCAACGTCGCCGAGGAGCACCGGGGCCGGGGCCACGGCCGCTCGCTGATGCTGCTCGCGGAACGGGCGGCGCTGGCCGACGGGATGGACACGATGGGCCTGCATGTGTTCGCGGACAACACCCCGGCGCTGCGCCTGTACGAGTCGCTCGGGTACCGGCCCACCCTCTTCCACCAGTACAAACCCCTGCTCTGAGCTACGGGGCGAGCAGGCGCTCCGCGATCTGCTCGATGCGCTCGCGCAGGCCCTCCTGGCTCTTGCCGCCGTCCAGGCGCTCGTCGCCGATGACATACGTCGGCGTCCCGGTCACGCCGATCGCCTTGCCCTCGGCCTGGTCGGCGTCGACGATCAGGATGTGCCGGCCGTCGATGAGCGCGGTCTCGAACTCCTCGGCGTCCAGGCCGAGTTCGGCCGCTACCTCCACCAGGAAGGACTCGCCCCGGGTGGCCAGGCGCTCGGTGTCGGCGAGCACCGCCTCGACGTACGGCCAGCCCTGACCCTGCTCGAAGGCCTCTTCCGAGGCCTGGGCCGCGGCGAAGGCGTGCTGGTGCTTCTCCAGCGGGAAGTGCCGCAGCCGGATGTCCATCCGGTCGCCGAAGCGGGCGCGCAGGGCGCGGATGTCGTCGAGGGCGGTACGGCAGTCGGGGCACTGCAACTCGCACCACACGTCGAGGACGACGGGACCTGAGGTGCTGGAGGGGGTGGTGTCGCTCATGGGGCCAGTCTCCCAGCAACCGGGACCTGGGGAGGATGCCGCCCCGGAGATCTCCCTGAGGTCGCCGCCGAGCGTGGCCCGAGGGAGGGGTTCCGGTGCAGGATGGAAGAAGCCATACCCCCCATGCCTGGAGGAACCGGATGCTAGCCGAGACCGTCTGCTCCGCCGTGTCCGCGGCCGGGCTGGGCATCGCTGCCGTCACGGCGTACCGCCGGCGCTTCCTCGCGGCCACGCGCATCGCCGCCTATGCGCTGGTCCCGGTCGGCCTCGTCATGACCGGGGTCGTGGCGTGGGTGTCGGGCATCGTCTTCAAACCGAGCGTGTGGCTGGGCTTCGGCCTGCTCGGGGTCGCATGGCTGCTGTTCCTGACGACCCGGGCCGTCGAGCGGCGCGGCGGTGGCACCCGCAAGGAGCGCAAGGCCGCCGCGGCGGCCGCGCAGCGGGGTGCGGTGGCCCCGACGGCCTCGGCCCCCTCGCTCGGCGAGCGGCGGGCACCGGCCGCGCGGCCGACGGCGGGGACCAAGCCCGCCGCGAGCGACGACTTCAGCGACATCGAGGCCATCCTGAAGAAGCACGGCATCTGAGGACCGCGCCTGCCCATCCGCGCCAGCCCACGGCGCCCGCCCATCCGCGCCCGCCCTTCGCCTCCTGCCCGGGTGCGGGCAAGGGCACGGGCAGGGGCGCTGGGGAGCGGGGGCGTAGGAGCGGCGCGAAAATCTAGCGCGTCCCTCCCCGTACGCGCTACGACTTCGGGCGAACTCCCTCTGCTTATGGGCGTGTTGGTATACCCATGCGGTGCGGCTGGGTCATCATCGCTCGGAGATGCTGGACACTTCCCAGGGCTCCACCCCTGCACCGACCGACAAGCCGAGCGCGCCCGACCCGCAGGCGCGGGGCTGTCTCTTCGCGCTCTCCCAGCCGCCCCTGATGATCTTCCTGGGGGTGATCGGGTGCTTGCTCCTCATGGCGGCCGTGCACGACCTGTTCCTGCTCTGACCGGCCCGGCCGCGGGGGAGCGGCCGTGCTCAGCCCGCTGCTTCCTTGCGTCGGGCCCGGTACGCCGCCACGTGCAGGCGGTTTCCGCAGGTGCGGCTGGAGCAGTAGCGGCGGGAGCGGTTGCGGGAGAGGTCCACGAAGGCCCGCCCGCAGTCCGGGGCCTCGCACCGGCGCAGGCGTTCCTGCTCGCCGGTGACCACGATGAACGCGAGCGCCATGCCGCCGTCGGCGGCCAGGTGGTCGGCGACCGAGGCGCCCGGCGCGAAGTAGTGCACATGCCAGTCGTAGCCGTCGTGGTCGGTCAGCTGCGGGGTGGTGCCGGCGGCCGCGACCAGCTGGTTGACGAGCTGGGCGGCGCTGCGGGCGTCGGGCGCCGCGAAGATCTCGGCGAACCTGCTCCGCACGCCCTGGACGCCCAGCAGGTCACCGGCGGAGAGCCGCTCCACACCGCTGACGCTGTGGTCCTGGACGAATCCGTAGAGCGCGTCCACGTCCGCGAGCCGGTCGGTCGCCTCGCTCTCCGGCGCCGTGTTCACCAGATCGACCACCATGTCGAGGGCGATCCGGGTGTCGTGAGGGATCAGCACGATTCGCTCCCTGGCCTGCCGCGGGCGGGCGCCCGTCGGTGCTGGCCGACTTTAGCGGCTCGCGCCCGGCACGCACCGGTGCCGTCCCCCACGACGGCTTTCGTGGGGGACGGCACCGGTGCGTGCCGCTATGTGGTTGTCCGCGCGGCGCCGTCGCCCCGAGTCGGACGGCGCCGGGCGGCTCTCCGCCTGGCCTCAGTTGTTCTCGGCCAGGATGTGTGAGAGTTCCGTGTCGAGATCGAAGTGACGGTGCTCGGTGCCGGGCGGTACCGCGGCGTCGGTCCGCTTCAGGAACGACTCCAGGGCCCGCGCCGGGGCTTCGAGCAGGGCTTCTCCTTCCGGCGAGCTCAGGGCGATACAGACGACGCCCTGGCCGTGGCTGCGTGACGGCCAGACTCTGACGTCGCCGGTTCCGGTGGGCCGGTGCAGGCCCTCGGCGAGGAGGTCGCGGGCGAATACCCACTCGACCGTCTCCTCGGCTCCGGTGTGGAAGGTGGCGTGCACGGCATAGGGATCGGCCGTGTCATACCGCAGGCCCGCGGGTACAGGCAGTGAGGACTCGCTCGACACAACGAGGCGCAGGTGCAGCTCGCAGCTGACCGTGGTGTTCATAAGCGCCAGGGCCTTTCGCTCAGTGTGCGCTCGGGGATTCGCACGTCGGCGAAATCGACATGCCACCTACGGTGCCGTTGTAAACCCCTCTGACCGTTTTGCAGGGGTTCACGTAGCTCGTACGGCGGACTATTACTTTGGGTTATAGGTCCATTTCGGTGAAGCCCTTTCGAGACACCCGTCCGGTAGGTTGGGACGCATGGATACGGGGAGTGACGAACAGGGCGACGTGGCTCTCGGCTCGCGTGCGCCGAAGTTCATCAAGGCGTCCAGGCCGCTGCATCTGAGCTGGCAGGTCGGGGTTTTCGTGGTGGGTCTCGCGGTCGTGGCCGCGGGAGTCGTGATGCTGCCGCTGCCGGGCCCCGGCTGGCTGGTGATCTTCGGCGGCATGGCGATCTGGGCGACCGAATTCGTCTGGGCCCAGCTCGTGCTGCGCTGGACCAAGCGCAAGGTCACGGAGGCCGCGCAGAAGGCGCTCGACCCCGAGGTCCGGCGCCGCAACATCATCCTGACCACGGTCGGCCTGGTGATCGTCGCCGTGCTCGCCGGGATCTACGTCTGGAAGTTCGGCTTCGTGATGCCGTGGAAGATCAACGAGTGACCGGCGAGTGACCGGCGCCTGTCCGCACCTGGTCAAAGGCCCCGCTGACATGCGGTAATGTTTGCGGTGCGCCCGGGCGATTAGCTCAGTGGGAGAGCGCTTCGTTCACACCGAAGAGGTCACTGGTTCGAACCCAGTATCGCCCACCCGGACCGAAGGCCCCGGAGATCATTTCGATCTCCGGGGCCTTCGGCGTTCCCTGGCGGCACCCGTTTCGCCGCGGGCCCTGGCGCGCAGACTGGGGGCATGGACTGGTGCCGCTACCGCTTCCGCAGCGTCTGGGACCTGACGGCGCCGCCCGACGCCGTGTACGCCGTCCTGGAGCGCGTCGAGGAGTACCCGGGCTGGTGGCGCCAGGTCCGCGAGGTGACCTCCGTCGACGAGCGCACCGCCACCACCCGCTTGCGCTCCCTCGTCCCGTACGACCTGTGCGTCACCGCCCGCGAGAGCCGGCGCGACCCCGCCGGGCTCGTCCTGGAGGCGGCGCTGAGCGGTGACCTCGAAGGCTGGGCGCGCTGGACGCTGTTCGGGCACCGCGGCGGGACACGGGCCGTCTACGAACAGGCCGTCGAGGTGCGCAAGCCCCTCATGCGACGGCTCGCGGTGCCCGGCCGGCCGGTGTTCCGCGCCAACCACGCCCTGATGATGAGCTCCGGGCGGCGCGGGCTGCGGCGCCGGCTCGACGAAGGAAGCCGTACCGGGCGCGCCGTCGAAGAGCGCCGGTTCGGATGACCGGCGGGCGGTTTGAAAGCTGGGCCCGGGGGCCTGTATTGTTCGGTGCGTTCCCGGGCGATTAGCTCAGTGGGAGAGCGCTTCGTTCACACCGAAGAGGTCACTGGTTCGAACCCAGTATCGCCCACCGGGAAAGGCCGGTCCGTCATCGACGGGCCGGCCTTTTTGCTGTCGACTTCGCCGTCAACGCTCAGGCGGCCGCCGGGAGTTCGGGCCGCAGCGGCCACGCCGTGTCCACCACTTCCGGCGTGCCCTGCCGGGTGAACCACGCCTGGAGGCCGCGCGCCTGCGCCGCGTGCCAGGTCGCCTGGAGGGTGTGCAACTCGGTCGGCGTGAGCCGCTCCAGGCGGGCCGCGAACCTGCGCCCCACCGCCCGTACGACCTCCAGGGCGGCCAGGGCGTCGGCGGACGCGTCGTGGGCGCCCTCCAGCGTCACGCCGTAGTGCTCGCACAGGTCGGCGAGGGTGCGGCGGCCCTTGCGATAGCGGTCCAGGTGCTTGTCCAGGACCCGGGGGTCGAGCACGCGCAGCGGGTTCTGGCCCAGGTAGTGGGCGAGCGGGGCGGCGCGATGGCGCTTCAACTCCCGGTCCAGGAGCGTCAGATCGAACGGCGCGTTCATGATCACCAGCGGCCGTCCCGCCATGCACTGCTCGGCCAGGCCCTTGGCTATCTCGTCCATCACGGGAGCCGGCCAGCGGCCGTTCAACTGGAGGTGCCCGTCGGTCAGCCCGTGGACGGCGGTCGCACCCGCCGGGACGGGCACCCCCGGATTCACCAGCCAGCGCGTCGAGCGGGGCCGCGCCCCCGCCCCGTCCTGGACCACCAGCGCGGCCGACACGATCCGGTCGCCCTCCACGTCCACCCCGGTCGTCTCCGTGTCGAACGCCGCCAGGGGACCCTCGTACCAGCACGTCATGTCTACTCAACTCCTCGCGCACTTCCGGCAGATGGCGTGCATCCCCTGCCCGATTCCGTGATACCCGGGCCGTTTGCGGCATACGCCGTTTGCGGGGTGCCGAGTTCGGAGACAACACAGATGACGGGCACGGGATGTGACGGACCGTCATGGAAAAAGTTCGGCACGGTTCCGGAAGGCATACGACAGCCATGGCGCTCGCGCAGCCCGATCCGGCCGCGCCCGGGCACGGTCTGCTGCCCGAGCGGATCGCACCGCTGCGCGGCTCGCTCGCCACCACCGCCTGCATGGAGACCCTTCAGGTGGGCTACCTGCACGCGGTGGCGGCGGCAGCGGGGTGTTCGCTGTCGCAGCCGTTCCCGGACAACGGGATCGACTGGCACGTGAGCCACAGCGCCCCCGGCCACACCGTCGACGACGAAGTGACGATCAAGGTGCAGCTCAAGTGCACCTACCAGATCCCGCCGCATCCGCCGGGCGGGACCTTCTCCTTCACGCTGGACAACGACCACCTGGTGAAGCTGGCCCGCACACCCGTGTCGGTGCACAAGATCCTGGTCGTGATGGTGGCGCCCAGGAGCCGGGACGAGTGGCTGCGCGCGGGCCACGACCGACTGGCCCTTCGGCACTGCTGCTACTGGATCAATCTGGCCGGGCACCCGGTGACCGGCCGGCGCAGGACCACGGTGCGCATACCGACCACGCGGATCTTCGACGACCGCGCGCTCTGCGAGATCATGACGCGGGTCGGGGTGGGAGGGAGGCCCTGATGCGTCGGCTCGACGACGAACCCGGCGGGAACCCGCCGCTGCCCGGCCCGGTCGACCCCGCGGTGCTCGGGGCGCTGCTGCACCGGCACGGCTGGCGCCGGCGCGGGGGAGCAGCCGGCCGCTACGCCCGCTGGACGCCGCCCGGCCCGGCCGGATCCGGCACGAGCCTGCTGGTCCCCGAGAGCCGGGCCTATCCCGACAGCGACGACCTGCTCGGCGAGGCCCTCACCGCCCTCGCCCGCAGCGCCGCGCCCTCCGCCCGCGAGGTGCTGGTCTCGCTCGCGGTCCCCAGCGACGAGGTGCGCTGGTGGCGCGAGGTGCCCGAAGGACCGGCCGGCACCGCCTCCTGGAGCGAGCAGGAACGCCTGCGCGGCGCGGCCCACCGGATGCTGCTCGCCGGCGCGCTCGCGGTGCGCGGACCCGCCGGGTACCACGGGGCGCGCCATCGCGGACAGGCCCTCGCCTCCCTCGAAGGCGTCCTCGTCGAGCCGGGAAGCGGCGGCGGGCTCACCGCCTTCGTGCCGACGGCCACCGGGCGGCCCGCGGTGGTGCGGCTCTACGCAGGCCTCAACGCGGTGCGCGACGCCGTCGACTACCAGCGCACCACCGGAGGCATGGAGGCCTTCGACGCGGCCGTGCGGGCCGGTGTGAGCCGGGAGCTGACCGAGGCCGTGGTCGCCCTGGTGCACGGCACCGAAGGCGTACGGATCGCCCTCGCCTGGGCGCCCGCGGCCGGCGCGCCCCCCGGGTGTGCGGCCCGGCCTGAACCCGTCGACTTCTCACCCGGCGACTTGCCCGCCCTGCGCGCCGCCGGCGCCCGCTACCTGGGCGACGAGCCCTCCCTTCCGGTGCGGATCACCGGCGCCGTGGTGCGGCTGCGCCGCTCGGCGCCGCGCGGCCCCGGAGTCGTACGGCTGCGGGTGCTGGCGGGCGCGGAGGTCCCGTACGTACGGGTGGAGCTGGACGAGGAGGCGTACCGGATCGCCGGCCACGCCCATCTGGTCGGGTTGCCGGTCCGGGTCGTGGGGCGCCTGGAGAGCCGGGGCGGGTTCCGGCGGCTGTCCGGCGCGGGCGAGGTCACCCCCGTCCAGGTCGACGACGCCGAGCGGGACCGGCTGATGAAGTCGCTCCAGGAGAACCTCGACTTCTTCGAGGAGGCCTGCGGAGCGGAACCGGACCCGGCGGACGGCTGAGCGGCCCGTATCCGTTTCGCGGCACGGCCCACCGGCTCGGTAGGATCGTCCCGCGTACGCGACACGCGCTGCGCGCCCCCCTACGGCAGGAGAAGTCCGGTGTCAGACGTCCGTGTGATCATCCAACGCGATTCCGAGCGGGAAGAGCGCGTGGTGACGACGGGCACGACGGCGGCCGAGCTCTTCGCCGGTGAGCGCACCGTCGTCGCGGCCCGCGTGGCCGGCGAGCTGAAGGACCTCGCGTACGAGGTGCGGGACGGCGAGGAGGTCGAGCCCGTCGAGATCTCCTCCGAGGACGGCCTGAACATCCTGCGCCACTCCACCGCGCACGTCATGGCCCAGGCGGTCCAGGAGCTCCACCCCGAGGCCAAGCTCGGCATCGGCCCGCCGGTCCGTGACGGCTTCTACTACGACTTCGATGTCGAGAAGCCGTTCACGCCCGAGGACCTCAAGGCCATCGAGAAGAAGATGCAGGAGATCCAGAAGCGCGGCCAGCGCTTCTCGCGCCGCGTCACCACCGACGAGGCGGCCCGCGTCGAGCTCGCCGACGAGCCGTACAAGCTGGAGCTCATCGGCCTGAAGGGCAACGCGGCCCAGGCCGCCGACGGCGCGGACGCGGAGGTCGGCTCCGGCGAGCTCACCATCTACGACAACCTCGACGCCAAGACCGGCGAGCTGTGCTGGAAGGACCTCTGCCGCGGCCCCCACCTGCCGACCACCCGGAACATCCCGGCGTTCAAGCTGATGCGCTCGGGCGGCGCCTACTGGCGCGGCAGCGAGAAGAACCCGATGCTCCAGCGCATCTACGGCACCGCCTGGCCGACCAAGGAAGAGCTCAAGGCGCACCTGGAGTTCCTCGCCGAGGCCGAGAAGCGCGACCACCGCAAGCTCGGCGCCGAGCTCGACCTCTTCTCCATCCCCGAGGAGCTGGGCTCCGGCCTCGCGGTCTTCCACCCCAAGGGCGGCATCGTCCGGCGGGAGATGGAGGCGTACTCGCGCCAGAAGCACGAGGACGCCGACTACGAGTTCGTGAACACCCCGCACATCTCCAAGGAAGAGCTCTTCGTCACCTCGGGGCACCTGCCGCACTACGGCGACGGCATGTTCCCGCCGGTCGAGTTCGACGGGCAGAACTACCGCCTCAAGGCGATGAACTGCCCCATGCACAACCTGATCTTCAAGGCGCGCGGCCGCTCCTACCGCGAACTCCCGCTGCGGCTCTTCGAGTTCGGCACGGTCTACCGCTACGAGAAGTCCGGCGTGGTGCACGGCCTGACCCGCGCGCGCGGCTTCACCCAGGACGACTCGCACATCTACTGCACCAAGGAGCAGATGCCGCAGGAGCTCGACTCGCTCCTGACCTTCGTGCTCGACCTGCTGCGCGACTACGGCCTGAACGACTTCGAGCTCGAACTGTCCACCCGCGACCCGGAGTCGGACAAGTTCATCGGCACCGACGAGGCCTGGGAGGAGGCCACCGAGGCGCTGCGCCTGGCGGCCGAGAAGCAGAACCTGCCGCTCGTCCCGGACCCGGGCGGCGCCGCGTTCTACGGGCCGAAGATCTCGGTGCAGGCCAAGGACGCCATCGGGCGGTCCTGGCAGATGTCGACCATCCAGGTCGACTTCAACCAGCCCGAGCGCTTCGGCCTCGAATACACCGGTTCGGACGGCACCAAGCAGCAGCCGGTCATGATCCACCGCGCCCTGTTCGGTTCCATCGAGCGGTTCTTCGCGGTGCTCCTGGAGCACTACGCGGGCGCCTTCCCGGCGTGGCTGGCCCCGGTCCAGGCGGTCGGCATCCCGATCGGCGACGCCCACATCCCCTACCTGCGGGAGTTCGCCGCCGAGGCGAAGAAGAAGGGGCTGCGGGTCGACGTGGACGCGTCCTCGGACCGGATGCAGAAGAAGATCCGCAACCAGCAGAAGCAGAAGGTCCCCTTCATGATCATCGTCGGTGACGAGGACATGGCCGCGGGCACCGTCTCCTTCCGCTACCGCGACGGCTCGCAGGAGAACGGCATCCCGCGCGACGAGGCGCTGGCCAAGCTCGTGGACGTGGTGGAGCGTCGCGTGCAGGTCTGAGCCCTCCCCGCCCGCGCGAGCTTTGAGGTCCCCGGGAAGCCCGTCTTCCCGGGGACCTCGTGCGTCGCGGCATCGGCCACCCGGGCGACGCCCGGGGCGGTCGAAGTCATATGCTGCACATCATGACGACTGAGCCGGAGCAGCAGATCGGAGTGGGGACGCAGGACGCGTTCCAGCGCCTGTGGACGCCCCACCGGATGGCCTACATCCAGGGCGAGAACAAGCCGACGGGGCCGGAGTCCGGCGACGGATGTCCGTTCTGCTCGCTTCCCGCGAAGTCGGACGAGGACGGGCTGATCATCAAGCGGGGCGAGCACGTGTACGCGGTGCTCAACCTCTACCCGTACAACGGCGGGCACCTGATGGTCGTGCCCTACCGCCACGTCGCCGACTACACGGAGCTGGACGCGGCCGAGACGCTGGAGCTCGCCGAGCTCACCAAGCAGGCGATGACCGCGCTGCGGGCCGCCTCCGGGGCGCACGGGTTCAACATCGGGATGAACCAGGGCTCGGTGGCCGGCGCCGGGATCGCCGCCCATCTGCACCAGCACATCGTGCCGCGCTGGGGCGGCGACACCAACTTCATGCCGGTCGTCGGCCACACCAAGGTGCTGCCCCAACTCCTCGCGGACACCCGCGCGATGCTGGCCGACGCCTGGCCGCGCTAGCCCTCACGCGTCGTACACGTCCGCCTTCCGCGGCGCCGGGTCCTGCACCATGCCGCTGAGGATCATCGAGCGGTTGGTGAAGCGGTCGGTGTTCACTCCGTGCTCGTCCAGCACCTTCATGGCGGCGGAGTGCACCACCCGCAGCACCGGCGTCGCGGCGCGCATCGCGTCGTCGGCCATGAAGCGGTGACGCCAGGGCTTGTCCGCCCAGGCGTGCCGCAGCCCGAACGGCTCGGGCAGCGCTATCCGGCCGCCCAGGTGGTCGAGCACGGGCGGAAACCAGGTCAGCGGGGCGCGTGCGGCCAGGCGCACCACCTCGGAGGCGTCCACCAGGGGCAACTGGACCGTCTTCTTCTCCCAGAACTTGAAGGCCTTGTCGACCTCCTTCGTCTTGGGCGCGGGCTTGGTGGTGAACAGGGCGTGCACCGGGCCGAGGGCGTGCCCGGTCACCTCGATCCTCAGCGTCTCGTGCAGCACGGTGACGGTGACCATCATGGTGATGACCAACTGGCCGTCCCAGAGCGTGAATTGGACGCCGAGGTAGTGGCGGTTGCCGCTGGAGAACTGCTGCTCGTTGCAGATGCGCTGTATCTCGTGCTGGCGCACCTGGAAGTTGTCGATGTCCTGGCCGCTGGGCCGTGACACCTCCTTGGCGCCCTCGCCGATCGGCGAGACCACCCAATTCCTGATTGAGGGGGTGGGGAAGCCGCCGGTGTGCAGGGGGCCGCGCTCCAGGAGCTGGAGGCGGTCCTGGATGGCGCGTATGACGTCCCAGCTGCGGAAGCCGTGGATCTCCTTGCCGGCCTCCTTGGGCTCCAGCTCCTCCGCGAGCTGCCAGCTTCCCCAGCGGGTGCCCATGCCGAGTATGCCCTTGGGGCCCGCGTAGAAGACGATGTTGCTCTGGTCCTCCGCGGCCAGCTTGACCAGCGACTGGCGCAGTTGTTCCGCGGATCCGGCCGCCGCGCTCTTGGGCACCGCCTCAGGGATCTTGGCGCCGACGCCCCCGCCGCCGAGCAGGCTGTCCCAGCGGGAGCGCAGATCGCGCGCGGTCTTCTCGCAGATGACCTTCGCCCAGTACCAGCCGATGATCGGGGCCACGATCATGGCGCGCAGATAGAGCCCGAGAAGGCCGGTGAAGGGCAGCTTGATCAGGAAGAGCACGGCGAGCACCCCGGCCGCGCCGAGCAGGACCGTGCCGAGCGCGCCGGCCCGCCGGTCCTTGGCCCCCGCCAGGGTGCGGCGCAACTGGAACACCGCGAGCCACAGCAGCATCCCCGGCAGGAAGAGCAGCCCGAACACGGCCATCACCAGGGTGAGTTTGGTGTCCCGCTCCTTACGGATGCGGATCGAGGCCAGGCAGTGCTCGACGATGGTGCCCGGCTCGGTGCCGAAGGACTGGATGATGCCCTTGCGGGTGGCGCCGAGCATCCGGGACTGCACGGCGCGTGCGAACGCCTCGCCGAGGTTGGGTTCGAGCAGCGAGAGCCTGCCCTTGGTGACCGTGGACTCGTGCCACTCGCTGTTGGCCTTGAGTATGTCCTGCACCGGGCTGTCCCGGTACGCGGCCGAGGCGAGCGCCTGGGTCGCCGCCGTCTGGCCCGCGCCGCCCTGGAGCGGCACCTGCGGCCTGGGCAAGAAGTCGAAGAATGGCTCTTCCGTCGTCACTGCCGCCCCCATCGCCGCACACCGTCGCTCTGCGGCCTGTTCCCGACTACCGTGCCCCGCACACCTGCTGAACCGGCACCACAGCGTATCGGGGACGGGGCTCGCCCGTCAGGGGACATCGCAATGCCGTCCGCCGCACGGCACGCGCGGCGGACGGATTTCTGAGGACCTGTCAATTACCGCCCCTCTTCGGCCTGTTCGCGCATTTTGTCGGCGAGCTGGGGCGGCATCGCCTCGTGCCGCACGTACCGGCGGCCGAAGCGGCCGGTGCCGTGCGAGAGCGACCTGAGGTCGAGGGCGTACCGGCCGATCTCGATCTCCGGCACCTCGGCGCGCACCAGAGTGCGCCCCCCGCCGGCCTGCTCGGTGCCGACCACCCGGCCCCGGCGCCCGGACAGATCGCTCATCACGGGGCCCACGTAGTCGTCGGCGACCAGCACCTGGACCTCGGCGACCGGTTCCAGCAGGTCGATGCGGGCCTCGGCGGCCGCCTCGCGCAGCGCCAGCGCGCCCGCGGTCTGGAACGCGGCGTCGGAGGAGTCCACCGAGTGGGCCTTGCCGTCCACCAGGGTGACGCGCACGTCGACGAGCGGATGGCCCGCTGCCACCCCCTTGGCCGCCTGGGACCGTACGCCCTTCTCGACCGAGGGGATGAACTGGCGCGGCACGGAGCCGCCCACCACCTTGTCCACGAACTCGATGCCGCTGCCCGGCGGCAGCGGCTCCACGTCGATCTCACAGATCGCGAACTGCCCGTGCCCGCCCGACTGTTTGACGTGCCGGCCGCGCCCGGCCGCCTTCGCTCCGAAGGTCTCGCGCAGCGACACCTTGTGCGGGACGACGTCGACCTGGACGCCGTACCGGCCGCGCAGCCGCTCCAGGGCCACCTCCTTGTGGGCCTCGCCCAGGCACCACAGGACCAGCTGGTGGGTGGCCGGGTTCTGTTCGAGCCGCATCGTGGGGTCCTCGGCCACCAGTCGGGCCAGCCCCTGGGAGAGCTTGTCCTCGTCGGCCTTGCTGTGGGCCTCGATGGCCAGCGGCAGCAGCGGGTCGGGCATGTCCCAGGGGGACATCAGGAGCGGGTCGTCCTTCGCGGACAGGGTGTCGCCGGTCTCGGCCCTGGACAGCTTCGCCACGCACGCCAGGTCTCCCGCGACGCACCGGGTGAGCGGGCGCTGCTGTTTGCCGAACGGCGACGACAGGGAGCCGACGCGTTCGTCCACGTCGTGGTCCTGGTGACCCCGGTCCGCCATGCCGTGGCCGGACACGTGCACCGTCTCGTCCGGACGCAGCGTGCCGGAGAAGACCCGCACCAGGCTGATCCGGCCCACATACGGGTCGGAGGACGTCTTGATCACCTCGGCCACCAGGGGCCCGTCGACCGCGCAGGCGGGGGCCGGGCGCGGCTTGCCCTCGGGGGTGGTGAGCTCGGGCGCCACCCGCTCCAGGGGAGAGGGGAAGCCGCCGGTGACGAGTTCGAGCAGTTCGACCGTGCCGATGCCCTGCCGGGCGCCCTCGGCGGCCGGAGCGGCGGCGAGCACGGGATGGAAGGTGCCGCGTGCGACCGCTCGCTCCAGGTCCGCCACGAGGGACGAGAAGTCGATCTCCCCGCCGCCCAGATAGCGGTCCATCAGCGTCTCGTCCTCGCTCTCCGCGATGATCCCCTCGATGAGCCGGTTGCGGGCCTCCTCGATCAGGGGGAGCTGGGCCGCGTCGGGCTGGGTCTCCTTGCGTTCGCCGGACTCGTAGTCGAAGACCCGCTGCGAGAGCAGCCCGATCAGACCGGTCACCGGGGCGTGACCGTCCGAGCCCGGCGCGCCGTGCACGGGCAGGTACAGCGGGAGCACCGCGTCGGGGTCGTCGCCGCCGAACGCCTCGGCGCAGATCGCGGTCATGGCGTCGAAGTCGGCGCGGGCCGCCTCCAGATGCGTGATCACGATGGCCCGTGGCATCCCGACGGCCGCGCACTCGTCCCAGACCATCCGGGTCGAACCGTCCACGCCGTCCGCGGCCGAGACCACGAAGAGGGCCGCGTCCGCCGCGCGCAGACCGGCCCTGAGCTCCCCGACGAAGTCGGCGTATCCGGGGGTGTCCAAGAGGTTGATCTTGAAGCCGCCCCATTCGACCGGCACCAGCGACAGCTGTACGGAACGCTGCTGCCGGTGCTCGATCTCGTCGTAGTCGGAGACGGTGGCGCCGTCCTCGACCCGGCCCGCGCGGGTGACGGCCCCCGCCGCCAGCGCGAGCGCCTCCACCAGTGTGGTCTTGCCGGATCCGCTGTGGCCGACCAGCACCACATTCCGCAGAAATGCGGGGTGGTCGGCCGTTGGGGCCCTGCCGGCGGCCCCGGGGTGTGCGTTCGCCCTGTCGCCCATGTCCGTTCCTCCCGGTTTCGTGCGCGGTGAGGTCGTGAGGGGCGCGGACACGCGGACTCCGCGTGCGGAGGCGGCATCTGCGACGCCCGCGATAATTCGAGCTTTCCACTCCGCTCACGGTGCGTCCATACGTCGTACGCGATCGCGCCACGTCGGCGGGTCGAGGGGCCCCCGGCGGGTGCCCGGCGGTACGGCAGCGCAGTCGTGGCTACGATGGGTCGGCCGGTGGCCAGCAGGGGCCGCGCGGCCACACCGACCCCTCGGGAAGGCCATGCTGAACAAGTACGCGCGTGCATTCTTCACGCGTGTCCTCACGCCGTTCGCCGCATTTCTGCTCCGCCGCGGAGTCAGCCCCGACGCGGTGACCCTCATCGGCACGGCCGGAGTGATGGCGGGTGCGCTGGTCTTCTTCCCCCGCGGAGAGCTCTTCTGGGGCACGATCGTCATCACCCTCTTCGTCTTCTCCGACCTGGTCGACGGCAACATGGCCCGCCAGGCCGGGATCTCCAGCCGCTGGGGGGCCTTCCTCGACTCCACGCTCGACCGGGTCGCCGACGGCGCGATCTTCGGCGGCTTCGCCCTCTGGTACGCCGGGCGGGGCGACAACGACGTCCTGTGCGCGGTGGCCATCTTCTGCCTGGCCAGCGGCCAGGTGGTGTCGTACACCAAGGCGCGCGGCGAGGCGATCGGCCTGCCGGTCGCGGTCAACGGCCTGGTCGAGCGCGCCGAACGGCTCGTCATCTCGCTGGTCGCCGCGGGCCTCGCCGGACTCCACGCGTTCGGGGTGCCGGGCATCCAGGTGCTGCTCCCCATCGCGCTGTGGATCGTCGCCGTGGGCAGCCTGATCACGCTGATCCAGCGCGTGGTGACCGTGCGCCGGGAATCCGAGGAGGCCGACGCGGCCGCGGCCCGGACGGCCGACGGGGCGGACGCGTGAAGGACCAACTGACCGACGCGCTCTACGGCCTGGGCTGGGCCACCGTGAAGAAGCTGCCGGAACCCGTTGCCAACGGGTTGGGACGGCGCATCGCGGACCAGGTGTGGAAGCGGCGCGGCACGAGCGTGCTGCGCCTGGAGTCCAACCTGGCGCGCGTCGTGCCCGACGCCGCCCCGGCCCGGCTCGCCGAACTCTCCCGGGCCGGGATGCGCTCGTACATGCGGTACTGGATGGAGTCCTTCCGGCTGCCCGCGTGGAGCAGGGACCGGATGAGGAACGGCTTCGTGCCCGAGGACGTCCACCACCTGAACGACGCGCTGGCCTCCGGGCGCGGTGTCGTCGCCGCGCTGCCCCACATGGGCAACTACGACCTCGCCGGCGCCTGGGTCACCACCAAGCTGGACATCGCCTTCACCACGGTCGCCGAGCGCCTCAAGCCCGAGACCCTCTTCGACCGCTTCGTCGCCTACCGCGAGGGCCTCGGCATGGAGGTGCTGCCGCACACCGGCGGCGCCGCCTTCGGCATACTCGCCCGCCGGCTGCGCGCGGGCGGCCTGGTCTGCCTGGTCGCCGACCGCGACCTGTCGGCCTCCGGCGTCGAGGTCAAGTTCTTCGGCGAGACGGCCCGGATGCCGGCCGGGCCCGCCATGCTGGCCCAGCAGACCGGCGCGGTGCTCCTGCCGGTGACGCTCTGGTACGACGAGACGCCCGTCATGAAGGGCCGGGTGCACGCGCCCATCGAGGTGCCCGAGACAGGTGACCGGGCCTCCAGGACGTCCTCCATGACACAGGCGATGGCAGACGCCTTCGCCACCGGAATCGCCGACCACCCCGAGGACTGGCACATGCTGCAACGCCTGTGGCTCGCGGACCTGGAGGAGCGACGGCCGTGAAGATCGGCATCGTCTGTCCGTACTCGTGGGACGTCCCCGGTGGCGTCCAGTTCCACATCAGGGACCTGGCGGACCACCTGATCCGCCTGGGCCACGACGTGTCCGTCCTGGCCCCGGCCGACGACGAGACTCCGCTGCCCCCGTACGTCGTGTCGGCCGGCCGGGCCGTCCCGGTGCCGTACAACGGCTCGGTGGCGCGGCTCAACTTCGGGTTCCTGTCGGCCGCCCGGGTGCGGCGCTGGCTGCACGACGGCACCTTCGACGTCATCCACATCCACGAGCCGGCCTCGCCCTCGCTCGGCCTGCTGTCCTGCTGGGCCGCGCAGGGGCCCATCGTGGCGACCTTCCACACCTCCAACCCCCGCTCCCGCGCGATGATCGCGGCGTACCCGATCCTCCAGCCCGCCCTGGAGAAGATCAGTGCGCGCATCGCGGTCAGCGAGTACGCACGGCGCACGCTGGTGGAACACCTGGGCGGTGACGCCGTGGTGATCCCCAACGGCGTCGACGTCGACTTCTTCGCCAAGGCCGAGCCCAAGAAGGAGTGGCAGGGCGGGACCCTCGGCTTCATCGGCCGCATCGACGAGCCCCGCAAGGGCCTGCCGGTCCTGATGAGGGCGCTGCCCAAGATCCTCGCCGAGCGCCCCGAGACGCGGCTGCTGGTCGCGGGCCGCGGCGACGAGGAGGAGGCGGTGGCCTCGCTTCCGGCCGAGATGCGCTCCCGGGTCGAGTTCCTGGGCATGGTGAGCGACGAGGACAAGGCGCGGCTGCTGCGCAGCGTGGACGTCTACGTCGCCCCCAACACCGGGGGCGAGAGCTTCGGCATCATCCTGGTCGAGGCGCTGTCGGCGGGCGCCGCGGTCCTCGCCAGCGATCTGGACGCCTTCGCGCAGGTCCTGGACCAGGGCGCGGCCGGGGACCTCTTCGCCAACGAGGACGCGGACGCGCTGGCCTCGGCCGCGGTACGCCTGCTCGGCGACCCGGCCCGCCGCGCGGGCCTCAGCGAGCGAGGCACGGCCCATGTGCGGCGCTTCGACTGGGCGACGGTCGGGGCGGACATCCTGGCGGTGTACGAGACGGTGACGCACGGGGCCGCGGTGGTCGCGGCGGACGAACGCACGGGGTTCCGGGCGCGGTTCGGCTTGGCGCGCGACTGACCCCGGGCGCCGGTCCCCCTCCCAACCCCGCCCGGCCCCCGTCTCGGCCCTGAACGGCCCTCGTCCTCAAACGCCGGACGGGCTGGGTTTGCCCGCGTGGGCCGGGGTTGAGCGGGCGGGGGTTGCCCGCATGGGCCGGGACTGAGCGGCCGAGCGGGCGAGGGCCAGCATGGGCCAGGGTTGAGCGGCCGAGCGGGGCTCGCCAGGTCGCCCTGCCGAGGGCCGGTCCTGCCAGGGGCGCGGGGAACTGCGCGAGACGCGGGCACGGTCCGCAGCCGAAAGCGGGGTGTGCCGGGGTTGGCCCCGGCCCCTGTTTCGGGCCTGAACGGCCCTCGTCCTCAAACGCCGGACGGGCTGGGATTGCCCGCGTGGGCCGGGGCTGAGCGGGCGGGGGTTGCCCGCATGGGCCAGCACTGAGTAGCCGAGCGGGCGAGGGCCAGCATGGGCCAGGGCTGAGCGGCCGAGCGGGTTGAGGTGGCCCGCGTGGGCCGGCGCAGAGCGGAGCGTGCCGAGGGGGCCCGCGTGGGCCAGCGCTGGGCAGTCGAGCGGGCTGGCGGGCCCGGGCGGCCCGGTAGCCTTGCGGTCCGTGACCGTAACCCTCATCTGGATCGTCGTCGCCCTCGCCGCGATCGGCCTCTACCTCAGCTGGACCGCCGGCCGGCTCGACCGGCTGCACGCCCGCATCGACCTGGCCCGCGCCTCCCTCGACGCCCAACTGCTGCGCCGCGCCTCGGTCACCCAGGAACTCGCCACCAGCGGGGTGCTCGACCCGGCCGCCTCCATCGTGCTGTACGAGGCCGCGCACGCCGCGCGCCAGGCGGAGGAGGAGCACCGGGAGGTCGCCGAGAGCGAGCTCAGCCAGGCGCTGCGCGCCGTCTTCGGGGAGCCCGCGCAGGTCGACGCCGTACGCGAGGCGCCCGGCGGGGTGGAGGCCGCCGAGGAACTGGCGCAGGCGGTGCGCAGGGTGCCGATGGCCCGGCGCTTCCACAATGACGCGGTGCGCGCGGCGCGCGCCCTGCGCAGGCAC
The DNA here is from genome assembly GCF_003627815.1 of Streptomyces hundungensis. NCBI lineage: Bacteria > Bacillati > Actinomycetota > Actinomycetes > Kitasatosporales > Streptomycetaceae > Streptomyces > Streptomyces hundungensis. Next base: position 6,944,747 of record NZ_CP032698.1, read on the forward strand.
CGCACGGTGCGCTGGCTGCGGCTCGCCGGACACGCGCCGTTCCCGCTCGCGTTCGAGATGGACGACGCGCCGCCGACGGCACTGGCCGACCGCCCGGGCACCTGAAGCCACCCCGGCCCACCGGCGAAAACGATCCACCGGCTGAGCATTGGCCCTTGATGTGGACTGCTCGGCCGGGGTTGGCTCGGGGAAGCAGAATCCCCTTCTTCACTCAGTGAGGCGCTCCGTGTCCAGCACCCCTTCCAGCACCCCCCACTCCGACGGCCCCGCCCTCGGCACCGCCCGCGTCAAGCGCGGCATGGCCGAGCAGCTCAAGGGCGGTGTGATCATGGACGTGGTCAACGCCGAGCAGGCGAAGATCGCCGAGGACGCGGGCGCCGTCGCCGTCATGGCCCTGGAGCGGGTTCCGGCCGACATCCGCAAGGACGGCGGCGTGGCCCGGATGTCCGACCCGAACATGATCGAGGAGATCATCGCCGCGGTCTCCATCCCGGTGATGGCCAAGTCCCGCATCGGCCACTTCGTCGAGGCCCAGGTCCTCCAGTCCCTCGGCGTCGACTACATCGACGAGTCCGAGGTCCTCACCCCGGCCGACGAGGTCAACCACAGCGACAAGTTCGCCTTCACCACGCCGTTCGTCTGTGGCGCCACCAACCTGGGCGAGGCCCTGCGCCGCATCGCCGAGGGCGCGGCCATGATCCGCTCCAAGGGCGAGGCCGGCACCGGCAACGTCGTCGAGGCCGTCCGCCACCTGCGCCAGATCAAGAACGAGATCGCCAAGCTGCGCGGCTTCGACAACAACGAGCTGTACGCCGCCGCCAAGGAGCTGCGCGCCCCGTACGAGCTGGTCAAGGAAGTCTCCGAGCTCGGCAAGCTCCCCGTGGTGCTGTTCTCCGCCGGTGGCGTCGCCACCCCGGCCGACGCGGCCCTGATGCGTCAGCTCGGCGCCGAGGGCGTCTTCGTCGGCTCCGGCATCTTCAAGTCGGGCAACCCGGCCAAGCGCGCCGCCGCTATCGTGAAGGCCACCACCTTCTACGACGACCCGAAGATCATCGCGGATGCCTCCCGCAACCTGGGCGAGGCCATGGTCGGCATCAACTGCGACACGCTGCCCGAGACCGAGCGCTACGCCAACCGCGGTTGGTAGTCACCACCATGACGAACACCCCCGTGATCGGTGTCCTGGCCCTCCAGGGCGACGTACGGGAGCACCTCATCGCCCTGGCCTCGGCGGACGCCGTGGCCAGGCCGGTCAGGCGTCCCGAGGAGCTCGCCGAGGTGGACGGCCTGGTCATCCCCGGCGGCGAGTCCACCACCATCTCCAAGCTCGCCGCGCTGTTCGGCATGCTGGAGCCGCTGCGCGAGCGGGTGCGGGCGGGCATGCCCGTGTACGGCACCTGCGCCGGGCTGATCATGCTTGCCGACAAGATCCTCGACCCGCGTTCGGGCCAGGAGACCATCGGCGGCATCGAGATGATCGTTCGCCGCAACGCCTTCGGCCGCCAGAACGAGTCGTTCGAGGCGACCGTCGAGGTCGCGGGCGTCGGCCCCGTGGAAGGCGTGTTCATCCGCGCCCCCTGGGTCGAGTCCGTGGGCGCCGCGACCCAGGTGCTGGCCGAGCACGGCGGCCACATCGTGGCCGTGCGCCAGGGGAACGCGCTGGCGACCTCGTTCCACCCCGAGCTCACGGGCGACCACCGCATGCACGAGCTGTTCGTGGACATGGTGCGCGCCGCCCGGTGACAGGGTCCCGGTAGGATCTCTGCCGAACGACGCAGAATGGGTTACGCGAAGGAGACAGGCAGATGTCCGGCCACTCTAAATGGGCTACGACGAAGCACAAGAAGGCCGTGATCGATGCCAAGCGCGGCAAGCTCTTCGCGAAGCTGATCAAGAACATCGAGGTCGCGGCCCGCACCGGGGGCGCCGACATCGACGGCAACCCGACCCTCTTCGACGCCGTACAGAAGGCGAAGAAGCAGTCGGTGCCCAACAAGAACATCGACTCCGCGCTCAAGCGCGGCGCCGGTCTCGAGGCGGGCGGTGCCGACTACGAGACGATCATGTACGAGGGTTACGGCCCGAACGGTGTCGCGGTGCTCATCGAGTGCCTCACCGACAACCGCAACCGTGCCGCCTCCGACGTACGTGTCGCGATGACCCGCAACGGCGGCTCGATGGCCGACCCGGGGTCCGTCTCGTACCTGTTCAACCGCAAGGGCGTCATCGTGCTGCCCAAGGGTGAACTCTCCGAGGACGACGTCCTGAACGCGGTTCTGGACGCCGGCGCGGAGGAAGTCAACGACCTCGGTGAGTCCTTCGAGATCATCTCCGAGGCGACCGACCTGGTCGCGGTGCGCACCGCGCTCCAGGAGGCCGGCTTCGACTACGACTCCGCCGACTCCAACTTCGTCCCGACCATGCAGGTCGAGCTGGACGAGGAGGGCGCGCGGAAGATCTTCAAGCTGATCGACGCGCTGGAGGACAGCGACGACGTCCAGAACGTCTTCGCCAACTTCGACATCTCCGACGAGGTCATGGCGAAGGTCGACGCGTAGCGCTGCCGCGGGCTGAGCGTTTTCGGCGGGCCGATGGGACACGTCCCATCGGCCCGCCGCCGTTGTCAGTGGCAGCGGATAGCCTGGCAGGAAGTCGAAGATCGTCAAGGGTCCGAGATCGTCAAGGGGAGGCGCCGTGCGCGTACTGGGGGTGGACCCGGGTCTGACGCGATGTGGCGTCGGCGTGGTCGAGGGGCTCGCGGGCCGGCCCCTGACGATGCTCGGCGTCGGCGTCGTACGGACCCCGGCGGACGCGGAGTTGGGCCATCGCCTCGTCGCCATCGAGCGCGGCATCGAGGAGTGGCTCGATGCCCACCGGCCCGAATTCGTCGCCGTGGAGCGGGTGTTCAGCCAGCACAACGTGCGCACCGTGATGGGCACCGCCCAGGCGAGCGCGGTCGCCATGCTGTGCGCGTCCCGGCGCGGCATCCCCGTCGCCCTGCACACCCCCAGCGAGGTCAAGGCCGCCGTCACCGGCAGCGGCCGGGCCGACAAGGCACAGGTCGGCGCGATGGTGACCCGGCTGCTGCGGCTCGACGCCCCGCCCAAACCGGCCGACGCGGCGGACGCGCTGGCCCTCGCCATCTGCCACATCTGGCGCGCCCCCGCGCTCAACCGGCTCCAACAGGCCCACGCCCAGCACTCCGTACGGAAGGTCACCCGATGATCGCCTTCGTCAGCGGCCCGGTCGCCGCCCTCGCACCCGACACCGCGGTGGTCGAGGTCGGCGGCATCGGCATGGCCCTCCAGTGCACGCCCAACACCCTGGCCGAACTGCGCATCGGCCAGCACGCCAAGCTCGCCACCTCCCTGGTCGTGCGGGAGGACTCGCTGACCCTGTACGGCTTCGCCGACGACGACGAGAAGCAGGTCTTCGAACTGCTCCAGACCGCCAACGGCGTCGGCCCCCGGCTCGCCCAGGCGGTCCTGTCGGTGCACACCCCGGACGCGCTGCGCCGCGCCTTCGCCAGTGGCGACGAGAAGGCGCTCACCGCGGTCCCGGGCATCGGCAAGAAGGGCGCCCAGAAGCTGCTCATCGAGTTGAAGGACCGGCTCGGCGCGCCCGTCGGTAACGCACCGTCGGCCGGCGCCCCGGCCGCCTCCGGCTGGCGCGACCAGCTGCACGCGGCCCTCGTCGGGCTCGGCTACGCGCCCCGCGAGGCGGACGAGGCGGTCTCGGCGGTGGCGCCCCAGGCCGAGGCCTCGGAGAAGCCGAACGTCGGAGCCCTCCTCAAGGCCGCCCTGCAAACCCTGAACCGCGCCCGCTGAACGCGACCGCCCGCACCGCCCACCGCGACCACGATCCGAGGCACACGTCATGAACTGGGAAGACGGCTCCGACACGGCGGACCTGTCCGCGACGGCCGGCGACCGCCTCGTCGGGGCCGACGCCGACGGGGAGGACACCGCCGTCGAGGCCGCCCTGCGCCCCAAGGACCTGGAGGAGTTCGTCGGCCAGGAGAAGGTCCGCGAGCAGCTCGACCTGGTCCTGCGCGCGGCCCGGGCCCGTGGCGCCACCGCCGACCACGTCCTGCTCTCCGGCGCCCCGGGCCTCGGCAAGACCACCCTCTCGATGATCATTGCCGCCGAGATGGGCGCCCCGATCCGCATCACCAGCGGCCCGGCCATCCAGCACGCGGGCGACCTCGCCGCGATCCTGTCCTCCCTCCAGGAGGGCGAGGTCCTCTTCCTCGACGAGATCCACCGGATGTCGCGGCCCGCCGAGGAGATGCTCTACATGGCGATGGAGGACTTCCGGGTCGACGTCATCGTCGGCAAGGGCCCCGGCGCCACCGCCATCCCGCTGGAGCTGCCGCCCTTCACCCTGGTCGGCGCCACCACCCGGGCCGGCCTGCTGCCGCCCCCGCTGCGCGACCGGTTCGGGTTCACCGGACACATGGAGTTCTACGAGCCCGCCGAGCTGGAGCGGGTCATCCACCGCTCGGCCCGGCTGCTCGACGTGGAGATCGAGCCGGCGGGCGCCGCCGAGATCGCGGGCCGCTCCCGGGGCACCCCGCGCATCGCCAACCGGCTCCTGCGCCGGGTGCGCGACTACGCCCAGGTCAAGGCGGACGGCGTCATCACCCTCGAGATCGCCTCCCTCGCGCTCGGGGTGTACGAGGTGGACGCCCGCGGTCTCGACCGGCTGGACCGGGCCGTCCTGCAAGCCCTCCTGAAACTGTTCGGCGGCGGCCCGGTGGGCCTGTCGACGCTCGCGGTCGCGGTGGGGGAGGAGCGCGAGACGGTGGAGGAAGTGGCCGAGCCCTTCCTGGTCCGGGAGGGGCTGCTCGCCCGCACCCCGCGCGGCCGGGTGGCCACGCCCGCCGCCTGGGCCCACCTCGGCCTCGTACCGCCGCAGCAGGGCGGTGGCGCGGCAGGAAGCGGACAACAGGGGCTGTTCGGGGCGTGACGGCGCGGAGGGTCGCACGGCGAGGAACCCCGGTGGGATGCTGGGCGTTGTTCCATCTGTGCGGACTCGCTTAGACTCCGCCGATGCCGCCCTTCCAGGCCGGCGTACCCACCCCCAGATCAGGCCGCGCCCCCGGTGCGGTCATGCGAAGGAAGTTCCGTCCCGTGAGCCCTATCACTCTCCTCCCCTTCATTGTGCTTATCGGGGCCATGTTCCTGATGACCCGGTCCGCCAAGAAGAAGCAGCAGGCGGCTGCCGCCATGCGCAACGAGATGCAGCCCGGCACCGGTGTCCGCACCATCGGGGGCATGTACGCCACCGTCAAGGAGATCGGCGACGAGACGGTCCTCCTGGAGGTGGCGCCCGGCGTCCACGCCGTCTACGCCAAGAACGCCATCGGCGCGGTCCTGAGCGACGAGGAGTACAACCGGATCGTCCACGGTGACACCGAGGAGCAGCTCCCGGCGGTGCCGGACGACGCCTCCTCGCTGACGGAGAGCACCGAGGCCGCCGAGGCCGACGCCGCGGTCGCCGAGGACGCCAAGATCGATTTGGGCAAGAAGGACGAGGCGGAGGACGCCGCCGCGCCCAAGGACGGCAAGGACGGCAAGGCCGACGGCGGGGCCGACACGAAGTAGTCACGCACCGGGACCGCGGCGCCCGACCGGCGCGTGCGGTCCCCGAGCGCGCCCACTTCCCCGGGGGACGTCCCCACAACACTTCGTGGCCGCCCACGCGCACACCCGGCGCAGGGCGGTTGGACAGGGAGAAACGACAAGGTGGCAGCACCGAACAAGGGCCGAAGGCCGGCGGCGGGGGGTCAGAGCAAGCCGGGCCGTGCCCTGGCCTTCATCCTCATCGCCATGGTCGCGCTCACCGGTGGGATGTTCCTATCCCACACCACCACACCGAGGCTGGGCATCGACCTCGCCGGCGGCACGAGCATCACGCTCAAGGCCAAGGCGGAGCCCGGCCAGGAGTCGGCGATCAACAAGAAGAACATGGACACCGCGGTCCAGATCATGAACCGCCGCGTCAATGGTCTTGGCGTCAGCGAGGCCGAGGTCCAGACCCAGGGCAGTGACAACATCATTGTCAACATCCCCAAGGGTACGAACTCGGAGCAGGCCCGCCAGCAGGTCGGCCAGACCGCCAAGCTGTACTTCCGGCCGGTCCTGACCGCCCAGCCGACGGCGGCCCCGCCCACCCCGAGCGCTTCCCCGAGCCCCTCCGGCGAGGCCACGCCCACGCCCTCCGGCAAGGCGAGCCCGAACGCCTCGGGCAAGGCCACGCCGAGCGCGGGCAAGCCGAGCTCCGCCGGCACGCCCCAGGGCCGCGCCCTCACCGACGCCCTCAAGGCCCCCGGTACGCCCACGCCCGGCGCGAGCAAGCCGAGCACGCCCGCGCCGAACCCGTCGGCCTCCGGCGACTCGGCGGCCGCGGCCAAGCTCCAGGCCCAGTTCGCGGCGCTCGACTGCTCCACCAAGGAAGCGCGCTCCAAGGCCGCCGAGGGCGCCAAGTCCTCCGAGCCGACCGTGGCGTGCGACAAGGACGGCCAGGAGAAGTACATCCTCGGTCCGGCCGAGGTCGACGGCACCGACGTCTCCAAGGCGCAGGCCGTGATCAACCAGCAGAACGGTCAGTGGATCGTTCAGATGGACTTCACCGGCGGCGGCTCGAAGAAGTTCGCGGCGATCACCGGCAAGCTCTCCCAGCAGCAGTACCCGAACAACCGCTTCGCCATCGCGCTGGACAACCAGGTCGTCTCGGCCCCCACCGTGAGCTCCACGCTCAGCGGCTCCGCCGAGATCTCCGGCAACTTCACCCAGGCGTCCGCCCAGGACCTGGCCAACGTGCTCTCCTACGGTGCGCTGCCGCTCTCCTTCCAGGAGCAGGGCGTCACCACCGTGACCGCGGCGCTCGGCGCCGACCAGCTGCACGCCGGTCTGATCGCGGGCGCCATCGGCCTCGCGCTGGTCATCATCTACCTGGTGGCCTACTACCGCGGCCTCGCCACGATCGCCATCCTCAGCCTCGTCGTCTCGGCGATCCTGACCTACGCGATCATGACGCTGCTCGGCCCCACCATCAGCTTCGCGCTGAACCTGCCCGCGGTCTGCGGCGCCATCGTCGCCATCGGCATCACCGCGGACTCGTTCATCGTGTACTTCGAACGCATCCGTGACGAGATCCGCGAGGGCCGCACCCTGCGTCCCGCCGTGGAGCGGGCCTGGCCGCGCGCCCGGCGTACCATCCTGGTCTCCGACTTCGTGTCGTTCCTCGCCGCCGCCGTGCTCTTCGTGGTGACCGTCGGCAAGGTCCAGGGCTTCGCGTTCACGCTGGGTCTGACCACCCTGCTCGACGTCGTCGTCGTCTTCCTCTTCACGAAGCCGGTGATGACCCTGCTGGCCCGCCGCCCCTTCTTCGCGAACGGCCACCCGTGGTCCGGCCTCGACCCCAAGCGGCTCGGCGCCAAGCCGCCGCTGCGCCGGGCCCGCCGCACCACCTCCGCCCCCGTCGACAACCCGAAGGAGGCGTGAGATGTCGAAGCTCGGCACTCTCGGCGCCAGGCTGTACCGCGGTGAGGTCGGTTACGACTTCGTCGGCAAGCGGAAGATCTGGTACGGCATCTCGATCCTGATCACCATCACGGCCATCGTGGGCCTGGCGGTGCGCGGCCTGACGATGGGCATCGAGTTCGAGGGCGGCGCGGCCTTCACCACCCCCAAGACCTCGATGTCCGCCGCGCAGGCGGAGAGCGCGGCCGAAGCGGCCTCCGGTCACGACGCGATCGCCCAGAAGCTCGGCGACGGCACGATCCGCATCACCATCGGCGGCATCGACACCGGCAAGTCCGACCAGATCAAGAAGGAGCTCGCGAAGGACCTCAAGGTCGACGCGAACACCATCAACGCCGATCTGGTGGGCCCGAGTTGGGGCGAGACGATCGCCAAGAAGGCCTGGACGGGCCTGATCGTCTTCATGATCCTCGTGGTGATCTACCTGGCCATCGCCTTCGAGTGGCGGATGGCGCTCGCGGCCCTGGTCGCCCTGATCCACGACCTCACGATCACGGTCGGCATCTACGCCCTGGTCGGTTTCGAGGTCACCCCGGGCACCGTGATCGGTCTGCTCACCATCCTCGGTTACTCCCTCTACGACACCGTCGTCGTCTTCGACGGACTCAAGGAGGGCCAGAAGGGGATCACCAAGCAGACCCGGGTCACCTACAGCGAGATGGCGAACAAGAGCCTCAACGGCACCCTGGTCCGCTCCATCAACACCACGGTCGTGGCGCTGCTCCCGGTCGCGGGTCTGCTGTTCATCGGTGGTGGCGTCCTCGGCGCCGGCATGCTGAACGACATCTCGCTCTCGCTGTTCGTCGGCCTCGCCGCCGGCGCGTACTCCTCGATCTTCATCGCCACTCCGCTGGTCGCCGACCTGAAGGAGACCATGCCGGAGATGAAGGCCCTCAAGAAGCGGGTGCTCGCCAAGCGCGCGGCGGCCGCCGCCAAGGGCGAGACCGAGGAGCCGCAGGACGACTCCCCGCTCGACGAGGACGACGACCCGCAGACCGCGGGCGCGGTCGTCGGCCAGCGCCGCCAGCCGAGCCGCAACAACCGGGGGAAGCGCCGATGACCAGCGTCTCCACCGAGACCGTGGGGCTGTTGCTCAGCCGCATCCGTGACGTGCCGGACTATCCGAAGCCGGGCGTGCTGTTCAAGGACATCACCCCGCTGCTCGCGGACCCGCGGGCGTTCACGGCCCTCACCGACGCGCTCGCCGCGCTGTGCGTCCAGCACGGGGCGACGAAGATCGTCGGCCTGGAGGCGCGCGGCTTCATCCTGGCGGCCCCCGTGTCGGTGCGCGCCGGGATCGGCTTCATCCCCGTACGCAAGGCGGGCAAGCTCCCCGGAGCCACGCTCAAGCAGGCGTACGAGCTGGAGTACGGCACCGCGGAGATCGAGGTGCACGCCGAGGACCTCGGCGCGGGCGACCGCGTCCTGGTCATCGACGACGTGCTGGCCACCGGCGGCACCGCCGGGGCCTGCCTCGAACTGATCCGCCGGGCCGGGGCCGAGGTCGCCGGAGTCGCGGTCCTGATGGAGCTCGGCTTCCTCGGCGGCCGGGAGCGCCTGGAGCCGGCCCTGCGGGGCGCCCCGCTGGACGCCCTGATCACCGTCTGACCGAGCGGTCGCGACAGCACCGAGGCGGGCCCGGAGGAATCCGGTGCCCGCCTCGGGTGTTTCTCCTGGCAGAGCGTCACACCGGCCGGGGGAGAGCCGGGGCGTCCGGCTCGATATCATGGGGACTTCCGGGCCTGCCCGGGGAACCCGGACCCTCCCCCGGACTCCGTCCGGGGGGACCCAGAGGAGCGCTCTTGCCAGACGAGGCCCAGCCACTCTCCGCCGCGCAGCCCGACCCCCAGGCCGCAGAGGCCGCGGCGGCCCCGGCCACGCCCTCCGAGCCCCCGGCCACGCCCTCCGAGCCGTCGCCCGAGCCGAAGCCCGCGGCGCCCGAGTCCGGTCAGACCCCGGCCAAGGCGCCCGCTCCGGCGCCCGTCGCCAAGCCGGTGGTGCCGGCCGGCTCGGTGTCCCGTTCCGGCGGCTCCTCCAACCGCGTGCGCGCCCGCCTCGCCCGTCTCGGTGTGCAGCGCTCCTCCGCGTACAACCCGGTGCTCGAGCCGTTGCTGCGGATCGTGCGCAGCAACGACCCCAAGATCGAGACCGCCACGCTGCGCCAGGTCGAGCGTGCCTATCAGGTCGCCGAGCGCTGGCACCGCGGCCAGAAGCGCAAGAGCGGCGACCCGTACATCACGCACCCGCTGGCCGTGACGACGATCCTCGCCGAGCTCGGCATGGACCCGGCCACGCTGATGGCGGGCCTGCTGCACGACACCGTCGAGGACACCGAGTACGGCCTGGACACCCTGCGCCGCGACTTCGGCGACCAGGTGGCGCTGCTCGTCGACGGCGTCACCAAGCTCGACCGGGTGCAGTTCGGCGACGCCGCGCAGGCCGAGACCGTACGCAAGATGGTCGTCGCCATGGCCAAGGACCCCCGGGTCCTGGTCATCAAGCTCGCCGACCGCCTGCACAACATGCGCACCATGCGGTACCTCAAGCGCGAGAAGCAGGAGAAGAAGGCGCGCGAGACCCTGGAGATCTACGCGCCGCTCGCCCACCGCCTGGGCATGAACACCATCAAGTGGGAGCTGGAGGACCTCGCCTTCGCGATCCTCTACCCCAAGATGTACGACGAGATCGTGCGGCTGGTCGCCGAGCGCGCCCCCAAGCGCGACGAGTACCTGGCCATAGTGACCGACGAGGTCCAGTCCGATCTGCGCGCGGCCCGCATCAAGGCGACCGTCACCGGCCGGCCCAAGCACTACTACAGCGTCTACCAGAAGATGATCGTCCGCGGCCGTGACTTCGCGGAGATCTACGACCTGGTGGGCATCCGCGTCCTGGTCGACACGGTCCGCGACTGCTACGCGGCGCTCGGCACCGTCCACGCGCGATGGAACCCGGTCCCCGGCCGGTTCAAGGACTACATCGCGATGCCCAAGTTCAACATGTACCAGTCGCTGCACACGACGGTGATCGGCCCCAACGGCAAGCCGGTCGAGCTCCAGATCCGCACCTTCGACATGCACCGCCGCGCCGAGTACGGCATCGCCGCGCACTGGAAGTACAAGCAGGAGGCCGTCGCCGGCGCCTCCAAGGTGCGTACCGACGTGCCGCGCAAGACCGGCAAGGACGACCACCTCAACGACATGGCGTGGCTGCGCCAGTTGCTCGACTGGCAGAAGGAGACCGAGGACCCCAGCGAGTTCCTGGAGTCGCTGCGCTTCGACCTCTCGCGCAACGAGGTCTTCGTCTTCACGCCCAAGGGAGACGTCATCGCGCTCCCGGCGGGCTCGACGCCCGTCGACTTCTCGTACGCCGTACACACCGAGGTCGGCCACCGCACGATAGGGGCGCGGGTCAACGGGCGGCTCGTACCGCTCGAATCCACCCTGGACAACGGCGACTTGGTGGAGGTCTTCACCTCCAAGGCGGCCGGCGCCGGACCCTCGCGGGACTGGCTGGGCTTCGTCAAGTCACCGCGCGCCCGCAACAAGATCCGCGGCTGGTTCTCCAAGGAGCGCCGCGACGAGGCGATCGAGCAGGGCAAGGACGCGATCGCGCGCGCCATGCGCAAGCAGAACCTGCCGATCCAGCGGATCCTGACCGGCGACTCGCTGGTCACCCTCGCCCACGAGATGCGCTACCCCGACATCTCCTCGCTGTACGCGGCGATCGGCGAGGGCCATGTCGCCGCCCAGGGCGTCGTGCAGAAGCTGGTGCAGGCGCTCGGCGGCGAGGAGGCCGCCAACGAGGACATCGCCGAGTCGGCGCCGCCCTCGCGGGGCCGCAGCAAGCGCCGCAAGAACGCCGACCCGGGCGTGGTCGTCAAGGGCGTCGACGACGTATGGGTCAAGCTCGCCCGCTGCTGTACGCCGGTGCCGGGCGACCCGATCATCGGCTTCGTCACGCGCGGCAGCGGCGTCTCCGTGCACCGCGCGGACTGCGTCAACGTGGACTCGCTGTCCCAGCAGCCCGAGCGGATCCTGGAGGTCGAGTGGGCGCCGACCCAGTCCTCGGTCTTCCTGGTCGCCATCCAGGTCGAGGCGCTGGACCGCTCGCGCCTCCTGTCCGACGTGACGCGCGTCCTGTCCGACCAGCACGTCAACATCCTGTCGGCGGCGGTGCAGACGTCCCGCGACCGGGTCGCGACGTCGCGGTTCACCTTCGAGATGGGCGATCCCAAGCATCTGGGGCACGTCCTGAAGGCCGTCCGTGGCGTGGAGGGCGTGTACGACGTGTACCGGGTGACTTCGGCGCGGCGGCCCTAGTGGCCTGCGCCGGGGGCGTCGTTCCCCGGGTGCGGGCCGCGCGTGGCCGGTCGCGCAGTTCCTCGCGCCCTTAAGTGCTCGGTGCTGGCCAGCACCTCAGCCTGTCCGGCGTTTGAGGACGAGCGCCCTTTAGGCGCGATCGGGGTCTGGGGCGGAGCCCCAGGCGCCCCCCGGTTTCGTCTGCGGGCTGTGCGTGGCTGGGCGCGCAGTTCCCCGCGCCCCTTGCCTGCCCGGTGCGGGGGCATCTTCAGCCTGGCCGGCGATTGAGGACGAGTGCCTTTCGGGCGCGAACGGGGTCTGGGGCGGAGCCCCAGGCGGCTCCGGTTTCGGCTGCGGGTCGTGGGTGGCTGGGCGCGCAGTTCCTCGCGCCCCTTAAGTGCTCGGTGCTGGCCAGCACCTCAGCCCGTCCGGCGATTGAGGACGAGGGCCCCCGGAACCGTTGGGGACGCTGTTGGTTAATTCGGGGGTTCGCGTGACGTCGGCCTTCAAGACCCGGTTGTGGTCTTGAAGGCCGACGTTGTTGTGTGGGGTGGATGTCGATGTCGATGCAGCCGATGGAGTCGGGGGAGATTCCGGCGGAAACGGTGCGGGTGGCGTGGGCCGCGTTCCCGAAGGGGAGTTTGGCGATCCGGGTCCGGGACGAGCTGGGGCCGCTGTTTCGTGACGAGGAGTTCGCGGATCTGTTCCCTGCGCGGGGGAAGCCCGCCTGGTCACCAGGCCGGTTGGCGCTCGTGCTGGTGTTGCAGTTCGTGGAGGGACTCACCGACCGGCAGGCAGCGGAGGCGGTGAGGGCGCGGATCGACTTCAAGTACGCGCTCGCGCTGGAACTGAGCGATCCTGGGTTCGACTTCTCGGTACTGTCGGAGTTCCGGGACCGCCTGGTGAAAGCGGAGGCCGGGCGGCGGGTACTGGATAGCATCCTGGCCGCGGCCGGGGAAAGCGGGCTGCTGAAGACCGCCGGCCGGGCACGGACCGACTCCACCCATGTGCAGTCCGCGGCCCGTCAGCTGTGCTGGCTGGAGCAGGTCGCCGAGACCCTGCGGGCGGCGCTCAACGAGATTGCCCAGGCCGCCCCCGACTGGCTGCTGACCGTGGCGGAACCGGACTGGTTCAAGCACTACGCCACCAGGGCCGAGGACTCCCGTTTCCCCAAGTCCCGCGCCAAACGAGACGAGCTGGGCCTGCGAATCGGGCGGGACGGGACACGACTGCTCGAAGCCGTCTTCTCACCCGGGGCACCCGGAGAGCCGCGCGCGCTGGAGCAGGTGGAAACCCTGCGCCAGGTCTGGGTCCAGCACTTCCAGCAGGTGGAGGGCGAGGTGAGGCGGCGGGACCCAAAAGACCGGCCGCCGGGCGCGACACGCCTGGTCACGCCCTATGACACCGAAGCACGCGGCAGCGTCAAACGCGACACCATGTGGGACGGATACAAGGTCCACCTCACCGAGACCTGCGAGCCGGACATCCCGAACCTGATCACGAACGTGGCCACCACCGTGGCGACGGTTCCCGACATCTCGATGACCGATATCGTGCACGCCCAGTTCGCCCAGGACGGGCGCCTGCCCGGCGAGCATCTGGTCGACGCCGGATACGTCGACGCACATCTGCTCGTGCAGGCCCGCCGCGAGTACGGCATCACGCTCACCGGGCCGGTCGCTGGCGTCGTCAGCCACCAGACCACCGCGAACAGCGGCTTCACCGGCGACGACTTCACCATCGACTGGGACCACGAGCAGGTCACCTGCCCCGGCGGGGAGACCACCACCCGCTGGAATCCCGACCGCTCGCCCGAAGGCACCCCCGTGATCCGGGTCCGTTTCAACGGCGGCCAGTGCCGTCCCTGCCCGGTCCGTGAGCAGTGCACCACCTCCAGCGCCGGCCGCCGCCTGACCCTGCGGCCCCGCGAAGAACACCAAGCGCTCCGCCAGGCCCGCGCCGAGCAGGACACCGACACCTGGAAGGACCGCTACAAGACCCGCGCCGGAGTCGAGGGCACCATCTCCCAGGCCGTCCAGCGCTGCGGCCTGCGCAGATCCCGCTACCGCGGCCTCGCGAAAACCAGCCTCCAGCACCAGCTCACCGGCGCCGCGATCAACCTCGCCCGCATCGACGCCCACCTCACCGACACACCCCGGGCCCGCACCCGCACCAGCTACTTCGCAGCACTTCGCCCCGCCGAGCTCATGCTCGGCGGGGCGAAGTAGGACCAACCCCCGAATTAACCAACAGCGTCCCGGAAGGTGCCGGGGGCCTCGCCGTGGGGTGGGGGCGGGGTCAGCCGCCGAACTCCTCCAGGCCCTTGAGGGCCTGGTCGAGGAGGGCCTGGCGGCCTTCCAGCTCACGCGCCAGCTTGTCCGCCTTGCTGTCATTGCCCGCCGCCCGCGCCGCGTCGATCTGCCGGTGCAGCTTGTCGACGGCGTCCTGGAGCTGCCCCGTGAGGCCGGCCGCACGGGCCCGCGCCTCCGGGTTCGTACGACGCCACTCGGTCTCCTCGGCCTCCTGGATCGCCCGCTCCACGGCGTGCATCCGGCCCTCGACCTTGGGGCGGGCGTCCCGCGGTACGTGACCGATGGCCTCCCAGCGCTCGTTGACCGCGCGGAACGCGGCCCGGGCCGCCTTCAGATCGGTCACCGGGAGGATCTTCTCGGCCTCGACGGCCAGCTCCTCCTTCAGCTTCAGGTTCTCGGTCTGCTCGGCGTCGCGCTCCGCGAAGACCTCGCTGCGCGCCGCGAAGAAGACGTCCTGGGCGCCGCGGAAGCGGTTCCACAGCTCGTCCTCGGCCTCGCGCTGGGCGCGGCCCGCCGCCTTCCACTCCGCCATCAGGTCCCGGTAGCGCGCCGCCGTCGTACCCCAGTCCGTGGACCCGGACAGGGCCTCGGCCTCGACGACCAGCTTCTCCTTGACCTTGCGGGCGTCCTCGCGCTGCGCGTCGAGCGAGGCGAAGTGCGCCTGGCGGCGCTTGGAGAACGCCGAGCGGGCGTGCGAGAAGCGGTGCCACAGCTCGTCGTCGGACTTGCGGTCCAGACGCGGCAGCCCCTTCCAGGTGTCCACCAGGGCCCGCAGCCGCTCGCCCGCCGAGCGCCACTGCTCGCTCTGCGCCAGCTCCTCGGCCTCGGCGACCAGCGCCTCCTTGGCGTGCTTGGCCTCGTCGGTCTGCTTGGCCTTCTGGACCTTGCGCTCCTCGCGGCGCGACTCGACGGTCGCGACCAGCTTGTCGAGGCGCCCCCGCAACGCGTCGAGGTCGCCGACCGCGTGGTGCTCGTCCACCTGCGCCCGCAGATGGTCGATCGCGGCCTGCGCGTCCTTCGCCGACAGGTCGGTGGTCCTCACCCGTCGTTCGAGGAGGCCGATCTCGACGACCAGGCCCTCGTACTTGCGCTCGAAGTAGGCCAGGGCCTCCTCGGGAGAGCCCGCCTGCCACGATCCGACGACGACTTCGCCCTCGGCTGTCCGCACATACACGGTGCCCGTCTCGTCGACGCGGCCCCACGGGTCGCTGCTCACAGCGCCTCCTCCACATGATGCCTGCGCGGGGGGTTCGTCCCCCGGGGCATCGTCCACAGTTTCCCGGCGGGCCTCGCCCGCCCTCCACAGCGCGGTTCGAACCCGCGCTGCACAACGCCAATCTAGGCGACCGGCCGCCCGGCTGTCCGCACTCAGCGCGGCCGAATTCAGCGCTTCACGTTCGGTGCCGGGCGCCCGGTGGCGTCACTCTTTGGTGACGGCGGCCTTCTGGATGGTGACGGCCTTCTTGGGCGCCCCGTCCGTGGCACCGCCCTCGACGCCCTCCTTGGCGACGTCCTGCACGGCCTTGAGGCCGGCCGCGTCCATCGTGCCGAACGGCGTGTAGCTGGGCGGCAGCTTGGTGTCCTTGTAGACCAGGAAGAACTGGCTGCCGCCGGTGTGCGGCTGGCCGGTATTGGCCATCGCGACGGTGCCGGCCCGATAGGTCACCGTGCTGTCCGCGCCCGCCTTGCCGAGGCTGGTCAGATCCTCGTCCGGGATCGTGTAGCCCGGGCCGCCCGAACCGGTGCCCTTGGGGTCGCCGCACTGGAGCACATAGATGTTCTGCGTGGTCAGCCGGTGGCACTTGGTGTTGTCGAAGTACTTCTTGTCGGCGAGGTACTTGAACGAGTTCACGGTGTGCGGCGTCTTCGCGGCGTCCATCGTGATCTTGATGTCACCGGCGTTGGTCTTGAGGGCCATGGCGTACTTGGCCTTCGCGTCCACCGTCATCTTCGGCTCGGACGAGGGGTCGGCGGCGCTGTCCGACTTCTTGCCGTCACCCGAGAAGGCGCCCGTCGCGAACGCCACCCCGCCCGCCGCCACGACCACCGCGAGGGTGGCCGCGATGATCGTGTTGCGGCGCCTGGCCTTGCGCCGGGCTGCCTCCCGGCGCTGCTGCTGCCGCTCGAACTTCTCGCGCGCGAGCTGGCGCCGACGCTGTTCGCTGCTGACCACCGGTCGTCTCCTTGTACGGGCTCGAGGGGTGCTGGTATGTGCCTGCGAGCTGACTGTGACCCGTACCGTATATGGGTTCGCTGTGACCGGAGCGGCGCCGGTAGGCTCTGAACAGCCGTCATCACCCGCTGCGCAAGAAATCGAGGACGATCGTGCTGATTGCCGGGTTCCCCGCCGGGGCCTGGGGGACCAACTGCTACTTGGTCGCCCCCGCCGCAGGCGAGGAATGCGTGATCATCGACCCCGGCCACCAGGCCACCCAGGGCGTCGAGGAAACGCTGAAGAAGCATCGGCTCAAGCCCGTCGCCGTCGTCCTCACCCACGGCCACATCGACCACTGCGCCTCGGTCGTCCCGGTCTGCGGAGCCCACGACGTACCCGCCTGGGTCCACCCCGAGGACCGCTACATGATGAGCGACCCGGAGAAGGCCATCGGCCGCGCCTTCGGCGCCCAGCTCATGGGCGACCTGACGGTGGGGGAGCCGGACGACGTCAAGGAGCTGACCGACGGCGCCAAGCTGACGCTCGCGGGCATGGAGCTCATCGTGTCGCACGCGCCCGGCCATACCAGGGGGTCGGTGACGTTCGGGCTGCCCGAGGCGGAGGACATTCCTCCGATCCTGTTCTCGGGCGACCTGCTCTTCGCCGGCTCCGTCGGACGCACCGACCTGCCCGGCGGCAGCCACGCCGAGCTCCTCGAGTCGCTGGGCCGTGTGTGCCTGCCGCTCGACGACTCGACCGTGGTGCTGTCCGGCCACGGCTCCCAGACGACCATCGGCCAGGAGCGCGCCACCAACCCGTATCTGCGGCAGGTGGCCGCCGGCCAGGGAGAGCACACCGCCTCTCCCCGACGAGGAATGTGACGAGAAGCCTTTCCATGAGTACCTTCCAGGCCCCCAAGGGCACCTACGACCTGATCCCGCCGGATTCGGCCCGCTTCCTCGCCGTGCGCGAGGCCATCGCGGCGCCGCTGAAGCGGTCGGGTTACGGCTACATCGAGACCCCGGGCTTCGAGAACGTCGAGCTGTTCGCGCGCGGAGTCGGCGAGTCCACCGACATCGTGACGAAGGAGATGTACGCCTTCGAGACCAAGGGCGGCGACAGGCTCGCGCTGCGCCCCGAGGGCACCGCCTCCGTGCTGCGCGCGGCCCTCGAGGCCAACCTGCACAAGGCGGGCAACCTCCCCGTCAAGCTCTGGTACTCCGGCTCGTACTACCGCTACGAGCGCCCCCAGAAGGGCCGTTACCGGCACTTCTCGCAGGTGGGTGCCGAGGCGATCGGCGCGGAGGACCCGGCGCTCGACGCCGAGCTGATCGTCCTGGCGAACGACGCGTACCGCTCGCTGGGCCTGCGGAACTTCCGCATCCTGCTGAACTCGCTGGGCGACAAGGAGTGCCGGCCGGTCTACCGTGCCGCGCTCCAGGACTTCCTGCGCGGGCTCGACCTCGACGAGGACACCCTGCGCCGGGCCGAGATCAACCCGCTGCGGGTGCTCGACGACAAGCGGGAGGCGGTCCAGAAGCAGCTCGCGGGCGCGCCGCTGCTGCGCGACTACCTGTGCGACGCGTGCAAGGCGTACCACGAGGAGGTCCGGGACCTCCTGACCGCGCAGGGCGTGGCCTTCGAGGACGACGGGCGGCTCGTGCGCGGCCTGGACTACTACACGCGCACGACGTTCGAGTTCGTCCACGACGGTCTGGGCTCGCAGTCCGCGGTCGGCGGCGGCGGCCGCTACGACGGCCTCTCCGAGATGATCGGCGGCCCCGCGCTGCCGTCGGTGGGCTGGGCCCTCGGCGTCGACCGTACGGTCCTGGCGCTCGAGGCCGAAGGCGTCACGCTCGAACTGCCCGCCAGGACCAGCGTGTTCGCGGTTCCGCTCGGCGAGGAGGCGCGGCGCGTGCTCTTCGCCAAGGTGATGGAGCTGCGCCGGGCCGGCATCGCGGCGGACTTCGGCTTCGGGGCGAAGGGGTTGAAGGGCGCGATGAAGAACGCGAACCGTTCGGGGGCGCGGTTCACGCTGGTCGCGGGCGAGCGGGATCTTGCGGAGGGGGTGGCTCAGCTCAAGGACATGGAGTCCGGGGAGCAGGTGCCGGTGGGTCTTGACGGGGTTGTGGACGCGGTCCGCGAACGTCTGGCCTGACGGCCGGGGCCGCGGGGTCGGCCCCCGCGGCCCCGCCCCCTCGGCCGGGCGCGGCCGATGCCTTTTGCGCAGTTCCCCGCGCCCCTTAACCCGTCTCGATCCTGCGGGCCGTGGTCGCTTCTCGCGCAGTTCCTCGCGCCCCTTAAGTGCTCGGTGCGGGCCAGCGCAGGCATACCCAGCCCGTCCGGCGTTTGAGGACGAGCGCCTTTCGGGCGCGATCGGGGTCTGGGGCGGAGCCCCAGGGCGCTCCGGTTTCGTCTGCGGGCCGTGCGTGGCTGGGCGCGCAGTTCCTCGCGCCCCCTAAACGCCCGGTGCGGGCCAGCGCAGGCATACCCAGCCCGTCCGGCGTTTGAGGACGAGCGCCTTTCGGGCGCGGATCGGGGTCTGGGGCGGAGCCCCAGGCGGCCCCGCCTTCGTCTGCGGGCCGTGCGTGGCTGGTCGCGCAGTTCCCCGCGCCCCTGAAACGCCCGGCGCGGGGGCGGAGCCCCCGCCGGGGGGCCAGGGCTACAGCAGGCCCAGGGACATCGCGCGGGTCACCGCGGCCGTGCGGTCGTCCACCCCCAGTTTGCCGAAGATCCGCACCACATGCGTCTTCACCGTCGACTCCGCCACGAACAACCGCCGCCCGATCTCGGCATTCGTGCACCCCTCGGCCACCAGCCGCAGCACCGACACCTCGCGGTCGGAGAGGCGAGGCCGCTCCGGGCGGGCGCGGAGCTGGTCGACGAGCCGGGCCGCGACCGAGGGCGCCAGGACCGTCTCGCCCCGCGCGGCGGCCCGCACCGCCTGGGCGAGCTCGCCCCGGGCCAGGTCCTTGAGCAGATAGCCCGCCGCCCCCGCCTCCACGGCCCGCAGGATGTCCCGGTCCGTTTCGTACGTCGTCAGGACGATCACCCGGCACGGAAGTCCCGAGGCGGTGAGGCGCCCGATCGACTCCACCCCGTCGCCGCCCGGCATCCGCAGGTCCATCAGCACGATGTCCGGTTCCAGTTCCGCGCACAGGGCCTCGGCCTGCGGGCCGTTGGAGGCGTCGGCCACCACCTCCAGGTCGGGCTCGGCCGCGAGCATCCCGCGCAGGCCCTCCCGTACCACCGGGTGGTCGTCGGCGAGCAGGATGCGGATCACGAAGGGCTCCTCAAGGGCGGGGCGGGGACGGGCAGATGGACGCCGACCGTGGTGCCCGCGCCCGGCGCGCTCAGGACCTCGGCGGTGCCGCCCACCTCGGCGGCCCGGGCCCGCAGGCCGGCCAGGCCGTAGCCGGTACGCGGCGCCGAGAGGTCGAACCCGGCGCCCTCGTCCCGTATCGACACGGTCAGCCCGGCCTCACCGTATGCGAGCGAGAGCCGCACCGGCGCCCCGGGGCCCGCGTGCTTGCGTGCGTTGGACAGCGCCTCCTGGCAGGAGCGCAGCGCGACCACTTCGAGCGGAGCGGGCAACTCCCTTACGGGGCCCGTCACTTCGAGCCGGGCGGGCGGCTCGTGCCGGGCGGCGAGGCGGCGTACCGCATCGGGCAGGGAGCCGCCGTCCAGGTCGGCGGGGGCGCCCCCGGCGACCAGGGCCCGGGCCTCCGCGAGGTTCTGGCGGGCGGTGGACTCCATGAGGTCGAGATGGCGGCGGGCCAGCGCGACATCGTGGTCCAGCTCCGACTGGACGGCCTGCACCAGCATCAGCACGCTGGTGAAGCCCTGCGCGAGGGTGTCGTGGATCTCCCTCGACATCCGCTCCCGCTCGGTGAGCGCGCCGCGCTCCGCCGAGAGCCGCGCCACCTCCTCCCGGCTCCGCTCCAACTCATCGATCAGACAGGCCCGTTCCTTGCTCTGCTCGATGATCCGGATGACCCACGCGCCGAAGAATCCGGAGAAGGCGAGGGTGGCCACCGCGAAGACCGCGTTGAAGAAGACCGCCTGGGCCGGCGGGCGCCAGATCAGCGCCCAGCCCGCCACGGGCACCACGTTCACGATCGCCATGGTGACCATCGCCCTGCGCAGCGGCAGCAGCATGAAGCAGGGCGGCGCGAGCGCGAAGGTGATCAGCCGGGTCTCGCCGACCAGGAACGCGGGCGGCAGGAAGATCACCACCGAGGCCACCACATAGCGCAGGGAGCGCCGCTCGTCCGCGCCGTCGTCGAGCATGGCAGGCCGCCCGGCCCGCAGGTACCAGGGGATGAGCAGCGACATCAGCGCCACCGCCGTGATCCGGTACCGCAGCGCGGGAAGGTCGGCGCCGAGCACGAACACCGCCGTCGCCAGCCACACCACCGCGAAGTAGGCGTCCCACGGCAGGAACGAGCGGTCCCACACATGGGTGTCGCGCGCTCCCGCCGCGGCCGCGAACTCGGTCAGCCGTCGCGACGGCTCTTCCACCTGAAGGTCACCAGACACAGCACCAATCCTCCGATGCACCAGGCGCCGAGCACCAGCGCGATCCGTCCGAACTCCCAGCTCCCCGCCTGTTCGAGCACGGAGGCGGACTCCGGCAGGAACACCCCGCGAAAGCCCTGGCACATCCACTTCAGCGGGAAGAACGCGCTGATGTTCAGCAGCCAGTCGGGCACGGTGCCCACGGGAATGTAGACGCCGGAGATGAACTGGAGCACCAGGAACGGCAGCACGACCACCGAGCTCGCGCTCTTGCCCGACCTGGGCAGACTGCTGATCGCGATCCCGAGCAGCGCGCAGCCGGTGATGCCCAGAACGAAGATCCAGGAGAAGTCGAACCACTTGGCCGCGGTGGTCGGCAGGTCGAGATCGAACAGGGTGGAGCCGAACAGGAGCAGTACGCCCGTCTCGGCGACGCCGGTGGCGAGCACGAGCCAGACCTTGCCGAGGAAGTACGCGGCCGGCGGCATCGGCGTGCCGCGCAGCCGGCGCAGCACCTTCTCGTCCCGTTCGATGGCGATGGAGATGCCGAGCGACTGGAAGCTGACCGACATGATGCCCGCCGCGATCATGCCGGCGGCGTAGAGCTGGGATGCGGTGATCCCGGCGTTCTCCACCTGGCCGCTGAAGATCGACGCGAACAGGGCGAGGAAGACGACCGGGAAGGCGAAGGTGAAGATCACCTGGTCCCGCTGACGGACGAACTGCCGGATCTCCAGGGCTCCGCGCCGCAGCCCCAGGGACCAGGCGCCGGGCAGTTCGGGCCCGCCGGCGCGGGTGGGGGCAAGGGTGTCGGCGGTGGTCATCGTGCTTCCTCCTGCTGCGGGTCCAGCCGGCCGGTGAGCCGCAGATAGACGTCCTCGAGGGTGGGGCGGCCGATCCTGAGGCCGGGTATCTCGCCGTCGAAGCGGTGCATCAGCTCGGCGACGGTACGGGTCGGCGTCTCGGTGCGTACGCTGCGCGGCGCACCGTCGGGCTCGACCCACTCGACGGTGGCGCCGGTGCCGAGGCTCTGGCGCAGCGCCGCGGGCTCGCCCTCGGCGACGACCCGGCCGCCCGCGATCACCGCGAGCCGGTCGGCCAGCGCCTCCGCCTCCTCCAGATAGTGCGTGGTCAGCACGATGGTGGTGCCCTCCGTCGCGAGCCGCCGGATCAGCTCCCAGAACTGGCGGCGGGCCGCCGGGTCGAAGCCGGTCGTCGGCTCGTCCAGGAGCAGCAGTTCGGGGCCGCCGATCACGCCGAGCGCCACGTCCAGGCGCCGCCGCTGGCCGCCCGAGAGCCCCTTGATCCGGGCCGAGGCCTTGCCTTCGAGGCCGACGAGCGCGATGACCTCTTCGGGGTCGCGCGGGTTCGGGTAGTAGCGGGCGAAGTGGTCCACGGTCTCGCGGACCGTGAGCTCGGCGGGGGCCGACTCGTCCTGCCACACGATGCCGACCCGGGAGCGCCAGGCGCGCCCCGCGGTCGCCGGGTCGGCGCCGAGGACGGTCACCTCGCCGCCGTCCCGGTCGCGATGGCCCTGGAGGATCTCCACGGTGGTGCTCTTGCCGGCCCCGTTCGGGCCGAGGATGCCGAAGACCTCTCCGTGCCGGATCCGGAGGTCCACTCCGTCGACCGCGGTGACCCCGCCGTACCGCTTGCGAAGCCCGCGTACATCAACCGCCAGTGCTGTCATGGCCAAGAGCTTCGCGCGGAGCCGACGCTTCGGGGACCCCCGTGCGTACCTCCTTATGTCCATCGAACGGTGGACAGTGCTCCCCGTGCGGCAGAATGAGGCGGCGGCAGCACAGTCGATCACGATGACGGGATGACGGACCGGAGCTATGACCACAACACTTGACGACGTCTCCTCCGACTCCGGCCACCGCGAGGTGAGCGGCAAGGGAGCCATCGGCGGCAGCCGCGCCTTCGCCTGGCTGCTCGTGATCACCGGGGCGGCCGGTGTGGTGGCGGCGTGGGTCATCACGCTCGACAAGTTCAAGCTGCTCGAAAACCCGAACTTCGTGCCCGGGTGCAGCCTCAACCCCGTGGTGTCCTGCGGCAACATCATGAAGAGCGATCAGGCGGCGGCCTTCGGCTTCCCCAACCCGATGCTCGGTCTGGTCGCCTACGGCATCGTCGTCTGCGTCGGCATGAGCATCCTGGCGGGCGCCCGCTTCCGCCGCTGGTACTGGCTGACGTTCAACGCGGGCACGCTGTTCGGCGTCGGCTTCGTCAGCTGGCTCCAGTTCGAGTCGCTGTACCGGATCAACTCGCTGTGTCTGTGGTGCTGCCTGGCGTGGGTCGCCACCATCCTCATGTTCTGGTACGTGACGTCGTTCAACCTCCGCAAGGGGCTGCTGCCCGCGCCGCGCTGGGCCAAGAACCTGCTGTCCGAGTTCACCTGGGTGCTGCCGGTGCTGCACATCGGGGTCATCGGCATGCTGATCCTGACCCGCTGGTGGGACTTCTGGACCAGCTGACCGGTCCCCTGCACCCCTCCTTCTCCGCCCGGCCCGGCCCGCGTTCTCGCAGGCCGGGCCGTGTTGTCAGTGGCGTGCCCTAGGCTCGACGACGTGGAACCCGACCTGTTTACCGCAGCCGCAGAGGACCGCCAGGAGAAAGACCCGGCGGGCAGCCCTCTGGCCGTACGGATGCGCCCGCGCGTCCTCGACGAGGTGGTCGGCCAGCAGCACCTCCTGAAGCAGGGCTCGCCCCTGCGGCGCCTGGTGGGGGAGGGGGCCGGCGGGCCGGCCGGCCCGTCCTCGGTGATCCTGTGGGGCCCGCCGGGCACGGGCAAGACGACGCTCGCCTATGTGGTGTCCAAGGCCACCAACAAGCGGTTCGTCGAGCTCTCGGCGATCACCGCGGGCGTCAAGGAGGTCCGCGCGGTCATCGACGGAGCGCGCCGCGCCATCGGCGGCTTCGGCAAGGAGACCGTCCTCTTCCTGGACGAGATCCACCGCTTCTCCAAGGCCCAGCAGGACTCGCTGCTTCCCGCCGTCGAGAACCGCTGGGTCACCCTGATCGCGGCGACCACCGAGAACCCGTACTTCTCGGTGATCTCCCCCCTGCTCTCGCGCTCCCTCCTGCTCACCCTCGAACCGCTCACCGACGACGACCTGCGGGCCCTGGTCCGGCGGGCGCTCACCGAGGAGCGGGGTCTCGGATCCGCCGTCACCCTGCCCGAGGACGCCGAGGCGCATCTGCTGCGCATCGCGGGCGGCGACGCGCGGCGCGCCCTGACCGCCCTGGAGGCGGCGGCCGGTTCGGCGCTCGCCAAGTCCGAGCAGGAGATCACGCTCCAGACCCTGGAGGAGACCGTCGACCGGGCGGCGGTGACGTACGACAAGGGTGGCGACCAGCACTACGACGTGGCGAGCGCGCTGATCAAGTCGATCCGCGGCTCGGACGTGGACGCGGCCCTGCACTATCTGGCCCGCATGATCGAAGCGGGCGAGGACCCGCGTTTCATCGCCCGGCGCCTGATCATCTCCGCGAGCGAGGACATCGGCCTGGCCGACCCGACGGCGCTGCCCACGGCGGTCGCGGCCGCGCAGGCCGTCGCCCTCATCGGATTCCCGGAAGCGGCGCTGACGCTGAGCCACGCCACGATCGCGCTGGCGCTGGCCCCGAAGTCCAACTCGGCGACGACCGCGATCGGCGCCGCGATGGCGGACGTCCGGGCGGGCCTGGCCGGCCCGGTCCCGCCCCATCTGCGCGACGGCCACTACAAGGGCGCGGCCAAGCTGGGCCACGCGCAGGGCTATGTCTACCCGCACGACGTGCCGGGCGCGATCGCCTCCCAGCAGTACGCGCCGGACGCCGTGGCGGACAAGCGCTACTACGAGCCGACCCGGTACGGCGCGGAGGCCCGGTACGCGGACGTGGTGGAGAAGGTGCGCGAGCGCCTGAGCCGGGAGGGGGACTGACCCCTCTGCGGGGATGCGGGCCTCTCTGCGGGGATCCGGGCGGCGCTGCCTAGCCGTCCGCGGCCTCGAAGAGCCGGCGCATCGCTCGGCGCAGAGCCGTGATGTCGGCCACCGGCTCGGGGAAGTCGAAGCGGGCGTCGAAGGTGTGGCCGTCGCTCCGGCCGAAACGCACCCGAAGACCGAAGCGGTCGAGCGCCAGTGGGGTGACCCGCGCCACCCCCTCCCGCTCCACGAGCCCGCACAGCAGCCCGAGTTGCTCCCCGTGGGCGGAGGCGAGGTGCTGGAGGAGTTCGGTCTCGTATCGCACCAGCGGATCGGGCGCGGCCCGCGCGAAGTCCCCGCGGCCCACCGTGGCCGCGCCCCACAGGTCGTCCACGGAGGCCTCGTCCACCGCGAGGCGGAGCATGACCTGTCCGGGGCCCGCCTGTCCGGGCACCGGGGTCAGCCGCCCGGAGACCCAGGCCCGGCCGCGGATCCGGTGGGGGACGGAGACCGGAGCCACATCCGTGAGCTCCAGGACCGCCGGGACCGCGTCGTCCTGGGCGCGCCCGGCCGCCCCCGCCGCCGGGGAATTGGCGGGCAGGACGAGGAACAGGTCGCCGTCGGGGCCGACGCCCCGTTCGCCGGTCAGGAGCTGCTCCGGACGGCCGCCCCCGGGGCCCGGTAGGAGCAGCACCGCCGAGCAGGTACTATGTACGAGAGTTCGTGTGCGCTCGGCTGCTGACGGCATCCGCGCGATTTCAAGTCCGCTGGGACGCGGCTGACCACGATCTGATCGGACCTCCGTCACGTGCCCGGCTCCAGAGGAGTCGGGGGAGTCGGCCTCCCGCGAAAGCGGCGTTTGGCCGACCTTCTTCGTGCTGTCCGTGATGTGACTGGTGTTCCCCGGACGAGACATGCGATCTCCTTGAGTAAGGTGAGCCTAACCTAACCCAACCATGGAGGTTTGGAGAACGTGCCTAACCAGTCGCGTCCCAAGGTCAAGAAGTCTCGTGCGCTCGGCATCGCGCTGACGCCGAAGGCCGTCAAGTACTTCGAGGCCCGCCCCTACCCGCCGGGCGAGCACGGCCGTGGCCGCAAGCAGAACTCGGACTACAAGGTCCGTCTGCTCGAGAAGCAGCGTCTGCGCGCCCAGTACGACATCAGCGAGCGCCAGATGGCGCGTGCCTACGACCGCGCCAAGAAGGCCGAGGGCAAGACGGGCGAGGCGCTGGTCGTCGAGCTCGAGCGTCGCCTCGACGCCCTGGTCCTGCGTTCGGGCATCGCCCGCACCATCTACCAGGCCCGCCAGATGGTCGTGCACGGTCACATCCAGGTCAACGGCGCCAAGGTCGACAAGCCGTCGTTCCGCGTCCGTCCGGACGACGTCGTGACGGTCCGCGAGCGCAGCCGCGAGAAGGTCCCCTTCCAGGTTGCCCGCGAGGGTGGCTACGCCGGCGAGGGCGAGACCCCGCGCTACCTCCAGGTGAACCTGAAGGCCCTGGCCTTCCGCCTGGACCGCGACCCGAACCGCAAGGAAATCCCGGTCATCTGCGACGAGCAGCTCGTCGTCGAGTACTACGCCCGCTGATCCAGGCGTAACTCCGGAGCCTCAGCGCTTCAGCCCGCCGTCCCCCCGCTCCGCACGGAGCGGGAGGCGGCGGGCTTCCGCATGTCCGGGGCCCTCGGGCTGCTGCCCCTCGCGTGCGGGCGGCAACTCCCGTACGCCGTCGGCCTCTTGGCCGCCGGCCAGGGCCCGCGCCACCGCCGCGTCCGTCTCGATCCGGGCGCCGCGCCGACGGTGCTTCTCGTACGCCGCGTCGCCCAGCCGCTCCCGCGTCCGCTCCTCGCAGAGCACGTGCGCGGCGTAGAAGTACGCCGAACCGAATAGGGGCAGACCCACCGAGGGCCAGATCCGCTCGGCCGCGCCCTGGAGCACGGCGGCCTCCGCCGGGTCACCGGCGTCCACCTCGACCAGCGCCAACATTTCCAGGGTGAGTACCGTGCCGACCAGGTCGTGGAAGGTGTGACTGACGGCGAGCGTCTCGCGCAGCAAGGTGCGCGCACGCACCGGATCGCCCCCGTACCAGGCCGCGTACGCCAGGACGTACAGCGCATACGCGCGCGCCCAGCGCTCGCCGTGCTCGTCGCAGACCTCCACGACGTGCTCGCAGATCGCGACGGCCTCGTCGAGCCGGCCCCGGAACCCCACCGCCATCGCCATCTCGACCCGGCCCATCAGCACATTGCTGTTGAGCTCACCGACCTCCTCATATCCGGCGAGGGCCTCGCGCAGCAGCTCCTCGGCGCGCGGCATGTCGTCGGTGACCAGCGCCAGACACCCGCAGCGGTGCACGGCGTACGCCACGGCCACCGCGTCCGCGCGCGACTCGGCCTCCTCACGGCACTCCTGCAAGGCGGCGATCGCCGCCACCGCGTCGCCCTGGAGCACCGCCACATAGCCGAGCACCCACAGCGCCTTCAGCCGTGAACTGTCGTGCTCGCTCTCGGCGTCCAGGACCTGGGTCAGCCAGTGCCGGCCCTCCGCGAGCCGCCCGCAGCCGGCCCAGTAGAACCAGAGCGTGCCCGCCAGGTACTGGGCCAGGTGCGTGTCCTCGGGCGAGGCGAGCGAAAACTCCATCGCGGCCCGCACGTTGGGCAGCTCTGCCTCGACGCGGGCCGCCACCTCGGCCTGGCGCGGGCTGAACCAGTCCAGCTCGCACCAGGTGGCGAGCCCCAGGTACCAGTCGCGGTGGCGCCGGTGCAGCCGCTCCGCGTCACCCGTCGCCGCAAGCCACTCGGCACCGTACTCGCGGACCGTGTCGAGCAGCCGGTAGCGCAGGCCGCCCGCGCCGTCCTCGCGCACCACCACCGACTGGTCGAGCAGCTCACCGAGGACGTCCAGCACGTCCTGCTGCGGCAGATCGGGGCCCACGCAGATGTACTCGACGGCCTCCAGATCGAAGGCCCCCGCGAACACCGACAGCCGCGCCCACAGCAGCCGCTGCGCCCCCGTGCACAGCTCATGGCTCCAGCCGATGGTCGTGCGCAGGGTCTGATGGCGGGGCAGCGCTCCCCGCCCGCCCCCGGTGAGCAGCCGGAATCGGTCGTCCAGGCGGCGCAGCAACTGCTCCACGGAGAGCGTGCCGAGCCGCCCGGCCGCCAGCTCCAGGGCCAGCGGGATCCCGTCGAGACGCCGGCACAGCTCGGCGGCGGCCGGCCCGTCCCCCTCGGACGGCCGCTCGGCGCCCCGCGATTCGGCCGCCCGCTCGGCGAACAGCGCCAGCGCGTCCCGCTCGTTCATCGGCGCCAGTGTGAACACCCGCTCGCCGTCGATCCTGAGCGGCAGCCGCCCCGCGGCGAGGACCCGCAGGCGCGGGCAGCCCCGCAGGAGCTCCCGTACCAGCTCGGCGCAGTCCACCACCACCTGCTCGAACCCGTCGAGCACCAGCAGGAGTTCACGCTCCGCGAGGTGGTCGAGGAGCAGTCGGCGCGGAGGCCGGGCCGTGTGGTCGGTCAGCCCCAGCGCCTCGACGACGGCGTGGTCAAGGAGGGCGGGGTCGGTGAGCGAGGACAGCTCCACCAGGCGGACGCCGTCGCAGTACCGTTCCTGCTCCGCCGTGGTGGCCGCGGCCCGCAGCGCGAGGCGGGTCTTGCCCACTCCGCCGACGCCGGTCACGGTGACCAGGCGCGCATCGAGGAGCAGCCGGTCGACACGGGCCAGTTCTCGGTCGCGCCCGACGAAGCGGTTCAACTCTGCGGGCAGATGGGAGCGCATGGAACACGCAGCGTACTCAAGGGTATGCACTGCGTACAATCGGCTTGCACAACTCCGCTTGTGGCGGCGGGGAACGCGGTACGGGAAGCCATCGGTGGCGCGATAGGCTCGGAGGACTACCTTTTTCGAGGTTTTCGAGGTTTTCGAGTTCCGACGGGTTGCGGGGAGCGGTGCAAGTGTCCGGTGGAGAGGTGGCCGGGATCCTGGTGGCCGTCTTCTGGGCGATCCTGGTGTCCTTCCTCGCGGTCGTTCTCGTGAGGCTGGCCCAGACGCTGAGGGCGACGACCAAGCTGGTGGCGGAGGTGACGGACCAGGCCGTCCCGCTGCTCGCGGACGCCTCCCTCGCGGTGCGCTCCGCGCAGACCCAGCTCGACCGGGTCGACGCCATCGCCTCCGACGTCCAGGAAGTCACCGCCAACGCGTCCGCGCTCTCCACCACCGTGGCCTCCACCTTCGGTGGCCCGCTGGTGAAGGTGGCCGCGTTCGGGTACGGGGTGCGCCGGGCGATGGGGCGCAAGAGTGCCGCCCCGGCCGATGTGCCCGCCAAGTCGGCACGACGTACCGTGATCGTCGGGCGGACCGTGCCCCCCGCGCGGCGCTCGAAGCGAAAGGGCTGACGCTGCGATGTTCCGCCGTACGTTCTGGTTCACCGCGGGCGCGGCCGCCGGGGTCTGGGCCACCACCAAGGTCAACCGGAAGCTGAAACAGCTCACCCCGGAGAGCCTGGCCGCGCGCACCGCCGACAAGGCGGTCGAAGCCGGCCACCGGCTCAAGGACTTCGCCCTCGACATCAAGTCCGGCATGGCACAGCGCGAGGCCGAACTCAACGACGTCCTGGGCATCGACGGGAGCGAGCCGCGCGAACTCCCCGCGCGGCGCCGCCTCGTCGCCCTCGACACCACCTCACAGCAGTACACGAAGCAGCAGCACACCAAGCAACAGCACACCAAGCATTCGTACGACCGGAATGAGGACCACTGATGGAGTCGGCCGAGATTCGCCGCCGCTGGCTGAGCTTCTTCGAGGAGCGCGGGCACACCGTCGTCCCTTCGGCGTCGCTCATCGCGGACGACCCGACTCTGCTGCTCGTCAACGCGGGCATGGTCCCCTTCAAGCCGTACTTCCTGGGTGAGACCAAGCCGCCCGCCCCGCGCGCCACCAGCGTGCAGAAGTGCGTGCGCACGCCGGACATCGAAGAGGTCGGCAAGACCACCCGGCACGGCACGTTCTTCCAGATGTGCGGCAACTTCTCCTTCGGGGACTACTTCAAGGAAGGCGCCATCACGTACGCCTGGGAGCTGCTCACCAGCTCCGTGGCGGACGGCGGCTACGGCCTGGAGCCCGAGAAGCTCTGGATCACCGTCTACCTCGACGACGACGAGGCCGAGCGCATCTGGCACGAGGTCGTCGGCGTGCCCAAGGAGCGCATCCAGCGCCTGGGCAAGAAGGACAACTTCTGGTCCATGGGCGTGCCCGGACCGTGCGGGCCCTGCTCCGAGATCAACTACGACCGCGGCCCCGAGTTCGGCGCCGAGGGCGGCCCGGCCGTCAACGACGAGCGGTACGTGGAGATCTGGAACCTGGTCTTCATGCAGTACGAGCGCGGCGCCGGTGACGGCAAGGAGGACTTCCCGATCCTGGGTGACCTCCCCTCCCAGAACATCGACACCGGCCTCGGCCTCGAACGCCTCGCGATGATCCTGCAAGGCGTGCAGAACATGTACGAGACCGACACCCTGCGCGTCGTCATGGACAAGGCCACCGAGCTGACCGGTGTGCGCTACGGCGACAAGCACGAGTCAGACGTGTCGATGCGGGTGGTCGCCGACCACATCCGTACCTCCGTGATGCTCATCGGCGACGGCGTGACCCCCGGCAACGAGGGCCGCGGCTATGTGCTGCGCCGCATCATGCGCCGCGCCATCCGCAACATGCGGCTCATGGGCGCCACCGGCCCCGTCGTTCAGGAACTGATCGACGTCGTCATCAAGACGATGGGCCAGCAGTACCCGGAGCTCGTCACCGACCGCAAGCGCATCGAGACGGTCGCGCTCGCTGAGGAGGCCGCGTTCCTCAAGGCGCTGCGCGGCGGCACCAACATCCTGGACACCGCCATCACCGAGACCAAGGCCACCGGTGGCACGGTCCTCGCCGGCGACAAGGCGTTCCTGCTCCACGACACCTGGGGCTTCCCGATCGACCTCACCCTGGAGATGGCCGCCGAACAGGGCCTGTCCGTGGACGAGGACGGCTTCCGCCGCCTGATGAAGCAGCAGCGCGACCAGGCCAAGGCCGACGCCCGCGCCAAGAAGACCGGTCACGCCGACCTGTCCGCCTACCGCGAGGTGGCCGACGCCTCCGGCGCCACCGACTTCACCGGCTACACCGCCACCGAGAACGAGTCGACCATCGTCGGCCTGCTCGTCGACGGCGTGCCCTCGCCCGCCGCCACCGAGGGCGACGAGGTCGAGGTCGTCCTCGACCGCTCGCCGTTCTACGCCGAGGGCGGCGGCCAGCTCGCCGACCAGGGCCGCATCAAGCTCGACAGCGGCGCGGTCATCGAGGTCCGCGACGTGCAGAAGCCGGTCCCCGGCGTGCACGTGCACAAGGGTGTCGTCCAGGTCGGCGAGGTGACGGTCGGCGCGTCCGCGTACGCCGCCATCGACACCAGGCGCCGCCGGGCCATCGCCCGCGCCCACTCCGCGACCCACCTCACCCACCAGGCGCTGCGCGACGCGCTCGGCCCGACCGCCGCCCAGGCCGGCTCGGAGAACTCGCCGGGCCGCTTCCGCTTCGACTTCGGCTCGCCCGCCGCCGTCCCCGGCACGGTCCTCACCGATGTCGAGCAGAAGATCAACGAGGTCCTCGCCCGCGAACTCGACGTGCAGGCCGAGGTCATGTCGATCGACGAGGCCAAGAAGCAGGGCGCCATCGCCGAGTTCGGCGAGAAGTACGGCGAGCGGGTCCGTGTGGTCACCATCGGCGACTTCTCCAAGGAGCTGTGCGGCGGCACCCACGTCCACAACACCGCCCAGCTGGGTCTGGTGAAGCTGCTCGGCGAGTCGTCCATCGGCTCCGGGGTGCGCCGCATCGAGGCCCTGGTCGGCGTCGACGCGTACAACTTCCTGGCGCGTGAGCACACCGTCGTCGCCCAGCTCCAGGAGCTGGTCAAGGGACGCTCCGAGGAGCTGCCGGAGAAGATCTCCGCCATGCTCGGCAAGTTGAAGGACGCCGAGAAGGAGATCGAGAAGTTCCGCGCGGAGAAGGTGCTCCAGGCCGCCGCCGGTCTGGTCGACTCCGCCAAGGACGTCCGCGGCACCGCGCTCGTCACCGGCCAGGTGCCGGACGGCACCTCCGCCGACGACCTGCGCAAGCTGGTCCTCGACGTGCGCGGCCGCATCCCGGGTGACCGCCCGGCCGTCGTCGCCCTGTTCACCACGGCCAACGGCCGCCCGGTCACCGTCATCGCCACCAACGAGGCCGCCCGCGAGCGCGGCCTCAAGGCCGGCGAGCTGGTCCGCACCGCCGCGAAGACCCTCGGAGGCGGAGGCGGCGGCAAGCCGGACGTCGCCCAGGGCGGCGGCCAGAACCCGGACGCGATCGGCGACGCCATGGACGCCGTCGAGCGCCAGGTCGCCGAGACCGCCTGATGAGACGAGGACGCCGGCTCGCGATCGATGTCGGGGACGCACGCATCGGGGTCGCCTCGTGCGACCCCGACGGGGTGCTCGCCACGCCGGTGGAGACCGTGCCGGGACGTGACGTCCCGGCCGCCCACCGGCGGCTGCGCCAGCTCGTCGAGGAGTACGAGCCGATCGAGGTGATCGTCGGACTGCCCCGCTCCCTCAACGGGGGCGAGGGCCCGGCGGCGGCCAAGGTCCGCGTCTTCACGCGGGAGTTGGCGCGCGGCATCGCCCCGATCGGGGTGCGGCTCGTGGACGAGCGGATGACGACGGTGACCGCCAGCCAGGGACTGCGCGCCTCCGGGGTGAAGTCCAAGAAGGGACGTTCCTTCATCGACCAGGCGGCCGCCGTGGTCATCCTTCAGAACGCCCTTGAGGCCGAACGGGTGTCAGGTAACGCTCCGGGCGAAGGCGTCGAAGTGGTTATCTGATCGCGATACGGTAACGTTCCGGCCGATGCGGAGGCATTCGAACAGTCACCGCACAGCAAAAGAGGCGGACCGTCCGGATGCCTCGCGGCTCTAGGGGACCGATGACTGAGTATGGCCGGGGCCAAGGCTCCGAACCGTGGCACCCAGAGGACCCCCTCTTCGGGGACCAGGGGTGGGGAGCGCAGCAGGCTGCCTCCGGTCAGGCTTCGTACGACGGCCACCAGCAGCAGGAGCAGTACCCGCAGCAGTACCACCCGCAGCAGCCGCAGGACCCGTACGGGCAGCAGCCCTACGCCGAGCAGCCGCAGCCGCAGCCGCACTACGCCGAGCAGCAGGGCTACGTCGAACAGCCCCAACAGGGCTACCCCCAGCAGCAGTACGCGCAGCAGTACGCGGCCCCGCCGCAGCAGCCGCAGCACTACGACGGGGGCTGGGACGCCACCGGCCGGCAGGCCGCCATGCCCTACGCGGGTCAGCAGCCGGACCCGTACCCCCACGGCTACGCCGAAGAGGGCCACGACCTCTACGGCACGCCCGAGGCGTATCCGCCGCCGCAGCCGCCCGGCCAGCGGCAGGCCCCCACCGTGCCCGAGGTGCCCGAACAGGGCCACGAGTGGAACGCCGAACCGCAGGAGGAGAACCACCCGTTCTTCACCGGCGTTGACGACAGCGAACGGGACGACGACGAGCCGCGCGAGTCCCGCCGCGCCTCCGCGGGCGGCGGCGGCCGCGACCGGCGGAGCAAGACCAAGAAGAAGGGCAAGAGCGGGCGCGCCTGCCTCGTCCTCGCGGTGATCTTCGCGGTGGGGGCCGGCGGAATCGGTTACGTGGGCTACGACTTCTACCAGAAGAAGTTCGGCTCGGCCCCCGACTACGTGGGTGAGGGCGCGGGCGAGAGCGTCACCATCGAGGTGCCGACCGGCGCCGGCGGCTCCGAGATCGGCCAGCTCCTCAAGCAGGCCGGTGTCGTCAAGAGCATCGACGCCTTCGTCCAGGCGCAGAACGACGACCCCAAGGGCAAGACGATCCAGGCCGGCGCCTACACGCTGAAGAAGGGCATGTCGGCGGCGAGCGCGATCAAGTTGATGCTCAACCCGGCCAGCCGCAACTCGCTCATCATTCCCGAAGGCAAACGAAACGCCTGGGTCTACGGCGAGATCGACAAGCGGCTCGGCGTCTCCTCCGGCACGACCAAGGAGATCGCGCTCAAGAACGCCGACAGCATGGGTCTGCCGGACTGGGCCAAGGGCCACAAGAACGTCAAGGACCCGCTGGAAGGGTTCCTCTACCCGGCGAGCTACCCGGTCGCCAAGGGCATGAAGCCCGAGGACGTGCTCAAGAAGATGGTCAACCGGGCCACCTCCGAGTACGGCAAGCAGGACCTGGCCGCCGAGGCCAAGAAGCTGCATCTGGACGGCCCCTGGCAGCTCCTCACCGTCGCGAGCCTGGTGCAGGCCGAGGGCAAGACGCCCGACGACTTCCGCAGGATGTCCGAGGTCGTCTACAACCGCCTCAAGCCGGACAACACCCAGACCAACCAGAAGCTCCAGTTCGACTCGGCGTACAACTACCTCACCAACCAGAGCAACATCAAGATCGGCCTGTCCGAGATCAACAGCAACCCGGACCCGTACAACACCTACAAGTGGCGGGGTCTGACGCCCGGGCCGATCGGCAACCCCGGCAGCGAGGCGATGGCCGCGGCGCTGGACCCGACGAGCGAGGGCTGGATGTACTTCGTGGCCACCGACGGCCAGCACAAGACCGAATTCGCCAAGACGCTGAGCGAGTTCAACAAGCTGAAGGACGAGTTCAATGCCCAGTCCGGCCAGTGAGGGCGCGCGACGGGCGGCCGTGCTCGGGTCGCCCATCGCGCACTCCCTCTCCCCGGTCCTGCACCGGGCCGCGTACGCCGAACTCGGCCTCCGGCACTGGTCCTACGACCGGTTCGAGATCGACGAGGCCGGGCTCTCCGGCTTCTTCGCGGGGCTCGACACCTCCTGGGCCGGTCTCTCGCTCACGATGCCGCTGAAGCGGGCGGTCATCCCGCTGCTCGACGCGGTGAGCGCGACGGCGGCCTCCGTCGAGGCGGTCAACACCGTCGTCTTCACGGACGACGGCCGTCGCCTGGGCGACAACACCGACATCCCGGGCATGATCGCGGCCCTGGGGGAGCGCGGGGTGACCCGGGTCGAGTCCGCCGCCGTCCTCGGCGCGGGCGCGACCGCCTCCTCGGCGCTCGCCGCCCTCGCCCGGATCTGCGTCGGCCCGGTCACGGCGTACGTACGCAGCGAGGAGCGGGCCGCGGAGATGCGCGGCTGGGGCGAGCGGCTGGAAGTCGACGTCCGCACCGCCGACTGGTCGCGGGCGGCCGAGGCCTTCGCGGCGCCGCTCGTCATCGCCACCACCCCGGCCGGCACCACCGACGCGCTGGCCGCGGCCGTTCCCGAGCGGGCCGGCACCCTCTTCGACGTGCTGTACGAGCCCTGGCCGACCGCGCTCGCGGCCGCCTGGTCGGCGCGCGGGGGAGCCGTCGTCGGCGGCCTCGACCTGCTCGTGCACCAGGCCGTGCTCCAGGTCGAGCAGATGACGGGCTGTGCGAACGCGCCGCTCGACGCCATGCGCAAGGCGGGCGAGGCGGCGCTGGCGGGCCGTTGAGTCAGCCGTGCCGTCCGGCCCCGTAAGGCGTACGGGGACGCGCGCGACCGGTCGGCCGTGGCCCCCTCTCGTCCGGTTGCTGGACCGGGGCCCGGCCCACCATGCGGACGTGGGAGGATCAGGGGTGGCGGGCCAGGGCCGCGCACCCGGCCGCGCCGTAGTGTCCAGGACGCGCGAGCAACGAGGAGCACCGTTGAGCAGGTTGCGCTGGCTGACCGCGGGGGAGTCCCACGGACCCGCACTTGTCGCGACGCTGGAGGGCCTTCCCGCCGGCGTACCGATCACCACGGAGATGGTGGCCGACCACCTGGCCCGGCGGCGGCTCGGCTATGGGCGCGGCGCCCGCATGAAGTTCGAGCGCGACGAGGTGACCTTCCTCGGCGGCGTACGACACGGCCTGTCCATGGGCTCGCCGATCGCGGTCATGGTGGGCAACACCGAGTGGCCCAAGTGGGAGCAGGTCATGTCGGCCGACCCGGTCGACCCCGAGATCCTCGCGGAGCTCGCCCGCAACGCGCCGCTGACCCGCCCGAGGCCCGGCCACGCCGACCTCGCCGGCATGCAGAAGTACGGCTTCGACGAGGCCCGGCCGATCCTGGAGCGCGCCAGCGCCCGGGAGACCGCCGCCCGCGTCGCGCTCGGCGCGGTGGCGCGCTCCTACCTCAAGGAGACGGCCGGCATCGAGATCGTCAGCCATGTGGTGGAGCTGGCCGCGGCCAAGGCGCCCTACGGCGTCGTGCCGACCCCCGCCGACGTCGAGAAGCTGGACGCCGACCCGGTGCGCTGCCTGGACGCGGACGCCTCGAAGGCGATGGTCGCCGAGATCGACCAGGCCCACAAGGACGGCGACACCCTCGGCGGAGTCGTCGAGGTGCTCGCCTACGGAGTGCCCGTGGGCCTCGGCTCGCACGTCCACTGGGACCGCCGTCTGGACGCGCGGCTCGCCGCCGCCCTCATGGGCATCCAGGCGATCAAGGGCGTCGAGGTCGGCGACGGCTTCGGGCTCGCCCGGGTGCCCGGCTCGCAGGCGCACGACGAGATCGTCAACACCGACGAGGGCGTCAAGCGCACCTCCGGCCGCTCCGGCGGCACCGAGGGCGGCCTGACCACCGGCGAACTGCTGCGCGTGCGCGCCGCGATGAAGCCGATCGCGACCGTGCCCCGCGCGCTCGCCACCATCGACGTCGCCACCGGCGAGGCCGCCAAGGCCCACCACCAGCGCTCCGACGTCTGTGCCGTACCGGCCGCTGGCATCGTCGCCGAGGCCATGGTCGCGCTCGTCCTCGCGGACGCCGTCGCCGAGAAGTTCGGCGGCGACAGCGTGCCCGAGACCCGTCGCAACGTCGCGTCCTACCTCGACAACCTCCAGATCCGGTGAGCACCTCACCCCTGGTCGTCCTGGTCGGGCCGATGGGCTCCGGCAAGTCCACCGTGGGCGCGCTGCTCGCCGAACGGCTCGGCGCGCCCTACCGGGACACCGACGCCGACATCGTGGCCGCCGACGGCCGCCCGATCTCGGACATCTTCATCGAGGACGGCGAGCCGCACTTCCGCGCCCTGGAGCGGGACGCGGTACGGCGCGCGCTCGCCGAGCACCCCGGCGTGCTCGCGCTGGGCGGCGGCGCGATCCTCGACGCCGACACCCGCGCCCTGCTCGCGCCGCACCCCGTGGTCTATCTGTCGATGGACGTCGAGGAGGCGGTCAGGCGCGTCGGCCTGAACACCGCCCGCCCGCTGCTCGCGGTCAACCCGCGCCGGCAGTGGCGCGAGCTGATGGACGCGCGGCGCCATCTGTACACCGAAGTCGCCCGTGTGGTCGTCGCGACCGACGAGCGCACCCCCGAAGAGGTCGCCCAGGCGGTCCTCGACGCACTGGAGTTGAAGGACGCATGACGGAGCAGGCACCCACCCGGATCCAGGTCGGCGCCGCCGCCGGGACGGACCCGTACGACGTGCTCGTCGGCCGCAACCTGCTGGGCGAGCTGGCCGGACTCATCGGCGACCGGGCACAGCGGATCGCGATCATCCACCCCGAGGCGCTGGCCGGCACCGGTGACGCGATCCGCGAGGACCTCGCGGCCCAGGGCTATGAGGCCATCGCCATCCAGGTCCCCAACGCCGAGGAGGCCAAGACCGCCGAGGTCGCCGCCTACTGCTGGAAGGCGCTCGGCCAGTCCGGCTTCACCCGCACCGATGTCGTCATCGGCGTGGGCGGCGGGGCCACCACCGACCTCGCCGGCTTCGTCGCGGCCACCTGGCTGCGCGGGGTGCGCTGGATCTCGGTGCCGACCACCGTGCTCGGCATGGTGGACGCGGCCGTCGGCGGCAAGACCGGCATCAACACCGCCGAGGGCAAGAACCTGGTGGGCTCCTTCCACCCGCCCGTCGGCGTCCTGTGCGACTTGGCGGCGCTGGAGTCGCTGCCGGTCAACGACTACGTGTCGGGCCTGGCCGAGATCATCAAGGCCGGCTTCATCGCCGACCCGGTCATCCTCGACCTGATCGAGGCCGACCCGGCCGGCGCCCGCACCCCGCAGGGCCCGCACGCCGCCGAGCTCATCGAGCGCTCCATCAGGGTCAAGGCGGACGTGGTCTCCAGCGACCTGAAGGAATCGGGTCTGCGCGAGATCCTCAACTACGGCCACACCCTGGCGCACGCCATCGAGAAGAACGAGCGCTACAAGTGGCGGCACGGCGCGGCCGTCTCCGTCGGCATGGTCTTCGCGGCCGAACTCGGCCGTCTGGCAGGGCGGTTGGACGACGCGACCGCCGACCGGCACAGCGCGATCCTGGAGTCGGTCGGCCTGCCGCTCACCTACCGCGGCGACCAGTGGCCCAAGCTCCTGGAGAACATGAAGCTGGACAAGAAGTCCCGCGGCAACCTGCTCCGCTTCATCGTCCTGGACGGCCTCGCCAAGCCGACCGTCCTGGAGGGCCCCGACCCGTCGGTGCTGCTCGCCGCCTACGGCGAGGTCTCCGCGTGACCCGGCGGGTGTTCGTCCTCAACGGCCCCAACCTGGGGCGCCTCGGCTCCCGCGAGCCCGACGTCTACGGCGCCACGACCTACGCCGGTCTCGTCGAGGTCTGCGAGGCGCTCGGCAAGGAGCTCGGCTTCGAGGTCTCGGTCCGCGAGACCAACGACGAAGGGGAGCTCATCCGCTGGCTCCACGAAGCCGCGGACGGTCGAATTCCGGTCGTCATCAACCCGGGCGCCTTCACGCACTACTCGTACGGAATGCGCGACGCGGCGGCCCAGCGCACCGCGCCGCTCATCGAGGTGCACATCTCGAACCCGTACGCCCGTGAGGAATTCCGCCACACCTCGGTGATCGCGCCCGTCGCCACCGGCACCGTCGCGGGCTTCGGCATCGGCTCCTACCGCCTGGCACTGCGGGCCCTCGCCGACGAACTGGCCGACGAACTCGGCTGACGGGCACGGTCCGCGTCCCTCGGCCGTTCACACTGTGGCGGCCGGGGGAGGTACGGTTCTGCACCGGGCCGCCCACACCGACGGGCGCCCGACCAGCGCCAGTTGCCTGTACGAGACGGAGTGGCACCGGATGCAGCACGCAGGGGGGGCTCCACTGCCGCCGCCCCACGCCCCGGGGCAGCCCCCGCACGACTGGGCCCGGGCGATCGAGCCGGAGGGCACGGCTCCGCTGAGGCCGGGGGCGCCCCCGGCCCATCCGCCCGCGCCCGGCGCCGCCCCGCCCTACCAGCCGGGGCCGCCACCGGGATCCGGGGCCGCGGGGCTCCCGGCCCCGCACCACCCCGCAGCGGCGCAGCCGCCCGGCCAGGGCTGGCACGGGCCCGCGCCGCAGCACGCCTCGGCCCGGCCGCCGTCCCGCGACACCACGGGCCACGTCGCCTTGCCGCCCGGCGGGCCGGTCCCGATGCCGCAGGCGCCGGAGGGCACCGGGGCGACCACGCTCGCGGCGCTGCTCATCGGCCCCGCCGGGGCGGGCAAGACGACCGTGGCCCGCTACTGGGCGCAGCACCGCCGGGTGCCCACCGCCCACATCAGCCTCGACGACGTACGCGAATGGGTGTGCTCGGGGTTCGCCGACCCCCAGTCCGGCTGGAACGACCACTCCGAGGCCCAGTACCGCCTGGCCCGCCGCACCTGCGGCTTCGCCGCGCGCAACTTCCTGGCCAACGGGATCTCCTGCATCCTCGACGACGCGGTCTTCCCCGACCGGCCGGTCGTGGGGCTCGGCGGCTGGAAGCGGCACGTGGGGCCCGGGCTGCTGCCGGTCGTGCTGCTTCCGGGGCTCGAGGTGGTCCTGGAGCGCAACGCGGAGCGCAGCGGCAATCGTCGGCTCTCGGACGAGGAGGTGGCCGGCATCCATGGCCGGATGGCCGGCTGGTACGGCTCGGGGCTGCCGATCATCGACAACTCCCAGTACGACGTCCCCACCACGGCCCGCCTCCTGGACGACGTCCTGGCCCGAACCATCGCGAGCCCGCCAAGCTGGTAGGGGCCGGGTTCTCCCCACCCCGCCCCTTCCCGAAACCCTCCGGGGGTGTCTGTCCGGTGCGGGCTGTGGATGGCTGGTCGCGCAGTTCCCCGCGCCCCTTAAGTACTCGGTGCTGGCCAGTACCTGAGCCCCGGGGGCCCGTTTTCGTCTGCGGGCCGTGCGTGGCTGGTCGCGCAGTTCCCCGCGCCCCTTAGCTACTCGGTGCTGGCCGGCACCTCAGCCCCAGGGGCCCGGTTTCGTCTGTGGGTCGTGCGTGGCTGGTCGCGCAGTTC
This sequence comes from Streptomyces hundungensis, assembly GCF_003627815.1. Lineage (NCBI taxonomy): Bacteria > Bacillati > Actinomycetota > Actinomycetes > Kitasatosporales > Streptomycetaceae > Streptomyces > Streptomyces hundungensis. Next base: position 6,984,782 of record NZ_CP032698.1, read on the forward strand.
CTCGCGCCCCTGGCAGTACTGGTGCTGGCCCGCTTCGGAGGCATTTCAGCCTGTCCGGCGTTTGAGGACGAGCGCCGTTCAGGCGCGATCGGGGTCTGGGGCGGAGCCCCAGGTTCCCCGCGCCCCTTGAGTACTCGGTGCTGGCCAGCACCTCAGCTCGCCCGGCGATTGAGGGCAAGGGCGGGCCGACTACCGGGGCGGCCCCCGGTCGGACGCGCAGAACCAGCCGAACCCCCGCCCCCCTCATACGCTCGGGTCATGTCAGAGGTGTTCGCGGCACGCCGCGGCTGGCTGCGGGACCGCTCGGCGGCCGCAGGCAGCGCGGCCGCCCTGGTCTCGCGCCCGGCCAACGTCCGCTATCTCGCCGGCGGCGCCCCGCCCGGCGCGGTCCTGCTCCTCGGGCCCGCCGAGGACGTCCTGCTGTGCCCGCGCACCCCCTCGGGCGACCTCATCGAGGGCCACCTGGACGAGCAGTTGCGGCTCACCGTGCTGCCCGCCCCGGACGGCGACCCGGCCGTCGCGGCGGCCGACCTCGCCCAGGCCAGCGGCGCCGACTCCCTCGCCGTCGAGGAGCACCACCTGTCCGTGGCCCGCCACCGCGCGCTCGGCTCGGTGGCGCCCCGGCTGCTCCTGAACGACCTCGGGGGAGCGGTGGAGCAGCGCAGGCTGGTCAAGGACGAGGAAGAGATCGCCTGTCTGCGCATCGCCGCCGAGATCACCGACCAGGCGCTGGGCGAGCTCCTTGAGTCGATCCTGGTGGGCCGCACCGAACGCCACCTCGCGCTGGAGCTGGAGCGGCGCCTGGTCGACCACGGCGCCGACGGGCCGGCCTTCATGACCTCGGTCGGCACCGGCCCCAACTCCGGCCGCGCGGGCCACCGTCCGGCCGACCGCCGGGTCGAGGAGGGCGACTTCCTGTCGGTCTGCCTGGGCGCCACCTACCGCGGATACCGCTGCGAGATCGGCCGCACCTTCGTGATCGGGACCACCCCCGCGGACTGGCAGATCGAGCTGTACGACGCCGTTTTCGCAGCCCAGCGGGCCGGCCGCGAGGCCCTGCTGCCGGGGGCCGAGTACCGCGCGGTGGACCGCGCCGCCCGCCAGGTGCTGGACGCCGCGGGTCATGCGGAGGCCTTCGGACCGCTCACCGGGCACGGGGTCGGGATCGAAATCGACGAGGAGCCGCAGCTCGCACCTGGAGCCATGGGTAAACTGGACACTTGCGTGCCGGTCACCGTCGAACCGGGGGTCCACCTCCCGGGCCGGGGCGGAGTCCGGATCGATGACACGCTCGTCGTACGCCCCGAGGCGGACGGCGGCCCCGAGCTACTCACCATCACGACCAAGGAGCTGCTAGCGCTCTAGCACGCGTACGCGCCCCAGGTGCGTACCCTCGGTCGTCCACCAGCTTTCAGTCCAGGAGATTCCGCAACCGTGGCTTCCACGAACGACCTCAAGAACGGCCTGGTGCTCAAGCTCGACGGAGGCCAGCTCTGGTCCGTCGTCGAGGTCCAGCACGTCAAGCCCGGTAAGGGCCCGGCCTTCGTGCGCACCAAGCTCAAGAACGTGCTCTCCGGCAAGGTGGTCGACAAGACCTTCAACGCCGGTGTGAAGGTCGAAACGGCCAACATCGACCGCCGCGACATGCAGTTCTCGTACATGGACGGCGAGTACTTCGTCTTCATGGACATGGACACGTACGACCAGCTGATGGTCGACCGCAAGGCCGTCGGCGACGCCGCCAACTTCCTGATCGAGGGCTTCACCGCCTCGGTCGCGCAGCACGACGGCGCGGTGCTCTACGTCGAGCTCCCGGCCGCCGTCGAGCTGACCATCCAGCACACCGACCCGGGCGTCCAGGGCGACCGCTCCACCGGCGGCACCAAGCCGGCCACCCTGGAGACCGGTTACGAGATCGGTGTCCCGCTCTTCATCACCACCGGTGAGAAGATCAAGGTCGACACCCGCACCGGCGACTACCTCGGCCGGGTGAACAGCTAACCGTGGCTGCCCGGAACAAGGCTCGCAAGCGCGCCTTCCAGATCCTGTTCGAGGCCGACCAGCGCGGCGAGTCCGTGCAGACGGTCCTCGCGGACTGGGTGCGGCACTCGCGGTCCGACGACCGTCAGCCGCCGGTCACCGAGTACACGATGCAGCTCGTCGAGGGCTACGCGGGTCATGTGGACCGCATCGACGACCTGATCTCCACGTACGCGGTGGGCTGGACGCTCGACCGGATGCCGGTCGTCGACCGGAACATCCTGCGGCTCGGCGCGTACGAGCTGGTCTGGGAGGACGAGACGCCCGACGCGGTCGTCATCGACGAGGCCGTCCAGTTGGCGAAGGAGTTCTCCACGGACGACTCCCCGGCCTTCGTGAACGGGCTGCTGGCCCGTTTCAAGGACCTCAAGCCGAGCCTGCGCCGCGACTAGCCTCCGGCGAGGACAAGGCCTACGAAGGGCCCGCGGCACCTACCGTGCCGCGGGCCCTTCGGCGTGTCCGCGGTCAGGCGCCTCGACCTCGTCGCCCGCCACAACGCCGTCGGGCCCGTCGGGAGCAAGTGCTCCCGACGGGCCCGACGGCACGTTTCTGCTGAAGGGGCGTCAGCCCTCTTCGTGGGCGACCGCGCGGCGCGCGTCCGCGTCCAGGACGCCCCAGCTGATCAGCTGCTCGGTGAGGACCGAGGGCGACTGGTCGTAAATGACGGCAAGAGTGCGCAGATCGTCCTGACGGATCGACAGGACCTTGCCGTTGTAGTCCCCGCGCTGCGACTGGATGGTCGCCGCGTAACGCTGCAACGGGCCCGCCTTCTCCGGCGGGACGTGCGCGAGGCGCTCCAGGTCGAGGACCAGCTTCGGCGGCGGCTCGGCGGCCCCGCCCGGTGTGGTGCCCGGCAGCAGCTCCTGCACCGGAACGCCGTAGAAGTCCGCCAGCTCGGCAAGGCGCTGCACGGTCACGGCACGGTCGCCGCGCTCGTACGAACCGACCACGACGGCCTTCCAGCGGCCCTGGGACTTCTCCTCCACGCCGTGGAGGGAGAGGCCCTGCTGGGTGCGGATGGCGCGGAGCTTGGCCCCGAGCTGTTTTGCGTATTCGCTGGACATATAGCTCCCCGGACGCTGTGACAACGTGCGGCTCCGCCGCGCGGCTGTAACTCACTGTGAGGTTACGCAGCGTTACTTGGCCGCGTCAAGCCGAATGGTCCACACCCCCGCCCCGCAGGAGTGACACGCTCCGCGTGGGGCGCGCCCCCACGGGGCACGGCGGTTCCCCGGCCCGACTCACCCGTTCGAGTGATGGCCCTGGTGTGGGGCGGCCCCCCGCCCCTGGTACCGTGGGGACGCAATTTCGACGTCCTTTAAGGTCCGTCCCGTGAGGCGGAGAAGGAGGTCCGTTTCATATGGACACGCAGCACCCGCAGAACCAGCAGGATCCGGCGCACCCCGATGCGGCGCGGCCCGTTCTCGAAGGCCCCGACATCGCCCGCGTCCTGACCCGCATCGCCCACGAGATCGTCGAACGCGCCAAGGGCGCCGACGACGTCGTGCTCCTCGGCATCCCGACCCGCGGCGTCTTCCTCGCCGAGCGGCTCGCCGTGAAGCTGGAGGGCATCACCGGGCGCAAGACCCCGGTCGGCTCCCTCGACATCACCATGTACCGCGACGACCTGCGGATGAAGCCCGCCCGGGCGCTCGGCCGCACCGAGATCCCCGGCGAAGGCGTCGACGGCCGCCTGGTCGTCCTCGTCGACGACGTCCTCTTCTCCGGCCGCACCATCCGCGCCGCCCTCGACGCGCTCGGCGACATCGGCCGCCCCCGCGCCGTGCAGCTCGCGGTCCTCGTCGACCGCGGCCACCGCGAACTCCCGATCCGCGCCGACTACGTCGGCAAGAACCTCCCCACGTCGCTGCGGGAGACGGTCAAGGTCCAGCTCGCCGAGGAGGACGGCCGCGACGCCGTGCTGCTCGGTGTCCAGCAGACCGCTCCGGCCGGCGAGCAGTAAGCCCACACGACTCCGTACGGCCCCCACCGAGCCGTACGGCCTGCTTCTGCGCGCCCGCACGCCCCACCCTCCACCACACCTGGAGAACCCCCGATGATGCGTCACCTCATCTCGGCCGCCGACCTCACCCGCGACGACGCCGTGCTCATCCTCGACACCACCGAGGAGATGGCCCGGGTCTCCGACCGGCCGATAAAGAAGCTCCCCGCGCTGCGCGGCCGGACCATCTGCAACCTCTTCTTCGAGGACTCCACCCGCACCCGGATCTCCTTCGAGGCCGCCGAGAAGCGCCTGTCGGCCGACGTCATCAACTTCGCCGCCAAGGGCTCCTCGGTCTCCAAGGGCGAGTCCCTGAAGGACACCGCGCAGACCCTGGAGGCGATGGGCGTCGACGCCGTCGTCATCCGGCACAGCGCCTCCGGCGCCCCCTACCGCCTCGCCACCTCCGGCTGGATCGACGCCCCCGTCATCAACGCCGGCGACGGCACCCACCAGCACCCCACCCAGGCGCTGCTCGACGCGTTCACCATGCGCCGGCGCCTGGTCGGCGAGGACGCGCTCGGCCAGGACCTGACCGGCAAGCGCATCACCCTCGTCGGCGACGTGCTGCACAGCCGGGTCGCCCGCTCCAACGTCGACCTGCTGCACACGCTCGGCGCCGACGTCACCCTGGTGGCCCCGCCGACGCTGCTCCCGGTCGGCGTCGAGCACTGGACCTGCGACGTGTCGTACGACCTGGACGCCGTGCTGCTGAAGTCCGACGCGGTGATGATGCTGCGTGTGCAGCGCGAACGCATGAACGCCGCCTTCTTCCCGACCGAGCGCGAGTACTCGCGCCGCTACGGTCTGGACGGCGAACGCATGGCCAAGATGCCGGAGCACGGCATCGTGATGCACCCCGGCCCGATGGTCCGCGGCATGGAGATCACCGCCGAGGTCGCCGACTCCGACCGCTGCACGGTCGTCGAACAGGTCGCCAACGGCGTCCACACCCGCATGGCGGTCCTGTACCTGCTGCTCGGCGGCAACGAGCCCGCCGTCAGCCACGCCCGCCCCACCGATTCGGAGAACAAGTAACCATGAGCACGATCCTTATCCGTGGTGCGAAGGTCCTCGGCGGTGACGTCCAGGACGTACTGATCGACGGCGAGACCATCGCAGCGGTCGGCACCGGCCTGGACGCGGGAGACGCCACCGTCGTCGACGCCGAGGGCCAGATCCTGCTGCCCGGCCTCGTCGACCTCCACACCCATCTGCGCGAGCCGGGCCGCGAGGACTCCGAGACCGTCCTCACCGGCACCCGGGCCGCCGCGCGCGGCGGCTACACCTCGGTGTTCGCCATGGCCAACACCTTCCCCGTCGCCGACACCGCGGGCGTCGTCGAGCAGGTCTGGCGGCTCGGCAGGGAGTCCGGCTACTGCGACGTACAGCCCATCGGCGCCGTCACCGTCGGCCTCGAGGGCAAGCAGCTCGCCGAGCTCGGCGCCATGCACGACTCGGCCGCCGGCGTCACCGTCTTCTCCGACGACGGCAAGTGCGTCCACGACGCGGTGATCATGCGCCGCGCCCTGGAGTACGTGAAGGCCTTCGGCGGCGTCGTCGCCCAGCACGCCCAGGAGCCCCGGCTGACCGAGGGCGCCCAGATGAACGAGGGCGTCGTCTCGGCGGAGCTCGGCCTCGGCGGCTGGCCCGCCGTCGCCGAGGAGTCGATCATCGCCCGCGATGTGCTGCTCGCCGAGCACGTCGGCTCCCGTGTGCACATCTGCCACCTCTCGACGGCCGGCTCGGTCGAGATCGTCCGCTGGGCCAAGTCCCGCGGCATCGACGTGACCGCCGAGGTCACCCCGCACCACCTGCTCCTCACCGACGAGCTGGTCCGCTCGTACAACCCGGTCTACAAGGTCAACCCCCCGCTGCGCACCGAGAAGGACGTCATGGCGCTGCGCGAGGCGCTCGCCGACGGCACCATCGACATCGTCGCCACCGACCACGCCCCGCACCCGCACGAGGACAAGGACTGCGAGTGGGCCGCGGCCGCCATGGGCATGGTCGGCCTGGAGACCGCGCTCTCCGTCGTCCAGCACACGATGGTGGAGACCGGACTGCTCGACTGGGCCGGCGTCGCCGACCGCATGGCGCACAAGCCCGCCGAGATCGGCCGGGCCCAGGGCCACGGACGCCCCGTCTCGGCAGGCGAACCCGCCAACCTGACCCTGGTGGATCCGGCATACCGTGGAGAGGTGAACCCCGCGGGCTTCGCCTCCCGCAGCCGCAACACCCCCTACGAGGGCCGCGAGCTGCCCGGACGCGTCACCCACACCTTCCTGCGGGGCCGGGCAACGCTTGTGGACGGGAAGCTCGCGTGACGTACGCATCACTGATCGATCTGGCCGCCGAGGAGAAATCCGCCGAGGTGACCAACTGGGGCGGACGCATCGGCTGGCTCGTCGGGCTCGCGCTCTTCGTGGCCCTCGTCTACTGGCTGATGCGCCAGGGCTGGCAGTGGCGCCGGCGCCTCCAGGCCGACCTGCCCGAGCTCGCCACCGCGCCCGAAGCGCCCGGCGAGGCGAGACTGGAGCTGAGCGGCCGCTACCACGGCTCCACCACCGCCGGGCAGTGGCTCGACCGCATCGTGGCGCACGGCCTGGGCGTACGCAGCAAGGTCGAGCTCACCCTGACGGACGCGGGTCTGGACGTCGTACGCCCCGGGGCGAACGACTTCTTCGTCCCGGCCGACCGGCTCCGCGGGGCCCGGCTCGACAAGGGCATCGCGGGCAAGGTCCTCACCGAGGGCGGCCTGCTCGTCGTCACCTGGAGCCACGGCGACCGCCTCATCGACTCGGGCTTCCGCTCCGACCGGGCCGAGCAGCACCCGGCCTGGGTCCAGGCCATCAACCCCATGACCAAGACGTTCGAACAACCCACCACCACGACGGAAGGCGCCGCACGATGACGACCTCCACCCGGGGAGCCGCCAAGACTCCCGCCGTACTCGTCCTGGAGGACGGCCGCATCTTCCGCGGCCGCGCCTACGGGGCCGTGGGGGAGACCTTCGGCGAGGCCGTGTTCTCCACCGGCATGACCGGCTACCAGGAGACCCTCACCGACCCGTCGTACCACCGCCAGGTCGTCGTGATGACCGCCCCGCACGTCGGCAACACCGGCGTGAACGACGAGGACCCCGAATCAGAGCGGATCTGGGTGGCCGGCTACGTGGTGCGCGACCCCGCCCGCATGCCGTCCAACTGGCGCTCGCGCCGCTCCCTCGACGACGAACTCGTCCAGCAGGGCGTCGTCGGGATCTCCGGCGTCGACACCCGCGCCCTCACCCGCCACCTGCGCGAGCGCGGCGCCATGCGCGTCGGCATCTTCTCCGGCGAGGCCGTCGCGGACGACGCGGCGCTGCTGGCCCGGGTGAAGGAAGCGCCCCAGATGGTCGGCGCCGACCTCTCCGCGGAGGTCGCCACCAAGGAGACCTACGTGGTCCCCGCGATCGGTGAGAAGCGCTTCACCGTCGCCGCCGTCGACCTCGGCATCAAGGGCATGACCCCGCACCGCATGGCCGAGCGCGGCATCGAGGTGCACGTGCTGCCCGCCACCGCCACCGCCGAGGACGTCTTCGCCGTCAACCCCGACGGCGTGTTCTTCTCCAACGGCCCGGGCGACCCGGCCACCGCCGACGGCCCCGTCGCCGTGATGCAGGCCGTCCTGGCCCGCAGGACGCCGCTGTTCGGCATCTGCTTCGGCAACCAGATCCTCGGCCGCGCGCTCGGCTTCGGCACGTACAAGCTGAAGTACGGCCACCGCGGCATCAACCAGCCGGTGCAGGACCGCACCACCGGCAAGGTCGAGGTCACCGCGCACAACCACGGTTTCGCCGTGGACGCGCCGCTCGACAAGGTCTCCGAGACGCCCTACGGGCGCGCCGAGGTCTCCCACGTCTGTCTGAACGACCAGGTCGTCGAAGGCCTCCAGCTGCTCGACCAGCCCGCCTTCAGCGTCCAGTACCACCCCGAGGCGGCCGCGGGCCCGCACGACGCCGCGTACCTCTTCGACCGCTTCGTATCTTTGATGGAGGCCGAGCGTGCCTAAGCGCACCGACATCCAGTCCGTCCTGGTCATCGGCTCCGGCCCGATCGTGATCGGCCAGGCCGCCGAGTTCGACTACTCGGGCACCCAGGCCTGCCGCATCCTCAAGGCCGAGGGCCTGCGGGTCATCCTGGTCAACTCCAACCCGGCCACGATCATGACCGACCCGGAGATCGCCGACGCCACCTACGTCGAGCCGATCACCCCCGAGTTCGTCGAGAAGATCATCGCCAAGGAGCGCCCCGACGCCCTCCTGCCCACCCTCGGCGGCCAGACCGCGCTCAACACCGCGATCTCCATGCACGAGCAGGGCGTCCTGGAGAAGTACGGCGTAGAGCTGATCGGCGCCAACGTCGAGGCCATCAACAAGGGCGAGGACCGCGATCTGTTCAAGGGCGTCGTCGAGGCCGTCAAGGAGAAGATCGGCTACGGCGAGTCCGCCCGCTCGGTCATCTGCCACTCCATGGACGACGTCATCAAGGGCGTCGACACCCTCGGCGGCTACCCGGTCGTCGTGCGTCCCTCCTTCACCATGGGCGGCGCCGGATCCGGCTTCGCCCACGACGAGGAGGAGCTGCGCCGCATCGCCGGACAGGGCCTCACGCTCTCGCCGACCACCGAGGTGCTCCTTGAGGAGTCCATCCTCGGCTGGAAGGAGTACGAGCTGGAGCTGATGCGCGACAAGAACGACAACGTCGTGGTCGTCTGCTCCATCGAGAACTTCGACCCGATGGGCGTGCACACCGGCGACTCGATCACCGTCGCGCCCTCGATGACGCTGACCGACCGCGAGTACCAGCGCCTGCGCGACATCGGCATCGCGATCATCCGCGAGGTCGGCGTCGACACCGGCGGCTGCAACATCCAGTTCGCGATCAACCCCGAAGACGGCCGGGTCATCGTCATCGAGATGAACCCGCGCGTCTCGCGCTCCTCGGCGCTCGCCTCGAAGGCCACCGGCTTCCCGATCGCCAAGATCGCGGCCAAGCTCGCCATCGGCTACACCCTCGACGAGGTCCCCAACGACATCACCGAGAAGACGCCGGCCTCCTTCGAGCCGAGCCTCGACTACGTCGTGGTGAAGGCCCCGCGCTTCGCCTTCGAGAAGTTCCCCTCCGCCGACTCCACCCTCACCACCACCATGAAGTCGGTGGGCGAGGCCATGGCGATCGGCCGCAACTTCACCGAGGCGCTCCAGAAGGCGCTGCGCTCCCTGGAGAAGAAGGGCTCGCAGTTCGACTTCACGAGCCCCGTCGGCGACAAGGCCGCCCTCCTGGAGCAGGCCCAGCGCCCGACCGACGGCCGGATCAACACGGTCATGTACGCGATC